>NZ_JABBFO010000002.1 GCF_018494035.1 Rosenbergiella australiborealis
CCCGGCATAGGTCTGCCGCGGGAAGGCCGTATCGTTTTCTGGCGTATCCTGGGTGCGCCAGACGACACCATCCACCGCAAGTAATGTCAGACCACACCAGTGTGGATGGGTGACGGAGTTGTGCCACAGCTGCGCCGTTTGGGTAAACACGCGGCGAACGGCATCACTTCCCAGGCGTTGACGAGCCTGGATAACCGCGCTGGGTGCAACGAAGGGCCGGTTGCCGGGGAGCATAATATCCAGCCGGTTCACGATTTGGTGGAGGGGTTCTTCGCGTTCGAGCGCCATGCCAATGATGCACCAGACCATCATTTCCAACGGGAGACGGCGTTTACGCAGGGTGACGGAACCTGATTCGGCCAGACAGCGGGAGACGAGCTAGGGATCCAGAACATCACCGAGAGAAGTCAGGGGGTTACGGGTAGAGTCGTAGCAGGAAACGAGTTCAAGAGCCTGAGCAATGCGCATAAAAAAATCCAGAAACGAAGAACGTTTCTGGATTTTTACACAGCCACTGGATCGTTCAACTGATCCTTAACTGATCGGCATTACCGCCTAAGCGGCTATTTTTTTACTGAACAGTGATAACACGTTGGGTATTTGTTGTTCCCGTCGCGCCCATCACATCCCCTTGAGTGACGATCACTAAATCACCGCGATGCAAGTAGCCCCGGGTTTTGAGGAGTTTTACGGCATCGTGCACAGCGAGTAAACCATCGCTATAACCCGAGATTGCCACAGGTGTAACACCACGGTAGAGCGCCGTGCTGTTTAATGTATCTTCATGTCGTGACAGTGCGAAGATAGGTAAACCTGATGTAATCCGCGAGGTCATTAATGCGGTACGTCCCGACTCCGTCATGGTTACAATCGCCGTGACGCCTTTAAGATGATTGGCCGCATACATCGCCGACATCGCAATCGCTTCTTCAATATTATCAAACTGAACGTCTAAACGATGGCGAGAAACATTCACTTTCGGTATTTTTTCTGCACCGATACACACATTGGCCATAGCTTGGACCGTTTCTGCTGGGTACTGGCCTGCTGCAGTTTCTGCAGAGAGCATTACCGCATCGGTACCATCTAACACGGCATTCGCGACATCCATGACTTCTGCACGAGTCGGCATCGGATTAGTGATCATCGATTCCATCATCTGCGTGGCAGTAATGCTGGCGCGATTGAGTTGACGTGCGCGACTGATTAAATTTTTCTGAATACCGACCAGCTCAGGATCACCAATCTCTACCCCTAAATCGCCCCTAGCGACCATCACAACGTCGCTGGCTAAGATAATATCATCCATCGCCTCTTGGGTTGCAACGGCCTCTGCACGCTCTACCTTGGCAACGATTTTTGCTTTACAGCCAGCTTCTTCCGCGAGTTGACGCGCATAACGTAAATCATCCCCACAGCGCGGAAAAGAGACGGCTAAGTAATCAACGCCTATTTTGGCAGCCGTAAGGATATCGGCTTTATCTTTCTCGGTAAGCGCCTGTGCGGAGAGCCCACCCCCTTGTTTATTAATTCCCTTGTTATTCGATAACGGGCCACCGACAGTCACCTCGGTTAAGATGCTATCACCTTCAACCGCGGTGACACGTAATTGAACGCGTCCATCATCAAGCAATAGAATGTCGTTGGGTTCGACATCTTGTGGTAGGGCTTTATAATCAATCCCAACCTGTTGGTGTGTGCCTTCGCCCTTATCTAATGCAGCATTTAAGGTAAAGGTGTCGCCCACATTGAGAAAAATTTTCCCATCGCGGAATGTTGAAATACGGATTTTCGGGCCTTGTAAATCACCAAGAATCGCGACATGGCGTGCTAATTTTTTGGCAATCGCTCTGACATTATTTGCTCGAGTAAGGTGGTCTTCAGCACTACCGTGGGAAAAATTCAGTCGAACGACGTTCGCTCCGGCAGCAATCACTCGTTCTAAATTATTTTCGCGATCCGTTGCCGGACCTAAAGTGGCAACAATTTTCGTTCTTCTAAGGCGTGTTGACATAGACAACTCCAGTAAGATCATAAGTAATGAACAATGCTTAGTCGTTGAGAACAGATACTGCACTCAATATCGCAGAAAACGATAAATGGGGGCAATCAATTTAAGGTACAACTTTGGGTACTCGCTTAACAACTCATCTACGCCATGACGAGAATCGTCAAGGATTTAGCAAAGCAAACGGTTTACCTCACTAAGCAAATCAACGTAAAGTGAGTAATAATATGAATTTAAGGGACTTCTTAACATAATTCGTTATCAGAGGTCAGAACGAGGAGAATAAAATGGCGTCAACGCAAACAGTTCAGGCTTGCGACCTGGTAATTTTCGGAGCCAAGGGTGATTTGGCACGTCGTAAGCTATTACCTTCGTTATACCAGTTGGAAAAAGCGGGTCAAATCAATGAACAAACGAAAATTATCGGTGTAGGCCGTGCTGAGTGGGATAAAGCAGCTTATACCCAAGAGGTTGATAAAGCGCTAAAGACCTTTATGAAAGAGGACATCGATCCGGAAATTTGGGCGAAATTGAGCGCCCGTTTGGATTTCTGTAATTTGGATGTCAATGAGTCCGCACATTTTAGTAAGTTAGCCAAGTTGCTTGACCAAAAAAACCGAGTCACAGTTAACTATTTCGCTATGCCACCAGGTACTTTTGGTGCGATATGTAAAGGGTTAGGTCAAGCTAAACTCAATGCAAAACCTGCCCGTGTTGTGATGGAGAAGCCACTCGGTACGTCGCTTGAGACATCCCAAGAAATTAATGATAGCGTCGGTGAGTTTTTCGATGAAAGCCAAGTTTTCCGAATTGACCACTATTTAGGGAAAGAGACGGTACTGAATTTATTAGCCTTACGCTTTGCGAACTCTATTTTCGTCAATAATTGGGATAATAAAACGATCGATCACGTGCAAATTACTGTTGCAGAAGAAGTCGGGATTGAAGGGCGTTGGGGTTACTTTGATAAAGCAGGTCAAATGCGTGACATGGTTCAGAACCACTTGTTACAAGTATTGACGATGATTGCGATGTCACCGCCTTCTGACTTGACGGCAGCGAGTATTCGCGATGAGAAAATTAAAGTCCTACGCTCTTTGCGCAAGATTGATCACACCAACGTCCGTGAGAAAACGGTACGTGGTCAATATACAGCGGGCTTTGTTCAAGGTAAAAAAGTACCGGGTTACCTCGATGAAGAAGGGGCAAATAAAACCAGTTCAACTGAAACCTTTGTCGCTATTCGCGTAGATATCGATAACTGGCGCTGGGCAGGGGTACCGTTCTACTTACGTACTGGGAAAAGATTGCCCGCGAAGTGTTCCGAAGTTGTGGTCTATTTCAAAAACCCAGAAATGAACTTGTTTAAAGAGTCTTATACCCAACTGCCTCAGAATAAGCTGACGATTCGTTTACAGCCGGACGAAGGTGTGGATATCGAAATTCTGAATAAAGTCCCTGGTCTGGATCATAAGCACAAGCTGCAAACTACCAAACTGGATCTGAGTTTCTCGCAGACCTTTAACGAAAGTCATCTGGCAGATGCCTATGAACGGTTGTTACTGGAGTCAATGCGCGGTATTCAAGCACTCTTTGTTCATCGGGATGAGGTTGAAGCGGCATGGACATGGGTTGACTCGATTATTGATGCTTGGGAAAAAGATGGCGAATCAGCGAAGCCATATCAAGCGGGAACGTGGGGACCTGTTGCCTCTGTGGCGATGATTACTCGTGATGGTCGTTCGTGGAACGAGTCTGAAACACCTCTTGAGTAAATCAATGACCGCCAGCGAATGCTGGCGGTTAACGATTATTTCCCGTCTGTCACTTTAACCGCGGCAGCACTTTTCAGTGCGCTAGCAACAGCTTGTTCAATCGTGTCGTGCTGTGCTAGAGCAACGCCAAGACGTCTGCGACCTGCAATTTGCGGTTTAGCGAAAAGGCGGAGTTGTTGGCCTTCTTTTAAGGCCTCGCTAAGTCCGGAGAATTGAATCGTATCGCTGACCAGTTCCGGTAAAATAACCGCTGAAGCGGCTGGCCCATATTGGCGAATGTGGCCAATAGGTAAACCAAGAAAAGCTCTAACATGTAAAGCGAACTCAGAAAGGTCTTGAGAAATCAGGGTGACCATACCTGTATCATGTGGACGTGGCGACACTTCACTGAAGATCACCTCATCACCTCGTACGAATAATTCAACCCCGAATAATCCATAACCGGACAGGGCGGTAACCACTTTACGCGCGATGTCTTGTGCGCGTTCAAGCGCTAATGCACTCATTTGCTGAGGCTGCCAAGACTCACGGTAATCACCGTCTTCTTGACGATGACCAATTGGGGCACAAAAATGAATACCATCTACAGCGCTAATAGTGAGAAGGGTGATTTCAAAATCGAAGTCGACTAATCCTTCAATAATCACACGACCTGCGCCAGCTCGGCCACCAAGTTGTGCATACTGCCAGGCAGCCTCGCACTCGTCTTGGTGACGGATGAGACTTTGCCCCTTACCTGAAGAGCTCATGACAGGTTTAATAAAACACGGCAAGCCAATATCTTTGACGGCCTCAATAAATTCCTGCTTTTGCGTAGCAAACTGATACGCAGATGTTGGTAGTCCCAGTTGCTCAGCCGCTAATTGGCGAATGCCTTCTCGATTCATGGTAATTTGAGTGGCGCGCGCGCAAGGGACAACCTTTAGCCCCTCAGCCTCGAGTTGTACCAGTTTAGCGGTTGCAATGGCTTCTATTTCCGGCACGATAAAATCGGGTTGTTCTTGGTTAATGATGGCTTCAAGTGCCTGTCCATCAAGCATATCAATCACGTGGGAGCGATGTGCGATATGCATAGCCGGTGCATCGGCATAGCGGTCCACGCCGATCACTTCCACGCCAAGACGTTGGCACTCTATTGCCACTTCTTTCCCTAATTCACCACAGCCCAATAACATCACTTTTGTTGCATTAGCGCGTAATGCGGTGCCGAACGTAAGCATAATGTATTTCCTAGTCTTAATGAGTCAATCGGTGATAAGTCTAAACGAAAACGATTGCGTTAGCACGAGTGAAGTGTTGAAAAGGGGGAGTAGTTAAAGCGTAAGAAAACATGCGATACTGTCCATTCATCACTTTCTACCTCGGTATCTACGCCATGACTAATAGCCCTCAAGCTCGCCGTATTCCTTATATCCATCAAAATCACGGCGAGGAACGCTATGATGAGTTTGCATGGCTGCGAGATGACGAGCGAAGTGATCAAGACGTCATTGACTATCTTATTGCAGAGAACCGTTGGTGTGAGCAACAGCTTGCCCCATTATCTGCACTGCAAGAGACACTTTATGCAGAAATGACAGCAAGGATCCCGGGTAATGATCATTCTGTCCCTTTTTTAAAGGCCGGCTATTGGTATCAGCAACGTTATCAACAAGGTGATGACTATCCACGGTGGGTATGGCGTAAAGATAACAGTCAGGCACAGTGGCGAACATTACTGGATTGCAATATTCGAGCGCGTGATGCCGAATATTATGAATTAGGGGCATTGGAGATTACGGCGGATCACCGTTATATGGCCGTAACGGAAGATTATCTGTCTCGACGTGAATATACGTTACGTATTAAGGATCTTCGTGAGCAAAAATGGTTACCTACTGTTATTGAAGGACTTTCCCCATCTATTGTCTGGGCTAATGACGGGCAGACGCTATTTTATATTAAGCAAGATCCGCAAACTTTATTACCTTGGCAAGTCTGGCGACATCAATTGGGTAACGATCCTTCCCAAGATACCCTTATTTACGAAGAGCATGATGATAGCTTCTATGTCAGTCTGACCAGTAGTAGCTCTGAACAACGCTTATTTATTTTATTGGATAGCTCTACGGTCAGCGAAGCGTGGGCTATTGATGCCAACAATCCCCATTTACCCCCGTGCTGTGTTTTGGAACGCCGTGCTAATCATGAATACAGCATTGACCATTTTGAAGAACACTATTTTATCCGCTCGAACCGTGACGGTATCAATTTTGGTCTTTATCGTTGCACGCAAGATGATACATCGGAACAGAATTGGCATGAGGTGATCCCGGCAAAAAAAGATCGTATTCTCGAAGATTTTCAGTTGTTCAACGATTGGTTAGTTACTGAAGAACGTGAACAAGGAATCATCCAACTATGCCAATATTCGTTGCATAACGGTCAGCGCTATACGCTTCCAAAACAGGCGGAGAACGGCGTGGTGTGGATTGGTCATAATCCTGAAGTGAATACTACCCGATTGCGTTTCGGCTATAGCAGCCTGACAACACCGACAACGACTTACGAGTGGGATCTGAATACTCATCAATTACAGCGATTAAAGCAAGTTCAAATTCCTCTTTACGATGAACATGCTTATCAAAGTGACTGGCGGTGGTTGACCATGCGTGATGGAGTGAAAGTCCCTGTTTCTTTAGTCTGGCGTCGTGATTGCCTTGAACCGGGAAAAAATCCACTACTCGTTTATGGATATGGTGCTTACGGGGCAGTATTAGAGGCTGATTTTAGTTTTACCCGGCAAAGCCTGCTGGATAGAGGTTTTATTTACGCAATGGTCCATGTACGCGGTGGCGGTGAGCTCGGTCGTGCTTGGTATGATGTCGGACGCCTTCAATACAAAATGAATAGCTTCAATGACTTCATTGATGCGACACAACAATTACTGCAACAGGGAATGGGAGATAGCAAACGTTGTTATGCCATGGGAGGCAGTGCAGGGGGGTTATTGGTTGCTGGAGTCAGTAATTTAGCCCCCACTCTGTTTCACGGTATCCTCGCTCAGGTGCCGTTTGTCGATGTGGTGAGTACAATGTTAGACGAATCGATTCCTCTCACCACCGGAGAGTACGAAGAGTGGGGAAATCCGAATATCAAAGAAGATTACGAGGTCATTCGGACCTATAGCCCTTATGACAATGTCTGCGAGCAGGCCTACCCACATTTATTCGTCACTACGGGTCTGCATGACTCACAAGTCCAGTATTGGGAGCCTGCGAAATGGGTGGCTAAACTCAGAAAAATGAAAACTGATGCTCATCAGTTGTTGCTCTATACCGATCTGGATGCGGGGCATGGTGGTAAATCGGGACGTTACCAAGCGTATGTTGATATCGCCCGTGAATGTAGTTTTCTGATTGGCCTCGCGACAGGAGAATGGCCTAAGTCTTAAGTTTTGGCTCGTAGGGTAATCGTGACAACGTCACAGAAAGTTGACGGTAATCCATGAGTTTTTGTTGAAAATGGGCGCGCAGTGCAGCAGGTTGTTCATTTTCAACATGGACAGGGACAACAGGCATATTATAGCGTTCTTTAAACGCGACACCGGCTGCCGCTAATTCGGTGTTTAGTCGGTCTTTGTCCTCTGAACTGAGTTCAGCGAGATTATAAGTCATAATGATAGTTGATTCCTTTTGGACGGAAAAGCACCTGAAGTGAATGCTATTCTTTGCCACCTATTTACGGCATTTGCTACACTTTACAATCAGTCATATGGCGCATTTATTATTACGAATTTAAGGCATTATTCCAATGAAAAAACTGCTTTTTGTGTTATTACTTGCCATCGTCAGTGGACAATCCTTTGCTTCCGAAGTGATTACCGTCAGTCGGCGTGAAATAGGTAAGCAACAGTGGCCGTTAACCCGTGAAGAGATCATGCTAAGCTGCGATAAAGACGGCGGATTATTTGCGATTAATGATAGTACTTTGATGCAATACCCCCTGAATGCGATTGCCCAACGACGCGTAGAGAGCAAGCAAATCCAGGGTCAATCTATTACGGTTATTCAAGCTGATGATAAGCAACATCCGGGACAAAAAATGGATCTCACGCCATTAATTACCCGCGCACAAGCGTTATGTGACGCTTAGATAAGCGACTCCCTTAACAGCAAAGACTTACCGCAGCACTTACTGTTGAGGGATGTTGGTCGTTAATAGATTTATCTTTATTATATTCTTGATCTGAAACAAGTATTTATAGGTTATACCTCACTAGATTTTCCTTTAGTCAGTAAAATTAGCGCAAAGTCAGTTAAGACTCTATTTCTTTATCTTTACGCTCATTCACGGCTAAGGGGAACATATGCCATCTAAAATAAATTGTAAAATTATCATTTGGGCAACACTGTTAGCAGGCTTTATGAGCTCATTAGTGAAATGGGGCTCAGAGGTTAATATGCCGCCACGTGTAGCGGGAGAAATTTCTCCACCGGGGGCCCATATTGATGCGTGGTTAGGCTGGGCGGGCATCAATCAACATTCACTGGATTATATCTATCAAGGTAATTCTGTGTTGGGGGCGGTGACTCTCTACCATTGGTTATTTAGCTTTGCATTTGCTTTTGTTTATGTCGCCGGCGCATATTATTGGCCGAAAATCCGTTTAGGCTATGGTGCAGTCTATGGCATAGTGATAACGGTCGCTATGCACGGTTTCCTCATCCCTGCGCTAGGCTTTCGTAACCCGGTTTATGATGAAGGAAAAACAGGGTGGTTATGGAACCTTAATGGCTATGAATTATGGAGTGAAATTCTAGGTCATATCTACTGGTCGGTCAGTATTGAAGTCTGTTTAATCGCTATCTTAGCCTACTACGCAAAACCGATAAAAGGATCATGGCGTTAAGAGGATAGTAATGACACCGACTCCTATTCGGTGTCATTGCCTGAATATTAAGGTTTCGCCGGCGCAGGGGTTGATGGTCCCGATTCTTCGAGCTTTTCCCCATTTTTCTCTTTTTCCTTAATCTCTTTTTGTACCCATGCCCGGTCTGCGTCCGTCAATTCCGACGCGTGGCTGTTGCTACTACTGAGTAACCAGTAAAGCAGAGCAAGTTGCGTAAGCCGTGCACCACCACTTCCTGCACGGGTATTAATGGCATTTTTTAGGCGTTGCGAGGGGGCCTGTTGACTCAGTGGGCGATAGTTCTCGGCACCGGGTATGCCTCTTTGTCCGGGTGACGTTGTTGCATTCGGTGTTGTCGTTGGTGGAGTGGATGAAGGGGGAGTTGTTGCCGCGACAGGTTTATTCGGCGTTTGCCGCTTAAACATTTTCGAGGAGCCGAAACCTTTTGATGAGAAAGAACGTGCTTCACTCAATGCAGGGACGGTCATCATAATGACAGGGAGTAAAATAAGTAGAGGTCGGGCTATTGTTTTCATTGTTGTTCCCAAAAGGTAAATAAAGACGCCTTGCAAAGCGTTAACAGAGGTCTTGGACGGCAAAGTGCACGAGAATTATACCAAGAGATCGGCTGAGATCCGGGGATCGCAATGTAAAGAATCACAAGGAACCCCATCAGTTGGGATAGCACTTACATAACTATAGTTTTATTTACATTTGTAATTCCCCCCTCAGGTGAAGAGGGGGCGGTATTGCTGATTTACTTGAAAAGTGGACCGTTTCGCGCCAATTCTCTCGGAAGACTATTTTTGATGCGTTGGTTCACCACTTTCGCCAGACCAAGGACTTGCTGCTGATAGCTGAGTAAGCATTCGCCTTTCGGTAATGGGCTATTTGGATAAATATCGCGTCCTCTATACCACTCTGCGGCTTCTTCTGCACTGAGAGCTAGGGTTGATGGGGTCGGTTTGGCCAGCGCAATGATTGCTTCGTGATGCCAACGGTACCCTTTATTATGAATGTCCGCTAATCGAAAACCAAGTCGAGAGAATTTAACCTTATTCATTAATGGTTCAACTAATTTCGGAAAAAGCCACAATTCGTTATCTCGTTGCCAGAGATTGAGCCTATCATCCCAAGTAATACCTACGCTTTCGGCCAGTTGTGTGACTTGTTGGGCTATTAATCGTGATACCGGCTGAAAAGGAAGCTTACCTATTTTATAGCTTGGAAGCGGTAATGGTGTGACAGAGGCTGTTTTACGTAAACTCGCGACAAAAAAACCTTCACTGTCAAAGCGTTGAGGAAATATATGCAAAAAGCCCTCTGCCGTCACGACAGACTCGGCGCCAGGGAAAAGGTCATGTAACGACTCTATGGTAACGGCATCAGGGAATTGTGCTAAAAGTGAAGCCACTACCTGTTGGTTTTCAATTTGGTTTAGAGTGCAGGTGGAATAAATTAATCGCCCACCGGGTTTCAACGCATGAAAGGCGCTGAATAATAGCTCTCGCTGAGTTTGGGCAATTTCATGAGTGCTTTCCAGACTCCATTGGGAAAATGCCTGTGGATCTTTGCGGATAACCCCTTCGCCTGAGCAAGGCGCATCAAGTAAAATAGCGTCAAATTGCTCTGGGAGTGCCGCCCCAAATACACGTGCATCAAAGTGCGTTAATACGCTATTTGTGACGCCACAGCGGCTTAGATTGGCATGCAGCACTTTCACTCGACTGGCGGCATACTCATTAGCAATGATCAATCCATGATTCGCCATGTTGGCGGCAATCTGCGTGGTTTTTGATCCTGGTGCCGCAGCCATATCCATAAGAGTGAGAGGGCGTTCTTCTCCTGCAAAAAGCGCCGTTACGGGGAGCATTGAGCTGGGTTCTTGAATATAAAAAAGACCACTAAGATGCTCAGCATAACTGCCCAAAGGGATCTGCTCATCATTTAAAACGACCCAGAATCCTTCTTGACACCAAGGCACCGGTGTTAATTCCCAAGGGTGCTCAGCGGTTAAGACTAGAAAATTTTCAACGCTTATTTTTAAGGTATTGACACGTATCGCGCGACGCAAAGGGCGTTGACTGATTGCGATAAAATCTGCGAAATCGTTTTCATCGGGAAGCGCTTGGTGCATTAACTCAAGAAATTGGGGAGGGAAATTGATAACTTCAGCACTCACAATAGGATCCATCGGGGTTAAAAATACAGTGTAACATGAACACGGGCAGAGATTCTGCCCGTGGCTAAGAATTACTCTTGGCGAGGAATTGCGGTTCCCCATTTTTGCCAACCGTCAGGCGCTTCATTACGTAACAAGAAGTGCTTGTTTGGTTCGGCGTCAGGAGCAAGCGGAACAGTAGGTGGGGTAGCAAATTGGATACCACCACGAATAAATTGCTGTAATGTCCCGGTTTTCACTACGCCACCTGTTAGCCCAAAATCGAGAGAGTAACCCGATGCTAACCAGAACACAGAGTTATTACGGACTAAGTGTTGGTAGCGGGTGCTGATACGCATGGCAATCTCAACACGATCAGCTAATGCTCCCAGTGAGGTACCGGTGACGGTACCGACTTCAACCCCACGGTATAGTACGGGCGTACCTACCGTTAGTGTCCCTGCATCGGGAGCATCGACGTAGATATTTAGACCATCTAAATAGCGGGAGTCAGTAATCGTATCTTCTTGTAATTCAAAATTACGGCGTAAACTTCCTGTTCCTGGATCAACGTTCACGTAGGGCTGTAGTAAAGATTCTAAATGGTTCACTCCGGTGGCGGAAATTTCGGGAGAGATCACTGAGAACTGGCTACCACTACGCGCAAAATATTGGTCGTATTCCGGGTAGAGAACCGCTTTTGCCTCCACTTGATGAAGATTCTCACTCAGCGATAGGCTCTCAACTTGACCAATATTAATCCCCAGATACTTAATAGGCATACCGGCTGATAGTTTACTGCCATCAAAAGTGTGGAAAATAATTTGGCTCCCCACTGCGTTTGCGGCGTTGCGGCTAGCAAATAACTCTCGATAATTCCCTTGTTGTTTGGTGACACCCGGAAGATTATCAAAACTGATAGCCCCCTTCAGAGCACGATTTAAAGGGGTGGCTTGAACCGTAATTCCACTAGTATTTAATTGAACTCGTGCCCCACCTTCAGCCCAAAAGACGGTATTATCACTGATGAGTTTTCGATACTCTGGTGTGATATGTACGGAGACAATAAAGTGATTAGCATTGGGGGTAATATCAACGATTTCACCAACTTGGAAACGGCGATACAGCACCACGCTACCAGCCTGGATATCCGGTAATTCAGAGGCTTTCAGTTTTAAGGTAATTGAGGGTTTATCCCCTTGTGTTCTATCCCTTGCGGCATCATCATCCGCATACAGTGGATAGTGTTCATTGGGCTTACCTTGACTTCCGGCATTGAGACGAATTCCACCTTGAATCCATTGTTGCGGGGGTGCCCCAATCAGTTTTATACCGTCGAGTCCCATACGGATGCGAATTTGACTATCAGCGATAAATTGCGTATCTGCATGGATAAAATGACGGTATTGCGGTGCAACGAGCACCTTAAAAGTGACACCGTGATCGGTTAATGCTCTTTGAGCGACATTACCAATAGGAACGCCATTGAGGATCAGCGGTTGACCGGCATCGATACCGTAACTCTGCGGGGCAGTGAGTTCCACAGCCAAACTATTTGGAGCTTGAAGGAGTGATTGACTAGCGGGTAAAACCGTAAATTCTGTCGCCGCATCGCCTTCACCCGGTATTAATTGAAGGTAAGTGCCTGTAATCAGCGCCCCTACTGAAAGATTACCGCTTTGTAAACTGGGTTGGCGCATCTCAATGCGTGTTCCGGTACGCATTAATCCTACTACACTCGGATCTACGGTTAATTCTCCAGTAATATGTTGTTTGTCCGTTAGGGTAATATGGGTGAGAGTACCCACTTGTAACCCTTGGTACATGAGGGCGGTAGAACCTGCGCTTAGGTTATCGGCACTAGGGAGCTTTAATGTGAAATTCACACCGCGTTGGCTTTCGGCTAGATTGGGGTATAACTCGTAGCGATCTTGGTTTTCAGCCGCTGGGGAATCTGCCGGGGAGTCAAAGGCAATCGCGCCATTAATCAACGCAGGAACACTGGTGAGATCAACGTTCAGTCCAGAGGCACCGAGTTTGGCTTGTAAGCCTGAAACATTCCAAAACCGGCTGTTTTTCTTGACCAACTGTGTATAGCGTCTTTCAATTAATACGTCGATTAATACCCCTTTACCCTGAGGGGCAAAGCTGTAATCAAAGACTCTTCCCACAGGGACTTTTTCATAATAGACCTGAGAGCCGGTATTCAGTGAGGCAAGATCATTGGCATGAAGTTGAATAATTAGCCCGCCATTATTGACTATATTTTTCGGTTGACTGTCGGAGGCCGTAAAACTGTATGTACTTTCCCCATCCCCCGGCATCATTCCAATGTAGTTACCGCCAACTAAAGCATCTAATCCCGATACGCCAGCGAGTGAAGCCTGTGGCGTCACCAACCAAAATTTTGTATTGGTACGCAAAGCATCTTTCATACTACTTTTGATGCTCGCTTTAATTTTGATCACTCGGTAGTTATCTGTTAGGACAATATCTTGCACCGTACCGATTTCTACGCCTTGATAGCGAATGGGTGTACGTCCAGGAACAATCCCATCAGCCGTGTGGAAATCGATAGTAATTGTCGTCCCACTTTCTTGATAATTCTTCCACAATAGCCACCCTGTTATCAGGACGGCCACGAGCGGAAGAAACCAAAATGGTGAGAGACGGCGCTTGTTTTTAACCGTGGCGCTAATCGGTGTATTCGGCGTTTCCTGTTGCATGAGCATCCCAGAGTAAGCGGCTATCGAGCCATTCTACGGATAGAATGGTAAGAAAAACAGCGGAACCAAAATAAACCGCAGCTGGTCCCATAGTAAAAGCAAGAAGTTGGTCACGGTCGACCAATGACATCATTAATGAAATAACGAAAAGGTCGAGCATAGACCAGCGGCCAATCCATTTTACGGCTCTTAATAGGCGGATTCGTGTTTTAAGCCCTTGCTCGCAGCGAGCGTGAATACTTATCAGTAAAGCCAGTAATACAATAACTTTACTTACCGGAACAAGAATACTTGCCGTAAAAACGACCATAGCAACCGGAATGTTTCCACTGGCTAGAGAGACAATACCTGAAAAAATCGTATCATCTTGGCGAGCGCCATTGAGATAAATAATGGAGATAGGCAGTAGGTTTGCCGGAAAGAGTAAGATAATAGCACTGATGAGTGCAGCCCAAGACTTTTGTAAGCTATGCGGGAGACGCGGTGTCATTTTTATATGGCAACGGGGGCACCGGCCTTGATGGTCACTTGACCCACTGTAATGGCAATGGATACAGCATTTTACTTCATCAGGACGAAGTGCTTGCCGAGGCTGAGGATAAAATTTTTCCCATAGCCGACCGACATCAAGATGGATAACCAAAAGAATATAGAGTAGCGTCAGACTGACAAAAGCAAGCATTCCATAACCGATAAAAATATCGGCATAGTCTTTAACTTTTATTGCTGCTACGCTTACACCAATAAGATAAATATCAAACATTATCCATTCTTTCAGCTTATCAATAGCCAGCAAAACTGGGCGTAGGTTCATCCCCAGTTGTCGACCGACGAGTAGATAGAGAAGGCTGAGTGCAAATGCTAAAGGCGTGGCGATGATGCAAAAACTGACCATTGCAGCGGTAATAATATCCCCCTGCTGAACCATCTGCATAATACCCGCAACGAGACTGGCACTAATGGTCATCCCCAGTAGACGGATTTGAATGAGGGGGAGGCTCCACGCCATTGGCATCAAACACAGCATTAAAGCGGCAAGACAGCAGATCCTCGCAAAAGACCAATCTTGCCCTCGGGCAATTTTCGCTCTACAACACGGACAATAAGCCGTTTGACCCGATTTGAGCACAGGACGGTGAAAAATATGATCACACTCCGCACACCGATGAAGATCGGTATAGGTATCCGGCGTTCTGATAGCGGTAATTTTCATAGTTGGCTATCGGTAATTATCGTTACAAAGCATAAAATTTTCATTGTTCACTAAGTGAGTCTGCTATAGTCGTTGAAAGCGTAATGTATCAGAAGTTCCCTGAGTAAGAATATAAGCATAGTTGAGTGTATTCCTATGTCTATTTCTTTCGTCGTTTGGGGGTGCTGTTCGCGAATATTTCAATTTTACTTTATGGTTGGAAAATGAGTAAGTCAGAATTTTATCAAGATTTGTCCCAAGATTTGAATGCATTAAACAGTGGCGAAACTGCATTTCTACCAGTGTTAGCTAATTTTAGTGCTTTACTGTTTGAGCGAATGTCTGGGCTGAATTGGGTGGGGTTTTATCTACTGACTGAAAAGGAAACCTTAGTTTTAGGTCCTTTTCAAGGTAAGGTGGCATGTGTACGTATTCCGGTGGGTAAAGGGGTATGCGGCAGTGCAGTCGCAACGGGAACTGTGCAGCGCGTTGCCGATGTTCACCAATTTAGTGGGCATATTGCTTGTGATTCTGCCAGTAATAGCGAAATTGTATTACCCATACGTTTAAATGGTCAGATTATTGGTGTTTTAGACATTGACAGCCCTAATTATTCTCATTTTGATGAGCAAGACGAAGTAGGTTTAGAACTCGTTGTGAGGACGCTTGAGACCCTTTTGTCAGCCACTGAGATTTCTCTTTTTTTACAACAATTAAAAGGTAATTTCGCTGAGGCATAGCAATTAGCGCTGTAGTCATTATAATGTCGCGTGTTCATGCCTGCGTTGGTCGGCAAAACCGTTGTAATCAGGAAATTTCATGGAAAATCAACCTAAGTTGAGTAGTAGTAAAGAAGTCATTGCATACCTTTCACAGCAATTTCCAAGCTGTTTTATTGCAGAAGGTGAAGCAAAGCCGTTAAAAATCGGCATTTTTCAGGATTTAGTCGAACGTATTCCGGCTGAAATGAGCTTGAGTAAAACTCAACTTCGTTCAGCGCTGCGTGTCTATACTTCTAGCTGGCGTTATTTGTACGGTATCAAAGCGGGCGCTACCCGTGTCGATCTTGATGGTAACGCATGTGGAACGCTGGAAGAGCAACATGTTGAGCATGCTCGCCAACAACTTGAAGAGGCGAAAGCCCGTGTTGCCGCTCATCGTGCTAAGCAACGTAGCGAAGCTAAAGCTGATGAGACAAACAAGACTGAACGCCGTCCGCGCAAGCCAACGCCTCGCAAACCTGCGACACCAGGTGTCACTAACGCAGAGTCAAAGCCTCGCAAACCGAAGAGCGATTCGCGTCAACCGCGTGCTGTTGAAGGTAAGCCCGTTACTGATCTTTCAGTACTCAAAGTTGGTCAACCTATTCGCGTTAAAGCAGGTCTAAGTGCCGTCGAGGCTACTGTTCTTGAAATCTCCAAAGAGGGAGTTCGAGTACAACTAGCATCAGGACTGGCAATGATTGTACGCCCAGAACATTTGCAGTTCTGAAACGGAGAGTGACCCAGGCATGAACACCAGTTTTAAAGTAAGTTTACTTGTCGCATCTTTGTTTATGGGGCAGGCTTTTGCTGCGGATCTGATTACACAAGAAAATCAGATTCCTCAACTACAAGAGCAGCCTCAACAAGTCACGGTAAGTCAGCGTGTCACTGCACGCTTTACTCAGTCGCACTATCGGCAAATTACGCTAGATGCTGATTTTTCGAGTAAAATTTTTGATCGTTACCTTAATATGATTGATTACAATCATAATATTTTACTCAGTAGCGATATTGCTCAATTTGCGAATAAGAAGACGCAAGTCGGGCAAGAACTGGAATCTGGGAATCTCGATACGTTTTACCAACTGTTTAACTTATCCCAGCGTCGACGTTTCGAGCGCCTTCAGTACGCATTGACTGCGTTGAATAGGCCGATGGACTTCACCTCACACGATACGATCGATTTGGACCGGAGCAAAGCTCCGTGGCCAACATCGACGGATGAGCTGAATAAATTGTGGGATGCTAAAGTCACCTATGATGAACTGACACTTAAGCTTGCTGGCAAGAGTGATCAAGAAATTCGTGATACGCTAACGCGTCGTTACAACGCGGCTTTACGTCGGGTATCACAGACGACAAGTGAAGATGTTTTCCAAACGGCGATGAATGCCTTCGCCCATGAAATTGATCCGCATACAAACTATTTATCACCGCGTAATACCGAACAATTTAACACCGAAATGAGTTTATCCCTTGAAGGGATAGGCGCAGTGTTACAGATGGATGATGATTATGCGATGATTAACTCGATGGTGGCTGGTGGTCCTGCCGCACGAAGTAAAGCGTTGAGTATCGGAGACAAAATAATTGGTGTAGGCCAAGCAGGCGAGCCGATTGAAGATGTTGTCGGCTGGCGTTTGGATGATATTGTTGAGAAAATTAAGGGACCTAAGGGAAGCAAAGTTCGCTTAGAGATCCAACCTGCGACCAAGGGAAGTAAAACGCGTATTATTACGCTTACTCGGGCACGAATTCGTTTAGAAGATCGTGCGGTACAAGGTTCAGTACATCAAGTTGGTACCCACAAAGTTGGGGTGCTCGATATTCCAGGCTTTTATGTGGGATTAACTGATGACGTTAAGGTGCAACTGCAGAAACTTCAAAAGCAGCACGTTGACAGTATCGTTATCGATTTACGGACTAATGGCGGCGGTGCTTTAACAGAAGCAGTTTCATTATCTGGATTATTTATCCCATCAGGCCCGGTGGTACAAGTTCGAGATAATACCGGTAATATTCATCAAGATAGTGATGATGATGGAGTTGTTTACTACGGTGGACCGCTGGTGGTATTGGTCGATAGATTCAGTGCCTCTGCATCTGAAATTTTCTCGGCGGCAATGCAAGATTATGGACGTGCAATCATTATCGGTGAACCCACCTTCGGTAAGGGTACTGTTCAGCAATACCGCTCTTTAAATCGTATTTATGATCAGATGCTACGTCCTGATTGGCCACCATTAGGCTCTGTACAGTATACGATTCAGAAATTCTATCGTATCAATGGCGGAAGTACTCAACGTAAGGGGGTCACCCCTGATATCTTGATGCCAACCGGTGTAGAAGCGATTAAGACCGGCGAAAAGTATGAAGATAATGCATTACCGTGGGATAGCATTAATCCTGCTAAATACTCGCCAATCGCAGATTTACAGCCTTATATTGCAGAGTTACGACGAGAGCATGATGCGCGTATTGCAAAAGATCGTGAATTCCAATATATCATCAAAGATATTCAGCGATTTGATGCGATGAAAGATAAGATGGATATTGTCTCGTTGAACCTTGCTGAACGTCAGAAAGAGAATAATGAAGAAGATCAACTACGATTAGAGCGTATTAATGCACGCTTTCAAGCCGAAGGGAAGAAACCTATCGCTTCCTTGGATGCGCTACCTAAGGATTATAAAGAGCCAGATCCTTACTTAGATGAAAGCGTCGCCATCGCGAATGATCTAGCGATGGCTGAGGCGAAAAATCCGCCACCGCCACTGAATAGCAAGAAATAGTTGATACTCTTAGTCTAACCCGCTTCGGCGGGTTTTTTTTATCGCTTTTCTTTTTAGGGTGTCAGTTAACTCAGACAAACCGAGAGAAGTGTATGACAAAATGTAAAGTTATGTCTTTTCAGTGGGATATCACGGTTTTTCTCTTGAAAACTCTACTCAACAGCCTAGGATAGAGCGAAAATAAGTTCGCGTTCAGCTCTCAAGGAAATATAAACTTCTATGATGCGTATAGTGTTGTTCCTCTGTACTAACCTCGCCGTAATGGCTGTGTTTGGTATCATTCTAAGTTTAACCGGTATCCGTTCAGCCAGCATTCCAGGATTAATGATAATGGCAGGCTTGTTCGGCTTCGGGGGTTCTTTTGTCTCGCTGCTTATGTCTAAATGGATGGCCTTGCGTTCCGTGGGGGGAGAAGTTATTCAACAGCCCCGTAACGATACGGAAAGATGGTTGATGCAGATTGTGACTCAGCAATCTCAGCAAGTCGGCATTACCACACCCCAAGTAGCCATTTATCATGCGCCGGATATCAATGCGTTCGCAACCGGTGCAAGGAAAAATGCGTCGTTAGTTGCTGTGTCTACCGGTCTGCTTCAAAACATGAATCGGGATGAGGCGGAAGCCGTTATCGCACATGAAATTAGTCATATTGCGAATGGTGATATGGTCACTATGACCTTAATTCAAGGGATAGTTAATACCTTTGTTATCTTCATTTCTCGGATTATTGCACAAGTTGCTTCAGGCTTCTTAAGCTCAGATCGTGAAGAAGAAGGGAGCAATGGCAACCCTTTAGTTTACTTCGCGGTGGCAACGGTCTTGGAGTTAGTATTCGGTATATTAGCCAGTATTATTACTATGTGGTTTTCTCGCCATCGTGAGTTTCATGCCGACGCAGGTTCCGCAAAATTGGTTGGACGCGAGAAGATGATAGCAGCGCTCGAGCGTTTGAAAACCAGTTATGAGCCGCAAGAACCAGGCACAATGATGGCGTTTTGTATCAACGGAAAGCAAAAAAGTTTAAGTGACTTATTTATGTCGCATCCACCGCTTGATAAACGTATCGATGCGTTACGCCAAGGTCAGTATCTTAAATAGTCGCGTCGTTGTACGGCTACATTTCCAGCCTATCATTGTTTTTTTTAAAAAGGGGACAGCGTTTATGCGCTGTTTCCGACGTGAATAAATAATCCGCATTAATAAGTCCTCTTCCTGTTAAATATTCACAGCGCAAATTAAACCCCATGTTATTCGCTTCACGATAGGTCAGTATTCCATAATCTGAAATCATCATGATTGCCCAACAACTGAGCACAAGCATGAATAGGCGTGTAAACAGCATTTCTGTCTCCTGAGCGGGATTCGGATTGTGGAAATAGAATGCCTCCCGCATGATGATAAATCGATAAGAGTGCACTGAAAGCACCACAGGTGATAATCCTGATGACCAAGCTGAGGAGAGAGAGTAGAATGAGCGACATTAATAAGATTAACTGTACTTAGGTCGAGAGTATGAATGAATTGATTGCTGGCGGTGGAAGTTATATGTTGCCTGCGTTATTTGCGATTGCTGTGGTATTTTTTTGTGTTGTTGTGTTTGTCTCAATGCGAAAAGCCGTCAGAGCGAACGATCAAATTGCTTTATTGGAAGCATTACTACGAGAACAACGCAAACAGACAAAAATGCTGAACCAATTAATTGAGCTCAGTTGTGAACCTGAGAATGATGTCGCAGAGCAAGAAGAGGCGGTTCAGGTGGTAGAAGAGCCCTCTCATTTAATGTTTCGTGCTGAACGCTAATCACTTTTTTTAGAGTGAGTGGAGCATCAATAGCACATTAACTCGCACTGGCAAGGGTGCAAAATTAATGATTAATATTTAAAATGCTTATCATTAAAAATTCAGTAAAAAGACCTTGCCATTAATAAATTTATATGTGATAACAATTACTAGGATAAACGAGAACAGCACGTTGTTGTATGGTTTTTTGGTTACCGGTTACGAGTCAGTTAAGGTTTTTTGATCTTAGCCTTGTCTGTTGCCATTTAAGAAAAACACTTCATCCAGTATTTCTCGATTTTCTGTAATAACTGCCTCAGGGCAACTTTTTATTTTAAAGGAATTGGTAAAATGGCAAAGATTAAAGGTCAGGTTAAGTGGTTTAACGAATCTAAAGGTTTTGGTTTCATCACTCCTGCAGACGGTAGCAAAGATGTATTCGTACACTTCTCAGCTATCCAAGGTAACGGTTTCAAAACTCTGGCTGAAGGCCAAAATGTTGAGTTTGAAATTCAAGATGGACAAAAAGGTCCAGCAGCAGTTAACGTTACTGCTATCTAATTCTCGGTTTACCGAATAGATTATAAATCCCCGCTTTTGCGGGGATTTTTCTTTGGTTTGTGCGGCGAAACCGCTAAACTGCTCGGCTCAGTTTTCGCTTGGAGCCTCCTTTGTATATTTGTCCATTATGCCAATCCCCCCTAATCGCTGATCGGCAAGGTTATGAGTGTCATCAACGTCACCGTTTCGACCGTGCTAAAGAGGGATATGTCAATCTACTTCCAGTGCAACATAAAGGCTCAAAAGATCCCGGAGACAGCCCTCAAATGTTGCAAGCGCGCCGGCAATTTCTCGATGAAGGCCATTATCAGCCGCTTCGTGATAAGGTGTCGCAACTTCTTGAACAATACCTGCCTACGGATTCGTTATCGACTATCGTTGATTTAGGATGCGGGGAAGGGTATTACACCTCAGCGTTGGTCCACCAACAGCGACAAGTGTATGGTGTTGATGTCGCCAAGTATGCGGTAAAAGCGGCAGCAAAACGCTATCCAGATATCCATTTTAGTGTGGCTTCGGGATATAGACTGCCTTTTGCATCCGGTTCTCTCTCTGCCATCGTAAGAATTTACGCGCCAAGTAAAGCGGAAGAATTAGCCAGAACCTTATGTTCTGGAGGTATTCTTTTGACGGTGACACCGGCGGCACGGCATCTTTGTCAGTTCAAAGCATTAATTTATGATGATGTACAACTGCATGATGAGAAAGATGAAGCACTTAATGATTTTGAATGTTTACTAGACACTACGCTCCACTACCCACTGACTCTTTCAGCAAGCAGTGCGACACAATTGTTGCAGATGACACCCTTTGCTTGGCGAGCCAACCAAACCGTTTGGCAAACGCTGGAAAATAGCGATAGTTTCTATTGCGAAACTGATTTTAGAATACGGGTATGGCGTAAACTGTGATAACCGTTTACAGCATCAAAATGTAAAGGTACGCAAAAATTTTGACGAATTTATTGCACCTGATAAAGTAAAGTTTCTTATTACAACTAGGAGTATAGGGTTAACCCCACACTATGGATCGTCACCGAGGTCTTTTTCTATTTCCCACATCGCAGCTATTACTCTGCATCTATCCTTTACCTTATGTAGAACCTAAAACCATTATGGTGAAAACCAGCGGGGGGAGCGACTCATGGAGTTCTTATTAGACCCGTCAATATTAGCCGGTTTACTGGCTCTAATTGTTTTAGAGATCGTATTAGGCATTGATAACCTAGTTTTTGTTGCGATCCTCTCCGATAAATTACCGCCTGCTCAACGCGATAAAGCGAGAATTATTGGGTTGAGTTTAGCGCTCGTAATGCGGTTGGTACTCTTATCGGTGATGTCGTGGTTAGTCACGTTGACGAAACCTCTATTCCATGTTGCACAATTTGCTTTTTCCGCCCGAGACCTGATTATGCTGGTGGGTGGCATATTTTTGTTATTTAAAGCTACCACGGAGTTGCACGAACGGTTAGAGAGCCCCGTAGAGATAGAACAGGCAAATAAAGGCTATGCGGGATTTTGGGCTGTTGTCGTCCAAATTGTTATCCTTGACGCCGTTTTTTCTCTGGATGCGGTCGTCACAGCCGTCGGTATGGTCAGCCATCTTTGGGTCATGATGACCGCAGTCGTCATCGCAATGATCTTAATGTTAATTGCGTCGAAGCCGTTAACGCGTTTTGTCAATGCTCATCCTACTGTAGTCGTACTCTGTTTAAGCTTTCTCTTAATGATTGGCCTGAGTTTAGTGGCTGAAGGCTTTGGATTTCATATTCCGAAAGGGTACCTTTATGCGGCGATTGGTTTCTCAATTGTTATTGAATTCTTCAATCAAGTCGCACGTCGTAATTTCCTGAAATCAGAAGCACGACGTCCCATGCGTGAACGTACCGCCGATGCGATTTTACGCCTTATGGGAAGCCGTTATCGGATGGCCTCACAACCCGCTTCCGGCGAAGAGAGCGGTGAAAACACCCAAGCATCTCGCACCTTCAAAGATGAAGAGCGCTTTATGATTAATGGCGTACTCACGCTTGCCTCACGTTCGATACGTAGCTTGATGACGCCTCGGAATCAAATATCTTGGGTTGATGCAGAAGCCTCTATTGATGATATTCGGGTGCAGTTACTCGATACGCCACACAGCCTTTTTCCCGTTGCACGTGGTGAGTTAGATGAAATTATCGGTGTTGTTCGTGCTAAAGAGCTATTAGTCGCTCTTGATCATCAAATAGATGTGGCAGCCTTTGCAGCGCGCACACCTGCGATGATTGTACCCGATACCCTTGATCCCATTAATTTATTAGCAGTACTGCGCCGTGCTAAAGGCAGCATTGTGATGATCACTAATGAATTTGGTGTGGTACAAGGATTGGTCACGCCTTTAGATGTGCTTGAAGCGATTGCGGGTGAATTTCCTGATGAAGATGAAACCCCTGATATTGTCGCCGAAGGTGATGGCTGGTTAGTGAAGGGCGGAACGGATCTTCATGCTTTGGAGCAGCATCTCAATGTGTATGATCTGGTCGATGACACTCATACTCATGCCTCACTAGCCGGTTTATTAATTGCCCAAGCAGGACAACTCCCGGTAGAAGGTGATGTGATCCGCCTTGGTACTCTCGATTTCACGGTATTACAAGTCAACGATTATCGTGTCGATTTGGTTAGAGTGACTCAGCACCAAGATACAATAATGAGCGAAGAATCCCCCTAACTTGACGTAGAGTAAAGAGGCCGTAATTTCGGCCTCTTTTTCTAATCACACTGTACTTTGATGGCCAACCCACCTCGTGACGTCTCTCGGTATTTCGCATTCATATCTTTCCCGGTTTCGTACATCGTTTCGATAACTTTGTCGAGAGAGACGCGTGCTTCGCTAGTACGACGGAGTGCCATTCGGGCCGAATTAATCGCTTTTACTGCCGCAATAGCATTGCGCTCAATGCAGGGCACCTGCACTTGGCCGGCAACAGGATCACAGGTTAGCCCTAAGTTATGTTCCATACCAATTTCTGCCGCAACACAGACTTGCTCAGGACTGGCGCCTAACAATTCGGCAAGCCCGGCTGCCGCCATCGAACAAGCAACGCCAACCTCGCCTTGACAACCGACCTCAGCTCCGGAAATTGAAGCATTCATCTTATATAAAATACCAATAGCGCCGGAAGCTAAGAAATAGCGACGTGCAATATCTGCCGTCACCGGTTCAATAAATTGATCATAATAAGCAAGTACTGCGGGGACGATACCACAGGCGCCATTGGTCGGTGCTGTCACTACTCGTCCTCCTGCCGCATTTTCTTCATTGACAGCCAAGGCAAACATATTAACCCAATCGATAACATTCATTGGATCATTATTATGACGATGATTCGCCACCAATAAACGACGCAGTGGCGCAGCCCTTCGTGGGACTCTTAACGGACCGGGGAGTACCCCTTCAGTATTTAATCCACGGTCGATACATGCCTGCATTGCTGCCCATATTGCAGAAAAGTAATCATTGATTTCAGACTCAGTATGCACAGCTAATTCATTTTTGAGTACGAGCGCTGACAAAGAGAGTCCGGTCTGATGGCAGGCTTCTAGCATTTCGAGAGCAGAATGAAACGGGTATGGAACGTTTACTGTATCCAGTACAGACTGACCGAATTGCGACGCTTCAACGATAAATCCTCCCCCAATGGAATAAAAGGTTTCGGAAAAAAGCCGTGTATTGTTATGCCAAGCAGTGAAGGTTAGGCCGTTTTCGTGCAACGAGAGCGCGGTGGTGTGAAAGATTAGATCGTTTTGTTCGCTAAAATCAATTTCGTGTTGGCCCAGTGCAAGAAGCAAGCGTTGGCGGCTACGCAGGTCATTGATAAAAATCGGAATCATATCAATATTCACCGTATCGGGAGATTCACCGGCGAGTCCCATAATGATAGCTGTATCAGTATGGTGGCCACGCCCTGTCAATGACAGTGAGCCGTAAATATCGACGGTCACGCGTGTTACCTGCGCTAAATTCTGTTGGGTAATTAGCGTGTCGACAAAACGTTTTCCTGCTTTCATTGGACCTACTGTATGCGAGCTAGAAGGGCCAATACCAATTTTAAACATATCAAAAACACTAATCACGTGATGTTACCTTTTGTCGACAAACGTTCTATTCCCTCCTGCGAGGGTTAATTATCGAGGATTATATCACCACAGCAGATAAATAAGTGTAACTCCTTATCCCTAAGCGTTGTTTGTTCTGCCTTTTAGGTCTGTTCTGGTTTATTCGGGAAACATCGCGACGTGTTGAGACAGTCTATAAAGAATAGTGGCTGTCATTCCCCAAACCATCGGCTCGGAGTGGCGCAAGAAATGACAGATCTGCGTTGTGTGGTGCCGAGTGATGGGAAGGGCTACATAAGAATGTGGTTTTAATAGCATTGCAAGAGGGAGCTGGAAAATTTTAGCCACTTCATCAGTATTCGCCGTGAGGGTAATATTTGGCGCGACGTAGCCAATAAATGGCTTAACTCTCTGTCCAGCACGGCTATTTATGGTAGGAAGTGGCCCAATCAGGGTGATTTTATCGGCGGGAATACCGATCTCTTCATAGGTTTCGCGCAGAGCCGTGTTAAGCAGTGATGCGTTGCTAGGATCGCGCTTCCCTCCTGGAAACGCGACCTGTCCAGCATGATGACGCAAGTGATAGCTTCGCTGGGTGAAGAGCATGGTCGGAGTCTGTGGATGCTGAATAATAAGCAAGAGCACCGCTGCGGAGTGCGGTAAAGCATTGTGGTCAGGATTTTCCATCACGTTTAGTCTATAACGAGTGATAAATTGTGCTAATAGACTATTCATCTGCCTGACCTAGCTTGGAAAGAATGGGCAGTATTTTACTGACTTTGTGAAAAGTTTCCTGATACTCCTCTTCCCATTGACTGTCTGCAACAATGCCTCCCCCAGCAGAGCAATAGAGGGTCTGTTTTTCCGCAATAAGCGTTCGTATTGTAATACTGGTATCCATATTCCCGCAGCGACTGATAAATCCAATACTGCCACACCACGCATTACGTCGATGAGGCTCAAGTTCATCGATAATTTCCATTGCACGTATTTTAGGTGCCCCCGTAATGGAACCACCCGGAAAACAGGCACGCAATAACTGAGTAACTGCAACGGAATCTGGCAGGATACCTCTGACCGTGCTGACCAAGTGATGGACAGCAGGAAAGGTTTCGATAGCAAAGAGCGCGGGAACGTTAACTGAACCCGGTGAAGCGATTCTGCCAATATCGTTACGTAACAGATCAACAATCATCAAATTTTCAGCACGATTTTTAATCGAGTTAGCTAACCATTCGCGTTGTAGTTGATCGCGCTTTGGATCAGGATCACGCGGTACTGTGCCTTTAATGGGTTTAGTTTCGATCACCTTTTCTTCAACTTTAATAAAACGTTCGGGTGAGAAACTTAAAATCGTACTGTTAGGCAACCGTAGAAAGGCACTGAACGGGGCTCTATTTGACTGACTTAATTGCTGATAAGCCTGCCATTCACACCCTTGATAACTCGCTTTAAAGCGTTGCGCAAGGTTAATCTGGTAACAGTCCCCCGCGAGAATATACGCTTGCACCTGTTCAAACTTCTGTCGATACGCTTGCGCATCCAGGTTACTCTGCCAAGCTGAGGTCAAAGAAAAATTAACGGTTTCACGTCGTTTCTGTGAGTGCAACCAGTCAAGACGCGTATTTGCATCCGATAAGCTAATTAATGTCAGTGTTTTGAGATGGTGATCAGCAATCAGCGCCCAATCATAAATACCTACGGCCATATCTGGGCAATCGAGATCCGATACGGCTTGTTCAGGTAATGTTTCAAATCGACGGCCCAGATCGTAGCCCCAGAGGCCAACCGCCCCGCCACTGAAGGGCGATGAGGGAGTCGTCACCCTCGGTAAAAGGCTGAGTGCGCGTTCAATCAGCGTCATAGGGTCATCGTTGGAACAAGTGATATGATCACCGGTTTGCAGAAACGTTTCGCGCCCATAGGTGACTAGGGTAGATAAAGGATCAGCGGTCAAGATATCGTAACGAGCATCTGGATGTGATGCCTGTGAGGAGCTGAGCAACATTGCCCAAGGTAAATGGGCAATGCGTGAAAACCATGTTTCAATGGCAGCTTGATGATAAGATAGGGAAATACTTTCAGGTGACATAAGCGTCATTACTCAAGAGGTTCTTAATGTTCAACGGATTACCCGCATTATCACATCAGCAACAGCAACAGGCGGTCGAGCGTATCCAGCAATTGATGTCTGAAGGACTATCTAGTGGCCAAGCAATCGCTCAAGTTGCTCAGGAAATCCGTGAAACCTATCAAGGGGAGCCGCAGCTCGCCCGCTTTGATGAAGACGATGAATAGTCGTCCTTTATAAAGCCGCAATAATTTTTATTTCGACCTTATAACGTGGATCCATTAATCCAGCCAGAACCGTACAACGTACAGGGGCGTTATCAGGGGAGACCCAAGCGTCCCAAGCTTGATTCATGGCGGCGAAATCAGCGTGGTCGGTAATGAAAATTGTGGCGTCTAGAATTTTTGATTTATCACTACCGACACGCGTCAGTATGCGGTCGATGACGGCTAGGGCATTCTCTGTCTGGGCAAAGGCATCCGCTTCAAGATTTTCAGGCACACTGGTGTAGTAGACCGTTTGATTATAAATAACGGCTTCGGACATGCGGTGTTCAGGGTCAAGGCGTTGAATAGTCATCTGTTACTCCATATTTTTCTTCAGACTGACATAAGCGAGAAAAAATGTCATCACTAATCCGCACCCCTCAAGGGGGATATCCAGTGAAGGTGAAAGTTTGAACGACGATTTTTCACAAGAAGGAACACTGGTTAATGCTATACCGGGGTTTCGCGCGCGTCAGGCGCAACAAATCATGGCGCAAGCTATCACTCAAGCTGTCAAAACCGCATCAACGCTATTAGTTGAGGCAGGGACGGGAACAGGTAAAACCTTTGCTTATCTGGTGCCTGCTCTTCGTTCTGGGAAAAAAGCAATCATTTCAACGGGTTCTCGGGCACTTCAAGACCAGTTATATCACCGAGATTTACCCACAATCGTCAATGCTCTGCAATTTTGCGGTAAAACGGCTATCTTAAAAGGCCGCAGTAATTATTTATGTCTGGAGCGCCTCGATGCCCAAAATAGTGCTGGCGGTGATCTTCCGGTACAACAACTTTCTGAACTGGTGAATGTACGCGCTTGGGCAAGCGTGACCGAGGAAGGCGATACTAGCCAATGTGCCGCGGTACCTGAGGATAGTCCCTTATGGCCATTAGTCACCAGCACAAATGATAATTGTCTGGGGAGTGATTGCCCACAATACGAGCACTGTTATGTGGTCAAAGCACGTAAACGTGCGCTCGAGGCGGATATCATTGTCGTTAATCACCACCTTTTCTTAGCCGATTTAGTTGTGAAAGAAGGGGGATTTGGTGAGCTTATCCCCGAAGCTGAGATAATGGTATTTGATGAAGCCCATCAACTTCCCGATATTGCGAGTCAATATTTTGGCCAACAATTAACCAGTCGGCAGTTACAGGATTTAGCCAGAGATATCATTATTGCTTATCGAACAGAAGTTCGTGATGTCACTCAGCTACAAAAAGCGGCGGATAGATTAGCCCAAGCCACGCAGGATTTTCGGTTAATGTTGGGTGAGCCAGGGTTTCGCGGGAATCTACGTACTTTACTGGCAGATCAACGCCAATTACGTATGCACTATTTACTCGATGATGCACTGGAACTGTGTTACGACGTGATTAAACTCAATCTTGGTCGAAGTGCATTATTGGATGCGGCTTTTGATCGGGCAGGCCAGTATCGTAATCGTTTAAAGCGGTTAAATAACACTCAGGAACCGGGCTACAGCTACTGGTATGAATGCAGTCGGTATCACTTTACCCTCGCGTTGACACCATTAAGTGTTGCTGAACGTTTTCAAGAAATCATGAAAGCGCGAAAAACCAGCTGGATATTTACTTCTGCGACACTCGCCGTGAAGGGTGAAATGGACTATTTCGCTCAACGATTAGGCGTCTCGGACGCAGAACAACTCATGCTAGAAAGCCCATTTGATTACGCACGACAGACGTTACTTTGTGTTCCGCGTTATTTAGCGGAAACCCGACAAGCCAGGAATGCAGAGCAGTTAGTCTCTCGATTAACCCCATTAATTGAAGCGAATGATGGCCGTTGCTTTTTCCTGTGCACGTCCTATCAGATGATGCGTGAGCTAGCTGGTTTATTTCGTGAACAGTTGCAGCGGCCGGTGTTACTACAAGGTGAAACCAGTAAAGGCCAATTATTAGCGCAATTTCTTTCAGCCGGGAATGCACTGCTTATTGCGACCAATAGCTTTTGGGAAGGTGTCGATGTGCGTGGTGATGCGTTATCAATGGTCATTATTGATAAACTCCCTTTCGCTTCCCCAGAAGACCCATTACTCAAAGCGCGGATGGAAGATGCACAACTTAAAGGCAATGATCCTTTTTACCATGTGCAACTACCGGACGCGGTAATTGCCTTGAAACAGGGAGTGGGGCGATTGATTCGTGATGAACAAGATAGGGGAGTAGTGATCATCTGTGACAGTCGATTAGTGACTCGGGCTTATGGAGAAATTTTTATCAAAAGCCTTCCCAATTGCCCACGTACTCGTGATCTGGATGTTGTTCTTGACTTCATTGACCGACAATGAGCCCACTTTCACTCTCACTGAACTCTGTGTAAACTTGCCATCAAGAAAAGCGCTCGACAACAATGAAGAACAATTTAATGACTGATTACTCTCTAACGACACGGCTTTTGGCATTGGATACTGCCACTGAAGCCTGTTCGGTCGCATTATTAGACAATAATAAAATCTCTGCTGAATTTGCCCTAACACCTCGTGAACATACGCAACGTATTCTGCCAATGATTGAACAATCATTGTTGACCCATAAGCTAAAGCTGCAGCAGCTTGACGCTTTAGTCTGCTGTTTGGGCCCTGGCAGTTTTACGGGGGTTAGAATTGGAATTGGGATTGCTCAAGGTCTCGCCTATGGGGCAAAAATTCCATTAATTGGGGTGTCTAGTCTTGAAACCTTGGCGCAAGGCGCCTGGCGTTTACATCGTGCCGAGCGTGTGCTGGTGGCGATCGATGCACGCATGGACGAGGTTTATTGGGCAGTCTACGAACGTGACGCGAAAGGCGTTTGGCAGGGTAAAGAGACTGAACAGGTGCTATCTCCGCAAGCGGCGATCGAGCAAATGGCTGGACTCTCGGGTAAATGGCTGACTGCAGGCACGGGCTGGCAAGCCTACCCGCAGTTACTTCAGGGACATACGCTACACTTACAGCCAAGTGACAGTTTATTACCCCATGCTGAGGATATGCTACCCTTAGCATATCGCCTCTGGTTAGCCAATAGCGTGACCAATCCGGCTGAAATCGAACCTGTCTATCTACGTAATGAAGTGACTTGGAAAAAGCTACCCGGGCGCTGATATTCACCGGAAACTTTTCATTAATCAATTTGTCTACAGTCACAGTCTGATAGGGGAGTGCGTTATGAAATTTTATCGCCGTGCTGTAATGGCTTGTATTTTACCGTTAGTTTTTTTGACGGGCTGTGTCTCAATTCCGAAATCGATCCAAGGAAATTCCCCTGTACCGCAGCAAGATTTTGTTCGGGTTATGAGCGCCCCTGCATTATACATTGGACAGGAATCTCGTTTCGGTGGAAAGGTTATCCATGTGACGAATCGCGATAATTTAACCCGCGTCGAGTTATTGGTTCAACCCTTAGATGAAGATGCTCGCCCTATCTTAGGGTCTTCATCGTTAGGCCGTTTATATGCTGACATTCCAAGTTTTGTCGATCCGGCCGAACTTACCAATCAGTATGTGACGGTGTTGGGGTTTATACAGCGTGTTGAGCCGGGGAAAATAGACCAACAACGTTACTCTTTTCTGGTGATCAATGTAACGGGATATCAGCGTTGGCATCTGACTCAGCAGGTCATGTCGCCGCCGATGCCCATTGATCCTTGGGTAGGCTATGGCCCACGCTATGGGCGTCGCGGTTTTATTGATCCTTGGTGGGGATATTCGATGCCAGGACCAATGCCAGTGCAGACCTTTTTATCCGAATAAAAGTCAATGCAGTAGCCGGTCGCCGCCGTCGTCGACCGGTTTTTTTTATGGACAATCGAGAAGGTCACACAATGCTCAAGTGTGGCTACCGATTTTAACAAGGGAAGTATTATGACCGATACACATCAGGGCTTAACACGCCAACCTTCGCAATTATTCTCAAAACTTGTTGCTCAGGAGCGTATCACTCAGCATTATTCGTCGTTATTAGCGATGTTTGAACAGTCGGTAGGCCGATATGCCAACCATATAGCATTTAGTAATTTAGGGGCATCACTCAGCTATCGTCAGCTTGATGAACGGAGTCGAGATCTCGCTGCATACTTCCAGCATACGCTTGGCGTGGCAGTTGGACAGCGTGTGGGCGTGATGTTACCCAACTGTTTACAGTATCCTATTGTATTTTTTGCTCTTATTCGCTGTGGGGCCATCGCTGTCAATATTAATCCGCTTTATACTGCTCGTGAGCTTCGTCATCAACTTAATGATAGTGGGGCGAATACCGTAGTCATTATGAGTAATTTTGCTCATACCCTTGAGGCGGTCATTGAAGAAAGTCCCGTAAAGCATGTGATAGTGACGGAATTGGGGGATGAGCATCCGATACTGCGTCGGACGTTGATCAATTTTACGCTGAATCATGTCAAAAAGAAGGTTCCTAGATGGCAACTTCCCCATCAACAGTATCGTCATTGTCTTGCTAAGGGAAAGTCTTTGCCCTATCAACGACCGAGTCTTACCCTTGATGATATTGCATTACTCCAATATACAGGAGGCACTACCGGGGTTGCCAAAGGCGCAATGCTGACGCACGGTAATTTGCTAGCAAATATAGAGCAGATCAAGAAGGTGTATGGTGATAGGCTTAGTTTGGGTGAAGAACGAATACTAAGTGTACTGCCGCTTTATCATATTTTTGCGTTGATGATTAACTGTTTGTTATTTGTGGAGTTGGGGGGGAGTAATTTATTAATTACCAATCCTATCGATATTGATAATTGGGTGAAGTCATTAAAGAAATATAAATTTACGGTGATCTCAGGTGTCAACACACTTTATACACGGCTTTTTAATCATGCAATGTTTCGTCAGCTTGACTTTTCATCATTAAAAATCAGTGTCGCGGGGGGAATGCCGATGCAACCGGATATCGCACAAAAGTGGCAAACATTAACGGGTTCTAGCATTATTGAAGGTTATGGTTTAACAGAATGTTCGCCATTGGTAACCGTGAATGCACTCTCTACCAACACATTTACCGGAACGATCGGTGTACCTATCGCCTCGACAGAAATTATGTTGCTTTCTGAACAGTCAGAACCGGTTCCTCTCGGTCAGCCGGGTGAGCTTTGCGTGCGTGGCCCACAAGTGATGAAAGGGTATTGGCAGCAACCTAGTGAAACGGCAGCTGTGATGGATGCGAATGGGTGGCTTCATACCGGCGATATTGCGCTTATCACCGAACAAGGGGTGGTAAAACTTGTTGATCGGAAGAAAAATATTATTCTCGTTTCTGGATTTAATGTTTATCCCAGCGAAATAGAATCTGTATTGAATGCTCATCCTCTTATCGATGAATCTGCGGCGATTGGCGTACCTGATGAGGTAAGTGGTGAAGCCGTAAAAATCTTTGTGGTTCGCAATGATAGGGGGGTAACGGCAGAGCAGATCATCCTTTACTGCCGCGAACAATTAACGGGCTATAAAGTCCCAAAACTGATTGAATTTCGTGATAGTTTACCTAAAAACCCCTTAGGTAAAATTTTACGCCATACACTTACTACCGCGACAACGACTGAACCAACGCGGTAACTGTAGTACATTGAGATTGAGAGAGACTATGTTGAGTTATCGTTTTATTAATACTGATCAGCAATTAGCCGATTGTTGTCAGGATGTACAGGACGTAGACGCTATTGCTCTGGATACAGAGTTTGTCCGGACACGTACCTATTTTCCTTTGCTTGGCTTGATTCAACTGAACGATGGCAAACAAGTAAGTTTAATCGACCCGTTACCAATTACCGATTGGCAACCCTTTATTGACGTGCTGAGTAATAAAAAAATTATTAAGTATCTTCATGCCGGAGGGGAGGATTTAGAGGTTTTTCTCAATCGTTTCGGGATTGTACCTCAGCCGATGGTCGATACACAGACTATGGCCGCTTTTTTAGGGCATCCACCCTCTTGGGGATTTGCAGCTATGGTGGCGGAATATACGGGTATTCAACTTGATAAGAGTGAGTCTCGTACGGATTGGTTAGCTCGCCCTCTGACCGAGAAGCAGTGCCAATATGCCGCTGCGGATGTGCACTATTTATTACCTATAGCAAAACAGTTACATCAACAAGCCTTGGAACAGGGACAGTTTGCGTTTATAGAAAGTGAATGCAGTTTACAAATTCGTCGGCGTCAGCAAACGATAGACCCTGCATTCGCATACCAAGAAATTTCGCAAGCGTGGCAGCTGAAACCTCGTCAATTAGCAGTATTACGCTGCTTGGCTGAGTGGCGATTAGAGTACGCGCGCCAGCATAATATGGCGGTCAATTTTGTTGTTAAAGAAGAAATGCTTTGGAAAACAGCACGCTTTTGTCCGACTTCATTGGCAGAATTGCGCGAATTAGGCGCCACAGGGCCAGAAATTCGTTTTCACGGTGAAAAATTAGTTGCGCTTGTGAAAGAGGGACAAGCTATTCCTGAGGATCAGCTCCCGAAGCCCTTGAAAAACTTGATTGAATTGCCGAATTATCGCTCTTTATTTGCTGAACTAAAAGAAGCTGTGAAACAGGTAAGTGTCAGCAGTGGCTATAGCCAAGAGATACTTGCTTCACGGCGTCAAATTAATCAATTGATTAGCGCGCATTGGCAATTGAAGCCCAGTGAAAATCAGCCAGAGCTTCTTTATGGCTGGAGAGGCGAATTACTGGGCCCCAAGCTCAATCAAATTTTAGCAAACTATTAATCAAGAAGGGCGGTATAACTACCGCTCTTCCTTATTGATTACTTAGCCACTTCTTCTGCTTCAGCTTCTGGTAACGTCACGTTCAATTCAAGAATGGAAATGTCTTCTCCTTTCTGATCGAGCTGAACCGTTACCATATCAGGATCAATTTTAACGTACTTACAAATGACTTCTAGAATATCGCGCTTTAGTTGAGGAAGGTAATGGGGTTCACTGTCTCCACGACGACGTTCAGCAACAATAATTTGTAATCGTTCTTTCGCGATATTCGCGGTATTTTTTTTTCGGGATAAAAAGAAATCTAACAGCGCCATAGTCTATCCCCCAAATAGGCGTTTTAGGAAACCCTTCTTCTCTTCTTCGATAAAGCGGAAGGGACGTTCTTCGCCGAGCAAGCGTTCAACCGTATCACTGTATGCACGACCTGCATCTGATGCTTCATCTAAGATCACCGGTTCACCTTGGTTAGAGGCCCGTAATACGGATTGATCTTCAGGAATAACACCAATTAAAGGAATATGTAATATTTCTAAAACATCTTCCATGCTTAACATATCGCCACGATTAACACGACCTGCGTTATAGCGAGTGAGAAGAAGATGTTCTTTAACCGGTGTTTCCCCTTTTTCAGCACGGCGGGATTTTGACGCAATAATTCCCAAAATCCGGTCTGAGTCGCGGACTGATGAAACTTCCGGGTTAGTGGTAATGATCGCTTCATCAGCGAAGTAGAGGGCCATTAACGCACCCGTTTCAATACCTGCTGGGGAGTCGCAAACAATGAAATCAAAGTTCATTTTCTTTAATTCATTCAGAACTTTTTCTACACCTTCGTAATTCAAGGCATCTTTATCACGCGTTTGTGAAGCCGGGAGGATGTATAAGGTTTCAGTGCGCTTATCTTTGATAAGTGCTTGATTTAGGGTTGCATCTCCCTGAATCACGTTGACGAAGTCATACACAACACGGCGCTCACAACCCATGATGAGATCGAGATTACGCAGACCAATATCAAAATCGATAACGACTGTTTTTTTTCCTTTGCGGGCGAGTCCCGTTGCGATGGCTGCGCTTGACGTGGTTTTACCAACGCCCCCTTTACCCGATGTAACTACAATTATGCGTGCCATATTTCTTTATTTCCTTAACTTAAGAAAAGGGGTCTAATTTAATGATTCAATAGCCAGAGAGCCTTCACGTAAGGCTAACCGCGCTGCTTTGCTAAAATACTCACTAGGAATTTGGTCCATAATCCAATATTCACCGGCAATCGACACTAATTCGGCAGCAAGATGAGTACAGAAAATCTGGGCTTGTTGATCACCACTTGCCCCGGCCAGAGCACGTCCACGCATATTGCCGTAAATGTGGATATTTCCATCCGCAACCAGTTCAGCACCTGCACTAACACTACTGGTGACGATCAAATCGGCATTACGGGCATAAATTTGCTGCCCAGAACGAATAGGCGTATCAATAATACGTGTACGAAAGATTTTTTCTTCTTCTTGAAGCGTCGCGGCCTCAGGCACGGGGGCGGGAACCTCTGCCGCTTTGGGCGCAGAGGTTTTTCCCTCATTTAAGAGAGGAATGCCCAACGAGGTGATTTGAGCTTTAAGCTGTTCATCTTTACATCCGCTGATCCCAACGATTTTTAACCCTGATTGTGAAACCGCATGATGCATCTTTTTCCAATCAACAGCATTGTTTAACGATGAAACGTTAACGACCACAGGGGCATTGGCTAGGAATGCAGGCGCTTGGGCTATTTTTTCCTGAATCGCTTTTAACACCACATCAGGCTGTGAATGATTAATGTGGACAACAGAAAGTGTGAAGTTGCTGCCTTTAAGTTCAATGGGCGTCTGTGACATCTATAATTATTCAGTCCTGTGATTTTTTATACACCTTACCTGACTTTAAGAAAGAGTAAAGTCCTCGATATCGCTAATATTTTGTTAACCCTAAGCATGTTATAATTACGCTATTCATCAGGCAAGCCACCGAGTTACATTATTCGGAGAATTTTATGATTTGTGCAATATATCGAAGTCCATTACGTGACCAGACCTATCTGTATCTCAGCAAAAAAGATGATTTTAGCTGTGTTCCGGAAGCGTTAATGAAAGGCTTTGGAAAACCGCAGTTGGCGATGGTTATCTCATTAGAAGGCAGGGCGCACTTAGCTTCTGCAGATATTACTAAGGTTAAGCAGCAGCTTAAAGAGCAGGGGTATTATCTACAGATCCCCCCTCCGGTTGAAAACCTACTTACTCAGCACTTAGCCACGGAAGCAAAAGATAATTAAGATTCATCTGTAAGTGTAATATCACTATAATTTTTTCGTTGAATACGATAACAGTAAAATGAACAAGTAATTATTGGATTTATTTATGACAATGCTTCCTTTTTGGCAAACAAAAAGTCTTGAGCAAATGAGTGATAGTGAATGGGAGTCAGTCTGTGATGGCTGTGGTCAATGTTGTTTAAATAAACTACAAGATGCCGATACTGACGAAATCTATTTCACCAATGTCGCCTGCAATTTACTCAATATAAAAACCTGTCAGTGTCGCCATTACGAGAATCGTTTTGCCTATGAACCTGACTGTATCAAACTGACTCGGGAAAACTTACCTACTTTCTCATGGCTCCCGAGGACATGTAGCTATCGACTGCTGGCTGAAGGTCAGGATTTACCGGCTTGGCACCCATTGAAAGTGGGTTCAGCAAAAGCGATGCATGCACAACGTATTTCTGTTAGGCATATTGCGGTGAGAGAGAGCGAAGTACGTAATTGGGAAGATCACATTATTCCTAATATAGAATAATAAATCTCTTATATACATGAACAGCCCCTCAACGCAGAGAATCGCCTATGAGGGACTGTTCATTTAGCGTGGTATGAGTGAATCAGCCTTTGTTCTTTCTCGGACAAGGCATTTGCACTACGAGTACTAGCAGTCCGATTAAAAATAATCCCGCACTTATCCCCACCAACCATTGTGCCATGGTCATTGATAACAACTCCCAACCTTTGTCCATACAATTGCCAGTCGGCGTAAAGATGGCAGGGAACCAATGGTTTAACGGTAACCATTGCGGAAATCTTGGAAAAAAGTCACAGGTGGCAAACAGAGGTGGGTGGAGCTGTAATTGTGTTTGTTCCCAAGCAAGGGTGAATGTTTTTTCCGCGGCTACTAACCAGCCGATGATTGCAACGAGGCGTAAAGGTGTTTTGGGCGCGATTGCGCCGACTAAGGCGGCCAATAAAAGTCCTGCGAGCGCAGCCCGTTGATACACACAGAGCACACACGGCTTTTGATCAAGATAATATTGAAAACCCAATGCAGTCAGTTCTAAGACCAGTACCCCAGCTGCAAGCAACAACCAAGCGCCTCGGTGAAAAGAGAACAGTTTCAATTTCCGTAGCATAACGTTCCTGTAGGTGAAGAGGGAAATATTATTAGGGATAGTAGCAAAAAACAGCCATGAATCCTATCTCACCGAGTGGCCGATGACTAACTCAGTGCTAAACGATGAGCATAAATGCAGGTTGAGGCGTGTTTTAGTCATCACGTGACCCTTAGCTGTGGTAGTGCGGGATCTCATCTCTATACCAGCGTAGAATTCTGGTGGTTAATGCTATTAAATTTAATTAAACCAGCAATAAATCCTAATAGTTATTTTTGGTAATTTGCATTATTTAATGATTGGTTTTGAATATAAAATAACCAAAAAACAAATTTATAAAATTTTTCTGCGATAAAAATAGAATAAAAAACTATGTTTTCGATTATACATTTTTATTATTATTTTTTTAGTTGAAAATAACGTCCAATACTCGCTATAAATTTACTATTAGCTTTTAGATATTTGATCTGTGTCTACAAGAAGATAAAGAGAATAATACTACTAGGGGGGATTATGCGAGTACTCATTGTGGGTGGCGGTGTCGTCGGGGTGACAAGTGCTTGGTATCTTGCGGCAGCGGGTCATGAAGTGACTGTGCTAGAAAAATGTTCGGGTACAGCGATGCAGACCAGTGCCGGTAATGCGGGACAAATCTCCCCTGGTTATGCGGCCCCTTGGGCAGCACCGGGTATCCCACTTAAAGCGATAAAATGGATGTTTCAGAAACATGCACCGCTTGCGATTCGCCCAGATGGTTCGCGTTTCCAATTATCTTGGATGTGGTCGATGTTACAGCAATGTACGCTGGATCATTATCAACAGAATAAAGCGCGAATGGTAAGAATCGCCGAATATAGCCGAGACAGTTTACGCGCGTTACGTCAGCAAACCGATATTGCCTACGAGGGGCGACAAGGGGGCACGCTACAACTTTTTCGCACCGCCCAACAGTTTGAAAGTGCTACGAAAGATATTAAAGTACTGCAAGACGCGGGCGTACCATTTAATTTACTAGAGAAAGAGCAACTTACCTCTGTTGAACCGGGTTTAATTTATAGCCTTGATAAACTGACGGGGGGACTTCAATTGCCGAATGATGAAACCGGTGATTGTAAAATGTTCACTCAACATTTAGCGCATATGGCGGAACAGGCGGGTGTTACCTTCCTTTATCATCAGAATGTTGAGCGGATTAATGTTGAAGGTAATCGTATTGTCTCAGTAATGGCAAATGGTGCCTTACTTAATGCGGATAGTTATTTAGTTGCTGCCGGTAGCTGGTCGACTCAATTACTCAAAGGACTCGTCGACGTGCCTGTTTATCCGCTCAAAGGGTATTCCATCACACTCCCAATTATAGATGAAACATGCGCGCCAGTTTCTACGGTACTCGACGAAACTTATAAGGTCGCAGTAACTCGTTTTGACCAACGTATCCGTGTTGGGGGGATGGCTGAGATTGTGGGTTTTAACAGCAAACTTCCTATGGCTCGGCGAGAAACATTGGAGATGGTGGTCAATGACCTTTATCCTAATTCAGTATCGTTGGCAGAAGTCAATTATTGGACAGGCTTACGACCGATGACTCCCGATGGTACGCCAATTGTTGGGAAAACCCCGATCAATAACCTCTTTATTAACACCGGTCATGGCACGCTAGGGTGGACAATGGCCTGTGGTTCAGGACGGCTAATTGCAGATATTATCTCTGGACGTAAGACGGATATTGCCGCCGATGATTTATCGGTTTATCGTTATCTACCTGGTTTTGAAACACAAAAGCGACATGCACAGTCATTAATAGGCTGATTCAAGGAGTATCCCAACGATGTCTAGGCCGATAAAGGCAACTGTCAATACCGCAGCCCTGCGCCATAATTTGTACACAGTGAAACAGTTAGCCCCTAGCGCCAATGTCTGGAGTGTTGTGAAGGCTAATGCTTATGGGCATGGTCTAGCTCGTTGTTTTTCAGCGTTATCTTCAACTGATGGGTTTGCTTTACTTAATTATGAAGAGGCAATTTTCTTGCGTGAAGCGGGTATTACGCAGCCAATATTGTTGTTGGAAGGATTTTTTAAGCCTTATGACCTCTCCCTAATTGAAGCCTATCAATTAACGGTTGCGGTTCACAGTTATTGGCAAGTTGAAGCCTTAGCAAATTTCGCAGCGAAAAAACCGATATCGGTTTATTTGAAGATCAATAATGGAATGAATCGATTAGGTTTTTCACCTGATGATGTCGCCACTGTTTGGCAACAACTGTCTGCGTTACCTTCAGTAGGAAAGGTCACTTTGATGTCGCATTTTGCGAGTGCCGATGAGGGGGAGATGCAGATGAGGGAACCTCTACGTCGTCTCGATTTGGCCACGTCGATGCTGAATGCTCCGCGTTGTTATGCCAACTCTGCCGCGACATTATGGCATCCTGGCACTCATCATCAATGGATACGACCCGGTATCATCTTATATGGAGCTTCCCCCAGTGGTCGCTCTGAAGATATTGCTGGCTTCGGTTTACGCCCAGTCATGACACTGAGCAGCGAAATTATCGCGATACAAGAAGTCGCACCTGGCGAGGGCATTGGCTACGGCCATCGATATAGCACCACCACAACGCAACGTATTGGTGTCATTGCCTGTGGCTATGCTGACGGTTATCCTCGGCATGCGCCATCGGGAACCCCCGTCATCGTAGCCGGTAAACATTGCCATACGGTTGGAACTATCTCTATGGATATGATGATGGTTGATTTAACGCATTGTCCTGAGGCCACAATTGGCACTCCGGTTGAATTATGGGGAGCACAACTCCCCGTGGATACTGTTGGTGCAGTAGCAGGAACGCTAGGGTACGAGTTACTGACAGCGGTAACACAACGGGTACCCTTTAGTGTGACGGCTAATGAGAATTAATGGATGTTAAGGTCCCTTTAATTTTTAAGCTGGTTAACCAAGCAAGTGTCGACAATAAGCCACTGATCAACATCATGAGTCCAAGAGCAGCATAGGGGGATAAAGGCAGTAATAACACCAGTAAGCTGCCACCAGCTCCCCCTGACATTTGGATAAACCCAAGTAGCGCTGAGGCAACACCCGCATTATTCTGGAAAGGTGCTAATGCATAGCTGGTGGCAGGCCCCATAATAAAGGCGAGCCCTGCTACAGAGAGTGCCACAGGTAACATATAGCTTAACCAATGTGAGAGAACCGATGGCGCGAGTAAATAGGGCTCAATAACAATCACCATGCCAGCCATAAGCATGGATAAAGCGCCTATCAACAGACAGAAGGGCCGACCACATCGCGGGATCATGCGATTTGCTACCGCGCTCATCAGCATAATCCATAACCCATTTCCGCCAAAGATAAGGGAAAAGCTTAAGGGAGATAACCGGGCTTGTTCCATTAAAACCATTGGTGCGAGCGAGACATAGGTTAATACCATGCCTAATGCGCCGGCGATCGAAAAAGTAAAGGCGAGAAATGCGGGCTTTTTAACGATTTGGCCATAGGTACGGGCCGGAAATAGGGCGCTTTTTAGTGTCCCGGGAGGTCGGGTCTCAGGTAATCCATAGTGAACCACGATCATCAATACTAATGCGTAGAGAAAGAGAAAGCCAAAAGGGGCACGCCATCCCCAATACTGGGCGAGCATTCCGCCTAAAAGCGGTGCAAGTGCCGGGACAATATTTAGTGAACCATTAAGGAAGCTATAAGCTCGCGCGGCATCATCTCCAGCAAGACGGTCGCGGACACCGCTAAAGGCGACCACGGCAGTACAGCATACCGCCATACCTTGAATCACTCGGGCTATCAAAAATAGTGGCCAGTTTGTAGCCATAGCCGCCCCAGCACAGCCAATTAAATACAGGATCAACCCCAGTATAGCGATCGGTTTTCGCCCGTAATTGTCCACTAAGGGACCTGAAATCAATTGCCCCACTCCCATGACCAGTAAAAATAGCGGAATAGTTAATTGTATATGACTGACGGAGGTTTTTAATCCACTCGCGATTTGTGGCAGGGTGGGCAGGAACAAGTCAATGCCTAGCGGGGATAACAGCACTAGGCTTAATAGTAAAGCAATAAAATAGCGTGGGGATATCATTACTCATCTTCTTCTAAAATACGTAAACCGACACGTGAAATCGTATCGTCATTTTTTTCCGCAACGGTCAACAATACTGCTGACCAGCGCAGTGCATCGCCAACCACAGGGTTACGCCCCAATTTTTCGACTAACAATTGAGCTAAACTCATGGCACCGATATCATGACTATTTAACGTCAATCCGTAGACCGAGGCAACTTGTTCTAGTGAGGCTTGACCATCAAGAATGAAATCACCAAAAAAGCGTTGGTCGAGATCGACGGGCGGTGTTTGACTAAACATGTTTCCTAATGCGTTAAGATCACGCTCTCGACCGATAACGCAGAGAATATCATTTTCACGAAGACGAGTTGAACCGCGAGGGTGCATCAAGACATTATCGCGAAATAAGGCAGTAATACGTGTATGCTCCGGCATTTTAAGCTCTCTTAATGGTGCATTAATACACCAGTTTTCAGCGCCTAATTGATAGACATATTGCTCCCAAGGGCTATCAGGATGAATATCGAGACTGTTTCTCTGAAAAGGAAAAACAGTACGGGGTACAATGACTTTGGCAAACTTTGCGGCGAAGGAAAGGGAACTTCCTTGTAAGATCAACGAGACCATCACCACAAAAAAAGCAATGTTAAAGTAGAGCGGGGCGTTGTCCAGACCAGCCATCATAGGAAATACCGCGAGAATAATGGGTACTGCGCCACGTAATCCTACCCAACTAATAAAAAATCGTTCACGTAAGGTGTAACTTTTAAAAGGAAGCAGGCCGGCAAAGACCGAGATGGGGCGTGCAATGAAAATTAACCATAATGCTAGGAGCAGCGCGGGCAAGGCGATTTTCCAAAGGTCACTGGGAACAACAAGTAATCCTAAAACGATAAACATCCCAATTTGGCTTAACCATGCTAGCCCGTCGAAAATCTGTGTGATGCCTGTACGGTTACGAATACCATTGTTGCCTAACCAACAGCCCGTTAAATACACGGCGAGGATACCACTTCCCTCCAGCGATGCGGTTAGGGCAAAGACGAGTATCCCACCACTCACCGCAAGAAGTGGGTAGAGTCCAGCAGGAAGAGTAATACGATTAATTAATTGCTGAAGAGTGATGCCCCCTAAAAGCCCAAAAATGATACCGAGCCCAAATTCGCGCAGTAGGTGCACCAGAAATCCCATATCGATAGCGTGTTGGTGCTGCTGTATCATCTCAATCAAGGTGACTGTTAAAAAAACGGCCATGGGGTCATTACTGCCTGACTCAATTTCTAAGGTTGAACTCACACGTTGATTTAGTCCTTTTCCGCCGATCAATGAGAACACTGCCGCCGCATCCGTTGAACCGATGATGGCGCCAATGAGAAACCCCTGCATCAGGTCGAGATGGAACAGGACTACAGCGATTAATCCAGTTAAGCCTGCGGTAATCAGTACGCCTATCGTGGCCAAGGATAGAGAAGGCCATAGCGCAATACGGATTGAACTGACACTGGTACGCATCCCACCGTCTAACAAAATAACAGCTAAAGCGAGATTCGAGACCAAGTAGGCAACGGGATAATTATTAAAAACAATGCCCCCTAGTCCTTGCTCACCTGCGAGCATACCAAGCACAAGAAAGATAACTAAGATAGGAATGCCTAGTTTCGAGGAAAATGAGCTAAGCAGTATACTGGCCGCGACTAATATTGAGCCAATAATAAACAAATTGTTGATTGTAATTGAATCCATACTGACTCATTCCTGATTGCAGCTAAATTAATGGGAGTATTTCATATTCTGTATCATGTTTATGATAGTTATAGACTGTTAAAGAATAAGAATAGCCCTATTTAACAGGGTATTGAAGCAATGATGGCAGAAAAAAAGTGTCATCATCGTTATTCGCATTTTATTCGCAGTAATGGACTAGAATAATTAGTTAAAATAATCGTTCATCACATAACTTTATGGAAGTCAGTTGTCTCAGGATGTCTATATGTTAAAAAAACAATTTGTATTAATCGCTTCTTTAGCCGGTGTCAGTCTTTGCGCCTCGCAACCCCTTTTTGCACAACCGCTGACACTTGGCCTCGCAACGCTATGGTCACAGTCACCGTATCACAGTACAAAAGATCGTACTGTCCCTGTTCCCTTAATTAATTACCAAGATGAGAATATCTTCTTCCACGGGGTAGAAGGAGGCTATTACCTTTACCACGGCGAAATGGATCAATTTTCCCTCATTGCGAACACTACGGGGCAGTATTTCAGTCCACATCGCGCTCATAATAGTGCAATGCAAGGGCTGGATAAGCGTCATCTCACAATGATGATGGGAGGCGAGTGGACCCATCAAGCAAACTGGGGATTGTTCAGGACCGCATTAACCGGTGATGTATTAAATGAAAGCAATGGCGTAGTTTGGGACACCAACTATCGTTACCCGTTACAATTTGGTGCGCTGGCTATTCTTCCGGGTGCCGGGGTGACGTGGCAAAGCAAGAATCAAACGAATTATTATTATGGTGTATCAGGGAGTGAGTCGCGTCGTACCAGTATCAGTCGTTACAAGGCTGACGATAGCTGGTCACCTTATATTGATGTTAGCGCCACTTATGCGCTAACGCGTGACTGGTCTATTGAAGCTGGTGCCCGTTATACCCACTTTGATAAAGAAATCAAACATAGTCCGATGGTTGATAAATCTGGGCAAACCACCATTTGGACAGGTGTGAATTACCAATTCTAAGTTAAGGCTCTCCCAAGCTTATTGGGAGAGCCTGATATTAGCGATAATGCGGAGTTATTGTGACACTCAATGTAGCCGGTGACGTTGACGTCGTGATAAAGGGCTGTTGGATCCGTGCCGTTTCTACACAGACCATCGTCTTATATCCATCATCACTCATATCAGTCATTGATTGAGATAACGTGGTACCGGGGTTCCACGTGACAACGTCACTATTTCCAGCATGATGCAAATGAATCGCTCGGCCTAATAGAGGGTCGTCAATGACTGACTCGCTGTCAGGATGAGTAAAAATTCTGTCGACTTCATTATGATAAGTTTGTACGCCTTGTTGCGTACTGACACGGTTGTTTTCAACTTTATCAATAAAAGTTTCCCCTAACCCACTGACGGCAATTTTTTCACTGTCGGCCACGTGGAAATAGCTGTGTAGGGCGGCTGTGCTCTCAACATCACCCAAAATCGTTAAGGTCAATTTACACGCTTGCGCCGAGAGGGTAGCGGTTAAAGTAAGGGTAAAATCGTGAGGCCATAGTGCTAAGGTCTGTGCCGATTGCTTAAGCACCATTGACAAGGTTACCTCCTGCGCAGACTCTTCAGTATGTGTAAGCGTCCATTCTGCGGTTCTAGCAAAACCGTGTGAAGGTTTACCGGCTGGGCCAAACCAAGGCCAGCAAATGGGTACACCGCCGCGAATAGCTTTACCTTGTGCGAATGATGTTTTGTCACTTAACCAAATGATTGGCGCCTTACCATGAGGTTGCCATGCAATCAACTGCCCCCCCTGTAACGAAAAAGCTGCTTGAAATTCAGGGTGAGTGATCACCAGGAGCCGTAATTCATCGTGGATTCGTAGCGATATAGAGGAAGAGAGTTGTTCTACTACGGGTAGTGTAAACAGCCCTGACGTCATAAGTGTCTCCTTAAAAAGAGTAAAAAAAAGGGCGACCGAAGTCGCCCTTACTCACAATAGGAATTGATTTATTTAGATGCAACCAGTGCAATCAAATCAAGAACTTTGTGAGAGTAACCTGTTTCATTGTCATACCATGAAACCAGTTTTACAAAGTTATCGTTCAGTGCGATACCTGCTTTCGCATCAAAGACTGAAGTCAAGGTTTCGCCATTGAAATCGGTAGAAACGACTTCATCTTCAGTAAAACCTAAAACACCTTTCATTGCGCCTTCAGAAGCCGCTTTGATAGTGTTACAAATTTCTGCGTAAGAGGCTTTCTTCTCTAAACGAACGGTTAAATCGACGACAGATACGTTAGGCGTCGGTACACGGAACGCCATACCGGTTAATTTACCATTCAGTTCTGGTAACACTTTACCAACGGCTTTAGCCGCACCCGTTGATGATGGGATGATGTTTTGGCTTGCACCACGACCACCACGCCAATCTTTGTGAGAAGGACCATCAACAGTTTTTTGGGTTGCGGTTGTCGCGTGGACTGTCGTCATCAGACCTTCAACAATACCGAAGTTATCGTTGATCACTTTTGCTAACGGCGCTAAGCAGTTAGTGGTACATGATGCGTTAGAAACGATGTCTTGTCCTTCGTATTTGTCGAAGTTAGCACCACGAACAAACATTGGGGTATCGTCTTTAGACGGGCCGGTCAATACGACTTTTTTCGCACCAGCAGCGATGTGTTTACGCGCGGTTTCGTCAGTCAAGAAGATACCGGTTGCTTCTGCCACGACGTCAACACCGACTTCATTCCACTTCAGATTAGCTGGATCTTTTTCGCTGGTAACACGGATTTTTTTGCCGTTTACAATGAGTGCGCCGTCTTTGACTTCTACTGTACCGTCGAAACGACCGTGAGTAGAGTCATACTTCAGCATATAAGCCATATATTCTGCGTCTAACAGATCGTTAATCGCGACGATTTCGATGTCTGAACGTTGTTGAGCAGCACGAAACACAATGCGACCGATACGGCCAAAACCGTTGATACCTACTTTGATAGTCATATATTCCACCAGCTATTTGATAGTGAATAAAAGGTTGGCAGTAAAATTACAAAAACCGCCTCATACGTCAAGCTTAATCGTGTCAATTCCTGTAGGAAATCAATTCTTATCTCTTTGCATAGTGAATATTTTTACAGATGCAGAGCGAAAGAGCTCTAAAAAAAACACCGATTTCTGGCGAATTTATTATAATGATGACTCTGACACTTCTCGTGGAACCTATTATGAGCAATGATCCATCGTCTTTGTCTTCTCTTAATGAAATGCAGCGCTACGTGACGCAAGAACGGGGAACAGAGCCGCCCTTTACGGGGGCTTTACTGCATAACCAGCAAGAAGGTTACTATCATTGTATTGTTTGCCACGCCCCCTTGTTTTATTCCGAGACCAAGTACGATTCAGGCTGTGGCTGGCCGAGTTTCTATCAACCTGTGTCGGATGAAGCAATACGCTATTTGGATGATACCAGCCACAACATGCACCGTATTGAGATCCGCTGCGGGCAATGTGACGCGCACCTTGGCCATGTTTTTCCCGATGGACCGCAGCCAAGCGGTGAGCGTTATTGTGTAAACTCAGCATCTTTAAACTTTACTGATGCAGCAGGCCATCAAACGAAAGGATAAGCTGCTATGAGCCACGATCTTCATCGAATTCTAGCCGAAATGACCCCAGAGGTTTATCAACGCTTAGTCCTTGCGACAGAAACAGGAAAATGGCCGGATGGTGTTGCTTTAACGCCCAGCCAAAAAGCACATACCCTCCAGCTCGTTTTACTGTGGCAGGCCCGTCATAATGATAACCCGCAACATATGTCTGTGGCGAAAGGCGGTGAGATGGTAATGAAAAGCAAAAGACAACTTAAAGAAGAGTTTGGTATTGAGGACGATGTGACTCGAATTCAGCTCGATTAAGGGAATAGGGTGCCCTAAGCACCCTAATGAACGTTATTCGGTTAATTCGCCACGTAGGTTACGTTGCATTAGCTCCCGAATTTCCTCGACAGGTAACGGTTGCGAAAGCAAATAATGTAATTTCGTTAACGCTGCTTCAACGGTCAAATCGCTACCACTGACTACCCCTGCTTGTTCAAGGGCATTTCCTGTAGCATACCCGCCCATATTCACTTTTCCTGACATACATTGTGTGAGATTCACCACGACAATACCCCGTGCATGCGCTTGCGCTAGAACACTAATAAATGCCTGAGACTGCGGGGCATTACCCACACCATAAGAGCGTAAAATTAGCGCTTTAACCGGTTGGCGTAGAAAGTTACTGACGACATCAGGCGAGATCCCTGGATAGATAGTGACGACCCCAATGGGTTGAGGGGTAATGGGATGAACAATTAATGAACCTTGTTGAACCGGCGCCGGCGGGGTATTGAGTTTTTTAATGTGAATTCCCGCCTCGAGTAAGGGCGAGAGATTGGGCGATGCGAAAGCATTAAAGCCATCAGCATGGGCTTTTGTCGTACGATTGCCCCGAAATAAGGTGTTATTAAAGAACAGTCCTACTTCGTTAATCGGAAAATTTGCGGCGACATAGAGTGCATTGAGTAAGTTTTGCTGCCCGTCTGAACGCAGTTCGGCTAAAGGAATTTGTGACCCTGTCACAATAACCGGCTTACCTAAGTTCTCAAGCATGAAAGAGAGTGCTGAGGCAGTAAAAGCCATCGTGTCAGTACCATGCAAAATGACAAAACCATCATATTCATGGTAGTGATCGCGGATATCATTCGCGATCACTTGCCAATCTTCTGGTGTCATATCAGAAGAGTCCATCAGTGGGGTATATTCATGAATTTTAAAAGCAGGCATTTCATGACGATGAAACTCAGGCATCAGCTCTAGTTGGTGCTGTAAGTGTCCAGACACAGGAATATACCCGTGTGCGGAACGTTGCATACCAATAGTTCCGCCTGTGTAGGCGACATAAATATTTTTTTTCTGCATAGCTAACACCAGATAGCGGTAATAAATCAAAATGAGTGCTGGAGTATAGAAACTTCAGGCAAAGAAATACAGCCCGACGAATATCGGGCTGTGAAGGTTAGTTAATGACCCCACAATTAATGCACCATGCATAACGGTTTTGCGGATCGGTTTGTTGATTCAAAAGACCTGGTTGTTGCTGAACTTTCGTCATAACTTCAGCTAACGGGGCTGGTAGCCATGCTTTAATTTGATCGGGTAAACGCGCGGCCGCGCTGACTTGCATCTGTGAAAGTAAAGCATCGACCCACGTTGGATCTTCTTGTATCCATTTTAAAGAGGCTTTCTGTAAATGGGCTAGGGATTGAGCCTTATTGACGGCATCATCAAAATTACCCAGTGCATCGACTAGGCCATTTTGTTTCGCATCTTCACCTGTCCATACATGTCCTTGAGCAATTGCGTTCACTTGCTCTGGCGTCATATGGCGAGATTGTGCGACCAGATTTACAAAGTTGTGATAGCCGTTGTCGATCGTTAGTTGCATCATCTGTGTCACGGATTCTGGGAGTGCTTTAGTCATTGATATATCGGCTAATGGAGAGGTCGATACCCCATCAGTATGAACGCCAATAGTCCCTAAGGTGTTCTCAACCGTATTGATGACGCCAAAAATACCGATAGAGCCAGTCAGCGTCGTAGGGCTCGCAATGATAAAGTCAGCCGGTGTTGAGATCCAGTAACCGCCAGAGGCGGCAAGCCCACCCATTGACACTACTATAGGTTTTCCTGCTTTTTTAACGGCCATCAGTTCTTCGCGAATCTGTTCCGAGGCAGTAACACTTCCTCCTGGGCTATTTACACGCAGTATGATTGCTTTAATTTCTGGATCGAGACGGGCTTCTCTAATTTGTTGTGCGGTGGTTTCCCCGCCAACATTTCCATCACTAGCCGGTCCATCCATAATCGCACCATTTGCGACGATCACTGCGATGTTCGGTTTATCATCTAACGCTTTTGAGGGGCTGGTATAATCATAAATACTGATTTGCTTAAAGGATTTCTGTTGGTTGTCCCACCCGAATTTATCAGTAAGCAGTTGCTCAACATCTGCGTGCGTTTTCAATCCATCAACGAGATGAGCATCTACTGCATATTGCGCGCTATTCCCCCCATTTGCTTGTAAGGCCGCAATGATCGCCTCAGCACCGGGGAAGAGCTGTTGAGGGGTAATTTTACGGTTAGCGGAAACGGTTGTTAAATAGCCTTGCCACAGTTGGGTAATCCAGCGTGTATCAGCATCGCGCGCAGCGGGCGACATATCATCGCGTAAGAATGGTTCAACTGCTGATTTATACGTACCCACTCGAAAAATATGCGATGAAACTTTGAGATTATCTAATAAGGTTTTAAAGTAGAGATTATTGGTTGCCATACCGTGTAGGTCTACAGCGCCGAGTGGCGAGAGGTAAAGATGGTCGGCATAACTGGCAAGGTAATATTGTGCTTGTGAATAATTATCCCCATAAGCGTAGATGGGTTTACCAGAGGATTTAAATTCTTGCAGAGCTTGACCAATATAATTGAGAGAAGGTTGATCTCCACCTGCAAAATTATGCAGATCTAACACGATGCCGGTAATCGATTTATCTTCTTTAGCTTGGCGGATGGCTTTAACTAAGTCGAAAAGAGGATTTTCTTGACGAAGTTTACTGTTACTACCAAGAAACTCTTGCCCAATCAACTTGCTGATTTTCTTATCTTGAGAAGGCTGTTCGACAATAATGCCATCAAGATTAAGGACTAACGCTTGGGACGTATTCAATGTGCGCGGTGTTGTCGTGTCGTGAGAGACTAATCCCCATACGGCAATACCGACTAAAATGATGACAAGTAAGAAAAGATTAAGAATACACTCTCTCACAAAATTGATGACACGCCAGAGACTACTGATAACTCTGACTATTATTCGCCACGCAGTGCGCATAAACTCTCCATTATTTAATAAAATCTAATAGTTAGATGGTCCAAAGAAAGACTTGTCGCCTATCCTAAATAGACAAGGATGAAAAGTCAGCAGTTAATCATCAAATACTGTTACAAAGCCTGTTGTTATGTCAGACTTCACTAAACCACCACCGTTAGAGGGGAGTATTATGGACGCATTAGAGTTACTATTACAGCGCCGTTCAGTGTCTCGATTGACCGAGCCAGCACCGCAAGGTGACGTGCTAGAGAACATACTTCAAGCTGGCGCACGTGCGCCCGATCACGGTGCATTGAAACCCTGGTCGTTTTCGTTAATAACGGGTGAAGGATTAGACCGCTTCAGTGAAGTATTGCGCCAAGCTGCGATAGCGGATCAACTGGACGATAAAGCTATTGAAAAGGCAACGAAAGCACCGTATCGCGCCCCACTAATTATTACTGTGATCGCTCGTTGCCAAGTGAACCATAAAGTCCCAGAGTGGGAACAAGTGGTGAGTGCAGGGTGCGCCGTAATGGCTATGCAAATGGCTGCCCAAGCGCAAGGATTTAATGGGATTTGGCGTTCAGGTGCGTGGACTGATCATCCAATGGTACGCAAGACTTTCGATTGTCGTTCCGATGATAAAATTGTCGGCTTTCTTTATCTTGGTACCCCACAATTTACTGCAGTATCTCCGGTACAGCCCATCCATTTGGCGCCTTATACCCGCTATTTTTAAGCTGACTTTATTGCCTCGGTAAGAATATTAGGAAATCCCTAATGGATTGTTCCGCTTTATTTACTGAAATTTAGGAATTCTTTTTTTTTATGCGAGTGTTTATTGCGGAAAAACCCAGTCTAGCCCGTGCCATCGCCGATGTTCTTCCCAAACCGCACCGTCGTGGAGACGGTTTTATACAATGTGGTCAGCAAGACATCGTGACGTGGTGTGTGGGGCATCTATTGGAACAGGCGCAGCCCGATCAGTATGATCCGCGCTATGCGCGATGGACACTGGCCGATTTACCGATCATTCCAGAAAAATGGCAACTAACGCCACGTAGCGATGTTAAAAAACAACTCGCTACAATTGGTAAATTGTTAACCGAGGCAACTGTTGTGGTTCATGCGGGTGACCCTGATCGCGAAGGACAGTTACTAGTCGATGAAGTGATCGACTACTTAAACCTACCCACCGAAAAGCGCCAGCAGGTACAGCGTTGCCTGATCAACGATTTGAATCCACAAGCGGTGACACGTGCCATCGCTCAGTTGCGTAATAACAGTGAATTTGCGCCACTCTGTATCTCAGCACTGGCCAGAGCGCGTGCCGATTGGTTGTATGGTATCAATATGACACGTGCTTATACTTTATTTGGTCGGCAAGCTGGCTTTGAGGGGGTCCTATCGGTCGGTCGAGTGCAAACGCCCGTGTTAGGACTAGTGGTGCGTCGTGATGAAGAAATTGAAAACTTTGTCGCAAAGGATTTTTTCGAGGTAAAAGCCTTTGTTCTTGCTGATACACAACGGTTCACGGCTACCTGGGTACCCAGTGAAGCCTGTGAAGGGTGGCAAGACGAGGAGGGCAGGTTAGTCAATCAACGTCTTGCGGATCATGTTGTCGCGCGTATTACTCAACAACCGGCTCACGTTATTGATTACCAGAATAAAACAGAGAATGAAAGTGCGCCTCTACCATTTTCGTTATCTAGCCTTCAGATTGAAGCGGCGCGCCGTTTTATGCTAGGTGCCCAGCAGGTTCTTGATATTTGTCAGAAGCTCTATGAAACACACAAATTAATTACCTATCCTCGGTCTGACAGTCGTTACTTACCGAGCGAGCATTTTGCAGGACGACACGCTGTTATCGATGCACTGCAAACTCACTTACCCGAGTATCAATCTTTACCCGCTGAACTTGATGTTAATCGACGCAATCGTTGTTGGGATGATAAGAAGGTCGATGCCCACCATGCGATTATTCCTACCGCTAAACGCGCTAATGTGACGTTAACGGAGCAGGAACGTAATATCTATGGCTTGATTGCTCGGCAATATTTGATGCAATTTGCTGAAGATGCCCAATACCGTAAATGTGTGATTGAGCTGGATATCGCAGGCGGGAAATTTGTGGCGAAAGCACGCTTTCTCTCAGGTGCAGGTTGGCGAGCTTTACTCGGTGCCAAAGAACGTGATGAAGAAAATGAGGGGGCTGTACTGCCAGTTGTTGCGAAAGGTGATCAGCTTTTGTGCGAAGGGGGAGAAGTCTTAGCGAAAAAGACTCAACCACCTCGTCACTTTACCGATGCGACATTACTCTCGGCGATGACTGGCATCGCTCGATTTGTGCAAGATAAAGCCCTTAAAAAAGTATTACGTGACACGGATGGTTTAGGTACTGAAGCGACACGTGCTGGCATCATTGAATTGCTCTTCAAGCGTGGCTTTTTAGAAAAGAAGGGCCGTTACATCCATTCAACTATTGTCGGCCGCGGGCTTATTCATGCTTTACCGCAGCCTTCTGCTGCTCCAGATATGACGGCACATTGGGAATCACGATTAACGCGTATTAGCGAAAAACAATACCGGTATCAGGATTTTATGCAGCCTCTAGAGCAAACGCTGCATCAGCTGATCGGTGATGCGCGGCAAGCACCGCCCACCCGCATTCTACGAGAACTGGCGAAGCAATCGCCACCAAAACCCGCTTATAAAAAGCGGGTTGCTAAAAAGGGTTAAAGATCGAACTCGGACCAAACTGGAGCATGGTCAGAGGGTTTTTCCATTCCACGTAGCGAGTAATCAATACCGCTGGCGGTAAGACGGGCATCGAGTGACTGACTGGCAAGGAGCAAATCAATACGCAGCCCGCGATTATCTTCAAAACCCTTTGAGCGATAATCAAACCAAGAAAATTGGTCATTGACGGTGGGGTTAATTCTGCGCCAAGTATCGGTAAGGCCCCACTGCATTAACGTTTTCATCCATTCACGCTCTTCTGGTAAAAATGAGCATTTCCCTGTTTTTAACCATCGTTTGCGATTGACCTCACCAATACCAATATCATTATCCGTGACACTGATATTCACATCCCCCATCACTAATACAGCCTGTTCAGGGGTGAGCTGTGTCATAAGGTGCTCATTCAGATCAGCATAGAATTTCTGTTTTGCAGGAAATTTAGTGGGATGATCACGACTCTCCCCTTGAGGAAAGTAGCCATTAATGACAGTTATGGTTTCACCTGAAGGTGTTGGAATATCAGCCATAATAATGCGCCGTTGGGCATCTTCATCATCGTTGATAAAGCCTTTTTGCACCTTCGTCGGAAGCACTTTTGTCATCAATGCCACACCGTAATGGCCTTTTTGACCATGATAAAAGACGTGATATCCCAACGCTTCAACGTCTGCTTTAGGAAACATATCATCGTGGACTTTTGTTTCTTGTAAACCAATCACATCAGGTTGATGTTTTTCTACCAAGGCAGCAAGTTGGTGGGGGCGGGCACGAAGGCCATTAATATTGAAAGAGACAAATTTCACGTCGACATCCTAATTCATTCAGTTTTCATTATGGTAACGATATCTGAGAGGAATGTCATGGATGAGAGAAGAATCAATTGAGATGGTGGTGGGAGAAGGATTCGAACCTTCGAAGTCTGTGACGGCAGATTTACAGTCTGCTCCCTTTGGCCGCTCGGGAACCCCACCTAACGATTAAGCCACACCTGTTAAAGTGTGGCCGGATAATAGCAAACTGAGTTAATGAGTAAAGCGATAATCATTTATTTTCAATCGTTTGCTATGTTTTTGTGCGAATAGTGTTTTAATTATAATCAGTGTATGGAAACTAAAGTATAATTGTACGATTTCCATACACAAACACACGTTGAGCAAGGACTTTGTCTACGGCGCGACTTAACACGTTTTTCTCCACATCTCTCCCCGCGCGAATCATCTCTTCTGCACTGTAGCTATGATCGATGTTTATCACATCTTGCATGATGATGGGCCCTTCATCTAAATTATCATTTACGTAGTGGGCCGTTGCACCGATCAGTTTCACGCCACGTTCATAGGCTTGATGATAAGGACGTGCACCGATAAAGGCGGGTAGGAATGAATGGTGAATATTGATAATTTGATTAGGGAATCGCTTAACAAACCCAGGGGTTAAGACACGCATATATTTGGCTAATACCACATAATCCGGCTGATACTGATCAATACAGTCGGCCATTTGTGTATCGTGGGCTTCGCGGGTGAGTCCGTCATGGCTAACATGAATAAAAGGAATATCAAAGCGTTCAACCAGTGACTGTAATGTATTGTGATTACCAATTACGGCCGCAATCTCAACGTCTAGCCCTCCAAAAGCACTTTTCATAAGCAGATCACCGAGGCAATGTGCTTCACGTGTCACCATAATCACAATGCGGCGGCGTCCAGCAGCATGAAGTTCACGCAATGATCCGCTGGGTAATGCGCCATCAAGGTCGGCTAACAGGGTAGCGTCATTAAAGATCCCTTCCAGTTCTGTACGCATAAAGAAGCGGCCAGTGCGGTGATCAACAAATTCGTTATTTTGAACGATATTTAATTCATGCTTGTAACAAATATTCGTGATCTTTGCGATCAGTCCTTTCGCATCTGGACAGATAGTACGCAGTATTTTTCGTTCGATGTTTTTTGCTAACATTAAGGCTGATCCTGTGTTGCATCGTAGTGCAAGTGCTATAACTCGACGTTAATTCGCACAGCATTTTTTGAATTTTTTTTGTGAGCCACAAGGGCAAGTATCATTACGCCCCGGTATTTTATGAACCCCGTCAATATAATACCAGTGATTATTTTCACGGATAAAGCGTGAGGTTTCATAAATCCAAGCACGTTGTTGCCCAGTGATATAGCGGGCAAAAAAAGTCACATAGGCTTCATCTGCGCCTTTGCCTTGATGGCTGCTATTAACTGATAATCCCAGCCACTGTGTTGAATCACTGTCTTGCTCGAGCAATGCCGCGAGATTTTCAGGGCGAGTTGTTGAGTGCCAAGTATTCACGATATAGCGAACGTTCGACTGCGAATAGGCAGTGTAGCGTGAGCGCATCAATTGTTCGGCGGTTGAAGCATGACGCTCTCCTTTTAAAAAAGGGTGGCAACATTGTTCAAAAGGCTCAAGGCTTCCACAGGGACACGGCATTAAGTGCACAATATTTCCTCAAAAAGTACGTTGGCGCATAGTAATCATTCTTATTTCGCTATCATTGACTAACGCGCCAAGAAAGTTCAGCTATACTAGTTACAATTTTTTTAAAGCTGCCTTCATTCCTCTCACGACGAAGAATAAAGGGAGTCTGTAGTATAAATGAAAGTACAGGTAGATAAGCGTGGAAAATTTTTTAGCTGATAAGGTTGTAGTCATCATTGACGATGACCCTCTCTGTGATGCTGTACTGGCAGAGTTCTTAGGCTATGCTGGTGCAAAGGTTATTCAAACAAACAGTGGGGAAGAGGGTCTAGATCTCGTTGATCAACATGAGGTCACTCTGATCATATGCGGTCTTAACCTATTAGATATTCCAGCCGTTCCCCTTATTAGGCAATTACACGAATTAACGATCCAAACGCCGATTATCGCGCTAACCGATACACACGATGTGAATCTCATTGCTGCAGTCATGAGGGCAGGCGTTTATGATGTCATCTTAAAACCACTCACCGATGTTAGTGCATTAAAAGCGCTCATTCTTGAGGCGGTTTATCCAGATATGTTTACTTCTAGTGTTGATGAAAGCGATAAGTTACAAGAAGAATGGAATCATCTTATGACTTATCCCGAAGAGTCATTCGCACTACTCAGAAATCTACAACCCCCAGCACATTTGAAAGTCGCTGGTTGCCACGTTGGTTATCGACAACTCAATACCAGCGAGAATAATGGTTTAATTATTGATATCGCAGAGTTATCTGAGCATGAATTTGGGTTTTATATTTTTGATGCGGAGTGGGTAGGAGAATACGGTGCCGTCGCCGCCTTGCTACTTCGTGCATTTTTTAATGATTTACTTAAGCAGCAGATTGCTGCACAGCCTGATAAGCTCCCCGCCTTGAATTCAGTTCTTCATGATATTCAACAGTTACTAAAAAAATCTGGATTACAAGCGGAGTACCCTCTAGTTATTGGTTACTATAATCGTCTTCGTGAGCATCTTTTAATCGTCAACAACGGATTATCATGCGTTATTCATCATGGACAACAGCATACTCTGATAAATAAAGATAATGCATTAGGACGTTATTACCATGATATTAGCGAAGAACAACGTTTGGTGTTAAACAGCGGTGAATGTGAAGTGTGGAATGGGCCAAGAAAACTATGGCTACGATTTCATTAATGTTTAGTGCCAAGGAATAGTGTTGATTCGCTAAAGTATTTTTATTTTTCTGGATATTTCTTAATATAAGTTATGCTAGTATCTGATTTCTTCAAAGGATATCTTGGCTAAACGCCAAATTAATGAGGTTTTTTTGATGTCTGCTCACGTTTCTAAAATTAGAAAAGCTGTAATTCCTGTTGCCGGTTTAGGGACACGGATGCTACCTGCAACCAAAGCTATCCCCAAAGAGATGTTGCCTTTGGTCGATAAGCCACTGATTCAATATGTGGTTAACGAGTGTATTGCAGCGGGCATTAATGAAATTGTGTTAGTGACTCATTCATCTAAAAATTCGATTGAAAACCACTTTGATACCAGCTTTGAACTGGAAGCGATGCTGGAGAAACGTGTTAAGCGTCAACTTTTAGACGAAGTACAGAGCATTTGTCCGCCTCACGTGACCATCATGCAAGTTCGTCAAGGTGAAGCGAAAGGGTTAGGTCACGCAGTGATGTGTGCACATCCAGTGGTAGGCGATGAGCCTTTTGCGGTTATCCTCCCTGACGTTATTATTGACGAGTACGAATCTAATCCGCAGAAAGATAACTTAGCAGAAATGTTATCTCGCTTTGAAGCAACAGGTCATAGCCAAATCATGGTTGAACCGGTTGAAGACGTGACGGCTTATGGTGTCGTAGATTGCCAAGGTGCGACATTACAACCGGGTGATAGTGCACCAATGGTGGGTGTTGTCGAGAAACCTAAGGCATCTGAATCGCCGTCTAACCTTGCGGTTGTGGGACGTTATGTCCTCTCTGCAGACATTTGGCCATTACTTGCTAAGACTCCTGCTGGTGCTGGTGGTGAGATTCAATTGACTGATTCTATCGCGATGATGATGGAAAAAGAGACTGTTGAAGCCTATCATCTGAAAGGTGTGAGTCATGACTGCGGGAACAAGCTTGGCTATATGCAGGCATTTGTTGAATATGGCATTCGTCACCCTGTACTTGGTGAAGACTTCAAAGCTTGGTTAGCGAATAACGTTAAATAAGTATCTAGAGACCGCCACATTGTTGGCGGTTTTTTTAATCTGTAATTAAAAAACTCTCCAACGTATCTCCTTGTGATAAAGCACGCTGAATCACCACTGGCGTACGCCCTTGGCCGGTCCATGTCTGAATATGACCTGACTGATCAGTATATTGGTATTTTGCTGGTCGCTTACGGCGTGGATTCTTTTTAGCATCTACCTCAGGGCCCTCAGCCATTAGTTCACTAATATCCACACCTTCGGATAACATCATTTCTCGAATTTTATCGAGTTTTTTAGCATGTTCCGCGGCCTGAGCCCCCTCACTGACTGATTCTTCACGATGCTCTTCAACAATTGCCGTGAATTTATCTAAAATGTCATTGAGGGTTTCGACTGAAAAATTGCGCGCTTCAGCACGCAGATGACGGAGGCTGGTCAGAGTGAGTAGTTGATTACTCATAAAAAATTCTCATTTGGAAATTTAATTAGTAATTTTTATAGTATTATCTAAACTTAATCTTTTGCAATGGATTCAGGCTAAAAACCGCATTTATTTGTCTTTCTATTTCTCTCACACCTCCCACTATTCTCTATGGTATCATCGGAATTTCCTTCTTTGATGAGTATATCCAGTGGCGCAGCTCTATTTTTACTATTCGGCGATGAATGCAGGTAAATCGACCTCTTTACTACAGTCCTCTTACAACTATCAGGAAAGAGGAATGCATACGTTGATTTTTACTGCTGAGATTGATGACCGTTATGGGAAAGGCCGGGTTGCTTCTCGTATTGGGTTATCGAGTAGTGCTGCGCTGTTTAATAAAAATACGGACTTGCTCAATGAGATTGATATTGCCCATATCGCCCAGCCCTTAGACTGTATTTTACTGGACGAATCGCAATTTCTGACACGCGAACAGGTAAAACAACTGACTTATGTGACGGATCATTTGGATATTCCCGTGCTTTGCTATGGCTTACGCACCGATTTTCGCGGCGAGTTATTTGAAGGAAGTACCTATCTACTGGCTTGGGCGGATAAGCTGGTGGAATTGAAAACAGTTTGTCATTGCGGACGAAAAGCCAATATGGTGTTGCGGTTAGATGCGCAGGGGCAACCTTTTCATGACGGAGCGCAAGTCGTTATTGGTGGCAATGAAACCTATATCTCTGTATGCCGTAAGCATTACTGGCAAGCCATTGAACAAGGGTGCCAACACGCGATATTCGGTCGCAGTGTCTGATTGGTGTGACGCCCTTATTTGGTGCAATGCCCCAAATAAGGGCGTCACTTTGGTTCACTGATTCATTTTACTAATCCTGCCATTTTAATTATTAATATTCGTTATGCTTTTCTGCCCATAATCATTCATTCTTATTTAAATATCTTTTCATCAGCTGACTATTCATATTTAATAACTCTCAGTGAAAAAATCTTTGGCACATATATTGCTTACAGATGTTTATAGGGTAAATATCCTATCGTCTAGTCGATGCTTTTATGTAAAAAGTGTTAATGGTGAACGATGAGCTATTTAACAGTGAGATATGTCACATTGAGTACAACATAGGCTAAACAATTAGCTGTTTATCGAGTAAGAATTTGTCAGTTATTTGTAATGATGATGTATTGGAAGCAGGATAGACAGGAATCAATACCGGGGACAACCCTATAACAATAAATAATAGCGTGTGGAGTCATAAAATGAATTTTCCTAAAAAAGTAATCGCCACATCAGTATTTCTCGCTCTAGCGGTGAGTGAATTTTCAGGGGCAGCCCAAGTTCCAGCCGGTGTTCAGCTGGCTGATAATCAGAGCTTGGTCAAAGGGAATGGCGGGGAAGTCCAATCTTTAGATCCGCATAAAATTGAAGGGGTACCGGAAAGTAATGTCAGTCATGACCTTTTTGAAGGCTTGGCTATCTCTGATCCTGAGGGGCATATCGTTCCGGGCGTAGCAGAAAGTTGGGAACAGAAAGACAATAAAATATGGACATTTCATTTACGCAAAGATGCGAAGTGGTCGAACGGTCAACCCGTCACTGCACAAGATTTTGTTTATAGCTGGCAACGTTTAGCTGATCCTAAAACAGCCTCTCCTTACGCTAGCTTCTTACAATATGGTCATGTTGAGAATATCGACGCTATTATCGCCGGTAAACTCTCAACGGATAAACTTGGGGTGAAGGCGCTTGATGCACAAACACTGCAAGTCACTCTTTCTGATGCGACTCCTTATTTTTATAAGTTGACCATTTATCCCGCTATGTCCCCGGTCTATGCACCCGCGATTAAAGCTTATGGGGACCAATGGACATCTCCTACACATTGGGTGGGTAATGGCGCTTATACCTTAGCCAGTCACACTGTTAACGAAAGTATTGTAGTGGTACGTAACAAGAATTATTGGGATAACGCACATACCGTTATCAATAAGGTGACCTTTTTACCTATCTCGTCAGAAGTCAATGATGTCAATCGATACTTCTCTGATAACGGTAGTGATATGACGTATAATAATTTACCTATTGAATTATTTAAGAAATTACAAAAAAATAATCCAAAAGAATTACATGTCGATCCTTATCTTTGTACCTATTACTACGAAATTAATAATCAAAAAGCCCCCTTCAATGATGTGCGAGTGAGAACAGCACTTAAATTAGGCTTAGATCGTGATCTCATTGTTGATAAGGTATTGGCGCAAGGGCAAAAACCGGCCTACAGCTACACTAATCCAGCCACAGATGGAGTCGATATCGCCAAACCAGAATGGTTTACTTGGAGCCAAGAGAAACGCAATGAAGAGGCGAAAAAACTTCTGCAAGAAGCGGGATATGGCCCTAATCATCCTTTACAGTTCTCATTGCTTTATAATACCTCTGATTTGCATAAGAAATTGGCGATTGCTGCTGCCGCAATCTGGAAAAAGAATATTGGTGTGAATGTGACTCTTGTTAATGAAGAGTGGAAGACCTATATCGATTCTCGCCATCAAGGGAGTTTTGATATTGCACGGGCTGGATGGTGTGCCGATTATAATGAACCGAGCTCTTTCCTCGATGCGATGTTATCCAATAGCTCAAACAACACATCATTCTTTAAAAATGCTGAGTTTGATAAGGTGATAGCAGACAGTGTTAAAGCCAATGATGAAGCCAGCCGGAGCGCTGATTATCGTCAAGCAGAACAAATACTGGATCAACAATCTGCGGATATTCCCGTTTTCTATTATGCCAATACCCGTTTAGTGAAACCTTACGTGGGTGGCTATACCGGTAAAGATCCTCTCGATAACGTTTACGATAAAAATCTTTATATTATTAAGCACTAATTTTACAGGCGGTGCCGGCGCGAAAGCGTCGGTATAAATCGTTCTTACACTGCCTGATAGGTGAAGCAATGTTTAAATTTATTCTACGTCGATGCTTAGAAGCTATTCCGACTCTTTTTATTCTGATCACAATCTCCTTTTTCATGATGCGTCTCGCACCCGGTAGCCCTTTTACCAGTGAGAGAAGCTTATCGCCAGAAATCATGGCCAATATCGAAGCGAAGTATCATCTGAATGAACCGATAGGTCAGCAGTATTTTGATTATCTGGTGCAGTTAGCGCATGGCGATTTTGGGCCATCGTTTAAATATAAAGATTTTTCGGTGAATTACCTAGTCGGCCAAGCATTCCCGGTATCTGCAAAACTTGGCCTTATTGCCTTTATTTTTGCGCTGGTCGTGGGGGTTATTGCCGGAATTATTGCGGCCTTAAAACAAAACAGTTGGATTGATTATACCGTAATGGGAATTGCTATGACCGGAGTCGTTATTCCCAGTTTTGTGGTTGCACCTCTACTGGTCATGTTATTTGCCATTTTATTAAAATGGCTACCGGGGGGAGGCTGGAATGGTGGCCAATGGCAATACGTTTTACTCCCCATGTTGGCGCTTTCGCTAACTTATATTGCGAGTATTGCACGCATTATGCGCGGTTCAATGATAGAGGTCATGCACTCTAATTATATTCGCACGGCACGTGCCAAAGGACTTCCTGTCTCACGTATCGTATTACGTCATGCATTACGTCCTGCATTATTACCGGTTATTTCCTACATGGGTCCTGCATTTGTTGGAATTATTACTGGGTCAATGGTCATTGAATCCATATTTGGATTACCCGGTATTGGGCAGCTATTTGTTAATGGTGCGTTGAACCGAGATTATTCGCTGGTCATGAGCCTGACTATTTTAGTCGGTGTATTAACGATTGTGTTCAATGCGATTGTTGATGTGCTTTATGCCGTCATTGATCCTAAAATTCGCTATTAAGCCGGAGTTTTGCATGTTAGCAAGTAAAAAAAATAGCCAGGCGGTTGAAGCATTCACCGAACAGCTGGAAATAGAAGGGCGCAGTCTATGGCAGGATGCTCGTCGCCGTTTTATTCATAATCGTGCAGCATTGTTGAGTCTAGTCGTTCTATTACTGATCGTAGTGTTTGTCATTTTTGCACCGTTATTATCTTCGTTTGCTTATGATGATACCGACTGGTCGATGATGTCAGCCGCGCCTGATTTTGCTACCAAACACTTTTTTGGTACGGACTCTTCAGGACGTGATTTATTAGTTCGTGTTGCGATAGGTGGCAGAATTTCATTAATGGTTGGGGTGGCTTCGGCTATTATTGCGGTAATCGTCGGCACTTTATATGGGTCATTAGCAGGCTATTTAGGTGGTAAAGTCGATGCGATAATGATGAGAACTTTAGAAATTCTTAACTCTTTTCCGTTTATGTTTTTCGTCATTTTACTGGTTACCTTTTTTGGTCGTAATATTTTATTAATATTCGTCGCAATAGGGATGGTGTCATGGCTGGACATGGCGCGGATCGTGCGTGGACAAACGCTTGGACTCAAACGTAAAGAGTTTATTGAAGCCGCTCAAGTGGGCGGAGTTTCTACGATCAAAATTGTAGTACGACACATTGTCCCCAATGTCCTCGGTGTTGTCGTTGTTTATGCTTCATTGCTTGTTCCCACAATGATCTTGTTTGAATCTTTCTTAAGCTTTCTTGGTCTTGGAACGCAAGAGCCGCTGAGTAGTTGGGGAGCGTTATTGAGTGATGGCGCAAACTCCATGGAAGTTTCTCCGTGGTTACTCCTTTTTCCTGCGGGATTTTTGGTGGTGACTTTATTTTGTTTTAACTTTATCGGCGATGGCTTACGCGATGCGCTCGATCCTAAAGACCGCTAGGAGCGATAATGACTTCATCTACTCAGCATCCACTATTGCTTGATGTTAACGATTTACGTGTCACGTTTAGTACACATGATGGTGATGTGACGGCCGTCAATGATCTCAATTTTTCACTCAAACCCGGTGAAACATTGGGAATTGTTGGTGAGTCAGGTTCTGGAAAATCGCAAACAGCCTTCGCGCTAATGGGGTTATTGGCTAAAAATGGGCGCATCAGCGGCTCAGCACGATTTAATGGGCAGGAAATTCTCAATCTCCCTGAGGCACAATTAAATAAATTACGGGCTGAAGAAGTGGCAATGATCTTTCAAGACCCAATGACTTCACTCAATCCTTATATGAAAGTGGGTGATCAACTCATTGAAGTATTACGTCTTCATAAAGGATTGAGTAAAAAAGACGCCTACCATCAGTCTTTACAGATGCTTGATGCGGTAAAAATGCCGGAGGCTCAAAAGCGTATGGCGATGTACCCGCATGAATTTTCAGGCGGTATGCGTCAGCGCGTAATGATTGCAATAGCCTTATTGTGCCGTCCAAAGTTATTAATAGCCGACGAACCGACTACCGCGTTGGATGTGACAGTACAAGCACAAATCATGACGCTACTAAATGAGCTTAAGCATGACTTTAATACCTCAATCATCATGATTACGCATGATCTCGGAGTGGTTGCCGGGATCTGCGATAAAGTGTTAGTGATGTATGCCGGTCGGACGATGGAATATGGTAGCGCCCGCGATATTTTCTATCAGCCTGTCCACCCATACACACAAGGTTTACTCAACGCAGTACCGCGGCTTGATAGTGATAATGATGCTTTACTGACCATTCCCGGTAATCCACCTAATTTATTGCGCCTGCCTAAGGGGTGTCCCTTCCAGCCGCGCTGCGCTTTTGCGACAGAGCTCTGCCAACATGCTCCGCGACTTGAAGCCTTTGCAGCAGGACGCTTACGCGCTTGTCATCACCCTCTGGAGGTTGCACGATGAACGATATCGCGCCACAAGACAGGAAAGTTCTATTAGAACTTACTGATTTACGTGTTCATTTCGATGTTAAAGAGAGTAAGCAGTGGTTCTGGCAGCCAAATAAAAGCCTTAAGGCGGTTGATGGTGTCAGCTTACGTTTATATGAAGGTGAGACCCTAGGTGTTGTTGGGGAGTCTGGGTGTGGTAAATCCACCCTTGCTCGTGCCATTATCGGATTGGTAAAAGCGAAAAGTGGCCGTGTCACGTGGTTAGGGCGGGACTTACTAGGGCAGGATGAAAAGGCTTGGCGGGAAGCTCGTAGTGATATCCAGATGATTTTCCAGGATCCACTTGCTTCACTCAATCCTCGGATGACGGTGGGTGATATTATTGCCGAACCATTAAGAACCTATTATCCCAAAATGACGAAGCAGGAAATCAGTGAGAAAGTCCGCGCGATGATGATGAAGGTCGGTTTGCTTCCTAACTTGATCAACCGCTATCCTCATGAGTTTTCCGGTGGACAGTGCCAGCGTATTGGGATAGCTCGCGCGCTAATCTTAGAACCAAAATTAGTGATTTGTGATGAACCTGTCTCTGCATTGGATGTATCAATTCAGGCACAGGTCGTCAATTTACTGCAAAAATTACAGCGTGAAATGGGGCTGTCATTAATTTTTATCGCGCATGATTTAGCGGTAGTAAAGCATATTTCTGATCGTGTTTTGGTGATGTATTTAGGTCATGCGGTAGAATTAGGAACGTATGATCATGTGTACCATCAACCTTTACATCCTTATACTCAAGCACTTATGTCGGCAGTACCCATTCCTGATCCCGACAAGGAGAGGGTAAAGGAAATACAACTGCTTGAAGGTGACCTTCCTTCGCCGATTAACCCGCCAACAGGGTGTGTATTCCGTACACGTTGTCCGCAGGCTGTCGCGGAATGTGCTCAGACACGACCGGTACTGGAAGGGAGTTTTCGTCACGCGGTGTCTTGTTTAAAAATCGATCCGCTCTAAACGTTAACGCCCTAGTACTGTGCTAGGGCGTTAAAGACAATTAATAAAGACCTATTCTCGCCATAAGATATGGCAAAGTTTATGGTCTTTTTCTCTACAAAGTAAGATTCGGGCAAAAACATCGGTGATGGGTGAATCTTCGTCTTCACCTAAGCCAATAACCACCTCTGCAAAGAAGTCAGGGTTTAAATCAAAATCGACATGTTCTTCCCAATCAGCAGAAGGGTCATAAAGCTCAGCGCCACCCCGAGATTCAAACTGTAGATTGAACAGAATGGTATCAGCCGGATCTAAATTATCAGGCGCTAGCTCCAAGAAAATATCATAGGCTTGTTCGAGGGTTTCATCTTCGGTAAGGCGGTTGTTTAAATCCATAAGTAACCTAGTTATTTTCAGTTTTCAGTACAGTAAAACGCTGTTTTACAATAATGGACTTAAGAAGTAAAACAATCGTTCGATAATTCGTTTCCAATAGGGGCGATGGAGCCAAGATTCTTGAGTCATCAGGGTTGACCGGGCAATATAATCGCGCTGTACACAATCTAAGTCATTACCGAAGTCAGCATCATCAATCGCGAGGGTAATTTCAAAATTTAACCACAAACTTCGCATATCTAAATTGACGGTCCCCACTAGACTGAGTTCGCCATCAATCAATACACTTTTTGTATGTAATAAGTCATCTTCAAATAGATAAATATTGACCCCTGCCTCAAGTAATTCTGCAAAAAATGCGCGACTTGCCCAGCCAACTAGCATCGAGTCATTCTTTTTGGGAACGATTAAGCTGACTTCAACGCCACGCAGTGCAGCAGTACAAATGGCATGCAAAAGATCATCGCTTGGAACGAAATAGGGGGTCGTCATGATCAAGCTCTTACGTGCAGCATAAATCGCAGTTAATAGCGCTTGATGGATGAGATCTTCGGGAAAACCAGGCCCTGAAGCGATGACATGAATAGTGTGACCCGACGCTTGTTCAAAGGGCATACTGACGCGTTCAGGAAGAGGAGGAAGAACCCTTTGGCCGGTTTCAATTTCCCAATCACACGAATAGACAATACCTAATGTGGTTGCAACAGGACCCTCCATTCGAGCCATCAAATCGACCCACTGGCCAACGCCTGCATCTTGTTTAAAGAAGCGTGGATCGACCATATTCATACTACCGGTATAAGCAATGGCGTTATCAATCAGGACAATTTTTCTGTGTTGACGCAGGTCTAAACGGCGTAAAAAAAAGCGGAAAATATTGACGGGTAGCGCCTGTACTACTTCAATTCCTGCATGGCGCATTCGCTCAGGCCAAGCACTTTTGAAAAATTGTCGACTGCCCGCACAATCTAGTAATAACCGACAGGTTACGCCCCGCCGTGCCGCTGAAATAAGTGCATTAGCGACAAGATCGCTATTACCACCGGGCTGCCAAATATAGAAAACCATTTCAATCGTATGATGGGCAAGATGAATATCACGGACTAAAGCAGTCATTACATCTTGTGAACAGGTTAGTAGTTGGAGTTGATTACCTTTGACACCTGGAATGCCTTGGCGATTTTCGCACAGTTGAAATAAGCTACGTGCTACGTCACTGGTATGGCTGGTGAAGATATGTTGATATGCTGTTAAGTCTTGAAGCCATTGAGCGGTAGCGGGCCACATACTGCGGGCGCGTTCTGCTCGTCGCCGACCAAGATAGAGTTCGCCAAAAGCGATGTAAGCAATAATACCGACTAAGGGGAGAAAAAAAATAATTAGTAGCCAGACCATAGATGAAGAGACGGTACGGCGTTTAATTAAAATTCTCAGCGTCACACTTGCAATTAAAAGCCAATAGCTAAAAAGAATGACACCATTTATTACGCCATAGAATGTCGCAGAGGTCATATACGTGACTAAGCTCCCAGAGAAAGGTGAGAATAGTGTACGTGGAGTACAACGAATGTAAACTACTTCTGGATATTCATTAAATTAGAGAATTAATGAAAAGGGGTGTTGAAATGAAAAGAAGTCGACATGAAGTGGCGCGTTGGCGAATGAAGCGTCAAAAAAGGGTAAAACAAATACGTTGGCTAGAAGCTCAATCTCGCCGTCATCGTCAACTACAGATTTTTCGTTGTCGTTTTGCTTCTGAGCGGAGACGCAGTATTTTATTTATCTCCGCTTAGGCTTGAGTTAGTCGGACGTAATCCGCTCAGAACACACGTTTGAAAGGACGAACCGTGACGGTTTGGTAAATGCCTGCAGCCACATAGGGATCATCATTGGCCCACATCTGCGCATCATCGAGTGAGGCAAACTCAGCAATAATGACTGAACCTGAAAACCCAGCATGACCCGTTTCTTCGCTATCTGCAATCGGCATAGGTCCAGCGACAACGAGGCGATCCTCATCTTTTAATATTTGTAAGCGAGCAAGGTGAGCGGCACGCACGGTGAGGCGTTTCTCAAGAGAATCTTTATTATCTTCTGCATAAATAACGTAAAGCACAGGGATACCTCTGTGGCTAAGGGTAAAGGATAAAAGTTACTGCAATATGAAGTCCGGTGCAATGAAATAAAAGCGCTTAAGGTGAATAGTTCCGAAGAGTAATAAAAACACTATTGAAACTGATTGCTATTTGCATTTAGAATAAGCGTAATCTGTTGAGCGAAGAACACTATGAGCAGTCTAACCGAAGAGTTACCAAAACGCGGATCGATCGCGACCATTGTTTCTATTGCCTTACACGGTGCGGTCATCACCGGACTATTGTACGCCTCAATAAATAATCACTTGCAACTGCCTCCTGTGCAGCAGGCGATTAATGTATCGCTCGTGGCGCCAGAAGTTCAACCGGAGTTGGCATCTAAAAGTACCCCCGTGGCACCAGAGCCAGTTTCCACACCCATCGAAACTCCGACCCCTCATGTCGAGCAACCGCCATTACAACAACAGGTTGCTATACCGGTTGAAAAGCCGAAACCTAAGCCAGTAAAAAAAGTTGTTCATAAGCCGGTGCATCAGGAAAAACCGAAACCTGAGGTCCATAAACCGATCGAAAAACCGGTTGAAAAGGCATCGACTCAGGCTGAGAGTCACCCGTTTGATCAGCAAAATATGCAGTCTCAAGCTCGGGCGCAAACGGCCCCGCAAAAATCGACCGATCAGCAAAAAAGTATTTCTGATGGAAAACCACAGCGCTTAACGACGGTTAATCCGGCTTATCCAGCACGGGCTTTAGCATTACATGTTGAAGGGAAAGTCCGTGTGAGGTTCGATGTGGACGGTAGTGGTTCGGTAGACAATATCGAAATTATTTCTGCTGAGCCAAGAGGGATGTTTGATCGCGAAGTCAAGCAAGCGTTAAAACGTTGGCGTTATGCGCCCGGACATCCAGCACAAGGACAAACCTTTACGATTATTTTTCGTATTGATGGTAGCTCGGCGATTGAATAGTCTAAAGAGTATGGTGTATTCACCATACTCTCTATGAGTTGATTAGTGGGGGTGTGCTTGAGCATTACCCGGCAGCGGGCGGGGCTTTCCTTGCTGATCGACCGCCACGTATATGAAGACGGCTTCGGTTGTGCAATAGCGTTGGCCGATAGGTTCAGAAGAAACTTTTTTGATCCATACCTCAACATTGATGGTAATTGAGCTGTTGCCGGTTTTGATGCAACGTGCATAACAGCTAACGACATCGCCAACGGTAACGGGTTTTAAAAATGTCATACCATCGACGCGTACAGTAACAACGCGACCTTCAGCAATCTCTTTTGCCAAAATTGCGCCGCCCATATCCATTTGCGACATGACCCATCCACCGAAAATATCACCATTAGCATTGGTATCTGCAGGCATCGCTAAGGTACGTAGTACCATTTCACCCTGCGGGCTCCGTGCTGTGTCGGTCATCGCTGTGCTCCCCAGTATGTTAATTTTTTTATAATGAGAGGTTATTTTTCGGTTTGTGGTGTGTGACGCCAAATATATAGCCCATTCACTAACGTAAAGACAATAGTCAAAATGGTCAGCCCGAACATTTTAAAATTGACCCATACCGATTCTGGTAACCAAAAAGCAACATAAATATTGAGTAAGCCACAAAAAATAAAGAATAGCACCCATGCATAAGTGAGCTTACGCCAGAGTACGTCAGGCAATTGCAGATCTTTGCCTAACATTGATTGAATAATGGGTTTTTGCATAAAAAACTGGCTATACAGCAGCGCCAAAGCAAAGAAACCATAGATGGCAGTGACTTTCCACTTTATAAATTCGTTATTATGAAAAATTAGGGTCAGGGAGCCGAATAGGGTGACTAAAATAAAGGTAACCCAAGTCATTTTCTCAATTTTACGATAAATGAACCACGTTGCGATGACGGCAAGCGCTGAAGCGACGATCAATGCGCCAGAAGCTACGAAAATATCGTAAAGTTTATAGCAAATATAGAAAACGACTAAGGGTAAAAAATCGAGCAATTGTTTCATTATCATATCCTAAAGCAGCCTAAAAATTAGGCTGCAAGTGCATTAACGAATCTGTGCGGTCACACGATAAAGGTAAATCAGTAAAAGTGCTGAGGACAGATGTGCCAACAAATTACTGATCAAAAGAATCGTGCTCGCAGGCATTAATCCGAAACCACCGAAAATAAAGGTTAATGCGACTCTTACTGCAAACCAAGCAATGACAGCGGGCGCGATAAGCCGCATATGCTTCCAGACTAAAGGCACACTTTGTTTCATGGTTTTGATCAGACCGCGATCGTTCTCAAGAAGTAATACAGGCGAGAGTGAAAACAGTATCATCAATATCACGCCGGGGACGATCAACACATAAAAACCAAGTTGTACAATCAACGTCAAAAGAAATGTTTGGATTAATAATCGTGGCCAAACAGGTGCGCTTGCACCGATCGCTCGAAGGGCGCTGAGTGATTTTCCTTGGGCACTGGCAGCCAGATATTTGAGTACCCCTCCCACTAACAATGTATTACCAATTAACGCCGAGAAGGTCATTATGCCAGAGATATGCATCAAGAGATTACGCTGATCGTCGCTCATATCCTTCAATAAGGTGAAGAGTGACTCTGCGCTTTCACCATTTTGTATAAAGTCGCTTAAGGGATCAGTCGATGGAAGGAATATCTTCAGTAAGATAACGGTAACAAAGGCAGAGAGCAGTGAAATCAATATCAACGGTTTGAAATGCTGCTTAAACTGACTGGCTGCATCACGGTAAAGTTGATTGGCCGTGAGGGACATGAAAACTCCTTGATGTATAGGAAAAACTTTCGGCAATTATACATGGTTAATGCCATAACTGGCACAGGACTTACAGAACTTTCTATTAGACTCAAAAATTGACATGCTTGTGTAACAAAAAATTTCTATGCTTTCAAGGTGAAAAACAAAACAACTCTAAAATTGATCCTAATCAATTCATTGTGTTATATACATTGATTGTCGAATTATTCGCATGAAATCTATCGATAATCGAGCAACAATATACATAATAATTATAGTCAATTACGTTTTGTAACGTTTATTTTATAATTCCGGGAGTTTTTATGAAACTACGCAACATTGTTCTATCTTTAGCCTTAATTTGTCCTGCTGTCGCCTCTGCGCATCAAGCGGGTGACTTTTTTATTCGTGGTGGTGCAGCCTTAGTACGCCCAACAGGTAATTCTGATAATGTCTTAGGTCTAGGCTCGTTTAATGTTAGCAATAATACCCAATTAGGCTTGACCTTCACCTACATGGCAACCGACCATATCGGGGTAGAGTTGCTAGCTGCTACACCTTTTCGTCATAAAGTAGGCTTACGTTCAACCGGAACTATTGCAACCGTCCATCAGTTGCCTCCTACGCTAATGGCACAGTACTACTTCCTAGACAATAGTTCTAAGCTGCAACCGTACGTAGGGGCAGGTCTTAATTATACAACCTTCTTCGATAATAAATTTACTCACACCGGTCGCGAAGCTGGACTGTCCAATCTACGAGTGAAAGACTCTTGGGGCTACGCGGCGCAAGCGGGTATGGATTATCAGTTGACGGATAATTGGATGTTAAACGCTTCTGTCTGGTATATGGATATCAAGACTAAAGTCCGCTTTAATACTGGAAGTGATACTCACTCTATCGATACAAAAGTTAATCCTGTTGTATTCTTCTTGGGCGCCGGTTATCGTTTCTAATCAATACGAAAAGGCCTTATTGATATAAGGCCGATCCGTTAAGATAAAATGATCAGCTACATGACCCTGACGTTCTGCAAAAATCTGTAATCCTTCAAGGTTACGGATTTTTTTATACTTCTCAATCCAGTCCTCGATATTGTTCGTCGTGTTACGCCTCAGTCACTCTCAACGTTTTTTGTTCGTTTTTTTATGAGCCTATTTGTCTCGCTGATAGAGCCGCAAAAAAAGAGGCCGCAACGTTGTGCGTTGCGGCCTCTTTTAGCATCTTCACTGCTCGGTATTACGTATTAACGGCTTTTGTTATCATTTGATTTGCATATCGTTCACGACATACCGTACTCCAGGTACCGTACGTGTGACATTGATAGCTTTTTGAGCCATTAGTGCAGAACCCACAAAGCCACTGAGTTGTACACGTCCTTTGAAGGTTTCAACATTAATTTCGGTTGAATTTAAATCTTTCTCACCGAGCAGTTTTGCTTTAACTTTGGTGGTCACTACGGTGTCATCGATGTAACCGCCTGTCCCTTCGTGAGTCGGCGTTGGTGCACAGCCCGCGAGTGATACGCCAAGAGTCGTGGCTAATAAAGCACTTGTGATTAATTTTGCAAACTTCATTTGATGCCTCCCTGTTAACCCAAGATTAGATAGTGATCGTCTTAACAGCTCAAATTTAGCCTAATAATACAAAATCTACCAATAATTCTACTGAGTATCCTCGCCGAAACGAGGATATCGATTATTTCTTGGTCGCCTGCTTAAGTTCTGCAACAAAATCACGCAGTGCTTCGAGTAAGCGTTGTGGATCCTGCGAGTGCTGTTCAATGATTTTTACAGTGGCTGAGCCTGCGATGGCGCCTGCAGCGCCAGAGTCTATCGCTGCCTTCACTTGTTCCGGTTGAGAAATACCAAACCCTTGAATAGCTGGCGGTGCGCCATATTGCGTTAATTTATCAACTAAATGGGCTAACGAAGTGGTTGCCCGATTTTCTGCCCCTGTCACGCCTGCACGTGAAAGGAGATAGGTATAACCTTTTCCCCATTGGCCTATCGCTTCAATAAGCGCATCGTCAGCGTTAGGTGGACAGATAAAAATAGGGGCAATACCATGTCGTGAAGCAGCCTGACGGAAGGGGAGCGACTCTTCAATGGGAACATCGGCGATTAATACTGAATCAACACCGGCTTGTGCACAGCGTTGGTAAAATTCATCAATCCCCTGACTGAAGACTAAATTAGCGTACATCAGTAAACCGATGGGTAGTTGCGGATATTTTTCACGAACTTGACGCAGAATATCAAAACATTTTTGTGCGGTGATACCCCCTGCAAATGCACGTAGCGTGGCAGCTTGGATAGTTGGGCCATCTGCTAGGGGGTCAGAAAAAGGAATCCCTAATTCAAGGGCATCTGCACCACCTTCGACTAATGCATCGATAATCTGTAACGAGAGCTCAGGCGTGGGATCGCCTAATGTCACAAACGGGACGAACGCGCCCTGTTGTTGTTCCGCCAGACGGGAAAAGAGGGTTGCATAACGGTCCATTAGATTTCTCCCCGCTGTTGTAAAATATCATACACAGTAAAAATATCTTTATCACCGCGCCCAGATAAATTAACCACTAAGAGTTGCTCTTTTTCGGGGTCTGATTGGGCGAGCTTTATTGCATGAGCGAGCGCGTGCGAGGATTCTAAGGCTGGAATAATCCCCTCCGCTTTACAAAGTGCTTTGAACGCTTCTAGGGCTTCATCATCTGTAATTGAAACGTAATCCGCACGACCGATGCTATTTAAATAAGCATGTTGGGGACCGACTGAAGGGAAATCGAGCCCTGCAGAAATGGAGTAGGATTCTTCAATCTGTCCTTCTAATGTCTGCATCATCGGTGCTTTCATACCAAAATAGATCCCGGTGCGGCCATGTTTTAGTGGTGCACCGTGCTCGCCGCTTTCAATACCGTGTCCGGCCGGCTCGACACCAATTAGTTGAACGTCAGGGGTGTCAATAAAGTCGGCAAACATACCAATCGCGTTCGATCCGCCACCCACACAAGCAATGATCGCATCCGGAAGTCGTCCCTCTTGCTCTAGGATTTGCTGGCGGGTCTCTTCACCAATCATTCGCTGAAACTCTCGGACGATGGTCGGGAATGGGTGAGGGCCTGCTGCCGTACCGAGCATATAGTGCGCGGTTTCATAGCTGCCTGACCAGTCACGAAGAGCCTCATTACATGCATCTTTTAAGGTTGAAGAGCCACTGTGAACCGGGATAACTTCTGCCCCCATTAGCCGCATACGAAAAACGTTAGGGGACTGGCGCTCAACGTCTTTTGCACCCATGTAAATACGACACTTCATCCCCAACAATGCACAGGCTAATGCAGATGCCACACCGTGTTGTCCGGCACCCGTCTCGGCGATAATTTCATTTTTCCCCATACGTTTAGCGAGGAGTGCTTGGCCTAATACTTGATTGGTTTTGTGAGCACCGCCATGCAACAGGTCTTCACGTTTTAGATAAAGACGTGTTTTAGTTCCTTTTGTCAAATTCTGACAAAGGGTCAGGGCCGTTGGACGCCCCGCGTAATCTTTGAGCAACTGGGTAAATTGTTGTTGAAACGCCGGGTCGCGCTGTGCGCTGACAAAAGCTTCTTCGAGTTGTGCTAATGCGGGCATTAATATTTGTGGAACATATTGTCCACCGAATTCACCAAAATAAGGATTTAATAATGTCATTGTCAGTATCCAATTATTGTTGACTAGCGTGCGTTGCGTAGGTGTTGATGATGGAAAAGACCTGATTCAGCTTTTGTTTATCCTTTTCGCCAGGTGAGGATTCGATAGCAGAATTAAGATCAACGCCAGCACAGCCGAGGGTTAATGCTTGCATAATATTCTCTTCACCGATTCCACCTGCAAGAATAACGTTATCAAGCGACTGGTTAGCCAGTAGTTTCCAATCAAAAGATTGACCACTGCCACCATGGCCATTATCAAAAATATAACGGTCTATGCCAATCCACCCTCGATCGGGAAGATGCCCATCAATTTTAAAGGCTTTCCAGATTTGGCAATCAGCCGGTAATAAGTCGCGTAAACGGCGGACATAAGATGGGTCTTCGCTACCGTGTAATTGAACGGCTGAAAGACCGAGGGTTTCAACTTTTATCGCAATATCGCCCACTTCTACATCGCGGAAAACCCCAACATAACGTAGGGGAGCACTGTCTATGATTGCCTTAGCTTGTTGTTCGGTCACATATCGAGGTGAGCTTTCAACAAAAATTAAGCCGCCGTAGAGTGCGCCCGCTTGGTAAGCAGCTTGTGCATCCTGCGCGCGCGTTAGTCCACAGACTTTATTTTCCCCCGATAAGAGGCGTTTTACGGCAAAACGGAGGTCATCTTCCGACATCAATGAGGAGCCGACAAGAAATCCTTGTGCGTAGTGATTCAACGCTTTAATTTGCGCGTAATGCTGGATCCCTGACTCACTGATCACAACTGTTGTGGCAGGAAGTTGTGGGGCAAGTAAACGCGTTTTAGAGGTGTCTACGGAGAGGTCTCGTAAGTCGCGGTTATTGATACCGACAACCTCCGCATTGAGTGCAATAGCTCTCTCCAACTCCTCTTGGTTACTCACTTCCGTCAAAATACCCATTTTTAACGTGTTAGCCACGTCAGCGAGTTGTCGATATTGCTCATCGTCTAACACTGAGAGCATTAACAGAATGGCATCCGCTTGATAAAAGCGTGCTAACCAAATTTGATAGGGGTCAATAATAAAATCTTTACACAGCACGGGTTGATGGACAGCCTGACGTACGATGGGAAGAAAAGCAAAATCGCCTTGAAAATATTTCTCATCGGTAAGGACTGAAATCGCCGAAGCATAGTCACGATATACGGTCGCAATGGCCTGTGGATCGAAAATATCGCGAATCAATCCTTTAGAGGGTGAGGCTTTTTTACACTCTAAAATGAAAGCAGGGTTGTGCTGACGCAGTGCCGCGATGAATGAACGATCACTAGGGACAACCTCGGCTTGAAACGAAGCTAATGGTTGAGTGGCTTTCCGTGCGTCAATCCAAACTTTTTTATCATCAACAATTTTTTGAAGTACGGTACCCTGCATATTATCCTCTTGCGGCTAAAGCTGTAACACATTGATAGGCAGCACCACTACGCAATACTGCTAACGCTTTGGCAGCATTATCACGTAAATTTTCTTGTCCAAACAGTTTCATCAGCATGGCAACATTAATCGCGATAGCATGCTCGTGCGCCTCTTTACCTTTACCCTGAAGTAATTGCTGTAAAATGTCACGATTTTCTTCAGGAGAGCCCCCACGAAGACTGTCCACCGGATGAGTGGTCAGCCCGAAATCTTCTGGACTAATCTGGTAGCGTGTAATTTCGTTATCTCTCAACTCGGCCACTTCAGTCGGACTATGGATTGCGATTTCATCCATCCCCCCGCCATGAACGACGGCGGCACGTTGATAGCCCAAGACGCGCAGTGTTTCGGCTATAGGTTGAACCAATTCCGGACTATAAACGCCGATCAAGGCTAACGGTGGACGCGCCGGGTTGATCAGTGGCCCTAAAACATTGAATAGCGTCCGAGTCCCCAATTGCTTGCGTACCGGCATAGCATGGCGAAAACCGCTGTGATAGTGCGGGGCGAAGAGAAAACAGACATTAAGATCATCCAGTGCTTTACGAGCCTCCACCGCAGGCATATCTAAATTGATACCAAAAGCGGCTAAAAGATCTGAGGAACCTGATTTGCTTGAGACACTACGGTTACCGTGTTTTGCCACTTTATAGCCGCAAGCTGCTGCGACAAAGGCACTGGCAGTAGAAATATTAATACTATTAGAACCATCTCCCCCGGTACCCACGATATCGGCAAATAAGGTTTCAGGGCGTGGGAAAGGGAGGGCATGGTTAAGAAACGCCGTTGCTGCGCCGGCAATTTCTTGCGGTGACTCACCTCGTACTTTCATGGCAATTAGCAAACCGGCTAAACTTACGGGATCAATTTCGCCTTTTACGACAGCTGAGAAAAGTTGTTCACTTTCTTGCTGATTCAACGGTTTGCCTTGGTATAGACGTTCAAGGAGCATTTTCATAGTCATCCCTTAAGGTTGTAACGCCCAAGCGAGCGTTTGTTCCAATAGTTTCGCGCCATGCGTGGTGAGAATAGATTCGGGATGAAATTGAAATCCACAAACTCGGTCGTGATCCTGTCTGACCGCCATCACCATGTCATTGAACGTAGCATTTACCGTTAATGTCGAGGGGATATTACTTCCCACTAGCGAGTGGTAGCGAGCAACAGGTAGCGGACAAGGTAATTGCTCGAACATCCCGAGATGATCATGAACAATCTCTGAGGCTTTACCGTGCAAAATTTCCCCAGCTTGACCTACCGTCCCCCCATAACTTTCCACGATTGCTTGGTGCCCTAAACAAATCCCAATAATCGGTACCTTCCCGCGTAACTGACGAATTAACTCAGGCATACAACCGGCATCACTTGGGGCACCTGGTCCAGGGGATAGCAGAATCACCGGCTGTTGTAGGGTATCGACTGTCGCAACCAGCTGTTCAACGGGGACATTATTTCTAAAAATAATGACTCGATGTCCAAATGTTCTTAGTTGATCGACCAAGTTGTAGGTAAATGAATCAAAATTATCAACTAATAAAATATCAGCCATTAGAAGATCTCCTGGCAATGGTGGGCAGTGGCGATAGCTCTCAGTACAGCACGTGCTTTGTTACGGCTTTCATCGGCTTCAGATTGCGGGTCAGAGTCAAGCACTACCCCTGCGCCGGCTTGTACAGTAGCAATACCCTTTTCGACATAAGCAGAGCGGATTACGATACAGGTATCAAAGTCACCGGATCCGGTAAAATAACCCACTGCACCGCCGTAGCTACCACGGCGAGTTTTTTCATGTTCTGCAATAAGCTGCATTGCACGGACTTTCGGCGCACCGCTTAATGTACCCATATTCATACAGGCGCGATAAGCATGTAGAACATCTAAATCGTCACGTAAACGCCCGACAACGCGTGAAACCAAGTGCATGACGAAGGTGTAACGGTCAACTTTAGTCAGGTCTGCGACATAGCGGCTGCCTGGCGTGCAAATTCGAGCGAGATCATTACGTGCTAAGTCGACTAACATAAGATGTTCGGACATCTCTTTTTCATCGCTACGCATATCCAATTCAATACGGCTATCTAAATCCAAATTCAATGATCCATCGGCATGTCGTCCGCGCGGTCGCGTACCAGCAATCGGATAGATTTCGATTTGACGGGTCTGCGCGTCATATTTTAGTGAGCTTTCTGGGGATGCCCCAAACAAGCTGAAATCTTGGTCTTGTAAAAAAAACATATAAGGACTTGGATTGCTTTTTTTCAATACATCGTAAGCGGCAAGCGGTGATGGACAAGGAAGTGAAAAGCGACGCGATGGAACCACTTGGAATATTTCACCTTGGCGGATAGCAACTTGTAATTTTTTGACAATATTGCAGTAAGTCTCATCATCCTGAGTGCAGGTTAATTGCATGTCTGGAACCGCTAAAACCGACAATTTGCTGGGTGTTATCAGCATCTGTTGATGTAACTGATGCAGTCTTGCTTGTAAGCGTTGAAATTCTTCGCTGTTATCGGTAAATAGGCTCGCTTGCAGTCGTGCTTGTTGTGTTTGATGATCAAGCACTAACAGCGTTTCAGCCAGATAAAAACAGTAGTCGGGACACGCTTGATCTTGCTCGAGTGGGGGTAACGATTCAAATCCAGCGACTAAGTCATAAGCAAAAAGCCCCCCTAAAAAAAGCGCGTGTCGTTGTTGGTCGCTGTCAGAAATGAGTGTGGGGATAAGGCGTAGCACATCAAATACTGACGAAGAGGTTAATCGACTGTCCTCATCTTGCATTTCTGAGGGAGAGGTGAAAACGATTTCTAGGCGATTGGCTGAGGCTTTCACTTCTGCTTCGTGAGGAAGGTTTTCGCATAGCAAAGGCAATACGCTTTGACCGTTATCGCTCATTGCCTGAACAGTTACGGTATTGCCCAGTGCACTAATACGCAGGGCGCTATCTACGATCATCAAACTTTGTAAGTCATCTTTACTGCTAACATCCGCAGATTCTAATAACAGTGTAGCAGGTCGCGTACCACATAATTGGTTGAAGAGGGCGGTTGGATCGGCGGAATAAGGCGTTTCAACGGTGATGAGTTTCAGTTTGCTGAGTGTCATTTTTATTCTCTATTATTCTTCCAATAAAAAACCCGCCTAGTGGGCGGGCTTAGAAATCTGCATAGCGGTTATTTTAGCTGGATGCATGACAACGTCGCCCGATTATGGGAGAGTGACGCGCCACCACTGTAAATGCTTAAAAGTATTAACCAACATGAGATTGTGTCCTATCAGAAATCTTGTGTACTAGTTAACTAGTTCATGGCGGAATTGTCAACACTCAAAATGAACTAAAAGTGATTTATGAGTGGGGTGAATGTTGAACACGTCAGAGAGAATATATTTTGACCGAAATTGTACGAGCGAATATTTATGATTTACATACTCATACCCAAGCCTCAGATGGCCTCTTAAGCGCGCAGGAGCTAGTATTGCGAGCCAGTGCACGTGGTGTCACGGTATTAGCCATTACCGATCACGATACCACGGCTGCACTTGAAGAGGCCCAGACCGCAATTACTGCACATAATCTCGACCTAACATTGATTTCGGGCGTTGAGATTTCTACGTTGTGGGAAAATCATGAAATTCACATTGTTGGCTTGGGGTTTGACCCACGTCATCCGGCCATGGTGACATTATTGCAAGAACAGGTCCAACGGCGTGATGCGCGAGCAGAAATGATTGCTGAGCGTCTGGCTAAAGCTGGCATTGACGGTGCATTAATCGGTGCAAAAGAAGAAGCGGGAGACGGGCAAATTACCCGCGCACATTTCGCACGTTATTTAATCCGACTGGGTAAAGCGGAAACCATGGCGCAGGTCTTTAAGAACTACCTTGCGCGTGGCAAAACAGGTTATGTACCTGCCCAATGGTGTAGCATTCTTGCCGCGGTACAGGCGATTCACCAAGCCGGCGGTATCGCCGTAGTAGCTCATCCCGCGCGGTATCAATTATCAACGAAATGGTTAAAAAGATTGTTGGCTTACTTTGCAGAGATTGGTGGCGATGCAATGGAGGTGGCACAGTGTCAACAGGCTCCGAATGAGCGTCAACAATTGGCTCAGTATGCGCTAGACTATGCTTTATCAGCGTCATTAGGGTCTGATTTTCACCAGCCCTGTGCTTGGATAGAGTTAGGCCGTAAATTATGGCTACCGAAAGATGTTATTCCCGTGTGGGAAAAATTCCCCGCTTTAGCTGCCCCGATGAGAGGGTAGGAGAAAACAATGAGTCAATTATTTTATATTCATCCAGAAAATCCCCAGCCGCGCTTAGTGAAACAAGCGGTGGATCTTATTAATAAAGGGTCTGTGATTGTCTTTCCGACCGACTCTGGCTATGCCATCGGTTGTAAGTTGGAAGATAAAGCTGCGATGGAGCGTATTATCCGCTTGAGACAGCTAGATGGACGGCATCATTTTACATTGATGTGTCGTGATTTATCGGAATTATCAACTTATGCACAAGTCGATAATATTGCGTTTCGACTTCTCAAAAACAACACACCCGGAAGTTACACTTTTTTATTAAAAGCGACCAAAGAAGTGCCACGTCGTTTAATGAACGAAAAACGCAAAACCATAGGACTACGGGTAACCTCACATCCAGTTGCCCAAGCCTTATTGGATGCGTTGGGTGAGCCATTAATGTCTACGACGTTAATTCTCCCAGGCAATGATTTTGCAGAGTCTGATCCAGAAGAAATCCAGGATAACTTAGGTCATCATGTCGACTTAATCTTAAATGGTGGCACTATCGGCCAGCACCCCACAACGGTGATTGATTTATCTGAGGGAACGCCAACTGTCGTGCGCCAAGGCGCAGGCGATATACGTCCTTTTGAATAGGATAATGGGCAAGAGTTATTGCCCATTATCTTGGTGTGATGATTGGTCAAGACGGATACAAGGTAAGGCTTTGTTTAACGGTTATTCACGCCAATGTTCGATCAACTATTACCGCTCTTATCGGCCAAGTCGTGTTCTATGCGAACATTATCGAGTATTGAGTAACGCAGGCCGACTTATCTAAAAATATCTTGCTATCCTTTCACGCGCAGTATTCTTTTTTAGGGGACAATGCTGCCGACTCTGCGTAGAGAAGGGATGGCATCATCCTCGACACTGCCCTTGCGGCATTGTTCGATTATTAATCGATAAGCGCCCCTTCATCGTCAATTCATAAAAGGCGTTACATCCGATTAGCCATCCTGTATAATGGCAGTGTAAAATAACTTAAGTTATTGATTTTAAATGAATTAATTAACTGATGCCTGGGAAGGCGACAGCGGGGCAGTGTATGAGTGAGAAGTTACAAAAAGTATTAGCACGGGCTGGGCATGGGTCACGTCGTGAAATTGAAGCGATGATAGCCGCCGGGCGCGTCAGTGTTGATGGGAAGATTGCGACCCTTGGCGATAGGGTTGAACCCTCAAATGCATTAAAAATTCGTATCGATGGTCGTCAGGTTGCGGTGATTGCAACTGAAAGTGAAGTATGTCGAGTATTAGCCTATTACAAACCAGAGGGTGAATTGTGTACGCGCAATGATCCTGAGGGGCGTCCTACGGTCTTTGATCGACTCCCTAAACTGCACGGTGCCCGCTGGATAGCGGTTGGCCGTCTTGACGTGAATACTTGTGGTTTACTGTTATTCACTACCGATGGTGAGCTTGCAAATCGCTTAATGCATCCTAGTCGTGAAGTAGAACGTGAGTACGCGGTCCGTGTTTTCGGCCAAGTGGATGACGATAAAATTCGTCAACTCAGTCTTGGGGTCCAACTGGAAGACGGTCCTGCAGCATTTAAAACGCTGAAGTTTGGCGGGGGCGAAGGGATTAACCAGTGGTATAATGTGACGCTAACCGAAGGGCGAAATCGTGAAGTACGTCGTTTGTGGGAAGCGGTAGGCGTACAGGTTAGCCGCTTGATGCGTGTGCGTTATGGCGACATCCACTTACCAAAAGGATTACCACGTGGCGGGTATACGGAGATGGATCTTAGTGCCGTTAACTATCTGCGCGAGCTGGTGGGAATGAGCGAAGAAACCGTGTCAAAACTCCCGGTTGAGAAAGATCGCCGTCGCACTAAAGCGAACCAGATTCGCCGTGCAGTGAAGCGCCATAATCAAATTTCAGGCCAAACACGCCGACAAGGTGCACGCGGCGAGACGGCCACCAAGAGCAGTTCATCTTCTGCTGCGGTAAAGTCAAAGCCAAGACCAAGTTCAAAGCGTCAGCTTACTAAGTAATCAATAGGCCCAATAGGGCCTATTTTATGCTTAACGTGTAATCTCTTTACTGCATTATTGTTGTTTATAGTGAAGAATAGCCAATGTTGATCAAGGTTTTTGCTTTTCTATTCCTCGCTATTTAACGCACTGCTTACTGCCATCATACCGCTCCATTAGTGTATAGGGTATGTATAATTAAAAATTCCTTTTAATTTATACGTATTCAGCAAAGCGATCGTATTTAGTAATCACTAAGCGCTGCTTCTGGAAATATAGTTTTCCAATTTCATTTTATCATTAAATGATCTGGCGAGATTTTTTGCTTTTCACTATTAATATTTAAAAATGATCTTATCATGATAAAACTATATGTTTAGAATCAGGGCCAAACCGTGCGGCAGCACATAAGCGTTAGCTCAGAGAAATAGGTAAGTTGATAGTAAAATCATTAATGTTATGAAATCAAATTAATAAAGAAAGAGGCTATCCTTCGGACAACTATCTGATATTTAGTTGGATGTGATCTGATTAATAATGACACCCTTAACGTTATTTTTTTCAAAAAAATATTGGAGGCAGTTCATCTGAATAAAGTCACCATAGCTTTTTGTGTTAGTGCAATACTGGACTGTGTTTTCACTTGATTTTTTCGGGAATATTGATGAGATTTTTTCTAATGAAGCGCTTAGTAAAGGAACACCCTTAATCGTAACGTTCAAATCACCGTTGTAAAAAGAACAGTTTTTTTGCGGCTCTGCCTTGCTGATTGTAATCGATGTTAAATCTCCTTGTCCCATCTCATTATCAGAGATAAACCAGTAATTGACACCTTTAGATGCAAGACACAGCCATGATGCTTGGTTGCCTTGATTAACCTTTCCGCCAGCAGTTTTTGCTATGTCTGTAAGGCTGCTAAATTCCATCGTATAGACATTATCGCCGACAATGACATCCGGCACTAAGCTTTTGTTGGTGTCGTAGTTAGGGGGGGATAAATCGTCGTGGTAGTAGTTGGCTCCAAAACCTTCCATTTGCGTTGCCATGGCAACAGAAGATGTTATGGAAAGAGCTAGAATAAGATATTTCATTCCACCTTTAACTCCCTGTCACCGCTAGCCCAAATACTCTTTCTGACATTGATAGGGGCGATAATGCAGCCTTCTGATGAATCCAGCGGATATTTTTTGCTTGCGCCATGAATACGGACAGCTGAACGTCCACACATAGCGCTACTCAGATTAGGGATAAGGTTAAGCGTGTATTTACCCGTATGGGCTGAGTTATGAGGCGCTCCGATTGTATAAGTGCCTCTGGGGAGGGGACCCTTACCACTTACACATTCCTTAGAGCTATCATTCTTATAATCTGTGGCACCTGCGTAATCTGCTGTGTATTTTTCGCCATTACGGGTGAAGGTATGTGTTGCTACATCGTATTTCCACGCCATTATGCAACCCGTCCTTTCCATGAATCAGAGTGAATAATATTACCATCTAGGTAATACCATGTGATTTTTTCATAAGCTAAATCTACGTATTCAAGGTGGTCGTGTCTTTCCCATTGAGGATTTTTTATGTCCATCATAAACGGCTCAATTTCTGTTACCTTCACGTTCTCCAGTATAGTTCTGAAATATTCCTCTTCTTGTCCGTAATCGTTGATTCGGTAGAATTTGAATACGGCCTTTTTAAGGGTTTGACCAGAAGAGAGCGCTTTATATAGATAAGAAGATGAACTATCGACGGTTTTCATAAATGCATATGAGCTATGTAAGCGTTTTGCTGTAGCTTTTCCCGTCAGGGGATCGGTAGGTTGTTCTACCGAGTGCATCAGTTCGCTTACCTCGATGCTTCCTTCTCTGCCACTCACATCAACATTACCTCTTATTAGAGATCCACCATCATCTTCGAGCCATAAATAAACCGGGACAGCCATTCGACAAACTCCTTTGTCTCGATAAACGGGGAAATTATCTTCCTAATTGCCTTTATAGGTGAAATATAAATCAATGTTTGATTGATAAAAGTCAAATAAATGCTGCAAGAATGTGTAAAAAACAATAAATGGGTCAGCGGACCGTGTGAAATTCCGCAACTCATCAATTAATATAAAAGATCGATAACTTAATATCGTTATTTTTTGATGATTGAAATCTGGTTATCGAACGATATTTTAATTTATCTAATAAATTGATAATAATTTATTGATAGCTTTACTCTCATTTGTTTTGTATTGATAGATTTAAATGATATGACGAATACCAACAATAATTAAGTTCTACTGATTGATTAGAAGATAAATCCCGAGCTAAAGATGAGGATGCTCAGATCGGCGGGAACAAATCTGACTCAATCCTTAAGGAATAGATGAAAGGGCATAACGACTTATCGCTGGCGATATCGCTGATTTTTCTTTCAGGCTGCCAACAACTCATTGATGGCGTGAATAACGTTAATGGAGCAATCAGCTCTTCATTATCAGGTTTGCAAGGGCTACGAAGAAAATGCAATGGTACAAGGATTATTGATGTTACTTCAGAAGCATATTTATATGGCCTGATTTTTGGTCATGGGCGACTTCGAGTCGTTTTTAGTGAACAAGGGTGAACTTGAGAAGTGGATAACCAATTGATAGAAAGCAAAAAACCAGACGTCAGTTGACATCTGGTTTCTTTAATTTGGCTCCTCTGACTGGACTCGAACTTCATCTGTATCTCCTGTTGTTAGTGGCATTGAAATAATGGTGTGATTTTTTTACCATCATATTTACCAATATTTTTAATCTTGTATCGACAAATATCAATTATATTCAATGGGTTATGACAAAATGCTTTGCTGAAATTCACTGGACGATCTTCATGTCTGGACTGATTGTTCCGCTGCTTTTCCCTGATCCATTCAATAGATTACCGCCATCAAATCCGATATGTTTACTCATAACATATCAAAGGGATAAGTAAAGCCAGAAGGATAGATACCTCATGACCAACGCGGAGATCGCCTGCGCTGTTAATGAGTGGTTCAACATTGAAAATTACAGTGTGCTTAAGGATTTGACAGTAGAACAACTTTTTCAAGAGATTGAAAACCCCTACCTCATAGGGAAGGCTCGCACTATCTGAAGGAAGCCGAGGTAAACAACGAAGGGCTGATGCTGGTTCAAATTAATCTGGTAGAAACATCACCCGAAGAAATCATCAATCATCTGAAAGTCATGGCTCCTGAGTGGAAACAGCAGCTACAGGCTCCTTAGCCTCCAGCCAGAGATTTTCGCTTTGGGGTCAGCAACCTCAAGAGAATACTCGATTACAACATCATTCCCATCATGGATTTGCTGTTCTGGGCGCAGTATGAAGAGGTCAGGATTGGTATGCTGCAACTGACCAGCTTTTTATACCCTGATGGGAGAACGGCGAAAATAATCACAGGTGCGGGCAGAATGAGTGAAGTAAATGGTCGTGGCGTAGCGCTGGTCAACAGCCGTCTGGATAACGGAAATGAAATTATCAGTACTCTGTGCGATGGCCCGATGATTGTAGGTCGTAAAGGAGAAGAGACACCGGGGGATTTACTGTTATCTGTAGAGGTGGCGTAATGGGACATCGATCTGATTGCTATGGAAGAGGAACAGCACTGGAAGGTGATAAAACCACCACGGGTGCTGAATGTATTGCCTCCATGTCCAATGATACTGAACATGGGCGCAGGGTTGTCCGTGTGGGTGATAAAACGACACCCTGTCCTAAATGTGGTGAGGGAGGGGTTATCGTTTCCGGTGAACCCCGTGATACCAATAATGGCAAAATAGCGGCAGTGGACGGATCAGTGGTGCGCTGTGGCTGCCCTTGCGGGTCTAACTGGATTATTGCGCCAGCAGGACAATGGGTTGGCAGAGGCCCGGATCCTTCTATTGCAGACCTTGCAGCACTGGTTGCTGAACGTAAGGCCGCAGAAGAAGAAAGAACTAAACAACGGGCTGAAGAGGGTGACCGCAATCGTGTCTTTGCAAAATCCTGCCTTCGTGGTGAAGGTTGTAATGATGCCGGGGAAGAGCAAGAGCCTCATACCAATTTTGCGGCAATGGCATTTTATCAGGCCGTTCCACCTGCTGATCCGGCATCAGATACTGATGCTTCCCAACATGCTCAGACCGCCAAGAAAAAGAAACCTGCTGAAGATATTCCAAAGCCGAAAAAGCGAAGCGCCCTGTATAAATGGCTGAATGGTAATCATGAAGAAATCGAATACCAGCGGGCAACAGCCGCAGCGGCGAGTGCTGCCAATGCCCAGACGGCTGTTGAAGGTGCCAGTGTTCTTGGGTTGGTAGGTGGAAGTGCCATTATGTCAGGAACGTGGGCGGTAAAGCTGGGGGAGATGGCTACAGGACTTGGAAGAATAGCCGCCAGCGGTCCCGGTGCTCCTATCGCCGCAGTCGTGATGGGAATGATGCCCGGAAAGCTGAATGAGGGGGAACAGGATTATTTAGACCGCATGAGGCTGGGGCAAATGCGTGAAGCACCAAGCCGGGTGCGCTATACGTGGGAACACGATGATAAAGGTCATCCGGTTCCGCATGGTTGGCATACACCGCCGGGTAAAGATATGGTGCGTGTGCGCAAAATGGAGTGGGACAGCAGCCGGAAGGCGTATACATTCACCACAGAGGAGGATCCGCGTGTCCCCCTCATCTGGACGCCGGACAGTTCATCTGTCAATGTTCCTTCAAATACAGGCAACCAGCAACCGGTAAGAATACCTAACCCTGTAATTGTTGATCCGCTGCCGGAAAATACCAGTATTGAGGCCACAACCAGCCCTGCGCCGGAAGAAAAGAGTTTTGCGGATTATATTCTTATTCTGCCAATATCAGATATTCCACCGATTTATATTTATTTAAGTCAACGAAAAGGAATGCCAGATAAAGGCCATTCGTATCACCTAGCTCCAGAAACAGAAGAAATAACGGGTATTGCCGATCTTATTGAAGTTAAAGGCCAAACACCTAAACAAGGTGGGGGAGGAACACGAGAGCGCTGGATGGACAGGAAGAAAAGACGGGTTTATGAATGGGATTCGCAACATGGTGAATTGGAAGAATACCGGGTGAGTGATGGAGAGCATCTTGGAGCCTTTGATCATTTAACTGGCTCTAGATTGAAGCCTGCCGTTAAAGGTAGGAATATTAAACGTTATTTGTGAGGTCGATATGTCTTATAAAATACGATTGCAGTGGTTTAATAAACAAACATCTGAGGGGGAAGGAAAGGAATTCTCAGGTGTTTTAGATAACAGTGTTTATTTTTTGGATAAGATTGGTCTATCTGATGAGCCTCAAATCTATGATGGTGTATATGATGTGGTAGTCGAATGGTTGCCATATATACAACCATATTTTCGGCATCAACTAAATTTGCAGCGATATGATTATCAGCTAGCTTTTCGACCTATTTAACCAAATTATTGCTCTATTAGTTATGGTAGAGCATATTATTAACTTTAAATTGAAACTATGTTTATGAATCACACAATTGATTAAATAAATATCTGAATGTCAGATCTTAGTTGGTAATCTTTACTCCTTTGGACAAAAGCAGCACAGTGAACGTATGTTCTGCTTAATTCCTCGAACATCCGGCCAAAACACGTTTACTGTGGCAATCCGTATTTTCCCATCACCTCTAATCAATTGATAAAAAGATCGATAACTTAATATTTATTGTTTTTATCGATTAAAATATGTTTATCGATCAGTATTTTAATTGTTAAAATCGATCAATATTTTATTTTTGATAGTTTAAGCTATTATTTGTTTTGTATCGATCGATTTAAACGATATGACGAACAGCAAAAATACTTCAATTCTATCAATTGATTATCCCCATAGCCACTTCATAGCTAATGGTTATAAAGCCTATGCCCCCCAATCAGAGATTAATGCCGATATTGCTGTGAAAGAATCAAGTGTGTTATTTGATCCAAATCTGGATATTGTGGAACAACAGCGTTATCGTAATGCTATTGAAAAGCGAAATAATGATAGCTGGTAAGATTTTTTAATCTGTAATTTTTAATTTATATAGCCCTGTTTGATACAGAGATTATTATATTGAACAATATATCAAATAAATTCAGGGTTGATTGTTCTTAAATTTCCTTTAAATATTTTTGATATTTATTTTTTATATAGAATTAAATATAAAAAGGAGGTAACAATGAGAAATAAAAAAGATGATGTTTTATGTGAGATAACTAAAGCTGAGGAGATCATTGAAGAAAAAACAGGTATTAATTGGGATGAGTTTGATAAACATCCTTCAGAAGATTTATTAAAGATACTTGTTGGGATACTGACAACATCATAAATATATTTTTTCAAAGGGAATGTTAAAGGATATGAATACCCATCAGATGATAAAAATATCAAATTATTTTGTGATGCTTGGTCCTTTTATTTTTATGACGGAGCTGAATAAAGTGAGTGCTGATATATTTCATCATTTATTGTACAGAAGACGACATTCTGTTATTGAGGATTTCTTTTTTATATCGATAAAAATCTAAATGCTTAAAGCCAGATAACTAACTCATCAGGAATATACGTTGATAGTAAAACATTAGAGGTTTCATCGATAGGCACATCATCTTCAAGTTCATACTGGACTTAAATGGATTTGCTGTTCTGGGCGCAGTATGAAGAGGTCAGGATTGGTATGCCGCAACTGCCCAGCTTTTCTGGACGCCGGACAGTTCATCTGTCAATGTTCCTTCAAATACAGGCAACCAGCAACCGGTAAGAATACCTAACCCTGTTACTGTTGATCCGCTGCCGGAAAATACCAGTATTGAGGCCACAACCAGCACTACGCCGGAAGAAAAGAGTTTTGCGGATTACATTCTTGTTCTGCCAATATCGGATATTCCTCCGATTTATATTTATATAGACGCGGATCATAAATACTACACTCCGCCGAAAGAAAATCCTCCACTACCTGCGTATCCTGATGCCAAAAAAGCGCAAGCGAAAACACCTGTTAAGGGAGGTGGGAAACTACGTAATCGTTGGAAAGATTCAAAAGGAAAAATCTATGAGTGGGATTCTCAACATGGCACGGTAGAAGTTTATGATCGTTCAGGGAGAAATCATTTAGGTGAATTTAATCATATTACTGGTGAGCAAACAAAACCCGCGGACCCAACAAGAAAGGTGGAAAAATGACGATAGCGTATACTATTGATGTATATAGTAAAGTGGATGAGGCTTTGCTTCTTGAAATTGAAATCCCGGAGCATAAACTGTCAGATGTAGCTGAAATTATGGGGTGGAGCGAAGAGGATAAAAAGGAATTTTCATTAGGAATTGGTGTTTATAATATTAATGAAAACCAAGCGATTAAATTAGAGAGCTTGCTATGTAAAAAATTCTATTCCTCTGATAACTCTCTACAGATTTCAGGCGGTAGTGTCTAATACATTACAAATATCTCTGAAGCAGTACAAAATACCTTGGATGCTGCTTCATTCCTTATCCTTTCAATCATCCAGCCAAAGCACACTAACATTGGCGAGCCGCCATCCACCACCATAATCAATTGATTAAATCGATCGATATACTTTATTTGATATTTTTAGCTATCTACCAAAGCCATCGGTTAGCTTGTATTCCTTATCGAGGGGCTTGGCGTTTTTTACTTTAGTATCAGTAAGTGGCATAACGGCATCTCCCGTTTGTTGGTAAAAGCGCAATCGAACTACCATTACCAATATTTTTACCAGCAAAAAGGTGTCGCTTCGAGTAGTTTTTAATAGATGTGAGTAGACAAGCTTGAAGGTTTAACCCATTGATAGAAAGCAAAAAACCAGACGTCAGTAGACATCTGGTTTCTTTAATTTGGCTCCTCTGACTGGACTCGAACCAGTGACATACGGATTAACAGTCCGCCGTTCTACCGACTGAACTACAGAGGAATTGTGTTAACGCGGCGAATAATATCCACTGCTCACCTTCATGTCAAAACCAAATTCACAAATAAAGATTGATTGACTAAGAAAGCAGCGATTAGCGAATGGCCGTCTATTTATTAGACGGATTATCGAGCCCTAATTTCGACAGCCACTGTTCGATAGTATCTTGGCTACTCATTTCAGCCTGAATAAGGCCGTTGATCATAAATGTTGGCGAAACATGGATGCCATTTTGACGTGCATATTTTGCTTGCCATTTAATCAAGTTTTGTAACGCTGCCTGATTAAAAATTTCACGGACATCGATTTTACTGTAATTCACTAAGCGCTCGAGCAGTTGTTCTGGCGTAGTCTGCATATTTGGGCCGCGACAATGATCGATAAACTCAAACTCTTCACGGTGATCTGCCACACTTTGCATCACTTTTTTTACGGCTTGTTGTCCGTCAGGCAGTGTTGAGGCTGCTAGGATATATCGAACAATAATTCCCGAGAAAAGATGCCAGGGCTGTGATTGCAAACGAATCTTGATTTGCAATCGATCTTCACCCGCTTGGTTGAGTAAAGCCGGAAGTTTATTAAACGTTAATACTGAGAAAGGGCAGGTAGGTTCTAAAAAAACGTCCAAAATCGTTTCACCTTGGCCCCAAGTAAAACTCTGTTCGCAGTGGCGCAGTGTACTAATCGTCATGGTACTCACCTTTGTCGGCCTTTATATGAGATAGTTAAGCATGGCAAAGATGAGTATAATTTTCCAGTCAGTCTCTTTGAAATCGTGGGTGATCAAGCCGCTGGGCCTGGTTTGCGTCCAGGTTGCGCGTCAAAACTTTCACCTTGTGCGTTGATGCTATCGTCACCCATTAACCAGAGGTAGAGCGGCATGATTTCGCCAGGGGTTTTAAGTTTCAGGCTGTCCTCATTCGGATAAGCATTAGCACGCATTTGTGTGCGAGTGCCGCCAGGATTAATACAGTTAACACGTACCGTCGTGTCTGTTAACTCTTCAGCTAACACTTGTACCATACCTTCCGTTGCAAATTTTGACATCGCGTACGCGCCCCATCCTTCTCGGCCTTGGCGTCCAACACTCGAAGTAGTGAAAATCAACGAGGCTTTTTCAGCACGCAATAATATCGGCATAATGGCTTGCGTGAGTAAAAAGGGGGCCTCAAGATTCACCTTCATGACTTGTTGCCATAGCGTTGGGGGAGTCTCCATCAAGGGTAAAATTTTACCAAGCATCCCAGCATTGTGGAGAACACCATCAATGGCCGGGGCAACCAACGCGATATGTTTGGCTAGTTCTTGATAATCATCGGCATTTGCGAGAGCGAAATCGATTTTAAAAATAGATGGAAATTGGCCAAATTTATGGTGGATCTCAGCGCTCAAATGGTCGAGTTTTTGTTGATTTCGGCCAAGGAGAATAAGGCGAGCACCGTGACGTGCGTAAGTAAATGCCGCCTCACGACCAATTCCATCTGTTGCACCGGTAACAAGAATTGTACGGTTTTTTAATAAATCAATGGGTGCTTGATATTGCATAGCGTTTCCTTAAACCAAAAGTGATGAGCAGTTATGCCGTTACGGCGGCTATGTTACAATCATAGGCGATGACTCGATGAGAAAGATTATTTCAAACAATTAAATATTAACGTCATTTACCCCGAGAGGAGAACAGCGTGGGTTTTACAGCAGAGTATGGTTTATTTTTGGCTAAGAGTGTGACCCTTGTCGTTGCTATTTTAGCTGTAATTATTTTTATCGTGATGCAACGCAGTAAAGCCAAACAATCACCTGGCGAGTTGATGATCCGGGAACCAGGTCAAGAGTATGAACAACTGCAACAGCGCCTGCAAGAAGCCTTAGTGTTACCCGCTGAACAAAAGCAATGGCGTAAAGCGCAAAAGCAAATTGAAAAAGCACGTATAAAGGAAGAAAAAGAAAAAGCAAAATCTGGTCAGACTATAACTAAACCCGTACTTTTTTTACTGAGCTTTAAAGGCAGTATGGATGCCCATGAAGTTGAAACACTCCGTAAAGAGGTGTCAGCTATTCTGTCAGTCGCCAAAACGGGTGATGAAGTATTATTAAAATTAGAAAGCCCCGGCGGGGTCGTGCACGGCTATGGTCTTGCAGCATCGCAACTCCAACGCATCCGTGACCAAGGGTTACGATTGACCGCAGTGATAGATAAAGTGGCTGCCAGTGGTGGATATATGATGGCATGTGTGGCAAATCATATTGTCGCTGCGCCTTTCTCTATAATAGGGTCGATTGGGGTTGTCGCTCAAATTCCTAATATTCATCGCTTGCTTAAGAAAAATGATATCGACGTTGAGCTGCATACCGCTGGCCAGTATAAGCGGACACTGACGCTGTTAGGTGAAAACAGTGAAGAAGGTCGTGAAAAATTCCGCCAAGATCTTGATGAGACTCACCAACTGTTCAAGTCATTCGTTGCTGAAATGCGTCCGAGTCTAGACATCGAAAGTGTTGCAACGGGTGAACATTGGTACGGCAAACAGGCCCTAGAGAAGGGATTGATCGATGAGATTGCAACCAGTGACGCATTTATTATCGAAAAAATGCCACAGTTTCGCCTACTGAGTATTAGCTATACTCGTCGTAAAACAGTGGTGGAGCGTTTTACACAAAGTGGCGCCAGCGCGGTGGAAAGCGCGATGACTCGGTTATGGCAACGGGGGCAAAAACCGTTACTTTAATAGTAACGGTACGGTTTATAAGCTCCTTTTAGAAGGGGCTTTTTTTATGCTGTCGGGAAATTCTGGTACAGGGTTTTATTCTCTAATTATCCCGCAAGTCGCTAGAATTAAAGTTGCGAAACTGATTTTATCAGGTAGAGTGTGGCGATTTAGTGATGCAGTTTATGGGGCACAGCGTCATTATGACGGTTGCAATTAAATTATTTTAATCAGTTGGTTATTTCCCATTAGGCTGCCAGAATTAAGCTATACCATATATTCTGTAACAGAATTTAGCGGGATAATGAATATTATCCATCAAGTTTTTTCACGTTCGTGGAACGTTTTTATTAGGTAGATTATTTATGGGTAAAGCACTCGTTATAGTGGAGTCACCTGCAAAGGCCAAAACGATTAATAAATATCTGGGCAGTGGCTATGTTGTCAAATCCAGTGTCGGCCACATTCGTGACTTGCCCACCAGCGGTTCGGCAACAAAAAAGAGTGGGACTACCAGCAAAGAAAAGGGAGCCAAAGCGGTTAAAAAAGACGCGACACAAGCGTTAGTCAACCGTATGGGCGTGGATCCTTGGCATGGTTGGAAAGCAAATTATCAAATCCTCCCGGGCAAAGAAAAAGTCGTTGCTGAATTACAAGCCTTGGCGAAAGACGCTGATCATATTTATCTTGCGACGGACTTGGATCGCGAAGGGGAAGCTATTGCGTGGCACCTGCGCGAAATTATTGGTGGCGACGACCAGCGTTTTAGCCGTGTTGTGTTCAATGAAATCACAAAAAATGCAATCCAGCAGGCCTTTGATAAGCCGGGACAGCTTAATATTGATCGCGTGAATGCCCAGCAAGCGCGCCGTTTTATGGATCGCGTCGTTGGATATATGGTTTCTCCTTTACTTTGGAAGAAAATCGCACGAGGGCTTTCTGCAGGCCGTGTTCAGTCTGTTGCGGTACGTTTGGTGGTGGAACGTGAACGCGAAATCAAAGCCTTTGTCCCGCAAGAATATTGGGAAGTGGATACTACCCTAAATACCCCGAAAGGGGATGAGTTGTCGATGCGTGTCACGCACAAAAATGACAGTGCATTTCGACCCACTCATAAAGAAGAGACTGACGCTGCGGTTAAGCGCCTTGAGCATGCGCGTTTTGACGTTCTTGATCGTGAGGATAGACCGACAAGTAGTAAAGCGAGCGCACCGTTTATCACGTCAACCTTGCAGCAAGCAGCAAGTACCCGCCTGGGCTATGGGGTGAAAAAAACGATGATGCTAGCACAGCGCCTCTATGAAGGGGGGCACATCACCTATATGCGTACCGACTCTACCAATTTGAGTCAAGACGCTTTAACGATGGCACGTGACTATATCCTGTCAGAGTTTGGTGAGCGTTATCTCCCTGAGTCGGCGACGCTTTATTCAAATAAAGAAAACTCTCAAGAAGCTCACGAAGCCATTCGTCCTTCCGATGTATCCGTCGACGCTGAACAGCTCAAAGATATGGAAGCGGATGCACGTAAACTGTACCAACTTATTTGGCGTCAATTTGTTGCCTGTCAGATGACCGCAGCACGCTATGACTCAACGACCTTAACAGTGAAAGCTGATGAGTATGTGCTTAAAGCGAAAGGCCGGACATTACGTTTTGATGGTTGGACTAAAGTGATGCCTGCCTTACGTAAGAATGATGAAGACATGACGCTACCGATGGTTAACGTCGGTGAATCACTTAGCCTGACTGAAATTCTTCCGCGTCAACTTTTTACAAAGCCCCCGGCACGTTTTAGTGAGGCTTCGCTAGTTCGTGAGCTTGAAAAGCGCGGTATCGGTCGTCCTTCTACCTATGCTTCTATTATTTCTACCATCCAAGATCGCGGTTATGTACAGGTTGAAAACCGTCGTTTCTATGCAGAAAAAATGGGAGAGATTGTTACTGACCGACTGGAAGAGAATTTTCAAGAGCTGATGAATTACGACTTCACCGCTCGTATGGAAGATAACCTAGACCAAGTTGCGAATAATCAAGCTGAATGGAAGGGTGTACTCGATAACTTTTTCGGTGATTTCACCGAGCAGCTGGCACAAGCTGAAAAAGATCCCGCCGAAGGGGGAATGCAACCGAATCCTATGGTGATCACATCCATTCATTGTCCGACGTGTGATCGTGAAATGGGAATTCGTACCGCAACAACAGGTGTTTTCTTAGGGTGCTCAGGTTACGCTCTGCCACCGAAAGAGCGCTGTAAACAAACTATCAACCTGATCCCTGAAAGTGAAGTATTGAATATCCTAGAAGGGGATGATGCAGAAACGAATGCCCTTCGTGCCCGTCGACGTTGTACCCAATGTGGAACGGCAATGGATAGCTACTTGATTGATGAAAAACGTAAACTTCATGTTTGCGGGAATAATCCTTCTTGTGATGGCTATGAAGTGGAAGAGGGTGAGTTTCGCATTAAGGGTTATGATGGCCCTATTGTTGAGTGCGACAAGTGCGGCAGTGAGATGCATTTAAAGCTAGGTCGATTTGGCAAGTATATGGCTTGTACCAATGAGGAATGTAAAAACACCCGCAAAATTTTGCGTAATGGCGAAGTTGCACCACCGAAGGAAGATCCAGTTCCGTTACCGGAACTAGCATGTGAGAAGTCAGAGGCCTATTTTGTCTTGCGTGATGGCGCATCGGGTATTTTTCTCGCTGCCAACACCTTTCCAAAGTCGCGTGAAACACGAGCGCCGCTCGTTGAGGAACTTCAACGCTTCAAAGAACGTCTGCCGGAAAAATTTATCTATCTGACAGAGGCTCCTGCTGCGGATCCGCAAGGGAATAAGACCTTGGTCAGATTCAGTCGTAAAACAAAGCAGCAATATATTTCCTCTGAAAAAGAAGGAAAGGCGACTAACTGGACGTTATTTTATATTGATGGACAGTGGCAAGAAGCTAAAAAATAATCACTCATTACGTGTACCCGCAAAGGGTGCACGTATTTCCTTTCTACTAGCTCTTCTCAAAAGGGTCATAACCCATTATTCTTTCTGATTTAAGATAATGTTATGATGGCTATAGCAAACTTACTATTCTCCGACTTACCCTCTGGTCAGCCTAGCCTTTATGTTGTAGCGTGTTAAGGAAGATTAATGAAATTACAGCAGTTACGTTATATCGTCGAAGTTGTTAACCATAACTTAAATGTTAGCTCGACGGCTGAAGGCCTTTATACCTCCCAGCCTGGGATCAGTAAGCAAGTTAGGATGCTGGAAGATGAGCTCGGAATACAAATTTTTTCTCGTAGCGGAAAACATCTCACACAAGTCACGCCAGCTGGCCAAGAAATTATTCGTATTGCTCGTGAAGTCCTCTCAAAAGTCGATGCGATTAAATCTGTTGCAGGTGAACATACTTGGCCTGATCAAGGCTCTCTATATGTTGCAACGACTCATACTCAAGCCCGTTATGCACTTCCCGAAACGATTAAAGGATTTATGCAAAAATATCCTCGCGTTTCTTTACATATGCACCAGGGATCCCCAACGCAAATTGCAGAATCTGTCTCTAAGGGCAATGCTGATTTTGCGATAGCGACAGAAGCGCTACATCTGTATGACGATTTGATTATGCTGCCTTGTTACCATTGGAATCGCTCAATTGTTGTTCCACCCTCTCATCCTCTTGCACAGAAACAGCAAGTGAGTATTCAAGAGCTAGCGGAATACCCATTAGTGACTTATACATTTGGTTTTACGGGGCGTTCGGAGCTTGATTCTGCTTTCAGCCATGCCGGGCTAACACCTAAAATTGTCTTTACTGCGACGGATGCCGATGTCATCAAAACCTATGTTCGTCTTGGATTAGGGATTGGGGTTATCGCGAGTATGGCGGTTGATCCGGTTTCTGACCCTGATTTAGTAGGGATTGATGCATCAAATATTTTCACTCATAGCACAACCAAAATTGGTTTTCGCAGTAGCAGCTTTTTACGAAGCTATATGTATGATTTTATCCAGAGATTTGCCTCTCATCTGACCAGGGATGTTGTTGATACCGCAATAGCTTTACGTTCTAACGACGATATCGAGGCGATGTTTAGGGATATCAAATTACCGTTTAAATAGATTCTTCCCTGTTTTATGATTTCTTTCGTAGGTAGTCAAAGCGATTTTGATCGTGATCAGAAGCATGTCTTTAATTTCCGTCATACTCTGCGCTTTATTAGGGGATTGAATATGTTGGGAAAAATGTTATGGAACAACGGCAATGAATCGGTGTGATCATGTTCCCGTAAAGATAATTTGGCTATGCTGTCTAGGCTTCTGTGTCAGTTTCTGGGGAATAGTCGGCTATCTGTGTTGGACTCTGATAGGCGTTTACTAATCTCTAAGACGGTCTCAGTTAAAGGGACTGATCGAAAAGTAGGGACGTAATTTTTCGATCAGTGTTATGAGAGGCTTATGTGTTAAGAACGATTGAGTAGATGCCCTAATTTTGCCGCTTTTGTGTCTAAGTAGTGGCTATTCTTAGGGTTACGTCCTACCTGCAGGGGAACTCGTTCTGTTATTTTAATTCCCGCTTCACTTAACACACTGACTTTTTTCGGATTATTGGTCAGCAAACGGATCTTATCGACCCCGAGCAATGTCAGCATATCCGCGCAAAAAGTGAAATTACGCTGATCTGGGGCAAAGCCTAAGGCTTCATTGGCTTCAACGGTATCATAACCTTTGTCTTGTAAGGCATAAGCCTTAATTTTATTGATTAAGCCAATACCTCGTCCCTCTTGACGATGATACAGCAGTATTCCCCGTCCTTCTTTCGCAATCGCATCAAGTGCTGACTCTAATTGGAAGCCACAGTCGCAGCGTAAACTGAAAAGTGCGTCTCCTGTTAGGCACTCTGAATGGACGCGGGTAAGTACGGGCATATCGCCACTGATGTCCCCAAAAACGAGCGCAACATGATCTTTCTTCGTTGAGATTTCTTCAAAGCCTACCATTAAGAATTCCCCCCACTGAGTCGGGAGTTTGGCTTCTGCTACACGTGTTAACTGCATTACTTACCCCAGTTTTTAATTTATACTCGTTATGCTTGATGCGTGGAGACATTCTGCCATAGTCGCAGCAGAAGTACGTAGGTTGTTCGAGAAAAAAAGCACGTCAAGATACTATTTGAATGAGGGACTATGAGGCAGCAGTTCACAAAATTAACGTTAGGTGCGATGGGGTTATTAGTCCCGGTATTGGTCGTCGTTTTCTTAGGCTGGCACTGGTCAGCATACCAAGTCGACAGTTCAGCATATGTTTTTTATTGTATTACCCAGACGGTTAGCCGGCCTTGGGGGATATTAACATCTGTTATTCTCGGCATTGTGCTTTATTACTGTAGGGGGAGTTTCCCACAACATTTACCCTCATTCATCATACTTGTTTTGATTATTGTTGGTGGAGGGCAGGGGATTAAAACCCTATTAAAACCCTTTTTTGCAGAACCGAGGCCCTATGTTGTGGCATTGATGAACGAAATGCACGCCGCCCCCAGTAACTTCTATCAACATACAGGCTATGAACGTCGACAACTCGTCAGTCACTCTAGTCGCTATTGGCCGTCAATTCCCCAGTGGCAACGAAATCATTGGCAGCACGAAACAGGCTTTTCATTTCCTTCTGGACACAGCTTTTTCGTTGCAAGTTGGCTATTGCTCTTTTACAGCTTAGTGGCGGTGAAACGGTATTGGCCGATATTAATTGTTGTCACCCTGTGGGCATGGGCGGTGATGTGGAGTAGAATGTTACTCGGTATGCACTGGCCGAGAGATATAATTGCTTCTATTCTTATTGCGTGGATATTCTCTGTATTGGTACTGTGCGTTTATTCACTTTTTTCTCGTCATCGAACATAAAGACGTTTTTTTTATCATGCTGATTGTAAAAAAAGGAATGATCCCCATACTATAAGCAGTAATTGATAAATTTTTTTTAATATTTTTTGATTAAATAGTTGGTCAACTGTGCCAACGGTTTGAAAGGATTTCTAGTGAAATTTAAATATTTACTGATATTTATCGTTGTTTTGTTTATTTTCATTGTCTCCTTTACGCTTGGAGCCAAAAATGAACAGCTCGTCACATTTAATTTTTTGATTGCCCAAGGAACCTTCAGACTCTCTACTCTGATGGCGTCGTTGTTTGGGATTGGATTTTTATTGGGGTGGGCAATTTGTGGTCTATTTTGGTTACGCGCCCGTATTGCATTGGCTCATGCAAAAAATAAAGTGATTAAACTTGAACAACAGCTCAGTAAGTAATGCTTGAGGTGCGCCCGTTGTGTCAAACCGTTTAGGATCGCATCATGCTTGAATTGTTGTTTCTATTGTTGCCCATTGCTGCGGCCTATGGTTGGTACATGGGGCGAAGGAGTGCGCAACAAGGTAAGCAGCAAGAGGCTAACCGTTTATCCCGCGAATATGTTACGGGTGTAAATTTTTTACTCTCCAATCAACAAGATAAAGCCGTCGATCTCTTTCTTGATATGCTGAAAGAAGATTCCACTGATATTGAGGCTCATCTTACCCTCGGTAATTTATTTCGTTCCCGCGGTGAAGTGGACAGGGCTATTCGTATTCACCAGTCATTGATGGAGAGTACCTCGCTGGACTACGATCAGCGTTTACTCGCTATTCAACAATTAGGTCGAGACTATATGGCGGCCGGTCTTTACGATCGTGCAGAGTCTATGTTCAAACAGCTTGTTGATGAAAATGATTTTAAAGCAACTTCCCTTAAACAGTTGCTTTCTATTTATCAACTCACCAGCGATTGGCAGCAGTCAATTGATACAGCTGAGAAATTAGCCCGTGTTGATAAGTCGGCCCAAGGTACCAATATCGCGCATTTCTATTGTGAATTAGCCCTACAAGCCATGGCTAGCGATGATCTTGATAAAGCCTTAATGCTATTACGTAAAGCGGAAACCGCAGATAAAAACTGTGCCCGTGTCTCGATTATGTTTGGGCGAGTGTGGACAGCTAAAGCTGAGCCACAAAAAGCAATCCATGCTTTACAAAAAGTCCCTGAACAAGATCCTGAAATGATCAGTGAAGTCTTACCCTTAATCGAAGATGCTTATCAGCGATTAGCCGATAACGCTCAGTGGCAGCAGTTTTTAACGGATTGCGTCGCTAAGCATCAGGGAAGCATGGCTGAGCTTTATTTAGCCGAGCAAATTGAAGCGCAACAAGGTCTCGTTCCTGCACAGCATTTTCTTGAAGCCCAGTTACATTCAGCGCCAACACTTAAGGGTTTTTATCGATTGGTCGATTACTATCTTCAAGGAACAGAAGATGGACGAGCGAAAGAGAGTCTCGCAGTGTTACGTGATATGGTGGGTGAGCAATTACGACTCAAACCCCGTTATCGTTGCCAAAAGTGTGGATTCACCGCACATGCTATTTACTGGCATTGCCCGTCCTGCAAGAGCTGGTCAACCGTTAAGCCTATGCGTGGAATAGACTCATAATAAAAAAAGCATCACATTAGTTACAACATACTATTGGATGGTTCAATTGGACTCACTTAACCATTGTCACCGTTTTGGTTGTACAGGTAGAATAGGTGACATAAGCTATTTCCCTATATGAAAGGATTATTATGTCTGTATCTTCACCCGTGATAGTGGCCCTCGATTTCGACAATCTCAATTCGGCTTTGGCCCTAGCAGACCAAATTGATCCGCAAAGTTGTCGTTTAAAAATCGGTAAAGAGATGTTCACACGTTATGGGCCGGAGGTCATTCATGCGTTACATCGCCGTCATTTTGAACTTTTCCTAGATTTAAAATTCCATGATATTCCTAACACGGTTGCTAAAGCGGTATCAGCAGCGGCTGATTTGGGTGTATGGATGGTGAATGTTCATGCAGGAGGGGGTGCCCGAATGATGGAAGCGGCTCAACAGGCACTGGATAAATTTGGTAGTGCTGCACCGCATCTTATTGCTGTTACTGTCTTAACGAGCATGGATCAAGCCGATTTAACGGGACTCGGTATTACCGATACACCTTCAGAACACGCGACAAAACTTGCTCGTTTGGCTAAAAGCTGTGGCGTAGAAGGTGTCGTGTGTTCAGCGCATGAAGCTGTACAATTTAAACAGCACTTCGGTCAGGATTTCCTACTGGTGACACCGGGAATTCGTCCTGAGGGGAGTGATAAGGGCGATCAGCGCCGTATAATGACTCCAGCACAAGCGGTGAGCGCAGGTGTTGACTATATGGTAATTGGCCGTCCTATTACGCAATCGCCAGATCCTGAGGCATCCCTTAAAACTATTCTCGCTTCATTGGAGCAGGTATGACGAAGACTGGCAGTACACTGGTTTATTCAACTGATGGTGGCAGAATTATCCCTGAAAAAGTCATACCAGTACGTGCAAAAGGCGATGGCATTGTTCGGATTCATCGTCAAACTAGTGGTCGTAAGGGGAAGGGCGTCTCATTGATCACTGGATTGGATTTGGATGATGAAGCATTAGCTAAACTTGCCGCTGAATTAAAAAAGAAATGTGGATGTGGTGGCACTGTTATTGATGCCACTATTGAGATTCAAGGCGATAAGCGTGATTTTTTAAAAACGTATCTTGAAGGTAAAGGCTTTACCGTAAAATTAGCGGGTGGTTAATAGCTTAGGCCGCGAAATATAAAGAAGTCGATTTCGTTACCCAAAAAAATACAGTATATCGTTGTGGTAAAAAACCCCGTTATTATTAAACGGGGTTTTAATCTTTAACGACTCGATTGGTTACCAATTACTCCGCCTAATGCCGCGCCACCGAGTGTTCCTAAGCCATCGCCATGTGTTAGCACTGAACCGCCAATTGCCCCTAAGCCAGCGCCAATGGCTGTATTTCGGTTTCTTTTAGACCAGTTTGAACATCCGGCTAAGAGTGTCACCAGCGTTAATGCGATAACAGCATTAATGATTTTTTTATTATTTAATGTCATACATTCTCCTTGGCGAACACTGCAATACGTTCAACCGATATAAACAACGTGTAAAGTCTACTGTGATGCACTTTAATTTGCATCGAAATTTAAATATAGGTAAATACTCTTAAATTTCACCATAAAGTATCACGATGCCAAGTTGCTATTGAGAACGTAGATGAGGGGACAGAGAGGGAACAATAGGAAGATATAAAAGCCCTTCCATTTATTGAGGAAGGGCTTTATTAAATAAACTATGCGATAGGACGAGCAACCACTGAGCGAGTTTCCATTCTAACCTCAGCGATAGTCACCTCAATAATATCGGTAACACGATAACGTTCTTCACCTTTGATCATTGCTGTCCCTAACTCTTGGCTACACACCAATTCGTCACGCACAGAGTGAATGAAAGGGGCAGGAATAAAGGCAACTGCGCCATTATCTAATAACCTGACACGCATTCCACCACGACTAATGTCAATGATCTCAGCATTGAACTTCTGTTCTGTGCCAGCGAAAGGTGCTAAGTAACGCGCATATAACCAGTCACCTACGTCACGCTCTGCCATTCGGTGTTGACGACGACGTTCTGACATTCTCAACGTAAGGGCTTCATCAGGCTTATTATCTTGCTGTTGCAAGATAATTGACTTGAGTAGGCGATGGTTAACCATGTCGCCATACTTACGGATAGGTGATGTCCACGTTGCATAGGCATCGAGTCCCAAGCCAAAGTGCGGGCCTGCTTCAGTACCAATTTCAGCAAAGGATTGGAAGCGACGAATACGGCTATCTAAGTACTGCGTGGGTTCTTCATCCAGACGGCGGCGTAAGACTTTAAACCCTTCTAGGGTTGCGATGGCTTTTGCATCCACCGTAATGCCATGGTTAGCTAAAATAGCACTTGCTTGCTCTGCATTTTGCTCATCAAATCCACTATGCAGATTATAAATGCCGAATCCGAGATGTTCACGAAGGGCTTCACCCGCAACGATATTTGCGGTGATCATCGCTTCTTCAACCATTTTGTTTGCGACTCTACGCTGCTCAGTAATTATCTCTAAGACTTCACCTTTATCACCTAGAACGAAACGGTAATCGGGACGGTCGCGGAAAACGAGCGCATGCGTTTTACGCCATTGGTGACGAATAGTACAAAATGCGTGCAATAACGTGATCTGCTGTGCGATAGCTTCACTTTCTGGTTGCCAATCGCCATTTTTCTCAAGCCAGTCAGAAACATTGTCGTAGACTAACTTCGCTTTTGATTCGATCCATGCCGCGTAGAATTCAGGTTTGCCAACGACTGCACCGTCACTATCAATGGTGATGTCGCAAGCCAGCACAGGGCGTTTAACATTAGGGCGTAGAGAGCAGAGATCATCGGACAGCTCCCGCGGTAACATTGGAATATTAAAACCGGGTAAGTAGTTCGTGAAGGCACGTTCTGCGGCAATATCATCGAGAGGGGTGTTAGGCATCACCCACGCGGTGGGATCTGCAATCGCAACAGTCAGACAGAGTTGACCGTTATCGCCCTGACGCGTAAATAAAGCATCGTCCATATCTTCGGTTGAAGCACTATCGATGGTGACAAAATCCAGTTCTGTCAGGTCACGTCGGTTGAGTGTTTCAGCTTGAAACTCAGGCAATTCAGCTTCTGGTGCGCTACGCCCCAAATTATGACGTGACAGTGTCACCCACCACGGGGCGAGATGGTCTTCACCAAATGTAATAAATTCGGTAAGTTCGGCGTAAAACCCACGATCACCTTTCAGTGGATGGCGCTTCATCTCAGCCACAGCCCAATCGCCGGTAACGAAATCGTGCTCAACGCCACGCGCTGCACGACACTGAATTGCTTCTTTGAGCAGTGGATGGTCAGGAACAATCGATAACCGATCCTCTTTTCTCTGTATTCTGCCTACAAATCGGCTCAAGAAAGGCTCAATTAATTTTTCTGGTTCCGCACTTTCTTTATCTTTGTTCGTTTGGATTACCGCGCTGATTCTATCGCCATGCATTACTTTCTTCATTTGTGGCGGCGGAATAAAGTAGCTTTTTTGACCTTCGACTTCGAGGAAGCCAAACCCTTTATCGGTTCCTTTGACCACACCTTCAACACGTGGGGTCTGATCATGCAGTGTCTGTTTAAGCTGCGCCAGCAGCGGATTATCTTGAAGCATATTTTTAGTCATCAGTGGCTAATTGGCGGCAACCAGTTTTACGCGAATCGAAGCTCTGCGGCAAGACATTAATCGCGCAATTAGCAAGTGGGAGTGGAAGGGTGGGAGGAATAGGCAGGTATTATCAATACCTGCCTAAGAGACTTATTTGAGTTCTAACTCATTCATCGCAGCAATGCTAAAACCGCCATCAACATGGACAACTTCACCGGTGATACCACCTGCCAAGTCAGAGCATAAGAAAGCGGCTGAATTACCCACGTCCTCGATCGTTACAGTACGACGAATAGGTGTAACGGCTTCGCAGTGTGCGAGCATTTTACGGAAATCTTTGATTCCTGATGCCGCGAGCGTACGAATTGGACCTGCAGAAACGGCGTTAACACGCACGCTGTCTGGGCCCATCGCGTTTGCCATGTAACGGACATTGGCTTCTAACGATGCTTTAGCTAAGCCCATAACGTTGTAGTTAGGGATAGCACGTTCTGCGCCTAAATATGAAAGGGTAAGCAGTGCAGCATTAGGGTTTAACATCGCGCGGCATTCTTTAGCCATTGCAACGAAGCTGTATGCACTAATGTCGTGGGCAATTTTAAAGCCTTCACGGGTAACGGCATTAACATAATCGCCATCAAGTTGGTCTGCAGGAGCAAAACCGATAGAGTGAACGAAACCATCAAATGTTGGCCAGGTTTTCGCTAATTCAGCAAATAGGCTTTTGATGCTCTCATCTTCTGCAACATCACATGGCAAAACAATATCAGAACCAACTTCTTTCGCGAATTCTTCTACGCGGCCTTTAAGTTTGTCATTTTGGTAGGTAAAAGCAAGTTCAGCGCCTTGTTTGTGCATCGCTTGAGCGATACCCCAAGCAATGGATAATTTACTTGCTACGCCAGTAATAAGAATGCGTTTACCGGAAAGAAAACCCATAATATTGATCCCTTTAATATCATTATTGTTAGCAGATAACGTTTCTGCGATAAAGTTGGCGCGATTCTAACACGACTTTTCGGCCATATGCTAATCGAGCGCATCTAACGCTTAAAAACTAATCATTACGCCATGCATCTGAGGTCAGTTCGCTACCAAAGTGACTATTGATCAATTTCCGCGTTAAGTCATGCAGTGGACAGGCAAGGACATCTGCGGTTCCTCCCCGTTCAACAATTTCTCCTGCACGCATGACGATTAACCCGTCGCTAACATGTTTCATCATACCAATTTGTTGAGTCACATAGATGTAGGATAAACCGTCACGCTCTTGGAGTTCCAACATCAAATTAACCAATTGAGAGCGCATCGTCATATCTAAAGAGGTCATGGCTTCATCGGCAATAACGATTTTGGGTTGTAAAATCAGTGCTCTCGCTAATGCGAGACGTTGTCGCTGTCCAGGTGCGAGCATATGGGGATAAAGCCCGGCGTGTTCTTTGAGCAACCCGACTTTTTTCAGCGTGGTAATAATATGTGTATAGCGTTGTTCATCGGTGAGCTGGCTGTTGAGTCGCAACGGCAGATCGAGAATTTGGCTAACACGCTGCCGCGGATTTAGCGATGCAGTCGGATCTTGTAATATTATTCGTATCAGCGGGCTACGAAAGCGGTAATCACCGTAAACCAAGGGTTGATTATTGATCAATATTTCACCTGCACTGGGTTCGACCATGCCCGCAAGCATCTTCGCTAAAGTTGATTTCCCAGAACCATTTTCCCCGATAATCGCTAAAGTTTGGCGCTCTTTCAGCGTGAAGCTCACATTTTTCACGGCTTCAATCGGTTGTGAACGAAATAATCCTGTCTTATAACGATAGGTTTTACTGAGATTCCTGACTTCTAACAGAGTCTCTAACATGTCTAACTCTCGATATTCAGTGGGAAGTGGCAGGCATATTGATGATGTTTTGTGCCAATAAGAGGAGGGCGAACAATACATTCTCGTTGTCCATAAGGGCAGCGCGGCCCCAATCGACAACCTAACGGGAGATGCTCTAATGATGGTATGGAGCCATTAAGTGTATTTAAACGACTTTTATGAGGTAGCGGCTGACCAAAATCAGGCATTGCTCGCATTAAGGCTTGTGTATAAGGGTGATGAGGTGATGCAATCAGCTCTTTACTCGATGCGCTCTCGACCGTTTGCCCGCAGTAGAGGACTTGAATACGATTTGACCATTGGCTGACTGTACGTAAATCGTGACTAATCAGTAAGATAGTCGTGTTATTATTTTGATTTAAACGCCCAAGTAACCGGAAAATCTGATCCTGTGTGGTGGATTCCATCGCATTAGTGGGTTCATCAGCAATTAACAGACGCGGTTGACTGGCCAGTGCAATAGCGATCATGACTTTTTGGCATTCGCCTTCCGTCAATGCGTAAGGATAACTTCGCATGATATCGCGATGGTCACGAATCCCGACACGGTGCAAAATATCGATCACACGATGTTTACGCCAAGGTAATAAACGCTGATACCAAGGCCCCTTAAATGTATCACTAGGAATCGCTTGCTTTAGTTGACGCCCGATGGAGGCTGAAGGATCTAGACAGGCCTGTGGTTCTTGAAAAATCATTGAGATATGACGCCCAATGATTTTACGACGTTCACGCGGGGTTAAACGCAAAAGATCTATATCGCCGAATCGCATACGATCGGCCGTTATTCGCCAATTATCCGATGTTACGCCACAGATAGCTTTGGCTACTAGACTTTTACCCGAACCGGATTCGCCGACTAACCCCAGTATTTCTCCTTCATTAAGTAGGAGATTGACACGATCGACGGCTCTAATCGGTTTATTGTCATTAATAAATTCAATGGTCAAATTACGGATGTCGAGCAGTGGCATTTATTTCACTCCCGCATCAATAGCGCGGCGAATACCTTCACCGAGTAGATTAATTAATAAAATCGTACACATAATTGCCGCACCGGGAAGCATCACCGTCCAAGGAGCGACATACACTAATTCCAACGAATCCCCTAAGATCGTTCCCCATTCAGGAGAAGGTAAGCGTGCCCCTAACCCGAGGAAACCCAATGCTGAGATATCAAAGATAGCAATAGAGAGACAGCGTGTGAAGTCGCTGACTAAAACCGGTAAAATATTCGGTAAAATCGTCCCTTTCAATAACGATATGGGGCTCACACCGTCAAGTCTTGCGGCCACTACATAACCTTCATTCATCTCTTCGCGAATCGCTAAATAAAGTGTACGAACCATTCTTGGTGTCAAAGCAATCCATACGGCTAACATAGCATGCCATAGACTTGGGCCAAGAAAAGCAATCACAATAATGGCCAATAAAAGCGAGGGTAATGCCAAGGCAATATCCAAAAAATGGTTAATCGTGGCTGAACGCAGTCCTCGTGTCATGCCCGCCAGTGAGCCAAGCAAAAAAGCACATATTGCTGAGAAAAGGGTCGCTATCAAGGCACTGCCGATGGTTGGCATGGCACCGGCCAGTAATCGACTCAGTAAATCTCGGCCGAGATCATCGGTTCCTAAGAAGAAAGAGACATCACCGTAATGAGACCAAGACGGTGGTAATAACTGGTAGCTAATAAACTGTTGATCAATACCGTAAGGTGCAAGGAAATGCCCTACAAGACAAAGTAGCAGCAGGACACAGGTACCGTAAAAGCCGACCATTGCTGACGTATCGCGATAGAAAAAATGCCACGCTCGACGAAATGCGCCAGGAAGCTGTTCCTCCTGATAAATCTTATCGATTGGCATACCATTCCTTATGTTTTAGAGGGTCAATAATTGCACCAAAAATATCAGCCAGCATATTAATTAATATGACTAAACTCCCCAATGTCATCACACCCGCAGAGATCGCATTATAGTCAGCTTGTCTTACTGCCATAATTAACCAACGTCCTATTCCCGGCCAGTTAAAAACTGCTTCAGTAATCATCGCCAGGGTGAGTAACGTAGAGAATTGTAACCCCAGTTGTGGAACAATCGGCGGCAGTGCGTTGTGGATCACATGCCGACGAACCACGGTAAACCGGGAAAGCCCACGAATAAATGCTGCTTTAATATAACTTTGATTAATGGTTTCTAAAGTGCTGTCACGCATAAGACGAATGAGCTCAGTCATCGGAACTATCGATAAAGTGACCACCGGCAATACCAAGTGACGTAGCACACTGATAAGCATTGCATGGCGGTGCGGCGAATGCGATAACCACGCATCTACCAGAGCTGAACCGGTTATTGCTGGGGCAGGATAGAGTAAGTCGATCCTGCCCGAGACAGGAAGCCAGCCCAACGTTAACGAGAAGAGCATCGTAAGCAGCAGTGCTAACCAGAAAACGGGTAAGGAAAACCCGACTAAGGCGAAGCCACTGATCACTTTATCTTGCCACTTGTGGCGATTTATTGCCGCAATAATCCCTAATGGTAAGCCTACCAGAGTCGCTAATATGCCGGCGAATAAGCACAATTCAAGCGTGGCGGGGAAAACTTCTAATAGCTGTTCACTAACGGGCTGACCATTAATACTCGAAATGCCAAAGTCGAAATGCAGCATGCCTTTTAGCCAAAACAGATAGGCATCGCTCAATGTCGCGCCTTCTAACGGGGCGTGAGGGGTATAGTAGCAGAGACTAAAGCTGACCCAAGAAAGCAGAATCAGGGTTGCGATGAGCAGAAAGAGACGTCGAGCAATATAGAGACTCATGGTGCTTCCTCATTGGCATCATCACGATAAACACCGGCGAAAGAGCTGTCGCCAAAAGGACTGAACACTAGGCCTTTAATGTCGTATCGATAGGCTTGTAAGCGTAACGGTGAAGCTAAGGGGAGAAGCGGAAGTTGATCTGCCAGAATTTGCTGTGCTTGGCGATAATAATCAATTCGACCAGATAACTGTTGTGAGAGTAATGCGAGATGTAAGGTGTCATCAAAGTGCTCATCACACCAATGCGCATAGTTTGTTCCCGAATTCATCGCTGCACAGCTCAACAGAGGGCGGAAGAAGCTATCGGGATCATTGCTGTCGGTACTCCATCCCGCTAACGTCAAATCGTTGTTCATTGCCATCAGCTGATTTTCTTGAAAACGGCCTTCAATAGGTTGAATGTCGACATGTACACCAATGCGACCAAGGTCAGCTTGGATAAGTTCTGCCGTTTTAAGTGGGCTAGGATTCCAGGGTTCAGAAGCAACCGGTACCAACATTTTCAAATGCAGATCATTGATGTGTAAACTTTCGAGGATTTTCTCAGCTTTATCGGGATTATATTCAGTAACTTTTGCTTCATTATCATACGCCCAAGATGCACGTGGTAGGACTGAAGCTGCCGTTTCTGCGGTGCCATAATAAATAGAAGCCATCAACCGCTCGTTATTGATGGCTAAGGCTAACGCGCGACGGACATCAATATTATCCAGAGGAGGCTTACGCGTATTAAACGCTAAAAATGCCATGTTCATCCCAGGACGAAGCATCATCCGTAGACGCGGATCATCGCGTAATATCGTTAACTGGCTTGCCGCAGGATAGGCTAATACGTCACATTCGCCGGTCAATAATTTAGACAATCTACCTGTGCCGCCTGCGCCTAAATCGATCACAATTTGTCGAAGGCGTGGCACGCCTTTCCAATAATAAGGGTTACGCTGTAAGCGGATAAATTGGCCGCTACGGTATTCACTCAGCTGATAAGGACCCGTTCCAACCGGTTGACGATCTAGGCGCTCTTGATGATGGTCAAGGCTCAGTTGCTGAGCATATTCGGCAGATAAAATCGGTGCATAATGGGTTGCAAGGTGCCAGAGAAAACTGGCATCCGGATGTACTAGCTTGAACTCAACAGTACGACTATCCAGCTTAGTGACCGATTGCACACTGTCTGCAAACTGTAAACTATCAAAATAAGGATAGTGGCCGCCATTTACCTGATGCCACACATTAGTTTTATCAAACATTCTCGTAAAACTAAACACTACATCGTCCGCATTCATGGTACGCGTTGGGGTAAACCAAGGGGTATGTTGAAAAGCAACCTGAGGGCGAAGATGGAAAATAAAGGTGGCACCGTCATCTTTAACTTCCCAACTTTCGGCTAAAGCGGGTACGAGGCGGAAAGTATAAGGATCGACGTCGAGTAAACGGTCATAGAGCTGCGCGGAAAGCGTATCGATAATCACGCCGCCACTTGCAAGCTGCGGGTTGAAGGTGTTTATCTCACCATTAACACAGTAAACGATACCGTTATTATGCGTCAGAGAGGCGGCACACAGTGTTGAGGTTGCGCTTAACACACCAATACTGACAAGCAGAGCTCGTAAAGTTTTCGTCATAGGGAGCTAAATTAATGAACCATTAAGTAATTTTACCCTAAGCGCTGAGTAAAACCAATGATAGGGCGACAAAGGGCAGGGATAATTCAATTCAGCAATAGTAATGAGAATTATTTGTAAAAAGTAATGATAATGATTATTATAAAAACTCTGGTGATGACAGGTTATCAGAAACGACATTGCTCACATTGCTTCTCGTATTTGTTGCCCGCTGACCGCGGGCTTTTTTTATCTGTAATATCTATAAGTTGTGTTTTTTAAGTAATGCTCGAAATTGGTGATAGGTCAAGCCAAGTGCTTTAGCCGCTTGTGTTTGTTGCGGAAATTTTTCTAAACTTTCTTTTAGCAAAGCGGCTTCTTGTTGATGTTGCCAAGTGCGTAAGTCCATAGGAAGGGGCGGCAGCAAGCTGGAGGACGATGAAGGCATCATTTGCGAAACGTGATGGTGGAACGGCGTTAAACTTACGGTTTTTAACGGGTGTTCAAGGTCAGTGCTGCGGTAAACGGAGCGTTCGATGACATTTTTCAACTCTCGGATATTACCCGGCCACGGTGCGTTAAGTAATTGCTGCTCGGCAATAGCACTAAAACCCGGAAAATAAGGACGATTAAGTTCCCGGCACATCTGCATCGCAAAATGGCTTGCTAATGGCAATATGTCGGCTTGACGCTCTCTTAGTGGCGGCACATAGACCACATCAAAAGCAAGACGATCTAATAAATCAGCCCGAAATTTTCCTGCTTGGACAAGGGTAGGGAGATCCTCATGGGTCGCACAGATAACTCTTACATCGAGATGAAGGGTGCTATTTCCCCCCACGCGTTCTATCTCACCATATTCAATCGCACGTAACAATTTCTCTTGCACGGCAAGGGGCGCAGTGCCAATTTCGTCCAAGAAAAGTGTGCCATGATTGGCTCGCTCAAAGCGCCCAAGGTGACGCTTTTGAGCCCCCGTAAATGCCCCAGTTTCATGGCCGAATAATTCTGAATCTAAAAGATTCTCATTGAGTGCAGCACAATTGACGGTCACATAGTTTTCCTGCCAACGGTCCGATAAATAGTGTAGGCGTTGCGCCACTAGCTCCTTTCCACTGCCGCGTTCGCCTTGAATAATAATGGGTTTATTAAGGGGCGCTAACGAAGAGACATGCTCAAGCATATTTAGGAAATTTTCCGCCTCACCCAGGACATTATCACGTTGCATAGTTGGTTTTTTTCGCTAAAAGTTAGTGTATTTGACCATTCTACAGAAAACTTTATTGTGCCGCTTTATTTAAAATGATTAATAATCAATGAGATAAAAAATGGCACGCGAGTTGCTATACAAATACCCTCTCTACAAAAACAACTCGGAGTTTGACAATGGGTATTTTTTCACGTTTTACAGATATCATTAACGCTAATATCAATACGCTATTAGAAAAAGCGGAAGATCCGCAAAAAATGGTGAGGTTGATGATCCAAGAAATGGAAGACACACTGGTTGAAGTTCGCACGCATTCGGCCCAAGCACTGGCAGAGAAAAAAATGCTGCAACGTCGTATTGAGTCAGCTACCTCTCAAGCAGAGGAATGGCAGCAAAAAGCCGAACTCGCGGTACGTAAAGATAAAGAAGACCTTGCTCGTGCGGCACTGTTGGAAAAGCAAAAATTACAGAAATTAGCAGAAAAATTACAGGGTGATGCGGCTATTCTCGATGAAAATATTCATAAGATGAAGAGTGAAACTGCGGAGCTTGAAACTAAGCTAACAGAAACTCGTGCACGCCAACAAGCCTTAACGCTGCGTTATCAAACAGCATCCACCAGTCGTCAAATCCGTCAGCATGTTGACAGTGGTAAAGTGGAAAAAAACTTGGCGCGTTTTGAATCTTTTGAGCGTCGAATTGATCAAATGGAAGCTGAAGCTGAAGTATTAAAACAGGGCAGCGCAGCGAGTCTTGAGCAGCAATTTTCAGCCCTAAGTGCCGATGACGAAATTAGCCAGCAGCTCGCTAAGATTCGTCAGCAAGTGGCTAAGTCAGAATAAACGCCTTTCCTCAATGAGATCGCACAAGGAGTACTGATGAGTGGAATATTATTTATCCCGTTAACATTATTTGTGGTGTTTATTGCGCCTTTCTGGCTATGGCTACACTACAGTAATAAAGGAAAACTCTCTCATAAACTGTCGGGCAAAGAGATCGCGCAGATTGAGCAACTTAAACAAGATGCTGATCGAATGAAGGACCGCATTATTGCTTTAGAAGCGATTCTTGATGCCGAAAACCCCGCGTGGAGACAATCATTATGAACCTCCCTTTTATAAGTGAAAAACCGCTATATCGGAATAGCGAAAATGGGAAAATTTTAGGGGTTTGTGCCGGTATTGCTGACTATGCCGGTGTGCCCGCCAATTTGGTACGGTTGGTTGCGATTTTATCCACCTTTGGTTTCTTTTTCGTCACGATTTTGGTCTACATCGCCTTAGGATTTATTTTGGATAAAAAACCTCAGAGCAGCCGACAAGATCAGGCTACACTTTCTATTGATGAAATATTGCAACAGGCCGACCAGACCTTGAAAGAGAGCGAGCAGCGTTTACAGAAAATGGAAGGATATGTAACCTCTGAAACCTTTTCAGTACGCAGCCGTTTTCGCAAGTTGTAACGAAGGGATTGTGTCGCACAGAGTTACAAAAGTGAGGGTAAAATGAATAAGAATTGGCAAAACTCAGCAAAAAAACAGGTAAAACCTGCGTTAAAATCAGTGGGTAAATTCGTTTTACTCAATGCTGTCACTTTTGGGCCAGCAGGTGTTGCAGGATGGGCTGTTAAATCGGTTACGAAAAAGCCGGTTAAACTCTTTTTAGGAATGGTGCTGGAGCCTCTTCTTAGCAAAGTGATGAAAAAGATTTCAGCAAAATTACTAAAAGTACAAAATGAAAAACATCCAAAATGAAGTAATGTCTTGGGTACAGCGCGGTACGGATCAGCATCTTTGCCTCGCGGTAACAGGGCTAAGCCGAAGTGGTAAAACGGCGTTTATTACGTCATTGGTTAATCAATTACTCTCGGTTAATCACGGTGCACGACTCCCGCTCTTTACGCCGGTACGTGAAGGGCGCGTATTAGGGGTCAAACGCATTTTGCAACGTGACCTTGCCACCCCCAGTTTTACTTATGATCGTGGGATCGCTCAGCTCTATGGTGATCCTGCAAATTGGCCAACGCCGACCCAAGGGGTGAGTAAAATAGAGCTGGTTATCCGTTACCGCACGCAGCATTCGTTGTTACGCTATATTAAACAGACCTCATCGTTACATATTGAAATTATTGACTACCCGGGTGAGTGGTTGCTCGACCTGCCGATGTTAGCGCAAGACTATGTTGAATGGTCTGAGCAAATGCGCGGGTTATTGGTGGGGCGGCGAGCAGAGTGGGCGGCTTCGTGGCAATCAGCCTGTGCTGACCTCGATCCTAACGGAACGGCTAATGAGTTATTATTGACAGAGTTGGCACAGCGATGGACCGATTTTTTACACCGATGCAAAGCAGAGGGTTATCATTTCATTCAACCGGGGCGCTTTGTGTTACCAGGCGAAATGGCAGGTGCACCGGCATTACAGTTTTTTCCTTGGCCGTTTGAAGAAATTCCAGCACAACAAGATCAACGTCTTGAGAAAACCTCGACCTACTCCGTACTTAAACAGCGCTACGACTTTTACTGCCAACATATCATAAAGAAATTTTATAAAGACTATTTTGTAAAGTTTGACCGTCAAATCGTTCTCGTCGACTGTTTACAACCCCTTAATAGTGGCCCTGATGCGTTTAACGACATGCGTCTAGCCTTAACACAGTTGATGCAAAGTTTTCATTATGGACAGCGCTCGCTATTAAGACGATTATTTTCACCGGTAATCGATAAACTTCTATTCGCTGCCACCAAGGCTGATCATGTTACCAGCGATCAGCATACAAATATGGTGGCTTTGTTACGTCAAATAACACAGGCCGCATGGCAACATGCTGCTTTTGAAGGTGTGAATATCGAATGTCTAGCCTTGAGTGCGATTCAAGCGACTCGCCCAGGAAAGATTGAACACCACCAGCAAATCACTCCGGCTTTACAAGGTCGACGGTTACCTGATTATCAACCCGTATTACTTTATCCCGGAGAAGTCCCCGCACAGCTCCCTACGGCGTCTTTTTGGCAACAGCAAGGTTTTCAATTTGAAAACTTTACGCCATTGGCGATGGAGGCGGATAAACCATTACCTCATTTACGTATGGATAATGCTTTAGAATTTCTACTGGGAGATAAATTAACATGAAGGACGATAACATAAAGCCGCGCATTGACTTTAGTGTCACACCCACTGAGCATCAACCCGATAAGGTTAAAGCCGCCTATTATTTTGATGAACAACAGGCGGAGGAAAATTTTATTCCTGAGTCAAAGGATGATGAGTCACTTGATACCGAACAAACGATCACGCTTGAACGTAGTTTTTGTCGTCCTAGATTGCCCATGTGGGGACGCCTCTTATTACTGGGTATCCTTATCTTATTAGTGAGTGGGGTGGCTCAATTAGTGCAAACGATGATCACTGCGTGGCAAGATCACCAGTGGTTTTCGATGGGGTTAGCCTTTTCCGGGGTAATGATTGTGTCTGCCGCGCTTGGCGCGGTACTTTCAGAATGCTTACGGTTACGCCGATTAAAAAAACAGATGGATATTCATCAACAGGCGCACTCATTACTCTCCAGCCATGAACATCGTACAGGACGTGCTTTTTGTGAAGCATTAATTAAAAATGCGGGGCTTTCTGCTGAACACCCGGCTGTAATCAACTGGTATGCCGCATTGGACCCTTCTCTGACTGATAGGGAAGTGGTTATCCTCTATTCAACACTTATTCAGCCTACTTTTGATAATCAAGCGCGTCGCTTAATCCGCCATACCGCAACGCACTCCGCCCTGATGGTTGCCGCCAGTCCTTATACGGTCGTCGATATGGCTTTAGTGGCCTGGCGAAGTTTACGGATGATTAATCAAATAGCTAAACTTTACCAAGTGGAGCCAGGCTATTTGGGACGGGTAAGGTTGCTGCGCTCAGTGCTGATTAATATGGCGATTGCTGGCGCGAGTGAATGGGTACAGGAAAGCAGTATCGACTGGCTATCTCAAGATCTCGCAGCAAGGCTGTCTGCGCGAGTGGCACAAGGGGTCGGAGTCGGATTATTAACCGCCCGATTAGGTATCAAAACTATGACCTTGTGTCGTCCTATCCCTTGGTCCGACGGTGAGGCACCTACCATTGGCGAGTTTCGGCGTGGGCTCATTGCTGATTTAACCAATAAAATTCGTACTAAATAACTCTATTAATAGGACAAAGTCTCATTATTTTATAAAGTGTCAACTTTTCCTGACAGAAATATTCTGCTTTATTTCCAGCTAGCGTATACTATTACGATTAGGTAGCTGGGGGAGAGTTGTCATGCGCTTAGAAGTACAATGCCAAGATCGGCAAGGATTAGTACGCGAATTATTGGACTTGTTGGTCAAACGTAACATCGATCTCTATGGGATTGAGATTGGTGAAAACTATACAGTTTATCTGCGTTTTAGTTCAGTCAATTTTGATGATTTCAGTGGGCTAATGGCCGAGATTAGGCGAACATCTGGAGTGAGCGATGTCCGTCGTGTCAACTATATGCCTTCAGAACAGGCCCAGCGTGCTTTACACGCACTGGTAAATACTTTAGCTGAACCGATTTTATGTACGGATCTCAAAGGACGTATTGAACTGGTAAACCCTGCGGCACAGCAACTTTTTTCCCTTAACGACAAGCCAACGTCCTACCCATTGACGGCATTACTTCCCAGTGTAGAGCTCTCTCTTTCCCAAGAAAAAAAATCAGTACCAATAACCTTACAAGGGCGTGACTTTATTCTCGAAACTTGTCCACTTTTCTTGCCAGATGATGAAAGTCAACAAGTACAACAAACCGGCACATTGCTGCTGTTCAAATCCACGGCACAGAGGGGAGTGGTATCACAGCCTGATCCCTTGGAAACTGAGGGAGCTTTTAACCATTTTATTGCAGAGAGTCCAAAAATGCGGCAGCTCGTGCAACGTGCAAAAAAACTGGCAATGCACGATGCACCATTGTTAATCATCGGCGAAACGGGTACGGGAAAAGATATCCTTGCGCGCGCCTGTCATCAGTACAGCCCGCGACATGGCCACCCATTTCTCGCACTGAATTGTGGATCTATCCCCGATGATGTCGCAGAAAGTGAGTTATTTGGCCATGCTGCCGGCGCTTATCCTAATGCTATAGAGAGTCAAAAGGGATTTTTTGAGTTGGCCGCAGGCGGTTCCGTGTTTCTGGATGAAATTGGTGAAATGTCACCCAGTTTGCAAACGAAATTATTGCGTTTCCTCAATGATGGTACTTTTAGACGAGTTGGTGATGAGCATGAAGTTCATGTTGATGTGCGTGTGATTTGTGCGACACAAAAAAATCTACAAGAACTGGTCGATCAGGGAAAGTTTCGTGAGGATCTGTTTTATCGCCTAAATGTATTATCGATTCAGCTGCCAGCATTGCGCGAGCATCCGCAGGATCTTATGGCGCTATCAAGTTTCTTCGTAACACGTTTTGCCCAAGAGCAGGGAACCATTGCACCGCGTCTCTCTCCATCGCTTGCCGCCCACTTAGGACGCTATCACTGGCCTGGTAATATTCGTCAGCTCAAAAATTGCTTATATGCTGCGATGGCGCAATGTGATGGTGAAGAACTTCGCCCTCAAGATGTTATTTTACCCAATTATTCTACCGATGAAGAGATTGACGTTTTACAACTCGAAGGGACACTCGACGAAATTAATGGTCGCTTTGAACGTTCGGTTCTGACTAAACTTTATACGAGTTATCCAAGCACCCGAAAGTTAGCAAAACGTCTTGGTGTTTCGCATACCGCTATTGCAAATAAGCTGCGTGAATATGGGGTTGTACAAAAAAATACTGAGCATAAAGAGTAGTGGTGAAGTTTTTTTTATTAGGCCAAGCACGTAAGTGCTTGGCCTAATCATTTATTTCAGGCTGTTTAATGCCGCATCATAGTCGGGTTCTTGAGCAATTTCTGGCACTAATTCGCTGTAAATTACTTCATCGTTTTCGTTAAGTATGACCACTGCACGTGCCGTTAATCCCGCTAAAGGACCTTCTTGTAATGCGACTCCCCAGTCCTGTTGGAACTCTGGATGGCGAAATGTGGATAGCGTATCGACATTCTCAAGGCCATCCGCGGCACAAAAACGAGCTTGTGCGAAAGGCAAGTCTGCGGAAACGCAAAGCACAACAGTGTTGGCTAAACCTGAGGCTAATTGGTTAAATTTACGGACAGAAGCAGCACATACCCCGGTATCAACACTTGGAAAAATATTGATGACTTTACGTTTTCCGGCATAAGTCCCTAATTCAATATCTGTTAGATCCTTATTGGTTAAGGTTAAAGCCGGTGCTTTGCTACCGACGACAGGGAGTTGCCCGGCAACTGCAAATGGTGACCCTTTTAGCGTAACAGTTTGAGACATTCTAGATTCCTTAATTAAAAAACTACCGTTCCTATTTAGTAGGAACTTTAATGAGTTAGCGCGACTTTTATGACATACTTTTTCAGTTTAATCGAGAGCTGAAATGCGAAAGTCACGCATTAAGTTAAGACTATATCTCCTATCAATGATTAAGGAATATCGCTTATGCACTGCTTATCGCGAATGACGATAGTCTGTCTAGTACCTTTGAGTTTACTCACCGCAGGAGCGGCGTACTCTGAAGAGCTTGCTGCACAACAATCTATCACCCGCCAAATTAAGGATGAACCCGCTTCGTTAGATCCTGCTCAAGCTACCGGGCTTCCTGAAATTCCTCTTTTACGTGATTTATTTGAAGGGTTAACTAATCAGGATCCTCAGGGCCATCCGGTTCCCGGAGTCGCTGAAAGTTGGCACACCAATGACCAAAGAACATGGATATTTACGCTGCGTAAAACGGCAAAATGGTCAGACGGCCAACCCGTCACAGCGAAAGACTTCGTATATAGTTGGCGGCGAATGGTTGATCCAAAAACCAGCTCACCGTATGCGTGGTTTCCGGCATTGGCAGCCATACAGAATGCAGCTGCAATTACTGCAGGAACAAAACCTGTTGATAGTTTGGGGGTGAGGGCGATTGATGAAACGCATTTACAAGTCATCTTGGATCACCCTGTTGCATGGTTTCCAATTTTAACCAGTAGTTTTGCGCTTTATCCTGTTTATGAAAAGGCGATAACGACTTATGGAAATCAGTGGACACTGCCCGGCCATCTAATCGGTAATGGGGCCTATCAGTTGGCTCAGCATGTGGTCAATGAACGTGTAGTCCTCACACGTAATCAGTATTATTGGGACAATAGTCATACCACAATTAATACGGTGACTTTCGTGCCGCTCAATGATTCTGTCACCGCTATGCATTGGTATGAAGCTAATGCTATCGATGTTACAGAGTCCTTTCCAAAAAACCGTTACCAAATATTAAAGAAGGCTCTACCCGGTGAGGTTTATACGCCGGCACAATTGGGAACGTATTATTATGCTTTTAACACCCAAAAAGGGCCGACAGCGAACGTAAATGTGCGAAAAGCGTTATCCTGGTCCATCGATAGAAACATTATCGCTGACAAGATATTAGGCACAGGCGAGAAGCCAGCATGGTATTTTACTCCAGATATTACTCAAGGATTTACACCTCCCACATTACCTTACCAGTCGTTAACGCAGGACGAGCGCAATCAGCAAGCGAAGCAGTGGTTAACTTCAGCAGGATTTGGGCCAGACCATCCATTAAAAATCAGTCTCCTTTACAATACTTCGGATAACAACAAGCAGATTGCAATCGCTGTTGCATCGATGTGGAAGAAGAATCTAGGTGTTGAGGTGAGTCTAGTCAATCAGGAGTGGAAAACGTATATCGACAGCCGTAAACAAGGTAATTTCGATGTGATACGCGCATCATGGGTGGGGGATTATAATGAGCCATCCACATTCCTTTCTCTGCTTTCTTCCACTAATAGCGGTAATATTTCTCGATTTACAGATAAAAATTATGACGCAATTGTCCACGCAGCGAGTCTCGAATCCTCGCCTGAAGAACGTGAAAAAAGCTATGACGATGCAGAAAAGATCATTGCAGAGCAAGCCCCTATCGCACCTATATATCAATATACCAATGGACGATTGATAAAGCCTTGGGTAAAGGGTTATCCGATTACCAATCCTGAAGATGTGGTGTACAGTCGCCAATTACGCATTGAAAAACATTAATAAAATTTTACTTATTCAGTCACAGAGTGAGTCGGATTTTCATCTAGACTACTTTTTAAAAGTGAGCATAAGGGGTCAGCTTTGAATTCAATAGACATTAAAGAGTTGCATGTGCCAGATGCCATCATCGCTTGCCAGTTGGATGGTGAAGGGGGAATGTTGCCTCTCAGTGCAGCAGGTCAAGTCGGGCCGACCAACCCTTGTTGGGTACATTTGGATTACTCTTCAACAGAGAGTCGTGACTGGTTACAATCAACGCCACTGATTCCGGACGCGGTTCGTGATGCATTGGCCGGGGACAGCATGCGTCCGCGTATTAGTCGGCTCGCGGATGGCTTTATGTTGGTACTACGAAGTATCAACCATAATGATAATGCACGACCTGACCAATTAGTGGCTGTAAGGGTCTTTATCAATGGCGATTTAATCATTACTACCCGTAAACGCAAAGCCCGCGCCATCGATAATGTCTGGGAAGATTTACAAAAGGGTCATGGTGCGGAAAATGCGGGTAACTGGATTGTTGAATTTTGTGATGCCCTGACAGAGCAAAGTGGGGAGTTTATTGAACAACTCTACGATCGAATCATCGCTCTTGAAGATGCACTATTAGACGGTAAAGTTCCTGCTCGAGGGGAGATGGCTCTTTTACGAAAACAATTGATTGTGATGCGACGTTATATGGCTCCCCAGCGGGATGTATTTGCGCGCATTGCTAACGAAAAATTTACGTGGATGGCAGATGAAGATCGTCGTCTTATGCAGGATATTTCCGACCGGTTAGGGCGTGGGCTGGAAGACCTAGATGCAGGTATCGCACGTACCGCCGTGATCAGTGATGAAATTGATGCACTACTCGCAGAGTCGATGAACCGTCGAACTTACATCATGTCGCTAATGGCAATGGTATTTTTACCGGCTACCTTTTTGACTGGTCTCTTTGGCGTCAATCTTGGGGGAATACCGGGAGCCAGTTGGCATTATGGTTTTCCGATTTTCTGTGTGTTGCTCGTTATTATTGCGATTGCAGTTTTTCTATGGTTAAAGAACCGAAAATGGCTCTAATCACCAGACTTGCTAAAAGGTGATCTGAATCAAGACGTCAATGTGGCCATTTAGGCATAATTTCTCTTGCAGGTGAATGCAACGTCAAGCGATGGGCGTTGTGCTCCACATTGTCTTACTTTTTGAATTAAAGCATAGCGTAATTGATTCTCATGACCCCGGCACCTAGTTTTCTAGGGCCGGTTTTTTTTATCGAAAAAAAAGGAAAGCTGCTGCTTTCCTCTGGGTATTAAAGTTCAACAATATCTAATCGTTGTTGAATACGTGGCTCATTATCGTCATCTTCTGGCTGCCACCCCATCGGCGTTGTGGGTAAGGATTCGCGGTCAAAAGCTAAATCTCCTCCCGCGACAATAGCACTACCGTGAGTCACTGCATGAAAATCAAATAATGCAGTATCTGCCATATGCGAAGGAACAATATTTTGCATGGCACTAAACATCGTTTCGATTCTGCCAGGATAACGCTTATCCCATTCACGTAACATATCGCCAATGACTTGACGTTGTAAATTGGGTTGTGATCCGCATAAGTTACAAGGGATTATTGGGAACTGTTTCGCTTCAGAAAAACGCACAATATCTTTTTCCCGGCAGTAGGCCAAGGGGCGAATAACGATATGTTTACCGTCGTCACTCATCAGTTTCGGTGGCATACCTTTCAGTTTTCCACCGTAAAACATATTCAAAAATAAGGTTTGAATAATATCATCGCGGTGATGGCCTAACGCAATCTTCGTACAGCCCAACTCTGTAGCCGTACGATAAAGTATACCGCGACGTAACCGTGAGCAGAGCGAACAAGTGGTTTTCCCTTCAGGAATTTTATCTTTAACGATAGAGTAGGTGTCTTCTTCAACAATTTTGTACTCAACCCCTAGCGACTCAAGATATTCAGGCAGGATATGTCCAGGAAAGCCTGGCTGTTTTTGGTCTAGGTTAACCGCAATCAAGGAAAATGAGATCGGCGCGCTTTTTTGTAAGCTACGTAGCATTTCAAGTAAGGTATAACTATCTTTACCGCCAGAGAGGCAGACCATAATTCGGTCGCCGTCCTCAATCATAGAAAAATCAGCAATCGCCTCACCGACGTTGCGACGTAAGCGTTTTTGTAATTTATTAAGGTTATATTGCTGTTTACTGTTAATTTCGGGATTGAATGACATTAAGCGAGTACCTGAATCAAGAATTCTACGAAAAAGTCGTCTGATATCGGATGAACGGGCGACGGTTCAAACGCGCCGCGAAGTCTAGCATAATTCCGACGTTAATCAGAAGTTTTGCATCAAAACTCTTTAAAATTACCCTTCTAGATGTTTTTGTTAAAATAAATCGTAAAAAGATATGTAATGACTCGATTAATGGCGGCAACTCTGACATATTTTCATGGATATTATAGACCCCTCTGGAGCTAACCGAATGAAAGTTGTTTCTTTGATGCTTGCTGGTAGTATCGTGCTACTCGCTGGTTGCAGTCACAAAAATGTAGAACCTGAACAGCAAGCAACAGCCGCTCACATCCAACCCGTACATATGTCTGTTGTCGCGATGGATAACTGTGCCATGGCAGGGGGGGCACTTGCGTATACACGGCAATTAGACGGTAGCCGTATTGGCATGTGCCAGTTGGTCAATGGTAAGCGTTGTAGTGAAGCAGCGTTAATCAATGGGCATTGTGCACGCTAACGGCTATCCCTAGCGTGCAATACACTTCTACTCGTACTTGACCGCATTTTCGCAGGGTTGACCGGCAAAAATTTGCGATAAGTTACTCAGGGTTGTGTGTGCAATACTGGTCAGCGCTTCTTGCGTGAGGAAGGCTTGGTGTCCAGTGAAGAGGACATTATGGCACGCTGAGAGGCGTCCAAAGATATCGTCTTGGATGATCTCGTTCGATTTATCCTCGAAAAACAGATCACGCTCATTTTCATAGACGTCCATACCCAGCGATCCTACTTTGCCCTGTTTTAACGCTTCAATGGCTGCAGAGGAATCAATCAGACTGCCGCGACTCGTATTAATAATCATCACCCCTTTTTTCATTTTCGCAAATGCCTCTGCATTGAGTAGATGGTGATTATCGGCTGTCATTGGGCAGTGTAAGGAGATAATGTCTGCGCGGGTGAGTAATTCTTCTAACGGCGTGTAGGTTACCCCTAAACTCAGTGCCTCGGAAGAGGGATAGGGATCTGTCGCAAGTAACTCCATGCCAAATCCACGTAAAATACGTAATGTAGCCAGGCCTATTTTTCCCGTACCAATAATCCCTGCCGTTTTCCCGAACATATTAAAACCGGTCAGTCCTTCAAGAGAGAAGTTACCTTCACGCGTCCGTTGATAAGCACGATGAATACGGCGATTTAGGCACATCATCATACCGATAGCGTGCTCGGCAACCGCTTCCGGTGAATAGGCGGGAACGCGTACGACACTCATACCTAAATTTTGTGCAGTGGGGAGATCGATATTATCAAACCCAGCGCAGCGCAGCGCGATTACGTGAATACCTAAACGATGAAGTTCAGTTAAAATAGTTTCATTACACTCATCATTGACAAACAAACAGACGGCTTGATGCCCGACGGCATTTTTCGCCGTTTCGGCGGTTAGGCGAAAGTCAAAGAAACTAAATGTATAATTGAAGTGTTTATTGACATGAGTGAGGACTGCTTGGTCATAGCTTTTAGTACTGTAAACCGCAATTTTCATAGTTTTTTCTCCATTAGAGACTGGTGATGTTATACTTCGATAGGCGATTACATTTTTTGCGCTACATCATTTTTATATGCGTAAAATAATAAATAGAATTAATAAGTTAATAGGATTTGTTAAAAGCGTTATAAGGGATACGGAAATATGTCGTTAGCGTTGCGCTATATTGTATTTGCTTTTGCAATTATAGGTATTAGCCTGATTGGCTTAGTCCTTTCTATTAATCTTTGGTTTATCCCATTAGTCCATTATTATCTTCCTGATGGGGTCACGGTCGAGCGACAAAGCGGATTTTCGCTCTCCTTGTCTCATCTTTCGTTACCGTCCTTGTCACTTTCTGCACAAGGGTGTCAGCTCGCGCAGTTAACCGATCCTCGTGTGGCACTGAGCGGCTATCCATTGAAAATTTCCGCAGAAAAGCTGACGATTAATAGCGATTGTATCAAGCAGTGGCCAACAGTAAGTTCGTCTAACGCAGCACCGATGACTCTTCGACAATTACAGCAAATTTTGCCAAGTAGTAATCTTGATATCGCCTCAGTGGAAATCACGCCTTGGCCTAGCTATCAAGGTGCTTTACACTTTACATCTTTGGGCGCTCAGCAGCATTTGACCTATCAGGGTACAGCATTACAGCTCGATATGGATCTCGTTGGGCAAACGCTCAATATCCACAAAGTAGCGATCGAATATCCTCTCTTTCAACAACCATTAACGCTGTCAGGAAAAATAACTCTTGCCGATCAGTTAACGGCACTCCCTGAGCAGATGTCGATAGAAACTAAAGCCTGGGTAGACACATACCCGAATCCCCTAAGTATTCTTTTAACCCATGACCATCAACAAGGTTCATTGACTGTTAATGATGATAGTACACAACAGCAACTATTAAGCGCGCCTTATGCATTAACCGCCGATACGTTCAGTATTGAACAAGGAAAGTGGGCATGGCCATTGGTCGGGCAAAACCTAAGTGGCTTCTTCTCACTCTCTGCAAAAAATTGGCAAAAGGGGATCGAACAGACTACGTTGACCGGTCGTGTTAATGCTCTGACCCAAGGACGAGGTGGAAAAGGAAATATCGTATTAACCTTAGGTCCGGGTCGCTTATCGTTTTCAGAAAACGAATTTCCGCTGAGACTCACTGGCACTGCGAAATTGAAAGCCCTGCAATTTTATGCCGGGCTTCCTGCACTATTGAGAGGCTCATTATTCTCACCCGTTATTCATTTTCAACCTAAAGCGATGTTATTGATGCGCGGTGAGATCCTTCCTGGTTGGGAAGTTGATGAAGCGCGCTGGCCAATTGCGGGGGTTCGTCTGACATCGCAAGGGTTAAGCGGTCTGTTACAAGCCAACTTTATGGTTAGAAATGAACGTAGTAGTTTTTATTTGCTGCATTTAGCCGGTATGGCCAGTAACTTTTTACCGGATAAAGGTCGATGGGATTGGCGTTATTGGGGAAAGGGAATGATTTTACCTATCAACGCTAATTGGGATGTGCAAGGGCGAGGTTTTTGGCATAACGAGGAAATTACATTAACCTCGTTGTCCACCGGCTTCGACCAAATCCGTTATGGCAGCATGTTAATGCAACAACCACGTATGACATTGCAGCATCCCGCTCATTGGGTGACGCAAAAGGATAATCGCCAATTTACGGGAAAATTTAAAATTACCGCTGATCAAACCTTTTTCGGCCAAACCAGCCAGCTCCCGTCATCGCAATTAGATCTCAGTGTCCAAGGACCGACTCCTGAGCAATTTACCTTTAAAGGACAAATGGTGGCTGGGAATATCGGCCCAGTTCGTGTTATTGGGCGTCGGGATAATCGGCGCTGGTTAGGCCGAGCATGGTGGCCAGAACAGTCGCTGACTGTTTTTCAGCCTCTGGTGGGTTCATCGAAAAATATTGCTTTACGCGCTGGACGATTACGCGCGCAGGCCGCTTTCTCTTTCACCGATGAAAAAGGGTTCCAAGCCGGTGGTCATGGGGTCGTGACTGAAGGGAATGTCTGGCTACCTGATTACCAATTTCAAGGGGTTAATTTCTCTTTGCCTTTTCGCTTTAGCCAAGATCGTTGGCACTTTGGTCTGCGTGCGCCAGTGTCATTACATATTGCTAATATTGAGAACAAATTTCCAATGAGTGATCTCACCCTTAAAGTTAAAGGGAGTTGGCCTTGGGATGAAGAACACCCTTTGGATATTAATGATGCCTCTCTCAATATTTTTGGCGGCACACTCGCCATGCAACATTTGCATCTTCCTCAGCATCACAGCGCATTATTAGAGATTAAGCATCTTGGGTTAAGTCAGCTCATTACCGCGATTCACCCTAAACAGATTGCCATGTCAGGAAAAGTCAGTGGTGAGTTGCCTTTCTGGATTGAGAATTCACCGTGGTTAATTGAAAACGGGTGGATAAAGGATGATAAAGGCCTAACACTTCGCGTTGATAAGGATTTACTGGATCAAATATTGAAGAATAATATTGCAGCCGGAGCCGCAATAGATTGGTTGCGCTATATGGAGATCTCAAAATCCTATGCCACAGTACAAGTAAATGCTAAAGGGGATTTATTAATGAGATCTCAAATTCATGGAACGAGCCTCTTTGATGATAAAAGACAACGTGTAAATTTAAATTATCAACATGAGGAAAATATTTTTATGCTATGGCGGAGTTTGAGCTATGGCGATAATTTACAGTCGTGGATAGAGGAACAGACTCGGCTGCCTGCTAATATGGAGAACAGACAATGAAAATAGGCATTATCGCGATAGTTGTTATCTCAACAGCATTGGTCGGATGTATACCCAAAATTGAAGTTGCGGCGCCTAAAGAACCAATTACCATCAATATGAACGTCAAGGTTGACCATGAGATCACTATTAAAGCCGATCCTGATGTTGAGCGTTTAATTAATCAGCGACAAGCTGAAAGAACGCCGTCGAAAATGCAAGCGCCCAAGTAATCTATAAAAAAAGCGCCGAGAGGATGTCCCCAGTCACGTTACGTTTTCTAGGGATAGCCACCAAGGCGCTTTATTGATCTTGACTGAGGATTAAATCAGCGCAGTGATTTCCGCTTTCGCTTGGTCAAGAGATTTTGTCGCAAATTCTGGACCGTAAGCCATTCCTTCTGCAAGCACGGTTGTAACATCGGTAAGACCGATAAAACCGAGGAACAGTGCGAGGTAAGGGGTAACGAGGTCAGTTGGAGTATCTTTGTGGATACCACCACGCGTTGAGAGTACCACCGCTTTTTTCCCGGTAATTAACCCTTCCGGCCCTTTGTCGGTGTAGCGGAAAGTCACGCCTGCACGAGCAATTAAATCAAAGTAGTTTTTCAACTGCGTCGAGATATTGAAGTTATACATGGGGGCACCGAAAACGATGACATCATGTGCCTTTAGCTCTTCGATAAGTTGGTCAGAAAGCGTTAATGCTTCTTGTTGGCGATCACTCAGTGGTGCTTCGCTAGGACGTAATGCACCGACTAACTCGCCATCAAGAACGGGAATTGGGTTAGCAGCCAAGTCGCGAATAGTGACAGTGTCACCTTTGGCTTTTGCTTGCTCAGCATAAAAATCAGCAAGATGGTTAGATTGAGAATATTCCGCCAGGATACTGGACTTCAGAATCAATACTTTGCTCATGGGATTTCCTCGTTATACGTTAAGTTAACGTTACTATAGAGGGAAATGTTGGTGGAAAAAAGGCAATCTTTTCGATGTTTCTATTCAAATAATCTGAATAATACTGTGTTAATCCCTACGCGGCTGTCGAATTCCGCCGCCTGCCGTTTAACATAGAGCTATGCTATACTCGCAGCATCAAGGATAAGCGATTTCGCCTACCATAGAGATAACATCCTCCATTGCTTATATTTCAAGGTAATTCCGTTCTATGTCTACTCATGAATCGATGACTCTTTCTTCTCTTTGGGCGCGCGCTGAAAAGGTATCACTGCGTGATCGCCAACAGCTTCGCCGAAGATTGAGAGGTATCGATAAAATTACACGCCCTGAATCACGGCAAGCTGTTTTATCGAAAATTGAAGATGACCTTCAGGCTGCAGAACAGCGGTTGGCTATTCACGATGCCAGCCGACCTGCCGTCATACATTTTCCCGATAATCTCCCTGTCAGCCAAAAGCAGCAAGCGATTGCCCAAGCCATCGAAGAAAATCAGGTAGTGATTATTGCCGGTGAGACCGGCTCAGGTAAGACAACGCAAATACCGAAAATTTGTTTGGCTTTGGGGCGTGGACGCCAAGGTTTAATTGGTCATACGCAACCGCGACGCTTAGCAGCACGAACCGTTGCAACACGAATTGCCGAAGAACTGGGTAGCTCACTGGGGAGTGTCGTCGGTTACCGTGTACGTTTTACCGATCAGATTTCTGAGCAGACTCATATTAAATTGATGACTGACGGAATTTTGTTAGCAGAGATCCAGCAGGATAAACTTCTACTGCAGTATGATACCCTCATTATCGATGAAGCGCATGAACGTAGTCTGAATATCGATTTTTTGCTCGGGTATTTACGTGAACTTCTGCCAAAACGACCCGATTTAAAAGTCATCATTACTTCGGCAACTATCGATCCTGAGCGATTTTCACAGCACTTTAATCATGCACCAATTATTGAAGTATCGGGTCGTACCTATCCAGTTGAAATTCGCTATCGTCCTGTCAGTGAACAGAGCAGTGAGGGCGACCGTGACCAGCTACAAGCGATCTTCGATGCGGTGGACGAACTCTACCGTGAACCCCCTGGCGATATCCTTATATTTCTAAGTGGCGAGCGTGAAATCCGTGATACTGCTGACGCATTGTCTCGTCGGGATCTCAAACATACTGAGATCTTACCTCTGTATGCACGACTCTCTAACAGTGAACAAAACCGAGTATTCCAATCGCACAGTGGACGCCGGATTGTTTTAGCCACGAATGTTGCCGAAACATCACTCACTGTGCCGGGAATTAAATACGTCATCGACCCGGGCACGGCTAGGATTAGTCGTTACAGCTATCGGACTAAAGTACAACGCTTACCCATAGAACCTATCTCTCAGGCCTCGGCGAATCAGCGGGCAGGTCGTTGTGGACGGGTCTCCGATGGAATTTGTATTCGTCTATATGCTGAAGATGATTACCTGTCACGACCGGCATTTACTGATCCTGAAATTTTACGAACTAATCTCGCGTCAGTGATTTTACAAATGACAGCGCTAGGTCTCGGTAATATTCAGCATTTTCCATTTGTTGAAAAGCCGGATAACCGCAACATTCAAGATGGCGTGCGGTTACTTGAGGAGTTGGGGGCAATAGACAATAGTTCGCAAGGGGCACATAGGCTTACTGCTATTGGTCGACAACTGGCACAACTACCTATTGATCCGCGTTTGGCCAAAATGGTGATATCGGCCCAACAGTTTGGTTGTGTGCGAGAGGTGATGATTATCACCGCGGCGCTATCGATTCAAGACCCACGTGAGCGACCCATTGATCGTCAGCAAGCTTCTGATGAAAAACACCGCCGCTTTGCCGATAAAGAGTCTGATTTTCTTGCGTGGGTAAATTTGTGGAATTATGTGCAAGAACAGCAGAAAGCGTTATCAGGCAATCAATTTCGTCGACACTGTAAAAGTGACTATCTTAACTATTTGCGAATTCGTGAATGGCAGGACATCTATACGCAATTACGCCAAGTTGTACGTGAACTAGGCTTACCCGTTAATAGTCAACCAGCGCCGTATCGTGAGTTACATAGCGCATTGTTAAGCGGATTATTATCTCGTATAGGGCAAAAAGAGGTCGAAAAGGGCGAATTTATCGGGGCACGTCAAACTCGCTTTCATCTTTTCCCTGCATCGAGCCTATTTAAAAAGCCGCCAAAGTGGGTCATGGTGGCCGAGCTCGTCGAAACGAGCAAACTTTGGGGCAGAATTGCAGCCAAAATTGAACCCGAATGGATTGAGCCTCTTGCAGGCCACTTGGTTAAAAAGAGTTACAGCGAACCCCACTGGGAGAAAAAGCAAGGTGCCGTTGCCGCTTATGAAAAAGTGACGCTGTATGGGTTACCGATTGTCGCCCAACGTAAAGTGAATTATAGCGCTATTGATCCCCATCTATGTCGTGAGTTATTGATTCGCCATGCGTTAGTCGAAGGTGAGTGGTTAACCTCGCATCGCTTCTTTTCTCATAATCAACAACTACGCCTTGAGGTTGAAGATCTTGAGCATAAATCACGACGTAGAGATATTTTAGTCGACGATGAAACACTGTTTGCGTTTTATGAACAACGCATTCCTAGCGATATTGTCTCGGTTTGTCATTTTGACAAGTGGTGGAAACGCGCTTCTCAACAAGATCCCCACCAACTCGATTTCAAGAAAACAATGTTGGTACGTGATGGCGCAGGGCAGATTGATGCGAACGATTATCCCAATCATTGGCGTCAAGGCAATGTTCAATTGCCATTGAGTTATCAGTTTGAGCCAGGTAACGATGCGGATGGTGTTACTGTACATATTCCATTGCCGTTGTTAAATCAAATTGATGAAACAGGGTTTGATTGGCAGATCCCCGGCCTACGTAAAGAGTTGGTAGTGGCTTTAATTAAGTCGCTACCAAAACCGCTACGCCGTAACTTTGTTCCAGCGCCGGATTATGCCCAAGCCTTTTTGGGACGTGCCGCGGCATTTGAGGCTCCGTTACTCGAAAGTCTTGAACGAGAGTTTCGGCGTATGAGTGGGGTGACCATCGATCGCGAAGCTTGGCAGCTTGAGCAGATCCCCGATCATTTAAAAATGACTTTTCGTGTGGTGGATGGCGATAACCAACGATTAGAGGAAGGTAAATCCTTATCAGACCTGCAACGTAAACTTAAAGGCAAGGTACGTGAAACCTTATCAGAAGTTGCTGATGTTGGGTTAGAACAACAGGGGGTTACCGAGTGGAGTTTTGGTGACTTACCACAAATTTTCAGTCGTCAACAAGCCGGGTTTACCCTCAAGGCGTGGCCTGCGTTGGTGGATGAAAAGCAGAGTGTGGCAATAAAACTGTTCGATACCGAAGCCGAGCAACAACATGCCATGTGGCAAGGACAGCGTCGTCTATTATTATTAAATATTCCGTCGCCAATAAAGTATCTACACGAAAAACTGCCGAATAAAGCCAAACTTGGTCTCTACTTTAACCCTTATGGACAAGTGTTACAGCTTATTGATGATTGTATCCACTGCGGCATTGATAAAATTATGGCACAGCAAGGTGGATTAGTGTGGGATGAGCAGCATTTTACGGTGCTCAAAGAAAAGGTTAGGGCTGAACTTAACCAGACTGTTGTAGAAATTGCCCAGCAAGTTGAACAGATTCTTTCGACGGTATTTGCTATTAATAAGCGACTAAAAGGTCGTGTGGATATGGCGTTAGCATTAGCGCTAAGCGATATTAAAGCACAACTTTCACATCTTGTTTTTTCAGGATTTGTGACGAAAAATGGCTGGCAGAAACTCGGTGATACATTACGTTATTTGCAAGCTATTGAACGACGACTCGATAAATTACCTGTCGATCCGCACAGTGATCGCGCTCGTATGTTACGAGTGCAGCAGGTTGAACAACAGTTGCAGCGCTATCGTAATAAATTACCAAAAGCTGAACAGGAAAATGAGAAAGTAATAACAGTGCGTTGGATGATCGAGGAGTTGCGAGTCAGTTTATTTGCTCAACAATTAGGCACCCCCTATCCGGTATCAGAAAAACGTATCACTCAGTTACTCGAGGAAACGCCGAGCTAAAGGCTCGGCGGTCATTCGCTAGTTAATAGCATTAGTCAATGTTGGAATTTTACTGTTGAATGAGCTTACCGCAATGGCGCGGTTATCTGCGCGATAGCGATCTTCCGGTGAAGGAGCAGAACTCTGTACCCCAATGATTTGCCATTGATTATTAATATTAATCATAAGCGGTGAACCACTGTCACCCGGTAACGTATCGCATTGATGAGAAAGAACGGCAGTTTGTGACCATCCCGTTACCTTACATCCTTCATGGGCAAAGAGCTTATCTAAATTATCTGCAGGGTAACCCGCTTGTGTGACTTGATTATTTACCGACTTTAGGGCGGCGATTAACTGACTTCGTTCACCATTAAAGATTGGAATTGGTGTAATTGCCGAAGGGGGATTACGTAGGATCACGACGGCATAATCAGAAGGAGCCGCTTTTGCCGGGACAATCCATCCTTCTCCGGCCGGTTTTAATTTACCTGCAAGGCCAGGGGCCACTTTGGCATCAATATCGTGCAATTCATACAGCCAACCTTTCTTAGTTGTGACAAAACGAATCGCTACAGGGGGATCAAATTTCCCAGGAGGGGCAAGTAAACAGTGTCCCGCGGTTAAAGCAACATGAGGTGAGATGAGGGTAGCGGTACAGAGATTGCCGCTTTCCGTTTCCAGTTGCCCGATGGCATCCCACGGATGATCTTGAGGACGACTGATTTCCACACGGTGATCTTTACCAAAAAACAGTGTTTTAATTTGAGATGCGCTAGGCGTATCGTCATCCGCGTAAGCATGAAAATTACAGCAGATCAGGGCAAATAAACACAATCTTTTGAAGTGCATAATGTTCTCAACGGCAGGAAGGAAATTTTAGTGTAGCGATACTATAGACGTATCAGTTCAGAAAAGGGAAGGTAATTATGATGTTAGATAAAACAGCACGCAGCCATAATGCCGCAGACAACGACGGTCAGAAGAATAATTTCATAACGGTAGCGGCGCATCATGGGTAGACTCCAGTAAAGAAACACCCGGTTTGACCGGGTGTTTATATCACTATGACGCTAGTAGAGTGTTAAGCTATCTTATTTCTTAGTGACTTTCTTAGCGTGGTGCTTTTTAGCTGCTTGTGCTTTTTGAGCGGCTGCAGGTGCTGCTTTCTTAGCGTGGTGCTTTTTAGCTGCTTGCGCTTTTTGAGCTGCTGCAGGTTTTGCTTTCTTAGCATGATGCTTTTTAGCATGATGCTTAGTAGGCGCTGCAGTCGTTTTAGCAGTTGTAGTTGCTGAAGTCGCTGCAGGAGCAGTAGTTGTAGCTGCTGGAGTAGCGGTGGTGTCTGCAGCGAAAGCTGCTGAAGAAATACCCATAGCCGCGGCAACTACCAGTGCGAAAAGCTTTTTCATTTTAATTTCCTTCATATCACATTATCGGATAGCCCACTGCGGAGCTGGTAGATGCACTATATGAGTAATCGCTGCTGCTGTCCGTATGTGATTGGTATCGGTATGTAACGGTATGTACAATGTGCTTATCGGCCGAGGTAACGATGCTGCAAATGTTGTTTAAACCATCGCGGATTCAATATTTCACCCGTGGCTTGACGAATCAATGTATTGACTGGATAGCGGCTACCGTGACACCAGATATTATCATTAAGCCATTGGAAAACAGGTGTAAAATCACCAATTTTAATGGCCTCATGCACTTTGGGTAATTGGGTTTGCATGGCATTAAACAGTTGTGCGGCGTACATTGCACCTAATGTATAGGTCGGGAAATAGCCGAAAGAGCCATCGGTCCAATGAATATCTTGCATACAACCATCACGATAATTACCTGCAGTACTGAGTCCTAAATAACGTTGCATTTTGTCATCCCACAACTCGGGAATGTCCTCGACCTCGACTTCGCCATTAATTAATGAACGTTCTATTTCATAGCGCAAAATAATATGAGCGGGATAACTGACTTCATCTGCATCCACACGAATCAAACCAGGGGAAACATGTTGCACCTGTCGAACTAAATCATTAAGCGAGAGAGCATTAGCTGCCGTTAAATGTTGACAGATAAGTGGGTGGATACGCTGGAGGAAGGGTTGACTACGACCCAATTGCATTTCCATAAATAGACTTTGTGACTCATGGATCGCAGTAGAGCGGGCTAGGCCAATCGGTTGTCCCGCCCAGTGTTTAGGGAGATTTTGTTCATAACGTGCATGACCGGTTTCGTGAATAACGCCCATTAAGGCACTGAGAAACTCTGCTGAGTCATAGCGTGTTGTGATGCGAACATCGCTAGGGACGCCCCCACAAAAAGGGTGTGCACTCACGTCAAGTCGACCTTGTGTCACGTCAAAATCGAGTAATTGCATGACCGTTTCAGCCAGTGCTTTTTGTTGCGAAATGGGAAAAATCCGTGTCGCGGGTAAGGCAGGCAATGGCGGCTGACTGGCGACAACCTGTTGTAACAGTTCCGGTAACCATTGGGTTAAATCACCAAACAGTGTATCGAGTTGCTCACTTGTCATGCCCGGTTCGTAAAGATTTAATAGGGCATCATAAGGTGTACTTCCCTGTACGGCTGCTCGCAGTTTGGCTTCTTGACGGGAAAGTTCGACGACAGGTTTAAGATTTTGTTTAAAGCCATGCCAATCGTTATCTATACGCTGTTGTCGCCAGGCTTGCTCACAACGGCTACCGGCTAAGGCTTTTGCTTCAACCAATTCAGCAGGTAAAAGTGCCGCATCGGTGTAGTGGCGTTGCATCTCTGTGAGGTTGGCACGCTGATCGTCGTCAAGGCTCTCTTGCGCAGCGCGATCAAGCCATTCTCCGGTGCTGGATTGCGTTAATATTTCATGGTGCATCACACTTAATTCAGCCAGTGCTTCGCCTCTAGCTTGGCTGCCCCCGCTGGGCATCATGGTTTGCATATCCCATCCTGCAATAGCAGAAAGGTGTTCCAAACGGGATAAACGTTTAAAGCGTTCAGTGAGTGAGTGATAAGCGTTCATTATTTATCCTTACGAACAGAGGACAGTGTCATGGATTCATTGGTAAAAACACTCAATGGCCAGCTGAAACGAAAACAGGCGCCACCAAGCGGGCTACTTTCCGCACGAATACCTCCTTGGAAGGCTTGGGCAATGGAATGAACGATCGCAAGACCGAGGCCACAACCCCCTGTTGCCCGATCACGACTCGGGTCTAGCCTTACAAAGGGTTCAAATATCTTCATCCGTTGTTCAGGGGGGATACCCGGTCCATCATCTTCAACTTGTAAGTATCCGTTTTGTTGATCGAACCATAAACTAATACGTAGCCGTTGTTCTGCATAGCGTAGGGCGTTATTAACTAAATTATCAAGCACACGTTCCATTAATCGATGGTCGGTAATATGCAGCTGTGCCTGCGGAGGAATATCCAGTTCAATACTTTTATCTGAGCGGATCAGGCGTAAATCATCTCCCCATTCGATGAGCCACTCGCGCAGATCAACTTGTTGTAGTGAGAGTGCAACTTGCGGTCTGTCCAATCGAGCAAAAGTGAGCAGCTCTTGGATCAATCCTTCTAATTGGCCTATATCACGATTTAATGCGCTTGACTCTGCTTGTGAGAGATTATCACTCATTTCCAAGCGATAGCGTAAACGGACTAGGGGGGTCCTAAGTTCATGAGCGATGCCATCGATAAGCAGTTTTTTGCTGGCGACTAAATCTTTAATATTATCTGCCATTTGGTTAAAGGCGACGCCAAGACGGTATAGGCTCGATGTATTTTCAAATTGTGTTCGCGCATCTAAATCACCGTCGCCAAATCGTTGGGCCATTTTTTCCAGCTTCAACATTTCTTGCCAATGCGGACGCATCCAAATAAAGACCGGCAGTGCCAGTGACATGGCGATAAAGGTTAATAGCAGGACATCAAGCATGCGCATTTGATGTAAGAAAAAGAGATAAGGAATCGGGCCTACAGATAAAACATAATGGCTGCGGGGAATATGCTGGATAAACGTATATTGGTCGTCTAACGCAACAATTTCGCCTGCATGTAATCGACGCATATCGTCAGCAGGCAGCTGATAGTTAGTCAGGGGTTCAATATGTAATTTAAACGAGAGATTTAGGTCAAGATTAGCAATAGTGCTATTCCAATCTTTAGGCGGGATCTCCCGTAATTCGCTACGCATTAATGACAACGAACTGGCCATTAAATCGTTCATAGATTGTCGGCCAGCCCGCTCGGCGGTCATTTTATAGACTAAGCCCACGAGTAAAGTCATCACGATAAAACAGACGAACAGTAACAGGTAAAATTGAATGAACAATTTTTTCATTCTGAATCTTTTTCCCAAGCTTGGGGGGCAAACAGGTACCCTTTATTACGAATTGTTTTTATACGAAAAGGCTCAGTGGCACTATCGTAGAGTTTTTTCCGCAGACGTGAAATAGCGACATCGATACTGCGATCCATGCCATCATAGCTTACCCCACGTAGGGTTTGTAATAGCACATCACGATTAAGAATTTGCCCCGCATGGCTAGCTAATTCCCACAATAAGTCAAAATCTGCCGTTGAAAGGGCAATGATTTCACCATCGAGCACCACCTGCCGGTTAAGCATATCAATGGAGAGTTTGCCAAAGCTCACCATTCGGCTATGCCGTTGTGTCACTGTTCGTTCTTCTGAGGGGGCGTGCTGCTGTTTTTGACGCAGATGGAGACGTAGCCGTGCTAACAGCACAGCGGGTGGGGTGGTTTTTAATATGTAATCATTTGCCCCCATCTCCAACGCCAAAATATGATTCATATCACTATCCAGTGAGGTTAAAAGAACTATCGGCCCTTGCCACTGTGTCCGTAAATCTCGACAGAGGGACATCCCATCTTTTCCAGGTAACATGATATCAAGTAACACGAGGTCAGGATTCTCATTTAAAATGACCTCTTCCGCCCGATCGCCACGTGTTTCGATAATCACATCAATGTCGTGTTTTTTAAGGTAAGCGGCAATTAATTGACCGACTTCAATTTCATCTTCAACGTAAACTATTTTATTCATTTTTAACAAATTTCTTTTATTATTTAACAATAAAACAACGTTATTGGAAATTATAACTACGTTATCACGAAAAAGGCATCTCTTGCTGGTATAATTGCGTAATTATATGCGACTATAAGCGCCGCAGATAAGTGGAATCAATGACGGATACTGGGGGATGATGTGACGGTACCATCGACATCAATGTTTAAAGAAAATGACTGTATTTCATTCAATTACAGTAGTTTGCTCTCAGCGTCCTGTAAGAAAAAATGGCGTTTCGTTGATGCAATTTATGGCGTTCTGCCTATTTTCGGCGTTGTAACCCGAAAATCAGCCTTAAATAAGCTAGAAACCGCTGAATATTTTAAAGAACTCGCGTTACAAATAATCTCAACGCAAGTTAGTGATGAAATGAATATTGCACGACTATTGGTACTGGCTGAACAACAAAATATAAACTATTTCACCATTCAACTGCCGTACTCTCTGTCAGAGCATCAAATCGCGATTATTTATACAGAATACCGAAAGCCGGTTAATTTGTATCAAGAGAATGATTTTTTACACGTCACGTTCTAATGTTCTACCATTTTGAAAAAAAGGGATAACCCAAATGGGTTATCCTTTTTTTATAATCTAGTGATACCAATTACCATCCCACTAGCAATGATGGCGATAATCAATAATTTATCCAAAAGGCGTAGTTTATATTGATGTCGATGTTGCCATCCTGCATAGAGGAAAACCAATAGTCCAGGGGCATAGAGCGTCAGCGACATGAAAAGATGCTCAAGACCCGATGCGTAGATTAGCCAAACGCCATAAAGCGCTGCGCCTAGGCCAATAAAGAAAGGTCGATAGTGACGACTGCTATATGCGATTTTGGCTAAAAAGAGTCCGACTAACAAATAAGGGACTAGCACCATCTCCGACGCGACAGTTAATAGAGTGCTGTAATCAAGATGAAAAAACGCAATCGCAATTAAGCAAAGCTGTACGCTAACATTGGTCATCCAAAGGCTACCAATAGGCGCATCGGCACTGTTTTGTTTTGCAATAATTTTCGGAAACGCACCACGTTTTGCCGCGATAAATGGAATTTCTGCCGCCATAATTGTCCAGCTTAGATACGCGCCCGAGACAGAAAGAATGATGCCGCCAACAATTATCCAATAACCGTAAGGCCCAATCATTTGCGCAAGCAATCCTCCCATTGAGGGATTTTTCATCGCGGCCAATGATGCGCGTGGCAGAATACCCAATGAGAGGATAGTCACCAATAAATAGACAATCAATGCTGAAATAACAGCGTATAGCGTCGCTTTACCGATATCGTTTTTATTTTTTGCACGCCCAGAAACTACTACTGCACCTTCAACACCAATAAAGACCCATAAAGTGATCAGCATGGTTTGTTTGACTTGCGCCCAAACGGGAAGATGGAGTTGTGTACCGGAAAAATCAAACGAAAACTGCTGATAGTTAAAGTGCATGATCCCCAATACAATAAACAATACCAAAGGTATCAGTTTACCGAGCGTGGCTAGCAAGTTAATACTCGCAGCCGTTTGTACACCCCGTGAGACGAGTGCATGGATCACCCATAACAGTATTGATGCCCCAAGCATTGATTGCCAAGTGTTTCCATCACCAAACACGACATGGTTCTGAGAGTCAGTAAAGAAACTCAACGCCGAGAATACGACCACTAGATAAGAAACATTGGCGATCACCGCACACAGCCAATAACCCCAAGCGGAGAGAAAACCGATTGTTTTACCGAATCCATTTTCGGCATAGGTAAAAATGCCGCCATCAAGATCTGGACGTAGACGTGAGAGATAGAGCATCGCGGTGGCTAAAAACAGAATTCCAACACCGGTAATAACCCAGCCAATAATCAATGCTTCTGAGCCAGAAACCACAGCCATGTTTTGAGGGAGACTGAAAACACCGGCACCCAGCATAGAACTCAGGACTAATGCGGTGAGTGCACCAACACCTATTTTTTTTTCAGTCATAAATACCTACAAACTGGCTAAAATGTCTCGTTAGGATAACTAAAACAGCAGGTGATGCTAGTAACGGAAAGCAACACAGCATATTTATAGGAACGAGTGAGGGCGCTGATTCTACGAATTGAGCGTTAAGAATGCAATGAGTATAAATGCGGAAAAATGATTATTTATGCAGAAGTCGGCGAAAAGGTAGGCACCGGGGCGGTGCCTACTTAGTACTACTTGAAAAGCTCGGCTGTTACAGTGAGATTACCACCGCTTTGGTTCTGCCATTGACGAGTAATATGATAGTACTTGGCTCCTTTATCCGCAGCACGGCGTGCTATAGCGGTCGATATTTCCGTAGGGTTACCGAAGTGGGCCGTCATAGTTACGGTATCAAAAGGCGTCATTTGTGCAGCCGTGATATTATTAATTTCTTGAATCTTTTGCCCTTGTGGCAGTGTCACTGTGTAGCGTTTGGTCGAGGTCGTTTGTGTCTCAAAGAAGCGTCCGATATTAGGGGCCGATTCCGAGGATGCGACGCCAGGGATTTCAACATTTTTTGCTGCGACACCGCCAGTAGCCAACGCGGCTTTTCCTGCTTCAGAGTCTGCGGGTATTGCATCGGGGCTTTGGACAATACGTTGTGGGGCATCGGCCTTATAAACATAAGCGGTAATATACTGGTTACCGCCGTTGTTCGCGGCGATTTGGCGGATAATAAAAAAGGCATCTGCATTTTTAGCTTTTGCTGCCCGGGAAATCGCATATTCAACTTGTGGCTGGCTTGGATAATATCCCCGAATGCTGACAGTATCATAGGGCTGTAGGCGATAAGCCTCCGCTTTGGGTAGCGCTTTGATGCCATTTATATAGCGATATTGCGGATTCTTGGGGGCTGGAGCCGCATCCGGTAAATAAAGATCAGCCGTGATACGCCAGTTACCGCCATTACTGTTGCTATCGTGGACGGAGACTACATAAAATCCTGCAGCACCGGCCTGATCCGCACGTTTGGAAACGGCATTATTGACGTCGATTAATGAGTTAAAACGGCCGGAAAAGTTAATTCTTTTATAAGGGGCGAGAGTGGCTGCTTTTTGCGGACTTAATTCTTGTGCCGCATAGGCAGTAGATAGCCCTAGCGAAATAAGCGCTGTTGCTAAAACAGTAGCATTAAATTTCATAAACGATCCTTCAGCTTACGCAGAAATTAGAATTTTTGTTGTTGAAAGATAATTATTACATGGAAAAGACAAGCTGTCTTAGGCAATTTATTGACCTTTGTCTCATCATTTATGTCGCAGGCAGAGTAGCGGTTAATCCCGCTACTCTGCGAGATGAGGGTAAGGCTTATATTATCTTGAATCCGGATCAGGGCGCATCACCAAGAGGTCACAGCGTAAATGGTCGATCACTTGCTCAGCGGTATTGCCAAGAAAGGCTGCAGAAAACCCGGTGCGACCAAAGGTACCGAGCACTACAACACCTGCATTAAGATGCGCCGCCATTTCGGGAATGACTTCCTCAGGTTCTCCTTCTTCGATATGCGTGTGATCGCTTTCAATAGAGAAGGGTTGTCGTAGAGATTTCATGGCTAATAAATGCTGGCCTCGCACCGCGTCGCGGTAGCTCTGGGCATCAAAATCGGGTAATTCAATGGCTAAATTAACCGGTGTTAACGGGTAGGCACCAATTAAATGAACGTCAGTGCGATTCACTTTTTCAGCGAGCACTTGTGTTTCACGAACTAATTTTTGATTAAGTGCGTCGTGTTGTTCATCATCACTGGCTAAGTTGACAGCAACAACTGCCGTTGCAGTTTCGGGCCAAGGTTGATCTTTGACCATCCATACGGGACAAGGACTTTTTCGTAAAATATGCCAATCGGTAGGCGTGAAAATAACGGATTCGACTCTATCGTACTGATGAGCCATTTTTAATACTAAGTCATATCCACCTGTTTCGATTTCTTGCAAAATGGCATCATGTTGACGATTATGCCAAACCACTTTGATTGAAATCTCAATACCCGATTCAAGGTAGACGCGGGCTTGATATTTTAGCCACTCAGTACGTTGTTGGATCATCTCTTGACGCATACTTTCTTTTTCTTCAGAAGCCAGTGCAGTCGTGAGCTCGTAAGAGAGATCATAAATCGCTAAAAAAGCGGTAATTTTACCGCCCAATCGTTGATTAAGATAAACAGCGCGCCGAAGAGCGGGTTGGTCATCTTGATCAGGGTCGATAGCAACAAGAATATGGTGGTACTGCGTCATATGACATCCCCTCAGCGCAAAACGTTAACCTAAGGATAGCCCGGATTTGAGAGTAGACGGGTGAAAAAAACCGGATCATCATTGCCCAGTAACATAGCGTATCCGGTTAGAGTTATCTAGATAATTATTAAGCGCATTTCTGTACATGCCCCGCCAACGCATTCAGCATGTCATGATTCTCAATAGTGATATATTTCCCTTTAACAGAGAGCATGCCACTTTTTTGGAAACGGCCTAATAAACGACTAATGGTTTCCACCGTGAGCCCAAGATAATTACCAATATCACCGCGTGTCATAGTCAAACGGAATTCACGCTGAGAAAAGCCTCGTTGTGCGAAGCGTTGGGAAAGGTTCCAAATAAAGGCAGCTAAACGTTCTTCAGCATTCTTCTTAGATAATAATAGGATCATTTCCTGATCAGCCTTAATCTCGCCACTCATCAGCCGCATAATCTGTTGGCGCAGTGCTGGCATTTTACCTGCCAAATCATCCAGTGTATCAAACGGGATCTCGCAGACCATTGAAGTCTCGAGTGCTTGGGCAAAAGAAGGGTGATGGCCGCTGGTGATTGCATCAAAACCGATCACATCGCCTGCAAGATGAAAGCCGGTAATTTGCTCATCACCTTGCTCCGTAATGGTATAGCTTTTCAAGGTACCGGAGCGAATGGCATAAAGTGATTTCAATTCATGGCCGGCTTTGAAAAGCGACTGTGATTTTTGAATGGGTTTTTTACGCTCAATAATATTATCGAGTTGATTCAGTTCATGCTGATTCAGTGTAAAAGGAATACATAGTTGGTTAATGCTGCAATCTTGGCAATGAATAGAACTACCATTAACAGGTGCACGTTTAATAAGTCTTTTTTCACTGAGCATGATGAATTCTCCAATAAATTATCTGGGCATACTCTAACATTTTTCGCGAAGAAAAAAAGGTATTATCCACGATCAATTTATTGTTATTTTCCTCCTAAAAAATATGGTATTTATCTTGTTTAAAATCAATTATTTAGGTTAAATATAAAAATCACCCCTCTCTATTATTTACATACAAATACATTAAATGCATTTAATTTATAAATATAATTAATATTAGTAACCTAAGGATATCATCCTCAAAATGAGGCTACATAAGCCTGTTTGTTACGTAAAATGATTACTTTTGTTTTTAAATGTTTTTATTTTATTTTACTCTTATACCTATATATTAAATACATCATTAAGTGATTGAATATAATGAATAAAAGATATTTTTTCACTCTAAAAAAGTGCGTTCGTTATAAGGAAAACATTGTTCACGTATCGTGGTTTTTAAGCGATCAACCGTCGTGTTTTGGGAGACCGATATCGGGGTAATAATCCCTACCTTTTCTCCAGGATCAGTAAACTGTAAGGGAAGCGCTGACAAAACTTGATGTAGTAAATCTTCACGTACCGCGCCAGAAGGAACAAACCAAACATAGTGATAATTTAGCGCTAATTGGCGTGCTAGAGAAGTCGAGGAGGTTTCCAGGCGAGTTTCGGGGAGTTGACAGTGCTGGCTTTCTAAGATGCGCTGTGCAATTCGCCAAGGTGCCGTGCCTTCGGGTGAGATGACTACGGGCCAATTCATTGCTGCAGCTAAGCTCACATTACCTTTAAGAAGCGGGTGGGTAGGATTAACGACGAGTTTAATTTTTTCCTTAAAGAGGAGTTCATAATCCAGACCATCCATAAAGGACGCTTGTGCAAGACGGCCGATCCCTAAGTCATACTCTTGGGCGCGTAGCGCCGCCAATAGAACATTATTATGTAGGGTCGCGACCTGTAGTTGTATGCTAGGATTTCGTTGGTGAAATGCGTCAATGATCTTCGGTAAAATTCCCATCGCCACAGTAGTCAGTGCGGCTAGCCTAATGACTTGTACCGCGGTGACCTCTTTGGTGAGAAGACTGTCGCTTGCATGCTGTAGCGTATTAAGTATTTGGACTGCATGGGGGAGGAGTTGTTGGGCCTCATGAGTCAAGATGACGCCTTGTCCATGACGAATAACAATATCGTACCCACAGAGTTGTTTTAATTCACTGAGGGTTTTAGACAGCGCAGGCTGGCTTATCGAAAGGGACTTCGCGGCGGCACTGATCGACTTTTGTTGAGCGACGGCTGCGAGGGCATGAAAGTGCCTCAGACGAATTTTTTGAGTGAAGTGTTGATTATCCACCGATCACCTAATGTTAAATTATTGTTATGTTATTAGTGTTATGGCAGAAAAAAGCCCGCATGTAAATGCGGGCTGTTTGTGATAACTAGGGAGAGTCTATAGGTTAGAACGCAGTATCGGATAGCGTTTTAAACTCCATGCACACCAAAGTAAACTGACGAGTCCAAAGGCTGCGCCTGCATAACCGATAACAGAAAGCCCTAATACGTTACTAATTTGTCCACCTAACAATGCACCCGCACCGATACCAATATTATAAATACCGGACATTAATGACATCGCGACATCCGTCGCATCTGGGGCAAGAGAGAGTACTCTAATCTGTAGGGCGAGGTTAATCATCATCATTGCGATACCCCATACGATACAGAGCAAAATAGTCTCCGTATTATGTCCGGCGCTGAGATACAGCAACGCCATGCAAAGCGTGATGAGAAAGATCGAGCCAAGCAGGAGACCGGAAGGAAACTTTTTACCCAATGCACTGAATAGTGTGCTGCCGAAAATGCCAGCACCGCCGAACAATAATAATAGTAGCGTGGTAAAGTTCGCGCTTTGTAAAGCAACCGCCTGAATGAAAGGCTCGATATAGCTGTAAGCCGTGTAGTGTGCAGTCACAACGATAGTGACCAGTAAGTATAAGCACACAAGAGGAGGGCGACGGAATAATTCTGGGACACTTTTCAGTGATCCCGTGTGCTCGCTAGGTAATTTGGGTAATAACCGTGCCAACATAATCATAAGGATAAATGCAGAGAGACCAATTAAACCGAAGGTAGTACGCCAGCCTAAGTATTGGCCAATGATTCTTCCAATCGGAACCCCTAACACCATTGCCAGCGCCGTACCCGTTGCCAACATACTCAAGGCCTGTGTACGCTTGCCCATTGGCGCAATGCGAATGACCAGAGAAGCATTGATTGACCAGAATATTGCATGAGTGATGGCAATACCGACTCGAGAAGCAATTAAAGCGTTGAAATCCCAAGCAAATGCCGATAATACATGGCTCACCGTGAAGATGAGGAGTAGGACGACTAGGAGTAATCGGCGTTCAATGTTCCGTGTGACAAGCATCAGCGGTAGTGATAAAAGGGCAACACACCATGCATAAATGGTAATCATGATCCCCACATCAGCGGTTTTCATATGGTATGACGTTGCGATATCCGAGAGTAACCCGACAGGTACGAACTCCGTGGTATTAAAAATAAATGCTGAGATTGCCAGTAGGAGCACACGCAACCAAGCCACTTTTCGTGATACTGGGGGGATATCTTCTTGTTGAGAAGATGTTACTGAAGGTTCTACAATCATAGAAATCTTATATGCCTAAAATTAACGTGATTTTGATCACAGTATAGTGTCAGTGTCGTAGTTTCAATATATACAATGATAAGTATAATCCATAACTTGATAGGTGCCATCTTTGATAAGCCTTTCATCTGAAGATAGGCTCCATATAAAGAATAAAAATCAATCACTTTCCTCTTTAGTAACAGCTCCACTCCGCGTCAACAAGGGTATTTTCCTTTCACTGTCCTTATTCGGTATCCATTGTCCGATCTGTTAATACGCGTAAAGTTTGCGTTAACGCAACTCTCTCTTAAGAAGTATTAATTAAAATCCCCCATCTCTGGAGAGCAAAAGGGAAAGATAACATAGTGAACAAAGTCTTTATCACCGGTACAGATACCGCTGTGGGCAAAACCACAGTTTCACTCGCGTTGTTACAAATACTCAAGCAACATGGAATAAATTGTGCTGGCTATAAACCGGTGTCGCAAAATGCTCAACCGACGGCACAAGGATTGCAATGTACTGATGCGCAACTTCTTCAACAAGCCTCAACCTGTGAGTTAAGCTACGATAAAATTAATCCCTATCCTTTTACAGGGAGCGAAGTGAGCACAGGGGCAATTACCTCGGTCAATGAACAGTGCCTAACCGCCGGTATGTCATGGTTGGAAAGCCATGTTGATCGGCTAGTGATAGAGGGAACGGGGGGGTGGCATAGTCGTATTAATACTCAACATCCGCTATCCGAGTGGGTGGTCAAAGAGAATATTCCCGTTATCTTAGTGGTAGGGATTAAGCTTGGGTGTATTAATCATGCAATCTTAAGCGCGGAGTCTATCTTACAGCAAGGTGGAGAGTTGGTCGGCTGGGTAGCCAATCGGATTAATCCTGGGTTAGAAGAGTATCAACAGCTTATCACGCTACTTCAACAACATATTCCTGCGCCTAAACTTGGAGAAGTTCCCTATTTACCCCATATTCAACAAAAAGATCTGACCCCTTACTTTGATGTTCAGGCGCTATCGTTTCTGGCATAAAAAAAACAGGGCAGACGCCCTGTAGCGAGTCAAGCATCAGAAAATGTGACAACGTACTGTGTACGTACTATTCACCAGTACGTTTATAAACAATTTTTTGCTGATCATTTTCACAATGACCGACGACTAACCCACCTTGCTGATCGGCTTGGTCGTTGGGCACGACATCGAGGGTAAATGCTGTTTCGGCAACGCCATTTTTGATGATTTTCTGCTGAATATCCGCCTTTACCGAGTCACAAGATGCGTAGGATAGCATCGGAACCAGAGTCATTGCAGCGAGTAGTGTTAAGGCTGATTTTTTCATCCACTTTTCCTTTGATTAAGGTTGAATTGGTCTTCCCGTTTGGCGGTCAAGACAACGTAGTGTTTTCGGCTCCCAATAAGCATTAACATTCAAACTCTGTTGGCAGGCCTCTTTAACATCGATCGCACGATCGACACGGTTGAAGTCTTTTTCATTGCGAGCATTGATCTTAGAACGTAGGGAGCGAGTATCATCCCATTGCTCTTTATGCTCTCTCGCCAACTCATTACTATAGTTGCTCTGGCCATTATCAATAATAATCCGCTCGGTCTGCGCCCAAAGTGGCTGACTCATTGAGCATAAGCTACTGAGCATAATTACCGCGGGTAATACCTTAATTGATAACTTCATCATTATTTCTCCTTTGTGGGTATGGCCTTAACACTCACGCGCGTTTAAGACCTGGCATTCCTTTTTTTACTTCAAGCCTTATCAACCCGCAGTCCAGCATAAGATTGGCTGACGGGCATCATCTCTAAAGTATTAATATTAACATGCGCCGGGAGGGTCGCCACCCAATAAACAGCTTCGGTTACATCTTCGGGGGTTAGCGCTTGGGTACCTTGGTAGACATTTGCTGCTTTATCGTTGTCACCTTTAAAGCGAATGTTTGAAAATTCTGTTCCACCCACTAATCCCGGTTCGATATTGGTGACCCGAATAGCGGTACCGTGTAAATCAGTACGAAGATTGAGGCTAAATTGACGCACAAAGGCTTTTGTCGCGCCATAAACGTTTCCACCTTCATAAGGCCAGCTTCCTGCGGTTGAGCCAATATTGATAATATGCCCTTTATTACGTTTTACCATGACGGGGAGTACCGCACGGGAAATATACATAACCCCTTTGGTATTGGTATCGACCATTGTTTCCCAATCTTTGGGATCGGCTTCTTGGGCGTGACCTAATCCAAGGGCTAAACCAGCATTGTTAACGACAATGTCAATATCCTGCCAACTACTCGGTAATGCGCCAAGCTGCTGTTCAATGGCCGCATAATCTCTAACATCAAGTGTGATTGGATAGAAGGCTTCGCCTAACTCTTCTTTCAGAGCGTGAAGACGTTCTTCTCTTCGTCCTGTTCCAATGACTTTATGGCCGTGTTGAATGAAACGTTTAGTGATTGCTTCTCCAAATCCCGCAGTTGCACCAGTAACTAAAATGATCATCTTTACTCCTAGATTGAAGGCGTTATTTATTTAACATAGCATTCATTTTCAACGGCTGCTCTATTTTTGATTTAGCAGGAAGCACGATACACTCTGTTTAATGACTTTATTTTACATAAAGTTAACGCGATCGACTTGGCACAGGGTTTGCTAACTATTGATATGATTACTGACTAAAGGAACCGTTATGCGTTATGCAATTAGGGCGGCATTTTTCGATTTTCCAACACCTATAAAAGATGTGACACAAGCCAGTCAACATGCACGTTACATTGAAGATGGCGTATTATTTATTCATGACGGTAAAATCACGGCGCTGGTGGAATGGGAAAGTAGGGCCAGTATCCCTGATTGGCAAGGGTATACTTACTACGATCTGAGTGGGCAATTAATTATGCCTGGCTTTGTTGATACACATATCCATTTTCCACAAATTGGCATGGTCGGTTCATGGGGAGAGCAACTTCTCGAATGGTTAGAGGAGTACACGTTTCCGGCCGAAATGGCCTATCAGGATACCGAGTTTGCTAAAGAGATGGCTTCGCGATTCCTTGACCAATGTTTGGAAAATGGCACGACGACAGCACTTATTTTTGGCTCTGTGCATGAGGCTGCCACCGATGCCTTATTTAATGCAGCCGAACAGCGTGAAATGAGAATCATCGCCGGTAAGGTGATGATGGATCGTTTTGTGCCTGATAGCCTGTGTGAAGCGGTCTCCGAGAGTTATCAACAAACTAAAAACTTAATTGAGCGCTGGCATAACAAAGGGCGTCTGGGCTATGCATTAACGCCGCGTTTCGCCCCCACATCAACACCTGAGCTTCTCACTGCAGTGAGTACACTTAAGCAAGAGTATCCAGATGTGTGGTTGCAGACACACCTTAGTGAAAACCCACAAGAGATTGCCTGGGTGAAACAGCTTTTCCCAGAGCATCAAGATTATCTTTCAGTTTATCATCACTACGCATTAACTGGGCCACGAAGTGTTTTTGCTCATGCCCTACACTTAGAAGAGCAAGAGTGGGAATGTCTTGCACAAACTCACTCTGCCATCAGCTTTTGTCCAACGTCGAATCTATTTCTTGGAAGCGGATTGTTTAACTTACGTAAAGCTCACCAGCACCATGTCAAAATCGGTATGGGAACAGATATTGGGGCGGGTACCAGTTTCTCGATTTTGCGAACGTTATCTGAGGCCTATAAAGTACAGCAATTGCAGCAGTATTCACTGACGGTTGCCGAGGCGTTTTATCACGCGACACTGGGTGGGGCGGTGTCATTATCCCTCGACAGTCAAATCGGTAATTTTGAAGTGGGGAAAGAGGCGGACTTTATTGTTATTGATTTTGCTGTCACCCCTTTGCAAAAACTTAGACAGGCACGGAGTCGCGATATTTGGGAACGTCTATTCGTGTTGATGATACTGGGTGATGAGCGCAACATTCGACAAACGTGGGTTAATGGGCGCTGTGCTTTCCAGCGCCATGTGGAAGAAGAATAAACGTCACGGGTTAGCCTAAAGGCCCACCTTCAATGGTTTCACACATACCGGCTAAAATACGTTCGCCGGTTTCTGAACGGAGTTCTTGATACCAAGCATCCGTCAATTGGGGGTCTTTAGCATGAGTAACATCGCAACGTTTACGCGCTTTCAACACAAGATCGCGAGTCCGAACTGTGCGACGTTGTTGGTAGCGCTGCAGGCTATCTTCGATACCAAGAGAATGGGTGTGTAGAATATCAGCAAGCACCACAGCATCTTCAATCGCCGCACAACCGCCTTGTCCGATATCGGGGGTGGTACTGTGCGCGGCATCGCCTAATAGTGCAACACGACCTTTAACAAAGGTATCAAAGGGTTCGATGTCGTGGATTTCTACGCGATTAGTCGTATCGGGGTCAAGGGCATCAATAAGGTGATGCACGGCTGGACACCAACCGGAAAAATATTTTTTAAGATCCTGTTTTAGAGTCAAACGATCTTCAGCAAGACCTAAAGGCAGGGGAACATCAAAGAAAAAGTAAAAGCGATTTTCACTGACGGGCATTAACGATACACGCTTGCCTTCGCCCACATAGGTTGTCCATTGAGCGGCTGGGGCGATGGCTTCGTCTACAGTCACCAAGCCATTCCAATTTACATAGCCGGCATAACGTCGTGGAGGACTTTGTTCCAAAACGTAAGGGCGAGCTACCGAGTGCGTGCCATCTGCAGCAATCAGAAAATCACCTTTAGCTTGAGCACCGTCCTCAAAGGTGACAGTGACACCATGCTGATCTTGTTCAATATTAACTAAACGTTTACCGAAATGAATGCGGGATTTACCGTAGTGATTAATCAGCATATCTTGCAGTTCAGCCCTAACAACTGGGTACGGTCTTTCACCTACGCGCTGAACCAGTGGTTTCATACTAAATTCAGTCAACGGCGTTCCGTGTTGATAATCATAATAAGCCATCGATTGCATATCACCGCCGATCGCTCTAATTTTATCACCCATCCCTAGAGCATTGAGGCATTTCACACCATTGGGCCAGATCGAAATGGCAGCACCAACCGGTTTCATCTCTTTTACCGCTTCAAACACCTCAGTTGAAATACCTTTATTCTCTAGTGAAATTGCACTCGACATTCCACCAATGCCTGCGCCAATAATTATAGCTTTCATAGTAAACCCCGTTGCTAACGAATCCGTCAGCTTTGCAACTTTTGTACCAATTACTAAAAGCGCGTTTTTTTGGTTTCATTCACGGCAACGGTTACACTATGCCCCTTATTCTAGGATCTTTCTTGCACCAATATGGAACATTGCACTATCGTAGTGATGCATAACCAGGAGAAATTATCGATGAAGAAGTTTATAGTTGCCGCACTTTGTATAAGCGGGTGGAGTCTGTCGTTTGGCGCGTTCTGTGCGACAACGAATAATCAACACCCCCTAAATGCTTACCCTGAATCTCTTCCAGGGTTACAACGTCACGTCATTCAACTCCCCGCGGTAGGGCGAGAAGATGATCAACAGGTAGAATTGATTATTGGCAAAATTGAAGAGGTAGATTGTAATTCAACATCACTGCTAGGCTCACTGTCCGTAAAACCTTTGAGTGGTTGGGGATATGATTATTATCAAGTCGCCATCAAACCCGGACTCGTTTCGACAAAGATGGCTTGCCTCGAGCAAGCAAAGCAGAAAAAGTTTATCACTTTGCCACTGACAACTGCACAGCGGTTTGTTCGGTACAACAGCAAGCTTCCCATTGTGATCTATGCCCCTCACAACATTGAGGTGAAATATCGGGTTTGGCAAGCGAGCGCGACACTGCATACCGCAGATAAAAAATAGCGAAACATAAAGAGCGCTGCTGCGCGCTCTTTTACGATTTCTGTATAGGAAATAACATATTCCAATGTGACAGTGTCACGTAAGTAAGGCGATCCCGCACCGAATTTTTGTAGTGGATAAGGGCATCATCTGCACCGGTTATCGCAGTTCTATTTAAAAAATACGCCGCGTAAGGCCCAGGAATTTATCCGCGGTTATTGTTATGTGACTAACTTCTTCACAGTAAATAGTTGAGAAAAAATCAACGTATTAAGCATTAATGGTAACGTCGATAACTTTAGACATTAAGGTAAAAGTGTTAACATTGTCACACTTTTATGTACCGAACATTATCGGTAAATTTTATTACGCTTAAGGAGTTAACCATGACACATAAAGTCGCACTCGTTACTGGTGGAAGCCGTGGAATTGGCGCTGCTATTGCCCGTCAATTGGCTGAACAAGGTTTTGATATTGCCATTTCCTATGCGCGTAATAAGGTCAAAGCGGATGAAATTGCTGAGTACATTACCGGATTAGGCCGTAAGGCAGTATTAATTCAAGCTGATGGTTCAACGGTGGCAGGTAATCAATTAGTGATTAAAGAAACTGTTAAACAATTAGGCCGATTGGACGTACTAGTCTGTAATGCTGGTATGGGAAAACATAAAACAATTACCGAAGCAACAAGCGATGATATTGAAGAGGTTCTTAACCTCAATTTGCGCGGTATGATGGTCGAAACGAGCGAAGCGGCAAAAGTGATGTCAGAAGGTGGCCGTATCGTATTAATGGGCTCCGCTTTTGCCGGACGTGTTCCTTTTGAAGGCTTGTCGATTTATTCAGCAACTAAAGCCGGCTTACGTGGATTTGCACAAGGCGTAGCACGCGATCTAGGTAAAAAAGGGATCACTATTAATGTAGTAGAACCAGGTCCAATTGATACTGACCTTAATCCCGGTGATACCGAAGAAGCTAAGTACTTAAGTGGCTTCGTGGCCACTGGCGCTTATGGTCAAGTGCAAGATGTGGCGAATACAGTCTCTTTCTTAGTGAGTGAGAATGCGGGTTATATCACAGGTATTGCAATGCCTGTTGATGGTGGACTCCTTGCCTAATTAAATACCGCGGCTTTAGAGAGCACCTCCTATAAAGGGATGTGCTCTTTTTTATCTGTCATCTCAAATGACTTAAAGCATCTATTATGTTTTTTTAGGGATAGTAGTTTAGTTTTCACTCGTAATGAGTGATGAAATAAACGTTATATAGCGGATAATAAAGAAGAGAAATAACGCTTTATATATAATGACAGGGCAACCCCCTCAGCAGAGGGGGGAATAAAAATTGCCTGATGGATTATTTTTCGACTTGGCTAATTAGCTCGTCTAATTGTGTAATATCAATATCGAGTGATTTAAATTTTTCGCTGGTCGCGTTATGGATCTCGATAGTTTCTTTTTCTTGATAGTCGACAGTGGCTTCCGCAGCACTGAATGAAAGAACATGACCACTGTGCTGCTCATCATCACTTAAAAAATGAAAATGAAAACCAGGAACCGATATTCGACCAAATAACTCAGGCGTCCAGAAACCAATTAATTGGCCAGAGACTGAGGAAAGTTTATCAACGTGTTGGACTTCGGACATTTCTTTAGCGGTACGGCTATGTTTCTCATCACGTTGCGGACGACGAATCACGACCTCATCAAAACAGCTTTTGACATTCACGGCTAAGAAAATATTAGCGATTGGTAATTGCTCTGATAATAATTTATCGATATTGTTATCGGTAACATTCTTAGCAGAAAATGAATGTTCAGCGACAAACTCAGTGACCTGTAAAAAGGGGAGATGTTTATCGGTAAAATGATGAAGCGGTTCACCGGCAGTCGCTTCCCAAAATTGCCCTTGACTGACGGTCAATTCACCACTTATCCCGCAAGAGCAGCCAAGCCCAAATAATTGCTTATTATGGGGTGTACCGGTGGCAAAATCACCCGATAAATGACCGGACATGAGGGCACCAATAGTTGAGTATTGTGTTATTTTGCTCATTATATTTCCTGTTAATAACGAATTAAGCCACCATCAACATTGAGGGTGACGCCGTTGATATAACTATTTTTTTCGCTCACTAAGAGTAGTATTGCTTCAGCAATATCGCTAGGTTTCCCCGGGCGTTTAGCCGGAATGGCATTAACCGCATATTCGACTTGAGCCTCACTCATGGCTTCTGTTAGCGGTGTTTCTACATAACCTGGGCAAAGTGTATTACACGTTATTCCTTGCGAGCCATATTCTCGCGCAATACCCTTTGATAAAGAAATAACCGCACCTTTACTTGATGCGTAACAGGTATTACCAAGAAATCCGCCACCCGTTTGTGCTGCCACAGAAGCAATATTAACAATACGCCCATGTTGTTGTTGCTGCATAATAGGAAGAACAGCGCGACAGAGTAAGAAGGGGCCTTCAACGTTAATTTTGAAAACACGTTGCCACGTTTTTTGAGAGAGGCTAGTCAATTCTCCTTGGCAAACTATTCCAGCATTATTAATAACGACGTCAATACGACCATATTGTGCAACGGTTTTTATGACCAGTTCTTCCACAGATTTTTCGTCTGAGACATCGCATTGCTGATACATCACCGAAGTAGGTTGTGTGATTTTTGCGTGCTCTGCAGGAGGCTGTAAATCAGCAATCACTACAACATAATGAGCGGCAAGTAAGGTTTCAACAATAGCTAGACCAATACCTTGTGAACCACCTGTGACAATAGCGATGGGGCGTTGTTGAGACATGCTTTCTCTCCTAATGAAACATAAATATAGTTTAGGCTTTACAGTCGCGGTGTCCATTACACTTTTTTAAAGGGATGTTAAGTAAAACTTAATAGGATAGTTTATGCTGTAGAGGAGTTATCCTTAACAGACAATCGATTGAAGAACAAAAAATATGAAAAACGATCCCGTGGTATTAAGTTGTCTCCCAGCATTCGTCGCGGTGGCCGATGCACAATCCTTTTCAGGTGCCGCTAAAGAGCTTCACCTTAGTGTTAGTGCGGTCAGTCAGGCAATCAAGAAGTTAGAATTACGGCTAGGCGTTAAGCTATTCTTAAGAGAGACGCAAGGAGTTAGCCTGACTAAACCCGGGCAGCTATTCGTTGATTACGCACACAAGAGTTTACATACTCTGAATAGAGGCATTGAACAGTTAAAAGAAAAGGGGAGTAAAATCCGAATTTTTACTCCACCGGGCATTTCTTCTTTATTGCTCAATCAACAACTACTGGAAGAGTTAAGCTATCATTTCGATAATATTGAGATGGTTTCCGATGAAAAACCCTTTGAAGGAGAGCTGAGTGATTGGGATATTGTCGTTTATTTTCACTCGCTTGAACATTCACAACCTGGCACACACTATTTGGGCGACGATTTATATTATCCTTTTAGTCTCCCGGATATTGCCGACCGTATAACAACCATTGAAGATTTGTCACAGTATACGCTGCTTTATAATCAACATGGTCTGGCGCATTGGGATGAGTTTTTCACGATTAATCAGATTTCGATACCCAATCATCGAAAAATGTATTATAGCCGGGCATCGCAACTTTTTTCAGCAGTGGAAAGTGGAAAAGGTATTGCTTTTGAATCTTCCCGTATTATTTCCAGTAAATTAGCCAAAGGACACTTCAAACTTTGTCAACTAACCGGGTTTCTGCCGGTGATGAAGAAATCGATGTGGTTATATATCAATCCTGAGACACCGATTTACCAGTTCAAAAAAGAGATTAAAGAAGAGTTACTGGCGGGGTTGAGCTTTTAGTTTTTATCTACCGGAGTTGGCCCAAACTTATCTTTAGCTGAGGGCTGTAACGTCAAATTATTCGTACTTTAACCAGCAACATAATCAGACTAAGTCTGCAGGATATTTCAACTATTTTGCGTACCGTCATCTCGGTGCGCATAATGTATATTATGTTAAATTGATAATCAGGTTACTGTAATCTCTACAATGTACAATCTTCTGGCTTATCTCTCACACCGCAATCGGCCTCAAGCCAAATACGCTTAGCCTAAATGACTTACCTCAATGTGCTAGGTCTACCCTACTCAATCGGTACACCCACTTTGCTACATAACGTTATCGGGTGACTCCAACTGCTTGTACTTAGACGATGTTTTCCCGGCAGGATGATTATTGCTCTGATGATAGTTCTGAGTCGATACTGACAACTGAACAAATTTTATTAGCCACTGTCAGTATCGCAATATGGTGGTCGATAACCCAAACCACGTTTATAAAAATAATGCTGACGTTATGCGTCACTTCCACTTGTTGACGTTGCAGAAATTCGCTTTATTAAGCGCGATAATTTCTCAGTGAATTCATTGTGATTAATCTCACTGACTTGTCTACCCACCACCACAATTTCTGCAATATTTTCCATCGGTGGCCAACGCGTTTTAAAATCTGTGTAGACCGCCAATACAGGCGTGCGATAAGCGCTGGCCATATGTACGATTGACGTATCTGGGGAAATCGTTAGGTACGCATCCTTGATCACCGCCGCCGTACGTAAAATTGAAGGGTCTAGGCTTAACCGATAAACATTTTCGCTTTCTGCCACCAGCTGACACATCTGATCCATTTTTTTTGGACTATGCACAATGACTATCGGTAATGCTGTCACCTGCTGAATCAGTGTGATTAATTGTCTAGCGCTCTCGAGCGAAAAGGTTCTGTTCGCGATGCTACCTTCTAAATTAAGTGCAATATAAGCGCCTAACCCCTGTAACTGCTCACCAACTTCCTGCAGGGTATTAGTAGCTAAAGGCAATTCAAAACAAGCATTTACCACTGGGAAGCCAGCATCTCGCATCAAAATTGACCAGGTCATCGGCACTGGCGCACGAAACTTTTGGTCCATCCGTGACGCCACACGACATACCGGCGAAAAACAGTTTAGCGTTAAGCCGACGGCTTGCAGATTGGCCTTTGCCCGTAATGTTTTGACAAACAGGAGCGTTTTAATGTTTTTCTTACGCATAGCCTCAATACAGAGATCGGGAACACCGTGTTCCTGACGGATCTTATGAGCCAGTGAGGTGATTTCTTGATAAGTAGCGATATCCTGAAATTGGCTAGTAATAACGGTCAGTCGCGTGTTCTCTAGCACTAATGCTTGAAAAACTGGGCTATTAATCGTTGAAGCAACAATAATTAAATGGCCAATTTGCTGCTTTTCCAGTGAGCGGATCAGCGGAAAAGTTGCCATAGCATCACCAATTTGATCCGGAATATGCAGTACCACGAGATTGACGTTCTGCGCGTCTAAAGGCTGAGTCTTATAATCAAATATTCGTAATGCTAAACTTATGAGTCTGGACATTTATTATATTACCGCGCTATATCAATTATATTTTTAGTGTAATAAGTATATAGCTGACCGTGATAACAATAAAATGTTCAATTATTAAGAAACTACCTTTCTGGTAAGTGTTTACTCAGTGTTTGGCTTTCAAGGTGAAAAACCCGATTGAATCAGTCACCCTTCCCTCCCCTTAATCAGGTAAAAGCCCCTGTAAAATTATTCTCTGCAAATTATCAAAAGTTTGTTGGAAGAAATGGGGATCATTAAGTGTACAGCCACTGATCGCGGCAATCTGTACGCCAAAATCGGCATAATGCTGAGTGGTTGCCCAGAGGATAAATAATAGATGCATCGGCTCTATGGGTGCGAGTTGTCCGGCGGCTATCCAATCACGGATAATAGCTGATTTATCATCCACTAACTGTTTTAAACTACTACTCAATGTTTGGTTTAATAATGGTGCGCCTTGCAACATCTCAAGACAGAAAAGTTTTGAGGCTTGTGGGTAGTCTCTCGACACGGTCAGCTTAAGATAAATATATTGTTCTATGGCTACCTTGGCGTGTTGATCCGCTTCAAAAGCCTTGAGAGGTGCGAGCCACAGATCAAGAATATCTTCGAGTACCGCAATATACAGTGCCTCTTTAGACGGAAAGTAATACAGAAGATTAGTTTTGGAAATATCAGCCAATTCGGCAACACGATCTAATGATGTTCCATGCAAACCAAATTGTGAAAATATCTCTAATGCTGCACTCATAATAGTACGGCGCTTTTTGGTCGCCGCTCTTGTGCGCCGAGTCGTCGTGTTAGCGTTACTCACCCTATTCTCCTCTCTGCTGTTCTAAACATTATGACAAACAACCGCTTAAACGACTAGTGCACTGCTAATGACCAGCACTGCTCACTGATTGAGCAATATTATCGAACCAATTGGTCAAAAATGGACTGTTTGCTCAAATATATCCATTAATAAACTTTAAGTCATTGATCAATAGTTGTTAGTAAAGTTGGCATTCAGCTTGCAACCGTCTAAATGGTTTTAGCGATTGAGCTTCAATCATCGCTATCTGGTGCGTTGCACCACACTATCGCGAGAGGTGGCAAAATGAAAATCGGTGTATTTATTCCTATTGGTAACAACGGTTGGCTTATTTCAGAAAACGCGCCGCAATATAAACCAACCTTTGAGCTAAATAAAACTATCGTCCAGCGTGCGGAACACTATCAGTTTGATTTCGCCTTATCGATGATCAAGCTCCGTGGGTTTGGTGGGAAAACAGAATTCTGGGATCATAACTTAGAGTCTTTCACCTTAATGGCCGGCTTGGCAGCAGTCACCGAAAAAATAAAACTCTATGCTACCGCGGCAACATTAGTGATGCCACCAGCGATTATCGCGAGGATGGCTGCCACCATCGATTCCATTTCTCAAGGCAGATTTGGCGTTAATCTTGTCACAGGCTGGCAAAAACCCGAATACTCACAGATGGGGTTATGGCCGGGTGATGACTACTTTTCTCAACGCTATGCCTACTTAACGGAATACGTCTCGGTACTTCGTGATTTGTGGGGGAGCGGCTGTAGTCATCATCAAGGCCAGTATTTTCATATGGATGATTGCCGTGTCAGCCCACAACCGATGGCGAAAATGGACGTTATTTGTGCTGGGCAAAGTGATGCGGGTCTTGCCTTTTCAGCGGCCCATGCCGATTACAACTTCTGTTTTGGTAAAGGGATTAATACGCCCTGTGCGTTTAAGGGTACCGTCGAGCGAATGAATGATGCCGCAAACAAAACCGGCCGTGACGTCCCCTCCTTTGTTCTCTTTATGATTATTGCCGATGAGACGGAAGCGGCTGCCCGAGCAAAGTGGGAGCATTATAAAGCAGGTGCCGATGAAGCGGCATTAAGTTGGTTAACTGAACAAACTCAGCAAGATAAGCGTGCAGATACGACCACTAATGTACGGCAAATGGCTGATCCGACATCAGCCGTTAATATTAATATGGGCACATTAATCGGATCTTATGCACAAATCGCTGCGATGTTAGATGAGATTGCCACCGTGCCGGGAACCGGGGGCGTATTATTGACTTTTGATGACTTTGTACGAGGCATTGAACAATTTGGACAGTTTATTCAACCACTGATGCTGACGCGTCAACATATCTATCCCGAAGAAACCACTGATAAAGAGGTTGCATAATGAAATATTCTGATACCCCGATTGTCCGCCGTGCCAATACCGTAACAGACGATGAGCTACTGGTAAAAGCGAAGCCTGAAGCGTTGGCGCTGCCCAGCGAGCAAACCGCATTGATCGTGATTGATATGCAAAATGCCTACGCAACAGCCGGAGGTTATTTAGATTTAGCTGGGTTCGATGTATCACATACCGGCCCTGTCATTGAGCAGATTAAACGGGCCATAGCCGCTGCGCGTAAAGCAAATATTAAGGTGATCTTCTTTCAAAATGGCTGGGATAGTCACTATGTAGAAGCCGGTGGCCCCGGTTCCCCTAACTTTCATAAATCAAATGCGCTCAAAACGATGCGTAAGCAACCAGAATTACAAGGGAAACTCTTGGCTAAGGGAGAATGGGACTATGCATTGGTCGATGAGCTTACGCCACAGCCGGGAGACATCGTATTAAGCAAACCGCGTTACAGTGGTTTTTTTAATACACAATTGGACAGTCTATTACGTAGCTATGGCATACATCATTTAATCTTCACCGGTATCGCAACCAACGTCTGTGTTGAGTCGACGCTCAGGGACAGTTTCTTCTTAGAATATTTCAGTGTAGTGCTTGAGGATGCGACCCATCAAGCAGGCCCTCCCTATGCACAACAGGCGGCACTCTACAATATTGAAACCTTCTTCGGCTGGGTATCGACCGTTGATCACTTTTGCCAAGCAGTGGCTAACCGTTATTCCCCTTTAGAAAAAAGTGCCTAGGAGCGGAACTATGCCTAAACAAATTATTACTTTACCCAATGCCTCAACGCCCATCGCTCCTTTTGTGCCCGGTACACTGGCTGATGGTGTTGTCTACGTTTCCGGCACGTTACCCTTTGATAGTAATAATGATGTCGTTTACCCCGGTGATGCAGCGGCACAGACTCGACATGTCTTAACCCTTATTCAGCAGGTAATTGAAACTGCCGGAGGCAGTTTAGAAGATGTCACTTTTAACTCAATTTTTCTTACCGATTGGGCTAACTACGCAGCAATTAACCAAGTTTATGCTGAATTTTTTCCGGGAGAAAAACCCGCCCGCTATTGTATTCAGTGTGGCTTAGTCAAACCTGATGCTTTGGTAGAAATTGCTAGCATTGCCCATATTGGCTGTAAATAGAGCTAAGGAGTGATCATGATTTCTACACTGGCTTACCGCATTAGTGGGCGTACTGATACTCAAGCGCCAACTGTTTTACTTTCATCGGGATTAGGTGGTGTGGGTAGTTTTTGGCACCCTCAACTCGCTATACTAGAATCCCAATATCGTGTGATTGTCTATGATCAACGAGGAACCGGCGGCAGCGCGTGTCAGCTCGATGAGGGATATTCGATGGCGGATATGGCACGAGAGGTCATTGAAATACTTGACGATCTTAGCATCGAACAATGTCACTTTATCGGCCATGCCTTAGGCGGCATGATTGGCCTTACTTTGGCCACTCTCGCACCTCATCGTCTCAGTAGTTTAGCCATTATCAATGGATGGGTAACTTTAGACAGCCATACTCGACGTTGTTTTGAGGTACGTCTCCAGCTTCTTACCTTAAGTGAACACGCCTATTTACAGGCACAGCCGCTATTCCTTTATCCTGCCGATTGGTTATCTCGCCATGCAGACGACATTGCAGATGAAGAAAATAGTCAGCGCGAACATTTTCAAGGGCGGCATAACCTACAATGTCGATTATCTGCCTTGATGAAGACTGACCTTACTGACACTTTATCCTCTATCAAACATCCCTGTTTAGTGCTCTGCGCCCGGGACGATTTACTGGTTCCTTGGTTTTGTTCTCAAACGTTAGCCGCTGGACTGCCCCACAGCCAGTACCAAGAAGTTAGCTATGGAGGCCATGCAATGTGTCGCAGCGATCCTCAACCCTTTAATACTATCATTACCACTTGGCTTGATTCAGTGACAACGTCACAGAAGCAAGCCATGACTGTTTAAGCTAGGTTAAATTATAGTGACGATCGACACTGAGTAATGGGGGTAACGGTGCTTGATCAGTCATCTCGAGGAGATTGCGCTCAATGCCCGTACAAATAGCATTGAGTGCAAGATTATTAGCGCTTTCACCAAATGGATGTTCCATCTCTTCGGCGACAGCTTCCCACGATAAAAAAGTATATGAGATAAAGACTGACACAAAAGGCGTAAACCACTGTAAGTCGACGACCAGTGCTAAAGGCAATAGTGTACAAAAAAGATAGAGTGTGCGTTGCAATATCAATGAATAAGCAAAAGGCACCGGTGTGTTAGCAATGCGCTCACATCCACCAAGACAGCGCGAAAGTTCGTTAAGATTGTCATCAATATTGCGGTAGTTAAGTTCAGATATGCGCCCCTCGCGTAACAGGTTTGCATAAAACAGCCCAATCTTGACCAGCAGTCCATTGGCCAAGGCATGGTGAGATGATAATGATTCTGCCTCTTTTTCCCCTAGCAAGCGCTGTAAGTCATGCTTAGCCGGTGTTCCCCGTAAGCTATGGTTCAAACTCCATGCAAAAGCGATTAAATAATTTGCTGCTAATTTTGCGCTCTGTGTAGCATCGACGGCACAAAGAGTTTGACGAATCAAGCTTCGACTCGTAATCATCACCGAGCCCCATATTTTTCTTGCCTCAATATAGCGGCTGTAACTCGCATTATTGCGAAAACCAAGGAAAATGGCGACAGCGATCCCTAATAAACTAAAGGGTGGTAATGTCAGATGGCTATTAAGTTGTTTTAACCAAGGCGATATAGTTAGCGCAAATAAGGACATTCCCAAATTTAAAAGTAAACGTACTATAATTTGGGGCAGCACAGATCCATGCCAAGTAAAAAGTCGAGCAAACCAGTGCTGGTGAGAGCGAATAATCATTGTGTTATCTCTGATATCTAAACGTTATGGAGTCGGCCGAATAGCGTTTTTTGTCATAGGTTAATAGCTTAGCTGATGGAGTACCGGTATGAAATCGAAAGATCTAGCAAAGTTTCTCGCGGAAAGTTATGGGCTACAATTTTTGACACCCGTGGCATCGACTACCAAAGATGATGATGAAATTTGCGCTATTCGTACTCCTCATGGCACGTTCTCACATTTTGACGATTTTCGAGAAACCTTAACGTCGGACAGGCAATCCCCCTTCTCCGACCAAGTCATTTTTAAGTTAGTGACCAAGGGTGAAATTCATATTGCTAATCGTTACGGAGAAATTTTATTACCTCATGGCTCTTTATCCTTAATGCCGTGGCATAGCCAATTTGAAGAGGTATTTAGTGTGCCAACATCGCTATATGTTATTGGCTGCGATCGTCGTCTCGCTGAACGTGTCATCCCGATGACCCATCAGTATGGTGGATACTCAACACAATTGGATACCGAGGATTTCAATTATTTAACCGCGCTTATTGATAACCATGTTACCAAAGCAGGGAAAATTACACCGATGATGGCAACACTTGGCAGTGAAATGATCATTGCGTCACTCAGTGAAGTATTGCTTAACAGCGAAACGATAACACGTACAAAGAAAGCCTCAAAGCGGCGAAATATTCTTGCGATAAAAGATTTTATCCGTCATCACCTACAGGATAGTGGATTAACCTCTCAAATGATTGCTGACCATACACGACTATCAGTCAATTATATGAACCGCCTCTTGGCAGAGGATGGACTGTCATTAATGAAGCTCGTTTGGCAAATGCGTTTAGAAGAGTCCTGTCGATTATTACAAAAACCATTAGCAAATAGTCTGCAACTGGCTGAAGTTGCTTGGCAATGTGGCTTTAATAGCCAATCACATTTTTCACAAGCCTTTCGCCGACAATATGGGATGACACCGAAACAGATGCGAGTGTTGTACTCGCATCCATCAACGACTTAGGCTTTGACTGTACGAATCGAGCGCTTATGCGAATAAATATCGAAGCTCGTTTTACCATGATATTTACCCATACCTGAAGGCCCTATCCCACCGAAAGGCAGTTGTGGACACATCGCATGCGTCAGCGCATCGTTAATTTGCGCATCCCCAGATTGAATCGTGCTAATAAAATCTAGAGCTGCTTGTTCATTACGACTAAAGACATACAACGCCAAGGGTTTTTCATGGTGTTCGATGATATTTTTACGCACCGTGGCTAAATCATCATAAGTGATAATCGGTAAGATTGGCCCAAAAATTTCATCTTGCATAAGGGCGTCGTCCCACTCAACGTCTGAAACTACGGTGGCTGAAAATTGACGGCTATTTTCTTGGTAATCACCGCCAAGTAGTACGCGACCTCTTGTTTTTTCTAAATAGCCGGCTAACTTTTCGATCTGCCGTTCACTGACTACTTTCCCTATATTTTTACCCTCATAGTCGCGACGAAGTGTGTTGATAAGCTTTTCAATAACTGATGATTTGATGGATGTAGGAACGAGAAGGTAGTCTGGAGCCACACAAGTTTGCCCGCTATTTAAGAACTTAGTAAAGGCAAGTCGCTCAACCAGTAGATCACTATCCGCATCTTCAAATACTACGACTGGGCATTTCCCACCTAGTTCGAGCACCACAGGGGCGAGCTGGTCCGCAGCGGCTTTCATCACAATCTTGCCGACATTCGGGCTTCCGGTAAAAAAGAAAAAGTCGAAAGGTTTCGCCAAAAGAATTTCATTCTCCGTACGCCCCCCTTCAATCACCGTCACAATGTCGGCATCAAACGTTTTCTCTACGACCTTTTTGATCACAGCAGACGTCGCAGGAGTAGATTCCGAGGGTTTTAAAATCGCGGTATTGCCCGCGGCAATGGCACCGATCAACGGCGTTAAGGTTAAATTAAACGGATAATTAAAAGGACCGATAATGTACACCACCCCGTAAGGTTCTGCTCGAATTCGCCCTTCTGAACCTTCAAATGCCCCTGTTAAGGGAAACACCTCATCGACCGTCCAGGTGGCTAAGTTCTCAAGCATGACGTCAATTTCTTCCGTTACAGCACCAATCTCGGCCATATCAATAATGTCTGGTGTCTTTCCTAAGTCGCTATCCAGTGCTTGGTAAATCTCTTGTTTATGCTCGAGAATAACACGTTTAAAACGCTCTAAAAGAGTTAGGCGCGTTGAAACATCAGCTGTTTTGCCAGATAAAAATGCTTTTTTCTGTGCATCAAAAGTCTGATCAATGATGGTTTGAATAGTCATTGTGTCCTCGTTATCATTAGAATAAATAAAGTAGTCTTAGGTTTAGACCTGTATCTTTTTTATAGCCACTTTGCACATTGAAATCATGTATCAATTGCGTGCTAACTTGAAAATGTCCGGCGAAAAGTTGTTGGTACTCAAGACGCATTTGTTGGCTAGCCGTCTTTGTCTCGTTATAGTCGCCATCAAGGTGCTGACGGCCTCCCGTATAAAGTGCATAACCTAAGGCCATTTTTTGAGTATGATTGAAGTCATAACGTAAGTTAGTTTGGACTTCATAAGTAGGGTGCTGCGTTAAGGTCTGATCACCACTTCCGGCGTCATCATTATGACCATAGAAAACGCTATCTTGTAAAAGTTCAAAACTAAATTGCTTGTATAGCGGCTCAACCCAACCGATTTGTAAATCAGCTTTATACCGATTTTCACCGATATTAATGGCGTGATGTCGGTCATAATTTCCTAAGGGTAAGGTGAGTAATGGTGTTATCCCTACATAACGTCCCACATATCCCGCTTGAGGTTGATTAACCACCCAAAAAGTTGCCCCGATAATCGGGTCACCGAATCCAGTTGCGTTCCCGAGTGATTGACCATTCACGGATGCCCCACGTACCGCCCCATAGGGCAGTAAAATCTGCGGATCAACTAATATTCCCCCTATTTCGGTATAGTGGATAATCCGCGTGATCGACATTTCTGTACGTAAATACCCCTTATTGCGTTCACCTTGCTGATAAAAATCATTGGCTTCGCTGTACTGCAAATAGACCATGGCGAGATTGGTTCCAGCCGGAAGCGCATCGTAATCACCCGTATTAACATCGACGGCGAAGCTGTCAGTCGCGAATAAGGCTGTGGCGACTAGAAAACCGACTTGGCTAAGTGTTATTTTCATTTTTATTTTATCCTGAACAGTTAGAGAATTTACTCAAACATATCGATCATACCCTATGAATAATCTAACAATTATGAAACATTGTTTTTTATTCTACGGTGCATTTTAATTTATTGGTGAGTGCATAAAAAATTAAATCCATATATTTCAGTTTGTTAAAATAATTCTCGTTTTTAGCTTTTCACGTCATTTGTTAATTATTTGTATTGAGTTTTTCTGTTTTATTATTAAAAATAAATAACAGATAAGAGGGTAACCCTGTAAGGAAAAGCTATGAATCAGGAAAATTACGACGTCATTATTATTGGTAGCGGCGCGGCAGGTTGCGTCATAGCAGGCTACCTAGCAGAAAATACCCAAGCGCGTATTGCCGTACTCGAAGCGGGCGTGAAGGATAAAGATCCCCTGATCCATATCCCGGCAGGATATGGACAAATTTTGGCTAAAGACCACCATGTTTGGCCTTATGATACCGTACCCCAGCATGGCTCGGTCCGTCGTTTTCGGATGGGAAAAGTGGTTGGCGGTGGGACTTCAATCAATGCGATGTGTTATGTACGCGGTCAAAAGCGCGACTTCGAGACTTGGTACGAGGCTAGCGGCAACGACCCAGATTGGTCTTTTGATAATTTATGGAAGACGTTTATTGAACAAGAAAAAAACGATACTTTTCACAATAAACACCACGGTATAAAAGGTCATCTCGCCGTACAATTACCCCACGGTATTAATGAGCTCAACCAGTATTGTTTAAAAGGTTTCCAGGAATATGGCTTGCCCTATAATCCCGACTATAACGGTGACAGCCAAGTGGGAGTATCGCCCGTTCAAAGTAATGTGGGAGGTCAAAAACGCTGTAGTGCCTACGTTGCTCACCTCCAACGCCATATTGAATCAGGCAGAGTTACCTTACTGACTGAACACACTGTGCGTAAGGTATTATTTTCCGGCACGACGGCGACCGGGGTTGAAGTCGATGTTAACGGTACTATTAAGAACATCTCAGCCAAACAGGTCATTCTCTCTGCCGGTGCAGTGCAATCACCGGTTATTCTCAAACATTCGGGGATTGGTCCAGCCGCTGAGCTCAAACAATTTGGTATAACAGTGACGGTTGATTTGCCGGGGGTTGGCGAAAACTTGCATGACCACCCTATTATTCCCGTCAGCGCTTACGTAAAAGGTGTATTAGGGTATCAAACGGCGGCACTCGGATTCGGAACTATCAAAGCGGGAATGCGCTACTATATTACGAAAGATGGGCCAGCATCCGGTAATGGTATTGAAACGGTATCCTATTGGAACCCGCTGGATTTGACCGCCGAACCAACGGTACAGTGTTATCACGAGCCTATCATCTCAACCAATGGCTTAACCCCTACTGGTAGCCGTTCAGGTATTACATTTGCTTTAGTTGTCCTTCAACCCAAAAGTCGCGGGTCGGTTAAACTCTCTAGCCATGATCCCCTCGCTATGCCGTTGATTGATCCTAATTTTATCGGTGAACAATACGATTTAGACGTTGGTATTCAAGCCGTTAAATCAATGCGCGAGGTGATGAAACAAGAGTCGTTGGCTCAAGTTATTGAAGAAGAAGTGATGCCCGGTAAGCAAGTGACAACTGATGAAGAAATCGGCGAATTTGTCAAACAAGTCGCAACAACGATGTGGCATCCAGTTGGAACTTGTCGGATGGGTACCGACGAGATGGCCGTGGTCGATGCCAACTTACAAGTCAGAGGCACCGATAATCTTTATGTCATTGATGCATCCATTATGCCTACCATCACCAGTGGTAATACTAATGCACCGACTCAAGCCTTAGCGTTAGTCGCCGCCAAACGCTTTGTAAAACGCTTTTACGCTTAGCGCTCTTTTTACCCTATGCTCCCCAAGCATAGGGGTTTTTTCGTTTAGAGCACGAGCGACAGCTCCATAGCTGCACGCTGTAGTCGCGGCAATATTCGCTGTTTTAATTCCCCCACAGTCATCTGACTGGTATTCATCCCCACATTCATCGCGGCCACTACCTTACCCCGTGCGGAATACATTGGTACGGCCAAAGATATCAGACCCAATTCAAGTTGTTGATCGTTCAGCGCATACCCCTGTACTTTGATTTGCGCTAATCGTTCGCGCAGGGCTTGGGGATCAGTAAGGGTAAATGCCGTAAACGGTAGTAAAGGGGTTGTCGTCAGATAGTGCTCACGTTGGACATCGGGAAGCTCACTCAATAATACCTGCCCCATAGACGTCGCGTAGGCAGGTAGACGGCTTCCTCGACCTAAATCTATACGCATAATTTTTTGCACTGATGATCGTGCAACATACACAATCATCCCTGAATCATAGGTCGCAACCGAACATGATTGGTTAATTTCTTTGGCGAGATAATTGAGGGCATTTTGCGCATGCCGAGCTAAATCAGATCCTTGCAAATAGGCTTGACCTAAGGTCAAGACTTTTGGCAATAAATGAAAATAGCGATTATCGGAACTGTCCACAAAACCTAATGCATTTAGAGTATAAAGACATCGTCTGACTGTTGCGCGATGTAAGCCGGTCGCTTGACTGATCTCAGCGGTCGAAAGAGCTTGATGGGCGGGACTAAAGGCTTGCAACACTATTAATCCCCGAGCAAGCGAGGTCATAAAGTTAGGATCGCCTTTATATTGGCGCTCTACTTGCGTAAAAAATTCAGTGATGCTGACCAGTGCTGGATTAGTGATCTCTGGGCTCATTTCTCATCTCCTCACGGTGCCAAAATCCAATATCGTTAATCATATCTTCTATTTTTAACATAGATCACAAATAAAACATTAGATTCACAATAGTAACGATAATCGCACAAATGAATGTTATTCGCACTTGTTCGCTAGACTGAAGAGCGCATAGAGTGAGTTATCAAACTTGAGTAAGGTTAAGCCATGATTAATAAACTCTACCCTTCGTCACAGGATGCAATTGCTGACATTGCCGATGGCTCAGTCATTATGATCGGGGGGTTTGGCCCCGCAGGACAACCCGTCGAATTGATTGATGCGCTAATCGAGCATGCCCCCAAGCACCTCACTTTAATTAGTAATAATGCAGGCAATGGCGACTTTGGCCTTGCCGCATTACTTAAGGCCGGCTGTGTGGATAAGATGATCTGCTCATTCCCACGGCAGAGCGATTCATGGGTCTTCGACCAGTTATACCGCGACAAACGTATCGAGCTTGAATTAGTCCCACAAGGCAACTTGGTGGCTCGTATTCAAGCTGCTGGGGCGGGTATCGGTGCTTTTTTTACCCCAACAGGTTTTGGTACTGCACTGACTGAGGGGAAAGAAACTCGCGTTATTAACGGCAAGCCTTATGTTTTGGAATATCCACTGTTCGCCGACTATGCCCTGATCAAATCACACTGTGCAGACCGATGGGGTAACTTAACCTTTAATAAAGCTGGACGTAATTTTGGGCCGATCATGGCGAGTGCGGCAAAGTGCACGATTGCTCAAACGACTCAGCTTGTACCCTTAGGGGGAATTAATCCTGAGCATGTCATTACTCCGGGGATTTACGTCACTCGGGTCGTTCACACGCCTCACGCGCAAACCCGTCTTTCCGCTTAGGAGACCCTAATGATCCCTTTCTCTCATCATCAGCTAGCTGAGCGTATCGCAAAAGATATCCCTGAGGGTGCCTATGTCAATCTGGGCATCGGTTTACCCACTCTTATTGCCAATTATTTACCCAGTAATAAGGACATTTTTTTGCATAGCGAAAATGGTCTATTAGGAATGGGGCCCTATCCAGAAGCGCAACAAAGCGACCCTGATTTAATCAATGCAGGTAAGGAACCGGTAACCCTACTTCAGGGGGGCGCTTTTTTTCATCACGGTGACTCCTTTGCAATGATGCGTGGCGGGCATCTGGATATCTGTGTATTGGGCGCTTATCAGGTTTCCGCAACCGGCGATCTGGCAAATTGGAGCACTGGGAATCCAGATGCGATTCCAGCCGTTGGGGGGGCAATGGATCTGGCTACTGGGGCGAAAAAGGTGTTTGTTATGACGAATCATCTGACTCGCGATGGTCACAGTAAAATCGTCGAAACCTGTACGTTTCCGCTAACCGGACTGGCGTGCATAGATCGTATTTATAGCGATCTCGCGGTTATGGACGTGACGGCAGAAGGGTTAGTGGTAACAGAAATTCTCGCCGATATCAGTGCAGAGGCATTACAGGCACTGACACCTGTTCCCCTCATGTTTGCAGCCACTGGACGGGAGGCAAAACATGAGTAACCAAGCTTATCTTTGTCATGGACTGCGTACCCCTTTTGGACGGCTTAATGGTGGGCTTGCGGCAATACGCGCAGATGAATTAGCAGCCTTACCCTTGATTGCTCTACGTGACCGTTATCCGACCTTAGATCTGAGTCAAATTGATGACGTCATTTTAGGGTGTGCCAATCAGGCGGGTGAAGACAATCGCAACGTGGCGCGTATGGCGACACTGTTAGCTGGCTACCCAGAGACGATTCCCGGTGTGACGTTGAATCGTTTATGCGGATCGAGCCTCGATGCCGTTGCAATGGGGGCTAGAGCGATTAAAGCGGGTGAAGCGGATTTATTGATTGCAGGAGGTGTCGAGAGTATGTCCCGCGCCCCTTTTGTCATGGGTAAGGCTGATCATGCGTACAGCCGTGCAATGCAGCTCGAAGATACCACTATGGGCTGGCGCTTTGTGAACCCACGGTTAACCGCCCTGTACGGCACGGAAACGATGCCACAGACTGCAGAAAATTTGGCGCAACGAGACGGAATTACGCGCGCCGATCAAGATGCTTACGCACTGCGTAGCCAACAACGAACGGCAAAAGCGATCGAGCAAGGATTTTATGCCAGTCATACTATTTCAGTCCATCAACCTGCAACGCGTACTCAACGCGAAGTGAATCTCAGTATTGATGAACACCCACGGCTAACTACGCTCGAAGCCTTGCAGCGTCTCTCCCCGGTGGTACATACAACAGGGACGATTACTGCGGGTAACGCTTCGGGGTTAAATGATGGCGCTTGTGCTTTGTTGATGGCCAGTGAGCGAGCTATCCAGCACCATCATTTACAACCAAGGGCCCGTATCGTGGCGAGTGCTTGCTGTGGGATTGCTCCTACCGTAATGGGGTTTGGTCCTGTAGATGCCGTGCATAAAGTGCTTAAACTGGCGGGATTGGCACTCAGTCAAATGGATGTTATCGAGTTGAACGAAGCTTTTGCCGCACAAGTGATCAGCTGTGCGCGGGCATTAGGGATCCCAGAAGATGCAGCGTGGTTAAACCCCAATGGTGGTGCCATTGCCTTAGGTCATCCACTCGGTGCGTCGGGAGGCAGACTGGTATTAAATGCCCTCCATCAATTAGAGCTTCAACAAGGTCGCTATGCACTCTGCACCATGTGTATTGGTGTAGGCCAGGGTATCGCCATGATTATTGAGCGAGTCTCAGGAGGTCAATATGGATCTTGATTATCGGCTGGATGGCCCGGATAACGCGCCAGTATTAGTTCTCTCCAACTCGTTGGGGACCCGCTGGTCACTTTGGGATGCCCAAGTTGAAACGTGGAGTAAAACATTTCGTATTTTACGTTATAACACGCGCGGTCATGGGGGTAGCCCCGTTGGTCACTGTCAATTAACGCTGGAAAAACTTGGCCAAGATGTTGTTGCACTGTTAGATCATCTGCACATCGCGCGGGCATATTTTTGTGGCATTTCCTTGGGCGGGCTGACGGGATTATGGCTCAATCGTTACGCGGCAGATCGTTTTGAGCGCATGGTTGTCGCTAACACGGCGGCGAAAATTGGTCACTACGAGGCGTGGATGTCTCGTGCAGCGCAGGTAAGACGCGAAGGTCTTAGCGCCCTGGCTGACAGTGCTGGTAGCCGTTGGTTTAGCGAAGCGTTTCTACGCGAACAGCCCGCTATCGTCGAACATTTCAAACAGGATCTTCGCCATTTATCGGCACAGGGATATGCCAGTTGTTGTGAGGCATTGGCTAATGCCGACTTACGCGATGAAATTAACGCTTTGTCGTGTCCGCTCTTAGTCATCGCCGGAGTCTATGATCCAGTAACAACGGTGAGTGATGCAATCACTCTCGTACAACAAGTCAAACACAGCGAACTCCTCAGACTACCGGCTTCTCATTTATCAAATGTCGAATGCAGTACCACGTTCGCTCAATCTGTCACTCAGTTTCTTACTCGGTAGGTATTTATGGAATTAACGATAGAAGAAGTGCGCTGCTGGTTAGTCGATATCCCGACTATAAGACCACATAAGTTGTCGATGGCCACAATGGGCAGCCAAACCCTGATGCTGGTCCAGATTCGCTGTCAACAAGGTATTGTCGGTTGGGGAGAAGGTACCACCATTGGCGGGCTAAGTTATGGTCCAGAAAGTCCCGAGGCCATGAAGCTGACTATTGAACGCTATATTACGCCATTATTACTCGGTCAGCCTCTGTCTGGTGTGACCGCGCTGAGTGAAAAATTAGCCGCAGTCCGTGGTAATAGTTTTGCAAAATCTGCAATAGAAACCGCGTTTTTAGATGCCTATGGCAAATATGTCGGTCTTCCGATGGCCGCGTTACTTGGGGGAGCCCGCCATCAAAGGCTTCCCGCACTTTGGACGTTAGCCAGTGGTGACACGGACAACGACCTCAATGAAGCACATCGACTCCTCGAAACAGGACGCCACCATGCTTTTAAATTAAAAATTGGGGCACGGGATTTAGAAACAGATGTGAACCATGCAGTGCGTATTAAGCAAACCCTCGGTGAACATATTCATGTTCATGTTGACGTTAATCAAGGATGGAGTATGGCGCAGGCCTTATCTGCCATTCCGCGCTTACAGGCTGCCGGTATTACGTTAATTGAACAACCAATAGCCCTCACTGCCGTCGATCAATTGATCGATTTAGCCAAACGCTTCCCAGTGACCCTATTGGCTGATGAAGCGGTCACTGATGCGCAGCAAGGACTCTCACTCATTCGTCAAGGCTTTAGCGGAGCCTTTGCATTAAAAATTGCGAAAGCAGGCGGGCCGTTCCAAGCCTTGAAGTTGGCACATGTGGCGCAGGCTGCCGGGATAAGTCTATACGGTGGCACGATGTTAGAAGGCAGTATTGGGACTATTGCCTCACTACATGCTTGGTCGACCCTTGATTTGGAATGGGGGACCGAAATGTTTGGCCCATTGTTATTAAAAGATGATGTGATCACCCAGCCTCTTATCTATAAAGACGGACATCTTAGCCTGCCAACAGGTCATGGACTGGGTATTGATGTCGATCAGGACAAATTAGCCTATTACGCCCGTAAATAATCAGGAGGTCTATCATGTTATATCAGGTTGAAATGGTGGTTAAGCCCCCTAAAGAGATGGATGCCTCGACTTTTGACGAAATTAAATCACGTGAAAAATCTTATTCACAAGATCTACAGCGTCAGGGGAAATGGCGCCATATTTGGCGCATTGCTGGACAATACGCAAATATCAGTATTTTCGACGTTGAAAGTCATGAGGAGTTACACAATCTTTTACTCGCCCTACCGCTATACCCTTATATGGATATTACCGTAACACCATTATGTCGCCATCCTTCATCAATCCATGAAAGCGACTGTTAATAAAATATAAATCCTCTCCCTACAAAAAAGGATGTGTGCCATGTCAACAACAATTATAAATAAAGAAACTCTCGAAACGTTTTTAGAATTAATCAGTGGCGGTGACAAGCATAACGGAAATAATCGTTATAACGCTATTGTTCGTAAAATTGTCGGTGACCTATGTCAAACTATTGAGCAGTTTGATGTTAGTGATGAAGAGTTTTGGCAGGCCGTTAATTATATTAATTTTTTGGGTGAAAAGAAAGAAACCGCATTGCTAGCGGCCGGTCTCGGATTAGAGCATTTTCTTGATTTACGATCCGATGCCAAAGAAAAATTAGCAGGTGAACTAAGAGGTACGCCACGGACTATTGAAGGCCCACTTTATGTCGCCAATGCTCCATTAAGCTCCGGTGTTACCCGTATGGATGATGGCGATGATACTGGAGAAATAATGTGGTTACACGGTGTTATTCGTGACACTGAAGGACAACCAGTTTCTGGTGCGGTCGTCGATGTTTGGCATGCAAATACATTAGGGAATTATTCCTTCTTTGATCAATCACAGTCTGCTTTCAACTTACGGCGTCGAATTATCACCGATGAGGATGGTGCTTATTATGCGAGGAGTATTTTACCCTCTGGGTATGGTTGCCCTCCTGACGGCCCCACTCAACAGTTATTAAATTTATTAGGCCGTCATGGTAACCGTCCCGCTCACATTCATTTTTTTATTTCAGCTCCAGGCTACAAGCACCTCACAACACAAATTAATCTCAGTGGTGATAAATATTTATGGGATGACTTTGCCTTTGCAACACGGGAGGAGTTAATTGCTGACCCAATTAAAATTAGTGATCCCTCTTTGATTAAGCAGCGAGAATTACCTGGTAATCATACTGAAGTTAGTTTCGATTTTGTTTTACAGCCAGCGCAAAAACATAATGAAGAAACACCAATAAAACGTCCTCGCGTGGGTGAGGAATGAAAATTGGTAGATAAGTTGTAATTCAATAAATGAGTGAGGTGCATCATGACTCAGCAACCAGTAGCCCGAAAAAATATTATAGAAAAAATCAATCAAGCTCTTGTTGTCGACAAAGAGAAAGGCATTTATAAATGTCACCGTGGTATTTTTACCGACCCAGAACTATTTGAACTTGAAATGGAACATATTTTTGAAGGTAACTGGATTTATTTGGCGCATGAAAGTCAAATAGAAAAACCTGGGGATTTTTATACCCTAACAGTCGGACGTCAACCGGTGATGATCACTCGCGATAAAGACGGCGAATTACATGCCCTTATCAATAGTTGTTCCCACCGTGGGGCAATGCTTGCGACGCGTAAAAAAGGAAATAAAAGCTCATTTACCTGCCCATTTCATGGTTGGACGTTTAGTAATAACGGCAAATTATTAAAAGCAAAAGATGAGAAAACCGGTGAATATCCCCCTTGTTTTAAGCAGAATGGATCACATGATCTTACTGCAATGGCAAGATTTGAAAACTATCGTGGATTCTTATTTGGCAGCTTGGACGCCAATGTCTCGACCCTCGATGCGTGGTTAGGGGAAACCCGAAAAATTATTGACTTGATTGTGGATTCCGCGGCGGATGGACTCGAAGTCCTTCGAGGAAGCTCTTCTTATACTTATGAAGGCAATTGGAAGCTACAAATGGAAAATGGGGCCGATGGCTATCACGTCAGTGTCGTGCATTGGAACTATGCCTCAACCATGGCACGACGTAATTACGAAGAAGATGGCGTGAAAACCGTTGATGCAAATGGTTGGTCCAAAAGTCTTGGTGGCGTCTATGGGTTCGAGAATGGTCATATGTTGTTGTGGACACAGGTTATTAACGCAGAGGTTAGACCAATTTATCGGCATCTCGATGCGCTAAAAGCACGCTACGGAGATAAACGTGCAGAAATGATGGTGAAGCAAACACGTAATCTCGCACTTTACCCCAATCTTTATTTAATGGATCAGTTTTCGACGCAATTGCGTATTGTGCGCCCCCTATCTGTAGATAAAACAGAAGTAACTATTTTCTGTTTTGCTCCAAAAAATGAACCGGCTGAAGACCGAACCTTACGTATTCGTCAATATGAGGATTTTTTTAATGTCAGCGGCATGGGAACACCGGATGACTTAGAAGAATTTCGCGCCTGCCAACAAGGGTACCATGCGCGTGCTTTACCGTGGAGTGATATGAGTCGCGGTGCAATGCGTTGGATTGAAGGGGCGGATGAAAATGCTCAGCAAATTGATATGCACCCCATTATTTCTGGACCACGATCAGAAGACGAAGGGCTTTATATCACCCATCATCACCATTGGCAAACCACCCTATTAGCGGCGATTCAACGTAAAAGGGAGGCTGAAAAATGAGCCAGTTACTACTTGAAATCAGTCAGTTTCTTTACCGAGAGGCGCGGCTACTGGACGACCGAGAATGGGACGAGTGGATCAAATGCTATCACCCCAAAGTCGTGTATTGGATGCCGGCTTGGGGGGATGATGACCTATTGACCGTTGATCCTTATACCGACATGTCATTGATTTACTATCCGTCACGTGAGGGCTTAGAAGATCGCATTTATCGCATTAAAACTGAACGCTCGGCGGCCAGCACCCCTGAACCACGTACTACGCATTTTCTGAGTAATATCGAAGTCCTTGAGGAAAATAATCAGACCTGCACGGTCCGCTATAACTGGTGTACACATAGTCACCGCTACCAGCAGAGTGAGTGTTATTTTGGTCATGCTATTTGCCAGTTAACGCAACATGAGCTCGGCTGGCAAATCATGAGTAAAAAAATTCAACTGAATAATGATTATATCCACCAGGTAATTGATATTTATCATCTTTAAGGAGGCACTATGACTTATACCATTGCCCTAAATTTTGAAGATGGCGTAAGCCGCTTCATTCAATGTAATGCAAATGAAAAAGTGCTTGATGCCGCCTATCGACAACAGATCAATTTACCCATGGACTGCTCAGATGGGGTATGTGGAACATGTAAATGTCAATGTGAATCAGGTCGGTTTGATTTAGGTGATGACTATCTCGAGGATGCCCTTTCTGATAGTGAACGTGAACAGAATATGGTATTAACCTGCCAGATGGTGCCTGAATCTGATTGTATTATTACTGTTCCTATGGCGTCTTCACTATGTAAAACCGCTCAACAATGCTTTCAAACATCAATAACTAACATTAATGCTTTATCACCGACTACGCTTGAATTAACGCTTGAGTGTGCAGAAACAGAAATCCATTTCCTGAGTGGGCAGTATGTCAATCTTTCTACCGCACAGGGTGATATCACCCGCCCCTATTCGTTCAGCAACCTACCGGGTTCCTCAACACTGACATTTTTAATAAAAAATGTCCCTAATGGTGCGATGAGTGGCTATTTAACACAACAAGCCAAACCTGGCGATACGATGACGATAACCGGCCCCCAAGGTAGCTTTTATTTACGGGAGGTTACCCGCCCGCTATTACTGCTAGCTGGAGGCACGGGGCTTGCGCCGATGCTTTCCATACTATATAGCCTACAGCAGCGGGCATCATCGATGCCTATTCATTTACTGTATGGCGTATCAAAAGATTGTGACCGAGTGAAGTCCGACGTTCTCACTGAACTTACTCAGCAACTCCCAAACTTTACGTTCCAACTTTGTGTGTCAGATCCAACTACCAGCGAACCACTAACTGGCCATATCACTGATCACCTGCGTCCAGAGCATTTGCATGGTGGTGATGTGGATATCTACTTATGCGGTCCACCGACGATGGTCGAGTCTGTAATAGCAACATTAAAAGAGCAGCAGATCGCCCCTACAAATTTCTACTATGAGAAATTCACCCCACAGATCACGGCGGAGCAGGTATGACACTACGATTAATCGATAAAACAATTGTCATTACGGGCGCAGCACAAGGAATTGGCAAGCGCGTGGCTGAGCGTGCTTTTGCACAAGGAGCTACCCTCTTTTTACTTGACCGTTCTCCGTTAGTTTTCGATGTTGCGGAACAATTATGTGATGGTCAGCGCCACTCCGTGGGCATGTTGGCCGATTTAGAGCAATGGTCATCGACCTATCATGCCTTTGAGAAAATTGTCCAGCAAACTGAACGAATCGATATCTTGATCAATAATGTCGGCGGTACGATTTGGGCAATGCCCTACGCTGAATATACTGAAGATCAAATTGAAGCGGAGATCCGCCGTTCACTTTTCCCTTGTTTGTGGGGATGTCGTGCGGTATTGCCGACGATGATTAAGCAAGGTTCGGGAGCTATCGTCAATGTTTCGTCTGTCGCAACACGAGGGGTACATAGAGTCCCATATTCTGCCGCCAAAGGGGGAGTCAATGCGCTGACACAATCATTGGCTTTTGAGTATGCCCCTTACGGTATTCGCGTCAATGCTACTGCTCCGGGGGGAACCGAAGCACCGGAGCGCAAAATCCCACGCCATACCGATCCCTCTCAACCGACGGAACAACAACAAGCATGGTATCAACGGGTGATTGATCAAACCTGTGAGACGAGCTTAATGCATCGATATGGAACCTTAGATGAACAAGCTGCGGCAATTCTTTTTCTTGCCAGCGATGAGGCCAGCTATATTACGGGTACAGTGTTGCCGGTCGCCGGGGGCGATTTAGGCTAGTCGTGCCGATGGCCACAATATGTGGCCAGTTTTGACATATTTTATTACATCAGGAGTTGTCATAATTCGCCGAATTAGAGTAATGTTATACTATTACAATAAAGGTTGAGAATTATGATCCACTTCACAGACCTGCGTGCAGGCTATCAGCGACGCAGCATTACTCCTCCTATTAACGGACAACTTCCCGCAGGCAGTCTTACCGCAATCACCGGCGAGAATGGCTGTGGGAAATCAACACTATTAAAAACACTGGCAGGCTTACAACCCCCGTGCGAAGGATATTATTGTATCCATTCCTCACACATCGCCTTACTCCCTCAGCAGCAGTCCCTTGATAGGACGTTTCCGGTTACCGTTCGCGATATCGTCACGATGGGATGCTGGCAGCAACGTACATGGTATGGCCGATTACCAACGTCGGTAAAACAAAACGTGGAACAAGCACTGGCTATCACCGGTATCACGTCGTTAGCATCAACCCCTTTAAGTCATTTGTCTGGTGGGCAATTACAGCGGGCGTTATTTGCAAGAATGTGGTTACAACCTAGCGATGTTTGGTTATTGGATGAGCCTTTTACTGGAGTCGATGAGGGCACCATCGCGCGTTTGATGACATTAATCATGCAAGCGGCGAATGACGGTAAAACGGTGGTTATGGTGTTACATGATGATCAGTTAGTGCAGCGCTATTTTGATATACAAATACGTCTGACGGAAAAAATGGCTTACTGGACCACGCCGCACTCTACTCAACGTCGGCCATTATCTGAGGTGAGTTAATGACGTTTTTTCAGCCATTTATTGAATTTGATTTTATGCGTCATGCCTTGCTCAGTTGCTTATGCCTTTCGCTAAGTGCTACCCCGCTAGGGGTGCTACTTTCATTACGCCGTCTATCACTGGCAGGAGACGCCCTTTCCCATGCCGTATTGCCAGGTGCCGCGATAGGCTATCTACTTTTTGGTATGTCGACGCTCGCGATGGGAATCGGCGGACTTATCGCGGGCCTACTAGTTGCTCTACTCTCAGGAATCATCAGTCGCACAACTCTATTAAAAGAAGATGCGAGTTTTTCTGGCTTGTATATGGGCGCATTAGCATTGGGTATTACGTTGATCTCCATTAAGGGATCTGGCATGGATTTACTGAATATTCTCTTTGGCTCCTTATTAGCCGTAAGCCACTCAGCACTCATTACGACAGCAACCATCAGCCTATTTTCTCTCATCCTGCTACGTTTGATATACCGCCCATTAGTGATCGATACCTTTGATAGCGACTTTTTACGAGTGCGCCATCGACCGCTCGCGATAATAATTCATGGCGTTTTTTTATTTTTAGTCGTTCTGAATTTGGTCTCAGGTTTTCAGATCCTCGGCACATTAATGTCTGTCGGTTTAATGATGGTTCCCGCGGTAAGTGCGAGATTCTGGGCGGTACGTTTACTCCCAACAATGCTTATTGCCAGCTTGATTGCCGTATTATCGTCAGTGATAGGCTTGATGCTTTCATGGTACAGTGCGCTACCCGCTGGGCCTGCCGTTGTTTTATGCAGCGCCGTTATTTTTCTTATTTCATGTCTAACCGGCCGAACAAATGGCTGGTTAGCAAAGGTCTATTTTCGTCATTCAGGAGCTAAACAATGAAGGTCCCCGCACTAGCTGTCAGCAGTCTCTTACTTATTAGCCATTTTTCACTGGCAGCACCAGTACAAGTGGTCGCAAGTTTTACCGTTTTAGCCGATATCACTCAACAGATTGGCGGCAATGACGTGACGGTAAAAAGTCTTGTCGCACCGAATGGCGATCCTCACAGCTTTGAACCTACTGCCAATGATAGTCGGGCACTAGCTATGGCTCAAGTGGTTGTCGTTAATGGATTAGGCTTGGAAGGATGGATGGACCGCTTAGTAATGGCCTCTGGTTATCGTGGGAAAATCACGGTCGCTTCCTCCGGTATTACCACTAATACTATGCAAGAAGAGGGTAAAACCGTTACCGATCCTCATGCTTGGAACAGTCTGGCAAACGGTGAAATTTATGCACGTAATATCATGAAAGCCTTGGAAAAAGCTGATCCTGAACATGCAGCTGATTACCAGAAACGCGCAGACGCTTATATTCAAAAAATGCAGCAGCTTGATCAATGGGCGATACAACAATATAAATCTATTCCTGCTAACCGCCGCCTTGTGCTGACAAGCCATGATGCATTCGGCTATTACGGTAAGCGTTACGGTGTCACCTTTAGTGCGCCATTAGGATTATCGACAGAATCTGAAGCCTCTGCCCAACAAGTCGGCGACCTAATCACTCAGATGAAAAAAAAGCACATTAAGCACTATTTTACTGAGAATCAAACTGATCCGAGGTTGGTCAAACAGATTGCCGTAGCCAGCGGTGCCACACCTGGTGGGGAGCTGTATCCAGAAGCATTGTCCACCGCAGAAGGCCCTGCACCGACTTATCTGAGTGCCTTTAAATATAATACAGAGCAATTACTCCAGAGTATGCGTTAGTTGTAATCGGCCAATCCCTGACGAAACCTGTTATCACGTCGGACGGGGTTGGCCTTTGATACCGAACTATATCCTATCAATAACAAGATTGACGCTCGCGGTCTAACTCGCTGGCGAAACACAGTACGGTATTGGCAATACTTCTGCTTTACGTCAAAGCAGCCGAAGCTACACACCCCCACGACTGTCGCAGTCCCCATCTCTCAACCCCCTTCTCGTCACGCCCCATTAATCGTTAAGACAGGTCATTTTATGCTCTTAAACTGCGATTAGGCACAACGACATCGCTGACCACTATTTCACAAAATATGAAAATATTTTCACTGAAACTGTCACTTTCGTAAAACCAAATCCTATCCTACACTTTAATTAGTACGATAATTCACCTACGGCTTAGGAGTATTCATGGCTTTATCAGCGTTATTAGAAAAATTTTCGGTTAACAGTGAAATAAGTCAAGCATCGGCCGGTTACCAATTTAATCATACGATGATCCGCGTAAAAAATTTACAAGCATCGATTAATTTTTACACCCAAGTGTTAGGCTTTGTACCTGTTTGTGAACATATCAATTCTGACGCAGCGTTCACTATTGTGTATTTAATTCGTGCCCCGTTGGCTTCGATTCCTGATGATGATACCGCTCGCCAAGAGTGGGTGCTCCGTCAAACCGGTGTACTCGAACTTACCTACAATCACGGCACTGAACTGAAACCCGATTTTCATTATCATAATGGTAATGATGCTCCCCAAGGCTACGGCCATATCTGTATTTCAGTCCCGGACGTTCGTCAGGCGTGCAAACGGTTTGAGCAGCTTAACGTCACATTTCAAAAGCGATTGACCGATGGGCGAATGAAACACATCGCGTTCATCAAAGATCCTGATGGGTATTGGATTGAGATATTACAACCTACCCCCCTTAATAATTAATTTTTCAGTAACGATAGAAATTTAGGAGAGAACATGTCTACTGATTTTAAAAAATTACTGCCGGAAAATGCTGCACATTTCATTAATAATTCTTGGGTATCTAGCAAATCTTCCGATCCGGTTACTAACCCTGCGACTGGCGAAACTATTGCACAAGTCGCGATGGGATCGAAAGCTGATGCAGACAAGGCTGTTGCTGCTGCGAAAAAAGCACAAAAAAAATGGGCCGCAGTCCCACAACCACAACGTGCAGAATACCTTTATGAGTTTGCTCGCCAAATAGAAAAAAACAAAAAAACGTTGGCCACCTTACTGACCACTGAACAAGGCAAGCCTCTGGCCGAATCTGAAGGCGAGGTTGATACGGCGATTCTGATGTTACGTTTTTATGCCGGATTAGGCTGGAAACGCACAGGGCATGTGTTAGCCTCGAATCATCCTCACCATCAAGCCATTACTAAAGAATCACCGCTTGGTGTGGTAGCGGCAATTATTCCTTGGAACTTCCCATTAGCCATTTTTGCACGTAAAACGGCGCCTGCATTATTAGCTGGCAATACCATTGTGGTTAAACCAAGTGAAAATACACCACTATGCTCACTGGCGCTGGCAACCTTGAGCCACGCCGCGGGAATACCCAACGGCGTGATTAACGTTATTTGTGGCGAAGGTTCCAAGGTCGGTGATGCACTGGTTAAACACCCAGATGTTGAACTTGTCACAATGACAGGCTCGACGCGCGCCGGGAAAATCATCGCTAAAAATGCCGCGGAGAAAGTCATCCCTGTATCTTTGGAATTAGGCGGAAAAGCACCGTTTATTGTTCTCGCCGATGCTGATATAGAAAAAGCCGCACAAGATGCGATTGATGCACGGATGGCCAACTGTGGACAAGTCTGTATCTGTAACGAACGTACTTATATTCAGCGTGAAGCCTATGAACCGTTTATGCGCGCACTAAAAAAAGCGGCGGAAAAAATTATTGTCGGTGATCCCTTAGCGAAAAAGACCACGATGGGCCCTAAGGTGTCAGCAGCTGAAAAAGAACATGTTGAAGAACTGCTTGCCCAAACAAAAAAAGAGGGTGGTAACATATTTTGGCAGGGAAAAATTCCCGATGCCAAGAAATTCAAAGGCGGCAACTGGGTCGCTCCCACGATTGTGACGGACTTACCGGCGCATGCAACCATCCTGAAAGAAGAGGCCTTTGGCCCTATCCTACCGGTGGTCGTTTTTGACACCATTGATGAAGTGATTAGGTTAGCGAATGATTGTGAGTATGGCTTAAGTTCTTATCTTTATACTCGTGATTTACTTTCTGCTATGCAAATCAGCGATGCCCTCGAATACGGTGAAGTTTACATTAACCGTTATGGCCCTGAAGAAATTAATGGCTTCCATGCTGGCTGGAAGCTGTCCGGTATTGGTGGTGATGACGGCGAACATGGTTATCAACTCTACGTTAAGCAAAAAACCGTTTATCTAAACTATCAATCTTAAGTTTGTCCGGTGCTTTGGCACCGGTTCTTATAGTGATCCCCGGTATACCTAATGAATCCTTTATTACTTATATGCCTATTGCTTGGTATCGCGGCACGTCGTTATTTGACCTTCCCCGAGCAACTTGTACCTTCTATTAACTGGTGGTTAATTACCATTGCGCTACCCTGCCTTATTATTACCCTTATTCCACATACTGTTATAACAAAAGAGTCATTAGTCCCGATTGCTGGGATGTGGTGTGTGTTTATCGGCGCATTAGGGGTTGCCCTTATTTTAGGCAAAATATTTTCTTGGTCAAAAGAAGTGATTGGCGTGGTTGCGTTAGTCGGAGGAATTGGCAACACCTCCTTTATGGGTTATCCGATTGTCGAAAGTTACTACGGGGCATCGGGTTTACAAATAGCCGTGATTGCCGACCAAGTAGGAAGTTTTATTATTCTCTCAACAGCGGGTGTCATAACCATGACACTGTGCGCCGGACAACGCCCTACGGCGAAGATGATTATCAAAAGAGTGCTCAGCTTCCCACCTTTCATCGCACTCTGTGTGAGCATTGTCATTAAGCCATTCAATGGATTACCTGAGTTTCTCGAAACGCCGCTGGCACAAATTGGCGCAACCTTAAGCCCTTTGGCTCTGTTTTGCGTGGGACTGCAAATCTCATTACGTCCACCACGAGGAGTAATCGTACCGCTATTCAGTGGCGTGATATGGAAATTAGCATTTGCCCCGCTCATCGTATGGGGGGTGGTCAGTCTAACCGGTAGTACAGGACTAACACAGCAAGTGACGATTATTGAAGCCGCGATGGCCCCCATGATTGCCGCCGCTATTATGGCGCAGCGTGCAGGACTACAACCCGCTTTAGCCAATGCTATTCAAGGCTACGCCATTTTACTCTCTTTCCTTACCCTACCGATTTGGCACATACTATTAGTTAAATCATTCTGAGGAAGATTGCCATGCAGTTAAAATTACCGCAGTTAAAAATTTTTTGTGCGCTGGTAGAGAGTGGCAGTGTGGTACAGGCTGCTAAAAAAATGCATTGTGTGCCGTCAAATATCTCCACACGTATTCGTGAGTTGGAAGAGAGTCTGACGGTTAATTTGGTCAACCGCGACAAACAACGATTGACGTTAACCCCTGAAGGACGTGCTTTTTATCCCCAAGCTCAAAAACTATTAAGGCAGAGCGAGGAGTGTCTCAATTTTTTCAAACCTGAATCCCTGCATGGGCACTTACGCTTGGGGGCTCTCGATGTTGCGCTTAATCAACAACTTGAAAAGTTGATGATTACTTTTATGAAACAAAACCCAAACGTGACAGTGTCACTCTCTTGTTTTTCTTCCCTACCTTTAATGGATCGTTTGCTCGCCGGTGAGGTTGATATGATCCTTGTCGATGGCCCGATTGATCACCCAGTGTTGGAAAGTCAACTCTTCGCACCGGAGAGATTACGAGTAGTGACACATTGTGCAACCCTTGATGAGTTTTCGTCGAAAGTTGCAGCCCTGACCTTATATACCTTCGGCGAACATTGCTTTTATCATGTTCTGATCGAGGATTGGCTAGCTTCGCAGCAGCTTCAAGCTCGACAACAATGTGATATTGAGTCTTACTCGATGATCCTAGCGGCGATTCACCAACAATTGGGTTTCACCGTAATGCCCGAAAGTTTTATTAACGATAATCCCCAAGTTAACGGCCTTTATTGTTATCCCCTCACTGATATCTCATCGTGTGATATCTATCTTGTTTGGCGTCGCTATACCGCCTCTCCAGTAGAAAAAACATTCTTGGCCCTGAATAACGGGGTAATCGCTTAGTCACTGACAACGATAGTTCTGACCATAATTATTAATCAAATAATACAACTTACCTGCCCTCTCCTCAGTGGCAATAAGATGAATAAATAGTGTTATCAGACACACCGTTTGCCTAATCAAACCGGATAAGACATTTCCCCCTCTGCTGCGGATCAGTGCCGGTAATGATAATATGGAATACAGATGAAGGGGTAAGCCTAGGAAAAGGTGTCAGGGGGATTTACACTTGCATTTAGAGTGTCGGCAACGCATCATGCTCACCTTTTAAAATCATGGATGGGAGCGTGACGTGTCGCGTTTAGATAATGCTTTTCTTGAGTCGATTCTCGATGAAGTTCGTCCTTTATTAGGTCAAGGTCGAGTGGCCAGTTATATCCCCGCTCTTGCTAGTGTGCCAGCCGATCAGTTGGGCGTAGCGGTCTGTACCCATGACGGCCAATTGTTTACCGCCGGTGACTCATCAACACGCTTTTCAATCCAATCTATCTCGAAAGTTTTATCATTAACTGTCGCAATGACCCGCTACAGCGAACAGGCACTTTGGCGTCGTGTGGGTAAAGACCCTTCCGGCCAGCCTTTTAACTCTCTTGTGCAGTTGGAGATGGAGCAAGGGATCCCACGAAATCCCTTTATTAATGCTGGAGCTTTAGTCGTCTGCGATATGCTACAAAGTCGTCTTTCCGCTCCTCGCCAACAGATGCTCAGTTTAGTTCGTCGGTTAAGCGGTGTTGAGGATATTCATTTTGATCGACAAGTGGCAAGCTCTGAATTCGCCCATTCTGCCCGTAACGCAGCGATAGCTTGGTTAATGAAGTCATTTGATAATTTTAATAATGATGTTAATACTGTGTTAGAGAATTATTTCCACTATTGTGCATTATCGATGAGTTGTGAGGAGCTCGCGCTCTGCTTTCGTTACTTAGTTTCCCCTGAGTTATGTAATGTTTTGTTTAGACATGAACTTAATAGCCGACAAGTGAGTCATATCAATGCTTTAATGATGACTAGTGGAATGTATAACGCAGCAGGCGAATTTGCTTGGCGTGTTGGCCTTCCGGCTAAGTCTGGGGTTGGCGGTGGTATTGTTGCGATAGTGCCAGGAAAGATGTGTATTGCTGTATGGTCGCCTGAACTTGACCAGTTTGGTAATTCACTCGCTGGAACGGCCGTATTAGAACATATCTCTGACCGGCTCGAGTTTTCTGTTTTCTAACAGAACTCTCTTCATAAAAAAACTTGTGAACTCTTGTCACCAAGATAATCACTTTTAAACACCTGCATAAATAGGGAATAAAAATGAAAACAATTATTGATGGCGTTCTAAACTTTCAACAAGAAATTTATCCTGAAAGGGAAGAACTCTTCCGTAGTCTCGCATCAAGCCAAAAGCCGAAAGCCCTTTTTATCTCTTGTTCAGACAGTCGCCTCGTGCCTGAACTTGTTACACAGCAAGAGCCAGGGCAACTTTTCGTTATTCGTAATGCAGGAAACATCGTGCCTTCGTTTGGTCCTGAACCCGGTGGTGTTTCTGCGACCATTGAATATGCCGTGATGGCTCTTGGCGTGACTGACATTATCATTTGTGGTCACTCAAATTGCGGTGCAATGTCAGCGATTGCCAGTTGCCAATGCCTTGACACTATGCCTGCTGTAGGTCACTGGTTACGGTATGCTGATGCAGCGAAAGCTGTGGTTGAAAAACTTGAACACGCGACACCGGAAGATAAACTTAATACGATGGTTCGCGAGAACGTCATCGCTCAGCTGAACAATATCAAAACACATCCTTCTGTTGCGGTAGCATTACGTAATAAGAAAATTAATCTTCATGGTTGGGTTTATGATATTGAGAGTGGACAAATTCATGCTTTAGATAAACATGGCGAGCAATTCGTCAGTTTAGCTGATAATCCAGGCGTGCACTTCGAGTAATTCTCTTTACCCCAAGGATTCGTTCTGGTCCTTGGGGTTTTACCCTATTCGTCTGACTCTTCTTCATCTTCCCAGCCAAATCGCTCGGCTAAGAACTGAGTCGCGGCTTCGACGCCAGCGGCAGAAATCGTATGTACGACGCCAGGTTCGATCATGTAGTGGCAAGGAATGCCCAATTGATTAAGTTCTGCTTGAGCTTGCAATGTCTCTTGTGCAGGAACAATCTCATCGGACTCACCGTGAATCAGCAGGACTTCTGCCGAAGTCTGGGTGGTAGCTGTCGGTGTCTCAATCAACCTTCCAGAAAATCCGATCACACCCACGATGTTGTAATGGCTACGCAGTAAGATATCGAGAGCGATCATCGTTCCTTGAGAAAAGCCAACTAACATAATTTGGTCATTTACAGGATCTATCGAATGGTCATTCAATACCGTTGCCAGCAGTGTATCAATATCTGGCCGTGCATCCGCTAAGCTTTGGCGGCGATTGGCCTCGTTATTTTCAGCTAAACTAAACCACTGATAGCCAATTCCTGCTTCGCAATGCTGCGGTGCATTGGGTGAGGCATAATTCAGTCCCGGTAGTGCACCGGCCCAAAATTCGCCTAACCCTTTTAGGTCATCGCCATCACTTCCATAGCCATGAAATAAAATAACTAACTGTTTCATTGAAATACCCATATGTCGATTGCGTGTTCAGCAAACTATCAGTAATAGTTCACTGATCACTTATTAACACTGAGCATATCGCGTTTTTCCACGCGGGCAAAGATGAACAGTAAGGGTAAGTAGCCGAATAATTGGTAGTGGTAGTCATGAGGCATTAGAAACAGAGAAGGTGATGACTTTTAAAGCATTAGGGGAGCGCTACGCCCCCCTATGGTTAATATTTTGAAGACTCAATAATTTATGTGCTAAATAATTAGAAGGTTACGACAGTTTTTAGTCCAAGTACCCACGCATCATCCGTTTCACTAATTGCGCCAGGATTGTGCCAATACTGAACGCTTGGCTGTAACTGGAACCAAGGTGTGACTTGTAGTCGATAAAAAAGCTCGGTATTAATTGCAGAACTTCCTGTTGGCCAATAATCCAGACTGCTTTGCCCTCCAGCGATTTCTTGCATTTGTAATTGATCTTTATTCGCCCACTTTCCAACCTTGACGTAGCTAACGCCTAAACCCAACCAATCATTCGGACGTAACGAGAATGGTCCGCGATACCGGGCCGATACAGAGCTAACAAAAGGTAGACGTAAGGTTTTTTTATCACCGATACCTAGGCTTGCAGAGAGACTGATGCCGCGTAATGGGTCATCCGCATGTTTCGTTACTTGCTGATTCGCCCCTGCCCATAGGTAATAGGAGTTATGCGTTTTTGCATAACCTTGTGGGTCACTGGCTCCCCAATATTGATTGACCCCACGAGCAAGATGGGTTTGTTCAGCATTTGTCCAACTGACGCCGAGATTATAAATACCCGGGAGCTGATTCACCAACGGCCTCCATTCAACTTCAACGGGTAGAATAACCCCTTTACTATGTTGCGTTGAAACACTCCATGCGTGCGCGCGACTGGCTGCTTGTGGGTTTTGTTCCATTAACGCGACTTTTACTGCCAGTTCGGGGGTGAATTTCCACTCGGCACTGGTTCCCCATGTATGGACATTCCAGTTATTCCACGTCATGGAGTAAGCGGATTTACCTCCACATAACGATAGAATTTGGAAATCACATGGAATACCTTGATCGAAAACTTGCACCTTATTCATCAATCCAATACGCCAAAAGAGCTGATTATCAAAAAAACTCCGTCCAGCCGTGAACCAGCCTAATCGGGTGATAGACTGCCCTCCCCAACTCTCTTGGGCAAGATCGGTCATCGGTACCGAGCTTGCCTGTAAACGTTGTGTGGCTAAGTTTGAATTATGATTTCGGTTAACAATATTACCTTCTATCACCGCTCCAGGAATACCGGTCAGCGTGGATAAGTCTTGGGTAAAGGTAAACGCAAATTGATCGATATAGGCAACTTTATGTCGCGTATCTGCGCCACCGTGCATATTCGTTGCAATCTGGGAAAGGTATCCTAGGTTAAATTGTAACCCACTGTCTTCTAGCCGGTGACGCAGTCCAAGCATATCGCCGAACATCCCTTCTTTTGGGGGCGCTTCAAAGCCTAACACTGTGGGATTAAAAGGCGCGGCAGACAGTGAGCCCGACACAGTGATTCCTGCTAACAATAGCCAAGAGTAGAGTGATTTTACATCCATGCAATTTCTCCAAGTCCTTCATGGACTTTGTTGTTGTCGTTCAGGTTATTCCAACATGCTGAAATGAATGTGGAGAGCTTCTTGTATACAAAGCCTCCTAAGTTGGCAATAGAGAATCGATCATCTCTGCATTACCTTTGATAAAGATCATCTTTGCTCGCTCAGAGACAATGCCATTGATCCTGTGTTTCATCTTTACAAAAAAGGGATGAGGGATATTATGAACGCTTCCTCGATGACTCAATATCTCTTATCTGGCGACCTAATGACGGCTTGGCAAAAAAATATACTTTCACTGTGGGTAGGCTGTTTTATTACCGGTCTTGGAACTAGCCAACTATTGCCCTTCTTGCCCTTATATATTTCACAGCTAGGCCATTATTCGACGACACAACTGACATTATGGTCAGGCATTGCGTTTAGTATTACGTTTCTAATTTCAGCGATAGTCTCCCCTCTGTGGGGAAAACTCGCAGACACACGGGGCCGAAAATTAATGCTTTTGCGTGCTACTGTGGGAATGGGGATAGCGATTGCCTGTCAAGGTGTTGCCCAATCGGTGTGGCAGCTCTGTTTATTTCGAGGAATGATGGGTCTGGCCTCAGGTTATATCCCCAACGCGATGGCACTGATTGCCAGTCAGGCGCCAAAAGGACGGAGCGGTTTTGCTTTCAGTCTGCTATCAACCGCACAAATTAGTGGTTTTTTATGTGGGCCACTATTAGGGGGCTACTTAGCGGATCATCTCGGGTTACGTCCAGTCTTCTTTGTTACGACGGGCCTGCTTTGTATCAGCACGTTAGTCACCCTTTTCTTTGTAAAGGAATCAGTCGGCAATGGGTTGCCGCTCACAAGGAGAAATACGCCTACGTTGAGCTGGCAGCGTTTGCCAGCAAAAAAACTGATCATCTCGCTCCTATTCACAACCTTGGTTGTGCAACTGTGCAATGGATCGGTTAATCCAATTCTTTATCTTTATGTCGAGCACTTATCCCCAGATCGAAATGATTTAGCCTTTATTAGCGGATTTATAGCAGCATTACCCGGATTTTCCGCGTTGTTGACTGCGCCAATATGGGGAAAAATTGGCGATAAATACGGCGCACAGTGGGTCATTATTATTGCTTCGTCTATTTTTATCTTGATACTTTTCAGCATGTCGTGGGTTGCTACGGTCTGGCAATTTTCAATTACTCGACTTTTGTTAGGGATTGCTGACGGTGCGATGTTCCCTGCTATTCAAAGTTTGATTATTGTTTACAGTTCGTCAGAACTTTCTGGTCGATTATTTGGCTATAACCAATCTTTTATGAATCTAGGGAATGTGATTGGTCCGCTTTTGGGGGCAGTTACTTCGTCACTTTTAGGTATGCAGTGGGTATTTATCTTATCGGCAATTATCGTCGTGATAAATCTTAGCGTGTTTCTCTTATCGCTGCGCAATACAGGTTCAACGTTTCGGGGCCTGATTGAATAACCATCGAGGCTAGGACGGAGATTCTCGGTCTTGCTATCATGCAGCGCCCCCCCTTTATAGGCGATAAAAAGGGGGCTGGATACTGGTGTTTTTCCTAAAAACAAATAAAATTTATTCTCCACAGAATAACTTCTTCATGAAAAATAGTTTATGTGTCCAAAAATTATTATTCATAATTATTCAATTTTCAAGATTGAACTAATTATCATTAAAGTAAGATGCCTTAGTAAGATACACAGAGAATGTGACTGAACAGTTAATTTAAATTGCCAACCAAATAATAATATTGTGATGATGAATATTTATTGCTTTACAGAAAAGTAAAATTATCGTGGCCTTATTATGTGAAATAGTAAAATCACTTGAAAAACTCGTTCAACGATATAATCGAACACAAATAGAGTAATCCTAAGGCTATGGTTTATAGGTAAAAATAAACAAATTCTATTTTGTCAGGTATGTATTCAATGTGGTGTAATTAATTAAACTTACGAATTTATTTTTTATTTTGATTTATAATGGTTATTTTTCTGTAAATTAATGATACTTGCTACATTTCAATATATAGACTATGCCCCATAGTAATCACTAGTTGAAGTTTAGATCACTATGGTCACATAAGCTATATATAGAAAATATCTTACTTGAGGTAAGGTATTTTCAAGTTAAATTAAAAACACTTGCGAAATTATAACGCCATTGCAAAGCAAAACTAATTGATATTTTTCCATCTAAAGGGCTAGTGAGAAACCTATCCCATTCATTATCATTAGGGTATCTAGCAAATTCTTTATGGTTCTCTATCACCCAGTCATTACAACAGTTTATAATAGCATCAACTTGGTATGGATTATCCTTTATTTTTAATATTTCTGAAATCATATCTTTTTCAAAAGGGACCTCCCCTTTATCAACTTGGCTTTTTATTTTTTTATCAAACTTTTTATTTATTAATGAAATAGTATGGTCTACATTATCTTTAGATTCCTGAAGAACTTTCACTAAAGAAACAAGATAGTTAGCAACTATATTTGACTGATTGACATGAGCGAGAAACTGTACAAGTTTTTTGCACAAGGTTTCATTTCTACTCAATAAAAATTCTCGATGTGCTTTCGCTAAAGAACATAAATTTTTATCTGCTAGTTCACTACCACGTAAAAATTTTGTACTCTTTATAGAAAGAGGCTTCGTTTTATTTTTAAAATCAGGATCTTGATAATTAGTTAATAAAACCAAACTATCATGCATGTTGCCAAGTAGCCTCTCATACGTTGAAAAAAATGGTTCACTAGTACAAAAATTATCTGATGGTGATTTAACTCCTAAACCTAGCTGTGGAAAATCAACTCCTTTTGCTGGGTTAATCATTAGTGTCGGTAAGTCAGGTATCCCACATAGTACCTTCTTTTCAATGGTTGCTAACAGCATCATTTCAACAATACTGCCTATAGTTTTACCATCATAATTTGGGATTAATCGTTTAGATAATCCTTCATACCAATGGGGAATTTTTCCCCCTCTTCCAAGTCTAGTTAATATTTCTTCAATTTCATTTAAATTATTACCAGCTAAATAGTTATTCAACTGAAATTGAACTTTTTGTAAATTACAAGCAACAACTCCTCTCAAATGATTAGCATCGCAAGCTTCATTTATTTTTTTACTCATATTAATTTCTCTCGTTATTAATAAGCTGATTTATGGCCCATTTGACTAAGGCTGGAGGTACCGCATTGCCAAATAAAGTATATTGATCATAAACAGAAACATACTGACAATGCATATCTGGAAAACCTTGTATCCTTGCATACTCTATATTAGTTAATCTCCTATAATTACCTTCTATTTCATATCTTTCATAATGTCTACTAGTTGAACTAGTTAGCGTGGGTGCAACGCCATTAATACCGAAAATTGAGTATCCCATACGAGCACCTCCTTTTTGGTTGTATCTTATTTCAACACCATTAAAATACCTATTAACTTCTACGCTATTTTTTATCCTTTCCTTTGTATCTTCATTAAAAAAGAAACTTTCATTAGGGTGCTCTTCTAAAACCTCAAACAGTTTCTTAGCCGGCTTTGCCATTGAAAAAGTATTAATATTCAAATCTATAAATTTACCTTCATAGGCACAACCCCAATTTTTGAACTTTAATCTGTGATCTGAAAAATTAATCCATTTTGAAAAGTCATTAATATCAGTGATATTCTTTTTATTTATATTTATTAAATCCCCCTCTGGAAGCATTCTAGGTTTATTATCAGAGGATGGATTATTTTTCCAGCCAATAATAATTACTCTCTCTCTATTTTGAGGTAATCCAAAATCAATGGCATTGAGCATTCTCCACTCTATAAAATAACCAATTGAGCTTAAAGAACTCAAAATTATAGAAAAGTGAGATCCATTATCCATAGATAAAAGTCTCTTAACATTTTCCAAAACAAAGAACTTAGGTTCTTTTTCCTTTATTATTTCTATAATAGTAGCGAACAATGTCCCTCGAACATCATTTACTCCAAGTTTTTTACCTGCGCTGGAAAAAGGTTGGCATGGAAAACCACCTGTAAGTAGATCATGTTTTGGGATAGCAGATAGGCATTCATTTATATCCCCATTAATATAATTAGTATCGGGGTAATTATTCATATACACTTTCGAGGCATTTTTATCTATGTCATTTGCCCAAATAGTCTCAATACCAAGCTCATCGCAGGCAATTCTAAATCCGCCAATCCCAGAAAAAAGCTCTACAGATTTCATAATATCTCATTTATGTAAAAAATTAACTAAAATACAACTTACCAAATAAATTTTTTTTAAAATAAAACTTTGTATATATATTACACCGAGGTGAATTAACACACGATTTACTAGCGATGCTAAATATAATTAATAGCGATTTATTTTTTAACGCTACTTTCAGTATTTCTCAATACTGCACGATTATACCATATTTTATAAATAAACTACTTTAAAGCAACCCCGTTCACTTCATTGTTATAATACTGCTAACACAATACCCAATTACATTAATGAGTGTAATGAAGTCTAATTTTTATAAAAACTCCGCAATTCTCTGTTTTTGATCTATTTTCATTTGTGCAGCAAATTCTAGCGATTAATCCATTGAATCGTGACCATCTTTTTCAGGTCTAAGGTTGCCTCAGCTACGACCGTCAAGCTTTCTGTTTCGCGTTGTACAAGTTTCATCAGCTCTACACTTGCTTATAGCATGCCTATTGTATCCCCGTTTTGTAGACTACCTTACGCTTTTGCCCGTAAAAAATTCACTACAAATATTACTTGTAATGAGAAATCAAGACAATATTTATTGTTTATAGTAATAAAATCCAACAAGCTAAGCCTAATGACTGAACTTATAGAGTTTTTCTCTTCAATATGATGATGGCTCTTGTACCAGCTATAGTCATTCTGTTTAAAATTACAACTAACACTTTCAATTAAGTAATTGTGTTAAAATTTCTTTGAGATAAATTAATTGTTCAGTACCAGTTGCGTAATAAAATATTCCCCTACTCGCAGGGTACTATCGCTCGTCGTGCAAAGTAGGAGCTAACTGCTGACGTCTGCGTAATGTCGGGAACATTTTCATCCATAGCACGACCACACATAGCGTTCCAACGCCGCCAATTACCGATGCGGGTACCGCCCCTACCATGCTGGCCAATACCCCTGTTTCAAACTCACCGAATTGGTTAGAGGTATTGATAAATATTGAATTCACAGCATTCACTCTTCCGCGCATTGCGTCAGGAGTATCAAGCTGCACCATAGCCCCCCTGATAACCATACTGACCATATCGAATCCCCCTAGTGCAACCAACGCAATCAGTGATAACACAAGATGATGAGACAGTGCGAACACTAATGTTGCTACGCCAAATCCAGCAACCGAACCGAACATGATAAGGCCAGTGTGACGGGTAAAGACATGACGACTGATCCAGACACCGGTGATCAATGCGCCCACAGAAGGTGCAGCACGTAGCGCCCCCAATCCCCAAGGCCCCGTATTTAACACATCGTGGGCAAAAATGGGTAATAAGGCCGTGACGCCACCCAGTAATACAGCAAACAGGTCCAAGGAAATGACACCGAGCACATCTTTACGATCAAAAATAAAATGTAATCCTGCAAAGAGGTTTTTCATCGTCATCGGTAAGCGTGTTACAGCAATGGGGGTGTAATGTAAAGTTGCCGTCATAATAAGCGCAATCAAATAACAGCCAGCTGCAACCCCATAAGCCGCTTCGGGGGAATAGACATAAAGTAGCCCGCCAAGCATAGGTCCGGCAATAACCATCGCCTCGCGAAAAACTTGGTTAGCCGCCATCCCTTTTGAGAGCAAAGTCGTAGGCAGTAACGCCGGGAGCAATGACGTGTTAGCTGGGCCTTCAACGGCTTTTGCAATCGAAAAAAGGGCTACTAATCCTAATAACGCCGGTGTGGTTAATTCTGACAATAACGGTAAAGCAATCAATCCGATGACTGCTGCTAGTTCAAGGCTTTGCCCGATTAGAATTAATTTTTTCCTATTATATTGGTCGGCCATGTGACCGGCAGGAAGCGCCAATAGAACAGAGGGTAAAAATTGCATTAATCCGATCATTCCCAGCATAAACGCGCTGTGTGTCATCGCATACAATTGCCAACTTACCGCCAGAGAAATAATCTGAAAGCTGAGTGAAGAACAGGTTTGAGCGATCAGGTAATGTCGAAATCCACGATGGCGATAAGGTGATAGTGAGGAATGAGCGGGATCCAAGGCTTGACTCCAATGCAATCGTATTGTTAATTAGTTTGGTAATAATATCATGATTATATTTTTTTTAGCGGTGAAAAGCCGCAATGAACGAAATTACCTATCGATTTAAAAGTGATAACTTCTCTAGTCGGAACGGCTAACTTTCGTCTACACTGATTATGAGCAATGTGTGAATAAAAATAATGAGGGCAGTGATGAGCGATCAAAAAAGAAAGGTAACGACGACGGATGCGGGAATCCCCGTTGCCAGCGATGAACATTCATTAACAGTAGGCCCAGACGGCCCTATTGTTCTGCACGACCATTACCTTATCGAACAAATGGCTAACTTTAACCGGGAGCGCATTCCTGAGCGTCAGCCCCACGCTAAAGGCAGTGGTGCATTCGGTCATTTTGAAGTGACCGAGGATGTTAGTCAGTACACCAAAGCGGCCCTTTTTCAACCGGGTGTGAAAACGGATGTCCTCATGCGATTCTCTACCGTTGCTGGCGAACGAGGCAGTCCTGATACATGGCGTGACCCTCGCGGATTTTCGATCAAATTCTACACAACGGAAGGGAACTACGATATGGTCGGCAACAACACGCCGGTCTTCTTTATTCGTGACCCGATGAAATTCCAACATTTTATCCGTTCGCAAAAACGCCGCGCAGACAATAATTTACGTGATAACGACATGCAATGGGATTTCTGGACACTTTCTCCAGAATCTGCACACCAAGTCGCATGGCTGATGAGTGACCGGGGTATCCCTAAAAGCTGGCGCCATATGAATGGTTACTCTAGCCATACTTATATGTGGGTGAATGCACAGGGCGAAAAGTTCTGGGTTAAATATCATTTCAAAACAGATCAAGGCGTTGAGTGTTTAACACAAGACGAGGCAGACAAACTAGCCGGTGCCGATGGGGATTTCCACGTTCGTGACTTATATAACGCGATCTCGGAAGGTAATAATCCAAGCTGGACGTTGTACATGCAGATCATGCCTTTTGATGAAGCTGACAACTACCGCTTCAACCCATTCGACCTTACTAAAGTTTGGCCGCACAGCGATTATCCATTAATTAAAGTGGGTAAACTGACGCTGAATCAAAATCCGACCGACAACCATGCACAAATCGAACAAGCTGCATTTGAGCCAAATAATCTGGTGCCGGGAATTGGTTTAAGCCCTGACAAAATGCTAATGGGCCGTATTTTTGCCTATGCTGATGCTCACCGTGCTCGTTTAGGGGTCAACTACAAGCAAATTCCTGTCAATAGCCCACGTTGTCCTGTCAATAGCTATAGCAAAGATGGCGCTATGCGTATGCAACCGGTGAGCGATCCGGTCTATGCGCCCAACAGCAAAGGCGGCCCCGCTGCTGATGGCGAACGTTATCCGACTGACTCCACATGGGGAACTCAAGGTGAGTTAGTTCGCGCCCCCTATTCGTTACATGCAGAAGATGACGACTATGGTCAAGCTAATACTTTGGTCAACAAAGTATTAGATGATGCTGGTCGTGATCGCCTGGTTAACAATGTCGCCGGTCATTTGCTAAACGGTGTTAAAGAGCCTGTGCTGTCTCGTGCCTTCGACTACTGGCGTGCCATCGATCAAAATATTGGCGACCGCATTGCTGAGAAAGTAAAAGCTGCACAATCTTAATATTAACGCCCTGCTATGCAGGGCGTTTCTCACTCCATTGTTGTAAGATCCAATTGCTTTACCCTCTATACCCGCCGACTCCTCCCTTGGCATTTTTCATACAAACTTAATATTATCTTAAGGTCTGTAGGGGATACTTACCGACTTGATGATTGTTTCGGGTTTCGGTTATGAAAAGTTGGTTACGCGCGCGGTTAACACATCCAGTACTCAATGCACTGACGGCAGTGCTAATTACCTTGTGTCTAAATATTCCTTTTTTCCAAAAGACATACGCACTAATTTCCCCCAATAATGCCCATACTTGGCTATTTCAGTTGAGCATGCCTTGGGTCTCATTTTTCGTCTTATTCAGCTTATTAATGCTCGCCGAATTGGTCTGGCTAGCGTTTCCACTGGCTATCGTTTTCATCTTACTCGCCAGTAGCGCACAGTATTTCATTAGTGCGTTCGGCATTGTCGTGGATCGCTCAATGATCGCGAATATGGCCAATACCACGACAGCAGAGAGCTTCGCATTGGTAACGCCTGAAATGATTGGCTATTTTATTGCCACCGCTATCATTCCCATTATCCTGCTATTTCTAGCTCGGCGATTAACGCGTCAACGCTATCTTCCCCGTATTGGCTATGCTCTGATCGCGCTATTGGTTTCGGGCGCAGGACTCTACTTAATTTCAGATAATTTTTACAAAGACTATGCATCACTCTTTCGCAATAACCGTGAGCTTATTACCAACCTCAGTCCTTCAAACGGTATTGCGGCCGGGATATCGTGGTACAAACATGAACGTACCGCGAATTTACCCTTAATCCATATCGGCGAAGATGCCCACCAAGCCGCAGATCACCTTACGGGTAAGCCTACTTTAACGATTTTAGTGGTGGGTGAAACGACTCGTGCCCAAGATGTTGGCCTAGGTGGATATCAACGCCAAACCACACCGTTATTGGCGAAGGATCATGTCGTTTATTACCCGAATACTCTCTCTTGTGGGACATCTACTGCTGTTTCTGTCCCTTGTATGTTCTCTGGTATGGGTCATGATCACTATAATGACGAGCTGGCCAATCACCAAGAAGGTTTACTCGATATTGTCCAACGTGCGGGTGTCCATGTCTTTTGGCGTGAAAACGATGGTGGATGTAAAGGCGCATGTACGCGGGTTCCTACCGAAGAGATGACTTCGCAGAATTTACCGGGAATGTGTATTGACGGTGAGTGTTATGACCAAGTTCTCTATCACAACTTGCAAAGCTATATCGATAAACAGACCGGTAATACACTGATTGTTATCCATACAATTGGTAGTCATGGGCCGACCTACAATCACCGCTATCCACCACAATTTAAATTTTATACCCCGACGTGTGAAACGAATGAGGTACAACATTGTAGTACTGAACAATTGGTCAATACTTACGATAACACCATCCGTTATATGGATTATATCGTTGACCAAGGGATTCAATTACTTCAAGCTAACTCTCAGCGTTTCACCACGAGCTTGGTCTACCTTTCTGATCACGGTGAATCGTTGGGCGAAGATGGTGTTTATCTGCACGGCTTACCTTATATGGTCGCGCCGATACAACAAAAACATGTCCCCATGTTAGTTTGGCTTTCCCCTGACTACCAGCAGCGTTATGCTGTGAACACAGGATGCATGACAGAGCAGGCAAATCGTATGCAAAGTTCTCAAGATAATCTTTTCCCGACAATGCTAGGCTTGCTTGGTGTTCAAACAAAAGAATACCAACCTAAGCTTGATCTCTTAAATGGCTGCCGAGGAAAAGCGTGAGAGTATTGATTATTGAAGATGACCCCCTGCTACAGCAGGGGGTTCTCCTCGCTATGCAGAGTGAAAACTATCTCTGCGATGTTGCCAGCGGCATAAAACGCGCGGAAGAATTTCTTCAGTCGTCACACTACAGCTTAGTATTGCTCGATCTTGGACTACCTGATGGTGATGGGCTAACACTGTTAAAAAATTTGCGGCAACAAAAAGTCGCCCTGCCCATTATCGTTCTAACCGCCCGTGATACTTTAGAAGAGCGGGTCGTTGGACTGGACAGTGGTGCGGATGATTATTTGGTTAAGCCTTTTGCACTCGAAGAGCTCTTAGCTCGCAGCCGAGCATTGATTAGACGTTATCATCAACAATCAGATAATCTCCTGCAAATAGACAATCTCACGATTGATATTGGGCGACACCAAGCCTTTCTTGATCAACAGTTACTTGACCTTACGCCAAAAGAGTACGCTATTTTGTCACGGTTGATGCTCAAAGCGAATCAGCCGGTTCATCGTGACGTGTTATACAGCGATATTTATAGTTGGGATAACGAACCCACGACCAATTCGCTTGAGGTTCATATCCATAACCTCCGCGAAAAAATTGGTAAACAACGCATTCAAACCTTAAGGGGTTTTGGTTATTCGATGCCGACCCAGAGAAACCCGTGAAAACAATGCTACTCCCCTTTTCTCCCAAAACATTACGTTGGAAATTAATGTTAACGGTGGGAGCGATTATCTTTTTTTGTCAAGTGATCAGTATTCTTTGGCTATGGCATGAGAGCCGTGAACAGGTCGCTATCCTTGTACAAAGCGCTATCAACCATCACGATAGTCATAGCGACTATGAAAAAGAGGTCCATGAGGCGGTTGCAAGCCTGGCCGTTCCCTCTTTGCTGATTATTATTACCTGTTTGATTCTCTGTTTTAATGCGTTACGCCGGGTCACAAAACCGCTTGCCGACTTGAGTGAGGCACTGAAACAACGCACTGAAGACAACTTTGAGCCCTTGAGTGCGTGCAGTGAATACACTGAGATTAGTGCCGTCGTTGAAGCTATTAATACAACAATGGCACGCTTAACGGTGACCTTAGAACGAGAACGACTGTTTACCGCCGATGTCGCTCATGAATTAAGGACCCCATTGGCAGGCTTACGTTTGCACTTACAACTTATTGAAAAAAAACATCAGCTGAATTTGGGGGATTTGATTTCACGTCTTGATCAAATGACGGCGAGTGTCAGTCAACTACTAAAACTGGCCCGCGTTGGGCAATCTTTTTCAGCCGGGAGTTATCAATATTTTGATTTAGTGCAAGCGATTATCACGCCGATGCTTCCTGAGTTAGAAAGACAATTAGCACAACGGCAACAAACTTTAGTGCTAGAACTTCCTACTGAACACTTGCAACTGCGCGGTGATATCACGTTACTACAGATGGTTGTTCAAAATTTGATTCAGAACGCCCACCGCTATAGTCCTCAATCATCCCAAATAGTGCTAAGAGTCAGTCTACATCATCAATCCATAAAACTTGATATCGATGATGAAGGCCCGGGTATTGATCTTGAAAAAGCAAATGAACTTAGTAAAGCCTTTGTACGTATGGACCGGCGCTACGAAGGGATCGGGTTAGGGCTGAATATTGTGCAACGAATTTGTGAATTACACCGCGCCAGTTTTTCATTAACGAATCGAAGCCCTCATGGCTGCCGCGCTTCGGTCACTTTTGAACAGGAATTTACTTACAACGATCAGCCACGTTAATCGGTATTACGATGCGCTTTTTCACGAGACAGTAACACTTGTTTTCGGTCAATCCCCCAACGATAGCCAGATAGACTGCCATCACGTCGAATAACTCGGTGGCAGGGAATGATCACCGCGATACGATTTGCCGCACAGGCTTGAGCTACTGCACGCACGGCTTTAGGGGCGCCTAATCGTTCAGCGATATCACTATAACTGGCTGTGGTACCGATAGGAATTTCACGCAAGGCACGCCAAACTCGCTCTTGAAAAACGGTTCCTTGTATATCTAAGGGTAAGTGCCAAGTTAAGCGTGGTTGTTCAATGTAACGAATAACATCGGCGATGTACTGCTCGTAGTGGTTATCGCCGCCGCGCAATTCAGCATGAGGAAATTGCGTTTGTAATTGGTTGATCAGAGGTTCAGGATCATCCCCAAGACTAATTGCACAAATTCCCTTTTCACTTTGTGCAACCAGTATGGCGCCTAAACTACATTGACCCAGTGCAAAATAAATAGTGCTACCCTCTCCCCCTTCGCGATAACGCTTTGGGGTCATACCTAGCCTACCACTGGCACTTTCATAAACTCGACTATTTGCATTATATCCCGCTTGATAAATCGCTTCAGTGACCGATTGCTGGGGATTGGCTAATTGCGTGCGTAAGCGACAAGCACGTAACCCTGCACTGTATGACTTAGGCGTTAATCCCGTGACCGCTTTAAATAGGCGGTGCAAATAGGTTTGGCTTATCCCGCACTGTTGCGCCAAACTCGCTAAGCTCGGTGCGCTGTCAGCGTTATCTAACGCGTTACATACCATTTCCACAATGCTTAGCCATTTTTCTGGATATGTGAGAGTAACAGGCAATTCGGGGGGACTCGCCCGATAGCCGGCAGCCTGTGCGGCATTACTGTCCGTAAAATAACAGACGCTTTCCCGTGGCGGCAAAATTCTGGCAGCACTGGGCAGCCCATAGTATCCGGTCGTGGTAACGGCATAAACAAAGTGGTCATCCGCTGTCTTGTCTCTCGACTTTATCGCTTGCCAACGCTCGTCATCGCTGAGATAAAGCCGTGTTTGACCTCTGTTCTCTGACATAGGAAATTCACTCCTAAAGCAACTCAATTGTTCATCACGATAAAACATATCGACGGCAGAAAATATCCGTTTTTTACACTCCCAGTGCACTTATTTGACGCGATAAACAACGTTTTTTTAATCTTTGCCCTGAATAAAGCTAAAAAACAACTCGGTGTCGCAATTTTTCGTTAATGGCCTTTCAATGGTATCGGTTCACTGATAATAATAGGTGTTATATATTGTGACTAGGACTGAATAATGCTTAATAAAGACACTCAACTCTGTATCTCTCTTTCCGGCCGCCCCAGTAATATTGGCACGCGCTTTCATAATTATCTTTATCAAAAACTTGATATCGATTTTATTTATAAAGCCTTCACCACCAATGATATCGAAGCGGCAATTAAAGGCGTGCGGGCACTCGGGATCCGTGGGTGTTCGGTTTCTATGCCCTTTAAAGAAAGCTGCATTCCTTTTATCGACCATTTAACCGACTCAGCCAAAGCTATCGATTCAGTTAACACCATTGTTAACGACAAGGGGGTACTGACCGCCTATAACACGGATTTTTTAGCTATCCGTCAATTAATCGCGGAGAATCTTCCTGATAATCAGCAATATGTCGTGGTACAAGGTGCTGGGGGAATGGCTAAAGCGGTCGTCGCCGCTTTCCATGATGCAGGTTTCACCCATTTAACAGTAATGGCTCGAAATGAAAAAAACGGTCGGAATCTGGCTGAAAAATATCAATACACTTATCAGTCACCTGAGCAATGCTCTCCCGCAGACATTATCGTTAATGTCACACCCTTAGGCATGAGTGGTGGTCCCGACAGCGAAACACTCGCATTTGATGACGCATTAATTACTGCCGCTAAGACCGTCTTTGATGTCGTTGCCTTCCCAGCAGAAACTCCTCTCGTCAAAAGAGCCAAAGCGTTAGGTAAGTCAGTGATTAGCGGTGATCGCGTTATCGCATTGCAAGCTCTAGAGCAATTTGCGCTGTATACCGGCGTCAGACCGAGTGATGAATTAATGCAAGAGGCCTCACTTTTTTCTCGTCGTTAACCCCTTTACGATCACCTCAAGGCACGGGAAACGCTTTTTTCCGTGCCGGTTATAGCATATTATCTCCCCGTTTCGTTGAGTCTCTGATTGATGATGCTCCCTACTTCTGTATGAGTGCCCTTACCATGACTGTTTTGCTGCATTTTATTGATGTATTTGGTACTTTTGTTTTTGCGCTGAGTGGCGCGACGGTAGGTGTAAGACATCGCTTCGATCTATTCGGGGTTTTTGTTCTTGCTTTTGTGACTGCTGTAGGGGGTGGATGTGTTCGAGACCTGTGTTTGGGCGCAACGCCGCCCGCGGGCCTGATCAATATCGAGTATCTAATTTGTGTTATTGTCGCAATCATGCTGATTAGTTTTTTTCAGAAAATTGTATTCTCTTTTGAAAAGCCTGCATTATTTTTCGATGCCCTCGGCCTAGGCTTTTTTGCCGCCTTTGGTGCCAATAAGGCGTTTGAGCATACACATGAAATCTTTTTTTCTATCCTAATGGGGTGTGTTAGTGCTGTCGGCGGGGGCTGCCTGCGGGATATTTTAACGGGACGTTCCCCAGTGATCCTCACTAAGGAAATCTACGCCAGTGCGGCGTTAGTCGGTGCCAGTATTCAGATTTTGGGCTCATCAGGAGTGATTCCTCCGCAGTACAGCATTTGGATTGCTATTGGCAGCTGCACAGCAATTCGTATGCTCTCATTACACTATAATATTACGCTAAAGACGATTGCTAATAAGTATCTTGATTAAGTTATTAACGCTATGTGCGGCAACGATTGCTCTGCCGGTGATTAATCAGTAACGTATCGTTTAGTTGAAAACATAATGGTAAACGACGATGAATATTACTGATCTTGCCGCAACACGCTTCACAACCAAAGCCTATGATGCTTCTCGTTCGCTCACTGACGAACAAATTACGGCTGTAATTTCCCTATTACAAAACAGTCCTTCATCGCTCAATGTGCAAGGGTGGCACTTTCATATCATCAGCACACAGGCTGGCCGAGAAAAAATAGCCCCTGCTATTTATGAATTAAATAGTAATAAAGTTGCCGAAGCGCCCCTTGCCATTGTTTTTTCCAGCATGAATCGCGTCACCGACCAACATTTAGATGCACTGGTCGCGCAAGAAAATGCTGACGGGCGCTATCGTGACGATGCTTCACGTCAAAAAAATGATGCAGGACGCCGCGGATATATCAATAATTATGCAAGTTCCCCAGAGTTTCAATACTCTTGGTTAGAACGTCAGCTGTATATTGCGCTGGGCTTTCTTTTATTAGGTGCGCCAGCACTCGGATTACATGCGACCCCTATTGAAGGTTTTGATACTCAAAAAATGGACCGTATTTTAGGCCTTGAAGAACAAGGGTTGCACAGTGTTGTGATGGCGACAGTCGGTTATAACAGCGACAGTGACTTTAACGCACAACTCCCTAAATCCCGCTTCCCGTTAACGAAAACAGTAACTCATCTTTAATCCTCCTTATTCGGTAATCGTCTTTACGGTTGCCGAATAGCCCATCCTGACCCCTTTCCCGTACACTGATTTAGGTATATTGTTTTCCTATCATTCAGCATGAGGGAGCAGGCAGCTATGACATTACACACTTCAGCATTTCTAGAGGGATTATCAGGAATTGTCGGTACTAAACAGGTAATAACCGATCAAGATGAAAAATCATTTTATACCACTGGTTTTCGGGTGGGGAAAGGTGATGCCTTAGCCGTCATTATTCCTCAATCCCTCACGGCACTATGGCAAGTGTTGACGCTGTGCGTTGCACAAGACGTTATTATACTCATGCAGGCCTCTAACACAGGTATTACAGGCGGGTCGACACCTGATGGTAACGATTATGACCGTCCGGTAGTCATTATTAGTACTCGCCAGTTAACCGGGATCCAAGTGATTGATAATGGACAGCAAGTCATTGCTTATCCAGGATCTACCCTCACTGAGTTAGAAGAAATATTACGGCCTTTACAACGAGAACCCCATTCTGTCATTGGGTCATCCTGTATCGGTGCATCAGTCATTGGTGGTCTATGTAATAATTCTGGAGGGTCGTTAATTCGTCGAGGGCCAGCTTTTACTGAAAAATCTTTGTATGCTCAAATTAGCGAACAAGGCGAGCTTACTCTTATTAATCATCTAGGCATTAAACTAGGTGATACACCGGAAGAGATTTTACGTAATTTAGAGAACAAACACTTCACTATCGGTGATGCAGACGATTGGCAGGGTAAGATTTGGGCTGACGATTATGCTCAGAAACTCCGCGATACAGAATCTGACTTACCCGCACGTTTTAATGGCGATAAACATTATCTCCACGATAGTGCTGGCTGTGCGGGAAAAATTATTGTATTTGCAGCACGGCTCGCGACGTTTCCTGCCAGTAGTGGCGCAGAAACTTGGTATATCGGTACGGATGATGAAAAAGTGCTTATTACGTTACGGCGTCACTTACTGCAGCATCTTGATCATCTACCCATTCAGGCTGAGTATATTCATGCCAATGCTTTCGACATGACATTACGTTATGCAAAGCATATGATTTTAGCCATTCGACAACTTGGCCCCCAGTCTATCCCTGGGTTGATGAAGAAAAAAGCCATGTGCGATGTGAGAGTGAAAAAGATCCGATGGCTACCTCATAATCTCACTGACCGGTTAATCCAAGGCTTTAACCAAGTAACCCCCCCCTTGGTGGCTAAACGGATCCTTGAGTATCGTCAGCGTTTTCACCATCACCTTATCATCAAAGCAGATAGCGAGCAGGCACCACAGTTAACCTCATTGCTCAAACAATTTTTTAGCGCTAATCAGGGCGACTATTTTGTTTGCGATAAGAAAGAGGCAAAAGACGCCTTTTTACTTCGCTTCGCAGTTGCAGGCGCTGCCATTGCTTATTGTGATTATCTTGGCGTCGATCCCAATGAAAGACTCATTGCTTTCGATGCCGCATTGCGCCGCAATGATGAGCAGTGGTTATTTGATTTACCTACGCATTTACAGCAGCAGATTCAAGCTGACGCATGCTGCGGACATTTTTTCTGCTTGGTGAATCATCAGGACTATGTGTTGAAACCGGGGGTAGATGGCAAAGCGTTTAAGCAGGCGGTTATTGATTATATTGAGCAACGTGGTGCGCGCTATCCAGCGGAACACAATGTTGGGCATTTGTATGCGGCTCGAGAGGACTATCAGCAACATTGGCATCAACTCGATCCCACCAATACCTGTAATCCCGGAATAGGTAAAACCAGCCGCCGTAAATTTTGGAAATAGTCGCAGTATGGCGATCACAGAAAAGTGATCGCCTTATTTTTTACTGTTGAGCAAGATACTGAGCAATAACAGAAAGATCTTTTTCACCAAAGCCAGCATCTACCGCAGATTGCCAGATCTCCGTAATTGATTGTAGATTGGGTGTTTGCCCTGCCTCTCCCGCCGTAGCCGCCAGTTTTGCATCTTTCAACGCCCACTTTAGCTGCATTTGCGGAGTAAATGTCCCTTCACTGATCATCGCTAATTTGTTCTTCGCATACGGAGCGGCTAAAGGCCCTCCTTCAAGCACCGACCATAAGGTTTCGGGAGTAAAACCAAGCTGTGAGGCTAAACATTGGCTTTCTGCCAAGCTCTGTACCATGCCGATTAGCCAGCTATTGACGACCAGCTTCATTGCACTACCCGCCCCAACGTCACCTAACCAATGCGTCACTTTTCCGATAGCATCGAAAACCGGTGCAACCACAGGTTGCGCATCAGGATTACCGCTGGCGAGGATAGCAATTTGTGCCATCTCTGCTGGCTGCTTAGTCCCAGAAACGGGTGCATCGATAAAAGTTACATCAGGCCTTTTTTCTTGCAACAACTTATTCAGTTGTTGCGTCGCATCTATACCAATAGTCCCCATCTGAATAACAATCGCGTTATTGTCGAGTGAAGCGAGTGTTTGAGTGACGACATCTAAGGTGATTTCGGCATTTGCCAGCATAAGGATAACGGCCTGACTACCCTCAACGGCTTGAGCAGGTGTTTTAGACACCGTTGCGCCGTACTGTACTAAATCGCTGCCCTTTTCCTCACTGCGGTTCCAAGCGCGTAAGTTAAAAGATTTTTTAGCCAAATTCACAGCAAAAGCGTGCCCAATTGCCCCTAAACCTAGTACTGCGACCGTGTTTATCTTCGTTTGCATAGTTTTTTCCTTAATCGATTTATTTCAGTGTAGTGCAAACTTCCCCGAAATAATCCTTAGCATGCCTGTGGGAAATTTTTTATTAAGTTATTTATTAAATTGTAAAGTATTGACATGTTTTGTTGCACCTATGATTCACCCTAGGGACTATTATGAATAGCAGGATCATTTATGCAGTAGTCACCTGTGTTCCAATGATGACCTCACTGGCTCCTCAACCCTCTGAAACATTAATTATTTCAAGCCCAGCGGACCAATTCCTTTCTGAACTAGATACTTCTGCTGCGATCAGCATTATCTGCGGCGATGACTGACACCAAGCACGACACTCTGAAGGCCTTTCTGGCGTGCCCGGTTTACAAATTGCCAATCGACAAAATGTGGGAAAGTAATCCCTATCAAGTCGCGCGTAACGTATTACTTTATAATGCGCGTAAAAACGTTAATCAAACACAGGCTGGTGTTCATTACACACGTGAGTTAAGCGATAGTTTGAATCTCGCAACGTGGACCGGCCTATCGCCCTGATGGCAGCCCTAGTCTTAACTTGGCACTAAAGCCTGTTTAAGTGGGCAGTAAGAAACGGATAGGGTTAGGACTTCTCACTGCGGCAGTGTTCCAAATGAATACTGATAACGAAATTGTTATCAATAATAATGATGGCCGTTCAACCTATAAGAATGCCGGACAAACGCGGCGTCGCTATATCGGCTCGGTCATCGTGAACGAAGGTAATGGGCGTTATTATGGACCCACACCTTGCAGAAACTTCTCAGAGGGTCTGACTGTTCACTATGCCTTTGAATAAAATTTTAACGGGAGGATCTCGTAGTCGATCCTCTCGTTTTTTCTAGGAGAATAAGAATAAATTGCTCCCTATTGATATACCGTCCTAGTGACTGCAGCGGTACTCTTATTCTGATCATAATTACGACCACTTTTATCAGCCACATCATAACAATAAGCCTAATTATTTCAGTAAAAGAGTCGTTACGCTGACTAAACACCCTCTATTCATAACATAAATCACTTAACGCTAAACGTAACATACGTTATTAATTTTGCACGACTATTCGCAGAGATAACTTATGGTTAGGATTGGATTACAGGCTGGCAGTGGCGAGGAATTTATCGCAGTAAAGGTTAAAGGTATGCCCATCGGGCGTTATGCCGCACAGATTCGTCAGCTACTCACTGAATACGGTTTAGAGGGGATCAGTCGATACTTTGCTCAACCCGTTTTTTCTTCACACGCTGATAAAGCGCAATGGTTTTATGATACCCGTTTCGAGACACTTACCCCATGGCAAGAAGCATCCACGGCACAGAAATTAAGTGGGTTACAGCAGTTGATTGCCATGACTGATGCCATCGAACGCTTACGTCTGGCATTACCTAAACAGGCTAAAAGGTCACTATCCTTCATTGATCAAATATTGAAAAGCCTGACTCTCATTCCTTCCATCGAGACAATATTCCTGATTAATCAGCAGCCAGTATTACTTTACTGGGGCTATTACGGCACGGATCAGCGAACGGTCGACTTTCGTCAGTGCTACGATTCATTAAGCGAAACGCAGGCTGTTCCCTCGCCTCCGGTTAGCGTGCCTCAGCCATCCGCTCAACACCGTCGGTGTCACAAAATAGCGCTTCGTAACGGACTCCTTGCTGTCATCCTCGCTGCTACGGCATGGGGGTTTTATCACCAATCGGTGTTCACTATACCGCATCAAGATGATAGTAAAGAGGTTGCTCAGATTGCTAAATCGGACGATATGGCAGTAATAATGCAGAATTTAACCACCATCACGCATAATTTACCCGTTCAACCTGCCAAATATCAGGCTCCTGCTCCCCAATTGGCGGAAGTAAAAGCTAAAAAGACGAAACAGGCTTTGATGATCCCGACGGCAGCACGTTACCAAGGCAGTACATCATTTCTTGATGGGATTTGGTATGCGGAGGTGCAGGAGAATAATCATACAACTCGTTTTACTTTTGATTTTCGTCACGGTAAGGCAAAAACCATCCTAAGGTCTGGATCGCAACATTGCGTCACGCAAAGCCATGCCTCCTTTTCTTCCGCTGGGCAGTTAGCCATAGTAACAGCGCGTAGTACCTGTCAGGGGCAACTTACCCTCCCTGCGACCACCATTCTGTGTGAAAAAAGCCAACCTAATACTGAATGTCAGTGGAAAAAAAATGCCTCATCATCCCTGCCAATGACGCTTTACCGTGAGGGAACATAATGTCAACGTTAGGCCAACAACCCCATGTACTGTTCGTCAACTCGGGGGTTCAATTTATTGACCAATCATTTGTTATCGATCCACTATATCCTGACGCCGCTTTTATTCGCGCTAAGGTCGGTGGGCCGCTTCGGGAGGTGATGCGCGAGTCATCCGGACATTATGTTTACCGTCCAACAGAAGAGAGTCCCGCCGAGTGGGTAAGGCCGGAGTATTTTTTTTCTCTACAGCACTCCTTACACTACTTACAAAACCATTGGTTACCCATCCCTTTTTTGCATAGCACGACGCAAAGTGAAGGTCTGCGTCCCACTAATTGGGCAAGAGCCTTCTTAACCGAAAGCCCGACAGTTCCACAGGGTTGGGCGATCACTTTTGCTTTTGATACTCGTGTCAGTTGCCATGAAAACATGACCCAACCGAGTCTATCCGATATTCAACAAGGACAGCAATTTACCCTTTGCCAACAGCCACAACGCTGGCAGCATTTTATTGAACAGCAATGGATGAGTGCTTGGATGGAAACCGTCGTGCAGAGCCATCCTCATCGTGCCGACTATCCAACTTTTATTTGGCAAGCACACTACACCACGCTTATTCGTTATTTAGCACAGCATGTTCAGCCACGCCCTATCGTATTGCGACAGCCGCATTCTCAAGATACCAGCGTGGCCGTTACCGCGATTATCGATCTGGGTAATACAAATAGTTGTGGTGTGTTATATGAGACGGGAACTGACTACTCCAATCCCCTTGCACTATGTAGTGAACTGGTGATCCGCGATCTGAGTTGCCCGACTAATACACCCGCTTCGCTTTTTAGCAGCGAAATGAATTTTTGTACTGCACCTTTTGGAGATCGAGGATTATCCTCATTAAGTGGTCGACTGGATGCATTTCAATGGCTCTCGCCAGTACGTATAGGCCCTGAAGCCCATCGTCTTAATGGACAATCACATTTCGATTTACAATATCAAGGGATAACGAGCCCACGGCGCTATTTGTGGGATGATAACCCCTCGCGCTTCACATGGTTTAATGCCGCACAAGCGCATCACGCAGATTTTTCCGCCATTGACCATCCTTTTAGCTTGCTACTTGATGATTATGGTACGTTATTAAGCGAGTTACCGTTGGCTGAACGTATCCCAATGTTTATCCCACAATTTTCCCGTGCAACCCTCTTCGCTTTCTTACTGACAGAACTTTTCAATCAGATAGCGATACAAATTAATAGCCAGCGCTATCGACAACGCCATAGTGCTGCCGATGAACCGCGTTATTTACGTCGTGTGATTTTTACCTTACCGGTAAATTTTACCCAATTAGAGAAACAGCGTTTTGAGCAGCTTGCACGACAAGCGTTGATACTGTTACAAACAACGCAACCTGATTTTTTCCCGATCACTGCCCACGACATTGAGATGGTCTTCCCGTGGGACGAGGCTTGTTGTGGGCAAATAGTTTGGCTATGGCAACAATTACGTGAGTATTCCGTCACGGCATTAATTGCTCGTTACCATCGCCACCCTAAAACGAATCATTTACGAGTCGGACTCATTGATGTTGGCGGCGGGACGACTGATCTTGCCATTACTGAATTTCGCTGTTTGCATCCTCAGGATGTCGGTACGCTTGCCCTTTCCCCTAGAGTCCTATTACGGCAAGGTTTTACTTTAGCTGGCGATAGTGTATTGGAAGATGTCATCAATTATTTTTTATTTCCTCAACTGATCTGTCATCTCAAACAGCAAGGATTGTCCTCGGTTGAAACCCATTTAGAGCGACTATTTAGCCGAGATAAAAGTGATGAAGGAGACAGTACGTGGCGACAGTATATTGTCCGGCATCTTTTTCTACCGGTGGTGCATGATATTTTAGCGCGTTATCAACTGGCGGAAGAGCGCTATTTCTGTCGAGTTAACCGACTAACCGGTGACGATTGTATGTATTTTATCGAATCGACACTGAGGGAAAAAATGTCCAGCTTTACGTCTGGCAATGCCTATTTTGAATTATCTCAGTGGTGCATCGAATTTTCATTTGGCACACTAACTGAGTTTTTGGAAAGTGATGAATGTCGACTAAGTCAACTACTCAGAATAATTAGTGACACTGTCACAGATAATCAGTGCGATGTTATGCTGTTAAGCGGGCAAGTTATGGCACTCGCTGTTTTTCAACATCCTTTTAAACAGCCCTCGCTTCATACTTGTCTACTGACAGAATTGCCCATACATTCGGGATTACCTTTTTGCGCACAAGGAAAGCTCGATAATGGTAAACATGTGACTAGTGTGGGAGCCTTACTGTATGCGTTAGTCGATGAACAATATCTGTTAGAGCAATCGATCATATCGGGAAATATCGGTACTACTGCCCCCGAACGATGGTATGGACCAATACAAAAAGAAGGCTACCTACAACAAGTTCTGCTTAGTCCTCCGTATCAAGGGATACTTCATACTCAACAAATAATAACTGGCCCGATATCGATGGGTTACCGATGTAGCTCGCATCCGAGGGCTATTGCATCCCCGCTATTTACTTTAATACCGAATCGACGAGTGATCACGTCTTTAGCGTTAGGGGTAACGGTAGAACTTGCATGGCATTTTGATGAAAAAGGCGAGTTAATGAGCCTCCCTTCAGTGATTAGCCTTAAGGATCACCAGCAACAGCCGCTGAATAGTGAAAACCTTAGCGTTGTGATGAACACCCTTTCGTACAAAGGCAATAATCAGGAGAGTTATTGGCGAGATGACGGTTGCGTGATGCGATCAATCACCTAGTATCAGTTCGGTGCCCACTGATGTGGGCACACTTTAAGCTTAGGCATTAGTTGATAACAATATGATAAAGCTCAGGTTGCTCCGCCCTAGCCTCTTGCAATAACTCGATAATAGCGGCTAAGGGTTGTTCGGCGGATAAAGGATAGCTTTGCAAATTATGGAAATGGCAAGTAAGAGGTAACGGTAGTTCACCAGTCAGCCAGTCCCATAATGCATCAAGTGAGTATCCAAAGGGTTGATTTGTCTGATATTGCTGACAAAGTTGCCGATAAAAATCATCCCGAGAATGAATAGTTTGACAGTTAAAATGGAGCGTAAACATTTAGGGTACCTGTTGAAAACTATGGTAGTGATCGGTGGTTAGGTAAATCAGACCATCGGAAGAAAACAACAATCGATCACTATTGCGGTGCCCACAACGAAAGTTTACATCCGCCTCCTGCCAAACACGTCCAGATGCGTTAGGTAGTTGACCTTCACGATTAGAAAATCGATCACCACCAATAACACGACCAGGTAGTACCTCACATAAATTTCCCTTCGCCGCAATCCAACCTTGGCGACGAGCCTCGCCTTTACGAATATAAAAATCTGGCAACCGTTGATGAGCCTGAAGGTAATGAGCAACAGTGAGTGGATCGGTATTAACGTCAGTGGCAGTAGGAGTAGGAGTACTGGAATTTTGTGGGGAAAATGAAGGTGCAGCGCTGTGGTGTGACGATGATGGCGTGTGCCAATATTTGATGAATACACCAATTAATAACATGATCATAATGATCACGGGACGCATTTTTTTACTCTGCATAAATGTTTAAATGTCGAGAAATCGTGGTGAAAGTTTAGCAGAGAGTCATCAGAAATGCGATTAAGGCAGGAAACACCGCCTTGTCATCAGGCGGTCAACGATAAAAATTAGTGCATTGTTTGAACAGGAGCGGCATTACGTCGCCAAGTACCCGGTGCCATACCATATTGACGTTTAAAACTACGGTTAAAAGATTGCTGAGAATCAAACCCCATAGAAATCGCAACGGACAAAATAGGCTCATCCGAATGTGTTAATCGGCAGGCTGACTTTTCGAGTTTTTTTGTTCTGATGTACTCGCCTAAAGAATGACCGGTATGCTCTTTAAACATACGTTGTAGGTGCCATTTTGAATAGCCGGCACGATCAGCGACCATATCTAAGTTTAAGCGGTTCTCGATATGGCTATCGATCCAATGAATTAAATCATCAAAGAAAGAACCATTCATCAGCGACTCCTAGAGAAAGTGTATCTGTTTTAGTTGCATTAAATAATGCACCCTAACCTGATTAAATGCAACCTTTAAAGTTACACTTTATTCTCGCTGCGCTATCAGCTCGTATATTGATGTGCCAGGTCTTTACCCTGTTTTAGGGCTTGAAGTGCATCAGCAACGGTGTGCTTTGCCAATACTTGTAGGGAGGCTTGTTCCGCTTCTTCAGCAATCTGTTTGAAGTACCAGCAGACGTTGGCACTGACTATACAACAAGGTTTTTTCACATCAGGGCGAGAATTTAATAATTTTTTTTCATCAGTCACCGCCATATAAATATCACACAGTGAAATTTTATCAGCAGAACGTGCAAGATGTATTGAGCCTGTTCGCCCTAAAGTAGTGATGAAAATACCCTCACGGGTTAGCGGAACCATGAGTTTACGAATTAAACTAGGATTGGCTTCAGCGCCGTTTGCAAGAGTATTGCTAGTCGAACGTTTTCCTTGTTCTTCAGACATTGCCACACTGAGAACCATTTGTAGCGCGGTTGGAAAACGATAATCTAACATCTAAAGCCTCGTCACATCAGAAATAAGAACGTTTATGCTGAACCTTTATACTGTAACAAAAACTCGGTCTGAGAAGAAGGCTACCAGAGATTCATCGCACATTAAGTTTTGTTCTGTTCAACCGAAGACTTGTATTGGTCACCGAAGCACGGTAAGATTTTATGATTATAGTATGTTGTAACTAAGGATTGTGATGCGATATTCCCTTGTCGAAGATATGCGTGAGACGCTCAACTGCATTGAGCAGGATTTGCTGCAATTCTGTCAAATAATCAGCGAGAGTCGCTTAATGATGGCTCGTGTTTTCGTTCTGCCGCCCATACATAAGGGAGAAGAGCTCACCCCCACCCCAACCATTCATGTTGAGCAGCAATTGGGCAATAAGGCTCGGCAACTCGCGGTACAGCATTACGCTCATCTCTATTTACAACAACAATCTGAAAAGAAAAGTACGCGTAGCGCGACCCGATTACCTGGCGCACTCTGTTTAAACGTCACGGCACAACAGCAAAATAGCCTTACCTTACTGAGTGAAAGAATAAATCAAGCTAAACAGTATTTTCAGCAGTTGGTGACGGTAGATGCTGAGCTTCCCGCTGCCGCACGCTTCCCTTTTGTTCATCAACATTTTCCTGGCTTACTGACGCTAAATGTTTATCGCACACTGACCGTACTGCCAAGCGTTGATTCGATTAATTTTGGCTGGGCGAACAAACACGTTATTAAGCGTTTAACGCCCGATGACGTAATACAAACGTTAGAAAAAAGTCTGAGTGCTAAACGTGCCCGTGCACCGTGGACACGAGAAGAGTGGGCAGAAAAAGTCCAAGAAGAGTTAGCGCTGATTAAAGCCTTACCGGCTGACACTAAATTAAAAATCAAACGGCCGGTTAAAGTACAACCGATAGCCCGCGTATGGCAGAGTGACCAACAGAAACAAACACAGCTAGCCTGCCCTAACCCATTGATTGTCACCTGCCTAGAGGGTGAAACCTGTCCAGAATTAGGCACTTTAACAGATTATGACGAGGCAAACGTTACCCATCGCCATAAGCCGGATGCGCGTCCTGCGACGCTTATCATCCCACGCCTATGGCTTTGGAAGGAGGATTAGTTGGTTTTCTCTCCGGTCATTTGTTCAGGTCTGACCCATTGCTCAAACTGCGCTTCAGTTAAATAGCCTAATTGAAGCGCAGAGTCCTTGAGAGTTAATCCTTCGTGATGGGCTTTTTTAGCAATTTCCGCCGCTTTGTCATAACCAATATGAGGATTAAGCGCGGTAACCAACATTAATGAGTTTTCAACCAATTGTTGAATACGCGCCCTATCAGGCTCGATACCTGTCGCGCAGTGTATTGTAAAGCTATGCATTCCATCGGCCAATAAGCGTAGGCTCTGCAATAGGTTATGGATAATCATCGGACGAAATACGTTAAGCTCAAAATTCCCTGATGCTCCGCCTACCGTAATTGCAACATCATTACCCATCACTTGTGCGCAGATCATCGTCAATGCTTCACATTGAGTAGGATTGACTTTTCCCGGCATAATGGAACTACCCGGTTCATTTTCAGGGATCTTAAGCTCACCGATCCCACTGCGTGGTCCACTGGCCAGCCAACGTACATCGTTCGCTATCTTCATCAATGAAACCGCCAGCCCTTTTATAGCGCCGTGTAGATGGACAAGCGCATCACAAGTGGCTAATGCTTCAAATTTATTTTCTGCCGAGGTGAAGGGGATACTCGTGAACGAAGAAATTTCTTCAGCTACCCGTCGCGCGTAATGCGGGTGCGTATTGAGTCCTGTCCCAACAGCGGTACCACCAAGGGCTAATTCAGAAAGATGATCAGTACAAGCATGTAAATGAGAGTGAGAAAACTTGAGCATACTGACCCAACCGGAAATTTCCTGACCGAGCGTCAAGGGTGTAGCATCTTGTAAATGTGTGCGCCCAATTTTGACGATATCGTGAAATTGTTCTGATTTCTTCGCAAGCTCAGTGGTTAATCGCTCTAGTGCCGGAAAAAGTTCGTGTGTTAATGCAACTTTTGCCGCGATATGCATAGCGGTCGGAAATACATCATTAGAACTCTGGCTTTTATTGACATCATCATTGGGATGAATCAGGCGAGACATCCCTCGTGGTCCCCCTAGGATTTCACTCCCACGATTCGCCAATACCTCATTCATATTCATATTGGTTTGTGTACCAGACCCCGTTTGCCAAATGGCTAACGGAAACTCACCAGAATGTTTGTCTGCAAGTACCTCATCGGCCGCTGCAATAATCGCATTCGCCGTTTCTTTATCCAGTAATCCGAGCTGTTGGTTGACGATCGCTGACGCCCGTTTAGTGATAGCCAGTGCATGGATCAATGCGGGTGGCATTTTTTCAGTAGAAATATGAAAATGAGCTAAGGAACGCTGGGTTTGCGCACCCCAAAGTTTAGCTTCGGGGACCTCAATTTTGCCCATAGAATCCTGCTCGTAACGAAAATCACTCATTTTTGGCCCTTTTCTTTGTACTGTCAGTAGCATTTAATTCTATGCGGAATGTCTGAATTAGCTTCTTTTAGTCAAAAGATGAAGAAGCCAATAAGTAAGATGCCGTAATAATCGAAAGAGTGCTACACAGAATCTTGACAGATTAAGGGGTTAGAATGTAAAAGCATGTAAAACTGTTGTGTAGCTTTGAAGAAGATCCTTCACAGTGACCACTGGCCAGCTATCAGGATCGATAAGGACCTAACTATTTTATGAAGAAGTCAAAAGTTACTATTGCAGTTATCGTGGGAATTGGCGTCCTCTGGACTGCTGGCGCCTGGTTCACTGGAAAAAAAGCCGAACAGCATATTGATGATATTGTCGCTCAGCTCAATGAGCAATTGACTAAGAACTTTCCAGAGGCAGGGTTATTCGTGACTCGCCAAGGGTATCAACGTCATCTTTTTTCAAGCAACACACAATTTGTCGTGAAAAGTCGCTTACCCGCCAGTGATGCTAACGCATTATTAGCGCCGGGTGACGAGCTGGTATTTAATGAAAAAATCAGTCATGGCCCTTTTCCACTCGCGCAATTGAAACATTTCAACCTAGTACCGGCTTTAGCCTCTATACATAGCGAACTTGCGAATACCCCTACAGTGAAATCGCTTTTCGACTTCACTAAAGGTAAAACCCCTTTATCTGCAGAAACACGTGTTGGATATAACCAATCGACATCTTCGTCTATCCGTATTGAACCCTTGAACTATCAGACGGAAGATAGTCGCTTATCCAGTGATCCGATCACGATTGCCCTCACGACCGCTGTTGAGAACAAAGCCTTTGTATTAAAAGTTAATGCTGGCAAGCTCACACTTGGGTTTGATAACGAGGCCAACACCGAAACGGAAATAACCCTTAATAATCTTAACCTTGATTCAGATAGCAAGTTAAGCAGTGAAGGACTTCGTATCGGGACACAACATATTGCCGCAGACAATTTTGTTTATGCGGTCAATCATAAACCGTCGCTACAACTCGTTGGAGTGAAAGGAAGTTCAAATTTAGATAGCCATAACAATTTACTTAATGGCGAATTAAATTATCAAATCGACAAAATTGAATGGCAACAACTGCCGCTGGGCTCGACAACACTCAAACTGTCGTTGAGTGACTTTAGTGCTAGCGGGATGAAAACCTTTTACGATCAGTACAACCTCGCTGTACAAAAAAACATGGCGAATATTGCACACGTTACCACTCAAGACCAATTGCAAGCCATGCAAAATGAAGTGAATACAACGGTATTACAAAATATCCCCGCACTATTGGCAGGTTCACCGCATTTTTCTATCGATAATTTCAGTCTTAAAAATGATAAAGGCGAAAGCCATTTTTCAATGAAAGTTGACTTTAATGATCCCGCTAAAGCACAAATCACAGATCAGGGATTATCAGCCATTGTTGATACATACATTAAACAACTGAGTGCTTCTTTATCGGTCAATAAGCCAATGGCAACCCAGCTACTTTCCGTGATTGCACAGTCTCAAGGCGCTGCCGTTGAACAATCCGATCAGTTTGCCGCTCAACAAATCAATGCATTATCAACCTTAGGTGAGAGTTACCATCTTGCTACCACCAATGCCGACGATATCAGCACGGCTCTCCAATATAGCGCAGGACAAGTCACGGTAAATGACGATAAAATGACGCTAGAAAAATTTATCGAGCAATACCTCACGACGGACAGCAGTCAATAATAACGCTGAACTAAACGTAAAACCCCACTTTCGTGGGGTTTTTATTATCAGTAAACTATTGTTGTGGATGATCACGATGGAATAACGCCCACTCTTCTATACGTTCTCCATTCGGTAACGTGCAGAAGCTGCTCACTCCAAGCGTAGTACTGACACTATCAAGACGTCCTTTTTGCGCTAAGCAATAGACGGAAGCAGGATTAGCCATTCCAATATTCCGTTGTTGCGCTGTCTTTGTAGGCGAAGATGAACAGCCCGTTAGTGCCACTAACACCACACAATTTAGCGACACAGTTAGCAAGGCTCGTTGCTTCATAGTTTTTCTCCATGTTATAGCAAAGTCAGTAACGGTACTCATTTCGGTGAATGAATACCTTATTAATCACTCGTGATAAATTCTGATCATTAACGACGACAAGACAGCTATCATCCTGACTGATGTTAAGATGATATTTCTCATTTCCCTACCCTTACGCCTTGGCATTACCTAGCACGCACAATAGCTGCCCTCGATTAAGATGGATTGATAAGGAAAATTCATCAAATTAACCGACAATCCATTGCCGAAAGAGAATTAGGATAAGCGTGAAGAGCCATCATGTCATGCCATCATCCCGCAGACAAGATAAGGAAGCATGGAAGGCAATGAGACAAAGCGGTTAAACAAGGTTAATAAGGCGATCTACAACAATCTCACCCTCACAATTGCGTTGTGTCAGTCGGTAATCACCACTGTAAGAACGACGTAAATTCATCCGATCCTGCAGGGTAACTGCTCCGGTGACATGGCCGTGCCCATCAACGATTTGCCACTCTTTGACGGAGGGCTGACCTTGATGATACCAATGCGTTTCTCGTAATAGGGACAATGTTTCATCGTTCGCGAGTCGAAGAAATTCAGTCATCATATTCATCACCTCTCAATTGGACGTCTACGGTTATTATTCTAACTATATATTTTATCCATTCAATCTAATTTACTTATCGAAAATACGAATTTCACTTCATTTATTGAAAAGCCCTGAATAGAACATTAAAACGTTGGCATAAAACCGGATGATGTTTTTATACTATGCAGCCCTTAATAATGATAAAGAGTCGACCATGATTAATACCCAACTTCCCCTTACCGATATTCACCGTCATCTAGACGGCAATATTCGTGCGAGCACTATTCTCGATTTAGGGCGTGCATTTAATTGTGGATTGCCTGCTGATACGCTCGATAGCTTACGCCCCTATGTGCAAGTGATGTCAAATGAACCTGATTTAGTCAGCTTTTTGCAAAAACTTGACTGGGGAGTAAAAGTGTTAGGTGACCTCAATGCCTGTCGACGCGTTGCTTATGAAAATATCGAAGATGCTTTGCGTGCAGGGATAGATTATACAGAATTACGTTTTTCACCCGGTTATATGGCGATGACTCATCAATTACCCGTCGCGGGGGTTGTTGAGGCAGTGATCGATGGTGTGCAGGCCGGTTGTCGCGATTTTGGCGTAAGTGCCAAACTGATTGGAATTATGAGCAGAACTTTTGGTGAAAAAGCCTGTGAACAAGAACTTGCTGGGATCTTAGCGCATCGCGATAATATCGTGGCCGTCGATCTTGCCGGTGACGAACTGGGATATCCCGGTGATCGCTTTATGCAACATTTCGCGCGCGCGCGCGATGCCGGATTACATATCACCGTCCATGCCGGTGAAGCCGCCGGTCCTGAAAGTATTTGGCAGGCCATTCAACACTTAGGTGCTGAACGAATCGGACATGGTGTCAAGGCCGTTAACGATCCTGCATTAATGGATTATCTGGCTGAGCACGGTATCGGTATTGAGTCCTGTCTGACGTCTAATATTCAAACCAGTACCGTTGGCGATCTTCGCCAGCATCCTTTAAAACAATTTTTACAACACGGTGTTATGGCCTCGTTGAATACTGATGATCCCGCCGTTCAGGGTATTGAGCTTGCCCATGAATATGAGATTGCCGCTCCTGCTGCGGGGTTGACTGCCGAAGAGATTGGTCAAGCACAAGAGAACGGGCTGTATATGGCTTTTCTTTCCCAGCAAGAAAAACAGGCCCTCAAACAAAAAGTCGCACAACGAGCAGGATGAGATGGTTACTTTTTAACCTGATTTAATACTCAGTGCTACCTGCGGTGATATTTAAGTTCCTGCATTGAGATACTCCCTATATTTTCAGATAATGTAGGGGGATCTCATCTAATGGCAAATACATGACTGATTATCTACTTTTATTTATTGGCACTGTTTTCGTTAACAACTTCGTGCTAGTAAAATTTCTAGGGCTTTGCCCGTTTATGGGTGTTTCAAAAAAACTTGAGACGGCAATCGGCATGGGGATGGCAACGACCTTCGTGATTACTCTTGCCTCGATTTGCGCTTGGTTGGTCAATCATCTCATTTTAGTCCCACTGGATTTAGTTTACCTGCGGACACTCGCTTATATCTTAGTGATTGCCGTCACGGTTCAATTTACTGAAATGGTAGTGCGTAAGACGAGCCCTTCTCTGTATCGGTTATTAGGGATCTTCCTGCCATTAATCACCACAAACTGTGCCGTTCTTGGGGTGCCGTTACTGAGCGTTAATTTGCATCATAGCTTTCTACAAGCCGCGGTTTACGGCTTTAGCGCCTCTCTCGGTTTTTCTGTGGTAATGGTCCTGTTTGCGGGGATTCGTGAGCGACTGGTGTTGGCCAATGTTCCTGCACCCTTTAAAGGTTCGTCCATAGCACTCGTCACCGCAGGGTTAATGGCATTGGCATTTATGGGCTTTACAGGATTGGTGAAGTTTTGATTACGGCTATTTGTATCGCGATCGTCGCACTCAGTTTATTAGGACTAGGATTTGGGAGCTTGTTAGGCTATGCCTCTCGACGCTTCAACGTTGAAGAAGATCCGATTGTTGAACAAATTGATGAACTACTCCCTCAAAGTCAATGTGGTCAGTGCGGCTATCCGGGGTGTAAACCTTATGCAGAGGCTGTCGGTAACCAAGGCGAGTTAATCAATAAATGCGCCCCAGGCGGCGAGCAGACAATGCTTCGTATAGCACAGCTATTAAACGTTGATCCTCAACCGATTGATGGCGATATAAACGCGAAGCAACCTGTTAAACAGATTGCGTGGATTGATGAAAGTAATTGTATAGGCTGTACTAAATGTATCCAAGCCTGCCCCGTTGATGCCATTGTCGGCGCAACCCGTGCGATGCATACGGTCATTACCGATCTCTGCACAGGGTGCGATCTGTGTGTTGCACCTTGTCCTACTGATTGCATTGAAATGCGTCCAGTACCAACGACTCAGGATAATTGGAAGTGGGATTTACATACGATCCCTGTCCGAGTGATACCGGTTGATAATCATGTTTAAACTTTTTTCACGTTTACGCCGCGAGCCAATTTGGGATTTTAAGGGCGGTATTCATCCACCAGAAATGAAGTCTCAATCGTCTGGCACCCCCTTAACTCAGGTTCCTCTCCCTGAGCAATTTGTCTTACCTTTAAAACAGCATATTGGTCATGAAGGTGAGATTTTAGTTTCGGTGGGTGATAAGGTATTGCGCGGGCAACCTTTGACCTTTGGTCAAGACAAAATGTTACCTATCCATGCTCCTACCTCGGGTACCGTCACCGCAATTGCTCCGCATATTACCGCCCATCCTTCGGCACTCCCTGAAATTTCTATTTTTATTCAGTCAGACGGCCTTGATGAATGGCAGAAAATGCCAGCGATATCTGCTTATCAAGACTATGAGCGTCAGCATATTGTCGAGCGTATTCATCAAGCTGGCGTAGCCGGTTTGGGGGGAGCGGGATTTCCTACTGCGACAAAAGTGCGTAGTGCACTATCCGGCGTGAATACGCTAATCATTAATGGTGCAGAGTGTGAGCCTTACATCACCGCTGATGACCGGCTCATGCAAGATTATGCTGAAGAAGTCATTGAAGGTTCGCGCATCTTAGGTTGGTTATTACAAGCTGAAAAAGTCATTATTGGTATTGAAGACAATAAGCCAGAAGCCATTAACGCCTTAACTGCAGCGCTTAATCGTGCCAGTGATATAATTCTACGTGTGATCCCGACTAAATATCCGTCAGGGGGAGCGAAGCAGTTAACCAAAATCCTAACGGGTCGCGAGGTGCCTAGAGGGGGACGTTCATCGGATATTGGTGTCCTGATGCAGAATGTTGGGACGGCCTTTGCGGTAAAGCGTGCAGTCATTGACGGTGAAGCATTAACAGAACGTGTTGTCACGTTGACTGGCGAGGCACTCAGCGATCCACGCAATGTATGGGGTCGTTTGGGAACCTCCGTTGAACATCTTCTAAACTTTGCAGGTTTCCAACCAGAAGCTGATCAGATGGTTATTATGGGCGGCCCCTTAATGGGCTTTACGCTGCCTGCCTTGAATGTTCCGATCGTTAAAATTTCTAACTGTCTCCTCGCCCCTAGTCGTCACGAGATGGGACAACCTGAAGAAGAGCAAGGATGTATCCGCTGTAGTGCTTGTGCAGACGCTTGCCCAGCCGGTCTACTACCGCAGCAACTTTATTGGTATTGCCAAGGAGGCGATCATGAAAAAGCCCGTGCATATCATTTAAATGACTGTATAGAATGCGGTGCCTGTGCTTATGTCTGCCCTAGTAATATTCCTCTTGTTCAATATTATCGACAAGAAAAAGCCGAGTTATTAGCGATCGATATTGAAGCCCAACGTACACAAGAAGCCAAAGCACGTTTTGAAGCACGTCAGGCTCGCTTAGAGAAAGAAAAACTTGCCCGTGAAGCTCGCCACGCCGCCGCTAAGGCGCGGGTGACTCATGCGGAAAAAGAGCAGGTTAATGCCGCGTTAGAACGTGTTAAAGCTCGTCAGGCTCCCGCTACCGAAAAGACATCGCTTACCACTGCTGAAGCCCCCGATAACCGTGCAGTGATTGCACAGCGTGCGGCACGTAAAGCACAAGCGAAAGCATATCAAGCCGAACAGCAGGCGGTTAATCTTGAAGAAGATTCACGTCATGCTGCGGTAGCGGCGGCGATAGCTCGCGCCAAAGCAAAAAAGGCACAAAGCCAATCGGTATTAGAGGAAACATTCATTACTGCGGATGATTATGATAGCCAGCTAAATGCTAACAGTGTTGGTGTCAATGCTGTAGTAGAGCCTTTACCTTCTTCAGAAGCCGACCCACGTAAGGCCGCGGTCGCCGCAGCCGTTGCCCGTGCGAAAGCAAAACGTGATGCACAAAGCAGCGAAGACCCGACTCAGGACGCTAGCGTTGAGCCACAAGCCGATCCACGTAAAGCTGCAGTCGCCGCAGCCATTGCCCGTGCGAAGGCAAAACGTGAAGCACAAAGCAGCGAAGACCCGACTCAGGACGCTACCGTTGAGCCGCAAACCGATCCACGTAAAGCCGCGGTCGCCGCAGCCATTGCCCGTGCGAAGGCAAAACGTGAAGCACAAAGCAGTGAAGACCTGACTCAGGACGCTACCGTTGAGCCACAAGCCGATCCGCGTAAAGCCGCAGTCGCCGCAGCCATTGCCCGTGCGAAAGCAAAACGTGAAGCACAGGCCACTACAACAACGCAACCCCCTACTCAGACATTACACCCGACATCGGTATCAGAGGAATAAATGGCATTTCGCATCGCTAGCTCTCCCTACACACATAATCGTCGTAGTACAAATCGTATTATGACCCTAGTTTTGCTTGCTGCTATTCCTGGCGTTATTGCGCAATGGTACTACTTCGGCTGGGGAAATCTCATCCAAATCGGTGTGGCTATCTTAGTCGCATGGGGATGTGAAGCAGGCGTTCTATACCTGCGAAAAAAACCTATTCTACCGACACTTGCTGATAATTCGGCATTACTTACCGCTCTGTTATTAGGGGTGAGTATTCCCTCTTTGGCACCGTGGTGGGTCATTGTCATCGGTACCGCTTTTTGTATGATTTTCGCTAAGCAATTATACGGTGGATTAGGTCAAAACCCGTTTAACCCGGCGATGGTCGGCTATGTCGTTTTACTGATTTCTTTCCCAGTACAGATGACAAGCTGGTTACCCCCGGAGGCGCTGCAACATTCGACATTGGATTTTGCTCAAACTTGGCAAATGATTTTTACTGGCCATAACACGGCTGGGCTAAGCCTTCAACAGCTACAAATAGGTGTCGATGGCGTAAGTCAGGCCACCCCGCTTGATACTTTTAAAACTGGATTACGTGCGGGTCATTCTGCCCAAGATCTTCTCGCACAACCTATTTATCATGGCGTCATTGCAGGACAAGGGTGGCAATGGATCAATATCGGTTTTCTTCTTGGTGGACTTTACTTATTAGCGACTAACACTATTCGCTGGCATATTCCTGTAAGCTTTTTACTTTCACTTGCTCTTTGTGCCTGTGTAGGATGGTATTTCTCACCGAACAGCTTGGTGTCACCAGTAATCCACCTATTTTCTGGTGCAACAATGCTTGGCGCATTCTTTATCGCCACCGATCCGATATCTGCCTCTACCACTGACCGTGGACGTCTTATTTATGGCGCATTAATTGGGTGTTTAGTCTGGCTAATCCGTAGTTTTGGAGGCTATCCTGATGGTGTCGCTTTTGCCGTGTTACTCGCCAATATTTGTGTGCCGTTGATCGATTATTATACGCAACCCGCTGTTTACGGCCATAATAAGGAGTAAGGCATGATTGAAACTATCCGTAAAAATGGGGTAATTCTAGCGATCTTTGCCGCAGTAACGACAGGAGTCACCGCATTAGTCAATGAAGTGACTAAGCCTACTGTCGAAAAACAGATGGCTATTCAAGAAAAAATATTACTAGACCAAGTCGTTCCGCCGACGTTGTACGATAATAATCTACAAAAGGAATGTTACTGGGTCACAAATCCCGTTTTAGGTGACGATCAGCATCACCCCTTCTATGTTGCTCGTAAAGCGGGACAACCTATTGCTGGCGCAATTGAAACTATCGCGCCAGATGGCTATTCTGGCGCGATTAAAATGTTAGTCGGGGCTGATTTTTCTGGGACGGTACTTGGGGTACGCGTGACGGAACACCATGAAACACCAGGTTTAGGGGATAAGATTGAGTTACGTATTTCAGACTGGATCACCCATTTTTCCGGCGTTAAAATTCACGGCCCTCAAGATAGTCATTTTGCAGTTAAAAAAGATGGCGGTGATTTCGATCAGTTCACCGGTGCTACAATTACACCACGCGCAGTGGTTAATCAGACTAAACGGACAACGTTGTTTATTGCAGAGCTACGTCCAAAAATTAATACACTTCCAAAATGTGGGGGAACAACACCATGAGTGAAGCAAAAGAACTCCTGGTCGGTGGGTTATGGAAAAATAACTCATCCCTGGTACAACTGTTAGGGCTGTGTCCCTTATTAGCGGTAACGTCTACCGCGACCAATGCACTCGGACTAGGATTAGCTACGACCCTTGTGCTAACACTTACCAATAGCGCGATCTCTCTCTCCCGTCGTTGGATGCCTTCAGAGATCCGTATACCGATTTATGTGATGATTATCGCTTCGGTAGTCAGTTGCGTTCAGCAATTGATCAATGCCTACGCTCACGGCCTTTATCAATCATTAGGTATTTTTATTCCTCTGATTGTGACGAACTGTATTGTCGTTGGTCGTGCAGAAGCTGTTGCCTCACGGGCGAACGTCGGACTCTCAGCATTAGATGGCTTTGCTATCGGTATGGGCGCAACCTGTGCAATGGTAACCCTTGGTTCTATTCGAGAAATTATTGGTAATGGCACAATTTTTAATGGTGCTGATCAGCTACTTGGCCCTTGGGCAAAAGTGTTGCGTATTGAAGTTTTCCATTTCGACTCCCCTATGCTTTTAGCCATGCTTCCTCCGGGCGCCTTTATCGGTTTGGGGATGTTACTGGCGGCTAAATATTTAATTGACCAACGTACCCGTCAGGCAAGCGTGCGTAAAGCGACTAAAGCGTCTCAACTGGCAGATGATCACTCCGTAGGACAAGCGGGATGAACAAAGTTAAACGTTTGGAAATATTAACACGTCTTCGTGATCACGAGCCCCATCCCACGACCGAGTTAGTTTTCCGTTCCCCTTTTGAACTGCTTATTGCCGTTTTACTTTCGGCACAAGCTACCGATGTTAGCGTCAATAAAGCTACCGTCGGCCTTTTTGCCGAGGCCCCGACCCCAGAGGCAATGCTTGCCCTTGGGGTAGATGGCGTGAAACAACATATTAGAACTATCGGTTTGTTTAATACAAAAGCAATTAACGTCATCAAAACCTGTCAGCTTTTGGTTGAAAAACATCAAGGATGCGTTCCCGAAAATCGGGAGGCCTTAGAAGCCTTACCCGGCGTTGGACGCAAAACCGCAAATGTTGTGTTAAATACCGCCTTTGGTTGGCCAACAATTGCAGTCGATACTCATATTTTTCGTGTCGCGAATCGTACAAAATTTGCACCAGGTAAGAACGTCGATATTGTTGAACAGAAGTTACTCAGCGTCGTCCCTGCGGCATTTAAAGTAAATTGTCATCATTGGTTTATTTTACATGGCCGTTATACCTGCATTGCCCGTAAGCCACGTTGCGGTTCCTGTCTCATCGAAGATCTTTGTGAATATAAAGATAAAACTGAATAATACGAAATTCTACTAGCGATGACTGTCACAGCATATTCATGTGATATTAATCTCTATCACATTTCTTATCGCTAGTAGACCACTCTTTAACCATATAAGAAAAACTTCTTGCTCTGACTGGAATATTCCGACACATTACCCCCCTTCTTTTTACAATAACCACTCTTTTGGCTCTCTATTGCTGGATTATGCAATACCTAGCCATTTAAGATTTAGCAGCACCGAGGTTTATGTGTCTACGACAAACAAACAACATAAAATAAATGAGCAGGTAAGTTTGAACGTTTTCAAACAACCTAAAGCCTTCTACCTAATTTTTTCGATTGAACTTTGGGAACGTTTCGGATTCTATGGCTTACAAGCCATCATGGCCGTCTACCTTGTCAAACAACTTGGTATGTCGGAGTCCGACTCGATCACCCTTTTCTCCTCTTTTAGCGCACTAGTTTATGGAATGGTGGCCATCGGTGGCTGGCTGGGTGATAAAGTGCTAGGCACTAAACGCGTGCTAACACTCGGGGTTATCGTGTTAGCTATAGGTTATAGCCTAATTGCGTTCTCTGGTCATAATATCCCACTTGTTTATATCGGAATGGGGACTATTGCCGTCGGTAGTGGACTTTTTAAGGCCAACCCGTCATCACTATTATCGACCTGTTATGAGAAAGATGATCCCCGAATCGATGGGGCTTTCACGATGTTTTACATGTCGATCAATATTGGCTCTCTGGTATCCATGATGTTAACGCCTGTACTGGCTGCCCATTATGGGTGGAGCGCCGCCTTTTCACTCTCTGTGGTCGGTTTAGTTATCACCTTATTAAACTTCCTTTTCTGCCAAGGCATGGTAAAAAACTACGGTTCAAAGCCAGATTTTGCGCCTCTACAGTGGAATAAGTTCTTGATGACCCTCGTCGGCGTGGTCGTCTTGGTGAGCCTTGCTACTTGGCTACTGCACCACCAAAATATTGCACGTATTACGCTTGGGGTAATTGCTGTCGGTATTCTATTGGTGTTTTTAAAAGAAACCTTACAGCTTAAAGGTTCCGAGCGTCGGAAGATGATTGTGGCCTTTCTGATGATGTTAGAGGCTATCGTTTTTTTCGTCCTATATATGCAGATGCCAACGTCATTAAACTTTTTTGCTATTCATAATGTAGAGCATCAATTATTCGGCTTTACTGTCCAACCAGAGCAGTTTCAAGCACTGAATCCTTTCTGGATTATGTTGGCAAGCCCGCTATTGGCAATCATTTATAATAAATTAGGTGATCGTTTGCCGATGCCGTATAAATTTTCTATCGGCATGTTACTGAGCTCTGCGGCATTTCTCGTGCTACCCTTGGGAGCAAACTTAGCCTCGGCACAAGGCACTGTCTCCGTCTATTGGCTTGTTTTAAGTTATGCGTTACAAAGTGTCGGCGAACTGATGATTTCTGGACTGGGTCTAGCAATGGTTGCACAGTTGGTTCCACAACGCCTAATGGGCTTTATTATGGGGTCATGGTTCCTAACAACCGCTGGCGCCGCGATGATTGCCGGTAAGGTTGCTAACCGTATGGCGGTTCCCGATAATGTGGTGGATCCGATTCAATCACTGCTTATCTATAGTCATGTGTTTATGCAAATAGGTCAATTCACCTTGATCATTGCGGTAGTGATGTCATTACTTTCACCGTTGTTACAACGTATGACGCGTAAAGAAACCCACTAATCTTACAAACCCGTCTTCTGACGGGTTTTTTTTAAGGTTTGACTGCACGTTTTGCTATACTACGAATTTTCTTCTCTTCTAAAATAGCCACCACCGCCATAATGGTAATACAACTTATCGCCGCTGCATCAAGTGCCGCAAAGGTCCCCGCCCATCCTGTCATACCAAAAATAGAGTGACCGTCTGCAATCATCCCCAATCCCAGTTTCGCAAAGCTATCACCAATAAGATAAGCAAAGGTTCCTTTAATCCCGTCCGCTGCACTGATTGCTCTTTTAGGGACAAAGCCAACGGCTGTCACACCGATAAGTAATTGCGGACCGAAAACCATAAACCCTAAGAAAAATAAGGATGTTAAGTACACCCATTGCTCGGTCGCTTTTTGGTAAATGCCAAGAGTGATAATAATAAAAACAAGTGCAATACAAGCCACTAACGCTCTGCGACCACGAGCTAAATCTGAGAGATACCCCCATAATAACGTTCCAACTAACGCCCCTGTTTCAAATAACGTAAATCCCTGTACAGCAACTTCCTTTGAGAGCTTCAGCTCGGTATAGGCATAAACCGTTGACCACTGATCAATACCAATACGAACAATATAGAGAAAGACATTGGCGAAGCATAATAACCAAATAACTTTGTTTTTTAAGACGTAAGTGACAAAGATCTGCCATTTGGTCAGCGAATCGTTCTCGGTCTCTTCATCTTCCTCACTTTGAGGCTCATCAAATAACTCCTCAGCATTTCCTAGGCCATAGGCTTCTGGAGAGTCGTTACCGAACCTTAACCCTATTAACCCAACAATCAATGCTATGATCGAGGGGAAAACAAACATTCCAATGACGTGATCGTTGAAAAAGTAGTGGGCACCGAATAAGGCTACCCCTGCGGCACCGGCTCCTCCCAGATTATGTGAAATATTCCATAAGCCGAGAAAAGTCCCCCGTTTAGATCGAGGTGTCCATTTGGTAATGGTTGAATAACTGCATGATCCGCCGGTACTTTGGAAAAAACCACTCAGCGAATAGCAAGCAACCATTAACCACAATGCCACTGAGCCTGACCCCATACTCGCACTAAACCCTAACATGCACAGGGCTGATAAAATTAACATCAAGGGTAGAAATTGTTTGGTGTTCTTTCCATCAGCATAATAAGAGAGTAGCGTTTTCCCTACACCATAGGTAATTGAAAAACCTAATCCTATTAATCCTAATTGCGTCAGACTTAAGCCGTATGTCGTGACCATATCATTTTGTGCAATATTAAAATTTTTACGAATGAGATACATGGTCATATAACAGATAAAAACGACGAGATAAGAGTGTAAGAAGGGTTTACACCACATTTTACGTCGTGTACTAACGGGAAGATCAAGCGTAGGGAGGCGTTTTTGCTGCAAAAAATTAAACATAATCGTCACTCTTCCTTGAGTAGTAAGGTAAGGAAGAGTCTAGGAGATATTTCCCAAAGATAGGCAGATATGTGTCACAGCTTAGGGACTATAACGCCTATCCTTGGGATAAAGTTCACAGTTCTATTAAATACTATCCATAGATATTGCAGCAAAATGATGAGTCGGCGTAGCAATTTCATCTTGAGCAGCCACTAACTGTAATTCGTATTCTCCCATGCTGTGGGTTTTTAGCATCACGCCATATACCGCAGCAGTAATATGCTCAAGTGAGTCTTGATATGAATGACCGTGAAGAAGATTAACCAATAAAAGGCCACTGGTCAGATCACCCACGCCAACAGGTTGCCTTACACCAAAATCGATCAAAGGACGTTGAATATGCAATGCTTGCTGCTCAGTTACTAACAGCATCTCAAATTGATCGCTGCGTAACCCCGCACGAGATAGATGCTTAACCAAGACGACTTTCGGCCCTTTTTCAATGAGTGCGCGACTCGCATCAATGGCTTCATGAATATTATTGATCACTCGCCCACTGAGCATTTCTAATTCTAATAGGTTCGGGGCAACAATATCACTGGCAGGCAGTGAAACGTGACAATGGAACTCGGCAACGCCTGGTGCGACAATGCATCCTTTCTCCGGGTGTCCCATCACGGGATCGCAAAAGTACCATGCCGCAGGGTTAGCCGCTTTAACCTGTTTGACGATCTCAACGATTTTTTCACCCTGCTCTGCGGACCCTAAATAGCCACTTAATACTGCATCACAGGTCTTAAGGCGATCGATTGCGGCAATACCTTGCACGATGTCAGTCAGGTGTTCAGCTGGCATAACTGTACCGGCCCAGTGCCCATACTGGGTATGATTAGAGAATTGCACCGTATTTAACGGCCATACATTAGCCCCCATCCGTCGCATAGGGAATTCCGCTGCTGCATTGCCGGCATGACCATAAACTACATGTGATTGTATTGCTAAGATATTTTTCATGTTTGCATGTCTATTATTATAAATAAAAAAAGGCCGTTTCCGGCCTTTAACTGCTGACTATGCCCAATCAATCAAGCAATAGTGTTTTTTTCCACGACGCAATAAGGTAAATCGACCATGTAGTTTATCACTCTCAGTAAAGCGATATTCGGCATCATCTTGCTTTTCGCCATTGATTGAAACGGCTTTAGAATTAATCATAGTGCGGGCTTGGCCTCGAGAAGGCACTAATTCAGCCGCCACCAGCGCTTGTTGCAAGTCTGCCTCGTCGGTGAGCGTAATCGTTGGCATGCCATCTTGAGCTAATTGTGCAAAATCACTGGCAGTCAGGTCGCTGAGTGTTCCTGCAAATAAACTTTGGGTAATACGTCTAGCAGCTTCTAGCCCGGCTTCGCCGTGAACCATTCGCGTCACTTCTTCAGCCAAGACATATTGTGCACGTGGCGCTTTGCCGCTCTGTTGATCTTCCACTTCCAATGCATTGATTGCTTCGATACTCATAAAGGTAAAGAATTTCAAAAAGCGATATACATCTGCATCAGCCGTATTGATCCAGAATTGGTAGAATTTATAAGGACTGGTTTTAACCGGATCTAACCAAACGGCACCCCCTTCAGTCTTACCAAATTTAGTCCCATCGGATTTAGTGATTAGAGGAACGGTAAGACCAAAGACTTGGTTTTGGTGCATTCTACGTGTTAAGTCAATCCCTGAAGTAATATTACCCCATTGATCAGAGCCACCAATTTGCAGCGCTACGCCATATTGCTTGTTTAAGCAGGCAAAGTCATAACCTTGCAGCAAATTATAAGAAAACTCAGTGTAGGAGATCCCTTGATCTTCACGGTTAAGGCGCTGTTTTACGGCTTCCTTATTAATCATTTGGTTAACTGAGAAATGTTTGCCAATATCACGTAGGAAGGTTAAAACATTCATCCCACCAAACCAATCATAGTTGTTGGCGGCAATCGCACTATTTTCGCCGCACTCGAAATTAAGGAACGGAGAAACTTGACGGCGAATTTTTTCAACCCACTCTTGGACAGTCTCTTCAGTATTTAATTTTCGTTCGGCAGCTTTAAAACTTGGGTCACCAATTAAGCCAGTGGCTCCACCCACCAATGCGACAGGTTTATGTCCCGCATCTTGGAAGCGTTTTAGACAAAGCAGCGGCACCAAATGCCCCAGATGCAAGCTATCAGCGGTAGGATCGAAGCCGCAATACAGTGCAATAGGCCCTTGTGCCAGTCGCTCTGATAACGCCTTTTCATCCGTTACCTGGGCGATCAGCCCTCTTTCTTGCAATTGTTGGATAAGGTTACTACTGGTCATTAATGACTCCACGTTGAACAGTCTGCACCTAAACTGGTACACAGTTTCCGCCACCGGCGGATAAAGTAAGCGCCATAGAATAATTCGCTATGCATAAAGGTTCCAGCTTTGAACACAATAATTTATGCGTTATGGCGCAAGACGATCAATTTTCCAGCAATCGTCCTGTTTTTGGTAGATAAAACGGTCGTGTAGACGATGTTTTCCGCCTTGCCAAAACTCCATGGCGTCGATGTTGACTCGATAACCTCCCCAAAAACTGGGTAGTGGCACCTCACCTTGCTGATATTTTTCTTTCATTTCCCTAAAGGCGGTCTCTAAACAACTGCGTCCAGAAATACGGCTCGATTGTTTCGATACCCACGCCCCAATTTGACTCTCAAAAGGCCGGGAATGGAAATAGGTCAGCACTTGTGAAACAGGGAGTTTTTCCGCACGCCCTATAACCATGACTTGTCGATCGAGAAAATACCAAGGGAAATGCAGGGAAATACGGTTATTTTCTTGCAGATGTTGGGCCTTACGACTGCCTAAATTGGTATAGAAACTCATACTTTTTTCGTCGAAATGTTTAAGTAAAACAATCCGTTGATAAGGCTGACCTTGTTGGTCTACCGTGGCGACACACATTGCCGTCGGATCAGGCAATTGAGCATCGCATGCCTGTTGTAACCATTGGTTAAATAACATGATTGGGGTATCAGGCAGATTTTCACGCCGTAATCCACCAAGGGTATATTCACGGCGTATTTCTGTGAGTTTCGCAAAGTGTTCAGTTTCTTGGCTCATGGGGAGTTAGCTCATCTGTGTATCATTAAGAACGTTAACGGGTACTTAGTGTATTTGCTGGGAAGATTGCCCCTAGCACCGTGAAATCTTTTGCGCCTGTCACTGCCGGCAGATTACCTGGTAATCCTGATACTGTTCGATATGCTAACCAGGAAAAGGCCAATGCTTCCATATCATCACTACTTATACCGACTTCATCAGTGAGTGCAACATGAGTAGAGGGGAGTAATGCCGCTATTTTTTGCATAAGCGCTTTGTTATGTCCTCCCCCTCCACACACCAGTAAACGATCCCAGTGTCCCTGCTGCTTGATCAAATCCGTCACACTGATAGCGGTTAAGGCCAATAGTGTGGCTTGTACATTTTCTGGCGGGATCGGTGGGAATGCTGACAGCTTATTTTCGATCCAAGCAAAGTTGAAATACTCACGCCCGGTGCTTTTGGGAACAGGACGCTTGAACCACGGATCATCAAGCATTGCACTGAGCAATACCGAATCGACTTGCCCGGTACTCGCCCATTGCCCTTCTTTATCATAAGGCTGTTGTTGTTGATGCCAAATCCAAGCATCCATCAAAATATTACCCGGTCCGGTATCAAAGCCTTTGACCATTTCTCCCGGAGACAATAAGGAGATATTTGCAATACCCCCAATATTTAAGACAACTCGCCGTTCAGTCGGATGGGTCAGTAAAGCACGGTGAAAAGCCGGAACGAGAGGGGCTCCTTGCCCACCCAGTGACATATCGCGGCGGCGAAAATCGCCCACCACGGTAATGCCTGTTTGGGTGGCAATGATGTTATTGTCACCAAGCTGCATACTAAATGGCGCATCACCTTGAGGCTCATGCCAGACGGTTTGGCCATGACATCCAATGGCAACAATATCGCGGGCAGAGAGCCCTTCTTGCGTCATCAATTGTAAAATAGCCTCGCTAAATAAACGACCTAATCGCGTATCTAAACGACCTATTTGTGACAGTGTCACAGACTGTCCTTGATTAATACTTAGAATTTGCTGGCGAATCTCCAATGGCATCGGATGACAATAACTTGCTTGTAACGCCACAATATTCTGGTCTATTGCCGCGACAATAACATCTATTCCATCCAAACTTGTTCCCGACATCACGCCAATATAGCGTCCTGTTTGCATGTATCCACTCCCCTAAAAGTAGGCCGATGTATTTGACAATGCCCCATTTACGCAAAATCAATGAAAGATATTGAGTTACCGTTAATATAGAGTCGTTAAACTTAGGCTCTTTAGCTTCGCTAGTATTTTCATACAAGATTGTACTACACTTACTATGATTTCTAATGCCTGCATGGTTGATAATGCACTCAATATTGAAAGGAGTTTCAAATGTTAAAACGGTTCTCAACTATTGCAGCAGTAATGACTGTTGCTACGACCTTAACAGGATGTGTTAACGACAATTCTCTTTCTGGCGATGTTTACTCGGCTAGTGAAGCCAAACAAGTACAAAACGTCACTTACGGTACCGTTATTTCCGCACGTCCTGTCAAAATTCAAGGTGGTGATGATACCAGCGCCTTGGGTGCCATTGGCGGTGCAGTGTTAGGCGGTTTCTTAGGGAATACTATTGGTGGCGGCGCAGGAAGAAGTCTTGCTACCGCTGGCGGTGCTATTCTTGGTGGCGTAGCAGGGCAAGGTGTGCAGAGCGAACTTAATACATCCAATGGTGTTGAGCTAGAAATTCGTAAAGATGATGGCAACACCATCATGGTTGTACAAAAACAAGGCGCGACACGCTACTCAGCAGGACAACGTGTTGCACTTGCCACCAATGGTAGCCAAGTCACTGTTTCGCCACGTCGCTAAAATAACGTGAACCTTAGTGTTAGAAAGCCCCTCTTAAGAGGGGTTTTTTGTGTTTGCGATACGAGGTTCAGGCGCTGAGATGCTGTAATGCCGATGATTCGCTCTAATAATTAGTGTTGAAATTTTAACCTTTCAACTCATTTTTTTGAATTTCGACAATATTCACTTCTAAACGTGCAATTAAACTCTTCAATTGTTGCCGTTCTTGTTCAGAAAGCCCGTTTAAGATATCGACTCGACTTTGTTTAATCACTGTCTCTAATTGCTCGATAATCGGAGCTGCCTGTTCAGTCAGTGAAATACGTTTGGCGCGACGGTCATCTGGACATGCGGTCCGAACAATTAATCCTTTATGCTCTAATTGATCAAGGGTTCTAACTAATGACGGTTGTTCAATACCTATCGCTTTTGCCAGCTGAATTTGTGATTGTTCAGCCGGTAACTGGTGTATGTTATGCAGTGTTACCCAAAGGGTCTGAGTCAGTCCCAGAGGTTTTAGGCGGTTGTCGATAATCGCTCGCCATAAACGCACGAGTCTTGCAAGATCTGTCCCCAATGAAGATTCCATAATTTTACCTATAATTAGTTTGCTAAGTAGTTTAGCTAGTTTTAGACTATTTTCCGTTTTCCATCACGGAATTACAAATAAGTATCGGTTAAAAAGTTGATTTGTTTAAGAGTTGTATAGCCCAATAGGATTAAATAATGCATTCGTCACAATTTCCTCTCTCCTCAGCGTTAACAGATCTCGTTGTGGGCGACATGCTATTTTTTCCACCTATCTTTAAATCGGTATTGCTGGGTTTCTTTTTTTGGCTCGCCATCCACCCACTCATCAGACATAAAATTTATTCCGGCCAAGTATGGCACCCCACCTTACTGGACCTCTCACTCTTTTTTCTTTGTGTCACGGCATCTATGGCAATTCTTAGCTAGTAAGATGGATAACTAACATGAAATTTAATGCCCTTAGGTATTTCTCTACATTATTCACTTTTGCCATTGCTGTGTTAGCTGCATGGTGGATGTGGAATTATTATATGCAATCTCCCTGGACACGTGATGGAAAAGTCCATGCTGAAATGGTGAAAGTCGCTTCTGAAGTAGAGGGACGTTTACTCGACGTGCCGATTAAGGATAACCAATATGTGCATCGCGGTGATTTATTATTGGCCTTAGATCCCCGCCCTTACCAAATAGCATTAGAAAATGCCCAAGCACAGCTGGCAAAAAGCGACGCTGATTTACTGAAGGCCGAACACGAGTCCACCCGCCGTGCTCAGCTTTCTACCAATGTTATTTCCGCCGAAGATCAAGACAGTTATCGCCAGTCTGCCAATGCAATGAAAGCCAACTGGCTTGCGGCAAAAGCTAATGTTGACCAAGCAGAATGGAATCTTTCACAAACTAAAGTTTTTGCTCCAGTGGATGGCTGGGTGACTAATTTTCACTTGCGTAAGGGGGATTATATTAATACAGGATCGACCTTATTTGCGTTAGTTGATAGTCACTCGTTCTACGTGGTGGGATATTTTGAAGAAACCAAATTACGTAATATCCGTCCAGGCTTACCGGCGACCCTAACCCTCTATAGCGATAACCGCTCGTTAAAAGGCGTTGTCGACAGTATTGGTCGAGCTATCAGCGATCAGAGTCTCGACTCGGATAGTAGTCTGGTTCCAGACGTCAAACCGACAGTACCTTGGGTTCGACTTGCGCAACGCGTTCCTGTCAGGATCAGACTGAGCGAATTGCCGGAGCAACAGCTACTGGTCGCGGGAACGACGTGTACTATTATTATCCATCCGGAAAAACAGTGATGTCTCTACAGTGGCTAGCATGGGAAAATCTACCTTGGGTGCGAGCCTCACAACCACAATGGCGTTATGCACTGCGTAATACTCTAGCGATGTGCTTAGCACTGAGCTTTGCCTACAGCCTCGATTTGGATGAGCCCTATTGGGCGATGACGTCTGCGGCGGTCGTCAGTTTCCCTACTATTGGTGGGGCAATCAGTAAAAGTTTAGGCCGTATTATCGGCAGCTTAGTGGGAGCCGCCGCTGCGGTCTTAATCGCTGGTTATACCCTGAATGACCCTTGGCTATTTACCTTTGCTTTTGCGTCGTGGCTCGCATTTTGTACCTGGATTGCTAATCTTCACCAAAACAACGTCGCCTATGCATTCTCATTAGCGGGTTACACCGCAGCCTTAATTGCTTTTAGTACCGTTAATATTACTGACATTAATCAGCTATGGGATATTGCACAAGCCCGTGTTTGTGAAGCTATTACCGGTATTCTCTGTGCCGGTTTCATGATGATGCTACTGCCCAGCACCTCAGACGGTGATGCATTGATGAAGACTCTGCATCAGATGCACGCTCGTCTACTTGAGCATGCTCGCTTACTTTTAAATAAAGAGACGGCTGATAATGCTCACACGGCTCACGAAACGATGATTGGCGAAATCCTGACCACGAATTTGTTACGTATCCAGGCCTACTGGAGCCATTATCGCTATCGACGACAAAATAGTGTATTAAACTATGTTTTACATCAACAACTGCGTTTAACTGGTATTCTGTCAGGTTTGCGGCGCATGCTATTAAATTGGCCAGAGGCGCCTGATGAACTCTATCGAGTGATCGATGCCCTCTTTAGCGCACTCGAACAGCCCAATTGCCATAAATATCAGTTGGCTAAACTTCTTAGTACCGTGACACCAACAGCGTCAGGAAACTACCGCCAACTCGCTTTTGTCAATCGACTTCGCTATTTTTGCTGGGTTTACGTAGATGTGCAACGTTGGATAAGGCTACTGGACAATGCTGAGCATGAGCAACGCTTACATCCCCCTAAAGTCCCGGCTCTCGCCTTAGAATCTGATCGTGCTGAAGCGCTATTAAGTGCAGGGCGAACTTTTTTCGCAATCGTCCTCGGTAGCTCTTTCCAAATTTACACGCAATGGGATCAGGGCCCGGCAGCATTAACGCTAACCGCTATCGCTTGTGTCCTTTACTCTTCAGCCCCATCACCCTCCGCTAGTGTGACCCTTCTCTTAAAAACGTTATTGATTCTTTGCGTTATTAGCTTCGTAATGAAATTCGGGATCATGATTCAAATTACCCAATTATGGCAATTTTTGATTGTGCTGTTCCCTATTATCATCACGCTACAATTATTTAAATTACTCCTCCCTAAGCGCGCGCCGTTATGGGGACAAATTGTGGTCTTTATGGGATCGTTTATCTCCGTGAGCAATCCGCCAACGTGGGATTATGGCTCAGTACTCAATGGGGACATTGCAAAAGTATGTGGGGTGATTTTTGCTTGGCTCGCTTTTGTACTCATTCGCCCGAGTTCAGACGACAGAAAAAGTCTACGCCATATCCGCGCCCTACGTCGGGGATTTCTGGATCAACTTCGCTCTCGACCTCGTTCCAGTCAAAATAATTATGAATCAAGTCTTTATTATCATATCAACCAGCTGAAAAGTAGCCAAAATCACCAAGCAAAGCTATGGCTACTCCGTTGGGGGGTCGTTTTACAAAATAGCGCCCATATCGTTTGGGAGCTGCGAAGTTGGCAGTCAGGATCAGAGCAATTGATGGGCAAACGCGATCGTTGCTTTGAAATATTACATACCATTATCAGTGAACGTGGAGTTCTGACTTCGCAGCTTAATGCCGTGTTAAGAGAGTTGGCTGAGCAAAGCAATGACCTCTCACACTCCCAGCAACCAGATTCTATTCGTTTAGCTGGACTACTTTGGCGACTGCATTGTTCGCTCGCGCAATTAGGTCATTCAGTACCGCCCACCCACTCAAAATAATTCACCCTGTTGCAGGGTCGGTTCGGTGGATTTATCTACCGACTGCTGTGCAGCATATCGACGCAAGCGACAAAGGCGTAAGATATTCTGCTTTTGCGTATCACTAAAGGATTGCCATCCAAAACGTTCCTGCCGGTTACGAAAACAGCCGAGGCAATACCCACGAGCATTAGTTTGGCACAACCCTCGACAAGGATTAGGAAGCGTAAACATTTCAAGTTGTTCTGCCATCATTTAACCCTACTGTCATTCACGATCAGTCATACTGACTTGTTGTTCTGTGCGGTTACAAGTCACATAACTTGTCGTAAGAAACAACGAAATCTATCTTGTGTGAGAGTTAATACTATTATAGCTGGAGAGTAATATGTCGACATTATCACTGTTTTCCCCTCTTGAACTGGGTGCTATTACAACTAAAAATCGTATTTTTATGGCACCACTGACCCGCCTAAGAAGTATTGAACCTGGCGATATCCCTACCGAATTAATGAAAACCTATTATCAACAACGGGCGACCGCAGGATTAATCATTACTGAAGCGACACAAATCTCTTTTGAAGCAAAAGGCTACGCAGGGGCACCAGGCTTACATACGCCAGAGCAAGTTGCTGCATGGCATAGCATTACTCAAGGCGTTCATGCTAAGGGAGGAAAAATTGCCGTACAACTCTGGCATACTGGGCGTATCTCTCACGCGTCGTTACAGCCTCATGGTGCAGCGCCACAAGCACCTTCTGCTCTGCCATCGCACACCCGTACATCACTGAAAAATGAACAAGGAGAGGTGTATCGAAGTGACACCACTCTCCCTCAAGCTATGAGCTTGGCGCAGATCAAACAAGTTATTGAAGATTTTAAAAATGCCGCAATGAATGCACAACAAGCAGGCTTTGATCTACTAGAGATCCATGCTGCACATGGTTATCTTCTACACACCTTTTTATCACCCGAGTCTAATCAACGCACTGACGAGTACGGGGGGAGTCGTGAAAATCGTGCACGCATTATTTTTGAAATCATTGAGGCAATTTCCCAAGTATGGGGACCGCGTCATATAGGTATTCGTTTATCACCCGTAGGCTCTTTCCAATCATTAGGCAACGGTCCACATGAAGAGGAAGATGCTATCTGGCTTATCGAACAACTCAACCGTTGTGATCTAGCTTATTTACACTTATCTGAACCCGACTGGGCAGGTGGCAATGCGTATACGACCGAGTTCAGACAAGCAGTACGGGCAGCATTTAGCCGTACGATTATTGGTGCAGGAGCTTATACCTTGGAAAAAGGACAAACATTGCTGTCCGAAGGGCTGATTGACGCCGTAGCATTTGGTCGTGATTTTATTGCCAATCCTGATTTAGTGGAGCGCCTCGCTCACCATGCCCCCCTCAATACACAGCACCCAGAATCTTTTTACGGTGGCGATGCGCGGGGTTACACTGATTATCCATTTTTAAACCAGTGAAAAACGAGTATTCTATCCCTTATTTAGCAACGCGTTAGCGAGGTATTATGCGTTTTTTACATACAATGATCCGCGTCGGAAACCTTGATCGAGCTGTCGATTTCTATACCCGTGTATTAGGAATGCGTTTACTACGTGTCAGTGAAAACACAGAGTATAAGTATTCCTTAGCTTTTGTCGGTTACACCGATGAATCTGAAGGGGCAGTCCTTGAGCTAACCTATAACTGGGGCGTCGATCACTACGATCTTGGTGAAGGTTACGGTCATATCGCGCTTGAAGTTGATTCGGCCGCAGAAACCTGCGAACGTATCCGTCAAGCTGGGGGGAAAGTGACCCGTGAAGCAGGCCCAGTAAAAGGTGGAAAAACCGTTATTGCCTTTGTAGAAGATCCTGATGGCTACAAAATTGAATTAATTGAAAAAAAATATGCGGGTCTTGGATTAAATAACGATTAATCTTCAGTATTCGTTGTTTTAGGGCTGCTTTGCAGCCCTGTTTTTGTCATACTTGCCGACAATTTTTTACTGTTACTGAGAATCTGATGTCAGACATTCCCCACTCTACTTTACTCAAACATCGCTTCCGTGGTTTTTATCCTGTCGTTATTGATGTGGAAACAGCAGGCTTCAACGCAAATACTGATGCTTTGCTTGAGATTGCCGCAATAACCGTACGGATGGATGAGAATGGCTGGCTAGTCAAAGATCAACAAATTCATTTCAATATAACCCCTTTCGACGGGGCTATCTTACATCCTGAAGCGTTAGCCTTTACCGGTATAAATCCTGATGACCCCGCGCGCAACGCAGTCAGTGAATATGACGCCCTACATGCTATTTTCAAAATGGTCAGAAAAGGGATGAAAGATGCAGACTGTTCACGGGCTGTTATCGTGGCTCACAATGCCCATTTTGACCATAGTTTTACAATGGCTGCGGCTCAGCGAGCAGGATTAAAACGTAATCCTTTCCACCCCTTTGCCACTTTTGATACCGCAGCTCTCAGCGGCCTAGTACTCGGCCAAACCGTTCTTGCTAAAGCCTGTATCAGTGCGGGAATGAGCTTCGATAGCGAGCAAGCGCACAGTGCGTTATACGACACACAGCAAACTACGGCGTTATTCTGCGAGCTGGTGAATAGATGGAAACGTTTGGGGGGATGGCCACTGGCACAAGAAACCGAACAACAAGTGGTGGACTCTTCCCCACCACCCTCATCGATAGTCTAAAAGCTATTCAGCTTCGCGATATTTGTCTGCAGTCTCTTTAATAAGAGATTGCAGTTCACCACGTTGATACATTTCCATAATGATATCGCAGCCACCGACTAACTCACCATCGACCCAAAGCTGCGGGAAAGTCGGCCAGTTTGCGTATGCAGGAAGCTCAGCACGGATGTCAGGATTTTGCAGGATATCAACATAAGCAAAACGTTCCCCACAGCCAGAAAGTGCTTGTACTGCTTGTGCAGAAAAGCCGCAGCTTGGTAATTTTGGGGATCCTTTCATATAGAGAAGAATTGGATTTTCAGAGATTTGAGTTTTGATTTTTTCAAGAGTGCTCATGTGACTTCCTTAACAACAGACTGTTTTTCAGGTATTGTAGCCTTTATCACTGCTAGAGTGAAATGCCGTATGGTTTTACTACGCAATACTCGGTGACGAATAAGATTTTTCTTAATAACCTCTAATTTTGTGATTTAGATCACATAAAAACATTCTATTCCACCCACTATGGGAAAAATAATAGATAAATAACTCAACTAAAAACGCTTGGTAACAGATTTATTTAAATTCTTGCTTAACTTTTAGAAAAGTTCTGGATTAGAATGGCTTATGGGGCTGACATGATTGTCAGAGGTTATTTTTACTCACTGACTCTATTTTGAGTACATCACTGACTAAATAATAAATATGCGGCTAATAATTACGCTTTCAATACTTGCTTTTATGCAACTTTTTTTCAATGTTGCTGAAGCAGCACCGCACCGACATGTTAATGCTACCGCTCATAAATCGGCTAGAAAACCGGCTACTGACGATAATCGTCGTAAACGTAAGCCGCTAAAAACGGCAACTAAGCGTAGTAAACAACCTCAACCTCATAAAATTAAAGAAATTCCTCAAAAAAACCTTCCTCGCTCACGCTCAACTCAGGCGAGGAAACTTGCGCAATCGCGTATGACGCAGAAAAAATATTACTCAAGCCAAAAAGTGCTGGCTCGTCATAAGATTCGCATCGCTTCACCGCATACCGCCGCTATGGTAATCAGCGCAACCCATCATCAAAAATATCAAAAAGCTCGCCAAACTGCGATGAATAAGCTGATGAACCAACTGGGTAAGCCTTATCAATGGGGGGGTACGTCGCCGCATACCGGTTTCGACTGTAGCGGCTTGGTTTACTATGCCTATAAAGATCTCGTTAAATTCAAAATTCCTCGTACTGCTAATGAAATGTATCACCTACGAGACGCTGCGCCGGTTAAGCGTGATTCTTTGCAAAAAGGTGATCTGGTTTTCTTCCGGATCCACCACCGTGGTGCGGCTGATCACGTTGGCGTTTATGTCGGAAACGGCAAATTTATTCAGTCTCCTCGTACAGGTAAAGATATACAAATCACTGATTTAACCGGGGAATACTGGCAAAAACATTATATTGGTGCACGACGGATGATGACGCCTAACTCGGTACGTTAATCCAGAATTATCGCTCTTCGCCATTGATATAACCATCGGTAATCTTGTGAAAGGTTACCGTTTTTTTTACCTCATGCCTTATTCTTTAACTCAAGTTCATTGAGACAGATTCCGATTATCGCTCTTAGTGACTATAACAACCTGATCCGCTCACTCATTCGTTAATACGATCTTCTTTTGAAACTTCGATCGGAGTCGTAAAATTGAAGAATCGCCGATTGAAAAACTCGTTTCATATAGTCACCGCGATCCGCCCCTGATAAATAAGCCAGCCACCCTATTTTACGGTTGGGTACAAGATCATTCTGCATCAATTGATTTTGAACATAACGTTAGGGATGTTTTTTATACAAATAAAAATTTTCCTTCCTCTTGCTACGTAACGATTTGTAAAACAGGAGCATTCTGTTGCGCAAAAAGCTCGTGTTCACTACTACGCCCTGCTAGAATTCTGCCCTTTATTTTTAGTCGCGCAATACGCAAACGCTTTCCTAGGAGATTTCCCCATGGCAACGATCAAAGATGTGGCAAAACTCGCCGGGGTTTCCACAACAACAGTTTCTCACGTTATCAATAAAACGCGTTTCGTTGCAGAACAAACTCAACAGACGGTTTGGGAGGCGATTAACACTCTTCATTATTCTCCCAGTGCTGTTGCGCGAAGCCTAAAGGTGAATACCACCAAAACTATCGGTCTTTTATCGACTTCTGTAGAAGCTCCCTATTGGGCAGAGATTATTGAAGCGATTGAAAAAAAGTGTTTTCAACATGGGTATACATTGCTTCTCGCTAATGCACATACCGATTTTGATAAACAACGTGCTTATTTATCAATGATGGCTCAAAAGCGCGTAGATGGATTAATGGTTATGTGTGCCGAGTATCCAGAATCACTGTTGAGAATTCTTGAAGAACATAGTCAAATGCCGATGGTGGTGATGGACTGGGGAAGTTCTCAAGCTAGTTTTACCGATACCGTTGAAGATAATGCTTTTGCTGGGGGTCACCTTGCGGCCCGTTATCTTCTTGAACGTGGCCATCGCGATATTGGCTGTATTCCTGGACAAAAAGAACGTCACACTGGTGAAGGTCGTCTAGCGGGGTTTATTAAAGCCTTGCAAGATGCAGGGATCACTCCCCGCGATGAGTGGATCGTTCAGGGTGATTTTGAATCTGAGTCAGGGTATAACGCGATGCAAAAGATCCTCTCACAAAAGCAGCGACCTACCGCTGTTTTCTGTGGAGGTGACGTCATGGCAATGGGTGCAATTTGTGCGGCCAACGAGCAAGGATTAAGCGTTCCTCACGATATCTCTATCATTGGCTACGATAATATTCGTAACTCGCGATATTTTTCACCGGCACTGACGACCATCCACCAGCCGAAAGTGGAACTGGGTGAAAAGGCACTTGAGATGCTGCTGGATCGTATCGTGAATAAACGTGATACCGCTCAGCGCTTGGAAATTCATCCCCAATTAGTTGAGCGCCGTTCCGTGATCGATGGCCCTTATATTGATTATCGGCGATAAATGCTATACCGATGCCAGCCACTCTTGGTTAATGGTCTGAGGATCACCAAGGTAATCTAAAACCCATTGTAATGCCGGGCTGTTACTATTTTCTCGCCAACTTAGACAGCAAGGGCTATCAGGAAAATGAATGGGTAAACGGCTCAGTGACCCCTGTTGTAATAATGGGGTCGCAATGTGTGTCGGGACCATTGCAATACATAAACCGGCTTGGACACAGCGCATACCCACTGACCAATTAGGAACAACTAATCGTCGCTGATAATCTAACGTCCAAGTATCCCGACGTGGAAGTACCCGCGAGGTATCCTCAATCACTAATGAGGGCCAAGCACGTAGCTGCTCATCATTGACCTGATTATCTGTGAGTGGATGCCCCTTAGCCACCACGCAGCACCAAGAAAGGCTTCCCATATCACGAACGTGAAATCGCCCCGATACAGGGACCGCTTGTGTGGCTCCAATCGCCATATCAACGCGTTCATCGGCTAAGGCATCCCACACGCCATTAAAAACTTCATCAGTAATATGCAGTTCAATGTCTGGAAAGTGCTGATAAAAATCCAGAACTAATTGTTCAACGCGTGATTGTTTAACGATGCGGTCAATAGCAATTGCAAACCGTCCTCTCCAGCCATTGGCTAACTGCTGGCATTGTAAACGAGTGCCATTCATTTTTTTGATAACACTTCGTGCCTCAACTAAAAAGTGCTTGCCAGAGGCGGTTAATACCACGTCACGATGTCGGCGTTCAAAAAGATCAACTGCAAGCCATTCTTCAACTTGTTTGACCGAATAACTGATAGCAGACGGTACTCGGTGCAATTCCTGTGCAGCACGAGAAAAGCTACCGTTTCTCGCAACACTATCAATAACAGTTAAGGTATATTCAGACCACATATTGCTTTCAATTATTTTGATTACTGTTAGCAAATATTACCGTTTTACAAACTGTTCTGCACCCTTTTACACTCGCCGCATTCTGTAAATTAGGACACGCCATGCAACATCCCAAACTCTTTTTTATTTATCTTGCCCTACTCAGTATGCTCGGTTTTCTCGCTACTGATATGTATCTACCTGCTTTTAGCGCTATGCAACACTCTTTAAGCACTTCGGCGACAATGGTGAGCGCCAGTTTAAGCCTTTTTTTAGCTGGGTTCTGCTGCGCGCAACTGTTCTGGGGCCCCTTATCAGATAAAATTGGCCGCCGCAAAGTTTTACTCTATGGCTTATCACTTTTTACTCTGAGTTGTTTAGCCGTGGTATGGGTACGAGATGCTCGGATACTATTAGTCCTAAGATTTTTACAAGCCAGTGGTGTTTGTGCTGCTGCGGTCTGTTGGCAATCGTTGGTGCTCGATCATTATCCAAAAGAAAAAGCCCATAAAATGTTTGCGGCAATTATGCCATTAGTCGCGCTCTCTCCGGCACTGGCGCCTTTAATTGGGGCTTGGCTAATTACTCATTTTACTTGGCAGGTAATATTTCTAGTTTTAATGTTGATTAGCCTTGTATTGCTCATCTTTACCGTGTTACTGCTTCCCGCTAACCGTCCATCAGCCAAGGCTACTGAAACAATTCTATCTTATAAGCAATTGCTTTCTCAGCCAATATTTACTGGTAACGTGCTGATCTATGCTGCCTGTTCTGCCAGTTTTTTTGCGTGGTTAACCGGTTCCCCTTTTATCATGGGGCAGTTGGGATTAAATCCTAATGAAATTGGCCTGAGTTATATTCCACAAACCATTACGTTTCTTATCGGGGGATTTGGTTGTCGTGCGTTACTCAATCGCTATCGTGGCGAACAACTCCTCCCTGGCCTACTGTTTTTTTACGCGATAAGTATCATAGCGTTACTGATTGTAGGGTTATGGATGACACCCTCTCTGACTTTGTTATTAATTCCGTTTAGTGTTATGGCGATGTCAAATGGTGCTATCTATCCTATCGTGGTCTCGAAAGCGCTGAAGACATTTCCACAGCATAGTGGTAAGGCTGCATCGGTTCAGAATTTCACTCAGCTAGGACTCTGTTTTTTATATAGTTTATGGGTTTCATCACAAGTTTATCACGCACTGAGTATTACCGTTATTGCGATGGCAACAACCGTTATTTTGTCTCTGGTTGGTTACCTCTATCAAGCTAAGTCGAGCAGTTCCTAACTTCTTCCTTTATCATTCTCTATTGAACTATGCCGAAGTCAGTCCTATACTGATTTCGGTGGTAAATGTTAGACAAATCTTTACAAAACCACTCAATTATAAAAATAATCAATTGTCACTGATGAATAGCTGTTTACTTTTCTACGAAAAGTCCTGCAACCGCTCCTAAGCGTAGTGTGTTATTTGAACAGGTGATATACGCATATGTCTACGTCATGTATCGAAGAAGTTAATTTAAAAGAAGATCATTGGTTTCGTATTTCTCGAGAATTACTGGAGAGTGCAGATATCCAAATTAACGGTTCAAGACCCGGCGATATCAGTGTCGTCAATCAACAGTTTTTTAAACGAGTATTACAGGAAGGTTCTTTAGGTCTCGGTGAAAGTTATATGGATGGTTGGTGGGAATGCGACCGGCTCGATATATTCTTTACCAAAGTGTTACGTCATAAATTAGATCAACAATTGCCCCACCATTTTAAAGATACATTACGTATTGCCACAGCAAGGCTGACCAACCTCCAATCTAGAAAGCGAGCTTGGATTGTCGGTAAAGAGCATTATGATCTTGGTAATGACCTTTTTTCTCTGATGCTTGACCCCTACATGCAATATTCTTGTGCATATTGGAACACCGCCACAACACTTGAAGCGGCTCAGGAAGCTAAACTTGACCTCATTTGTCAAAAATTGCAGCTTAAACCGGGTATGACATTATTAGATATTGGGTGTGGATGGGGAGGACTTTCAGAATACGCGGCAAAACATTATCAGGTTAAAGTGAAGGGTGTCACTATTTCAGCCGAGCAGCAAAAAATGGCTCAGGAGCGTTGTGCCGGCTTAGACGTTGAAATTTTATTACAAGACTATCGTGATCTTAACCAACAGTTTGACAGAATTGTCTCTGTTGGAATGTTTGAACATGTCGGCCCCAAAAATTACGCAACTTATTTTGATGTAGCTGCAAGAAATTTAAAACCTGAGGGAATCTTTGTTCTCCATACTATCGGTTCTAATCAGACTGATTTAAATGTCGATCCTTGGATCGATAAATATATTTTCCCCAATGGCTGCCTCCCTTCAGTAAAACATATTGCAGAGTTCAGTGAGCCACATTTTGTTATGGAAGATTGGCATAATTTTGGTACCGATTACGACAAAACGCTAATGGCGTGGTATGAAAGATTCCTCGCTGCATGGCCAGAGTTATCTGAACGTTACGATACACGCTTTAAACGAATGTTTACCTATTATTTGAATGCTTGTGCGGGAGCCTTTCGTTCACGTGATATTCAATTATGGCAAGTCGTATTTAGCCGAGGTATTGATGGCGGTCTTCGCGTCGCGCGTTAATCATAAAAAAAGCTCCCATCGGGAGCTTTTTTGTTAATTCTCTTTATTAAGCATTCTTTCTACGGTATCCACAATCGCTTGTGTTTGCGTATCAATCTCAATATTAACCTTATCGCCTAACTTTCGACTTGAAAATAATGTACGCTCGAGTGTTTCAGGAATTAAATATACACAAAAACGCTTCTCCTTTACATCACCGAGAGTCAAACTACACCCGTCGATCCCAATAAACCCTTTATGTAGGATATATTTCATCAGAGACGGATCGTCAATTTCAAACCAAATTTCACGATTATGCTCTGACTGTATAATTTTACAGAGTGTAGCTTGAGACATAATATGGCCAGACATGAGGTGTCCACCAATTTCATCTGAGAATTTAGCCGCACGCTCAATATTGACTCGGTCGCCGACCGATAGTTGTCCTAAATTAGTTACCCGCAAGGTCTCTTTAATCAGATCGAAGCTCACCGTATGCTGATTAATCTCGGTGACGGTTAAACAACATCCGTTATGTGCTACAGAAGCACCTATCTGCAGATCGGTCAACCATTCGTTTGGGAACAACACCTTATGTGTACGAAAAAGTGGTTGTTCGTCAATTTCAACAATTTCAGCGGTGCCGAGCACTATACCAGTAAACATCTCTTCCCCCTTATTTTCCCTCAGATTATCACAAATCGTATCAAGAAAATGACCGGTAGCAGGAAGCCAATAAAATATTTTTCTGTTAATCCTTTATGAACGTAATCAGTTCAGCGATGATAGACAGCGAAGAGGATAAATAAGTAAGTTAAGGATATACATTGCAAAAATATGTCGAAGAAGCTAAAAAATTATTAGTTTTAGCCATCCCCGTTATCTTATCACAAACCTCACAAACCGCGATGGGCGTGGTTGATACCACTATGGCAGGTTCAGTGAGTGCTACTGACATGGCTGCGGTAGCAGTCGGTACTTCAATTTGGTTACCCGTGATTTTATTCGCGCTAGGTATCCTGATGGCGATCACCCCGACCGTCGCCCATTTAGCAGGTTCTAACCGCAGAGATAAGGTTGGCGACCATGTACAGCAGGGCTTATGGCTCGCAGCGCTACTCTCTGTTTTGGTCATGATCGTCATCTGGAATGCCGGTATTTTTATTCGTGCTATGTCGGGTATTGACCCTAACATGGCCGATATTGCCGAACGCTATTTACATGCGTTAATGTGGGGGGTACCCGGTTTTCTTTTTTTTCAGGTTATTCGTGACCAGTGTGACGGGTTATCTAAAACAAAACCCAGTATGGTCTTTGGTTTTATTGGTTTACTTTTCAATATTCCCATCAACTATATTTTTATCTACGGGCATTTCGGTATGCCTGCCCTCGGTGGCGTTGGATGCGGAGTCGCCACCGCTTCAGTGTATTGGTTAATGTTTTTTGGGCTGTGGATATGGACAAAAAAAGCCAAGGGATTACAAGACATCCGCCCTACCGTGCGCTGGGCTAAACCGGATTTCACGGTAATAGGACGAATATTTACCCTCGGATTACCCATTGCATCGGCTCTGTTTTTTGAAGTCACTCTGTTTGCTGTTGTCGCAATACTAGTGTCTCCATTGGGAATTGTAGAGGTAGCCGGTCATCAAATTGCGCTAAATTTTAGTTCGTTGATGTTTGTGATCCCTTTATCTATGGGGGTAGCCAGCACCATACGCATAGGCTATCAACTCGGACAGGGTTCGACGCAAGGTGCAAAAGTTTCAGCGTGGACATCACAAGCTATTGGCTTATGTTTTGTTTGTTGTACCGCAATGGCTACCGTAATCTTCCGCCACGATATTGCCCGTCTTTATAACAATGATCCGGCAGTTGTTGCACTCGCAGGTCATTTGATGTTCCTTGCTGCTATCTATCAATGTTCAGATAGCGTACAAGTGATTGGCAGTGGTATTTTGAGAGGCTACAAAGATACTCGTGCAATATTTTTTATTACCTTTATTGCCTACTGGCTGCTAGGTCTACCCTGTGGGTATATTTTAGGCTTAACCGATCTCATCGTTCCCCGTATGGGGCCTGCTGGATTTTGGTGTGGGTTTATTATCGGTCTGACCTCTGCGGCAATCATGATGGTGACACGTATTATTAAATGGCAAAAAAAACCGGCTGACGTCATCTTAACCCGTGCAAGTCGATGAGTAGCGTTTAAATATGCTTAAAATTCCTACGTGATGATTAGATGTCAACCATTTAGCAAAAAAATAGCGTTTTCTGCTTGCTAGTCGCTAACGTTGTCGCTAATATTCGTCCCGCTGTTCACTTACAGCGTTTGCGTTCTTAGCTCAGTTGGTTAGAGCACCACCTTGACATGGTGGGGGTCGGTGGTTCGAGTCCACTAGAACGCACCAGTGCGTCCGTAGCTCAGTTGGTTAGAGCACCACCTTGACATGGTGGGGGTCGGTGGTTCGAGTCCACTCGGACGCACCAATAATAATCTTATCTAATGCGTCCGTAGCTCAGCTGGTTAGAGCACCACCTTGACATGGTGGGGGTCGGTGGTTCGAGTCCACTCGGACGCACCATACAGTTTCCTCTCATTTTCCCTATTGGTTTTTCTCAGAAATTTTCTCTTTGTTATTGATCTATACTGCGCTTCGCTTATAAATCTATTTGGTTTAGCCTCTCAGAAAGTCTATACTTAATTCATTGTTCACTTTGCATGGTTTACGCGATTGACGTGAGTAGAGCCCCTCTAGTAACAGTTTCTACAACGGGTCATCCTGATACCGATTCACTTTGGTCGGCCATCCTATTTATCTTTTTTATTTTCTCGTCATATCTTAAACAAGTATTCCAAACCCCTACCCTACGCAGAAATACAGCTATTCCTGTGTACACACTCAAAACTATTCCTTTAAAGAGTAGATTAATACTATGAAAAAAACCAAAATCGTCTGTACTATCGGTCCTAAAACAGAATCAGAAGAGATGCTAACCAAACTGCTTGATGCAGGCATGAATGTCATGCGTCTTAATTTCTCGCACGGTGACTACGAAGAGCACGGTCAACGTATCGCGAATCTGCGCGCAGTAGTCAATAAAACGGCCCATCAAGCCGCTATTCTTCTTGATACTAAAGGTCCAGAAATCCGCACCATGAAACTTGAAGGCGGAAATGACGTTACGCTGCAAGCTGGCCAAACCTTCACCTTTACCACTGACCAATCTGTTATTGGGAATAAAGACCGCGTTGCAGTGACTTATTCTGGTTTTGCCGCCGATCTGAGTATCGGTAATACCGTGCTGGTTGATGATGGCCTACTAGGAATGGAAGTAATTGAAGTCACCGAACATACTGTTGTATGTAAAGTTCTTAACAACGGTGATCTGGGTGAAAATAAAGGGGTTAACTTACCAGGCGTCTCTATCCAACTCCCTGCTCTTTCTGAAAAAGATAAACGTGATTTAGTGTTTGGATGCGAACAAGGTCTTGATTTTGTTGCGGCCTCTTTTATCCGTAAACGCTCCGATGTTTTAGAAATTCGTGAGCATTTAAAGCAGCATGGCGGCGAGCATATCCAAATCATCTCTAAAATTGAGAACCAAGAAGGACTCAATAACTTTGATGAGATCCTTGAAGCCTCTGATGGCATCATGGTTGCCCGTGGCGATCTTGGGGTAGAAATCCCTGTTGAAGAGGTTATCTTCGCGCAAAAAATGATGGTTAAAAAATGTAATCAGGCGCGTAAAGTTGTTATCACTGCAACGCAAATGCTTGATTCTATGATTAAAAACCCTCGTCCTACTCGTGCCGAGGCGGGTGATGTCGCTAATGCCATCTTAGACGGAACTGACGCCGTCATGTTGTCAGGCGAGAGTGCTAAAGGGAAATACCCATTAGAAGCCGTGACCATCATGGCTACCATCTGCCAGCGTACCGATGCTGTTATGAAGAGCCGTATTGGTGAACTGAAAGAAGGCCATAAACTCCGTATCACTGAAGCGGTATGCCGCGGTGCGGTTGAAACGGCTGAAAAACTTGAGTCAACACTGATTATCGTTGCAACTCAGGGTGGTAAATCAGCAAAATCTATTCGTAAATACTTCCCTTCTGCGACCATCCTTGCGCTGACTAATAATGAAACGACTTCCCGTCAATTATTATTAACTAAAGGTGTTACGACGCACTTGGTTCCAGAAATCGCATCGACTGACGATTTTTATCGCATTGGTAAAGAAATTGCGTTGGCGGAAGGTTTTGCACAAAAAGGTGATGTTGTTGTCATGGTTTCAGGGGCGTTAGTACCAAGTGGTACAACAAATACTGCTTCTGTTCATGTTATTTAATTCCTACTAATAGTTTCAAGGCCAGATTTTCTGGCCTTTTTTAATTCCCCCTCTCTATTTCTCCTCCACTTTCTCGTTCGGTATCTCTGCTTTTAGAGAATTTATTAATTTTAAATGCACTAAAAAAGTGCTAATAATGGGAAAAGAGCGTAAAGAAAACGATAAAAACTTAAAACTATTTCGTCGTGGTTAGTGAACTTTTTTTTATGAGTATTGTCGTAAAATTAGAGCGATTGATGATTATGCTTAGTTTTTAGACATTTCACTTAAAAATGTTAGCCTATAGGGCCTAATATCAATTACTTTTTTTCTTCAATAAACCTTTATTTATCGATAAATAAGATTAACGATCGCACTTTATGCGCTTATAACAAAGGTTACTCCGATTAAATTATATTTTTTCCTCGTTAAAATTTATCAAAAAAAAACTAATGTGCACTATTTAAGCGAATAAGCGCTTTTAAGCATCTTCTTATAAAAAATTTATTCTCAACTTAAAAAACTTTGTGTAATACTTATATGGCTACATGGATATTAACCTAATAACGAGGGTAAAATAATGAATCGTACTAAACTGGTACTAGGCGCGGTAATTCTGGGCTCAACTCTGCTTGCTGGCTGTTCAAGCAACGCTAAAATCGACCAACTGTCAAGCGATGTTCAAACTCTGAACACCAAAGTTGATCAACTGAGCACCGATCTGAACGCAGTACGTACTGACGTTCAAGCTGCTAAAGATGACGCAGCTCGCGCTAACCAGCGTCTGGACAACCAAGCTCACTCTTACCGCAAGTAAGAGTCTTGGACTAGAAAATGGCACTCTTCGGGGTGCCATTTTTTTTATTCAAATATCGCTCACCCTATTGCAAAGACATAAGAACTCGCTATGATAATGATAACTGTTATCATTAAAGAAGGAGCTATTATGCCTATCCCTCATTCATTCTCGCTCTGGATAACCAGTAATCTTGATGCTTATCAGCAAGCCCTAGCCGACTTACGTGTGGAATACTATCTTGCTGAACGGCCGCTGCATCAACCGCAATGTACATTGGCTCAATTACGTCAATTCAATGATCTGAGCCTAAAAATCGCTGATTACTGTTATACACAAGGCGATGATGACAATTATTTTGCCATCTTATTTAACTTACACCAGAAGTTGATTGACCAATTACATCACGATGGGCCACGTGCCCCTCTGTTTCGACTGCAGGCGCTACAACTAGCCCGTCACTCCATGACAGGATTATGCCAAGTATTCATCGCTCAGGGGAATTGGCAAAGAGCCAGCGAATTGCAACGTGAATTCTTGCAATACGCTGACTCAATGAACTAGGAAGGGTTACTGCTGTTGCTGTACCATCTGTAATAATGCTTGGAGGGGATGTTTAATTTTCTCTCCGCCAAAGCGTTTCACTTGGCTTCTGCACGAAAAACCTGTAGCCAGACAACGCGATGCAGGTTTACCTTCAAGTTGCGGTTGCCATGAAAGGTCGAAGATCTTACGTGAATTATCGAGGTTACGTGCCTCGTGTCCGTAAGTTCCGGCCATTCCACAACATCCGGCATTGATCGTATGCAAGGTCGCGCCATATTGACTAAAAATCCCTTTCCATTGTTGCGTTGCCGAAGGCAGCGCCGTCACTTCGGTACAGTGTGCAAAAAGATACCAGTCACCATTAGATACTGAGGCATACCGCGATAGTTTAGGGAGAGTGTTTAACCATTCATGGGCTAATAACACGGTAAACTCACCGCGCTGCTTACCCAGTATTTTGTATTCGTCGCGATAGCATAATACTAAAGCGGGATCAGTTCCCACCATCGGGATATTTAACGCTGCCACACGGTTCAATACCTCCGCACTTTTTTGCGCTGTACGCGTGAAACGCTTTAAAAATCCTTTTACTTGCTGCGGCTTTCCGTTAGGAACGAATGGTAATAGCACGGGTTTATAGCCAAGATGAGCGATAAGCTGCACCAGATCACTGACCAAATTCGCTTCATAAAAACTGGTGAAAGGATCTTGAACGACTACCACATACTCCGCTCTCTGCTCAGCAGTCAAAGCTTGTAAATCTTCTAAGGTCGTTGCGAGTGCTGAATGACCGGCTAACTGTTTATTCAATGTTGGTGACGATAATGGCGGTAAGTCGACCATCCCAACATAACGTCGACTCAGCTGATTCACCCATGATTTAGTCAGAAAGAAGTTCATCATCTGGGGTGCCTTCGCCATGATCGGCAACAACGGTTCAATATTTGCGACGATGTGATCGGAGATAGGCCGTAAATAGCGGGTGTGATAAAGAGCTAAGAATCGCGCACGAAATTCAGGCACGTCGATTTTAATAGGACACTGCGTGGCGCAGGCTTTACAGGCTAAGCAGCCATCCATCGACTCTTTGACTTCGTGAGAGAAGTCAGCGTTTTCCGCTCGTGATCCCCAGCTATTTTTTATTTTTTGGCTTAATGTCCGCAATGAAAGGCTTTGAGTCGTATCGATACTTTGCGGATCGATATTCTGCTCAGAGAGTAAACGTAACCACTCTCGTACCAAGGTCGCCCGACCTTTAGGTGAATGTATTCTGTCGCGAGTCACTTTCATTGAGGGACACATCGGGCTATTGACGTCGAAATTAAAGCATAATCCATTACCATTGCAGTCCATTGCCCCGCGCCAACTCTCGCGAACTACAATCGGAATTTGTCGGTCGAAAGATCCCCGTGTCGGACTATCTATAGCGTACAGCGGCGTATGATTATCAAGCGGCTGACAAATTTTGCCGGGATTAAGACGATTATTAGGGTCAAAAGCGGTTTTGATTCGACGCAGTAGAAGGTAAAGCTCATGGCCAAAAAAGTCTTCGCTATAGGCAGAACGATAGCCTTTCCCATGCTCACCCCATAGCAATCCGCCATAGCTTCGTGTCAGGGCTGCGACTTGGTCAGAAATAGTCAACATCAGCTGGTGTTGCTCAGGTGAAGTCATATCCAGCGCAGGTCTAACGTGTAATACACCCGCATCAACGTGACCAAACATACCATAGGAGAGGTTATAGCTGTCTAAAATGGCTCTAAACTGTGTGATGTAGTCAGCCAAGTGTTCAGGTGGTACTGCGGTATCCTCGACAAAAGGAATCGGTTTAGCCCGCCCCTTAGCATTACCGAGTAGCCCTACCGCTTTTTTTCGCATGGCATAGATGCGCTCAACTTGATCTAACTCGCGACAACATTGATATCCAATCACCCCAGCCTGTTGAGTATCACGCAGAGTATCGAGTTTTTGACACAGCTCAGCAACTTGCCGTTCAATCTGCTCACGGTCATTACCCGCAAACTCAACTAAATTGATCCCTTGCATAACATGGCCGTCAACATCAGTAATTAATTCACTGACTGAATGCCAAACGATATCTTCGCGGGCGAGATTGAGTACAGTAGAGTCGACCGTCTCAACAGAGAGCGCTTTTGCCTCTACAAGAAAGGGTGCGTTGCGCAGGGCTGAATCGAAAGAGTCATACTTAATATTCACTAATTGACGTACTTTGGGTATCGGCAGAATATTGAGTTTTACCTCAGCAATGAAAGCTAAAGACCCTTCTGCGCCGCAAAGTATACGTGTCAGGTCAAAATACTCACCCTGTTGTGAAAAAACGTGTCGCAAGTCATAACCCGTTAAAAATCGATTTAACTTAGGAAATTTTTCCTCAATAAGTGCAAGGTTGTCATGGCAGCTGTTCATTACCTCGCGATAAATAGCCGATTCTTGAGTGGCTCCTTGAGCAATCGTTTCCGCATGCTGACGAGATAAAGGTGCTGTGTCTATCACCTCACCATTTATCAGTACCGTACGTGTACCCAATACATGATCAGATGTCTTACCATAGACCAACGACCCCTGACCAGAGGCATCAGTACTAACCATTCCTCCAATCGTAGCGCGATTACTGGTCGATAATTCGGGTGCAAAGAAAAAACCATGCGGCTTTAGCCAAGCGTTAAGCTGATCTTTTACCACCCCCGCTTCGACACGTACCCAACCCTCTTCAGCATTAAAATCAAGAATACGATTCATATGCCGAGAAAGATCGATCACGATTCCATTATTCAAGGATTGACCGTTGGTCCCTGTTCCCCCACCACGGGGAGTAAAAGCGATAGCCTGATAATCTTTGGTATGCGCTAGCTGGGTGATAATGACAATATCAGTTAACGATTTTGGAAAAAGAATGGCATCCGGTAAATTTTGATAAATACTATTATCGGTCGCCATGCTTAGCCTATCAGCATAGCGTTGCCCTATATCTCCCTCAAACCCTTGCTGTTTAAGTGCAGCTAAAAATTTACGGGTGATGTCTGTCTGTCCTGGGGAGTGTTTTAGTTGTGGAATCATTTGCCCATTGCCAATGTAAAAGTGGTCTCGTTCAACCCCTTTGTTTTATCATATTTTTATAGTGCTGCCTTGTGGGATTACGAAATTTATCGAAAAGAGATGTTGTTCACCCTACGAATCAAGCATCATAGACTCAATAAAAAGCCGGGCTTAATGAATACAAGGAACATTTACCATGAGTAGACCGCTTCCACCGGAGCGAAGTATTCCACAACGCTTATTAACATTAATATTTTTTTTATTAATGATTGTCAGTTGTTTCTGGGTCGTGCAACCCTTTATTTTAGGCTTTGCATGGGCTGGAATGGTCGTCATTGCAACATGGGGAATGATGTTACGCATTCAACGACTGCTTTGGAATCGACGTACCTTGGCCGTTATTGTGATGACGTTTATTATATTACTCGTCTTTATCATCCCTATCGCTCTACTTGTGAGTAGTGTTCTCGACAATGCACAACCCGTTCTGCATTGGTTAAGCGCTGGGCATCTGGTGATGCCACAATTAGCTTGGCTGGATGCACTGCCCCTAGTCGGCCATAAAGCCTCACATTATTACCATCAAATGGTCGCAGGAGGAGGAGCCCAATTACTCGCCATGCTTCAACCCTACATTGGTCGAACCACCAGTTTCTTTGTTGCTCAAGCGGGGCATTTTGGACGACTACTCGTACACTTAGCGTTAATGCTGTTGTTCAGTGCCCTACTGTACTGGCGTGGTGAGCGTGTTGCGATGGGCGTTCGGCATTTTGCTTTCTGGTTAGCGGGCAGCCGCGGAGATGCGGTAGTTATTTTAACAAATCAAGCAATTAAAGCGGTCGCCCTCGGGATTGTCGTAACGGCATTACTCCAGGGGGTTGTCGGAGGAATAGGCCTTGCTTTAGCGGGCATTCCTTATGCCACCATTTTGACCGTCTTGATCATTCTCTGCTGTTTGATTCAAATTGGTCCATTGCTAGTGCTGATTCCAGCGATTATTTGGCTTTATTATAGTGGCGATACGACATGGGGAACTGTTTTAGTAGTCTGGAGCATTATAGTTGCCTCAATGGACAGTGTCATACGCCCCATGCTTATTCGCTTAGGCGCCGATTTACCGATGTTGATTATACTCACTGGTGTTATTGGTGGTTTGATTGCCTTCGGAATGCTGGGATTATTTATTGGACCGGTGGTGTTAGCGGTCTCTTATCGGCTAGTGAGTGTGTGGATGAATGAAGCACCTTGCCCGGATGCTCCACCAGAAGAAGTTCTTGAAGAACTCTTCGAGGATACCCGACATACTGCCGAGCGGCAGCGTAAAACCCATATAGCTAAAGAATCCTAAGTGTGTTCTGGGAGAATTCTTACATATTGCAGGGCGCTGACGGAGTAGTATCGTCTAAGACGCGTTTAGTTTACCTGCCTTAAATATTGAATTGCTGTGTGTCGTATTTCCCGCCTATTGGCGGGTTTTTTTTGTCTCAAACAAGCCATGTTCATTTCTGCGATTTTCGTTTATTGTTGAGCGATAATTATCGGTATGTTGCCGATGAGCCCTACAGAGTAGATCATGACCTTAACCGACGAACTTAGAACTGTACCTGTCGGGACATTGATGACTGCACACCAACTGAATCAACGCGTCCCCATTACAGAAAATTGCCAACATCTTATCCTGGCTACACGTCAAGCCATTAGCCAAATTTTACAGGGTAATGACAAGCGCTTACTGGTTATTATCGGGCCTTGTTCCATTCATGATCCGATTGCTGCTGTTGATTATGCTACCAGGCTTAAACCCTTGCGCGATAAGTATCAAGGTCGCCTTGAAATCATTATGCGAACCTATTTCGAGAAACCGCGCACGATTGTCGGTTGGAAAGGCTTAATCAATGATCCGCATCTCGATGGAAGCCACGATATCAACCACGGGTTGGTTATCGCCCGGCAGTTATTATCGGATATCAATACACTAGGGATGCCGACAGCCACTGAGTTTTTAGATATGGTGACGGGGCAATATATTGCTGATTTTATTAGCTGGGGGGCGATTGGTGCTCGTACAACTGAAAGCCAAATTCATCGGGAAATGGCCTCGGCACTCTCTTGCCCTGTAGGGTTTAAAAATGGTACTGACGGGAATTGCAAAATCGCCATTGACGCAGTCCGCGCGGCCCAAGTTCCACACCTTTTTCTCTCGCCAGACAAACATGGGCAAATGTCTGTCTATCAGACCTTGGGAAATCCAGATGGGCATATTATCTTGCGGGGAGGTAAAGAGCCCAATTATCAATCGGTCTATGTGAAACAGTATCAGGAAGCACTTTCTGCAGCGACACTCTCAGACCGTATGATTATTGATTGCAGTCACGGTAACTGCCTGAAACAGCATAAGCGGCAGCGAGTGGTCGTTGATGACATCGCCCAACAGCTGAGTCACGACAATCATGGCATTGCAGGGGTAATGATTGAGAGTTTCATTGTTGAAGGCCGCCAAGATTGGCAAGGCAATGGTAAGGACTGCTATGGCCAATCTATTACCGATGCGTGCCTTGGATGGGACGATACCGAACAAGTCCTTGCGACCTTAGCTGCGGCTGTTGACCTTGGCCAACAGCCTTAACGACTAACTCGAGCAGCTGATTTCAAGCTGCTTACCCCATTGAGGGGGACGCTCAGCGAAAGGACTGCTATCAAGCTGTTGTGAAAAAGGATTGAGCAGCGCAAGGTGTAACTCTGCTAAGACAGTTGTATCCCCTTGCTCCGCTGCACGAATAGCTTCTTGTGCAAGATAATTACGCAACACCACCGCAGGGTTAATCGCCAGCATTCGTGTTTGACGCAAAGAGATTTCCATCGGCTCTAAAGCAAGACGTTGCTGATAACGTAAGAACCAACTGTCAAAAGCAGCTCGGTCAATAAAATTATCACGTAATACGCCACCCTTTTCACTTCCAGCAGAGTAGCTCAATAAACGGAACGTTTGCGTATAATCCGCTTTTTCGCGCTCCATCAAAGCAAATAGCTCAATAAGTAGATCATTATCTTGCGGCTTCGCTTCATAAAGCCCTAATTTAGCGCGCATACGCTCTCCCCAAGTCCCCATGAGTGCCGGTTCGTAATTTTTCAGCGCTAACTTAATTTTGTCCACAGGAAGAAGGCCAGATAGTGCATGAGCTAGACGGTTAAGATTCCACAATCCTATCGTAGGCTGATTTTCAAATGCATAGCGCCCCTGATAGTCACTGTGATTACAAATCAGGTCAGGTTGGTAATCGTCCATGAAAGCATAAGGACCATAATCCAACGTTAAGCCAAGTAATGACATATTATCGGTATTCATTACCCCGTGAGCAAACCCAACACTTTGCCACTGACCAATCATCATCCCTGTACGACGCACAATATCGGAGAACCAAAGGAAATAACGATCCTCGTCTTCGGCAAGCTCCGGCCAAAAATGGGTGATGCTATAGTCGGCTAACTTTCTTAAGGCTTCGGGTTGTTGTCGGTAAAAAAGATGCTCGAAGTGTCCAAAACGTAAATGGCTTTGAGCTGTACGAATTAACATGGCTCCAGGTTCAGGAACCTCTCGATGAATAATATCACTGCCTGTCGCAATACTCAGTGCGCGAGTCGTCGCGATACCTAACCCATGCATTGCTTCCGAGGCAAGAAACTCTCGGATCGTCGAACGTAATACTGCTCGGCCATCACCCATTCGTGAATAAGGCGTTTTTCCTGCACCTTTTAAATGCCAGTCAACCTTGTTGCCATTGGGGAGTAATTGTTCACCCAATAATAAGCCTCGTCCATCGCCTAATTGCCCAGCCCAGACTCCAAATTGGTGCCCACTATAGACTTGGGCTATTGGCCGCATTCCAGAAAGGAGTTCACCGCCCCACCATACCGATGACTTTTCCATCTCCTCTGATGCAGGTAAACAGAGATCAGAGGCGAGGTGACGGTTGAAATAAAGAAGTTTCCCCTGCTGCAAAGGCGTCGGCATCACTTCCGTACACAGTTCAGGAAGTTCACTACACCATTGATGTTCAAATTTCATTATTACCTCGGAATTTTAACGGGTTATAAGCGACGCGCTTGCCAGAATACTTTCTGCCAATACATATTGCTCAGTGATGAGCGCATCACCCCACGACTGGTGGAGGCGTGGATAAACTGATTTTGGGTATCGTAAATACCAACATGTAATCCACCTTCCCCCCAACCTGTTTTAAAAAAGACTAAATCACCGGGTAAAAGGTCTTTTTTACGAATTTTAGTGCCTGTCTCGCTTAATTGACGCGTCGTTCTGGGAAGCTGAATTCCAAATCGGTCGCGATAAGTGCGATAAACAAAGCCTGAGCAATCAATACCACTTCGACTCATTCCACCGTAACGATAAGGGGTGCCTCGCCATTTAACCAGTTGATCGCTCAGTATCATATGGACTTGCCGAGGGTTAGAAAGACGGGAGTCCGGCGAAGGCGCATGGCTGCTACATCCAATAATGAGAAAAGTAAAAAAAATAGAAATAACTAATCGGCTTCTCAACAGCAATTGTATCAACATAGCCTCACACAACTCCTTAATGACGACGATATCGAAAGCCATAGAGATAAAAAAAGCTGCCGAAGCAGCTTTTTTTATTATTAGGATGACTGCATTAACCTTTTTTTGGTACAGCAGTTTCAACCCGACTTTTCAGTTTCTGACCAGGCCGGAAGGTCACTACTCGGCGAGCAGTGATCGGGATATCTTCACCGGTCTTGGGATTACGTCCCGGACGTTGGTTTTTTTCCCGCAGATCGAAGTTACCAAACCCAGATAGCTTGACCTGTTCTCCCTTTTCCAACGCACTACGAATCTCTTCAAAGAAAAGTTCGACTAACTCTTTAGAGTCACGTTTGCTAAGGCCCAATTTTTCAAACAAATATTCTGACATTTCAGCTTTTGTAAGCGCCATCGGTTCAATCCCTCAAGGTTGCCTGGAATCGCTCTTTTAACGCTGCAACACAGTCAGCTACCGTGGCAGCAATATCCTCTTCTTCAAGTGTACGCGTGGAATCTTGCAAATGCAGGCTTATTGCGAGGCTCTTGAAACCTGGCTCAACCCCTTTCCCACGGTATACGTCAAATAAGTTTACGCCAACCAACTGATTTACGCCAACTTTCTTACACTCTGCGACAATATCTGCTGCATTAACTGTTTCTGAAACGACAACCGCGATATCGCGTCGATTGGCTGGAAACTTAGAAATTGCCGAAGCCTGCGGTATTTCACGCTCTGCAATCTTATCCCACAGCAGTTCAAAGACGACGGTACGGCCATTAAGATCGAGCTTACGTTCAAGCTCAGGGTGAATGACACCAATGAGGCCAATCACTTCACCCGCTAAAACAATTTCCGCACTCTGCCCGGGGTGAAGGGCACTGTGTGCTGTGCGACGGAAAGAGATATGCTCAGTTTTTCCTGTTAAATCAAGAAGAGCTTCCAGATCACCTTTGAGATCGTAAAAATCTACATTTTGACGCTCAATGAGCCAATGTTCGTCGCAGCGAGATCCCGCAATGACTCCGGCTAATAACATCTCTTGGCGAATCCCTAACGGTGCGTTAGCATCCGGCACAAATCGTAAACCACTTTCAAAGAGACGGACACGGCTTTGCTGACGATTTTGATTGTAGACGACCGCATCCAATAGTCCTGTCCATAACGAAAGGCGCATCGCTGACATATCGGCAGAGATAGGACTTGGCAGAATTAAGGCCTCTTGCTCAGGGTGTAGTAGGCGCTGAGTCTTAGGATCTACAAAGCTGTAGGTGATCGCTTCTTGATAACCTTTATCAACCAATAAGGTTTTGACACGTTGTAATGAGAGAACTGCCTCACGGTGTTCAGGCATGATCAAACTCGCCTTGACCGGAACATTAGGGATATTGTCGTAACCGTAAACGCGGGCAACCTCCTCCACCAGATCTTCTTCGATTTCCATATCGAAACGCCAGCTGGGTGCAACAACTTGCCACTGTTGCTCAGACACTGTTACCTGACAACCCAGACGCGTGAGAATATCAGTCACCTTATCATCAGCAATGTGATGCCCGATTATCCGGTCAAGTTTATGGCGACGCAGTGTGATTGAAGCAGGCTTAGGTAAATGCGTTGCTGAAGTTTTGTCAATAATTGGACCTGCTTGACCGCCACAAATATCGATAAGTAATTCTGTCGCACGTTCCATTGCCGCATATTGACCCTCTGGGTCCACACCGCGCTCATAGCGATGTGATGCATCGGTATGTAGACCAAAGCGGCGAGCTCGGCCCGTTATGGCTAATGGCGAGAAATAGGCACATTCCAGTAACACATGTTGCGTTTTATCATTAATCCCGGACGTCTCACCACCGAAAATACCGGCCATTGCAACAGCGTTGTTTTGGTCAGCAATGACAAGAATATCCTCAGCTAATGTAACAGTATTACCGTCTAATAACGTGAGTGCCTCACCCGACATCGCCTGACGAACAACAATTTTCTCGTTGAGTTTATCTAAGTCAAACGCATGCATTGGCTGACCACGTTCGAGCAATACGAAATTAGTAATATCAACAATGGCATCAATTGAGCGAATTCCACAACGACGCAGTTTTTCTTGCATCCATAAAGGTGTCGGAGCATTGATGTTAATATTTTCGATAACACGCCCTAAATAACGTGGGCAAGCCTCTTCAGCCTGTACTTCGATAGGGAATTGACGTTGAGTCGTTACCTTAACTGGAGTCACTGCGGGAGCGGTGAAAGGTAGACCATTCACAACCGCGACATCGCGAGCAATGCCGGTCATCCCCAAACAATCTGCCCGATTCGGGGTGACACTGATTTCAATAGTATTGTCGTCAAGCTGTAAATAGTGACGAATATCTTGCCCCAGAGGGGCATCGGCAGGAAGCTCGATGATCCCCTCTGATTCCACATCAATCCCTAGTTCGCTAAATGAACAGAGCATCCCTTCAGAAGGCTCACCGCGTAATTTAGCCGGCTTAATTTTGAAATCACCGGGTAACACTGCCCCGACGGTTGCGACCGCAACTTTCAGACCTAGACGACAGTTGGGAGCACCGCAAACGATATCCAGAAGACGCTCACCGCCAACATTAATTTTCGTTACACGAAGTTTATCTGCATTGGGGTGCTGCCCGCATTCGACCACCTCACCCACCACGACGCCATGAAAAACGCCCGCAACAGGATCAACCCCATCAACTTCCAGTCCAGCCATGGTAATTTGTTCGGAAAGTTGTGCACTTGATAGGGCCGGATTTACCCATTCACGTAACCAGAGTTCACTGAATTTCATTGGATAACCTGCCCTTATTTAAACTGTTTGAGGAAACGTAAATCATTTTCAAAGAAAGCACGGAGATCGTTAACACCGTAACGCAACATGGTCAAACGCTCCATCCCCATACCAAAAGCAAAACCTGAGTAAATTTCTGGATCGATACCCACGCTGCGTAAAACATTAGGATGCACCATTCCACAACCTAAAACTTCTAGCCATTTGCCATTTTTACCCATGACATCGACTTCAGCCGAGGGTTCAGTGAATGGAAAATAGGAAGGACGGAAGCGTACTTGCAAATCTTCTTCAAAGAAATTACGTAAGAAATCGTGCAAGGTTCCCTTCAAATTGGTAAAACTGATGTCTTTATCGACGATCAGCCCTTCCATTTGATGGAACATTGGGGTGTGAGTTTGATCATAATCGTTACGATAGACACGGCCCGGCGCAATAATACGGATAGGCGGTTGCTCAGCCTTCATGGTACGGATCTGTACGCCTGAAGTTTGCGTTCTCAGAAGACGATCAGCATCAAACCAGAAGGTATCATGATCTGCGCGAGCCGGATGATGCGCGGGAATATTCAGGGCATCAAAGTTATGGTAGGCATCTTCAATTTCTGGACCTGTTTTCACAGTAAAGCCGAGTTCACTGAAGAAGCCCTGGATACGGTCAATAGTACGAGTAACCGGATGTAGGCCACCATTCTCAATACGACGTCCCGGTAAACTAATATCGATGGTTTCTTCCGCTAAACGCGCGTTCAGTGCGGCATTCTCGAGAGCCTCTTTACGCGCATTTAGATGTTCTTGTACCTGGCTTTTCGCTTCGTTAATCACCGCTCCCGCCGCAGGGCGTTCTTCAGCAGGTAATTCACGCAATTGGGTCATCTGTAAAGTGAGATGACCTTTTTTACCTAAATATTCGACACGCACCGTGTCTAATGTGGCGATATCCGTCGCCTCGTCAATCGCGCCCTTTGCTTGGGACACCAATTCTGCGAGTTGGGACATGTCTTTCCTCTTTTATCCAGTCAATCTGGGAAGTTATGCTATGTAACAATGAATAACGACAAGTCTTAAAAACGACAAAGCCTCCTTGATGGAGGCTTTTCGCGCGTTTTTTCGTTTCTTATCTCATGCGCAAAAGCCTCAATTATTTAGAGGCTAAAGAAAAAAAAGAAACGAAAAAAAACCGTATTCATAAGTGGAGTCCAAATTCGAGAGTACAAAATAAAAAAAGGGAGCAAGCTCCCTTTTCTACTGACTTATGCCAGTGCTGCTTTCGCTTTTTCGACCAACGCAGTAAAGGTTGATTTGTCGAATACAGCGATATCAGCCAAAATCTTACGGTCGATTTCAATAGACGCTTTTTTCAGTCCATTGATGAAACGGCTGTAAGAGATGCCATTCTGACGAGCTGCTGCGTTGATACGCGCGATCCACAGCTGACGGAATTGACGTTTGCGCTGACGGCGGTCACGGTAAGCATATTGACCTGCTTTGATGACTGCCTGGAAGGCAACACGGTAAACACGTGAACGTGCTCCGTAATAACCTTTAGCTTGTTTTAAGATTTTTTTGTGACGAGCACGGGCAACAACACCACGTTTTACGCGAGCCATAGTAGCTCTCCTGTTTTATATTCTGAAATTAAAAAAATGACTTATGCGTACGGCAGGCAGGCAATAACTAGACCTAAATCGCCTTTTGACACCATTCCTTTCGGACGTAGGTGACGTTTACGCTTAGTTGATTTCTTAGTCAGAATATGACGCAGGTTCGCGTGCTTACGCTTAAAACCACCAGAGGCAGTCTTTTTGAAGCGCTTAGCCGCGCCACGTACAGTTTTAATCTTTGGCATTTTTACAAATATCCACTTCGCATTGTTAATAATATAAAACAATAGGCGAATACAGCGCCAACCGAGGCTGGCGCAGCATTACTTGATGGCCTATTGCTTCTTCTTCGGCGCAAGCACCATTATCATCTGGCGGCCTTCGATCTTCGATGGGAAGGATTCGACCACTGCCAGTTCAGACAGATCTTCTTTCACGCGGTTAAGCATTTCCATACCAATCTGCTGGTGCGCCATTTCACGACCACGAAAACGCAGTGTGATTTTAGCTTTGTCGCCATCTTCGAGAAAGCGAATCAGGTTGCGTAGTTTGACCTGATAGTCGCCATCATCAGTGCCAGGACGGAATTTAATTTCCTTAACCTGAACAACTTTCTGCTTCTTCTTCTGTTCCTTAGAAGACTTGCTTTTTTCGTAGAGGAATTTGCCGTAATCCATGATACGACAAACTGGCGGCTCGGCATTCGGGCTAATTTCAACTAAGTCGACACCCGACTCTTCGGCTTTTTCTAAAGCTTCACGCAGACTAACGATACCGAGCTGCTCGCCTTCGATCCCCGTCAGACGTACTTCATTTGCGCGAATCTCGCTGTTAATACGGTTCGGACGCGTAGGTTGTACTCTTTTTCCGCCTTTAATACCTTATTCCTCCAACTGATGAATACTTCTGCTGCGAATTTCATTTTGCAGCTTCTCAATCAATACGTCGACATCGAAAACACCTAAGTCTTTCCCACGGCGGGTACGGACGGCAACTTTGCCTGCCTCGACCTCTTTATCACCGCAGACTAACATATAGGGTACGCGACGTAATGTGTGCTCACGGATTTTAAAGCCAATCTTCTCGTTTCTCAAGTCTGCTTTGACTCTAATACCCGCATTTTGCAATTTTTTGGTCAATTCGTTGACATATTCTGCCTGACTATCGGTAATATTCATCACGACAGCTTGCATTGGTGCTAACCATGTAGGGAAGAAACCTGCAAACTCTTCGGTTAAAATACCAATAAAACGTTCGACAGAACCCAGTATAGCACGGTGAATCATTACTGGGGTTTGTCGGTCATTATTTTCACCGACATAGGTTGCGTCTAATCGTTCTGGCAAAGAAAAGTCGAGCTGTACTGTACCACATTGCCACGCACGATCCAGACAATCATATAAAGTAAATTCGATTTTCGGGCCATAGAAAGCCCCTTCACCCGGTTGATATTCAAATTCGATATCATTATTTTTAAGCGCTTGAGCCAGATCTTGCTCAGCTTTATCCCATAGCTCTTCGCTACCAATCCGCTTTTCAGGACGGGTGGACAGTTTCACCACGATCTTTTCAAAGCCAAAAGTGCTGTACATATCATAGACCATACGGATACAGCTATTTACTTCATCCAGAATTTGATCTTCAGTACAGAAAATATGGGCATCATCTTGGGTAAAGCCGCGAACACGCATTAAGCCGTGTAAGGCACCCGATGGTTCATTACGGTGACAGCTTCCAAATTCCGCCATCCGGAGTGGCAGATCACGATAAGACTTAAGCCCTTGGTTAAAGATCTGCACGTGGCCTGGACAGTTCATCGGCTTAATGCAGTATTCACGGTTCTCTGAAGACGTCGTGAACATCGCTTCCTTGTAGTTTTCCCAATGCCCCGTTTTTTCCCAGAGTACGCGATCCATCATAAAAGGACCTTTAACTTCCTGATATTGATACTCTTTGAGTTTGCTGCGTACAAACGTCTCTAGTTCGCGAAAGATGGTCCAGCCATCGTTATGCCAGAAGACCATACCGGGTGCTTCTTCTTGCATATGGTAGAGATCAAGTTGCTTACCAATTTTACGATGATCACGCTTCGCCGCTTCTTCTAGGCGCTTCAAATAGGCAGCAAGCTGCTTTTTATCTGCCCATGCCGTACCGTAGATACGTTGCAGCATTTTATTATCGCTGTTACCACGCCAGTAGGCACCTGCCAACTTCTGTAATTTGAAGTGATGGCAAAAACGCATATTAGGAACATGCGGGCCACGACACATATCAATATATTCTTCGTGGTGATAAAGACCAGGTTGATCATCACGGTTAATATTTTGGTCAAGAATTTCTATTTTGTAGGTTTCGCCACGCGCTTCAAACGCATCACGGGCTTCCTGCCAACTGACTTTTTTCTTGATAACTTCGTAATTTTTTTCTGCCAGTTCGTGCATCCGCTTCTCGAGCTTCTCGAGATCTTCCTGCGTCAACGTATGGTCAAGATCGACATCATAATAGAAGCCATTATCGATCACGGGACCAATAGCCATTTTGGTGTGTGGCCAGAGTTGTTTAATCGCATGTCCCAATAAGTGCGCGCAAGAGTGGCGTAAGATCTCAATGCCCTCTTCGTCTTTTGCGGTAATGATTGAGACTTTTGCATCGTCTGTAATAGGATCGACGGCATCAACCAGTTCGCCATTCACACGTCCGGCAATACAGGCTTTAGCAAGACCAGGACCGATGTCTTGGGCTATATCCATCACGCTAACGGCATGATCAAAACTACGTTGGCTTCCGTCAGGAAGAGTAATAACTGGCATTATATATCCTTAATTGCAGTGGTAACCCACACGACAGGCTACATGCTATATTTGGTTTTATTTTAAAGTCAATGAGTTACAGAGATTATCTGGCACACTTCGCTGATTTGGTACACAAGCAGGTACACATAGTAAGCGTGATGTTTTCTCTTTTTATCTCTGAGAACACAATGTTACAGGTTAAGTGTGGTGACTTAAAGGGTAAGTTGAAAACTCTCCTCCGACATATCCGCCTTGGCGATATATTTTCCTGTTTTGCAGATTGGCGTTAAACATTATCGCGAAGGCGAGCGGCTTACCTACTCTGGTACATCGCTATCGCAGCACCGAACAATAGTTTTATGTACTGCCAAAAGGTATTGCTCCAAAAAAATCAATGTAACGCCTATCGTCTATCAGACTAATTATTATGGTCATTGTGGTCGTTTTACCACATCATTACGATAGATTTTTAGTCGGGAAATGACGGCTAGGCATCAAGTAAAAAGCATTTTATTTTAGTTGGCAGGACACGACAGAAATTGAAATAGTACTTATCGAATAAAGCCTAAAGCACCCGATAGTCGTTGCTCAATCTCTCGTACAAGTAAGCGGAAAACTTTGTTTATGCCACCCGCAAATGACAAGCGCGGGTGGCTATCACTTACATGGTGTAAGAGAGCATGATAGAGGTTTTAGTATCAGTATGGGCAGGCGCTGAAGAAGGTGGCGCATTGTTCCATGTTACGTTATAAGCCAGTTTCAGCGAGAAGTTAGTATTAATCGCTACCTGTAACCCGGTTTCTGAGTTCAGGGTAGTATCTTGGCCTAAAGAACTAAGTACTGAGACACCTTGAACAAATTTCGTGGTATCAGTTAATTGCCATTGGTAGCTCAACGCACCGTAAGCAAGTCCGGTGGTTTTGTGTCCGCCTTCTTCATAACCGTCATAACGAACGCCTGGACCAACTTCAGCACGTAGTGAATGTACGGGTCCATCAAGAATTTGTCGACCATAACCCGCTACCGCAGTGTCACGACTTTGATAGCCGTTATAGCGGTCACTCAACCAGGTTGCTTGACCAAACAAGTAATCATCAGCATTTAAGTTATAGCGTGCACGGCCGCCCACACTGTAGGTTTCAGAGGAACGTTCATCATTAGAAGACGTATTGGAAGCGTTACCAAAAAGGCTGTAAGCCATCATGTTTTCAAACCACGTCATGTTCGTTTGCGCGGTAAAGCTGGAGCTTGTGGTGTTACCACTCTGTGCTAAGTAACCCGCAGATGCGCTGCCATCAAAAGGCTTCTTAGCCGTGGCCGGGTTATCCATAGACGTAAAGACAACGGTGTCTGCAAGCGCTTGATGGCTCAATCCACCTAAGCCTAATAATAATGTGAATGCGACTTTATTAAAAACTTTCATTAAATGACCTGTACTGACCTAAATGAGTCCAAAATGCAGAATAGCTGCATACCTGAATGTAAATATAACTCCTCGCTCATCAGCACTTCGCCATTGGGCAGCAAGGCGATGACTTAGCTGGGTGCGTATCATAGCGATCAATTTTGAAAATAAAAGAGGGTAAAGTGTAAATCAGACGAATAACGATGACAGAGAAAAGAGTCGATAAGCGCCCTTAAGCGCTTTTTGTGATGGTAATAACTCAAACTAATGTTAGCCAATGTAGGAGAAAAAAACCTACCACGACTACGATAATTGGCTGAACGTAGAGAAGGTAGTATTGTCGAAATGGGCTATGATGCGTCAGCTTAACCGATTTGATTTTATTGTCAGAAAAATCCGCCTCCTCACCGAGGACCTGTTCAACAATTTTTTGATCTTCTAAACGTTCTTTAACGTAACGATATTGTCGCCATTGTCGTGAACCTGCAGCATTTAATGCCATACCAAAGAAAATGAGTATAAAGAAAATCCAAAAAACCAGATTTAAATTATCGGCAAAATTGGGTACCGGTGAATAGTGCCAGAATAGGTCTAAAAAAGAGGTATTAAAACGTAACATATCAACGAGGACACGAATAAAATCTGATAGCACCGCATTAAACCCAGCGATTTTTTCTCGCTGGCTACTGAGGTAATTAAGCATTGATATCGTGGTGGACAGCGCCCCGATGATGAAAATACCCCAACCCACGCTTTTTTTAATTATTGCGCTGGTGCGAGCTTGAGAGAGTGTCATAAAAATCGCCTATCGAGTGGGTTAACTGTTATTAGATAGCATAGCTGATTTGACAAATCGACCTCAGTAGAAACAATAGGCTTTACGATATTATGACTTAGCAGGAGAAATGATGCCCACAACTCATCCTATTAAAGCCGTTATTTTTGATATGGACGGTATTTTAATCAATTCTGAACCTTACTGGAAAATCGCTGAACAAAAGGTATTTTCCGATCACGGTATCGATCCGTCTATTCAACAAAAACTTCCTGATACGACGGGGCTACGCATCGACCAAGTTGTTAAACTCTGGCTACACGTTGCCGAAAACCGTACGGCCAACGCTGCGCTCATTACACAACAAATTATTGAATTTGTGATCGAGAAAGTAAAAGCTGAACGCCCTCTTTTACCTGGAGTGCACCATGCATTGCAATTATGTCAGCAATCGGGCGTTAAGATTGGTTTAGCCTCCGCATCGCCAATCTCAATGATCACTACTGTGGTAACTCTTTTTGAGTTACATCCGTACTTTATCACGCTCTCTTCCGCTGAATCGCTACCTTATAGCAAGCCTCACCCTCAGGTGTATTTAAATGCAGCTAAAGCACTGGGTGTCGATCCCTTACAGTGCCTGGCAATTGAAGATTCTGTGAATGGTATGATTGCCGCAAAAGCCGCTCGGATGAAGGTAATTACCGTTCCTGCTGAGGAACAAGCACATTGGCCAATCTGGTGTGTTGCCGATCGTAAACTCTCCTCGCTCAATGCATTAACGCTGGAAATGCTGCAAGGCAAAAAATAAGTCGATAACTCTTGTTACAACGTCACTATTCACAAATACTGTATACTTATCTATACTGGACGTATTTCCAGATTTAAGTGTATTAATCCATGACCGCCGAAGGCCACTTACTGTTTGCGCTTGCCACTGCTGTTGCGGCTAAGCGCTACGATTTAACCCCTATTCTCAGTGCTGCCGATTGGTGGCACCTTATACCTGCCTGCTTACTCACTAGCTTACTGCCTGATATTGACCATCCAAAGTCATTACTCGGTCGGCGATTGCGCTTTATTTCTGTGCCTATTTCGCGAATATTCGGTCACCGAGGATTTACACATAGTTTAATCGCCGTGTTTTTTGGTGTGTTGTTATTGGTTAATAAACTCCCTAGCGACTTATTCATACCAAAAGACGTCATTCAAGGTATGGTGTTAGGCTATTTAAGTCATATTTTAGCTGACATGCTCACCCCTGCCGGGGTTCCTCTGCTTTGGCCTTGTCGTTGGCGTTTTCGTCTACCTATTCTTCCTTCATCAAAATATCCGCAACCTGAGCGCTACTTCTGCATAGTGCTGTTAACCTTTGCCGTACTTATACCCGAGAGTATGACTCGGCAGTGGGTAGCCGTTGGTACGCAGCAAATGAACCAAACTTGGCAACAATGGGCTCCGCTTTTCTCACGTCTTACTCACCAGTGAAAAAAATGGTTATAGACTAGAACTTCTCGTTATAAGAAAACATTCAGCCCTTCATGTTACAGTCTGCCCCTTTTGTAAAATGTGCCACGGGTATATTTGGCACTCTATGTAGAGGTGTTCATGGATTGGTCATTGATCATAAACATTGGTGTTTTTGTTTTGCTGTTATTCTTGTTATCGACCATCGGTAACGAAAAATGGAGCTTATCAAAACGCGTATTGTTTGGTTTACTGGTAGGGGTACTTTTCGGGGTTGGCTTACAGGCTGTTTATGGTGTGGGCAATCCCGTGCTTACTACGTCAATATCTTGGTTTAATATAGTGGGCAATGGTTATGTACAACTGTTGCAGATGGTTGTCATGCCCTTGGTGTTTGCATCGATACTTAGTGCCGTTGCTCGACTTCATAATGCCAGTTCTTTAGGTAAGATCAGTTTTCTTACGATTGGCGTGCTGCTTTTCACAACAGCTATTGCTGCGTTAGTTGCTGTTTTGGTGACCGGTCTGTTTAAGCTCAATGCACAAGGGCTAGTACAAGGTGCTAACGAGACGGCTCGGTTAAATACCATCCAGAGCCATTATGTTGGTCAAGTCGCCGATCTTAGCGTACCTCAACTGATCCTCTCTTTTATTCCTAAAAATCCATTTGCTGATTTAACTGGAGCTAATCCAACGTCAATCATTAGTGTCGTAATTTTCGCTGTATTTCTTGGCGCGGCAGCCATTCAATTGGTGAAAGAGAATCCTGAAAAAGGTCAGCGGATCTTAGTGGCGATCGATACCCTACAAATTTGGGTGATGAAGTTAGTTCGTCTTATCATGCGTCTTACGCCGTATGGCGTCATGGCATTAATGACCAAAGTCGTTGCCACTTCTAATTATCACGATATTGTGAAATTAGGAACATTTGTGGTCGCTTCCTATTTAGGCCTCCTGATCATGTTTGGGGTGCATGCCTTATTGCTGGCCGTCAATGGTATCAATCCTTTACGTTACTTCCGTAAGGTTTGGCCGGTTATTAGTTTTGCCTTTACCAGTCGCTCGAGTGCTGCATCCATCCCATTAAATATTGAAGCACAACAAAAACGCTTAGGCACGCCTGAGTCGATCGCCAGCTTCTCAGCATCTTTTGGGGCAACGATAGGACAAAATGGCTGCGCTGGATTATATCCTGCGATGCTTGCCGTTATGATAGCCCCGACAATGGGGATTAATCCTTTTGAGCCAATGTGGATTGCCACCTTAGTGGGATTAGTGACACTGAGTTCCGTTGGTGTTGCCGGTGTGGGAGGCGGAGCGACATTTGCGGCATTAATTGTCCTACCCGCTTTAGGTTTACCCGTCACGCTGGTTGCACTATTAATTTCAATTGAGCCTTTAATCGATATGGGAAGAACGGCATTAAATGTGAATGGTGCAATGACTGCGGGGACATTAACTAGCCGCTGGCTAGGTCAGACGGATCAAGCGGTTATGGCCCGGGAACATTCCGAAGAGAAAACGATGAATTCATAGTTGCAGAAAGGGCCATTTAATGGCCCTTTACACTTATTGCTGTGGAGCTTGTGGGTCAGTGTCGTATTCTTGACAGCTCTGGAAGCCATAGTTCATCACACGATCACTGCCGTTATAACTAACAAAGTAAGTAACAGGTTTGTTGTCCGTTCCTTTACCAATAATATAGGTTTCACAGGTACCGCGCGCATGAACCATCGTAATGTCCGTTGAGGGGGTCCCTGCAATTTGGTGTACTTGTTGGCGGGTCATTCCCTTTTTAACATTCTTCACAACTGGCTGTGTAACGTAACTTTCTGCTTGACGATAAGTTGTACAACCACTTAATACCGCTAAGGCCAGACCACCTGCCAAAATACCCGTTAATTTTTTCATATCGTCCCTCTTAAATAGCAACTGTTGAGTTAAAATCATTCGTAAAGATTTAGTCATATTTAAGTGTAGACATAGATTTCCTGCAAAACAAATAGTTAACATAGATCTTTAGTGGCTAAGTAGCTATCCTCTGCATCTATATAGCTGCTTCAGCATTTTGTTACCGAATCATATTGATTGAGGATCCATGTCAACAACTCACACTCCACGTATGGCGCTTGCTATTGCTTTAGGATTGATGGCCGGGTTAGGCCCGCTCTGTATCGATCTTTATTTACCGGCCTTACCGCAACTTGCTAATGACTTGGCGGTACCGACGGCGAGCGCTCAACTTAGCCTGACCGCAGGACTCTTAGGGCTCGGATTTGGTCAGCTTATTTTTGGGCCATTGAGTGACAAGTACGGACGCAGTAAACCCCTGTTCATCTCCCTATGTATTCTCCTGCTTGCCTCTATCGCCTGCGCGTTCTCGCAAACGCTGGTCCAGCTTCTTATTGCACGTTTATTCCAAGGCTTAGGCGGCGCAGGTGGGGCTGTGTTATCTAGGGCTGTCGCCCGAGACCGTTTTAGCGGTCATGAGTTAACACGATTTTTTGCTATGCTACTTTTAGTCAATGGGCTGGCGCCGATTGTCGCACCTATTTTAGGTGGATTGTTAACAAGCTATATGAGTTGGCGCGGTATTTTTGTCGTATTAGCGGGCATTACGGTTATTTTACTCTTTCTTGCAAAAACTAAAATTGAAGAGAGCTTGGTGATAGAAAAGCGCAGCCAAGGCTCGTTATTAAGTGCTTGGAAGTTATTAATTGAGGTGGTCCGTCATCGTCCATTTATGGGTTTTTGTTTAACGCAGGGATTTATGATGTCTGGGATGTTTGCCTATATCGGTGCTTCCCCGTTTGTTTTACAAGAAACCTATGGTCTGTCACCACAAACATTTAGTTTATGTTTCGCACTCAACGGTTTTGGGATGATTTTAGCCTCACAAATCAGCTCACGACTTTGTCCCAAGTTTGGGGAATATTCGGTATTACGTTGCGGACTGATTATTGCCTTCATTGCGTCCAGTTGCTTACTGATAAGCGGTCTATTACATGCCAGTCTCCCCGTCTTTCTAGCGGCACTATTTTTTAGTATTGCCAGTAATGCCATTATCTCTACCACCGCTTCATCACTGGCTATGCAAAGCCAAGGTCATCGGGCAGGCAGTGCATCAGCAGTCATCGGTGTTACTATGTTTACACTCGGTTCAATCGCCATTCCTGTAACGGGGATTGGTGGTTCATCCGCATTGGCGATGGGTGCGACTATTTTTGGGTGTTTTATGCTGGCGATTATAATGTTTATATTCGTTGCCAAAAAACCTAACGCTACCCCTAACGCACACTAGTTTCATAAGTCTCCTTGCATTTTCTGCCAGGAGACTTTACCGCGTTAACTGTACTCTCATTAGCTAACAAGAGGTTTTGCCATGTCTCTACAGCAAGAAATCATTCAAGCCTTAGGCGTTAAGCCGACGATTAATCCGGAAGAAGAAGTCAGACGTAGCGTGGATTTTCTTAAGGATTACCTTAAACGTTATCCTGGCTTACGCTCATTAGTCTTAGGGATCAGTGGTGGACAGGACTCAACGCTTACAGGAAAACTATGTCAGTTAGCCATTAATGAACTTCGTCACGAATTACCCGACCGCCAGTGTCAGTTTATTGCAGTGCGTCTTCCTTATGGAACTCAGGCGGACGAGCAAGATTGCCAGGATGCGCTGGCTTTTATCCAGCCGGATAAAACATTCGTGGTTAACATCAAAGAATCGGTATTAGCCAGTGAACGCGCGTTGAAAGAGGCTGGTATTGATGTCTCTGATTTTGTGCGCGGTAATGATAAAGCACGCGAGAGAATGAAAACACAATATAGCATCGCGGGTATGACACAAGGCGTTGTCGTCGGAACAGATCATGCCGCGGAAGCAGTGACTGGCTTTTTTACCAAGTATGGTGACGGTGGAACCGACATTAACCCAATTTTTCGTTTAAATAAGCAGCAAGGAAAACAAATTCTGGCGTATTTAGGTTGTCCACAACACCTTTACCTAAAGCATCCTACCGCCGATTTGGAAGATGATCGACCGGGGCTACAAGATGAAGTCGCGTTAGGCGTGACCTATGCCGATATCGATGCGTATTTAGAAGGAAAGACTATCCCGCAAGACCGCGCAGCGATTATCGAAAACTGGTACTTAAAAACAGAGCATAAGCGTCGTACACCTATTACTGTTTTTGATGATTTTTGGCGAGAATAAAAAAAACTGCGGAGATAAACTCCGCAGTGATGAATGAAGCAGTTATTTTGATTCGCCTTCAGGTGCAGGCTGTTTGAACGTTTTCATTTTTTCATAGTTAGCTTGGTACTGTTTCTTTTGGTCAGCCGTCAATAAATTATAAATTTTGTTGTCGGTTTCCAAGCGGCTCAACATTCTTTGTTTATCTAAGGTTGCATGGTTTTCAGCCAGCGTTTGTGCCTTAGCTGAATCGAATTTTTCTGCCGTAATCAAATCAAAAGCGGCTTGGCGATCTGCTTTTGAAGGGGGAGTCATATTTTGACGCGCTTGCTCAAGAATAGTATGAATCTGTTGTTTTTGAGCATCGGTCAACACAATCCCTTTCATGAGCATCATTTCAGGTGCACCGTGTGGACGCTTTTGCATATGAGAATGTTCAGTCGGCGTTGCACTGAGTGGCGCAGTCTCTGCATAGACCAGTGATGCAGAACCCATCACTAAAGAACTTGCTAATAATAATGATGTTACTTTACGCATCTTAGTTTCCTTTACTTTTCAACAACCACGAAAATGTCGTGAACATGGGAAAAGAATAAGCTATCCAATGTCAAGCAACGCGCAGTTCAGTAAAAACCTGCAAATATTTATCTATCATATTGATCCGTATTGCAATCATTGCAATGTCTGTAACATTAATTCGTAATGATTCTGTTAATTTTGGCCACTTAGATCTGCATCACCATTATTAAAATAATCGGTTTGTGGATTAGGGGGTTCAGGTTTCAACGTAATGGTATTTGACGTGACTTGCTGTTTACCATTATCGACCTCGACGGCAAGGTGGTATTCATTTTTAGCACCTGGAGTGGTATCCCATGCAGGTAAAATAATCGTCCATCCTGTCAATTGCTGTGAATTTGCCGGAGGCGTTAGGCTTAATTCTCGTGTATCGCCTTGCCAGCTCACTCGTTTAATCGACTTATCAGGCGTCACTTGGACGACCAAAGTCGTTGAATCTCCTGAATTCAATTGCCAAGGCGGGGTAGCTAAGTAAACCGAAAATGGTTGGCGCTTACGGTAGCTCATAACAGGAAGGGTATTACGGGTTACAAGGTCATAACGACTTCCGAACAATGAACGAGCCTCAGCAACGGCATAAGGCGACAATTGTTGAGAGAGGGATTGACCAAAATGGTAATTAACATTTAAACCAAATACGTCTTGGCTTTCACCCCCTGTACCTTCTTTATGGGACAATGAAACAGTGACCAAAGGTATCGGGGTGTAGGTAACTCCTACAGACATACTTCGCGGGTTAGTATAGTTATTACCATCGTTGAACAGATCAATCCCCTGCCCTAAATATTGTTGCCATGATAAGGTAACCCCGAGTTGTTGGTAAAAAGGTAAATAACCTTGGCTCGTGATATCGTAGCCACGAGCCATACGTTGTGCTTGACTGACCGAATTTTTTTTCCAGCCCGATAACGGTGTATAGTAATTTGCCGATAACCGCAGGTAATGGCTCCATAATTCAGTGCCTAAAGAAGCTCTCTGCTGATTATTGGTAAATAACTGATCTAAAAAAGCATTATATCCAAATAACCACCGATCAGAGGAAAGACGTTGGCCGAGTCCTGCACTGCCCACCGTCCCTAAACTGCTTTGATTTAGCGAAAGTTGGCTGAAGGTCAGCCGATGGCCGTTGTCACTTAACGGTGTTAATAATGACCCCATTGATCCGGTAAATTTACCTTCCCTATCTATACTGACACTCAAGTTAGCTTGGCCATAAGGAGAAAGTAGATGTTCGCCAGTGCTGTCTACTTTTTCAGTCAGTCTGTCACGTAAATGGTTAAAAGCCCACTCACTCGCACTTCGTCCAGAACGAGTATTTTCGCCACTGTTTTGAAATGACTTCCCCAAACTGGTCGCCATATCCGTGAGTTGCTGGTCAATTACGTTATCCGACGAAGATGAAGACCCTAAGTCAGGTAGAGAGGAAGCATACGAAGATTCGGGCGTAATCGGGTCTGTTGAGTTAAGCATATTACCACTAGCTCGACTAACAAAAAGAAAGGGATAAAGTACCATAATGACCTTGGTCAACGGTACAGGGTGCCACTTTGTATCAAACACGCTGAGCCACTCCTCTTTATAGTGCGCGACGGGTAAAACCGCTCAAGTATATAAGTTAGGCTAATAATGATTAAATCGGCTCATTCTGAAGATTATTAAGTGAATGTTTTTGAGAATGTTAGGACGGAATCCATCAACAGACGCAACTTAGGTTCTTCAATTCCATACTTTTTAAGCGTTGCCATCATGTCCTGTAAATAAGTAATATTTTTGCCAAGTGGCCCTTTTGCATCAGCAATCTTCTTAGCCTTAGTTTCTATATCTTCCTGTGGCCTAAAAAGCGTGTGCTGGGTATTCGCGACAAAGACTAATCCTTGCACAGTATTGCCATTTTCTAGTAACAGACTCTGCCAGCGCGGACAGTAGCAACCGGTAATCATTTCTCTTTTCCAAAGCAGTAATAATTCTGCTTCCCAATTTTCACAACATAACTTAAAGGCTCGACCAATGGTTTGCCCGCCCTCTACTAACGCTAACATTCGGCCTGGTATTTCTGCTGTACCACGTCCTGCGATTAATGATAAGCAAAAATCTCTCGACCAACCGGTCAGAGTCGCCGTTTCGACCTGGTCATAATCCAGCAGAGGATTCCACATTAACGACCCATACCCAAACACCCATAGGGGTCCAGGCGTTGGCTTATGCAGTAAGAAATGTCTTAACGAGGCCATTCTTTGTTCTGCCGACAACAGTAGACCTTCTTCAACCGGCCCAAAGGAGGATTGACAATCAGCGCTTTTCAAAAATTCTCGGGTTAACACACTCGCTCCAATCTACTTATCAATACACTGCTATCATGGCAAAGCCATCTTCTGCTGTGAAGTCTCATTATGGGAAAAAGAGTAAATACTCAGTTCATTTAGTGACCATATCATAAATGCTCGCTTTTCGACCTAAAAATATTAATTCTGATTGCTATCGCTATTTTTTTAGACCAAATAACAAAAAAAGTCGATTATTTATCTCTATTTTCGCTTTAATTTCATAAATAAATGAATAATAAATATATTTTTATTCAAATTAATCAATGAAATAAAAAGATTAAATGCTTTTTAACCCACTTTATCAATGAGTAAAGCAAAGTAAAACAAAGTGAACTCTATCGAATATTTGCTATATTTATCCTTAACATTTAGAAATACTCTATTCGCGAGTGTTGAAAGCAGTGATCATCAAAAGGAGATCTGATGCCAAGTAACGAAAAAACGCGCCATACCGAATTTAGCCTACTGTTACCTGTAGTAGCGCTAGGTCTATTACTGGGATTTGGACAGCCTGATGGGCTGTTATTAACAACGGGTATGAATATCATCGCGTTAATTGCGATCCTCTCAAGTGCTTTTAGTGTCGTAAGACATGCCGATGTTCTTGCTCATCGTCTAGGGGAACCCTTCGGCTCATTGGTTCTTACTCTATCGGTTGTCATTTTGGAGGTAAGCTTAATATCGGCATTGATGGCAACAGGCGGCGCTGAACCAACATTAATGCGTGATACACTCTACTCTATCATTATGATAGTCATCGGTGGACTGGTCGGGTTTGCCCTGCTATTAGGCGGAGGAAAGTTTGCCACTCAGTACGTTAATTTAGCCGGTGTAAAGCAATATCTTATTGCTATTTTTCCTCTAGCAATTTTAATTTTAATTTTTCCTAATGCCCTACCAGGTGGAAACTTTTCCACAGGACAAGCACTCCTTATCTCGGCACTTTCAGCCGTGATGTATGGTGTTTTTCTATTAATTCAAACAAAAACGCATCAAAGTCTTTTTGTCTACGAGCATGAAGATGACAGTGATGATGGTGATCCTCACCACGGAAAACCTTCAGCACATAGTAGTGCTTGGCATAGTGTCTGGCTTATCATCCACCTTATTGCGGTGATCAGTGTTACCAAACTTAATGCTCCAGTTTTAGAAAACCTGCTTCATGAATTACATGCCCCACAACAATTTACTGGTTTTCTCATTGCCTTACTGATTTTATCTCCCGAAGGGCTCGGGGCAATTAAAGCGGTTTTGGCCAATCAGGTACAACGTGCGATGAACCTCTTTTTTGGGTCGGTCATTGCAACCATTTCACTTACCGTACCGACAATTACTATTATCTCGACGTTAACCGGTAATTCACTACACTTCGGCTTAGATGCACCACAAATGGTTGTTTTAGCCAGCGTACTGATATTGAGTCAAATTTCTTTCTCAACCGGTAGAACCAATGTATTGAATGGCGTCGCACATCTGGTGTTATTTGTCGGATACCTGATGACCATTATGCTTTAACCGGTTTATCCACGACTTACCCTAACGATGTAGAGTTAATACTGGTCGCGCAAAATGATCAGCACTAGAAAGTCATTAGAGTGATGCGATAGGTAAACTTTATTAACCCTTCTCTGGACAATAGATCTTAAGTACAACATCGGAAAGCGGGTGTATTAGTATCGAGAGGTTCAGGAGAAGCCACTAAAACAAAAAAGGTTCATGGTGATCATGAACCTTTTTTGAATAAAGAATAAGGATTACTAATCAGTTACTTGTATCGAGCTCAGGGAACGATTTAACTAAATCGTCAATCGCTTTCATCTGTACTAAGAATGGCTCTAATTTGTCTAAAGGTAATGCAGAAGGACCATCACAACGTGCTTGTGCAGGTTGTGGGTGTGCTTCAATAAAGAGGCCCGCAATACCTACAGCCATACCTGCACGTGCTAATTCTGCAACTTGTGCACGGCGTCCACCAGAAGCGGCGCCAAAAGGATCGCGCGTTTGCAATGCGTGGGTGACGTCAAAGATAACCGGAGAATTATTTGTCACTTTCTTCATGACATTGAATCCCAACATATCGACCACCAAGTTATCGTAACCGAAGTTGCTACCGCGGTCACACAGGATAACTTGATCATTGCCACCCTCGGCAAATTTATCCACGATATTACCCATTTGTCCGGGACTCACAAATTGTGGTTTTTTGACATTAATTACCGCACCGGTTTTTGCCATCGCTTCAACTAAGTCGGTTTGTCGAGCAAGGAAGGCTGGAAGTTGAATGACATCGACCACTTCCGATACAGGTTGTGCTTGGCTCGCTTCATGAACATCAGTGATGATTTTTACACCGAAAGTCGATTTCAGTTCTTGAAAAATTTTCATTCCCTCTTCAAGACCTGGGCCTCGGTAGGAGTGAATCGATGAGCGATTTGCCTTATCGAACGATGCTTTAAATACGTAAGGAATACCTAACTTTTCTGTCACTTTGACATAGTGTTCACAGATTTGCATGGCGAGGTCACGGGACTCCAGCACATTCATGCCACCAAAGAGTACAAAGGGCAGATCATTGGCTACACGAATATCACCGATAGACACAACTTTTTGGACCATACTTTTATCCTTTCATTTGCAGTTAACTGGGTTCTCTAATGCAGAGTGACCGATTTATATTCAATAGTGTGCATTTGTACTTTGATCATTTCACTGACTGGGTCTTCGGGACATTGTTCAACGAAATAGGCCAAATCTGTCAATGCAATATGTTCACATTCCAGTTGTGCATAAATCAGCCCACGATCACGAATTTCATAAGGATCATCCGGATCCAGCGCCACCAGCACTTTACTGATCTGTAGCGCCAACTCCATCTGGTTTTCTTCCATTAACGATACTTTAAGTGTTTCGAGTAATTTTCGGATCACTTCTTCTGAGGTCGCCGGCTCAAGGTCAATATCATCAATACTTGATGTTGGGCCAATCGTCCCTTTGACCCAGACGTCTAAGGTATGTTCGTCCAACGTATCGCCATTAAATGGGTTAATTAGCCACATTTCACCATCGACCCAATCAGCACGTAAGATTAACTGTGTCGGAAAAATAACGGGGTAAAGAGGTAATTCCAACTGCTCACTGAGATAGAGCAAAATAGCGCCCAGTGATACAGCACTACCCCGTCGGTCTCGAAGCACATTATCTAGCCATAAGGCTTCTGAAAGACGATAAACGCCACTGATACTTGCAAAGCCCCACTGCTTGAAAAACAGTTCCAGTAAACGCTCTAGTTTTATATCTGGGTTAGGTTCAGTGGCAAGATGATTTTTCGCTTCAACAAGTAATAGCGCGAGTTGTTCGCGTACCCACTGCTCTGAAAAATCATCACGGACTTGAACCATAAGGGCGATCATCGCATCCACCAACGAGCGTGGAGGGACAGACCCAGTTTCTATGGGAGCCATAGTTTTCTCCCTGAGGTATATCGATATGTATTTTTGAAATAATTCATCATTCACTACAACTTTTTCGATGCTTGAGCAAATTTGCCATAAGTCACCCGCGGATTACCACCATAATCGTATCGCGTATCAATAGCGTCAAAACCCACCGCGGCAAATATCTCTTGTACTTGGTGATGTTGTTGCCAGCCATGCTCGACGACTAACCATCCCCCAAGGACTAACCAGTTTGGGGCTTGCTGGATAATCAGTGTTATATCTGCCAACCCTTGAGCCTCTGCCACTAAGGCACTGCGTGGCTCAAAAGTAACATCCCCTTGCGTTAGATGAGGATCATCGGCATCAATATAAGGAGGATTAGTGACTATCATATCAAACTGAGAAGGAGGTATCTGATTGAACCAATGACTCACTTGAAATCGACAATTAGCCATGGCTAACCGCTCAGCATTCGTCTGTGCGAGGGTGACAGCCTGTTCAATGCGATCAACCCCCAGAAACTGAGATTCTGGCCGTTCACTCGCCATCGCTAAAGCGATCGCCCCCGTCCCCGTTCCAAGGTCTAACACCGTCACTGGCTGACAAGGTAGTAGGGATAAAGCCTGCTCAACCAATACTTCAGTATCCGGTCGAGGGATTAACGTCGCGGGTGAGACGGCGAGTGGTAGAGACCAGAATTCACGTTGTCCACATAAATAAGCTATCGGCTCACCTTGGGCACGACGCTCGACAAATTTGGCTAACATCGCCTGCTGTTCAGGCGTAAGCTCATAATCATCAAATGCCAATAACCAACTGCGTGGCTTATTGAGGACATGGCCAAGGATCACCTCAGCATCACGTTTTGCACTGTCACTGTGCCGCAGTAAAGGAAGGGTTTCACTTAGCCAGTGACGAATCTGCATTACTCTTGACCTGCCAATGCAGCAAGCTGATCTGCTTGGTGTTCTTGTACTACAGGTTCAATCAGGCTCTCGAGTTTACCCTGCATCGTCTCGTCTAAGCGATAAATCGTTAAGTTGATACGATGATCAGTGATACGTCCTTGCGGGTAGTTATAGGTACGGATACGATCTGAACGATCACCACTACCTAATAAATTACGCCGCGTTGATGCCTCTTCTTCATGACGTTTTGCCATCTCTGCAGCATGGATTCGAGCTCCTAACACTGAAAGAGCCTTAGCTTTGTTTTTATGCTGAGAACGCTCATCCTGACACTCCACCACAATTCCTGTCGGTAAGTGAGTAATACGGATAGCTGAGTCGGTGGTGTTAACGTGCTGACCCCCTGCCCCTGAGGAGCGGAAGGTATCAATTTTTAAATCAGACGGATTAATATCAGGCAACTCTGCCTCTGGAATTTCAGGCATCACCGCAACTGTGCAAGCAGAGGTATGAATACGGCCTTGCGATTCGGTCTCCGGAACACGTTGCACACGGTGTCCACCTGATTCAAATTTCATCCGACCGTAAACGCCAACACCTTCTATGCGGGCAATGATTTCTTTATAGCCACCGTGTTCACCTTCGTTGGCACTGACCACCTCGACACGCCAACGATTAGCTTCCGCATAACGACTGTACATTCTAAACAAGTCACCCGCAAAGATTGCCGCTTCATCACCGCCGGTTCCTGCTCGAACTTCCACAAAACACGAACGTTCGTCATCAGGATCTTTAGGGAGAAGTAGAACCTGTAGCGTTTGTTCAAGGGATTCACTTTGCGCTTTTGCGTCTTTAAGTTCTTCCGAAGCCATTTCACGCATTTCAGGATCCGCCAGCATTTCATTAGCGGTTTCGATGTCTTCTTGTACCTGGCACCACTGACGGAAGCACTGGGTTACATCGGTCAACTGGGCGTATTCTCGGGAAAGCGCTCGAAAACGCTCTTGGTCAGCAATCACACCTGCATCACCAAGCATCGCTTCGACTTCTTCGTGACGTTCCTGTAAGGCTTCAAGTTTGGCAACAATAGAAGATTTCATGTATGAATAATTTGTCCAATAACAAAAGGGGGTGACCGCCTTGGCTAACTAAGGCCTAGGCTATCACGTAGAATTTGTAAACGTTCAGCATCGCCTTCGCGTGCAGCTTGCTGTAGGGATTTTGTCGGTGTGTGGATTAAACGATTGGTTAACTTATGTGCCATCTCTTGCATGACTTTTTGCGGGTCCTGCCCTTGAGAAAGCGCAGAAAGAGCCCGTTGCATGAGTTCTTCACGAATATCTTCAGCTTGATGGCGATAATCACGAATCACATCTACCGCATTTTGTGCCTGTAACCAGGCCATAAACTCGCCACTTTCTTGCACAACAATGGTTTCAGCCTCCACGGCCGCTGCTTCACGCTGCGCCATATTGTGTTTAATAATCGCTTGGAGGTCGTCAACCGTATAGAGATAAGCGGAGTCGAGTTTCCCTACTTCTGGCTCGACATCTCGAGGTACAGCAATATCGACAATCAGCATTGGTTGATGGCGCCGTGATTTTAAGGCGCTTTCAATCATGCCTTTACCGATAACCGGTAATGGACTGGCCGTTGAAGAGATAATAATATCAGCCGAGGCTATTTTTTCAGGTAAGGAGGAAAAATCGACCACTTCGGCATGAACTTCTTCGGCTAAACGCTCGGCTCTTTCACGGGTACGGTTTGTGATCATCAAACGCTTAACTTGATGTTCACGTAAATGACGAGCCACTAGCTCTATCGTTTCGCCCGCCCCGACTAACATTACCGTAACCGTTTTAAGTGACTCGAAAATTTGTCGTGCCAGTGTACACGCCGCGAAAGCAACAGAGACAGCACTACTACCGATTTCAGTTTCGGTTCTGACCCGCTTAGCCACTGAAAAGGTTTTCTGGAACATGCGTTCCAATTCGCCACTAATGACATGACCTCGTTGTGATTCCGCGTAGGCTTTTTTTACCTGCCCTAAAATTTGCGGTTCACCTAGCACTAAAGAATCAAGTCCACTGGCAACACGCATGAGGTGGCTAACCGCCTCGTTATTTTGATGCCAATAAAGACTGTTAAGCACTTCCTTTTCATCGAGATGATGGAAATTGCATAACCATTTAATTAACTGCTGCTGAATATCCTGTTGTTCGTCAACGCTTAAGTAAAGTTCTGTTCGATTACAGGTTGATAGCACAACACCACTATGCACTGACGGCTGCGATAACAAGCTATCTAAAGCGGTATCTAATATATCAGGGCCAAACGCCACCCGTTCGCGAAGCGCGACAGGTGCAGTTTTGTGATTTATTCCGAGTGCTAGCAGCGTCATGATAATAAGTTATTTTTACCCTACAAACCTTACAGGCATTTTTGTGCCGCCATTCTACAAGATGCTAACTGTCATGAAAAGCCATACAAAAGATAAGTGTGTAATAAGATTCTTTTATTGCTTGTGTTATGCTGAATATAGCATTGATCGTTAAAGTCTGCCGTTGTAGACGGCCATCGCCAAGGAGAAAAGCGTGCGAGTTACTACTGCTAATCGTCTAAGCATTGTTGTTCCTACCCTAACACTTTTATTAAGTGCGTGTGTGTCACACCCTGTTTCACAAGGTCCTGCGAAAAGTCCTGATTCACCACAATGGAAACAGCATCAAGCTGCGGTCAGTACAGTTACCCATTTTGAAACTCGAGGCGCTTTTGCTTATCTCTCCGACCAACAAAAGGTATATGCACGCTTTAACTGGCAACAGCAAGCCCCAGATCGCTACCGCTTGTTGCTCACCAGCCCAATTGGAAGCACTGAATTACAGCTTGATCAGCAAGGAAGTACCGTTCAATTAGTCGATAATAAAGGCCAACGGTATATCAGCCATGATGCCCAAACAATGATCACCAAATTAACAGGAATGGCGATACCTCTCGATAACCTACGCCGGTGGATGCTAGGTTTACCGGGCAAGGCAGACCATTTTGTTTTAAATGACCATTACCAGCTACAAAGTGCCGACTATAGCCAAGACGGCGTCACTTGGCATGTGACGATTAATAGCTATAACGACACAGTTACCCCACCATTGCCCGCTAATGTGGAATTAACAACGTCAGGACAGCGTATTAAGTTACGGATGGATAGTTGGGTAACACAATGATCAAGCGCTGGCCTTCTCCCGGAAAACTTAATCTTTTTTTGTATATTACTGGGCAGCGGGAAGATGGCTACCATACCCTGCAAACCTTGTTTCAATTTATTGATTATGGTGACGCGCTGACTTTTAATGTTGATCAAAAGCACCGCATCACATTGATTGATAATATTGATAATGTCGCGTGCGAAGAAAATCTTATCTACCGCGCGGCCCAACAACTCAAAGCCAGAGCAATCGATGATCATCGTGGCGATGAAAATATCGGCGTGACGATTGGTCTTGATAAAAAACTCCCGATGGGCGGCGGATTGGGCGGTGGTTCTTCCAATGCAGCGACGACTCTTATTGCCTTAAACCAGCTATGGAAATTGAACTACAGTCGCGAGCAACTGGCTGAAATAGGGCTTAAACTCGGTGCCGACGTTCCGATTTTTATTCACGGCCATGCCGCATTAGCAGAAGGAATCGGTGAAGTTCTCACTCCTGTCACTCCTGCAGAAAAATGGTACCTGATTGCCCACCCGGGCGTCAGTATTCCGACACCGGTTATTTTCCAAGATCCAGAGCTTCCTCGCCACACACCAAGACGAAGTGTAGCGCAATTAATGCATTCATCTTGGTCTAATGATTGTGAAGGCATTGCAAGAAAACGTTTTCGTAAGGTTGATGAACTACTCAACTGGCTGCTAGAATACGCTCCGTCAAGACTGACGGGCACTGGTGCTTGCGTGTTTGCTGAATTCGACAGTGAAGCCGCTGCTCGTCAAGTCCTTAATCTCACTCCATCATGGATGACATGTTTTGTAGCTAAGGGGGCTAACGTTTCCCAATTACATCGACAGTTATCGGAGTGATTGGCGGCATGTAACAGACTTACCTGTTCCAGAGCCTGTACATGCTGTTATTCACATATACCTGTAAGCATGCCCCCCTGGGGCATTCTATGGACCCAAAGCCTGAGGTTTAACTCGTGCCTGATATGAAGCTTTTTGCTGGTAACGCCACGCCGGAACTAGCGCAACGTATTGCCAACCGTTTGTACACGACGCTAGGAAACGCTGCAGTGAGTCGTTTTAGCGACGGAGAAGTCAGTGTTCAGATTAATGAAAATGTACGGGGTGGTGATGTTTTTATCATCCAATCTACCTGTGCACCTACCAATGATAACCTAATGGAATTGGTAGTCATGATCGATGCGCTGCGTCGTGCCTCGGCGGGCCGTATCACTGCCGTGATCCCTTACTTTGGTTATGCGCGCCAAGATCGTCGTGTTCGTTCAGCCCGTGTTCCCATTACTGCAAAAGTAGTAGCGGACTTTCTGTCGAGTGTGGGAGTTGACCGCGTATTAACGGTTGATCTACACGCAGAGCAGATCCAAGGCTTCTTTGATGTCCCGGTTGATAACGTTTTCGGTAGCCCCATTTTGCTCGAAGATATGTTACAGCTAAAGATGGAAAATCCGATTGTCGTTTCTCCTGATATCGGTGGTGTTGTGCGGGCACGTGCTATTGCAAAATTACTGAATGAAACGGATATGGCTATTATCGATAAACGCCGTCCACGCGCAAATGTCTCCCAAGTTATGCATATTATCGGTGATGTTGCCGGTCGTGATTGTATTTTGGTTGATGATATGATCGACACGGGCGGTACCTTATGTAAAGCAGCTGAAGCCTTAAAAGAACGTGGTGCTAAGCGCGTTTTTGCTTATGCAACCCACCCCATCTTTTCGGGTAATGCGCTTGAAAACCTACGCAGTTCAGTAATCGATGAAGTGATTGTGTGTGACACCATTCCACTTTCTCCAGAAATTCAAGCCTTACCTAATGTCAGAACATTGACTCTCTCAGGGATGCTGGCTGAAGCAATCCGCCGTATCAGCAACGAAGAGTCTATCTCAGCGATGTTTGAACATTAATATTGCGATATAAAAAATGGGCCACAAGGCCCATTTTTTTGTCATCATCAGTGCCGACGACGACGGGGGAAACGTTGATAAAAGCGTAATAAATAATATTTTTCGTACACTGTCTCGCGTCCACTGATCTGGGCTCCCAGCAACCAGATAAATGCCCCACAAAATATCCCTAAAACTGCCACTGTTGCCCAGTTTGTAGTAAAGGGAATAGTGCCAGCATGACTTAAGAGCGCAATAAGTAGGCTAAACAGCGACATTACTAATCCGATAGCCATTAATGCGTTACCTGAGCATAAAGCATGTTGACGTTTCATAAGCCTCTCCTTAGAAATTTTTACCTTACTTGACAAAGGTTAAGAGTAACCAAGGTAATTATCTTTAATCTTGATCATAGTTTGAGAGATTTGATAGCGCAGGCACATGTTTGAAACTGCCGGGCAGGAATGTTTTTGAACTTCACTTCATCATTGCAGTACACTACCTTTTTTTGTCGCAGATAGGATAATCCCCCGTGAGTACCATTAAATTGATTGTGGGTTTAGCTAACCCCGGAACTGAGTATGCCGCCACCCGTCACAACGCGGGTGCATGGTATGTCGATTTATTGGCAGACCGTTTTCGTCAACCGTTGAAAGAAGAAGCTAAATTTTTTGGCGCAACGGCCCGTATTTCACTCGCTGGAGAAGATGTTCGCCTATTAGTTCCCACCACCTTTATGAATTTAAGCGGCAAAGCTGTAGCAGCAATGGCGAATTTCTACCGTATCCAACCACAAGAGATTTTAGTGGCTCACGATGAGATGGATTTACCACCCGGTATAGCGAAGTTTAAGCAAGGTGGAGGTCATGGTGGCCATAACGGCTTGAAAGATATCATCAGCAAGTTAGGCAATGTGGCTGACTTTCACCGATTACGCATTGGTATCGGTCATCCTGGCGATCGCAATAAAGTCACTGGTTTTGTGCTAGGAAAGCCGCCACTGAGTGAACAAAAGCTAATCGATGATGCAGTTGATGAAGCTGCCCGTTGCACCGAAGTCTGGCTAAAAGAAGATCGTTTACGTGCGATGAATCGTTTACATAGCTTTAAAGCTGGTTGAGTGCGCTGCCCTCTTTACTAAAATCCGTGTATAATACGGCAAATTTTCTGCTATTCAGTTCTGCTTAGCGAAGCACAATTAACGTAATAAGGTATTCAAGCATGGGATTCAAATGCGGTATCGTGGGCCTGCCAAATGTCGGTAAATCCACTCTTTTTAATGCACTGACGAAAGCAGGTATTGAAGCGGCGAACTTTCCGTTTTGTACCATTGAGCCAAATACCGGTGTGGTGCCAATGCCCGATGCGCGTCTTGACCAGCTCGCAGAAATTGTTAAGCCACAGCGTACTATCCCTACCACAATGGAATTTGTTGATATTGCCGGATTAGTAAAAGGCGCATCAAAAGGTGAAGGGCTGGGTAACCAATTTCTGACTAACATCCGCGAAACTGAAGCCATTGGTCATGTTGTACGTTGTTTTGAAAACGACAATATTATCCACGTTTCAGGGACAGTTAACCCTGCCGACGACATCGATGTCATTAATACCGAGCTTGCCCTGTCAGACTTGGATACTTGCGAACGCGCTATTCAACGCCTACAAAAGAAAGCGAAAGGTGGCGATAAAGATGCAAAAGCTGAATTAGCGGTACTGGAAAAATGTCTGCCGCATTTGGAAAATGCTGGCATGCTCCGTAGCCTTAATCTTGATGCCGAAGAAAAAGCCGCTATCCGTTACTTAAGTTTCCTAACACTTAAACCGACGATGTATATTGCCAACGTCAATGAAGATGGATTTGAAAATAACCCTTACTTAGATCAAGTCTATGCTATTGCAGAACAAGAAGGGTCTGTCGTCGTTCCAGTCTGTGCGGCCGTTGAGTCTGATATTTCTGAACTGGAAGATGATGAACGTGAAGAGTTTATGGCAGAGCTAGGCATCGAAGAACCGGGCTTAAACCGAGTGATCCGTGCAGGCTATCGTTTACTCAATCTGCAAACTTACTTTACAGCGGGCGTTAAAGAAGTACGTGCATGGACCATCCCTGTTGGTGCTACCGCACCCCAAGCGGCGGGCAAAATCCACACGGATTTCGAGAAAGGCTTTATCCGCGCCCAAACCATTGCTTTTGATGACTTTGTCGCGAATAAGGGCGAACAAGGTGCAAAAGAAGCGGGTAAAATGCGTGCTGAAGGGAAAGAGTATATCGTTAAAGATGGCGATATCATGAATTTCTTGTTTAACGTTTAAGGCTGTCTGTTAAAGAAAAGCTCATGCTACACAGCATGGGCTTTTTTATTTTTTCGCAGTCTGCTTTTCGCACAATCGGTTCAACCGCATAACGACAAAATAATCGCAGGTATAGTTTCTCCGCGGATTTATTAACCTGATCCACGTCTCCCCCATAGAGTCTCAAGGCAATATGCATTACACTGCGCGCAGAAAAAATGTAAGAAATAAGGTAGGACAGTATGGCTTTAAACGGCACCATCACCACATGGTTTAAAGAAAAAGGCTTTGGGTTTATCAAAGATGAAAATGGTGATAACCGTTATTTTCATGAGGTTAAAGTCGCTAATCCCGACTTAATCAAAAAAGATGCAGCGGTAACCTTTGAACCAACCACTAACAATAAAGGCCTTTCGGCCTACGCCGTTAAAGTCATCCCGGCGAGCAAATATTTATTTATCGCAGGCGAGCGCGTTAAACTGACCGCAATAAAAAACTATAAGTTATTTAGTGAAGATGTGCCGGCAAACCAATCGATCGATAAAGCGAATACCGTCTTAAGTATCGGAATGCTGATGAATACAATCCGTCCAAAAACGGATCAGCGTCCCGATGCAATGCGTACATTACGCAAAATTGCTATCACTACTTTTCAAGGTGAGACGCTGGTCTTTAGTGAAGATGAAGTGGATATAGACGAAACTGTTAGACTGCTAAAATTCAAATAATGACCATCACTGGGCTGAGGTTATTGACCTGTTCTCACACCCTGTCACTTATTGGGGATAGCTATTTATCGCCCTATCGAGCGTGACACCTCGCCCACTGTGATTTTATGGTATTCGTCAACGTGCATGTGATGCTTCTGCGTTATCTCATTGATACGCAACAACTCTTATGTTAGGCGTTCGTTTTTGCTACACTGCCCTAAGGTTTATGGAGGAGATAGCATGGCTTCACTGAAAGATGTTGCACAATTAGCAGGCGTTTCGATGATGACCGTCTCCCGTGTCATTAACCATGCACCGCGCGTCAATGCCGAAACCCGTCAACGTGTAGAAGATGCCATTCAAGCCCTCCATTATGTCCCTGACCTCTCGGCTCAAAAAATCCGGGGTCAGGCCAATAGGCCCCGGACGCTTGCCGTCCTCGCAGAAGATACCGCCACGACCCCCTTTTCCGTCGAGCTTTTATTAGCGATTGAACAAACTGCACAGCAATTTAGCTGGGATAGTTTCATCATTAATATCTTCGCTTCAGGTGATACACAGCGTGCAGCACGTGAGTTACTCGCACATCGTCCTGATGGGGTTATCTACACCACAATGGGCCTGCGCAAAATTCAGCTGCCTGAGGTACTGCAGGGATTACCGGTGGTGCTCGCAAACTGTATTTCTGACGATCCACATCTTGCCAGCTACATTCCCGATGATTATAACGCCCAATATCAAGCGACTCAGTATTTAATAGCACAAGGCTATCAACACCCACTTTGTTATTGGTTACCTGAAAATGAATTAGCGCCGACAGCGCGACGCAAGGGATTTGAACAAGCCTGGAGTGATGCGGGAAAAAATCTCCACGATGCGGTGCAATACCATATGCCCAAGGGTGATGAGGGCTATTTAAAAATTGCTGCGCTCTTAAAAGACAGTTTCGCTTCTCCACCACAACCGCATGATGTGGTGATTTGTGGTAACGATCGCAGCGCTTTTGTTGCCTATCAGCAGCTTCTCACTTTAGGATTAAAAATCCCGGATGATATTGCAGTGATCGGTTTTGATAATTTAGTTGGCGTTGGCCATCTTTTTTTACCGGGTTTAACGACGTTACAACTCCCCCATAGAGAGATTGGTCGGCAAGCCGCGTTGCATATTATACAACAGCGGCACAACCCAGGCGTTCATCACCTACATTGCCCGCTGTTACACCGTCACTCTGTCGCTGATCGTAATGGCCACCAGTGAAGTGCATCAATAACCGTAGGAAGATTTAGGCTATACAACGCTATTGCACAATCAACCTCATCAGGATAAATACGGCTACTTAATACGGTTTCCCCATCATTAATAAAAAGTTCGATGGAGGAGCTATCAATGTATATGTGCCACTGCAGGGAGTGTGCATCGTCGAGACTCACACGGCGCTCATCTTGTATCCCCAGTGCTGGGTAGTCTCGACGTAAGGATAGTGTTCGATCCGCAACATGGTAGCTCATCTTTACTCCACTACCGATTTTAATTCCCACTTCTGATGACGATATATTCGTTAAATCCCCCCAAGCAATAATAATTTCAAACGGGTCAACCCAATTAGCTAGCGGATAATCCTGGTAAATCGTTGGGGCAATGATCGTCTTTTGTGTCCCGCGTAGCGCTTGCAGTTCACGTACGGGTCGCTGCCGTAATCGACCATTCTCCTCAGTAAGTTCACGTGGCAACGTAAAACTGCCACACCATCCCTCCTGCTTCGTCGGCATTTTCGATTCCCACATATCCATCCATGCCATAACAATTCGCCGGCCATCTGCTGCAAGAAAACTTTGTGGGGCATAGAAATCATGCCCACGATCCAGCTCTTGAAACCCTTGTTGACGGATAAAGGCCTCACCGGGCGACCACTGTCCTGCAAATACTCCACTTTGGAATAAATTATTAAATCGGTCACCTTGAGCAACCATACCTTGCGGTGAACACATAAGGTAGCGATGGTCACCTAGCTTAAAAAAATCTGGACATTCCCACATATAGCCTTCTCCCGATGCGGCTTGTGCGAGAATACGATCAAAAACCCATGACGTGAGTGACTCGCCTTTATAGAGCAATACTTGGCCTTGCTGCTGCGCATTCCTTGCACCAACGACCATCCACCAGCTTCCGGCTTCAAACCACACTTTCGGATCGCGAAAATGCATCACTCCTGCAGGGGGCATCAGTATCACCCCTTGTTTTTCAAAAGTTAGACCATCTTGGCTCAGTGCCAAACATTGTACTTCGCAAATTTGGCTATCATCCCCCACTTCCCCCAACCAACGATGCCCAGTGTAAATAAGGGCAAGTTGTTCCCCGACGACCACTGCACTACCTGAAAAACAGCCATCGCTATCCGCCTCGCAATCAGGTGCTAGAGCAATAGGTTGATGTTGCCAATGCACCATATCGTCACTGGTGGCATGCCCCCAATGCATCGGTCCCCAATCGGTACTAAACGGATGATGTTGATAAAAGGCGTGGTAACGCTGGTTGAAGTAAATAAGGCCATTGGGATCATTCATCCACCCCGCAGGAGGAGCAAGATGAAAGTGTGGATAATAGTGATTACCTCGCTTTTCTTGTAATCGAGTCAGTGCCTGTTGCCCTTGCTTAAGACTATTCATGGTACTTCTCCCCTGTACATTTTCTATATTGTTAACGTTAACCATCGATTTCGCAAAGTGTCGACCGACTTAATATGTGAATAAAATCACAAATGTTAACGTTAACCTAGGATAAGTGTGATGGAGATTGCAGCTTTTCGATGGGAGGGATTTGCAAATTGGTGAAAGCGCGTATCACTAATCATTGTCGCAGAACAAGGGAGACTATCATGACGTTTTCAATTCCATTCACGGACCGCCACTATCGAATTAGCTCAGGCTATTTGGCCTTATTTTTTATCTGTTGGTCACTGTGGTGGTCGTTGTATGCCATCTGGCTAAAACAGCGGATTGGACTAACCGGTGCGGAGCTGGGAATTCTTTACGCTATTAATCAAACAGCCAGCATCATATTTATGCTTGCCTACGGAGTGATTCAAGACAAATTAGGATTGAGAAAAATATTAATGTGGGTGGTCAGTGCTGTGCTCATCTTGACCGGCCCGTTTATGACGTTTATTTACCAGCCCTTATTACTAAATAGCTTTTATTTAGGCGCTATTATAGGCTCACTCTTTTTGGGTATTGGTTACTTAGCCGGTTTCGGGTTAGTAGAAACTTTTTGCGAAAAAATAAGCCGTCATTTTCATTTTGAATATGGTGCGGCGAGAGCATGGGGATCGTTAGGCTACGCCCTTGGCGCCTTTATTGCGGGTATGTTATTTCGCATTGATCCTAATCTCAATTTCTGGCTTATATCGCTGTTTGGTGTGGCCTTCGCCTTTCTTAATACGCGCTTTACTCCCCCTGAATATACCGAATCTCAACAAAATATAATTAGGCGACAAGACTTTATTGCGGTATTTAACGATAAGCACTTTTGGATTTTTGTCATCTTTGTGATTGGTACATGGTCTTTTTATAATATTTTCGACCAACAACTCTTTCCTATTTTTTATACACAACTTTTTAGCTCATCAGCGCTAGGCGCCGAGATTTATAGCTATCTCAATGCATCACAAGTGATCCTTGAGGCTTTTTTTATGGCTCTTATTCCTTCACTGGTGAACCGTATCGGCGCAAAAAATGCCTTATTATTAGGTGTGATGATTATGGCGATTCGTATATTTTCCTGCGCGCTGAGTGTTAATCCCTACCTGATTTCAGCAGTCAAACTTTTGCATGCACTGGAAGTTCCTTTATGTGTAATTGCGGTATTCAAATATAGCACCCTATATTTCGATAAACGCCTCTCCTCCACTATTTTTCTGATTGGGTTTCAAGTGGCCAGTTCGATCGGAGTGGTACTGATATCCTATCCTCTCGGCGCATTGCATGACCATTATGGTTATCAACATCTTTTCTGGATAATTACAGCGATCGTTATGACCATGCTGGTGTTTGGCATGGCCTTGTTAGGGCGGCGTCAATTACAGCCTGGTCACAATAAGCACTCTTCACGCTGAAAAGACCACGAAATACCTGAATGTGGTATTTCGTGGTAAGCACATTAACCGTTCTTTTTTACAAATTCTGATTTCAGCTTCATCGGTCCAAAGCCATCAATTTTACAATCGATGTTATGGTCACCTTCAACCAACCGGATGGCTTTCACTTTTGTCCCAATTTTCAGCGGCGTTGAACTACCTTTGACTTTGAGATCTTTGATAATGGTGACAGCATCTCCGTCGCTCAAGAGATTACCGTTGGCATCACGGACGATTAACTGTTCGTCCCCCCCCTGTACAGCAGACAGCGACCATTCATGGCCGCATTCAGGACAATTAAGCGTCCCTTCGTTTTCCCAAGTAAAGGTAGAGTGACACTGGGGACAAGGAGGAAGTGTTGACATTAAGAACCTCATAATTAATAAAAAAACAAAAACCCTATACTTTATGTGTATAGGGTAACTGTTTTCTGCATTAAACGCATCTTAATCAGATATTCTATGGGCTGTTAAAACTGTTTAGTAATCTCTGAGTAGTAAGGTAGCGCGGTCATCGCTCCCTTTGCCGTGGTAGCAAGCGCCCCACATACCTGTGCTAACGCAAGCACACTCTCAAGCTGAGACGACGATTGTGGAAAACCTCGGGTAGAGAGTCCATAAAGTAATCCTGCTACAAACGCATCCCCCGCTCCTGTTGTATCGACACTGACGACCGGTTTAGCCTCGTGATAACTTATTTCACCCTGATAGTAGGCTGTCACCCCTTCTTTACCGCGGGTGATGACCAACAGTTCCGGTTGATACGCCTCAACAATTGAGCGAATGCCCTGTTCTAACTGATAATCCCCACTGATAAACTGTAATTCATCTTCCGACAACTTAATCACATCGGCTAACGTCAAAGCGTCAGCCAACGTTTCACGCAACTGGTGTTCATTCGGCCAAAAATCTTCACGAATATTCGGATCAAAACAGACTTTTCCACCTGCACGGCGGATCCGTGCCATCGCTTCAAGCGTTGTTCCGCGACTCGGCTCTCGACTCAAAGCAATAGAACAACAATGCAGCCACTCTTCAGCTTGAAAACCAGGAAGATCTTGGTTCACCAGAAAAAGATCCGCACTGGGTCTGACCATAAAGGTGAATGATCGCTCGCCGTCATCATCCAACCCAACGACGACAGTAGAAGTCCGTTGTTCAGGATCAAAAAACATATAGTCGGTCGATACTTGCTCTTTTTTTAACGTATTCTGTAAAAATCTACCAAATGGATCTTCACCTACACGGCCGATGAAAGCACTATTGCCGCCTAAGCGTGCAATACCAACTGCGACGTTAGCTGGCGCACCTCCGGGGCATTGTAGTAAACGCCCTTCACCTTCTGGTAATAGATCGATGACTGCATCGCCTAATACCCATACTTTTTTACTCATAATAACTCCATCAATCGTTCTAACAGTGATCAAATTTATGTGATAGATTAGCGGCCTTTTTTAATTTAACCAGGATAATCAATTCATCGATGGCAAGATTTTGGTCAAAAGAAGCTGCGCTATGGGGTTTTGCACTCTACGGTACAGCGGTAGGCGCAGGAACCTTATTCCTTCCTATCCAACTCGGTTCTGCAGGGACAATTGTCCTTTTTATTACTGCGCTTGTGGCATGGCCACTGACCTATTGGCCGCATAAAGCCCTGAGTCAGTTTATTCTTGCGGCTCCCGCTAGCGGTGCCGCAGAGGGTATCACCCATGCAGTAAAATATTATTATGGAAAGCGAGTGGGTAACCTTATCACCTTTCTCTATTTTATTGCTTTCTTCGTAATCGTTTTAATTTATGCCGTAGCCATCACTAATTCACTGATTGAGCAGATTGCTACCCACTATCCGCTCACTCATCTCGCCCGCGTCGGTTTGAGTTTTTTAGTGGTCATGGTGCTTAACTTAATTTTCTTGATGGGACGTCAAACGACCCTACGTGTTATGGGCTTTCTGGTCTTTCCCATACTGGCATACTTTTTTTTCCTATCCTGTTATATGGTAAAAGATTGGCACCCAGAACGCCTAGCGCTAACGGGTCAGTTTTCGACATCGAGCTTTCACCAACTCTGGCTGTCATTGCCGGTGATGGTTTTTGCGTTCAGCCATACCCCGATTATTTCAACCTTCTCGGTGGCACAACGCGAGACGCATGGCGATGCCGCGATATCCAACGTTCAACGTATTATGCGTTGGGCTTATCTGGTCATTAGTCTTAGCGTGCTATTTTTTGTATTTAGCTGCTATTTATCGATCCCAACCGCCAATATTCAAGAAGCGAAAGATAAGGGATTGACCGTTCTCTCAGCGCTATCGATGAAACCGGACTCTCCTGCTTGGCTAGCCTTATCGGGCATCATCGTAGCAATCGTCGCGATGTCTAAATCATTTTTGGGTACTTATTTTGGGGTGATTGAAGGTGCAACAGAGCTCACTCGAAGCGTTTTAAAGCCATTCGGCGTATCGAGGAGTTATCGTTTTAATCGCACGGTATCGGTCTGTGTTGTTTCGTTGATTACTTTCGGTGTTTGTAGCGTTAATCCCAATGCTTTGTCGATGATTTATGCCATTAGTGGTCCATTAATCGCCATGATACTGTTTATTATGCCCACATTATCGACATGGTTAATTGCAGAATTAAAGCCCTATCGTAGTCTCGGCAACTTACTGACGTTAATTATCGGTGTGCTGTGTGTCTCTGTGATGTTTTTTCATTAATCCCTCAGGGCGGCTTTTAGCCGCCCTGGTTCAAGACTAAAAAAACCCTAATGGCTGAATGCCATAACTCACCAATAAATTTTTCGTTTGTTGGTAATGATCAAGCATCATTTTATGTGTTTCCCGGCCAATTCCTGATTGTTTATAGCCACCAAAAGCAGCGTGAGCGGGATAAAGATGATAGCAATTGGTCCATACACGTCCCGCTTGTATGGCTCGCCCAACACGGTAAGCTCGATTGGTGTCCCTAGTCCAAACCCCCGCCCCCAAGCCATAGATGGTGTCATTAGCGATAGCAATGGCTTCGGCCTCATCCTGAAACGTTGTAATGCCAATGACCGGTCCAAAAATCTCTTCTTGGAACACCCGCATTGAGTTATTACCTTTTAATAATGTCGGTTGAATATAAAACCCTGACCCAAGCTCATCCGAAAAGTTTTCGGCATGTCCTCCTGCTAAAACGTCGGCCCCTTCTTGTTTTGCAATCTCTAACCACGACAAAATTTTCTCATACTGTTGTTCGCTAGCCTGCGCACCAATCATCGTCTGCGTGTCGAGCGGGTGACCACGTTTAATTGCCTTCATACGCTCCATCACGACAGCCATAAAAGGTTCAAACATGGAGGCTTGCACTAAGGCACGAGAAGGGCAAGTACAGATCTCACCTTGATTTAAAAAACCCAGTACCAGTCCTTCAGCCGCTTTCTCGATGAAACTCTTTTCCGCTGTCATAATATCTTCAAAGAAGATATTCGGCGACTTACCGCCTAATTCAACCGTTGAGGGAATGATATTTTTTGCCGCTAATTCCAGAATATGACGACCTGTTGCCGTGGAACCGGTAAAGGCAATTTTAGCAATTCCTTTATGACTGGCCAGAGCCTCCCCGGCTTCATTACCAAAGCCATGTACAATATTTAATACGCCCTTAGGCAGAAGATCGCCGATCAGCTCAGCAAATAGTGTGATCGTCAAAGGTGTTTGTTCCGCTGGCTTCAACACGACACAATTACCCGCGGCAAGGGCCGGGGCCAGTTTCCATGCCGCCATCAGTAAGGGAAAATTCCACGGAATGATTTGCCCAACCACACCTAATGGTTCATGAAAATGATAACTGACGGTCGTTTCATCAATTTCCGCGCAGCTGCCTTCTTGTGCCCGAAGACAACCTGCAAAATAACGAAAATGATCAACGGCTAAAGGCAGATCAGCGGCTAACGTTTCACGTATTGGTTTGCCATTGTCCCAGGTTTCATTGACCGCAAATCGCTCCAAGGCCTGTTCTAATCGCTGTGCAATATTGAGTAAAATTTCTGAACGTTGCTGTACTGAATACCGACTCCATATAGGAAAGGCTTGCGCGGCAGCCTCCACTGCTAGATCAATATCTTGCTGATTTGAGCGGGGAAATTGACCAATCAACGATCCATCAATCGGCGAGGTATTTTTGAAATACTCGCCACTTTGAGGCGGTTTAAATTGCCCGTTAATATAATTGTGGTAAGTCTCTTGTAAGACTATTAACGAACCTGCTTCTCTTGGTGATGCATAGCGCATAAAACCCCCTAACAGATGTTAAACAACTGTTAAATTACCGCCAGTATCTGAAAATGTCACAAGAAAGAGGATGATTTTGTGAGATAGATAAGAAAATTAGTCGGCATACCGATACGGACTATTCCTATAAGTTTAGGGATTACGACCAAACTCTGAAACTTTCATCCTACACTTAAGACTAAGTGACTTAATAGGTCGCAATAGGAGGGTAAAATGCTCGCTTCAGCATTAAATATGGTCCGTTCAAAAGCAGGCTTTGTTCAACAATTTATCCGTAACCCACGCGCTATAGGCAGTATCACCCCTTCATCAGTGATGCTCTGTGAAACGATGGCAAAAAGCGCCGATTGGCAGACCATTTCCCGTGTAGCTGAATTGGGAGCGGGTGATGGCGTCCTGACTCGATTGCTGCTGCAATACCTTGATCCTCACGCATCACTGGATATCTTTGAGATCAATCCACGACTTGTACAGCAGTTACATGAAATACACGACCACAGGTTGGCAATCCATGCACATTCTGCGGAGCATCTCAATGGACGTTATGATGCGATCTTTTCAGGTCTACCGCTCCTTTCGCTACCTGCAAAGACACGTCACGCGATTTTAGAAAAAGTCCACCATACCCTGACACCCGGCGGTGTATTTATTCAGTTTCAATACACATCCCTGACTCAACCTGTACTTTCTCGCTACTTTATTTGGGAGAGACAACGTGTAATAAAAAATGTCCCACCCGCTTGGGTATATCGCTGTCGACATCATTGGTCGGATCAACCAACCCCTTAGTTTTTAGCTTACCGCTGATAGCTAAGGCGCGTTACCGCAATATTTATCCACCAGTCGATCCCTTGACCAATAACGCTGTCATCAAAATCATAGTGAGGATGATGGCACATCGGTTTTTCACCAATACCTAAAAAGCCATAGACACCGGGTGCATGTGCCAGGTAAAAGGCAAAATCTTCAGAAGGCCCTACAGGGCTATTCGCCAGATAACAGGATTCTATTCCTCGCCATTGTTGAAAGGCGGTAACTAGCTCACGGGCTAATTTATCGTCGTTGATCACGGAAGGACAGCCTGCAATATAGGTAATCTCACCCTTACCCCCATAGCCTTGGGTGACACTGTCTAACAGTTGTTGCATACGTTGTTTGACCTCAATACGTACTTGCGGATCATAAGTGCGTACGGTGCCACTGAGTATAACTTTATCAGGGATGATATTGTGGGAACTCCCCCCTTGGATCGAGCCGAAACTAATGGTTGCCGTCTGCAATGGGCTAATAGAACGGCTAATGATCGTCTGATAGTCAGCAATTAATCTTGCGGCCATCACAATAGGATCAACACAGCGTTCAGGCACCGCACCGTGACCGCCTTTCCCTTGTAAGGTGAGCGTGAAAATATCACTCGCAGTTAAGGTTGCCGCCTGATTGACTTCAATAACACCTCGCGCTCTCCCCGGCATATTGTGCAAGCCATAGATCTCGTCAAAGGGAAAACGGGTATATAACCCATCATCAAGCATCGCCTTAGCACCGAGTAAATTTTCTTCAGCACACTGGAAGATAAAGACTAAGGTACCTGAAAAATGTCGATGCTTAGCCAGTATTTTTGCGGCACCTAGTAACATCACAGTATGACCGTCATGCCCACAGCCATGAAATCGGCCAGCAAGATGTGAACAGTATTCTACCTCAGTCTGATCTCGGCCTTCTTGCATCGGTAACGCATCCATATCTGCCCGTAATGCAATCATCTTACCTGGACGGTTACCGTGAAGTACTGCCACAATCCCCGTTTGGCCAATGCCGGTATGGATCTCATCCATATTGCATCGTTGTAGATAGGACTCAACCGCTGCCGCTGTTACCACTTCTTCAAATGCAACTTCAGGGTGCTGATGCAAAGAACGTCGTAAAGCGACCAGTTCATCAATCAATTCAGGTTCGTAGTGCATGATTACGCCTCCTGTTCATCCTCAGTATCATCGACTTCAAGTAACTCTTCGGCCATCGCCTGTACAGCCCCGCGTGTTGTCATCGCCAACGCCCGATAAAAACCAGTTTGAGCATGGGCTTCCACTTTACCGAGGAATGCGCCACACCAAGGCAGTAAAAATTCTTCAAAAAGAGTCATAATTGCTTGATTTTCATCGTCTGCAGCATTGTCTTCTAACCATGAGGCAGCTAATAAAAGTCTTCCAAAGTGATCCGCAGGAGTCTCAGCAAGTGGCATACCGCGGGCAGTCAAAAAACTCGCGACATCCGCTTCCTCGGGTCCATTCGGCCATTCATGACCATAAGGCGTTACCGCAGGCGTCTCTGTCAAGAACAGTTGTTGGTAATCCTGATTGAGTGCCGCACGCTCATACGGACGTTGTAATTGAGCCAGTAACTCATCTTGCTCTAACGGCCAATGTTGATTTAATTTACCCTCTGCCAATAAGTTCCACAGGGGTTTGACGGTAAGATCGTCAGGTTGGCGATAAAAAAGAGTACCAAGGATGCGGCAGAGCAAGGAAAATTCATTCATAAGTTTGGGCCTAAGGTCGAAGTAATGACCGACAGTATACCATGAAGCCCTGCACTGTTGAGTTTCGGGTAGGAGCGATCGTGACGCCGTAGTCATTAGGCAACGACAATTAGCCTAAGTAGCAGGTTAGCGACGAGATGTAGGGGAAGAGTAACGCGAGCATTGCAATGAAATTCGCCACTGTCATAAAATTAAGACATAAAAAAATCCGTAATCCTTATTAAGGTTACGGATTTTTATCATACCATCGAAGAGTTATGCTAACCGCTCGATACTAACCACCGACGGTAGGTGTTGTCATTCGTCAGACATCAGCTCACAACTTTGCGATAAATCCACAGTACAACTATCGCACCGATTACTGCAACGACGAAACTTCCGAAGTTGAAGCCGTCAACACGACCATGACCGAAGAATGTGCTGATCCAGCCACCAACGACTGCACCCACAATACCTAAAATAACAGTGACGATAAAACCACCACCATCTCTGCCAGGCATAATCCATTTCGCAAGGATCCCTGCGATCAGACCAAAGATAATCCACGAAAGAATACCCATTTACTGCTCCTTATCTGACAAACATCAATTTATACATTCACAAAGTGATTAATGAATATTTTTAAACACTGTCAAAATAATTATAGGAGACAAATTACAACCTGGCGAATAAAAAATAAGAAATCGCTATAATTTAACGTGTTAACTGTCTTGATAAGCCTCCGTGACCTTACGCAAATAACGTGGCGCTTGGGCGGCTGGGTGTTCACGCTGAACATAACTGATGAATTGTTCAGGCGTCATCAGATTGATTTTAGCAATAGCCTGCTCACGGCTCGAGGAGAAAATACGCATTAGCGCGCCCGCTCCATTTGCATAAGAAACAATCGTGGCATAACGTAAAGTGACCGGGTTTTTGATGCCAGAAAGCTCGTTTTCTTGCAATAACTTCAAGTATGCGGTGCCAATCTGGATATTTTTAGCCGGATCTTTAAGTTCATGTCCGGTCGGTTGTCCTCGACGGCCAGTCGCTTGATACACGGCACGACCTGCGGTTGAGGCTTTGATTTGCATGAGCCCTATCGCATTAGAGTGGCTGACAACTTTAGGATTTCCACCAGATTCGACACTAATAATGGCGCTGACTAACTTCGGGTCAACGCCATAATGACTGGCGGCATCTTGGGTATAGTGGGACCAATGATTATTGGTAGCAACTTTACCCGGTGTAGGGATATCTTGTGGATCAAGTAAAAATTTAGAACTTTGAATATCAGGTTTTTCAGTGCTCGGGGCTGGATGCTGTGAACAGGCTGACAGCGCGAGAACCGTCAACAGCAAAAGTTTGCTTTTCACGTCATGGAGTTCCTACATAATGAATTGCGAGCTATCTTACTCAGCAGTAAAATTTAGAAAATGGCTCTTTGTCTTAAAGTGACTGAATTAGCCTCATTAATCAGATATTTTCCTGATTGACCGATTTTTTAGCATAAAAAATTGAAAGATCCTAATTATGATTCCCCATCATCAAATATTTTATGGCAGGTCTTGCCTTCGCCCCGCTCCTCACTCATCATAAAATTTTGCCAAGATGAAGATCCCCCATGCTTAAATCTCTTTCAATACGCTTAGTTGCTCCATCCGGCTATTGCCAACATCAAGATGCGGCAACACGGGCCATAATGCGGCTAAGCCAACAACATCGATTGGAAAATACCGAGATCATTCAGCGTCGAGAACAACGGTTTGCAGGTTCGGATACCGAACGTCTGAATGATATTAATCAGCTCGTGGAATTGGTCTCTTTACCCGATATTATCTTGGCAGTCAGGGGGGGCTACGGCGTCAGTCGGCTGCTCGACCAGATTAACTATGCAGGATTACAGTCAACGTTTAATGGCCAACCAACGATTTTTTGCGGTCATAGCGATTTTACAGCATTACAACTAGCCTTATTGTCACAGAGCGAATTAATTACGTTTAGCGGCCCTATGTTAGCGGGTAATTTCGGGGCAGAGACACTCTCATCATTTACTGAAAACCATTTTTGGCAACTCCTCAAGCAACAACACTATACGATAAACTGGCAAGATACCCAGGTTATGAATGGCTGTTGGCAGGGCCAGCTGTGGGGAGGTAATCTTGCAATGATTTGTTCACTAATTGGTACACCGTGGTTGCCTAAGGTCACTGATGGAATTTTAGTGATTGAAGATATCAATGAAAGTGCTTTTCGTGTCGAACGAATGCTACTGCAACTGTATCACGCAGGGATTTTAGGGCAGCAGAAAGCCGTTATTACGGGAAGTTTTAGTCATAGCTCTCCCAATGCGTATGATCAAGGCTATCAATTAGCGACGGTCTGGGAATATATGCAGCATAAAACAGGCGTGCCATTTATTAATCATTTAGACTATGGACATGAGCCAGATACGGTAACGTTACCGATTGGCGCTCAAGCCACACTCATAGCGCAAGAAAAGCAACGACAATTACAACTATCTGGCTATCCTTCATTATGTAATAACTAATATCGTCACTACGACTCATCACGGAGAGGAAAAATGCGAGGCGTTATTCACCTAGTTGCAGTGTCACTCTTCTTAACCGGATGTAGCCATAAGCCTTACGGTCGGCTCTGCCCTGGTGAAGTCTCAACCCTCAATGGCAAGGTAACCGGCCATTCCTCTGCTTGGGTCTTTGATGAAATTCAGCACTTCTCGGTGACCCATAAAAGTAATACGGTCAACAGTGGCTATTTAAAAAGTGCCGATCCCTCTCTTTATGTTCCCAGTGCAACAACCGCAGAAGGGTTTATGGCTCAGCGTCTTTCGCCAGATCGCTTTAGATTAATTGATGCTGAGCAAAATGAAATGGTGACATGGAATTGCCCAACGCATGCTGTTACACCCTAATAGTTATACATTTTCTTAAGAAAAATCTGTATTCACTACACAGTACTAATTCTTTGCTATAGTTAAATCGTTAACAATAAATCAGCTTACCAAGGAGCATTACAATGGTTAATAAAATTCAAGATAAAGTGGAAGAGTATGCAGGTGCAGCACAAGAAGCTTATGGCGATGCAACTGACCAAAGTGAGCACTCTGTACGCGGTGCAGCACGCAAGTACGGCTCACAAGCAAGCTACGCGGTAAAGGATGCTGCTGATACGATCAAACAACAAGTTTCTGATAAACCCTACGCAGGTTTAGCGGTTGCAGCAGCAATCGGTGTAGCATTTGGTTATCTGCTCGGTAGAAAATAGCCGCCCTCTTTTTCTAAAAGCACCCTAGGGTGCTTTTTTTATGTTTATCATCCTAAATAGTGTTGCAATTCGTGCTACCTAACGTTATTTTTATCGTATCGAATACTTGATAAAAACAATCAGGTATTTATATAACTTACTCACATTGCTCTAGTTATCTTGCCCGCTTTATGCGGGCTTTTTTTTTATTCTGCGCCTTGTTCTTTCCCGTACCGCAAGAATCAATCTGTTTATGATATAGTCCGCGGCCGTTTAGTCTTTCACACATTTTAATAGGAGTATTATGGACGTCAGAAAACAACTCGATGGTGCAGCGGTAATCGCAATGCTATTGATTTGTCTAGTATGGAGTTCTCAGCAAGTTATCTTGAAAGAAACTTCCAGTAATTTCTCCCCACTACTATTATTAGCCTTCCGTTCCGGTATTGCCGCATTGATGTTAGCCGTACTTATGGGGATTCAGCGTCAGCGTTTTCCCATCGCAAACGGTATGTGGTTAGTGGGGGGGTTAGTGGGTCTGCTTTTTTCGCTGGAATATTTTTTCGTTTCTGAAGCGGTCAAATACACAACAGCCGGACATGTGGTGGTATTCCTGTACACTTCCCCGATTTTTGCGGCTGTCGGCTTAAATTTTGCCATTAAAGATGAACGGTTATCAGGGCTACAATGGGTCGGTATTATTTTTTCTTTTATTGGGATCTGCGTGTCGTTTTCGGGTGGATTTGCTGACACCACTATGTTGAAAGGTGATTTTTTTGCACTGCTGTCAGGGTTAATGTGGGGTGCAACCACCGTCGTAATCCGTAGTACTCGCGTCAATCAAATGGCCTCTCGATCCATTTTACTGTATCAACTGATTGTGTCGTTTATTTTCTTACTGATCGCTAGTTGGTTAAGTGATAACACGCTCTTTGAGCCCTCATTTAAAAATATTGCTGCGCTCACCTTTCAATCCGTAGTGATCTGTTTTGTGAGTTTCTTAGCATGGTTTTCGCTATTGAAAAAATATATTGCATCACAGCTAGGGGTACTCACTTTTATGACGCCATTATTTGGTGTCATCCTCGGTGCATGGTTACTCCATGAGACGATTCAAAATAGCTTCGTTTGGGGAGCTAACTTAGTCGTTATTGGCATTATTTTAGTCACTGTAAAGAGTGGTGGTATCAGAATTTTTAGGCGTCGCCGTCCGTTATAATCACTAAATCATACAGATACTGCGGGAGGTCATTTGACCTCCCCTCTTCTGAATATTCCCCCACGTACTGCCTTAATATCCTTTTCTCCTCAGCGAAAATAAAAAAATATTCAATTTTTGTAAAAATTAGCGGTGTAACAGGATTGTCACACTATAGTTGTTATATGGACTTAAGAATTAAGTGGCCAATCAGAAGGAATCTGGTGATATGTGAGCGCCATCAAATATTATCTAGAGTCTGGTGCAGTGAAATCTGAGGAGAAGACGAATGTTTACATTAACAAAAAACGAATTTGAATCGATTAATCCCGACTACCGTGGTGTATGGCAGAAAGAGTGTGACGAACTGCCTAAATGGCCACAAATACGAGAGCAATATGTAGGTAAGCGAACGATTTTACGACAAGGCGCATTGTTGATTGAAGATATGCACTTCTCCATCATGACTTGACGTACTGACGCTATCTATATAGGTAAATGGGCTCTGCCATTTACCTATTTTTTATCGCTACTCGAGAGTAATAACGTCTATTTTCTCATTAAAAAGCGCCCTACAAAGTATGCGATAACTGTCACCGTCAAAGCTATTTTCAGTCGCAGCGGGGGGCAACGTAGTTAAGTTATTGACGGTGTTGATATAGCGCCAATGATCGATAATGTGATAATCATTAAATCCTTCTCGCTGTTCGTGAATAGCGACTCTTCCTGGGTAAGGCCACATTTTTATCTGCCATGTCGCTAACGCATCCTTGGCACGGCTATGATGCGTGACGATGCTCTCCTTACCTTGACAGACTCCACGGCATTTTCCCAACATGGATCGAAAGCAGCCTTGCCCACGCCGTTGCGCCTCAATACCCAATGTTGCTAAACAGAGCTGATGTTCATCGGCCAAATTACGAATAAACTCCATCGCAGCTCGCTTGTTACGGTATAAACCATACAACTCAGGGGTTAGTGCAAAGTTTTTTTCTCGAGAACTGACAATATCAATCTTTGTTTCATCCCAGTGTAAGGAGAAAAGCGCACGTTGTTTACGTAGCTGTTTATTATGTAATGGGATCAATTGCTTAATTAATGTTGCTTCCAGCAATTGTGCACCGATATCGCCGGCTGTTTCGGTAAATGTAATCTTATCCGTTTGACGCAGTAATCTTGCTTCATTAACCGTGCGAAGATGGGAGAATACTCGCGAACGTATATTGACACTTTTACCGATATAAAGAGGAACTTTGCTCTCTGCCGCCCAAAAAAAATAGACACCGGGTGCTTGTGGCAGGTGATCAAGGGTCTCTCGTAGACGTTGTGGGTAACGATAAAGTTCACTATCAGTGTCACGTGCCATAAGATTCTCTTTATTTACTCTTTCATCTAAGTGTAGCAAAGCGAACTCAGCAAATGTTATGCAATTACGGTATACTGCGCGGCATTTGTTATAATTTTTTAGTTGATCAGGGTTTAACATGACCATTTTGCCTAAATTTACTCGTCAATTATTGCATCCTCGCTTTTTCTTATTATGGTGTGGTATCGGCATGCTGTATCTCGTCGTTCAATTGCCTTATCGCTGGCTTAATAAGCTGGGGCCACTTGTCGGACGGTTAGCGATGAAAGTCATGACGGAACGTGTCTATATCGCTACGCGTAACCTCCATCTCTGTTTCCCTGAAAAAAGCGAGTCAGAAAGGCAACAGCTTCTTAAAGACAACTTTGCCTCTGTGGGTATGGCGTTATTTGAAACGGGAATGGCATGGTTTTGGTCGGATGAGCGCGTCAAAAAACACTTTAAAGTCACCGGCCTCGAGCATATTTCCAAAGCTCAGCAAGAAGGCAAGGGGGTGCTATTATTAGGGGTACATTTTCTTACCCTAGAGCTCGGTGCCCGCATTTTCGGTATTTATAATCCCGGTATTGGTGTTTATCGACCAAACGATAATCCGGTTGTGGATTGGTTGCAGACTTACGGCCGTATGCGTTCTAACAAAGATATGATTAATCGCCGAGATGTCAAAGGAATGCTTCGAGCCCTGAAGCAAGGTGATATTTTATGGTACGCGCCCGACCATGATTATGGGCCAAAAACCAGCGTGTTCGCACCCTTTTTTGCCGTCAATGAAGCCGCCTCGACCAAAGGTAGCTATATGCTTATTCGGATGAGTCAACCTGCCGTTATCCCTTTCCTTGCCCGCCGCTTATCTGGAAATCAAGGTTATGAGATGGTTATCCTACCTGCCGCTGACACTATTCCAGTCGATTCAGATGTCAGCACCGCCACCGCGCTCAATCAGTTGGTTGAGCAATGTGTGATGATGGCACCGGAACAATATATGTGGTTACATCGGCGCTTTAAAACACGCCCAGAGGGTAAACCTTCTCTTTATTAATGTACGCCCGCGTTATGCGGGCGTATGTTTACTGCGCTGAGAACGATAAAAACACCATAACGGAAATGGCAGACTGGTAAGAAGTAATATCCACAGCAAGCTATATACCGCATCAACTCCGCCATTTTGTAAATTAACATACAGCTTTACCGGAATACCTTGTGGAAAATAACAAAAAATCATCACAATCCCGAATTCACCTAGCGCCCTCGCCCAGGCTAAAGAGAGGCTATTGAGTAAATCTCTTCTCGCCAGCGGTAAGGTTAATCGCCAAAATAGCTGTTGGCGGCTTGCGCCTAATGTTTGAGCCACCTCGGTAACCTCGCGAGGAATATTTTCAAACGCATTACGTGCCATCAATATATAGTAGGGAAGCGCCGCATAAACTTGCGCCAATACAAATGCCGCGGGTGTATTGGTAAGATTAATACCCAGTCGGGTAAGAACTTCACCTAGTGTGCCATAAGGTCCATAAGCCGTTACTAGCAGTATTCCCATTGCCAGTGGCGGCGTTAATAGTGGGATTAAGATCCCAATTTCAACGCTAATCCGCCAAGGAGATTGAGTATTCGCCAACCATAACGCAACCGGGGTACCCAGTAAAACGATTAGAGGCACGCTGATAAGACTTAAGCTCAAAGAGGTCAGTACGGCATGTCCGTCCCCATAGGCGAGGTGAAAATCGTGCCAAGGTGTCACGATGAGTAAAGTGATAAATGGCACGACAAGCAGGCACAATGCCGGAAACATTAAACTCCGAGAAAACATCAGCGACACATTTTCCCGAGAAGAGAATTAAAATGGCTTCCCTTTGGGTTGATCATAACCATTATCCTTGAAAATTTTCTGTGCAGGCTTACTCATCAAATAGTGAACAAAGTCGCGTGCAAGTTGCGGATGCGGTGCATTTTTAAGAACCACTGCATAAAAGACCAAAGGCTGTGGACGATAGATTTTTTGCTGGCCTGTCTGAGCCGTCAATGTGAAACTCACTTTATCGTACCACTGTTGGCTATCATCCGGATTACTGAGATTAATTTCATCGGGCAAAACGATATAAGGTAATTTCGCCGAACGCGTGGCACTCTCATAGCCCGATGCCGCATCAATCTGCCCGGCTTGTAAGCGCGTCAGTAGGCCGCCTTCCGCAGCGATTTGTTGTGGATTGATGACAGGCCCCATTATTTTTTGTGCCAACCCTGGTTGCTGATAATAGTTTTCAGCGAGTTTCAGTGTAAAAATAATATTTTGCCCTTGTGGATCACTGGTTGGATCTGTTCTGCCGAAACGAAAGCCCGGCTCAGTGAGGATTTTCCACCAAGGGAGACTTGTCGTGAGACCGGTTTTAGCCAATTGCGGTGCAAAGCGACTCCGTGGATTATACGCAATAACCATCCGTGTACTGGCGACCGGCTGAGCCTGATCCACAAGCCCAGCTTGTTTAAGCACGTCAATAGGTCCAGGGGTAATCGAGACGAAAACATCTGCAACAACTTTTTTCGCAGCCAGTAGTCGGGCCATTCCATAAGCACCCTGCCCTTGTCCTTGATAATCGACATGATGTTGTTTAGCAAAGTCAGGCCCTAAGCCGTTATCCATCACAACGCCCATTGACCCAGCATAAGTCACTGTTAATGTCTCGGCCAAAGCAGTCTGGCTGCCCAGAGAGAGACCGAGTAGTAATAGTAGGCAAGATTTTTTAAACTTTTTAGCCGTAATAGAGAGAGTTGTCTGCACAGTTGCACACTCGTTCAAAATAAGTGTTTTACACGATAAAGGGGGTGAAAGATGAAAGCAAGTGACATCTCTGGGTTCACTCAGTAACAAATTCCTGTTAACGTTGTTAACTAGTTATGATAATTTAACAATTAGTAAACATTGAGGAGATAAAATGAGCGAATCGACTCCAGAAAAATCGCCACGTTTGGGAGTGGCTTTAATTGGTTATGGTTTTGTCGGTAAAACCATGCATGCCCCTTTCATCACCGCCACTGAAGGCCTCGAATTGGTGGTTGTGGCTTCCAGTAATAGTCAAAAAGTCCATAACGATTTCCCATCGGTGCAAGTCACCGATAGCGTAGATGCCGCAATTACACATCCTGATGTTGATCTGGTTGTGATTGCAAGCCCGAATCAAACGCACTTCCCGCTTGCTAAACGTGCACTGGAAGCAAAAAAACATGTTGTGGTTGATAAGCCGTTCACGCTTAATCTTGAGGATGCCCGAGAACTAATAAACTTAGCGACGCAGCAGCAATGCTTGCTGTCAGTATTCCAAAACCGACGTTGGGATAGCGATTTTTTGGCGATGAAAACCTACATTGAAGCAGGGAAAATTGGTAAAGTCGTGCATTTTGAATCCCATATTGACCGTTTTCGCCCGAAAGTTCTCGATCGTTGGCGTGAGCAATCGCAGCCGGGAAGTGGTTTGTGGTTCGATATTGGCCCGCACCTTGTTGATCAGGCCTTACAGTTATTTGGCTTACCCGAAACGGTGGAGGCTAATATCAGTCTGCTACGCGAAGGCGCACAGGCAGACGATTGGGCACATGTCATTCTTAACTACCCCAATCACCGGGTGATTTTACACTGCTCAATGATGACTGCTGGCGGCCACTTACGGTTTGTCGCACACGGTACTGAAGGCAGTTTAGTCAAGACTTCTCCTGACCAACAAGAACCTCAGCTGCTGGCTGGCATTCTTCCTCACAGTGAACAGTGGGGAAAAGATAGTGACGAGACTATTTATTATCCTGCTGACGGCAAAAAGACACTTCTCCCCACACCTGCCGGTGATCAGTGCCTCTTTTATCAAGGTATCTATAATGCTCTTCGCAATGGCGGTAAAAATCCTGTAAGTGGATTAGAAGGGCTTGCGGTGATGGCGGTGATTGATGCGGCGTTCAAGGCCTCTCACAGTGGTCAACGTCAAACCTTAGCGCTTTCCCCTCAAGAAGTCTCACAGCTAGACTAGTACACTTTTCAGAACGAGGGGGGGTCGCCCCTCGTATCAGAAAGTTAGAATCCTTCTAGCACAATTTTGCCTTTCGCCTTATGGCTCTCTAACATTGCATGTGCTCGACGAAGATTATCTGCGTTGATTTTGCCATAATGCTCAGCAAGCGTCGTACTAAGAATCCCTTCATCAACTAACTTCGCAACCTGACTCAAAATTTCATGTTGACGGATCATATCCTCAGTCTCGAAAAGCGATCGTGTAAACATAAGTTCCCAATGCAGTGAAAGGGCTTTTTTCTTCAATGGCATTGCATCGAGAGTTTTAGGATCATCGATTAATCCCAGCTTACCTTGTGGTGCAAGGACTTCAATAATTTGTTGATAATGACTATCAGTGTGAGTCAGACTGGCCACGTAGTCGACGTGTTTAACCCCAATCTTTGCCAGCTCTTCACTAAGGGGATGAGTATGGTCAATCACCTGATCGGCACCCAATTTACGCACCCACTCCGTCGTTTCTGGGCGAGACGCGGTACCTATCACCCTCAAACGTGTTAATTTACTGGCCAGTTGCGTTAGTATCGAGCCCACGCCCCCTGCAGCACCAATAATAAGTAATGTTTTCTCGCTCGTACTATCAACGGCAAGACGATCAAATAATAGCTCCCATGCCGTGAGCGCGGTAAGTGGTAAAGCCGCCGCTTGAGCGTCACTACAACGTGTTGGTTTTTTCGCAACAATACGTTCATCAACAAGGTGATATTCCGCATTTGTTCCCGGTCGAATTAGCGATCCTGCGTAGTAGACTTTATCCCCGGGGGAAAATAAGGTGACGTTTTCACCCACGTCGACCACTTCTCCTACCGCATCCCACCCCAAAATACGTGGTTCTTCGGCATCAGCACTGCGACGAATCTTTGTATCAATGGGATTGACTGAAATAGCCGTAATCTTAACTAATAGATCACGGGCGCCGGGTGTCGGGATTGCCGTCTCAATTTCGTACAGTGCTTGGCTGTCAGTGATAGGTAATTGGTGTTGACGATAAACTATTGCTTTCATAACGTACTCCATAAATTGTCGGATATCATTGATCTCTTATTACTGACTAGCATAGTAGATGACAATGCGCTGCACAGCCCTGATTTCAATATTGAGCACTAATGGTTTGTAAAGGCCCGCTTGACAAGCCCCGAGCGCCTCGGCAATATACTGTTTATCCATACAGCCGTAGGGTGTGATATGTACGTTGAATTAGTTTACGATAAAAGAAATGTCGCAGGGCTCGACAATGCTGAAGCAATTATTTTGCAAGAATTAACACAGCGTGTAGCACGTCTATTTCCTGACGCACAAGTACGGGTTAAACCGATGCAAACCAACGCATTGAACAGTGATGCGAGCAAGAGCGATCGGGAAAAACTTAACCGTATGTTAGAAGAGATGTTTGAAGAAGCCGATATGTGGCTTGTTGCAGAATAAGAAGAAACAGTAAGGGGGGAATTATTCCCCCCCTCGCCTTTCAGTTACTTACCAATGTGGCGTAATGGTCTGCCTTGCATTAGATTTCTTTCAATATGCTCCAGAGAGACATTTTTCGTTTCAGGCACCAACCAGAATGTCAGAATAATAAACAAGACATTGAATCCGCCATACAGCCAAAAGGTATTTGCATTTCCAAAACTTTCGAGTAGCGTCAGGAACGTTGCGCCTACAATCATATTGGCAATCCAGTTCGTCGTAGTAGAAATGGTGATCCCAAAGTCACGCCCTTTTAATGGCTGAACTTCTGAACAGAGTAACCACACTATTGGACCCGCGGCCATCGCAAAACCAATAATAAACAGTAGTAACATTGTAATCGTTGCATACTGGATGAATACAGAGTGAATGCCATTATGGATAAATAATCCTAAAGCTCCCATGCCAACCGCCATGATGAAGAAACTGGTTATTAGCATTGGTTTTCTTCCCCAACGATCCACTAACCCTACGGCGATCAGTGTTGCCAGCATATTGGTTAACCCTACGACAACCGTTCCCCATAACTGTTGTGATGTGCTTGCAAATCCTGCAATGGCAAAGATTTTAGGGGCGTAATACATTACAACGTTCATACCGGTAAATTGCTGCATGACTTGTAACAGTACCCCTAACCCCACTGAACGTCGGAAGTTTGAATTAGTACGGAATAACGCCCAACCGCTCTGTTTAACTAATAAACTTTCCCGAATTTCATCCAGCTCTTGCTGTGCCTGTAAATCCGTGCTGCGTAACCGTTCTAAGACTTTTTGTGCATCATTATGGCGCCCTATCGCTGCTAACCACCGGGGGCTATTCGGAAGAAATAATACCCCGATAAATAACACTATTGCAGGGAACGCTATGATCCCCAGCATTAATCGCCAGTTACCGCTATAGCTAAGCGCAGCATCAGACAAAAAGGCGACAACGATACCCGTCGTTAACATCATCTGATACATAGAGATCATCGAACCGCGATACCGCTCAGGGGCAATTTCAGCAATATAAAGTGGTGCAGTATACGAGGCAAAGCCGACGGCAATACCGAGCAACATGCGAGCGCACATTAAACTGGTCACATCAGGGGAAAAGGCTGACCACAACGAACCAATAATAAACAGAAAAGCACCCGCTAAAATACTTTTCTTCCGCCCAAGTCGATAGGACATCCAGCCCGCCAAGAGTGCGCCGATTGCAGCGCCTAGCATCATTGCACTGACCACCCATTCTTGCTGGTGGCTAGTAATATTAAGGTCATGAGATAAAAAAGGTAAGGCCCCGGCGATAACACCAATATCAAGGCCAAATAATAGACCAGACAATGCGGCAATTCCGCCTACAAATAAGGTGAAATTTCTAGCCTTACGTTGTCGATGTGCGTTATCAATCATTTTAGCGTTCCAGTGAATTTTATTATGTAAACGCATAGTAATGTGATGCGTTTTGGAACACTGCGTGACGAGTCACAAAATGTTAATGACTTGTTTCTATAACATGATGTAACTCTCATAATGCAACATTTGTAAGGATGCAGTTTCATCTTTTTTGCTGAGAGTGTTGATGATAAAGGGTTTGAGAAGAGGAAAGAATTCCTCTGTTAGTGTCTTTGTCGATCAGCGCTCAGCCTAAAAAGATAATAAATTAACAAAAACTTAACCAGATATCATTGTAAACGATTACACTCTTTATCCAAGAAACCCAGTGATTTGTATTATTTTTAATCGATTTTAGCCGGGTATTTTTCTTTATTCGCTTGCCGCACAATTTCAATGACCACTAGATAACGGTTAACATGCAGGGTAAAACCGAGGGGACAATAATTGCAATACCGCAGTTGCTCCCTGTATTGATAACCTCACAACAGTTCACTGCGGCAATTGAGCATAGGTTTCGCTATAGGCTAGGTACACGCTGATTAGGGTAGATAATAATACCTAAACTACTGATAATGATCACAATGCCTAACCACCCCATTGAAGTCAGCCTTTCACCTAAAATGATCACAGCAAGTAGTGCAGCGATAACTGGCTCGAGTAGAGTTATAACCGTAGCCACGCTAGCCCTTATTCTTGCAAGTCCCGCCCCATAGCAGATATACCCAATACACATTGGAAAGAGCGCCATGTAAGCACCGATCCCAGCGTTATGCCAAGACTGAAGCAGTGGTGCACCGGTGTAGAATAATAGCGGTAGCAATAGCAGTCCACCTACGCCGAAGGTTGCTCCCATAGCTGCCGCCCTCGCTATCCCATTGACCATCATCCTTCTCGCGGTCCAAGAGTATAATGCATAGGTTAACCCAGCTAATAAGCCTAGCCCTATACCAAGGGGAAATCGTAATGAAGGCTGTGCGTTATCAATCATAGGATGAGCGTGTGTGCTGGCCAAAAGCGCAATACCTAAGGCACCGAGTAATGCACCACACCACCACCGAATAGACAAATGCGCCCCATCTACCCGATTCTCGATTAGTGCAGAAAAAAGGGGAGCCGAGCCAATCGAGATAACTGTACCCAGCGCAACACCTGCACAATCCATTGCGTTATAAAAAGCAAGTGGATAGATCGCCACTGCACCGGCCCCACAAAGTAATAAAGGGTAGTGCTGCCTAAGCGGTTCACGCGCACGAATAATAGCGGAATACGCAATCAATGCTTGTAAGATCCCACCTCCTCCCATCGCGACACAAGCAATAGTAATCGGGCTTAGTTGTGGTGCTAAATGCGCCGCCGTTCCGGTCGTTCCCCACAATAATGCAGCAATAACCACACAAGCATTTCCCCAAGTAGCCGGTTTCATAAAACCTCCAACCGTTGGGTCACACTGTGCTTAGCCAGTTGAATTAATGCAGGACGACTAGCCAAACCGGCTAGACTGATACTGCCTTCGAGAAGAAAAGCAAACTCATAGGCTAAAATCGCTGCGAGTTCGGGCCTATCAGGGATGAGATCCAAGAGTGCATGTTCAATAAATTGCTGAATTTGTGCTTTATACCTAGAAACCTGTTGTCGCTCCGGTGAGTCAGCGGGAAATTCTGCTGCCGCATTAAGCAACCCACAACCTCGAAATCCTTTTAGATAATGAGCTTCAGCATGATCTTGGTAGGCATCGTACACCGCAAGGATACGTTCTTGCGGTGTATTGGCGACAGTAAGCCGCGCAGTATAGAGATCCAGCCATTGTTGGTGACGGAGATCAAGATAATCCATCACCAAACTATGCTTAGAAGTGAAATGATTATAAAAGCTCTGTTTGGCAACGCCGGCTTGTTTAATAATGCGATCAATACCGGTGGCATGAATCCCATCGTTATAAAAAAGGCAATGCGCCGTATCTCGTATTTTTTGCTTCGTTGACAACAGACAGTCCTCCCAATAATAGACAGACCAGTCTACCTATTATTGGCAGGGGTTCAACTGATGTTCCGATAATTTTCACGTAGAGAGAAACACGACTGACTCAGTCACCGACTATTTTTATCGCCCACTCTATTCTCTGCGATGTAATCCCCCCCGCACAGCTTATTAGGTATTATCAGCGGTAGTTTTATCGGATGCGATAATAAATTCTGGTTGATAGTCGACGGGAAAGTTAACCGAACGTGCAATAAAACACACTTCGTGGATCTTATGGTGCAGCTGCTCGGCAAGTTGAAGATCTGTGCCAGGTAACACGGTAATCACCGGTTTTAAGGTCATCGAAAGAAATCGACCGGCCCCGCTTTTCAATACTTCGCCGACAGCACTCGGCATATCCTGGTAAGCCACGACAGTGATACCTGCGGATGACGCTAAGTGTAAGTACCAGAGCATATGACAGGCAGAGAGTGAGGAGATCAACAAATCCTCAGGATTCATTTTACTCGGATCACCCCCCAAAAGTGGGTCATTAGAACACGCTATTGTCGGCTTACCCGGTATGCTGATGTCCCATGTTCGCGCGTAGCCTCGATAGTGCGCTGTTCCCTGCCCCAAATTCCCTGTCCATTTAATCGTCGAGTGATATATCGATTCCAAGTTATCCACCTTGTTTTGAATAAAAAGTCATTAATAAATATCGTTTTACAGCTTAACCAGTACCAATCCCCGATCGATGCGAAAATAAAATAACGAGGGTAAGAACGCACTTTAGATGAAGGTTTCTGAGATGAAAAAATGAACAGCCTAATTAAGCGATTCGCGTTAATCGGATTTTGGCCCTAACCACTGACTCGCTCTCGCTCCCGCCACCTGCGAGGTACCTCGGAAAAGGACACTACACGATAGGCAGCATCAGGCGTAAACAGTACGATTAGTAAGGCTTTACGTACATCACTGTAATTAATAGCGCTGCCATAATTAAACAAGGCACAACAATAACTGCGAGCAGCGTAATGGTCCAAAATTTACGTTTAGACTTAGACATTATAATCGCCATAAGAAATCAAAGAATTAATAGACATAGGGTACAGCAGAAAAGCCTCGCTATCTACTCAGCGATTACCGCTATTTACATTTATTGGTGGCGACCATGGCTTACATTGATCGCTTTATATACAGAAAAACGATCCATACTCTTAACCAAAAAAAAGCCTTTCAATAAAGAAAGGCCAATAAGGAAATAAGTCGTATTTTCGGGATAACTACTATCTAGGTGTTGTATAGCACTACTCATCCTTGGGTAGTGAAATATGGCTCAACAACGCTATACAATAATCGTAGACCAGTATGTATCAAATACAAGGTGTGCGACTTATCTTAACAAGATTTATCCAATATCTACTGACATAACCTCTTAAAAAAAAGGGACTAATTTTTCAGCCGTGGAAAACATTGTTAACAAAGTGTTACAGCAATCGCTTTATCGCGACTCCTTTATGGAGTAAAAAATTAGCTTATAAATAACAATGAGGTAATCGTATGGCTAACTTTACACGACGAAATTTTATGTCCTTTGCAGCGGGTGGAACAATGATGCTCGCTGCCGGTGAAGTGATGGCCCATGACAGCAAGACTCAAGCGATCCCTTTTCAAGCCGATTTTCCTGGACCCCATGACCCAATTCGTGAGCAGGAAAATAGAGATATTGTCGATCCCCCGTCAACGGATAGCGGTACATTGCCTAACCTTTGTTATTCGTTTAGTGATGCCCATATAAGACGAGGTAGTGGAGGATGGACGAGGCAAGTCACTAATAGAGAGCTCGGCGCTGCGAAAACCATTGCGGGTGTTGATATGCGCCTTAATGCCGGAGGGATTCGAGAACTTCACTGGCATAAAGAAGGCGAATGGGCTTTTGTAACCTATGGCCATGCGCGGGTAACTGCTTTTGATACGAAGGGCGGCTGGTTTATCGATGATATTTCAGTCGGCGATTTATGGTATTTTCCCCCTGGCATCCCTCATTCGATTCAAGGTATTGGTGATGATGGCTGTGAATTTTTATTAGCCTTTGACGATGGGGGATTCGATGAAGATAGCACCTTCTTGCTGTCAGATTGGTTTAAGCACATTCCCCCTGAAGTCTTGGCAAAAAACTTTAATGTTCCCGTGTCGACTTTTTCTCATCTCCCTTCCCCAGAGAGCGAATATATGTTTGCTGGGAAAGTCCCGGGCGATATTACCTCAGTGGCCCCCCAGAAGGGTAAAAAATCACTACTGAATTTTACTCATCATATGATGGATCAAACACCAATCACGTCTGCTGGAGGCTCAGTCCGCATTACAGATTCGTCCAACTTCCCTATCTCGAAAACAATCGCTGCCGCACTGGTTGAAATAGCGCCGGGAGGAATGCGAGAACTGCATTGGCACCCTAATAACGATGAGTGGCAATATTATTTGTCAGGCCAAGGGCGCATGGGTGTTTTTGCTTCGTCAGGACAAGCAAGAACCTTTGATTTTCGTGCCGGTGATGTCGGCTATGTTCCTTTCGCGATGGGACATTATGTCGAAAATACGGGTGACACCCCCCTGCGTTTTCTTGAGCTATTCAAGAGCGATTATTATGCTGATATTTCTCTCAACCAGTGGCTTGCCAGCACACCTAGTGAGCTTGTGCAGCAACACTTGCATCTCGATGATAATTTTATGAATGCCTTATCCACGCATAAAAACCCCGTCGTGAAATAGCTAACCCGTGCGGTAATGCTGTAAGCCGTTAAGACAGTGACGTGATGGATGTCACCCCTTACTGCATTACCGACCGTAGACACCGCACCGTTATGCTCTGCCCCTGCGGTACTTTAAGCTGCCCATACTAACATTGGTGTCGAAACAGGGAGTGTGTACGCCCTTCTCAGAATCTTATACATAAACTCGTAATATTCTATCTTTGAACTACAGTATTAATTGAGTAATCCTTTTAAAAATGGAGTTTATGATGGAATTAAATAACCCGATCACACTGACTAAACGTATTTCTTGGGGCAGCATTATTGCAGGGGTAATTACCGTCCTTGCGGTATCGCTGCTATTAACCACCTTAGGAGCAAGTTTAGGCTTTTCCCTTCTTTCCCCGACCTCTGACGATATTGTTAACGGTGCAGATAAAGCCGTGATGATATGGACGGTGATCGCTTTAGTGATCAGTCTGGCTGCTGGCGGATTCGTCGCAGGCCGTTTAGCCGGTACTGATGGCTTAATACACGGTTTTCTTATTTGGGGAACCTCGCTGCTGGTCGCAACGGTCCTTGGATTCTCTGCGGTCGGTGGTCTACTAAAATTAACGGGCAGCGCAGTCAGTTCTGTTGCCTCGGGTGCCGGTTCGGTAGTGAGCGGAGCGGGTAAAGCTGTCGCCAACACTGCTGACTTCAGTAAAGATATGTTTGATAAACTCGGTGTTAACACACAAGTGAATACCTCTGAGACAAATCAAGATGTCATTAATGCTCTTAAAAAATCAAATATTCCGGCATTACAACCTGATTATTTGCAGGACCAACTACAACAAGCCAGTAATGATGTCATCGATGCAGGCAAAGCTATTGCTTCAAATCCAGACAACAGCGATCAAATTATTAGCCAGCTGACGGATAAACTTAAAGCACGCACCCAGACAATTAGTCAATCGGTTAACCGCGATGATGTCAAAAATGCATTAGCTCAAAATACGTCGATGACACAAGAGCAAGCCAATAAAGCGGTTGATAACTTTATGCAGGCACGTGATAAAGCGGTTCAACAAGCTAACGATAGCATTAATCAATTACAAAATAAGGTGAATCAAGCTAAGGCTGAGTACGCGCAGTTTAAACAAGAAGCTAAGCAAAAAGCAGATGCCGCAGCAAAAGCAGCTGCCAAAATCTCATTATGGTCTTTCATTGCCCTACTTTTAGGTGCAATTGTGAGTTCCCTAGCGGGTTTGTGGGGAGTGAATACTCTACCTAACGGCAACCGTCTTAAAGCATAAGTGTTAAGCCCTAATCTTAGGATTAGGGCTTTCTATTACCCAAGCTGTAATTTTGTGGAATCAGTGACAATTAAAGCATTACCCATCAAAAACACCGCATAGCGGTGCTGTTCATTGAGTGGCGTAAATAGTCACCTTACTTCTAAAAGAAATATAACAACCGTAGAGTGTTACCTGTCAAACAGGCCAGCCAATCAAAGCCGATGAAAAATTAAATCCATCTATGTCAAGATTCGCTGTAATACTATCCCGATCATGGGAAAATTTTTGTTAAGCATATCGGCCAATAAATTGTCATTATATTGATGATTGGTCATTAGCTTTAAATTAGCTAGGGTAACAGAGCAGTAGGTTGATATCCATTATGTAACTTATCATCTACCCGTCTTCTGCGTTGACGGTAATAATATGTTTAGCGAGTTCGAGGGCTTCTTTGTGAAATTCGAGGGTTATGTTTTACGAAGAGTTTTACAGGTTAATGCTGATTATTATCATGAGTAATCACTCATAGTTAAGAGTTTACTCACTTAGTTTCGTGTCTACAATTGTTTGTTGGGTAAAATTATATGATTATGTAGTCAATCACGTAATCAGGACACCAGAACATCCTACTTCCACCTTTTTAATACCAGCAAGGAGGTAAACCGCGATTATTTATATGAGGATGTTTTAAGTCATAATAACTTGTTATCTATTAGTTTATCCCGTGCACCAGATAGGTAAAATTATCGTAAATCACATTGGGAATTTATTAACTCTTGAGGCTATGAAAAACTCTGTCCATCGTTGAGTTCTAGGCAATCGCTTCTTCAGCTCATATTTAATATCATACAATAATTCCATAATAATTTTCTGTATTGATTACCTGTACACCAAACTCTCGAATCCCAATGAAATAATACTCGTCAGTTACGCTATCGTCTTTCTGTGTATTCCGCAAAGCCCTGCATGCTCAATTAGAAAAAGCTGCTAGAGAGAAGGCTAAATCGATAATCGGGCGTGAATATAAATCAAAGACCTGCGAGATATAGCACCGTTTATCATGCACTCGAATGAAACTAATAGCACTGAACCAGAGACAGTATAGTGCGGGCGGCGAAAGTTGTCGGCTCAGTCAGTTTGGTAATGTAAGGATACTGTCTTCTTTAACCCTGCAGTACTCTTTAACTGGTTGACGACTTGTTAGTCCGCATTACTACATCAGTCGTCGTACAGAACATAGTCCAACATTGACACTATTCTAGTATAACATCTGGCTGAGTGTTTTAATCCACGCACCGCCATGAACCCTACAAGCATACTAATAGTAATTTTCCCCTGCGGAGTATTACGTTTGTGGCTTCTTACACTAACGGTATCTTAGTCATCTCAAATTAGTATTAATGTTAGGCACATAGTCAAGTCTAAATCTTATTTATAAATAAATCTACTGTCTAGTTTTTCAGAAGCATAAGTTCATAATTTTCTTTTAAATGGATATATTTTATTACTTGAATTCATATATAAGATAAAAATCATCTAAGGGCATATGAAGGTAAGGTAGTAATTATATTTTTATTAATAATATTAAGTTACTAAAAAAACACTAGGTAGAGACTAATATTATGTAACATGATTTATTTATCATGGTAATTACCCACGGTTAGAAATTATTTATTTTTATCACACCTTCATAAAATACATACACATGAAAACCCCAATAAACTTAATTATTGTAAATACAATCACCAATAAATTCAATATAAATAATATTTTTATATTTAAAAAATATTATTTATAAAATACCCAACCCATAAAATCATTAATTAAAATAAACACCTTAAATATTAATTTAAAAATTAAAAAAACACAATAACCACTAATAAGAATAAGTTATGTTAATTAATTTAATGTAATTAAACAAAATAATGATATAGATCAATGAAATATAAATTACATTAATAGATACTTAATATATTACATTTCTTTATGTTTAATTTAAAAGCTGGGGATTAAATAAAAATGATCAAATTTAAACTATTAATGCTAAGTACATTAATTTCATATTCAAGCGCATCTCTAGCTTTTTCGGAGGGTGGTGGTAACGATCATAATACTGAAGCCTCAACATCAATTGGCCAAAATAGTAATGCTAACCAACCAGGAGCGTCTGCTTATGGCGCTGGAAGCTCTGCAGGTTATCTTGCTACTGGAATAGGTTTTAACGCGCATGCTGACGATGAAGCATCGGTTGCTATTGGGGTAAATGCTAAAGTCGACACAACTACTGGTATAGGAAAAGAAGGGATAGCAATAGGTAATCAATCTACATCAAATGGCTGGGGTGCAATTTCTGTAGGAGGTCAAAGCCAATCAAATGGTGATACAAGTACAGCGGTCGGATATGATTCAAAGAGTAATGGTGACTATTCAACAGCAATAGGCCGGGGAGCGACTACAAATGGAACAAGCTCAACAGCTATTGGGCATAATGCAAGTGCATCAGAAACAAGTTCAGTGGCCATTGGTGATGGAGCATCAACCTCAGCAAAAAACTCCGTGTCAATAGGTTCAAACTCCTCAACAAATGAGGAAAATACAGTATCGGTAGGAAGTGATACTATTAAAAGAAAAATTACTAATGTTGCTGAAGGGACCTCAGATACAGATGCGGTGAATGTAAAGCAACTAAATAAATTCACTTCAGATACACTTATTTCAGCAAATAGCTATACTGATAAATCCTCGGCCAATACCCTGAGCTCGGCAAATAGCTATACTGATAAATCCTCGGCCAACACCCTGAGCTCAGCAAATAACTATACTGATAAACAAATAGAAAAATTAAATATTCAAGGTGATGAAAAAATAAGAAAACTTTCTAATAAAATAGATCAAGCTAATAAGAAATTGAATGCTGGTATAGCCGGTGTGACAGCCATCGCATCGATACCATACTTAAATAATAATCGTTTCTCTTACGGAATGGGTGGTGGAACATATAGTAATGGCCAAGCAGTTGCTGCTGGAGCACAAGTTCACATGACTCAAAATACTGCAGCTAGAGTTAATATTTCGTGGGATTCATCACACAACTCTGCTGTAGGAGTAGGATTTGCAGCTGGTTGGTAATAATTTTAATATATTTAAAATTTAAGTGTAAATAAATTATAGTTAGCTGCATTATCATATTTAATGTAGCTAACTATTGATGTTTTTATATTATATTTAATATAGTTAACTAACGTAGTGAATCATGAAATATTCACGTAGATGAAAATATTAACTAAAAGTATCATTTATCAGGTTATAACGGATATTAAATAAGAATTTAATGATGGAATTCCAAAGAAAAATATAAATTTTATTATTTATACTGTAAGTTTTACTTAATGACAGCCTTACAAAATAAACCTCTCATAATATAATTGTGACAACACCCTATAACATTAATGAAATCTACCCATCATAACTAATATTTTATTTTAAAAAACTTAATAACCTAATTTTTGAATCTACCAAATACAAAATGAAAACTAAAATAATTCAATGTTGGGTTCTGTTATTGGTATTAAAAAATGGAAGGTACGAAAAATCGAAGCTATCCACACTCCCCATTAGCGCTCAATTTTAATGATCTCAATATTACTAGTCAAGATTACCTCCCGATACCGTAAATAACTCTTCTCTGACTCTTCCGGCGCCCTCTTGCAATCACCAATAGGTACCACGATTATAGAGACGGTGCATCCGCGGTCATAAAACGCACAAACAAACTGACCGATATCATGACAATCTCAGTAAGAATTGTACTACCGTAGTAGTATAAATCGTGAGGGGTTTTAATAATATTTTGACAACCCTTAGCAGGCTTACTAAAAGTTCGGTACCTTTTAGTGCTCGATTCTTTTGTAAGCTAAAACTCAATGCTTGTATATTGGCAAACATAGCACCCTAAAACACTTATTATTTTAGTAATTTATAGCTTTTCACTCCATTAACCACCAAGTCCACCACTTTAAAGCAGCCCCTATGGTAGAACAGTGTCTTTGAAAAACAAGTTCAATCCTTTAAATTTCATAAAAAACAACAAGTAAAAGACTTATAAAACTCACGCTAAATTATACGCAATAATACCAATAACTCCAGATAGTTAGCGTTAGTTGTCGAGAAGTATGGTGTTATCTGAAAATGCAGCGGCTGCTTGAGCTGGCCTAGAATTTTGTTTATATTTTGAACTCAATTCATAATATCCAGTAAGGAGATGTGGATATGGTTAAAGAGTTAACTGGAAATTATTTTAGTGCTGTCATCGGTAGTCCCAGAAATAAACAACTCAGGCACAAGGGGTGATTTGAACAAAGGGACATCTTATGCCTCTCTCGGGGCAAGAGCCGTATTTAGGAAAATAAAATACCCCTTTGGCATTTCATTACCTACTGGCGTGTTTATTCTTGCTTCTGATGTGACACAAGTGACCTACAACACCCTAACGCGAAGCAAGGATAAATTATGGAAAGTAGTATTGAGCAAAGAGATTATAAGCTTGTACGACCTTATGCTGGTACGTATCTGTTCAACATAGAAAAAATACCTCATTATAGGTCATCCATTCCATCACCCTCTTACAGAAACATACTCTATCAGATTACAGCCTGCTCCTAAAAATAATATGTTTGTTCGTTCTGGTTTTTTAATCCACGGCGATAAGCAAATTGAGGTAGTAAAATGAGGAAAATAATAGCTATTTTTACGATAATGCTGATTCCTAGCATCGTGTTCGCGAGCACAAACGGCCCTGATTGTCATTCATGGCCCATGAACATGACAGAAGGTTGGATGAAAAACTCAGGAATTGTTGATATTACCAACCTAGATGAGTCAAAAACGGAGTATCTATTATTGGCTTCAGAGAAAAAGGCTAAGGATCTCTACATTCAGGTTTATCATTTCAAATTTTACAGTAAAAGCGGCCAATCCTATGAGGTAATTACCACCAGCAACTCTTCAAGTGAAGAATGCTCTTTGGGAGGCGTAAATAGTTATCTTATTTCTAGAAGTGATATAAATTATTAGTCTTTTTAAAGAGGATCATATTGTGATCCTTTTTAGCTGCATACTTTTTCCTATGCACTTTTCAAATCGAAAAGGACTGTTATATATAAATAAGAGTTTAAAAAACCATTTTTATTTGCTCCAATGTTATAAGTAAGCATTAATTTTCGCATCCCTTCTAGTACCAAGAAAAATACTCCACTAGCAGGCAAACCCTTGAACAGTGAGTTTTCAGCGAGCCATCAATACGAAATCGCTACTTGGTCATAAATCACAAAAACAGACTAACCGAGATAACGATGACAGGAATAAAGTAAGGGGCTCGGTAACAATTAGATCGATGGAATTATCTGATAATAAAGATAAGACCTGAAGGCAATCTGCGTGGTACATCGCAAATGTGTTTTCTTGTGAAAGACTTTTCATAGATCAATAAGCTTTGCCTTGTTAGGCTCATTACTCTTTTGCGCAAAAATGGTGGGCCTTGGTTTGCTTGTGATCCGCGTTATGAGCAGATGGCTGGTAGAGTGCGTCAACACTGTACTAGTCACCCCTTTCACAAAGATAATCCCTGAGTGGGAGGAAATGAATTTCTTTCTAATTACGCCACCAACCCAGTCATTTGACTGAGAATAGGATAAGCGGTGTGTCAAAGTAACCACTCTTATCAGATTAAAGGATAAAATGCAGGAGGCATGAGTAATATTTTATAAATTTCACTTAAGTTTTATTGTTATTTCTCCCCTTCCTTTTACTGCTATGCACTCACCTAGAGACATATCTATAAAGTAATGAATCGGACTAGGCATTTCTTCCATCATCCAGGGTAATTCCTTAAAATGTTTTATATCTAATGTTGAAATTAACCAAACTGACTTCCCATCGATAGAAGATAGCTTGGCTTCATAAAAGCTTTCATCCCAACCATACCTATTATCTCTTGCAAAAGACTTTGCAATTTCAATCGCTTTTTTTCATTTATCAATTTTGAACTCCATACCAAGCATTATAAACCAATCCCCGACAACTACAGGCCCTAAAAAGATACCGAATGCCTCGTGCTTTAAAAGCGCACCCATCAATGATTAGCCCATCACCATCAGAGTAACTAAGGCGGGAGGAACCTTTGGTCGGCGGGAATAGACCTTTGAAGCCTGCAGCAATATGTAAGTAATAAACACCACTCCCATCAGATGCTGCCTAGCCGCCGGACTTCTCCATCAATAACTGAATTTGGCGAATTTGCGCCGCATGAACGGATTTTATGCAAGTACGCGCCAATATGATCATGCCGCCAGCGATTAAAGTGGGTCGTAGATGGATGGTGGACAAGGAAGCTCGCTACGTTGGGCAGTTATCAGCTCCGAAATTACCCACAAATGCTCACCCAAAACTCAAAAGGATCATTGAGGATGGCTGCTAGACCTAGAGCACATAATATCTCTATACCTAACTTATACTGCAAGTTAGATAAGCGAACCGGAAAGATCTACTGGCAGTATAAGCATCCTCTGACAGGAAAATTTCATAGTCTCGGTAGCGACGAAGTTGAAGCAAAACAAATAGCCTCCGAGGCGAACACCATAATCGCTGAACAGAAAAAGCGACAAATTCTTAGCCTTAATGAACGACTAAGCCGGCTAAAAAACTCATCTTATAGCCCTACTGTTTCTCAATGGATCGATCGCTACTTAGAAATTCAAGCAGAGAAAGTGGCTCATCTCGAGTTAAAAGAAAACAGTCTTAAACAGAAAAAAAGTCCGCTGAGATTATTCAATGAGCACTGTGGTATGACCCCAATGGATCAGGTAACTACCCTACATATCTCTGAAATTATCGATGAGGTGAAAGCTAAGGGCCACAATCGTATGGCTCAAGTTGTACGACTGGTTTTGGTCGATGTTTTCAAAGAGGCGCAGCATGTTGGCGTGGTACTGCCTGGCTATAACCCCGCATTGGCAACTCGGCAGCCAAGGAATAAGGTCACTCGCCAAAGATTATCCTTGGAAGAATGGCAAGCCATACTCGTGCAGGCCAAGACCATGCGCCCCTATCTCGCTAATGGGATGCTCTTGGCTGTGGTGACCGGCCAGCGTATTGGCGATATCTGCAGGATGAAGTTTACCGATATTTGGGATGAGCATCTGCATATTGAACAGGAGAAACCGGAAGCCGATTAGCGATCCCATTAGCGCTCAGATGTAACGCGCTAAATATCTCGTTAGCCGAGGTTATATCACAGTGCCGTGATGCAGTGGTGAGCCAATACCTCGTTCATTATCGCCATGCCACCTCACAAGCTCCTCGTGGTGGCCAACTGTCCACCAGCAACCTAACCACTGCCTTTAAAAAAGCTCGCGATAAATCGGGCTTTACGTGGCCAGAAAATGCGGCCCCGACTTTACACGAACAACGATCACTCTCGGAGCGACTCTATCGTGAACAGGGTATCAATACTCAAAAATTATTGGGGCATAAGTCAGCAAAAATGACCGACCGATATAACGATGATCGAGGCAAAGAATGGGTCACTATTTCACTAAAATCGGGGTAGTTTTGGGGAAGAATTTTGGGGAGAGTTTTGGGGAAAGAATTTTACAGACAAAAAACGGGCACCTTCCAGTACCCGCTCTTATCAATCACGCAGCGTGATTAATTACATGTTAGAGATGATTGCATCACCAAACTCTGAACATTTCAGTAACTTAGCGCCGTCCATTAGACGCTCAAAATCGTAAGTTACGGTCTTATTGGCGATTGCGCCTTCCATTCCCTTAACGATTAAGTCGGCCGCTTCAAACCAGCCCATATGACGGAGCATCATCTCAGCGGAGAGGATCACTGAACCCGGGTTAACTTTATCTTGGCCTGCATACTTGGGTGCTGTACCGTGAGTCGCTTCAAATAACGCGCATTCATCACCAATGTTGGCTCCAGGTGCAATACCAATTCCGCCTACTTGGGCTGCTAGGGCGTCAGAGATATAGTCACCATTTAAGTTCATACAAGCAATGACATCATATTCTGCTGGGCGAAGTAGAATTTGCTGTAAAAACGCATCGGCGATTACATCTTTGATGATGATCTCTTTACCGGTCTTAGGATTCTTCGCTTTCATCCACGGGCCGCCATCTAGCAGCTCTGCGCCGAACTCTTCTTTAACCAGTTGGTAACCCCAATCTTTGAAGGCACCTTCGGTAAATTTCATGATGTTACCCTTGTGGACGAGGGTCAATGAATCACGATCATTATCGATAACATATTGGAACGCAGCACGGACAAGGCGCTTAGTCCCTTCTTCTGAACAAGGTTTTACACCGATACCACAGTGTTCAGGGAAGCGAATTTTTTTTACGCCCATTTCTTCACGTAAAAAGGCGATCACTTTATCAGCCTCTGCACTGCCCGCTTTCCACTCAATACCTGCATAGATATCTTCAGAGTTTTCACGGAAAATGACCATATCGGTCTCTTCAGGGCGTTTCACTGGACTTGGCGTACCGGTGTAATAACGCACTGGGCGTAAGCAAACATAGAGATCCAGTTCTTGACGTAAAGCAACGTTCAATGAACGGATTCCGCCGCCAACTGGCGTTGTTAATGGGCCTTTAATCGCGACACGGTACTCTTTAATTAAATCTAGTGTCTCTTGCGGTAACCAAACATCCTTACCGTAGACTTCCGTGGATTTTTCACCGGTATAGATTTCCATCCATGAAATCTTACGCTCGCCGTTGTAGGCTTTATTGACAGCAGCATCTACCACTTTCAGCATCACAGGAGAGACATCAACGCCAATACCATCCCCTTCGATATAAGGAATAACAGGGTTGTTGGGAACAGTTAATTTACCTTGATTTAGCGTGATTTTCTGGCCTGATGCAGGAACAACTACTTTGCTTTCCATCAACCTCTCCTTCGAGCTCTTTGTTAATAAGTTGTAATGTGTTGGGGTATACTACGCGAAATGATTACTCTTTTCATAGTAAAAATAATGTATCTACGTCGCAAAATTTATTTTTATATTTGATAACCCGTTGGTAAACCTATACTAATTATTCTGGCCACAGATTAAGCCTCGAATTAGCGCAGATTTATAGGTCAATACAATTTCACAACAAAAAAATCATGGTATCGCTCAATCTATATCAAACTTCAGTGTAAGCCTCAAAAAAACTTACTGGAATCTTTCGCAGACATCAATGTAAAAGCGTAATACAACGTTGTTCAACGTACAGCGGTCTAGGCTATACTGGGCAAAATAACGCTATTGATAATGTGAATATGAAACCGCTCTCCCGCCCATCTCGTCATAGAAAACCCACGCTTGCTCGCCGTCCCCGAGGGCCTAAGACTATTATTTTGTTAAATAAACCCTTTGATGTCTTACCTCAGTTTTCCGATGAAGCAGGCAGACAAACGCTTAAAGATTATCTCTCAGTTCCAGATGTCTACCCTGCTGGACGTTTAGATCGGGACAGTGAAGGCCTTATTCTTCTGACGAATGATGGGAAGTTACAAGCGGAATTGACACAACCCGGAAAGCGCACAAATAAAATTTATTATGTACAAGTGGAAGGTCATCCCACTGAAGAACAACTTGAACCATTAAGGCAAGGGGTTATCTTAAAAGATGGACCCACTCTGCCTGCGGGCGTAGAACGTTGCGAAGCGCCCCAATGGTTATGGGCCCGAACTCCCCCTATTCGTGAACGCAAGGCGATCCCCACACAGTGGTTGAAAATCACCCTTCAAGAAGGGCGAAATCGACAAGTTCGGCGTATGACCGCTCATATCGGTTTTCCAACATTACGCTTGATTCGTTATGCCATTGGCCCTTATCAACTCACGGGTTTAGGCGTAGGTGAATGGCGACAAATCGATACTGAACAAAGTTAAGGAGCCGTCATGTTTTTTACCCCCCATATCACCGTTGCATGTATCGTCCATGCACAAGGTAAGCTATTGGTTGTTGAAGAACGTATTGACGGAAAACTCACTTGGAACCAACCGGCCGGGCATCTGGAAGCAGATGAGAGCCTAATCGCGGCGATGAAGCGTGAGATCTGCGAAGAAACTGGCTTAGATTTAACCCCTGACTACCTCGTCGGGGTTCACCAGTGGACAGCGAAAGATGGGACTCCGTTTATCCGTTTTTTATTTAGCTGTGAAATAGAAACCTGTTGCTCGACCACGCCGCAAGACAGTGACATAGAGCGCTGTCACTGGCTGACGCCGATGCAAATCATGGAATCAACGCAATTGCGATCACCCTTAGTGGCTGAAAGTATAAAGCTCTGGCAATCCGGAAGCCGTCACCCCCTCACGCTGTTCCATTGGTTTGAATCGCCGCCGCAGACTCCTTATTAATAGGAAAAATATTTCCCCTTAATTCAAAATAAAGAGATATTTTTTCTCCTAAAAGCGCGTTACGTGCTCGACATCGTAAAAAAATTCTCTCGGAATCTCGATATAGTTGCATCATCTACTTATCGAGGTTTTGAGATGAATTCTGCTATCAAACTACTGCTCTTTATTATTGTCGCTCTCACTTGGGGCACAACGTGGTTAGCGATGAAAATCGCTGGAACCTCCATTCCACCATTGTTCGCGACAGGGTTACGGTTTCTCTGTGCCGCACCGTTGTTACTCATTATTCTTAAAATAACGAATACCCCCCTGTTGTTTCCCAAAGGGCAACGTTTTTTTCAAGCAATTATCAGTGTGTTCTACTTTGCGCTTCCATTTACCTTAATGATCTACGGTGAACGCTGGGTCAGTTCAGGGTTAGCATCGGTTATCTTTGCAATGATGCCCGTCGCAGTCCTCAGTGCTTCGATGATTCTATTGCGGGAAAAAACAAACACCGTTCAACTACTAGGGCTGACTCTCGCACTGGTTGCCTTAATTTCAGTCTTGTTACGCGAATCCCAAGGCGCGGCATCAGGGCAATTACTGGGAATTCTTATGTTAGTCGCCGCAGTCGTTATCCATGCGGTTATGTATGCCTTGTGCAAAAAGCGTTGTTGTCAGGTATCTGTCCTAACCTTCAATGCACTGCCTTGTCTTATGGCCGGAATATTGTTAACTCTCCTCGGCGGGCTGGTAGAACACCCAGTTATCACGCACTTTTCCACCGAGTCGCTACTTGCCGTTGTCTACTTGGGCGCCTTTGCCGGTGTCTTTGGGATTATGTGTTATTTCTTACTGCAACAACGCGCAACGGCTTTCCAAGCCTCAACGGTTTTTCTGGTTTTTCCAATAATTGCATTGAGCTTAGAAAATATTGTTTACGGTCGTTCGCTCACATTCGGCTCACTCTGTCTTATGTGTCCGTTAGCGGTAGGTATATTTTTAACCTTGTTTGGTAATCAACTTAACCAACGGCTTAAAAAAGCCGCGCACTCTTCTGCGCTCTCCTCCTCACTAGAGTCGGTAAATCCCCAACACCGCACATAGCGTGTAGCATCGCACCGTGTTTACAGGTGCGATCTGCCTCGCTGCGTGATACACTGGGGCGTTCGTAGTTATTGCCAACTTCAGTGAGTATTTATGTTTGACCAGAGTGCAAAAAAAGTCATCGTCGGTATGTCCGGAGGCGTAGATTCTTCCGTTTCAGCTTGGTTACTGATGCAACAGGGCTATCAGGTTGAAGGCCTGTTTATGAAAAACTGGGAGGAAGATGATGGCGAAGAGTATTGTACTGCTGCTGAGGATCTCGCCGATGCACAAGCTGTTTGTGACAAACTCGGCATCAAACTGCATAAAATTAATTTTGCTGCCGAATATTGGGATAATGTCTTTGAACTCTTTTTAGAAGAGTACAAGTCTGGACGTACCCCTAATCCCGATATTCTTTGTAATAAAGAAATCAAATTCAAAGCCTTCTTAGAATTCGCAGCAGAAGATCTCGGTGCTGATTATATTGCGACCGGTCACTACGTCCGCCGCAAAGACGTAGAGGGTAAAAGCCAGCTCCTACGTGGGCTGGATGCCAATAAAGATCAAAGTTACTTCCTTTACACCCTGAGTCACGAACAAATCGCACAAAGTCTTTTCCCGGTCGGTGAATTAGAAAAACCGGAAGTAAGGCGTATTGCTGAAGAACTGGATTTGGTGACCGCACGCAAAAAAGATTCGACCGGCATCTGCTTTATTGGTGAGCGTAAGTTCAAAGATTTTCTCGCCCGCTATTTACCGGCACAACCAGGCCCTATTTTTAGTGTTGATGGCCAAGCACTTGGCACACATCAAGGCTTGATGTATCACACCCTAGGACAGCGTAAAGGACTGGGTATTGGCGGACTCAAAGAGAGTAACGATAATCCTTGGTACGTAGTGGATAAAGACGTCGCGAATAATAAACTCATTGTTGCACAAGGTGGCGAACATCCTCGACTGATGTCGGTAGGCTTAATCGCCCAGCAACTGCATTGGGTTGATCGCCAACCATTAACTGCACCTTTGCGCTGTACGGTCAAAACCCGTTATCGCCAAATCGATATTCCCTGTACCGTCACGCCGATCGATGCAGAACGTATTGATGTGCGCTTTGATGAGCCAGTGGCTGCCGTGACACCCGGACAATCTGCGGTGTTTTATCTCGGAGAATGCTGTTTGGGTGGCGGTGTCATTGAACAACGTTTACCTCTGGTCGGTTCGGATAACCTGTAGTGGCCAAAAAAAATATCTATGAGATGACCTTAGCATTTGCAGGCATCTGTCAAGCTGCACATCTCGCGCAACAATTAGCGCGTCATGGTCGTTGCCCAGAAGAGGCTTACCACAGTTCGCTGCGAAGTCTAACCATGCCTTTAGATATTCAGGCAGGTGCTTTACCCTTTTTTGGGGGTGATGAAGCCGCTTTACGCTTTGGGCTTGAGAGTGCCATCGCTGTACTCAACACCCCCTCTCAGAAAGGAGCGTTGGCTGAACTAACACGCTACAGCCTTGGAATGATTGGGTTAGAGCGGAAAATTGTAAAAAATACGCAGGCTCTTAACGACTTCGAGCAACGCTTACGCCAACTAGACCGTCAGTTACAACATTTTGGTATTGACTCCTCGACCCTCGCCTCCTCTATCGCCAGTATTTATACGGATATCGTCAGCCCACTTGGCCCTCGTATTCAGATTACTGGGGAACAGGCTATTTTACAAAACTCGTTAGTACAAAGCCGCGTTCGTGCCGTATTACTAACAGGTATCCGTTCGGCGATGCTATGGCAACAACTCGGCGGTGGACGATTGCAGCTACTGTTCTCTCGCGGTAAGTTGGTCGAAATGGCTAAACTAATTTTATCTGGCTTGCCGCACGCAGACGCGTAGCGGCAGCAATTTTCATTTTTACTCAGGAGTTTACTGATGGAATTATCCTCTCTCACCGCGGTATCGCCGATTGATGGTCGCTATGGTGACAAAGTTAGCCCATTACGCGCGATTTTTAGCGAGTTCGGTCTATTAAAATATCGAGTAGAAGTCGAAGTCCGTTGGCTACAAAAACTCTCATCAGTCACTCAAATTGCTGAAGTTCCTTCATTTAGCGCCGACGCAAACGCTTACCTAGATAAAATCGTTGCAGAATTCTCGCTAGAAGATGCACAAGCGATTAAAACCATCGAACGTACCACTAACCACGATGTTAAAGCGGTCGAATATTTCTTAAAAGAGAAAGTGGCGGCGGTACCTGAATTACATGCGGTGACTGAGTTTATCCATTTTGCATGCACTTCCGAAGATATTAATAACTTGTCCCATGCATTGATGCTGGAAACCGCTCGTCAACAAGTTATCCTACCTGAATGGCGTAAAGTGTTAGCCGCAGTCGAAGGCTTAGCCGCTGAGTACCGTGATATCCCATTACTTTCACGTACACATGGTCAACCCGCAACACCTTCGACCTTAGGTAAAGAGATGGCAAACGTCGCTTATCGTTTAGCTCGTCAAATTACACAACTAGAAAACAGCGATATACTGGGTAAAATCAATGGTGCCGTCGGTAACTATAATGCCCACATTGCTGCCTACCCAGAAGTCGACTGGCATCAAGTTAGTGAAGAGTTTGTTACCGCACTAGGCATCCGCTGGAATCCTTATACTACTCAAATCGAACCGCACGATTACATTGCTGAGTTATTTGATTGTATCGCTCGCTTTAATACGATTATTATCGACTTTGACCGGGATATTTGGGGTTACATTGCCCTCAATCACTTCCGTCAAAAAACGATTGCTGGCGAAATTGGGTCGTCTACCATGCCGCACAAAGTTAACCCGATTGACTTTGAAAACTCAGAGGGTAACTTAGGCTTAGCTAACGCTGTTCTTCACCACTTAGCGACCAAACTCCCTGTATCACGCTGGCAGCGCGACCTTACCGACTCTACCGTATTACGTAATTTAGGCGTTGGACTGGGTTATGCGCTTATCGCTTACCAAGCGACCTTAAAAGGGATTTCTAAATTAGAAGTGAACCAAGATAAACTGCTTGCAGAATTGGATCAAAACTGGGAAGTGCTCGCAGAGCCTATTCAAACAGTAATGCGCCGTTATGGTATTGAAAAACCGTATGAAAAACTCAAAGAGTTAACACGCGGTAAACGTATCGACGCACAAGGCATGCAACAATTTATCGATAATTTAGCCTTACCAGAAGAAGAAAAAGTTCGACTAAAAGCAATGACGCCCGCTAACTATCTAGGCCGTGCGATCCAACTCACTGACGAACTAAAATAGTGATGAGTGGGACTTAATAAAGCTAACAATTGTTAACTATGTTAAGTCCCCGTTTAGACCCTTAGTGATACGCTTATGTGTTGTTTCATAAGAAAGAGGATATGCGAATGCGTATATTAGTGGTCGAAGATAACCCTTTGTTACGGCACCATCTCGCCGTTCAACTACGCGAAATGGGCCATCAAGTCGATGCTGCCGAAGATGCTAACGAAGCCGACTATTTTCTTAATGAGTATGCTCCTGATGTTGCCTTAGTCGATCTCGGGCTCCCTGACGAAGATGGGATGAGCCTTATTCAGCGTTGGCGCGCGCAAGAAATCAAACAACCAATATTAGTGCTCACGGCACGCGAAGGTTGGCAATCCAAAGTCGCCGCATTACAAGCGGGTGCTGATGATTATGTCACAAAACCTTTTCATATTGAGGAAGTGGCTGCACGCCTTCAAGCCCTACTGCGTCGAACAGGTGGCCATGCTTCGCAAGTCATTTCCTATGCACCTTTCCTTATTGATCTATCAAGAAAAGAGCTGACCATTGATCAGCAGCCGATCAAACTGACGACCTTTGAATATACCATTGTTGAGACGTTGATCATCAATGCGGGTCGTGTGGTGAGTAAAGAGTCATTAATGTTACAACTTTATCCTGATGCCGACCTTCGCGAAGGACATACTATCGATGTTTTAATGGGTCGTTTACGTAAAAAAATTCAACAATTTTATCCGCAAGAGGTGATCACCACCTTACGGGGTCTAGGATATCGTTTCGATGCCCCCTAGTCCTTCTCGTACTTTTCATCGACTCAAAAATAATCTCTCTCCACTCTCACTGCGTGGTCGTTTTTTACTCGCCGCTTCCGTTTTAGTTTTAGTCATTTCGCTCTGTTATGGTGTGGTTGCCGTTGTCGGTTACGTGATTAGCTTTGATAAGAATACCTACCAGGTAATGCGCGGTGAAAGTAATCTTTTTTTTACGCTTGCCCAGTGGCGTGACAATAAACTGGTGATCGACCGGCCTGATAATTTAAAACTGAATTTTCCTACCTTAGTCTTTATTTATGATGAACACGGCCGTTTACTGTGGCAGTTGCGTGATGTGCCAGAAATTCGTCATAGCATCTCAAAAAGTTGGTTACAGACGAATAATTTTTATGAGATAGACACCACTAATAAGGCGAGTATTGCGGCGATAGGTGATAACCGTAAGGCCCAGAGAAAAATTGCAGAACTTGATAGCGCGGATACCTTTACGCACTCTGTGGCCGTCAGTCGCTATGATGCGACTGCAACTCTTCCTGCCTTAACCATCGTGGTCGTGGATTCAATACCGCAAGAGTTACAGCATAGTGAATTAGTCTGGTCATGGTTTAATTATGTATTAGCCGCTAACTTTTTACTGGTCATTCCTCTCCTGTGGGTAGCGGCAAGATGGAGTCTAAAACCTATCGGTCAACTCTCTGCCGAGTTAAAGGCTTTAGAATCTGGGCAACGTGAATCGCTGGGTGACTCACCGCCTAAAGAACTTAAGAGTTTAGTCAGTAATTTAAACTTACTGCTAAAAAGTGAACAAAAGCGCAGTAGTCGTTATCACACAACACTCTCCGATCTGACTCATAGCCTTAAAACCCCTCTAGCAGTACTACAAAGTACGCTCCGTTCATTGCGTGGAGCGAAACCAATGCCGATTGAAGAGGCCGAACCGATAATGCTCGAACAAATCAGTCGGATTTCACAACAAGTCGGTTATTATCTGCATCGAGCTAGCTTGCAAGCTGAAAATAATTTATTAAACCGAGAAATTCATGCAGTCGCACCGTTAATCGACAGCTTATGCTCTGCGCTTAATAAGGTTTATCAGACTAAAGGGGTGGATATTACCGTTGATCTCTCTCCTGAGCTGACCTTTACTGGAAACCGCGATGATTTAATGGAAGTCATGGGTAACGTTCTTGATAATGCCTGTAAATATTGTTTAGAGTTTATTCAAATTAGCGCAATACAAAACGAATCAACGCTCACCTTTTTTATCGACGATGACGGCCCTGGTATTCCGATTGCTCGCCGAGAGATGATTTTTCAACGTGGGCATCGGGTGGATACGCTACGTCCAGGGCAAGGTATCGGACTTTCTCTCGCCCGAGAAATCGTCGACAACTATGCCGGCGAGATTCGCGTGGCGCGCAGTCATTGGGGTGGTGCACGCATGGAAATCGAGTTTGCTAATCAGATGATTTGAAATCTGATCACTTTCTCTGTCCCACACTGGTATACTCACGCCCATTATCTCTAGCTCTGAGGGTATTATGTCGTTTGAACTTTCCATTGATTGGCCTGAATTTCTTGCAACTTATTGGCAAAAAAAGCCCGTCGTTATCCGCCAAGCCTTCCGCGATTTTCAGGATCCTATTAGTCCCGATGAACTCGCCGGGTTAGCAATGGAAAACGAAGTAGACAGTCGATTAGTCAGTCAAAATGCGAAGGGATGGCAAGTGGCTCATGGTCCATTTACCGATTTTGATCAGTTGGAAGAGAGTCACTGGTCTCTTTTAGTTCAAGCCGTTAACCATTGGCATCCCGCTGCTGCGGAATTAATGCATCCGTTTCGTGTACTTTCAGATTGGCGAATGGACGATTTAATGGTCTCTTTCTCGGTCCCAAACGGCGGGGTCGGCCCACACTTGGACCAATATGATGTATTCATTATTCAAGGCGCGGGTAAACGTCATTGGCGGGTGGGTAACAACGATGTCATCGCACAGCATTCTCCCCATCCCGACTTACTGCAAGTTGCCCCTTTTGAGGCGATAATCGATGAAATCCTTGAACCCGGTGACTTAGTTTATATTCCTCCCGGATTCCCACATGAAGGTTATTCACTTGAGAACTCACTGAATTATTCTGTCGGTTTTCGTGCGCCTTCGGCTAAAGAACTGCTCAGTGGTTTTGCCGACTATGTATTGGCCCATGAGCTTGGCAGTCGTCGCTATCAAGATGCTGACTTACGCCTTAGAGACAATGCCTCAACAGTATTGACTGATGAGGTGGAAACGTTACGTAAAATGATGATATCGCTGCTTCACTCTCAAGACTTTACTCCATGGATAGGCGAGTTTCTCTCACAGTCCCGCCATGAGCTTGATATCGCGCCGCCAGAACCGGCTTATCAGGAAGATGAAGTCCGCAGCGCAGTAGAGGAAGGTACTCCGCTTCACCGTATTGGTGGGTTAAAAGTATTGCAACTCGCTGAACACACGTTTATCAATGGCGAAATATTGAGTAGTGCGGACTCCAATTTTCTCTCTCTACTCGCTAACTCGACAATCATCACGCCAACACAGCTACAGCCATTCACCGAGAACCCTGTGCTTTTAGCGCAACTTACGGGGTTAATTAACGCGGGCTATTGGTACTTTGCTGAAGAACAAGACGACGCATAATCGCCGCTTATAACCTTATGATGGCCCCATCATAAGGTTTGTCTTGTATTTGTATTCTTCGAGAACGCTATTCACGACGATAACCGCCCACAAGTGGCAACATCTCAAGGCTTCACCCCACCCGTTATGACTGACGCGTTTACCTAAGCGCTTTAGCGTTGGCTTAAAAACATTTCCACCCAAGCTGGTAGCGTTTGGGAAGCTGGGCCGTAATGTCCTTCAATAAACTCCTCTTTCGAGGCAGTAGGCTCAAGGTTAAACTCGATAGTTTGTGCGCCCTGTAACTTCGCTTCATGGACAAACCCTGCTGCAGGGTAAACTTGCCCTGAGGTACCGATTGCTATGAAAATATCGCACTCAGCAATCGCTTGATAGATACCTTCCATCTGTAAAGGCATTTCACCAAACCAGACAATATGTGGCCGTAATGGGGCAGGAAATTGACAACAGGTACAGCGATCCGAGGGATGTAAATCTTCATGCCAGTTAATAACTTGTTGACTCTGACAGCAACGCACTTTGAGTAATTCGCCATGCATATGAATAACGTTGGGGCTGCCTGCTCGCTCGTGTAAGTTATCAATATTCTGGGTCACTATTAATAAATTATCCCCTAATACCGTTCCTAACTTCGCTAATGCACGATGGGCATTATTCGGTAATATCCCCGAAGACTTTAACTGACGACGCCTGGCGTTATAAAATTGGTTTACCTGCTCTGGATCACGTTGAAAACCTTCAGGAGTCGCAACATCTTCGATTGCATGATTTTCCCATAAACCGTCAGCGGCTCGAAAAGTCGCAATACCCGATTCGGCTGAAATCCCGGCCCCCGTCAAGATAACGACTTTGGGCATAGGTTTATGAATAAGTTTGGCTATGCGTGCATCTTCAAAACAAGATTGTCGTAAACGTTGGCGCATTTTACGCTTATCTTTTTTAAAACGGGCGACGCGAATGCGATGACGATAACTAGTACGCATGAAAACTCCTGCAGAACACGTTAAACACTGTACTCGCCATAGCACGAGTACATGATAAGTTATTGCCCACTCAATACTCGCGCAGGATCAATATGACTCGCTCGACGAGCCGGGTACCAGCTCGCAAGTAAACTTAATATCAATGCACAGAACAGAACGATAACGACATCGCTCCAGTGCAAAACTGACGGCAGAAAATCGATAAAATAAATATCCCCGGAGAGAAAATGATGCCCGGTCAACGATTCAATACTTTTAATTAATCGCGTTAGATTTAAAGCCCCTAACACTCCAAGCACCACGCCAAGAAGACTGCCGGTTATACCTGCCAGTAAACCGTACCAAATAAATATGGCACGAATGAGACGATCTTTTGCGCCAAGGGTACGTAGGATCGCGATATCACTGCTTTTGTCTTTAACTGCCATCACTAACGTTGAGACAATATTAAAACAGGCCACCCCGATGACGAGAATCATAGCTAAATACATAATCGCGCGAATCATCTGAATATCACGATACATATAACCAAAATCTGAGGTCCAGTTGCGAATATAAACATAGCCGTGTGTGGCTTCGCCTGCGGCGCGAACGATTGCCGGAGCTTGGAAAGGATCATTCATCTTCAGCGCAATCCCGGTGACTGAATGATTCATATCCAAATACTGTTGCGCGTCAGCAAGCGGCACTAAGGCTAGGCTATGATCAAGCATACCGCTTAACTGTAGAATACCCTTGACCTGTAGACGAATACGCTTAGGCTCTAATAGCTTATTTTGTTGGTCATTATTGGGGATTAATACTGTTAACCAATCTCCCGTTTTCAAGCCAAGGCTTTTAGCGATTCCCCCACCAATAATGATCTGTTGCTGACCGGCAGTGAATTGTGCCCAAGCATTATCCTGTACAAATTGCGGTAGACTGCTTAAGTGGGTTTCTTGCTGGGGATCGACCCCTTTAACTTGAATCGCTTGTAATTTTTGCGCACTTTCAATTAACCCCGTAAAGGTAATAAAAGGCGCCGCTGCCGCAACCCCCTTCACCTGTTCGATGGGAGTCAAGAGTGACTGCCAATTGCTAAAAGGTTGATGAACAGGAATAATCTCACCGTGAGGCACTACATCGAGAATCCGTTTATTAAGCTCCCGTTCAAATCCGTTCATCGCACTCAGGCCAATAATCAGCACGGCAACTCCCAGTGCGATCCCGGCAGTGGATAATACAGAAATCAACGAAACCATTCCGCCCCGTCGACGTCCACGACTAAAACGTAATGCCAGCAAAAAAGAGAGTGAGCCGCGCATTAGCTCCCTCCCTGCAATACCGGTTGCGCGTGCAAAATGCCATCGCGCATTTCCATCTGCCGATCAAGACGCTTTGCCAAGGTTAAGTCATGCGTAACGACCAAAAAGGCTGTACCTTGGCTTTGGTTCAATTCGCCTAGCAGCGCGAAAATAGCATCCGCATTACGTGCATCAAGGTTGCCCGTTGGTTCATCAGCCATCACTAAACTGGGCTTATTAACCAGTGCACGAGCAATCGCAACACGTTGACGCTCACCCCCTGATAACTCCGAGGGTCGATGTTTACCCCGTGGGCTTAGCCCCACGGCCTTGAGCATCTCATCGGCACGATGGGACGCCTCTTGTACTGAACACCCACCGATTAACAAAGGCATCGCGACATTTTCTAGCGCAGTAAAATCTGGCAAGAGATGGTGAAATTGATAAATAAATCCCAGCTGTTGGTTACGTAAATCTGCCTTAGCCCCCGCACTTAAGGTATTGAGCGATCGACCTTGAAATAACACCTCACCGGAAGTGGGCTGATCCAATCCCCCTAGAAGATGTAACAGTGTACTTTTTCCTGATCCTGAACTGCCGATAATCGACACTAGTTCTCGTTCGGCAATACTAAAACTGACATTTTTTAATACTTCCGTGCTGACTACGCCTTCACGATAAGTTTTGCATAACTCAGCACACTGTAATAATGGGGTATTATTCATAACGTAAGGCCTCAGCGGGTTGTACAGTGGCTGCACGCCACGAGGGATAAAGCGTTGCTAACAGTGCAAGAATCATTGCACTTAGCGTAATCAACACCACTTGACCAACGTGGATATCGACTGGTAATGCGGCACCCTCCAAGAGTAATCCAATAACTGGCAATAAGTGATTTAACTGGGTTGCCAATAAACATCCAAGCAGTGCGCCACATAAGGAACCGATAATGCCTGCACTTGCGCCTTGTACCATAAAGACAGTCATCACCTGTCGACGAGTCAGCCCTTGCGTTTGCAGAATCGCCACTTCTCCTTGCTTCTCCATGATCAGTAAGCCCAGTGAGGTGATGATATTGAAGGCAGCCACCGCTACGATAAGGCTTAACAATAAGCCCATCATATTTTTTTCCATTCTCACAGCTTGAAACAAGTCGCCTTTACGCTCTCGCCAATCCTTCCAGACCGCGTTGTGTGGCAATGCATGATGATCGATCTCATCAATGGCCAATGGGTGGTCAAGGTATAAACGCCACCCCGTAATATGCCCGAGTGGATAAAGCATCACTCGCGAAGCATCTTGTTGATTGACGATAATTTGATAGCTATCGACTTCACTGTTTGCCGCGTAAATTCCCGCGACAGTAAAGAGACGTTGGCTTGGAAGACGCCCCATAGGGGTAAATTGGCTTACCGATGGCACCATTAACCGAATTTTGTCACCGAGTTGCACACCTAGCTGATTGGCTAATTGGGCACCAACAATCACTTGATAGCTGCCTGCCGCAGGAACAGTGCGACTACCCTGTTCAATAAAGGGTAGTAAGGGATCTTGCTCACCCGGTAAAAGGCCCAGCATGACGCCTACCGAAACATTATGGGCACTTTGTAATACCACCTCCGCCGTGGTTAAGGGCGCTACACGCTTTACACCCGCAATATTCAGGGCTGTGGCCGGAAAGCTCTGTGGATCGATATTTCCTGCAGGTTGCGACACCACAGCTTGTGGCATCAATCCTAAAATATTCCCCTCCAATTCGCGCTCAAAGCCATTCATCACCGATAGTACGGTGACTAACGCCAGTACACCCAAGGTAATACCGATCGCCGAGAGCCAAGAGATAAACCGCCCAAACCGATCAGTAGCACGCCCACGCATATAACGCAGACCAATAAATAAAGCGACAGGTTGATACATAGAGTCCATCCCGGACGGTAAAAAAGGAGTGAACGAATGATAATGGAGCTGTGCGGTTTATGAAACCTTTACCGGGCTTAACACGACGCTAAACTATCGGAAAAAGGTTTAGTTGTATAAAAATAAGGCAAACGCATCGATTAATCACCCAAAGCGAATACCGCTTCACGATACAGAGTGCTACTTTAAGGGAAGGGAAACATTGATCAGTGATTTTCTGCCATGTAGACAGAAACATTAATGCATCGTTAACATGAGATAATCTAAGTTTATGACGGATATTCAGCAGTATTCACTGCCAAGCAAGGCAGGCGATGTACGCCAGTTAGGCCAATTAGTCGGCTCAGCATTCGCAATTGAAGCGGCACACATTGCCGAAAAGCACGATGGTCTGGTGGTTTTAATTGCCAGTGATATGCAAAATGCATTGCAATTAACCAGTGAAATCGCCCAATTTACCTCGCTCAATGTGAATACGCTGGCAGATTGGGAAACGTTACCTTACGACAGTTTCTCACCACATCAAGAGATTATTTCCAGTCGTTTATCGATGCTCTATCAGCTGCCGCAATTGAAAAAAGGGCTATTAATCCTGCCAGTTAATACGCTCATGCAGCGTGTTTGCCCTCATAGCTACCTGCACAGCCATGCATTAGTCATGCAACGCGGCGATAAATTATCCCGTGATATTTTAATTCGTCAGCTCGACCAAGCGGGCTACCGCCATGTAGAACAAGTGATGGTACATGGTGAATATGCAACACGCGGCGCGTTAGTGGATCTGTTTCCAATGGGTAGTGAAGCCCCTTACCGTCTCGATTTTATTGATGATGAGATTGATACCCTGCGCTCATTCGATGCAGATACACAGCGAACGCTGCATGAAGTGGACGCGATTAGCTTACTTCCTGCCCATGAGTTTCCGACCGATAAAGCCTCCATTGAACGCTTTCGTACGCAGTGGCGTGAGAGATTCGATGTATTGCGTGATTCAGAACATCTTTATCAGCAAGTATCGCGCGGAACTCTGCCTGCTGGCATTGAGTATTGGCAGCCGTTATTTTTTGACGAGCCTTTAACATCCCTATTCAGTTATTTCCCTCCACAGACATTACTGGTGAATACGGGTGATCTGGCAGCAAGTAGCGAGCGCTTTTGGCAAGACACCGGACATCGCTACGAAAATCGGCGTGTCGATCCGATGCGTCCCCTAATTCCCCCCCATGAACTTTGGTTAGCCCCTGATACATTACATGGTGAATTAAAACATTGGCCTCGGGTCCAATTGCTTTCTCAGGCATTGCCTAAAAAAGCCGCGAATACTAACTTGGGTTATGAGAGCCTACCGGCCCTTCATCAAGCAGATAATCAGCAAAACCCTCTTGAGCCGTTACGTAAACTGCTCGATGCTCATGCGGATAAGCGGATTGTCTTCTCAGTCGAGAGTCAAGGCCGCCGTGAACGACTGCAAGAGATGTTGGCTCGTAGTAAACTACGGCTTACCACCGTTAATACCTTCTCTGAAACCAGCGAAGCGGGAACCTATTTGATGGTCGGAGCGGCAGAAAAAGGATTTATTGCCTCCCCTCAGCAACTGATCTTTATTTGTGAAAACGACTTACTGGGTGAACGTGTCGTGCGGCGGCGTCAAGATACGCGGCGCGCCATTAACCCCGATGTGTTAATTCGTAATCTTGCTGAACTCCATCCTGGTCAACCCGTTGTCCATCTCGATCATGGGGTTGGTCGCTACGTCGGTATGACTACCTTAGAAACTGGAGGCGTGACCGCCGAATATTTAGTTCTCAATTACGCTAATGATGCCAAACTCTATATTCCCATCTCTTCTCTGCACCTCATCAGTCGGTATGCAGGGGGAGCTGACGAGAATGCTCCGTTGCACAAATTGGGAAGTGATGCGTGGAACCGTGCACGCCAAAAAGCGGCAGAGAAAGTTCGTGATGTTGCTGCGGAGTTACTAGATATTTATGCACAACGCGCGGCGAAAACGGGATTTGCCTTCACCCATGATCGTGAGCATTATCAGCAATTTTGTGCCTCATTTCCCTACGAAACCACCCATGATCAGAATCAAGCGATTAATGCTGTTCTGAGTGATATGTGCCAACCGCTGGCAATGGACCGCCTCGTCTGTGGTGACGTCGGGTTTGGTAAGACAGAAGTTGCGATGCGTGCCGCGTTTCTGGCGGTAGAAAATCATAAACAAGTGGCAGTGTTAGTGCCGACCACACTACTTGCCCAACAACATTTTGATAACTTTCGTGATCGCTTCGCCGATTGGCCCGTTCATGTCGAAATGCTGTCGCGTTTTAGAAGTGCCAAAGAGCAAGCGCAAGTATTGCAAGCTGCCGCTGAGGGTAAAGTCGATATTCTTATCGGTACGCATAAGTTATTAATGAGTGAGTTGAAATGGGCAGATCTCGGTCTACTTATTGTCGATGAAGAGCATCGCTTCGGAGTGCGCCATAAAGAACGCATTAAGGCCATGCGTGCCGATGTCGATATTTTAACCTTAACCGCCACCCCTATTCCTCGTACATTGAATATGGCTATGAGCGGTATGCGTGATTTATCAATTATCGCGACGCCGCCAGCACGTAGACTGGCGGTCAAAACCTTTGTGCGGGAATATGATGCATTAGTGGTCCGTGAAGCGATATTGCGTGAAATTTTACGCGGCGGCCAAGTGTATTATTTATATAACGATGTTGAAAACATTAATAAAGCCGCCGAAAAGCTCGCAGAATTAGTCCCTGAAGCACGTATCGGTATCGGTCATGGCCAGATGCGTGAGCGTGAATTGGAAAAAGTGATGAATGATTTCCATCACCAACGCTTTAATGTCTTAGTGTGTACGACAATCATCGAGACCGGCATCGATATACCGACAGCAAATACTATTATTATTGAGCGTGCCGATCATTTCGGCCTTGCACAGCTACATCAGTTACGGGGGCGAGTGGGTCGTTCGCACCATCAAGCCTATGCTTGGTTATTAACACCACATCCCAAAGCCATGACCACCGATGCGCGCAAACGGTTAGAGGCCATTGCAGCGTTAGAAGATCTGGGTGCAGGTTTTGCGTTAGCTACGCACGATTTAGAAATTCGCGGCGCTGGTGAACTTCTGGGAGACGACCAAAGTGGACAGATGGAAACGCTGGGTTTCACCCTGTATATGGAACTTCTGGAGAATGCCGTGGAGTCCCTTAAAGCCGGGAAAGAGCCGTCGTTAGAGGACCTTTCACAGCGACATACCGATGTCGAGTTGCGTCTACCTGCGCTGATCCCTGATGACTTTATTTCTGATATTAATTCGCGTCTCTCACTTTATAAGCGAATTGCGAGTGCGCAGGACAGTACCGAATTAAACGATATAAAGGTGGAGATGATTGACCGTTTCGGTCTACTCCCCGATGCGACACGGAATTTATTACTACAGACCGAGATTCGTCTACAAGCTGAATCATTAGGTATCACCAAAATTGAAGCCGGTGAGAAAGGTGGCTACATCGAGTTTGCTGAAAAGAACGAGGTTGATCCTGGCTGGCTTATCGGCCTTTTACAGCAAGATCCTAAACAATGGAAATTAGAAGGACCGGTAAAATTGCGTTTTGTTCGTAACTTAAGTGAACGGCAACAACGTATCGATTGGCTGATCGATCTATTGACGCAGATGGATCAGCATCGGGTTACTGTATAATCATCAAGTAGACGCAGCCGGTCAGGCTGCGCCTGCTTTACTCGCTTTTCTGTTCGATCGGCGCATTGAGCTTCAGATTGCCCTGACTATCCAGCGGGATCACTGAGCCCGGTTTGTGATCCATTACTACCGTATTTTGTGTATGGCCGATTTTATAGGTAACAGTATAGTTTTTGGTACGCTGCTCCTGCGTATATTGCGTACTGCAACGACGATGAGCCGTCTGGTAAGTATCACTATTTTGTAAGCTCTGTTGTGCTTGATTACCCGCATAACCACCAGCCAAAGCCCCGGCAACTGTCGCAATATCACGCCCGTGGCCTCCACCAAATTGATGACCCAACACCCCACCTGCCACCGCACCCAATACTGAGCCCGTAATACGATTCTCATCTTGTACCGCACGGCGATGAACAACATTGACATTGTGACAGACTTCATGAGGCGTTTTGATTATCTCAGTGTGTGGCTGTACGGCAATCACCTCAGCAAATTGGGGAGAAGGTTGTGCAAAATGATTACCTGCCACAGCCGCGACCCCTAATGCCGCTAATACACCGATACCCACTCCGACCACTAATGATTTATTCATCATTCCTCCTACCCTGTGACGTTATTCAATACAGGGTTCATCCCGTATTCTCGATATTGTTTAACAGAGTCTGACAAATGAAATTGACATCAGCCATCAGATTTATGGAGAAAAAGAGTATAAGACGCTGCAAAAAACAGCAGAACGCTATTTTATAGGTTAATAGGGAGGAAAATAGACAGTGAAACTAAGCTAGGCCGCCGAAACGGCCTAGAAAGATTAGTGAAGCTTAAGTTTAGGCCGGATAACTTTATTAATACTGCCTGAAAGCATCATCAATCCTGTGCGGAAATAACCATGTAAAGCGACTTGATGCATACGGTAAAGCGAGAGGTAAACCATACGTGCGATACGCCCTTCGACCATCATTGACCCGCGCATCAGATTACCCATTAAGCTCCCAACGGTACTAAAGCGCGATAGGGAGACTAAAGAGCCGTGGTCATGATACTTATAGGCGGTTTGTGGTTTTCCTGCACGTGCCGCAAGAATGTTTTTAAGTACCTGCGAGGCCATTTGGTGTGCGGATTGCGCGCGAGGTGGAACAAATCCACCACCGGGTAACGCACAGCTCGCGCAGTCGCCAATGGCATAGATATTCTCATCACGGGTAGTTTGTAAGGTTGGTTGTACCACCAGTTGATTAATGCGGTTGGTTTCCAAACCGGCAATATCCTTCATAAAATCAGGCGCTTTGATACCTGCTGCCCACACCATTAGGTCTGCTGCAATAAAGCTACCGTCTTTGGTATTCAACCCATCTGATTGAGCGCTGGTCACCATCGTCGCAGTTTTGACTTGGACACCCAGTTTAGTTAGCTCTTGATGCGCCGCCGCCGAAATACGGGTAGGTAATGCGGGAAGAATGCGCTCGCCTGCCTCCACCAAGGTCACATTAAGCGCTTCACGCCCTAAAGTTTTATAGCCATAGCTGTTGAGTTGCTTAACAGCATTATAAAGTTCGGCTGATAACTCTACGCCTGTCGCCCCACCCCCGACAATCGCGATGTTCACGGGTTTATCGGTGTGTTGTGCTGATGAATGCTTAAGAAACTGATTCAACATTTCATTACGAAAACGGTGGGCTTGCTGAGGATTATCAAGATAAATACAGTGATCTTTCACCCCTTGAGTCCCAAAATCATTGGACGTACTTCCCAAAGCCATCACTAGCGTATCGTAGTGAATGCTGCGAGTATCCACCAACAAGTTTCCTTGCGCGTCATGAATAGGAGCCAGCTCCACTTGCTTGGATTCGCGATCGATATTGACTAGACTGCCCAACTGAAATTGGAAATGGTGATGATAAGCGTGTGCCAGATAGCTCAGTGCATCGATCCCTTCATCCATAGACCCAGTTGCTACCTCATGTAATAACGGCTTCCACAGGTGAGTAGGGTTACGGTCAACGAGAGTAATTTCAGCTTGCCCTTTACGGCCTAATTTCTTCCCTAATTGCGTCGCGAGCTCTAAACCACCTGCACCGCCACCTATAATCACAATTTTTTGTTTCGTTGTAGTCACTTGACCCCCAAACATTCATCGTACCTAGTTAAATAAATGTTAAGAATAAACTTAGTTAACATAGGGTTATAAAGTAAAAGTATTAACTAAATTCAGCATAGCATGCTCAGATTGTTCAGCGTAATAAATTTGACTTGAATCAAGTTGATTAACACAGATGCATAAATTTAATTGCTTGGTAGGATAAAATTGAGGGATTCGGGGTACAGCCTGAGCTGTCCCCCAAAAGATTACTTCGCGAGCTGTTTTTGTTTTTCGTCCAACCAGCGTTGCTGAAAGGCGGCCAACTGTTGATGGTTAGTAGACCAACGACTATGATTATGCCGTGTTTTCCACTCAAAGTGTCCTTGGTGGTAAAGATGTTCAAGCCCTGACGCTGCAGTAATCGGTAGATTATCTAATAGGCTAATCACTCCTGGACGATGATTACAAACCAGAATCGCATCACAACCTGCGTTCAATGATTGTCTTGCACGCTCTGGATAGCTTCCCATTACCGCGGCCCCTTCCATATGCAAGTCATCAGAGAAAATAATCCCTTTAAAACCGAGTTCCTGACGTAAGATATCTTTCAGCCAGTAGGGTGAGCCACTTGCAGGGCGATGATCGAGCGCGGGATAAATAACATGGGCCGGCATCATGGCATCAACGGCTCCCTGCTCAATAAAATAACGAAAAATAGCCATATCTTTTTGCCGAATTTCGCTGGCTTCTCGTAAATCAATCGGCGTTTCTTTATGTGAGTCTGCAACTACCGCACCGTGACCCGGAAAATGTTTTCCTGTCGTTTTCATCCCGGCACTGTGCATACCGTCCATAAAGGCTGCCGCTACTGGTAGTAATTGATGCTGATTATCGCTAAATGCACGATCCCCGATCGCCGTGCTGATATGACCTAAATCGAGTACAGGTGCAAAACTCAAATCAATATCCATCGCGGTCATTTCACTTGCCATTTGCCAACCGGTTTCCCGTGCAATATGCATAGCTTCATGGTGATTTTTGCTTAAAGTTAAAAAAGATTGCATCGCAGGTAACGAAGTGAAGCCATCACGAAAGCGTTGAACACGACCGCCCTCTTGATCCACTGCCACCAGTAGACGTGTATGTGAGGCTTGTCGGATCTGCTTGACCAGATGTGCGAGTTGTTCCGGATCATGGTAGTTACGTGCAAAGAGGATCACTCCACCAGTTAGCGGATGTTGTAATAACTCTCGTTCTTCAGCGTCAAGTTCATAGCGCTCAACGTCTAACATCAACGGGCCAGGGGTAGAAGTCATGTCATGTCCTATCATACTCAATTCAATATAGTGAAAGCTGTCGCCATTGCTCGGCGGCGAGTTGTTGCATGGACAGCTGCTGCGTTTGTTCTGCTCTCAGTTGGCACCAACTCGCTTGAAGCAGCTGTAACCAAGGTTTCCAGCGTCGACACTGCAAACGAAGCGAATCGGGGTTGAGGTTGAAGGCATCGGCATACGCCGCTATCCACGCATTTGTGCGAGAAGGATCTTGCAGACATAAGGTCGTCAACTCAAGGGCTATGTCACCGTCTGCACTGTATTCCCAGTCAATAAGCGCTAACCCCTGTGCAGTTTGAATCACATTACCGGGGTGGAGATCCATATGCAGGGGTACCAGTCGTAAAGGACGAGGCTCACCTTGATGGCGTAATCGTTGTAGTATTTTCAGCCAAGTAGCATTACGTTGCTGACATACCTGCCAGTAACGTTGTAATAACGGTAACACTGGTAGCCGATAGCCAAACAGCGGGTGACGATGCAAACTCTTACACACAGCAAGTAATTCAGTATTTTCAGGGATAAAAGCGGAGGGAGGCAATGGCTCCCCCTCTACCCATGCCACACTTAGCACGCCGGCGTGAAATTTTTTGGCGAAAGTGCTGAACGGGGCTGACCCGAGTTTTTGCAAAATGCGGTATTCCCGCTGGCGATTAACAAAAGGAATAGGAGGTTGCGGCGGTAAGCGCTGTACGAGGTCATCCCCTTCACTCGTCCGCCAACTATTGCCAGACAATCCTGGCAACAGTGACCAATGAGGATTAATAGCTGGCTTTAGCACTACCTGTCCAGATAATTTCACCCGTACTCACCAACATCAGCTGCATTTGTACTCGTGCAGCTCTAACATCACCACGCGTCGTCGTGTAAAGAACGTATTGTGCATTTAAATTACGAGCTAAACCAATGGCTTTACCACGAGAATTAAGGCTATCGTTGGGAGAAATACCCAAGGTTTTCTTAGCTTGCGCTAATTGGTCAGCCGTGACTAATGAAAATGTAGAGCCAGAGAGGGCTTGATTAAGCGCACTATTAGCATTGTCGGTTTGAATTGAACCATTGGTGCTGTTTTTAATCCGATCAACTAATAATACACTTCCCGCAGGGATCCCCTTAGTGTGTTCCATATTGGCCACTAAAGGTTGCAGCGTCGCGGCCCAGTCAATAGACGTCGTTTTCGGTACTTCCGGTACTGGCTGAGGCTGTGTCGTTGGCGCAGTTATCGGCGGTGGATTCTGTATTGTTGGCGTTTTCTGTTCAGGGTGGTGGCTTAACGGTGGCGTCGTCGTTCCATTACCTTGTTCCACCGGTGCAGGTTTTTGCGATTGATTAAGCACACACCCACTAAGCAGACAGGCAAAAAATAGCGAACTACTGTATTTCAAATATCTTGTCATGGTAGCGTCCTCAGAGGGAAATATAGATACGAACCTGACGCGCATTCACGCTGCCAGAAGAAGAAAGTAATTCACTCGAACTATGCGCGGGTATCGCGATTGATTGCGTCCTCGGAGAATAAGGGATAGCTAAGCCTTGCTGATCATACCAAAAATAGCGGTAATGAATCGTGAGCGGGACATCTCGATCATTATAAACCCGTGTCGTTGCAGCAGGAGCTTGTTCGTCATTCATCACGGGGGCATCTGCAATGATCCCTGCCGATAAGACTTCTGGGCCCATCACTAATGGTTGTGAAATAGTAATCGCTGCCGGCTTACTGCTGCAGGAAACAGTACCGATTGCCACAAGCAACGCCATACATAAAACACGCATAGTCCGTCCCTCGTTTTAGCGTGAAAGCATCGGCCCGAGAGGTTTTCCACCTAACAGGTGCATATGAATATGGTACACCTCTTGGCCACCGTGTTGATTACAATTAATAATCAGTCGGTATCCATCATCAGCAATCCCTTCTTGCTGGGCAAGTTTAGCCGCAACGGTCATCATGCGGCCTAATGCTAATTCATGTTCAGGGGCTACATCATTCATGGTTGGAATAAGCACGTTAGGGATAATCAATATATGACTCGGCGCTTGAGGTGAAATATCACGAAATGCCGTCACCAGGTCGTCCTGATACAATTTTTGTGCTGGAATTTCATCGCGAATAATTTTACTGAAAATCGTTTCTTCTGCCATATTAAATCATTCCTTTAATTATTCCCGTTGTTCACGGTCAGTCATCTTATGATAGAGCGAGTCGCTCGCCAGCAATATTAAATAATTTAGCAAAGTTTTCCGTTGTTTGCTCTGCAACCTGATCAACCGTTACCCCTTTCACCACCGCTAAGTATTCCGCGACGTCACGAGTATAGGCCGGTTGGTTCGCTTTACCACGGTAAGGAACCGGTGCGAGATAAGGCGAGTCGGTTTCGACAAGAATTCGATCAAGAGGGACGAAACGAGCAGCTTCACGGATTTGTTCAGCATTCTTAAAGGTCAAAATTCCTGAAAATGAGATATACATCCCAAGATCTAATAATTGCTTCGCCGTCTCGCGATCTTCGGTAAAACAGTGCAACACCCCCCCACAGCGATCAACGTGCTCTTCAGCCAGTAACCGAACAGTATCTTCACGGGCATCGCGTGTATGCACAATGACGGGTTTATTGAGTTTACACGCCACTTGCAGATGTTCACGAAAAGCCTGTTGCTGAATAGCCCAAAGCTCCGGTGTTTTATGATAAAAATAGTCGAGCCCAGTCTCACCGAGTGCCACCACCTTCGGGTCACTTGCCAGCTGGTGCAAACGCTCTACATCCCAATTATCATCAAGATTAAGAGGGTGAACCCCACATGACAGCGCAATTTGGTCAAAATCAGCTGTTAAGCGTTGTAGCGCCGGGAATTGACTCAGGGTTGTGGAGACAGCCAACATAAAGCGCACGTCACGCGCAGCCGCTTTCTCAATCACTTCCGCTAGGTTTTGATGCTCTTTTTCATAATCTAAGCCATCAACATGGCAATGCGAATCTACTAAAAACATAATTATCTCGATAACAAAAAGATTATTTTTGTAATGCCGTTTCCCAGACTAACAAGGCATCGCTGACCACAAGTTCAGCATTCACTTGCGGTGTCTGCGTTAACAAAGTGTGGCACTCTCGCCATTGCCTAAGTATTGCCTGTAAACTCAGTTCATCCATAAGGGTGCTAAGATATTGACTGGCTGCCTGATTCTCTATGTGGGTAAGCCACGCAGCGCCGCCACGCTGTAATTTTAAGGCATCAAGTAAGTAAGCCATTAGCCAATAAATTTTTTCAGTGCATGCTTCACCCACCAATAATGGAAGGAGCAGCATCGGTTGCTGTGGTAACGCTGATTGTAATGCCTCAGCCAGTGCACTACGTTCCTGCCAACGTGGGGATTCGATGAATGCCAGCGCTTGTGCAGGCGCTCCCCCCGATAAGCGTAATGCCGTCTGTAATTCGGGCTGAGGAAGTGGATGCTCACGAGCTAACCATGCCAAGCCCTGTGCTTCATTCGGAGGAGTCAGCGTGACTTGTACACAACGGCTTCGTAATGTTGCGGGCAGTTGACTAGCTTGTGGGGTACTAAACAGAAACCAACAATTCGCCGGCGGCTCTTCTACGGTTTTAAGCAATGCATTTACCGCAGATTCAGAAAGTTGCTGAGCATTTTCAATCCAAATAACGCGTGCACCACCTTGTTGCGGTGAGTGCCAAATTTTTTCACAGGTTTCGCGTACCACATCAATCCCAATAATGTTTTTCCCTTTTTCTACTGCAAGGGGATACCAGTCAGGATGATTATCGGCCAACATAAGCTGACAGCCATGACAATGACCACAAGCCTTATGTTCCTGGGGCGTTTCACACAGTAGCCACCGCGCAATCCCCCAGACCAATGCGTCAACCCCCATCCCTGCGTGCGCCTGTAACAACAGTGCGGGATGGGCGTGTCCAATCTGGTGCTGCTGGATAATTTGCTTATAGTACGGTGTCAGCCAGGGAAACCACTGCATTACGGCTGTTCCTTGAGCCATTCACGCAAGCGCACCTTAACCGCCTGTTGAACCTGTTGCTGAGGCTGGGTTGCGTCAATAATTAAAATAGTCGGATCAGCAGCAGCCAGTTCGCGATAACGCTGATGGACTCGATGAAAAAAAGCTAATGATTCTTGTTCAATACGATCAAGCTCTCCGCGCTGACGCGCGCGAAGGAGTCCAATTTCTGGTGTCACATCAAGGTATAATGTCATATCCGGAGAAAAATCACCCAATACTGCCTGCTTGATTGTCATCATCGCCGTGCTATCTAACCCTCGCCCAGCGCCCTGATAAGCTTGTGAAGATAAATCGTGACGATCACCAATGACCCACGCACCTCTCGCTAACGCTGGTTTTATTACCGTCTCAACCAGTTGTACGCGTGCGGCATACAGAAGTAGTAGCTCGGCATTAGGGGTTATATTCTCCCCTTCTACGCCTTCTTTTACTAAATTCCGTAAGGCTTCGGCTAATGGCGTACCACCTGGCTCACGTGTAAAAACAATGTCAGTAATTCCCTGTGCATTCAGCTCTTCCACGACATGATGGCGAACGGATGTTTTGCCCGCCCCCTCTAGGCCCTCAATCACAATAAACTTACTTTTCACTGGTTTTTCGCTCACTTTCAACTTTACGCCATGCTTTTACAGCCTGATTATGATTAGCCAACGTTGAGGTAAAGGTATGTCCACCTTGACCGTTTGCAACGAAGTACAATAGGTCGCTCTTCTCAGGATGTGCCGCCGCTTCTAACGAGGCTCGACTTGGGATAGCAATTGGGCCTGGCGGAAGTGCAGGAATCACATAGGTATTGTAGGCAGTCGGCTTGACTAAATCTTCTCGGGTAAGTGTCCCTTTGTAGTCACTGCCTAAACCGTAGATAACCGTCGGATCTGTTTGCAAACGCATCCCTTTGCGAAGGCGATTGACAAACACCGAGGCGACTTTACCCCGCTCATCAGGTATCGCTGTCTCTTTTTCAATAATCGATGCCATAGTGACTAATTGATTGAGATCGTTATACGGTAAATCGGGATCTCGATTCGCCCAAATTTTTTGTTGTAATTGCACCATACGGGTACGTGCTTGCTTCAATAAGCTAATATCTGTCCGTTTCGCGGTGTAATAATAAGTATCCGGGTAAAATCCCCCCTCCAATTCGGAAGGCTGCATAGCGAGAGCTTTCGCCACGGTACTCAGTTGATCATCGCTTAACTGATGCGTTATCCACGGTGCATCACGCAAGGTTTTCAGCCAATCTTCTATACGTTGACCTTCCACAAAACGGATCGGAAATTGTGCCTCTTTACCGCTTGCCAGCAACAGCAGTAATTGACGTACATTCATACCTGGCGTTAACCGATATGTGCCCGCCTTAAATTTTGCGAGATCAGGTTCAATTTTTAATAACCATCCAAACCACGGACTACCCGGAACAATATGTTGTGATTCAAGTTGTTGCTCTAAGACAACGCGGCCTGCTCCAGCCGGTAGGGTATAGTAAGTTTCTTGTTGAATTAATAAGGGGTGTGCCGCAAAACGTTTGACCTGCCACAGACCTGTTGCCGCCAAAATCACACATAAGACTACCAAGCCAAAGAGGCCTTTACTTTTTTTCTGCATAACTTAACTCGCAGTGAATCCTAATTGAATAAGGGTTGCCATTACGTTACCGGGTTGATACTGCCACTGGTCGATGCGGGTTACAGGAAGCACTGGCATTAATGCATTACATATAATCACTTCATCAGCGTGCTCAAGCACTTCACGCGGCTGTGTGACCTCGCTGCAATGGTACCCTGCTGTGTGTAAGGCTTCAATAACTAACCCTTTCATTATGCCTTCCACACCGGCATTAACTAACGCTGGAGTATAGAGTCTGTTACCCCGACGCCAAATAATATTAGCTGCGCAGCATTCAACTATATTTTTCTGGTAATCAAGGACTAATGCCTCTTGGCCATGCTCAGCATCAAGATGTTGTTTGATCAACACCTGCTCGAGTCGATTTAAATGTTTTATCCCCGCGAGATTTGGATTCATCCCCAAATTCACTGGGCTGGTCACTAAAGACACGCCCTGCTGTTGCCAATCACGGTAATGGCTAGGATAAGGGGCTAAGGAAAGGATGCGTTGCGTTGCGTTACAACCGAGAGAACTGTATCCGCGTCCCCCTACTCCTCTTGTTAAAATAATTTTAACCACTCCCGAGTCGGTATTCTTCACAAAGGTCTCAATTTCTTGCCTTAATAAAGACCATAACTCAAAGTGGATCCCTAAGCGCTGGCTATCTCTTTGTAATCGAGCAAGGTGTAGCGCCAGATGGCAGACTTGGCCATTTTTGACCTGTGCTGTAGTAAAGCAGCCATCACCAAATTGTAGTCCTCTATCGAGACTAGAAAGCTGTATAGTGTAAACGCCATTGATTAACTGCATACGTTACGCCCCATCTTTGGCAAAAAAAAAGCCCGTAAACGGGCTTTTTAAACTATTTACAACTTAGACTTTACGGAAAATCAATGAGCCGTTAGTACCACCAAACCCAAAAGAGTTACACAACGCGTACTCTAATCCTGTCACTTGACGTGCAGTGTGGGGAACAAAATCTAAATCGCACCCTGCATCAGGATTATCCAGATTCAAGGTCGGTGGAATCGCTTGGTCACGCAGAGCGAGAATCGAATAAATGGACTCTACCGCACCCGCTGCCCCTAATAAATGCCCCGTCATCGACTTTGTCGAGCTGACCATTACCTTAGTTTCATGACCAAATACCGATTTAACCGCTTGACACTCTGCTAAATCACCCGCAGGCGTGGAGGTTCCATGGGCATTAATATAGCCAATATCACTCGCATTGAGCTTTGCATCGATCAATGCATTCTGCATTGATCGCGCGGCACCCTCACCATTTTCAGGCGGGGAGGTCATGTGATAAGCATCACTGCTCATTCCAAAGCCAACGAGTTCAGCGTAAATTTTTGCACCACGGGCTTTTGCATGCTCATACTCTTCGAGAACCAGCACTCCCGCACCATCACCGAGTACAAACCCATCGCGATCTTTGTCCCAAGGGCGACTGGCCGCTTGCGGATTATCGTTTCGCGTTGAGAGTGCGCGTGCAGCCCCAAAGCCGCCTACTCCTAATGGTGTACTGCCCTTTTCTGCACCACCGGCAATCATCACGTCAGCGTCGTTATAAGCGATCATACGTGCAGCATGGCCAATGTTATGAACACCTGAAGTACATGCCGTTGCAATACAAATACTGGGGCCTTTTAGGCCATGCATAATGGTTAGGTGGCCTGCAACCATATTCACAATGGTGCTAGGAACAAAAAATGGACTGATTTTACGTGGTCCACCTTTGGCTAACGCTGCGTGGTTTTCTTCAATGAGACCTAGTCCACCAATCCCCGAACCAATCGCTGCACCAATACGATGGGCATTTTGCTCGGTTACTTCAATTCCAGAGTCTTGCAATGCTTGGACTCCCGCAACTACACCGTATTGAATAAACATATCCATTTTACGCTGTTCTTTACGCGAGATAATCTCATCACAATTAAAATCTTTCACTAATCCTGCAAAATGCGTTGCATAAGAACTAGTATCAAAATGGTCAATCAGGTTGATGCCGCTCTGACCGGCTAGGAGAGAATTCCAGGTAGACTCTACTGTATTGCCGACAGGAGACAACATGCCAAGACCAGTCACAACTACACGACGCTTAGACACGTTCGTCCTCCAGGGAGGGGAATAATTATTTTTCTTGGGACGGAATAAAACTCAGGCGGTCGAGTGACCGCCTGAAGGTGTTCATTAGCCCTGATGGCTATTGATGTAATCGATCGCTGCCTGTACGGTAGTGATTTTCTCAGCTTCTTCGTCTGGAATCTCAGTATCAAACTCTTCTTCCAGAGCCATTACAAGCTCAACGGTGTCAAGAGAATCAGCACCCAGGTCTTCTACGAAAGAAGCAGAGTTGATCACTTCATCTTCTTTAACACCCAGTTGCTCGGCAATGATTTTCTTAACGCGTTGTTCGATATCGCTCATACTATTTAATTTCCTATCAAAACTCGCTAATGCGACGGTTTTCGTAGTTTATAAAATGTTTAAAAAGATGCAACTACTTCCCTGCTTTTCTGACCACAAATTAGTATTTTTTGCACAAAAAATCGCAAAAATATTAATTTGCAGCAGATCAGACCATGTACATCCCACCATTAACGTGCAAAGTTTCACCAGTGATGTAACTTGCTTCGTCAGAGGCGAGGAAGGCCACAGCGTTAGCAACTTCCTGAGGCTCCCCTAAACGGGCAGCAGGAACTTCTGCCAAAATACCAGAGCGTTGATCTTCATTCAGTGCTCGCGTCATGTCAGTTTCAATGAAACCTGGTGCCACAACGTTCACAGTAATACCACGTGACGCAACTTCTCGCGCCAGTGATTTGCTAAAACCAATCAACCCCGCCTTTGCAGCAGCGTAGTTAGCTTGGCCCGCATTACCCATTGTTCCGACAACCGAACCAATGGTAATGATTCTTCCCATGCGTTTTTTCATCATGGCACGCAAGACTGCTTTTGATAGTTTAAAAACAGATGTCAGGTTCGTGTCAAGAATATCCTGCCACTCATCATCCTTCATGCGCATTAATAGGTTATCACGAGTTACGCCTGCATTATTAACTAAAATGTCAATTTCACCAAATTCTGTACGAATTTGTTGTAATAGCGCATCAATTGATGCCGCATCTGTGACATTCAAAACCAGTCCTTTGCCCTTATCCCCAAGGTAAGCACTGATAGCTTCAGCACCATTATCGCTGGTTGCAGTACCAATGACCGTAGCACCACCTGCCACTAATTTTTCAGCGATTGCGCGGCCAATACCACGACTGGCACCCGTAACGAGCGCGATTTTACCATTGAAGTTCATGTTTTTCCTCTTATTCTTTAATCAATGCTGCACTCAATGCAGCAGGATCGTTGATCGCTGACGCCGACAACGTATCAACGATTCGTTTTGTCAGTCCTGTCAATACTTTACCTGGGCCTACTTCCATTAACTGTGTCACGCCCTGCGCGGCAATATATTGCACACTCTCGGTCCAGCGAACCGGACTATAAAGTTGACGGACAAGTGCTTCACGAATTGCTGTTGCATCCGTCTCGCATTTTACATCAACATTGTTCACCACTGCGATTTTTGGTTGATGAAAAGTGATCTCACTCAAGGCCAACGCTAATTTTTCTGCTGCTGGCTTCATCAATGCACAATGCGAAGGTACGCTTACTGGAAGAGGTAATGCTCTTTTCGCCCCTGCCGCTTTACATGCAGCGCCAGCGCGTTCAACCGCTTCTTTGTTGCCCGCAATAACAACTTGTCCCGGGGAATTGAAGTTTACAGGGGAAACTACCTGTCCTTGTGCACTCTCTTCACAGGCTTGGCGAATGGCTGCATCATCAAGACCAATAATCGCCTGCATCGCACCAGTACCCTCTGGCACGGCTTCTTGCATCAATTTGCCACGCAGTTCAACTAAACGGATCGCGTCAGCAAAGCCAATCACACCCGCGCAAACTAACGCCGAGTATTCCCCTAAGCTGTGTCCTGCTAACAACGCAGGCTTTTCGCCACCTTGTTGCTCCCATAAACGGAATAGCGCGACAGATGCCGCGAGTAACGCAGGCTGGGTTTGCCAAGTCTTATTAAGTTCTTCAGCAGGGCCTTGCTGCACCAATTGCCAAAGGTCATAACCTAAGGCCTCTGATGCTTCAGCATAAGTGGCTGCGATAATCGGATACTCAGCGGCTAACTCCGCCAACATACCTACCGTCTGTGAACCTTGACCCGGAAAAACAAAAGCAAAGTGTGTCATAAAGATACCTGTCAATCAAAAACGAACCAGGGCAGAGCCCCAAGTGAAACCACCACCAAAGGCTTCTAATAAAATCAGTTGCCCCCGTTGAATTCGCCCATCACGCACGGCTTCATCCAGTGCAGTCGGCACAGATGCCGCAGAGGTATTACCGTGGCGGTCGAGGGTGACAACAACTTTGTCCATCCCCATCTGTAATTTTTTAGCTGTGGCGCTGATAATACGTAGATTGGCTTGGTGAGGCACTAACCAATCCAGTTCAGAGCGATCGATCCCATTTGCTGACAATGTTTCTTCGACAATGTGGGCAAGTTCAGTAACCGCAACCTTAAACACTTCATTACCTGCCATCGTTAAATAGGAGGGCTGTTCTTGATGTGCGCGGTCTTGATAACTGAGGGATAGCAATTTTCCAAAATTACCGTCTGCATGCAAATGCGTTGAAATAATTCCCGCACTCTCACTTTGTCCAAGTAACACTGCACCCGCACCGTCGCCAAATAAGATGACCGTTCCACGGTCTGCTGGGTCTAAAGTACGAGTTAATGCATCAGATCCGATAACTAGTGCATGTTTAACCGCACCATTTTTAATATATTGATCAGCAACGCTTAACGCGTAGGTAAAGCCGGCACACGCCGCTGCTAAATCAAAAGCCGGACAATCTGCGATCGCTAACATCTGCTGGATCATACAGGCAGAGCTCGGAAAAGCGTGGCTGGAAGATGTCGTTGCAACGATAATTAAGCCGATATCGTTCTTATCAATACCCGCCATATCAATGGCTCTTTGTGCGGCATGGAAGCCCATGGTGGCAACATTTTCATCGACACCGGCAATACGACGTTCACGGATACCGGTACGAGTGACAATCCATTCATCGGACGTGTCTACCATTTTTTCTAAATCGGCATTGGTGCGGATTTGCTCAGGTAGATAACTACCCGTACCCATAATTTTGCTAAACATTTATGTTTTGTCACTCCTGGCTACTACAGTGGCTAATTGACCAGCCACTCGTTGTGAGAGTTGCCGTTGCACGGTCAATATTGACTGTTCAATCGCCGCTAAAAAGGCTTGCTGATTCGCTGCCCCATGGCTTTTAATGACCACGCCCGACAACCCTAATAAAAAGGCACCATTGTGCTTGTCTGGATCAATCTTATCGGTACTACGCGAAAACAGTGTTTGGGTCAGCCGTCGCCAAACTGAGTGACTTTCCTCAGTTCGTCGCAGAAAGAACCGGATGGCTCCTTCTAACGTTTTCAATGCCACATTGCCACTGAACCCATCACAAACCACCACATCAGCTCGACCTGTTAGTAATTCGCTTCCTTCTAAAAAGCCAGTATAACGGATCGCACTCTGTTGCCGTAATATTTTCGCGGCTTGACGAATAGATTCTTTTCCTTTGCTCTCTTCTTGACCAACATTCAGTAAGGCAATGCGGGGAGTGGCGATACCCAACATCTGCTCAGCGACAACATGTCCCATCAAAGCAAACTGTACTAACATTTCGCAGTCAGCGTCGAGATTTGCACCGATGTCCAAAATGACCATCTGTCCTTGAGAAGGGTTGGGTAAAAGTCCCATTAATGCTGGACGGCGGATTTGAGGCAGCGATTTAAGCAGCATTAGGGCCAATCCCATCAAAGTCCCCGTATCGCCAGCACTCAAGCAGGCTTGAGCCTTATTCTCTTTAACTAATTCAAGAGCAAGACGCATAGAGCTGTTTTTACTTTGGCGAATAGCCAATGAAGGCTTAACATCACTGGTAATAACAGATTCAGCATTAACACAATGCAAACGTGTAAGCAAAGAGGAATCTGCTTTGACAAGTAATGGCTGGAGGGTGTCGAGAAAACCGACAAGATAAATCTCTAGAAAGGGGTAGGTGCCCAGTGCCTGCAATACAGCAGGCACTGTCACGTGAGGACCGAAGTCCCCGCCCATGGCATCAACAGCCAGGGTCACACGTGTCAAAGTAATACCTAGCTTCGCGGCCAGAATTACTTAGCAATTACCTTGCGACCACGGTAGTAACCGTCAGCAGTCACATGGTGACGCAGATGAGTTTCGCCAGAAACTTTATCTACGGACAGAGCAGACGTAGTCAGTGCATCGTGTGAACGGCGCATGCCACGCTTGGAACGGGTTGGTTTATTCTGTTGTACGGCCATGGACCTTACTCCTATTACTTACGCTTTAAACTTGCTAATACGGCAAATGGATTTGGTTTTTCTGCCTCAGCTGGCAAATCGCCAAATACCATGTCCGCGTCGGACACTTCACAGTGTTCATAATCATGTACCGGAACGACAGGTAACGCGAGGATAAGTTCATCTTCGATCACCGCAAGCAAATTGACTTCGCCAAACTCATCGACTTCAACCGGCTCATAATCTTCTGGTAACGCTTCTGCCTGCTCATCATTGCGAACAGGACTGAAGAGGTATTTTACGTGGACCGGATGTGTGAACGTGTTATTACAACGTTGACAGCATAATGTTACCGTTACGTCAGCCGTACCTTCAAGAACGGCTAGGCGCTGGCTGTCTATGCCAAAAGACATCGTACACGAAACATCCGTATCCACACTAACCACTGTATCGGCTAAACGTTCTAAAGCACCCGCCACATAGACACCTTGATAATCAAGGCGTTTTTGAGCAGTACGTTGCAGATCCAGCGTTAGAGGTAATTTTACTATTTGCATAGGGCGCGCATATTAACTTTGTAATGATAAAGAGTCAAAGAAAAAGGCCAATGACCCGCATCTTTAACTGAGAAATTCGCAACCAGTGCGGCAGATAGTTTAAGATGTGTTGACCTAATTCGCTATAGATTATGAAAAAAATATGCCATATAACCTTGTACTGGCTTCCTCGTCCCCATTTCGCCAAGCTGTTTTAGACAAACTCGGACTTCCTTTCTTCTCTGTCAGTCCTGATATTGACGAATCTGGCGAGCCAAACGAGCCTATTGCTACGCAAGTGTTGCGCTTAGCTAAAATGAAAGCCACTGCCTTAATAGAAACGTACCCTGATGCGATTATTATTGGCTGCGACCAGCTAGGCAGCTTAAATAATCAAGTCCTCGGCAAACCCTATACCGAAGAACAGGCTTACGCTCAGTTACGTTCTTCCTCAGGGCAATGCGTGACCTTCCACACCGGATTAGCCGTCTATGATGGCAGTCAAAATCGATGGTATCAGTCCTTAGAAACCTACGACGTCTTTTTTCGTTCACTCACCGATGCAGAAATTTGGGGCTACCTGCATAAAGAGCAACCGTTGCATTGTGCAGGGAGTTTCAAATCTGAAGGTCTAGGGGTCACATTATTTGAAAAAATGGCCGGTGATGACCCCAATACACTTATTGGCTTACCTTTAATCGCACTTACACGCATATTACGGGAAATCGGTGTTAATCCGCTAACCCAATAATCCTCTGGGAATTATGCATTCTTTTTCTGACGTAACACGGTTAAACATTGCTTTAGTCCGTGGTCAAGCGGTGCTTCTACCCTAAGCGTTTCGCCTGTCGTAGGATGGGTGAACGTTAACGCTGCCGCATGTAAAAAGAGACGCGATAATCCGGTGTGCGTAAGTTGTTGGTCAAACACGGCCACACCATAACGATCGTCAAAAGCAATCGGATGTCCAGCATGTAACGTATGCACCCTAATTTGGTGAGTTCGTCCAGTCACTGGACTGGCTTTCACTAAGGTTGCAAATCCAAAACGCTCTTCCACCTTGAAGCGAGTTTCTGAAGGCTTCCCTTCACTACTCACTTTCACAATACGCTCACCACTTTGCAGAATATTCTTTAACAACGGCGCCTTTACCGATTTGACGTGTGATGGCCATTCGCCGCGCACTAGCGCCAAATAATCTTTCTGCATTGTTTTATCGCGGAGTTGTTCATGCAGTGATCGTAACGCAGAACGTTTTTTCGCCACCAAAAGAATACCTGAAGTATCGCGGTCTAATCGATGAACCAACTCTAAAAAGCGCGCATCAGGACGTAACGCACGTAACCCCTCGATAACACCGAAACTGAGCCCACTGCCACCGTGAACGGCCGTACCAGAAGGCTTATTAAGGACTAATATCGCATCATCTTCAAATAAGATGGCACGGTCCAGTTGCGCAACGCGCTCAAGTTTGGGAGATACCTCAGGAGCTTCACGGCTTGATGTGCGAATTGGTGGGATACGCAACTCGTCTCCAGCAATCAGTTTGTACTCTGGCTTGATCCTTTTTTTATTCACACGAACCTCGCCTTTACGCAAAATTCGATAAATCATACTTTTTGGGACACCCTTCAAAAAAGTCCGCAAAAAGTTATCAATTCGCTGTCCGTCGTGTTCCGACGTGATGGCAATCAGCTGTACGCCATTATGTTCTGTTTTCATAGTGACAAGTGTAAAGAGACTCCTGATTTATCGCTACTGTTTTATTCTACGAATCGCGGCGACGCACATGTATAACGCTTTCTTTTTGAACAGCCATTTTAAGGTTTATCCGTTAAATTGCTCAAATAATAAATAAAGTGATTCACAACGCGAAAGTCACCTTGCTATATGAAGGCGAGCAATGGAATAATGCTTAGGCTCAACGATTGCAGAACTTTGCATCGCAAAGCAACTAAGTTGAATTTTTATCTGAAGAGACAATACGCTGCAATGGCATAAGACGTTACGTGGATTCAGATATTTAGCGGGCTGCGGACTGCAGCCTGAACGAGATGGGGTATTGCCCTCTCCCCGTTTTTTGGGAAGAGATGATCTCTATGGAACTGTGAAGCTAATTAGTAACTAGTAACATTTCCCCGACTTTATGCGCTTCTTAAGCGATCGACAGCCGTGAGGCTGACGTGATTGCCTACAGACACGAAGCCATCGGATAACTCGCTCATCGCAGTAATGCCCGCAGCTTTTCAAAAATGAAAATGACGAGAATATGTAAATGAAAAGAATGCTCATTAACGCAACTCAGCAGGAGGAGTTGCGTGTTGCACTAGTAGATGGACAAAAACTCTATGATTTGGATATCGAAAGTCCAGGTCATGAACAAAAAAAAGCAAATATTTATAAAGGTAAAATCACTCGTATTGAACCGAGTTTAGAAGCTGCTTTTGTAGACTATGGTGCTGAACGCCACGGTTTCCTCCCGTTAAAAGAAATCTCTCGCGAATATTTCCCCGATAATTATTCTGGCCACGGTCGTCCAAATATCAAAGATGTCCTGCGTGAAGGCCAAGAAGTTATTGTTCAAATTGATAAAGAAGAGCGCGGTAATAAAGGCGCGGCCTTAACCACATTTATCAGTTTAGCGGGAAGTTATTTAGTATTAATGCCGAATAACCCGCGGGCAGGTGGTATTTCAAGGCGAATTGAAGGCGATGATCGCAGTGAGTTAAAAGAAGCACTCTCTTCGCTAGATATTCCTAATGGTATGGGACTCATTGTCCGCACAGCTGGCGTGGGCAAATCTGCAGAATCGCTACAGTGGGATTTGAATTTCCGTCTTAAGCATTGGGAAGCGATTCAAAAAGCAGCAAATAGCCGACCGGCTCCCTTTTTAATTCACCAAGAAAGTAATGTCATTGTACGTGCTTTCCGTGATTACCTACGCCAAGATATTGGTGAAATTCTCATCGATAACCCAAGTGTTTTAGAATTGGCACGTCAACATATTGCCGCGCTGGGTCGTCCAGATTTTACCAGTAAAATTAAATTATACTCAGGCGAGATCCCATTATTTAGTCATTATCAAATTGAATCGCAGATTGAATCGGCCTTCCAACGCGAAGTGAGACTGCCTTCCGGTGGATCTATTGTTATTGATACGACGGAAGCCTTAACGGCTATTGATATTAACTCAGCACGTTCTACACGTGGTGGCGATATCGAAGAGACCGCGTTCAATACTAACCTCGAAGCTGCCGATGAAATTGCACGTCAACTGCGTCTACGTGATTTAGGTGGCCTGATTGTCATCGACTTCATCGATATGACGCCTGCGCGCCATCAACGTGCAGTGGAAAATAAATTACGCGACGCTGTGCGCCAAGATCGTGCTCGTATTCAAATCAGCCATATCTCGCGCTTTGGCTTGCTGGAGATGTCGCGTCAACGTTTAAGCCCTTCTCTCGGTGAATCTAGCCATCATGTTTGTCCACGCTGTAGTGGCACCGGAACCATCCGTGACAATGAGTCGTTAGCACTTTCTATCCTTCGTCTGATCGAAGAAGAAGCGTTAAAAGATAATACAAAAGAAGTTCATGCCATCGTCCCGGTGCAAGTTGCTTCTTACTTATTAAATGAAAAACGCTCAGCCGTAAACGCGATCGAAACCCGTCAAGGCGGAGTGAAAACCGTTATCGTCCCTGACGACAAAATGCAAACTCCTCATTATTCTGTGTTACGGGTACGTAAAGGTGAAGAGACGCATACGCTCAGTTACCATTTACCTAAACTGCACGAAACTGAAATGGCACTGCCATCAGAAGAAGAAACCGCTGAGCGTCGTCGTCCAGAGCAACCTGCACTGGCAGCCTTTGTTATGCCTGACACGCCGCCTGTGTCGGCCGCACCTTCGGCAACACCAGAAACGGTAACGCCTCAAAAAACAGCGGGTTGTTTCTTTAGTCGTCTGGTTAAAGGCATTAAAGCCTTTTTCAATGGTTCAGAGACCGAAGTAACCCCTCAGGCTACGAACGTACAAACGACAAATAATGCCGAATCGTCAACAAGAAAAGACGAAAAAACGCAGCAATTTGATCGTCGCAACAATCAACGCCGCAATACAAATCGCTACGATCGTAACGACAGAACCGACCGTTCGACGCGTTCAACTCAGAAAGACGTATCGTCCAATGGACAGCAAGAGGATAATCGTCGCACGGCAAATCGTGCACAACCAGCCTCAGCAGATAATGATCAACGTCAAGAGCGTACCCCACGTCAAGAAAACGCAGTGAGCGATGAAGTTCGTCAACAACGCGAACAACAGCGTCGTGAACAACGTGCGGAACGTCAACGTCGTCGTCAAGAAGAACGTCGTCAGCAACAAGAAGCGTTGAAGCCTGAAGCCTCTGAAACGCTGCAAAAAGAGACCGAGAGTAACGAAGAGCAGCCGCGTGAGATTAAAATTACGCCACGCCGCCAACCTCGTGCTCTGCAACAAAAAGTTCGGGTTACCGATAATGGCGTTGCTGCCCCAGTGCAAACCATCGCCCCACAGGTTGAACAGAATGTTGAGATGAACGCTCAGAACGAGCCGACAGTCGCACGCCCTGCACCAACCGAAAACCAAGATAACGTTGCGCCACGACGCTCTCGCCGTTCACCTCGCCATCTGCGAGTGAGTGGACAACGTCGCCGTCGTTATCGTGACGACCGTTATCCACAACAATCACCGATGGCCGTGAGCAGTGCGGCATCCGCGCCAGAAATGGCTTCAGGGAAAGTGTGGATTCGTTATGATCTTGCAGTGACGGCTGCCGAGCCTGTAGTCGAGCAAGCGGTAGTAACACCGCAAGCTGACATGACAACTACTACGGTTGAGCCAACTGTCGCACCGACATTAGTCGCAGAGCAGCAAGCGCATGCACCAAGCGCCCAGACTATCGTTGCATCAGCACCGGCTGTCGAAGAAAAGGTTGAATCGCCTACGCCAGAAGCACTTCCTGAACCCGTACAAGCGACAGTAGATGCTGCCGTTACCGCTGGACGTTTAGTGGCTACTTCCCCGGTCACGAAAGCCGAAGCACCTGCGTGGGTTTCAGAACCGCCAAAACAGAGCGATTGGGTCCGCCCAGCGTTCCAGTTTACCGGCAAAGGCGCTGCAGGCGCACATGCTGCCCGTCATCAGGCATCGGCTGGTGTGACTAAAGCAAGTTAAGTGATTAGCTGATCCAAAAAACACCCGCCTGAAGCGGTAATGCCAGTCAGTTAAGCAACTGACTGGCTTTTTCCCTCTGCTTTTGGATACTTCCGGGGTCTCTCCTTTACCACTCTTGGGAAGGCCCTTTCTCTTCTTATCGGCAGCTTCACCATCTGCGCCATACTCTCCAGATTACGCAGCAGTTCTGGGATCCGGCCCGGTGATGCGCCCTGAAGCGTCATCAACATCCTCATCACCAGACTGCACGAGTCTGAGAAGCTTAGCTGATTCGGCCAATAACCCTTTAGGTTTTTAGACATCTTAATCATCTGATAACGAACAAGATTATAGGCTAGCAATACCCCCCATAACTCCTGCTCGACAAGCTCTGGTTTTTTACTTCTCAGCGTTAACCGACTCAGTAACATCGTCTGCTTAATTTCACGATAACCCAGTTCGATTTCCCAACGGTGGCCGTAGAGATCGGCCATTTCTCCCCCCGGGTACCGCATGGCATCTGTCATTGAGGTCAGCAGATGGCAGACTTTGCCTTTACGGGTAAACGTCAGAAGGCGAGCCGTCATTTCCTCACCCAGATCAGGCCACTTTTTCCGGGCCTGAGGACTGGTTTTCATCCTTATCAGATGATCGCCTTTACCGAGTTTTCGCACCTCTTCGTACTGCGCCCCTTTTTTCAACGGGATCATCCAGTGGCGGCTCTCACCCGCCTGATGCCAGGTATTCAGCAGCCCCAGAGAGTAATAGCCTTTATCGAGTAAAGTCAGTGTGTTATCACCTGTTTGTTCTATCAATTTTTCTGCCAACGTATACTCGCTTTCTTTCATCGTACCGAAGGCGGCAGCCGTAAGCAGATGACTGGTCAGTTCCATCTGGCAGACCATTTTCACCTGCGGATAAAGCCCCGGTTGCCCGGCATAGGTCTGCCGCGGGAAGGCCGTATCGTTTTCTGGCGTATCCTGGGTGCGCCAGACGACACCATCCACCGCAAGTAATGTCAGACCACACCAGTGTGGATGGGTGACGGAGTTGTGCCACAGCTGCGCCGTTTGGGTAAACACGCGGCGAACGGCATCACTTCCCAGGCGTTGACGAGCCTGGATAACCGCGCTGGGTGCAACGAAGGGCCGGTTGCCGGGGAGCATAATATCCAGCCGGTTCACGATTTGGTGGAGGGGTTCTTCGCGTTCGAGCGCCATGCCAATGATGCACCAGACCATCATTTCCAACGGGAGACGGCGTTTACGCAGGGTAACGGAACCTGATTCGGCCAGACAGCGGGAGACGAGCTCGGGATCCAGAACATCACCGAGAGAAGTCAGGGGGTTACGGGTAGAGTCGTAGCAGGAAACGAGTTCAAGAGCCTGAGCAATGCGCATAAAAAAATCCAGAAACGAAGAACGTTTCTGGATTTTTACACAGCCACTGGATCGTTCAACTGATCCTTAACTGATCGGCATTACCGCCTGAAGCGGGTGTTTTTTTTCAATCATTTATTTAATTGAAAGAGAGAAAGTTTCGACATCTGAGTGAAAGCCGTGTAACTCGCTTGTAGGGCTGTCTGCTTCATATAATATTCGGAGATTGTTTGCGTAATATCGGCGTCCACTAACTGACTCAATTGACTTTCCGCGATAAGATTTTGACTAGCACTTAGCGTATTTAGCGATGCTAATTCAGCCAATTGTGTCCCGTTTTCTGACTGTAACGCCAGAATATTATTTAAACTATTGTTCAATCCACGGTTAGCGCTATTCATCGCCTCTTGCAGGGCAGCACGTGTTGAGTCATCGGCATCGGCCATCGGCGTTTTTAGTGCAGCGATCGCATTATCTAAGACTGAAAATAGGTCTGTATCCCCTAATGTGCCGTCGGGCTCTAACTTAGGATTAGGAGGGGCTGAAAGAAATACCTGTTTTCCCGTATGACTCAATGTCATCACCCGCTGTGTATCCACTTGCTGAACAATGGGTTGCTCACCACCTTGATACACCACTCCTCCATTCTCCTTAATAAAGGGGGGCTGTGCAGTGTTATACCCGGCAAATAAATAACGACCACTACTATCCTGCGTGTTAGCTAACGTTAATAGTTGATTACGCACCCCTTCTAATTTTACTGCAACCGATTGCCTGTCTTCATCATTTAAGGTGCCCGTTGCCCCGTAGATCACATCACTGATCGCAGCATGAATATTATCAGTTAATGAAGAGAACACGGCAGCTTCCGCACCCATGGTCGTTTGTGCAAACTGTTGGGCCATACCAAATCGTTGTTGGGTGCGTTGGTTTTGTTGAATACTTAGTGCTTGCGATGTAGCAATAGGGTCATCAGAGGGATAAACCACCCGTTTGCCCGATGAGAGACGTTCGCCCACGGCAAGCCAGTCAACCTGAGTTTGGCTAATGCTTTTTGTCTGCTGTTGAAACATAAAGGTCGTACTTATTCTCATACTACTCACTCCTAGGCTATAGGCTAACTACGAACGCTAATCAGGGCATCAAATAGCGCACTGGCGGTATTCAGTACCTGTGTATTGGCGATGTAATACTGCTGATAGTGCGTTAAATTGGCATATTCCTCGTCCAAATTAACCCCTGATACGGCCTGCTGGCGAGCCGTAAGTTGTGTGATAATCGCTGCCGATACATCAGCCGCTGAGGCATAACTCTTCGTTTGTGTCGCGATAAAACTGACAGCCGATCCCCAAGCCTGGTTAAAAGTCTGTGTTCCCCCTACCCATTTTTGCGACTGTAAATCGAGCATTTTTTGCATGTTGCGATTATCACTTTCCCCTGAAAGATCTTCAGCGGCGGCCAGCTTATTCGGGTCGGTAAAATTCAGCGCAAATTGATGGGTGATTTGTTTAACGGGCTGCAATAAATAGCGATCATTCTCTACCGGCGTCCCAGTGACTGTGATCGTCAGCCCATCGAAGTGTAATGCCGTACCGTTATCCCCGGCATCGGCCTCAACCTGCACCGAGTGATTATCGCTTAATCGGGTTACCTGCCAATTGCCCTCTTTAAACACGATCTGGTAGTCGGAAGCCTGTACTTGTTGCGGGTCGGTATATACCGCATTCAGCGTCGCATCACCTTGGTTTAACGCATTGGTTTTCACAACAGGCTGACCAATAGTAAAAAGTGACTCGCCTTGCTCACCATTAAGATCATAACCTTGGAGCTGGACGTCATTAATCGCTGTCACAAAGGCTAACGTCAACTGACCTAATCGATTTTGCAGTGGCGTTAGCTCATCGCTTCTGAAGGCTAATAGCCCACCTATCGCCCCGTCCTTAAACATCCTTTCTGGGAGTTCGACTTTATCGCCATTCTTATCTCGATACCCGATCGTTACTTGATCAGGATCTGCATTCGCCGTTACCGCTTCGAGCTCATAGCACTTTGTTCCATTGACCAACGTAAAACCGTTAGCAATACTCACCACCATACTGCCATCCTGCATCGCCACGTTCACACCAACGTGTTCATTGAGCTCGCGGACAGCTTGGTCACGTTGGTCGAGTAAATTATTAGGAATATCTCCCGACTGCGATAACTGTGCAATACGTTGATTTAACGTCGCTATTTGCTGCGTATAACGATTAATTGTTGCGACTTCATCGCGCAGTTGTGTATTGATATCGCGCTGTTGCTGATCCAACCTCGCTTGTGTATTGGTAAACTGATTGGTTAATGCCGCGGCTTGAGACATGACGGTTTGCCGCGCAGCAGGATCTGCAGCGTTGTTGACCACATTTTGTAAGGCGTCAAAGAAAGTGGCTAATCCGTCATTCAGCGTATTTCCCTCAAGAGCCATCTGTTTATCGATGGAAGAAAGCTGAATATAGTGTGTGCTTTGTGCACTATTCTTGGCACTGGCATTGCGTAATTGGCTATCGATTAATGCATCATATCGCCGTTGAACACCATTCACGATAACCCCATTTCCGTACCAACTGTTGCCATTAAAACTATTCTGTGCTTCAGAAATAATTGTTGTCTGCCGGTTATAGCCGGCGATAGTGTAATTACTGATATTGTTCGCAGTGCTGTTTAAAAGCTGTTGAGCGGCACTTAATCCACTCATTGCCGTATTAATTAAACTCGACATCTCTCTTCCTTACTCGATTAAACATACTGATACCTTGACCTCACATTCCCCCATCGCGTTATCGGTTAAAAACAAGGTCAACTTTACAAATACTCAGAATAATTTGTCGATATCGATACGTGCATCGCCTAATGATGGTGCAGACAGGCCACTCAACTGACGAATAATCGCCAATAATTTCTGGGCGTAGTGAGGATCTGTCGCATAACCGGCCTGTTGCAGTGCATACGCGCCCTGCTCAGCAGTACGTGCACGCGTAACAGCCTGATAGCGCGGTTGAGTGGTTAATAGCTCGCCATAATCCTGCAAGGCTTCCTGCCAAGAGGCGTAAACGCGAAAAGGCGCTGTCGCTTTTTCTGCCTTACCATTTCGGTATTCGGTCGTGATAGTGGTCGTGGTTGGCCCTCGCCAACGGTTCCCCGCCTTGATACCAAAGAGGTTATGGCTTGGCGCGCCCTGATCGGTGGTAATTTGTCGTTGTCCCCATCCCGATTCCAGAGCCGCCTGTGCAAGGATTAGCTTTTCAGGGATCCCAGTAGTGCGACTGACATTTTTAACATATGGAAGAAGTCGCTGAATAAAATGACGCATCGGTTGCGCGAGCGACGCCAAATTGTCGACATGCCGGTCGACAATCTGTACTGCTCGCTGAAAGAAACGACGCTCCGCATCCAATGGATAAACACGCATGCCAGCCTCGTGTGAAGGCGGCGTGACGGATTGCATCTGTTTTTCGATCAACGCCGCTAACCCCAAATTTTGCGGTGCGGTTTGCGCGAGCTGTTGATCATACAATGAAGTGAAAAGTTGTTGTGATGAGCTAGTCAGTAAATCACCACCGGGGAGCGTTTGACGCATACTTCGTAACATTAACTGCAAAAATATGCCTTCTACCTGATGCGCGACCCTCGCCGTACGCTGTTGTGAAGACTGCGAAGTGGTATTACGCAACACATTGAGTTCGTTAACATCCCAACCGGTCTTAACAAGGGTATTCATTAGAGAATCTCCAACTCTGCATTCAGGCAACCCGCACTATCCATCGCTTGTAAAAGTGACATTAATTCTGTAGGGCTAGCCCCCAACGTATTGAGTGCTGCCACGACATCATTGAGCGATGCACTGGCTTTCACTTTATGTAAAGCCCCTCCTTTTTCACGCATTGCAATCGTTGTTTGTGGGCTAGCAACGGTTTTTCCTCCCGCCAGTGGGGTATCGGGCTGATCGACCTTGGTACTGCTATCAATCGTCACGGATAAATTACCCTGCGCAACCGCACAGCGTGCAATGCTCACTTGCTGATTCATAATGACTGAGCCTGTACGGGAATTAATCACAACCTTTGCAGGTGCTGTCGGCAAGGTGACAGGTAAATCCAATAACGCCGCTAGCAGTTGGACTTGTGAAGAGCGTGTGGGCGAGACTTTCACGGCAATACTTCCCGCATCCAGAGGGCTGGCAGCAGGATAACCGCTATATTGGTTAATCACATCGGTTACCCGTTGTACTAGCGTAAAATCTTGCTGAGAAAGTTGCAAAACCAGTTGATTTTTATCACCAAAGTTTTGAACTAATTCTCTTTCAACCGTCGCGCCGCCACTAATACGCCCACCATTTAACTGGTTGACTTGAACGCTACTTCCCCCAGCTTGCGCCCCCGCTCCGCCAATTAAAATATTTCCTTGGGCGAGTGCATAAACCTGATTATCGACCCCCTTTAGTGGCGTCAAAAGTAAGGTCCCGCCTCGTAAACTTTTGGCATTCCCCATAGAAGAGACTACAACATCGACTTTCTGTCCCTGACGAGCAAATGCCGGTAACTTAGCCGTCACCATCACCGCAGCCACATTTTTTAACTGGAGATTGGTACCACTAGGTAATGTGATCCCTAATTGGGATAACATATTACTCATGGATTGCGTGGTAAAAGGGGTTTGTGTGGTTTGATCGCCCGTGCCATCCAATCCGACCACCAGCCCATATCCGATTAATGCGTTATCTCTCACGCCTTGTACTTGAGTAATATCTTTAATACGCAATGTCTGTGCGCTCGTGGTTAAACTGATGCACAGTGCCATGAACATAATAATAATCTTTCGCACGCCACCCTCCCTTACAGTGGTGCAATGGTTAAAAAGAAACGTTGTAACCAGCCCATCTGTTGCGCGTCGTTGATATAACCATTGCCGACATATTCAATTCTTGCGTCCGCTACAGCTGTCGATAACACGGTATTATCCGCATTGATAGTACGTGGGTTGACGATGCCAGAAAAACGAATAAATTCAGTCCCTTGATTGATTCCTATCTGCTTTTCACCCACAACCTGTAAATTCCCATTCACCAAGACGTCAGACACTGAAACGGTAAGAGTACCGGTAAAGGTGTTATTCGCAGAGGCCCCGCCTTTTCCCATAAAGTCATGGCTTCCTGCCCCATCAAAATTGGCTTTATCACCCCCTAGCAAGCCACTGAGCGACCGCGGCACCACTGTTAGCCCAAATTGACCACTTCCTTTACGCGAGGCATTACTGCTAGAACTCTTACTCGCACTCACATTTTCACGTAGGATAATGGTTAATGTGTCGCCAACGGCGCGGGGACGCCGGTCTTCAAATAGGGGCTGATAACCAAAATTCATTGGCGCAACCGTCTGGAAAATCGAGCCATTGATCACTGGCTGTAACGGTAAGGTCGGTTTGGCTGACGTCTCTCCTTTCACTAATGGTGAATGAGGAACAAGCGCACAGCCGGAAAGACTGCTCAGGCACAACCCAACTAGCCCGTAATAAAACCCGCGCATTTTCACCATTATCTCCTGTTTTATGTTGGGCGCACTGCTACGCCCAAGGGGTATTAGAGTTGTGTTAGACGTTGTAACATCTGATCGGATGTGCTGATCGCTTTACTGTTAATTTCGTAAGCACGTTGCGTTTGGATCATGGTGACTAACTCTTCGGCTACGTTGACATTCGAGGTTTCAACATAGCCTTGGTAAAGCGAACCGGCACCATTTTGCCCTGGGGTGCTCTCGGTCGCCGCACCGGAGGCTTGTGTTTCTTGATATAAATTTTCCCCCTTACTCTCAAGCCCTGCATCGTTGATAAAAGTGCTTAATGTGAGCTGTCCAACTTGAGCAGGCTGTGTTTGTCCGGCCTGTGTCACGCTTACAATGCCATCTTTTGAAATGGTGATACCCAACGCGTCAGCAGGGATGGTTATCCCCGGCTGAACTGGATAACCCGCGTTATTTACCAGTTGCCCGTTCTGATCAACTTGGAATGAACCGTCGCGGGTATACGCGGCGCTGCCGTCGGGTAACAAAACTTGAAAATAGCCCTGCCCATTAATCGCCACATCTTTAGCATTATCGGTTTTCGACAAATTACCTTGTGAATGCAGACGCTCGGTGGTGACAGGGCGAACACCCGTGCCAATTTGTAGGCCAGACGGTAATGTATTTTGTTCTGATGACTGAGTTCCCGGCTGACGTAGGGTTTGATAAAGCAGGTCTTCAAATACGGCGCGTGAGCGCTTAAAGCCATTAGTCGAGACGTTCGCAAGGTTGTGAGAAATGACATCCATATTAGTTTGTTGGGCATCGAGCCCTGTTTTCGCAATCCATAAAGCGCGAATCATGATCAATCCTTATCAACTGGTCAGGGATAGCAATTGGTTAGCCTTCTGCTCATTTTGCTCAGCATGGCTAATTTCCTTCATTTGCATTTCAAAGCGACGTGCATGGTTGATCATCGTCACCATTGCTTGTACAGGATTGACATTACTCTCCTCAAGCATGCCAGCCATGACTCGACCTTGCGGATCATTAGGCAGTGGCCCACCACCGCTTTCTGCGATTTTCTTGGCGGAAAGTCGAAATAAGCCGTCCTCTCCACGCGCGATCTCACTCGGTTCAGCATGGGCAATTTTCAGACGGCCAATGGATACCGTCGCATTTGGCGAGTCGCCAGCGTTTAAGGCGGTAATCGTTCCATCAGGGGCTAAACTGAGCTGTGCATGTTCAGGAATCGTAATCGCCCCCCCTTCGCCGACCACCGGATAGCCCTGTAAGGTTAAGTTCCCCTGTGCGGAAATTTGCAGACTTCCATTTCGGGTATACGCTTCCCCCCCATCCGGTAAGGTGACTGCTAACCAATTATTTTGCGATAAGGCCACATCTAAGGTTCGTTCAGTGCTGATCAACCGACCGGGGGTGAAATCAGCTCCTGGAGTAGAAGCACTGACAAAACTTCGTGTGGCCAGTGATGTTCCTGCAATGGGCACAGAACGGAAATTGGCCAGCTGCGCCTTAAACCCTGTAGTTGAGACATTGGCAAGGTTATTAGCAGTAACCGCTTGTAAAGCAAGGGTTTGGTTTGCGCCACTCAGGGCGGTATAGATCATCCTATCCATGAATGATGTCGTCCATTAACGAAGGTTAACCAGGGTGTTTAATATCTGATCTTGGGTCTTTATGGTCTGCGCGTTGGACTGATAATTTCGCTGGGCCACAATCATATTCACCAGCTCTTTACTTAAGTCGACATTAGAGGCCTCAAGCGCACCCGCTGTCATCGTACCGAAGTTACCGCTGCCCGGAGTGCCTACGGCGGGTTGGCCTGAAGCCGCGCTCTCCCTCCACACATTGTTTCCCATCGGCTCAAGCCCTTCACTATTAGTAAAGCTGCTGAGTACAATTTGTCCCATCACTTGCGTTCGTTGATTGGAATAACTACCAATAATCGTACCGTCATTATTAATAGTAAATCCTGTTAGATCACCGGGGGCATATCCATCTTGTTTTGGGTTACCAAATTGGCTTTCACCGCTATTTTGCTGACTGGTGCCGGCAAAATTAAGAGTGAATACTTGATTAGGCGCGGCACCATTCGACCCCTGTATCGTAATAGATTGCAGTGCATCGCTGGTCAATTGTCCATTTTGATCAAAGGTCATCGTAAAATCTGCCGATGAGTTTCCCGTACTGCTATCTAATGGGTAGACTTGCCATTGGTTATCGGCGGTTTTTACAAAATAGAGATCCAGTTGATGCTCATTACCTTGGCTATCGTATACGGTCATACTGCTTTTCGCGTTATAACTGTTCACGTCTTTGGCATCAAAAGGTACGATGCTTGGAAGAGCATCTGCTGAATTCAGATTTGCTTGAAGAGAGGCTTGTGTCGTCGCATTAGCCGGAAGTTGAGTCGTAGGAATAACAAGAGGAACGGGATTCGCACCGGTTTGTACGGTTGCCGGTGTCCCAGTCGCCGGGTACCCTGTGACATATAACCCTTCAGTATTGACTAAATAACCATCAGCGTTACGTTGTAACTGGCCATTTCGTGAATACGCTATCGACCCATTGCTGTCTTCCAAGCGAAAGAACCCATTTCCAGAAAGCGCAATATCTAAATTACGACCGGTCGAATTAATCGAACCATCACTAAAATTTTGAATAACGGCTGAAACCTTAGTACCAAGCCCCGTTTGGCCGCCGGCGAACATATCGGCGAACGCTGCACTCGAACTTTTAAAGCCACTGGTGGCGGAGTTAGCGATATTGTTGCCAATCACATCCAAATTACTTGAGGCGGCATTTAATCCACTCACTGCTTGAGAAAAAGACATAATACTCTCCTACTGGTTAAAGAATTTGTTTGATCTGATCCAAGCTCGCTGAGCCATAAGTCCCAAGATTAAGCACCACTCCACTCGCTGTGGGGGTTACGCCATAAACCATGGCATAACTTAGAGGTGTCGCGGTCAGCGCTCCGGATTCATTGGATGCATCAATAGAGACAGTATATTGACCAGAGGCTGCAGTACTGCCATCTTCCAGCGTGCCATCCCATTGGAAGGTATGAACCCCCGCATTCATGCCCCCTAGCTCTAGTTGGGCAACAACGTTCCCCCCGCTATCCTTAATTGTGGCGGTTACCGCCGTGGCAGCGGCATTAGTTTCAAAACCAAAAGGGGTCGTAACCTCTTCACCCACCAATAACGCATCACCAGGAACCATAACGCCATGACCAATCAACAGCGTATTTTGTATCGACTGGTTGGCATTGATTTGCCCTGAAATGGAAGACAGTGTGGTATTTAAGTTTTCAATACCCGCTAAAGTATTGATTTGCGCCAATTGTGTCGTTAATTGGCTGTTGTCCATCGGGTTGGTGGGATCTTGATTTTTGAGTTGAGCGATAAGTAGAGTAAGAAATTGGTTCTGTAAGTCCGCACTTGAACTTTCAGACCGTGTCGCCCCTAATAGTGGCGCAGTAGTGAGAGTCTTTGTTTGGGGTAAGGAGGATAACATGATAAAGCGCTCCTCTATTGGCCAAGTGTTAATGTTTTTAGCATGAGGCTTTTTACTGTATTGAGCACCTCAACATTGGCTTGATAACTACGTGATGCGGAAATGCTATTAACCGTTTCCGCGACAACATCGACATTCGGCATTTTCACATAGCCCTTATCGTCAGCAAGGGGGTGCTCCGGCTGGTAAACCAGCTTCATGGGCGAGGGATCCTCCACAACGCCCGATACCTTTACACCGCCAATAGCCTGACCAATAAGAGGTTCGGTTTGAAAAATAACCTGTTTAGCAACATAAGGTTGGTCGTCAGGCCCCGTGACACTATCTGCATTCGCCAAGTTACTGGCACTGACGTTGAGTCGTTGAGATTGCGCGCGTAATGCTGAGCCGGAAATATCAAATATTGAGAGCATCCTACTGTTCCTTATCCTTGGATAGCACTACTCATCCATTTTATTTGATTCGAGAGGTAAGTGAGGTCTGTCTGGTATTTCAAACTGTTTTCAGCAAAGGTTACTCTTTCTCTGTCCATATCCACCGTATTTCCATCAGCTGAAGGCTGATCGGGAACGCGGTACATCAGGGGTAATGGTGGCGTTACGGAGGCGTTTGCGGCGATATGCCCCCGCGCCGTGAGGTACAGACTGACGCTTTGTGACGCTGAGCGTTCACCACGTAATGCACGTTTAAGCGAGGAGGAAAAAGGAATATCTCTGGCTTGATAGCCGGGAGTATCTGCATTAGCGATATTAGCTGCCAATATCGCTTGTCGCTGAGTTCGCAGCGACAATGCCGTACTGGCAAAGTGAAACGATTGATCGAGACGATTATTCATTATGGTATCCTTACTCACTGAATATTTTGCAGAATACATTAATGATTACAGATTGAATCGTCAGAATAACCTCTAAAACGTCGAGTAATTCCAAGGTTGATGCGTGCCGTCGATCAGTACACTTCTTATTTTTTATGGGAAGAGTCATGTGAAACATTGCTGGATAGCACTAAGTGGATTACTCACCGTCAATGCTTACGCAGACACTCTGTCTACACAGGTGCTAACGTTTTTCAAACAACGAGAGCCAGAATACGCTCAAACCCTGAGTGTCAACGTACTTAAAGTAAGTCCCCCTCAACCCCCATGCTCGCAACCTCTATTACGTTTACCCGCTCAAAGCCGTCGCTGGGGGATCCTGACGCTAAGTGCCCATTGTGGACAACATGTCTCGGTATTACGTGTAGAGGTTAAAGTGTGTGGTCAATACTACCGTAGCCGAACGCTCGTCAAACAGGGAGAGCTTCTCACCGCTCATAATGTCCGCCCTGAATTCGGACGGATCGACAAATTACCGGCTCAGGCTTGGTTGACACCACTCCCTTTACCATTGGTCGCCTTACGAACTATTTCAGCAGGCGACATATTGACCGAACATCAATTCCGGCAGCCTTGGGTGATTAAAAAAGGCCAATACATTCCGATAACATTAGCGGGGCGTGGGTTTCAGATTACAACACGTGGGACGGCGCTACAAAATGCCGGCGTAAATCAGTCAATTCGTGTACGTCTTGATAATGGACAACCAGTGACCGCAACGGTTAACGCTAACCATGAGGTAATAATGAAATAATCACCGAATAAAATTAATCAAGTTTTTCATTTTCGATCCGATAGTCAGAGTAAGCTTTTTTTATTATTGCTATTTTTATGCAAGGACAGAGTATGACAATCGAAAAAATGTCGGGGATTACGGGAATTAACCATGATGGCCTTCAAGGTCAAATGCGAAACCGTACCATAGGAACAGAACAACAAAGCCCCCCTGCGCAACGCTCAACTAAACAGAGCACTCGCATTGATTTAAGCCCCTCGTTATCGCACCTTATTCAAGATAGCTACGCAGATATTGACCTTAAGAAAGTACAACGATTACAACAAGCAATTACGGAAGGACGTTACAAAATGGATGCGGGCAAAATTGCCGATGCACTGATGGCAGCCGCTGAGGAGAACGATGATGCCTGAGCGTAGCACTCCATTAGTCGCGATTTTAAACAGCCTTTACCAAGTATTGGCCTCGTTACGCTGCATTATGGAAGAAGAACAAAAACAGTTAATGGCCGCAATGCCAGATAGTCGCCAATTAGTGAGTTTAAGCGAGGACAAACAATCACTCCTTGTTACGCTTGCCTTTGTCGAGAAACGTCGAGCAGAGGTCGAAACACAACTAGATCTAGCATCGCCCTATTCAGCTTACCCTAGTTTAGCAACCCTTTGGCAGAGAATTGCGCCGTTGGCGCAACATCTTGCCGAACAAAATCAACATACGGCATTAATGCTGCACCAACAACTGGCCTGGACAGAACAGGTGTTAACGGTCTTACACCCCCTACAAACCCAACATTTTTATGGACCGGATGGACATCCGGTCACCCAGCGTTAAGGTTAAGAGAGACTGCGACGAGAGAAATCTTTAACGCGAAATCCAAGTAGTGCAAGGGTCACAAAGAAACTAAGACCCCCTGCCACACACACAACAGTAAGACGCAACAAGCGTTCAACCATTAATCCTTGGCCCCACGCTGGCATAAGCTGTAAGACCCCGATCAGCACGGCGGCCATCACAACAACGGCAATAATGAGCCGGACCAAAAAGACTCCCCACCCGGCCTGTGGAATAAAGAATTTTTTCTTACGCAATTGCCAATAAAGTAATGCTGCATTTAAACAAGCCGCCAAACCGATAGATAAAGAGAGGCCCGCATGCTTAAGTGGCCCGATAAACGCAAGGTTCATCACTTGTGTCATGATCAATGTGACGATTGCGATTTTTACTGGTGTTTTAATATCTTGGCGAGAGTAAAACCCCGGGGCAAGTACCTTCACCACAATCAGTCCCACTAAACCAATCGAATACGCGACTAATGCACGCTCAGTCATGGCGGCGTCAAAGGCAGAGAATTTACCATATTGAAATAGTGCTGAGGTTAATGGACCGGCCAAGATCCCCAAGGCAACTGCACTGGGTAGTGCCAGCAATAAGCATAAGCGAAGGCCCCAATCCATTAACCGGGAGTATTCGTCGAAATTACCACTAGAGAAACTACGGGAGAGCGATGGCAGCAAGATAGTCCCTAACGCGACACCGAGCACCCCTGATGGGAACTCCATCAAGCGGTCGGCATAATACATCCAAGACACTGAACCTGAAACCAAAAAAGAGGCAAAAATCGTATTAATAATCAATGAAATTTGGCTGACCGATACGCCCAAGATCGCTGGCCCCATTTGACGTAAGACACGCCAGACCCCGGCATCTTTAAGATTAATACGCGGTAGCACCAACATACCTATCTTCTTAAGATGAGGAAGCTGATAACCAAGCTGTAATACGCCTCCCACGACCACAGCCCATGCCAATGCCATCACCGGCGGATGGAAATAGCGTGACCCCATTAATGCAAAACCGATCATACTGACATTTAGCAGTGTTGGCGCAAAGGCCGGTACCGAAAAACGGTTCCAAGTATTCAGAATAGCCCCTAGCAACGAGGCAATCGAGATCAATAAAATATAAGGAAAAGTAACACGTAATAATGCAGTCGTGAGGGCAAATTTATCCGCGGTATCAGCAAAACCCGGCGCAGTGACGTAAATCACCCAAGGGGCGGCAATAATCCCTGCAAGGGTCACTAAAGCTAAAACTAATGTTAAGAGCCCGGCGACGTAAGAGACAAATATACGTGTCGCCTCTTCGCCCTGCTTACTTTTATATTCCGCCAAAATGGGAACGAATGCTTGAGAGAACGCGCCCTCAGCAAAAATACGGCGTAATAAATTCGGTAACTTAAAGGCGACGAAGAACGCATCCGTTGCCATTCCAGCCCCAAAGACTCGGGCAACAATGGCATCACGTGCGAAACCCAGCACCCGTGAAAAGAGTGTCATCGAACTCACGGCCGCCAGTGATTTAAGTAAATTCATAAAAAAAAAGCATCCTGAATAATCAACAATAATCGAGGTATCACATTGAAATTGTGGCTAGTGTACTGCCATTCCTTAAAATAATCAGTTCAGATTGTTACAAGGCATGACTATCACCCCTTAATTTTTTGAAGCTGTAATCAGTGCTGTTAGCACATGGTCTTCCCACCGACCGTTAATTTTAAGGTAATCCTTGGCATACCCCTCTTTTTCAAAACCCAGTCGCTGTAAAAGCGCACCACTACGGTGATTATGAGGCATGTAGTTGGCCATGATACGATGAAGATGCTGCTGTTTTTGTAACGCGGGGATCATCGTTGATAACCCTTCAAACATCAATCCCTTACCTTGCTGGGTGGCTGCCAGTGAGTACCCGAGATAGCAGGCCTGAAAACAACCGTGGATCAGTTGCGTAAAGTTCGCTACCCCCCATACTTGCCGCTCATCCTTATCCATCATCAGGAAATAGAAGGCTTCCCCCTGCTTTTGTTGGAGGCACATTAGCGATAATCTCGCCTCCCAACCATGATGATGAAAATAGCTCTCATCGCGTAATGGTTCCCAAGGAATAAGAAAATCCCTATTTTCCTGATAGTAATCCGTCAATAACCAGCTGTCTCTTTCTCCGACAGTTCTGATACGCATCCGCTCAGATGTCAGCGATATTCTTGGGCTCGGTGAACGATAGCCAAACATGATATCTCCCGCAATACTCTAACAAGGGGGTGATTATTTGCTAATTAATGCCACCCGTAAAGACGGTGAGAATAATTTCATGCTTTGGTGAAGTCTTGTCCTGACGTACAATTATCAACGATAAAACATTAAACTCTCAACACTAGGATCGATTATGCATCTCTATGTTTATGACCACTGCCCGTTCTGTGTAAAAGCACGAATGATTTTTGGCTTACATCAGCAGCCGGTAGAACTCTCCTTTCTGCTTAATGATGATGAAATCATCCCCCATCAATTGATTGGGAAAAAAATGTTACCCATTTTAGTCAAAGATGATAATAGCGCGATGGGTGAAAGCCTGGATATTGTTGACTATATCGAATCACGGTCTGCTACGCCTATGTTGTCCGAACAACAATCGCCCGCACTGGCTCAGTGGCTCTCCGATGTCGGCGTCTACGTCAATAAACTATTACTGCCGATTATGCCTACCACGGATTTTGCTGAGTTTTTGACTGCATCCTCTCGTGACTATTTCACAGAAAAAAAACAAGCCTATGTGGGTGATTTTGCAGCCCTAATCGCGCAACGAGCAACACTGGTTGAAAAAATTAATCAAGATTTGCTACGTTTAGCAGAAATCATCGTCGCGCCACATGCAGTAAATGGCACGCTCTCTTATGACGATATTCACCTCTTCCCTTTACTGCGTAATCTGACCTTAGTCAAAGAGATTCGTTGGCCAAAGGCCGTTGCTGAATGGCGTGATGCGCTTTCAACCCAGACGGCAATTCCATTACTGTTTGATTTAGCCCATTAGAGGTTGGTTTTTATGCGTAAGTGTTTTTCTGCGGTTGTTATCGGATGTAGCCTGCTCTTAGCAGGTTGTGATCATTTTGCGGCGTATACGCTCACTGAACAAGAAATTAACCATAGCCTAAGTAAACACGCGTCTTACGAAAAGGATATTGGTATCAATGGATTGGCTAACGCTCATATTATCCTGGATACTCTACATGCTGAAGTAGGCCGTGCTATCGCCAATCAGGTTGTGCTATCGGGGCATGCTAAAATTCATTTTGCCTCTCTATTCGGCCAACAAGATGCCGATTTACAAATCAAAATGAGCGCTGTCCCCGTGTTTAACCGTGAACAAGGGGCGGTATATCTGCACGATATCACCATTATCGACATACAGGCTGAACCACAGAAAGTCGAAGGGATTGTTGAAAGTCTAAGGCCTATATTAGCAACATCCCTGCGCGATTACTTTAACAAGCAACCTGCGTGGGTACTGAGTGATGACCGTTCAAAAGCTGAGTCGTTAGCGAAGAAGTTTGCCACCGGTATTGAAGTTAAGCCGGGTCAGCTGGTGATCCCCCTCGCGCCTTAATTTGTCCTGTCAATGCATGACGCTATGATTTACGCCTGGCTATATGGCCAGGTAATTTCCCAGTTTCGTGACGAAGCATCGGTCAATGGCCTTGATGTTCTCGATAAATTAATAAAAAAAGAGTGCAATATTCCGCAGCGGCCTTTATGCTTTGTTCCCGGCCTGAACGCCCCAATCGTCGACCTATTAGCCGGAGCTTACACCAATGAAATCCCCTATTGACACGCTAACCCTTCGCCGTCCCGATGACTGGCATATCCATCTTCGTGATGACGAAATGTTGCATACGGTCTTACCTTATACCAGTGCACATTTTGGGCGAGCGATTGTTATGCCAAATTTAGTTCCGCCGGTCACGACTGTTCATGCCGCCGAACAGTATCGTCAACGTATCCTTGAGGCGCTGCCGACCTCTGACACCTTTACACCGTTAATGACGTGCTATTTAACTGATAGCTTATCCGCCGATGAAATTGAACTGGGTTTCACTCGTCAGGTCTTTACCGCGGCCAAACTGTATCCCGCACATGCCACCACCAACTCCAGTCATGGAGTGACCAGTATTGATCACATCGCTGGCGTACTATCACGTATGGAAGAAATCGGTATGCCACTCCTGATCCACGGAGAAGTTACTGATCAACATGTCGATATTTTTGACCGTGAAGCAAAATTTATCGACCAAGTATTAATTCCCTTACGTCAGCGTTTTCCCGCACTGCGCGTAGTGATGGAGCATATTACGACACGTGATGCGGCGCAGTATATTCAAGAGAGTGAAGGTGCACTGGCCGCAACCATCACCCCTCAACATTTAATGTTCAATCGTAACCATATGCTCAGCGGTGGCATTCGTCCTCATCTGTACTGCTTACCAATCCTTAAACGTAATGTCCATCAACAAGCACTGCGTGACGTTGTCACCTCAGGCGATCGTCGATTCTTTTTAGGGACGGACACCGCACCGCATATCCAGTCGCGCAAAGAATCAAGTTGCGGTTGTGCCGGTGTCTTTAATGCTCCGACTGCCTTAGCCGCCTATACCACTGTATTTGACGAATTAGGGGCCCTTGAGCATCTTGAGGCCTTCTGCTCAATCAACGGCCCAACGTTCTACCAACTGCCGGTTAATGAGCAGACAATAACTTTACAACGCACAACGTGGACCGTACCTTCCCATATTCCAGTAGGAAATGAGCAATTGATCCCTTTCTTAGCCGGAGAAACCTTGGGCTGGCAAGTGATTAACGAATAATCTGCAAGGCGGAAAATTCATGCTATACTTCTTTTTCCTGTGTAACTAACGGGACACTTGTGACCTCAGTCTTCACCAATGTTTGACGATTATGGAGGTTAAGATGGAAAAAGAAAATAATGTGATCCAAACACATCCGTTAGTCGGTTGGGATATCAGTACTGTTGAAGATTATGATGCGATGATGATCCGCCTACACTCAGTCTCGTCAGCCCAACAAACAGAACAAGATGCCGATATAGGTCCAGCGTATTGGATAACAACAGATGTTGCCAGACAGTTTATTTCTCTGCTCGAAGCCGGCATTGCCCGTATTGAAGAATCAGAGACTCAGCCAGTCAGATCTAAGCATTAATTCTCAAAGGCACCGACAAGGTGCCTTTTTTTTGTCCTCCCCTGTTGACTCTGCTATGCTGCAAAAAAAATAGCGGAGCAATGCAATGATTTATGATGTCATTATTGTGGGAAGCGGTTCAGTTGGGGCTGCAGCAGGCTGTTACGCAACAATTAATAACCTTAATGTGTTAATGATCGACGCTCACCACCCGCCCCATCATCATGGCTCCCACCACGGTAAAACCCGCCTTATCCGCTATGCTTACGCCGAAGGTGATCAATACTTACCGTTGCTTCAACGCAGTAAAGTGCTCTGGGAGGCGCTTGAAAAAACCACGGGGACTTCACTTCTCACACCTTGCGGTGTACTCTCCTTAGCTCCCGTCGATTCCCCCTTAATCCCCACCCTTATTGAATGTGCAAAAACCTGGTCTGTTGACGTTGAACCTCTTAGTGCCAGCGAGATTATGCAGCGCTGGGCGACTTTCGTCGTCCCGGAAAATTATCATGGGGTATTGGATAAAAATGCCGGGTACCTCTATAGTGAAAAAGCGGTTGAACAGTGGATACGTTTAGCTCAAGAACAGGGTTGTGCTCAGCTTTTTAACTGCTCGGTTAATGAAATCAGCCATTATGATGACCTCTACCGTGTCTCGACCGCAGACGGTGAATACACTGCACGTAAAATAATAGTAACCGCTGGGAGCTGGGTGAAAAAACTCCACCCCAACATCCCTATTTCACCGGTACGTAAAGTGATGACTTGGTTTCAATCCGATGGTCGATTTAGCCAGCATGCGAATTTCCCGGCTTTTACTGCCCAGTTAACCGATGGTAGTCAGTATTACGGCTTTCCCGCTGAAGATGATCAGCTAAAAGTCGCTCGGCATGACGGCGGACAGCCTTTAAATGATGCCGCAGAGTGCTTACCCTTTGGCCAATACCCCACCGACGGTAGCGAATGTTTTTCCTTCTTAAAACAATTTTTACCGGGACAAAGTGCCTGCTTATACGGCTTGGCCTGTAGCTACGACAACTCGCCAGATGGCCACTTTATTATCGATTATTTAGATAACGACAAAACAGGATTAATCATCAGCGGCTTGAGTGGACATGGTTTTAAATGTGCGCCGGCACTCGGTGAAATTGCGAGCCAGTTTGCACTTGGCAACGAAGTGGATACCGTGATTGAACCTTTTCGTTTAAAGCGTTTTGAAAAAAACTGTTAGCAGCACAGCTTTGTCATAAAAGCGTCACTGACCCGCAGTATGGTGACGCTAATACTTATGACGACAACAAGGGCACTGCATGAAGTCGAAGACTACAACCTCCTCCACGCCTGAATCAAAAAAAACGCAAGCACCTGAAAATCCGCAACGGAGACGCTTATTAGCCGGCGCTTCGGCCTTAGGCGTCAGTTCAACACTTCTCCCTCTTGCGGGGGCACAGGCGAGCACACAAAAAACGGCTTCAGTGCGTCCTCTCGCCGATTACAGCGAATCACAGCAGTCACAACTGCTACGCGACAATATCAAAAACGTTATCGTGATCTATGCTGAAAACCGTAGTTTTAATAACTTATTTGCTAACTTCCCGGGAACACAACAGCCGCTGAATCAGTTGAGCGAACAAGCTACCCTGCAAAACGATCGGGACGGTACCCCATTATCTCACTTGCCCCCTATTTGGAAAGGCATGGTACCGAATCCTCAGGTCGTCAATCACCAAAACTATCAAATAGAGCAAGATGCTGCTTATCTCAATAATTTGCCAAACAAGCCGTTTGCTCTGCAGGGCGATGATCAAGAAGCCTTACCGCAAGGTGTTGTGACTCGTGACTTATGGCATGTTTTCTACCAAAATCAAATGCAAATTAATGGTGGGAAGAATGACCGTTTTGTTGCATGGGCTGACTCAGGCGCGTTAACCATGGGCTACTACGGCGACAGCGCATATAATCTACGGTTATGGTCGTTAGCCAGCGAATACACATTATGTGATAATTTCTTCCAAGGCGCGTTTGGCGGGTCATTTTTGAACCATCAATACCTTGTGTGTGCCGAAGCGCCTTTCTATCCCGATGTGACACACTCACCGGCAAAAGGATTAATTGCAGAATTGATGAGCGATGATCCGACCGATAGTCGCTTAAAACCCTTAGCCGACTCGCCGACCAGCGCTCTAACCGGTATCCCCAAATTTGGACCAAGCCAAATCACGCCGGATGGTTATGCCGTTAACACAATGCAACCCCCTTTTTGGCCTTCTGCTAGTCGAGACCCACAACGTCCTGATTATGCGGATCCCAATAAGCCCAATGTGCTTCCAGCACAAAAACATGCCCATATTGGCGACAGACTGACCGAGAAAGGAATAGACTGGGCGTGGTACGCTGGTGGCTGGCAGTTTGCCATTGATGATAAAAAAGACAGTACGGAGTTTCCACCTCGTCCTGATTTTCAGCTACATCATCAGCCTTTCAACTATTTTGAAAATCTTGGCCCTGCACATCCTGAGGCCAGAAAACAACATTTACGTGATGGCGGTTTAGGGGATTCGGCAGCTACCAACCGTTTCCTTGCCGATATGGCGGCGGGTCAATTACCGCCTGTGACTTTCTACAAACCTCAAGGTAACCTGAATATGCATGCAGGCTACTCTGATGTTGAGGCTGGCGACCGTCATATTGCCCACATTATTAATCAGCTTAAAGCGAGTCCACAGTGGAAAAATAGCGTCGTGATCATCACTTTTGATGAAAATGGCGGCTGGTGGGATCCAGTAGCACCACCGAAAGGTGACCGTTGGGGACCGGGTTCGCGGATCCCGGCTCTCGTCATCTCACCTTTCGCACGGCGCGGGCATGTTGATCATACCCAATATGATACGGCATCGATTCTACGCTTCATTACTCGAGTGTACGATCTTCCTCCCCTGCCGGGAGTAAAAACTCGGGATCAAGCATTAGTGAAGAATGGACATGCCAAGATGGGTGATTTAACCGCGGCATTACAGTTTTAACACAACGATATGCTATCGCCCCTGCTGGCAGGGGCGATTAATTATGCGTCGTCTTTGCCTAACGGAGTCGGTAATGTCATTCGCAATAATCCCCGAGACTTATTGAAAATTTTATTACTGGTTTCACGCCCCGCTCTACGCTGGCGCTGTTCTTCTGGCGTCAATGCTGACTCTTCCAAACATTCTGGACTACAACAGCCACGATATTTCACGGCACAGGCTTCACACTGAATGAAAAGTAAATGACAGCCATCATTTAAACAGTTGACATGAGTATCACAAGAGGCCCCACATTGGTGGCAATGGGCGAGAACGTCATCAGAGATCCGCTCTCCCATCCGCTCATCAAACACAAAGTTCTTGCCTTTAAAGCGCACAGGTAAGCCTTGCTCGCGGGCTTTGCGAGTATATTCAATAATACCCCCTTCGATATGGTAAATATTATCGAACCCTTGGTGTTTCATCCACGCACTCGCTTTCTCGCAACGGATCCCACCGGTACAATACATCACGATTTTTTTGTCTTTTTGCTCAGTAAGCATATCAACAGCCATCGGTAACTGGTCGCGGAATGTGTCTGCGGGGATCTCCATCGCGTTATCGAAGTGTCCGACTTCATACTCATAGTGATTCCGCATATCGACAAAGACTGCATCAGGATCGTCAAGCATGGCATTAACTTGATCGGCTTTAAGATAGGCCCCGACGTTACTGGCATCGAAACTTGGGTCGTCGATACCGTCCGCAACGATACGTTCACGAACCTTCATCCGCAATACCCAGAACGATTTACCATCATCGTCCAACGCGATATTCATGCGCAGCCCCTGTAATGCCGGGTCAAAGTCAAATATTTGCTGCTTCATCGCCTCAAATCGACTGGCTGGAACACTAATTTGTGCATTGATCCCTTCAGCAGCAATGTAGACACGACCAAACACTTTAAGTGCCAAAAAAGTCTGGTACAGACGGTCACGAAAATCCTTAGGATCGTCAATAGTGAAGTATTTATAAAAAGAAACCGTCGTACGCGGCTCAGTCTCTTCCATTAAACGCTGTTTAAGTTCTTTATTAGAAACAAGGTTATGTAACACTGGCATGGTGTTCGTCCTTTTTATTTAGGGAAATGAAAACGGCGCTTATCATACCCGATAGACCGAGCTACCCCAAGCCCTACCCCTACATTCTTAAAGGATAAATCGCTAATAAATAAAATTTTCTGCCGAACCCTTCACAGCGAAAAATATGATCTATGCTTCATCTATTCCTATTGAGATTGAGGTTAAGGTCATGGATTTATTCACCACATTAGACGAAGCAATCAGTGTTGCGAAAGAGACTTTTTTAGCTGATCACCCTGAGGTTGATGAACTCAGTGCCGCGGTTAGCCAGTTTTCATTACAAAAGTATGTTATGCAAGATGGCGATATTATGTGGCAAGCTGCATTTTCCGATCACAATGATGAACCTAGCGAATGCCTGCCGCTCTATTTCGACGAAGCTGCACAAGCTATTTGGGATAATGAATACGACGAAGACGAAATCCTTGCTGAATGGCAGCCAGAAAATACGCTTCATGAATGGGATGAAGGCGAATTTCAGCTAGCCCCGTCTACCGATACCGAGGAAGGAAGAGTCGCTGCCGATGAGTGGGAAGACGACAATAGCGACTCTGAGCGCTGGTAATTAAGGGTAATCACCGTGTTTGGCATCGATGGGTAACATAAAGGTGTCGACAATCAGAGAAAGCGGCAAATCAAGAATAGTGAGAAAGCGCCAATACCCTTGGCGCAAATCCCACTGTACTCCCGGATAATATTGATGTCCCTGCCCTTGTCCAGAAACACTTCGACTAATAATGCTACCACAGCCCGTCAGCATCACTATGGATGCTCCGATCAGTAGTTTCCGTTGCCATAAATGCATAGTGTGAGCCTTGTTCACTGTTTATCAAGGCGGCCTTAGCCGCCTTGATTTCAGTTGACTTGCAGTGCGTCAGGATTAAATTTTACTTTGGCATAACTTTCGTGCCATTGACGATATTTATCCTGCTGTTGCCATAAACGATAGTGTAGTCGTGCAAGCACAACCGGATCGCTAATTGCTAACAAACGCTGATTGGCGTTACTTTTCTCAGGCGATTCACTCAGTAACTGGTCGATCTGACGTTCACGCGCATGCTCCAACAAATCGCTGTGTCGATGTCGGGCAGTCGCCAACGCCGTGGCCAGTGCATTAAACGAAGGATGGAATAACGCATGCATAAAGCCATCGTCTAAGACACGTTGACGATTAAGCAGTACATAATTGTCGGTGTCGACCAGTTCTTGCGGCGGTTGGTACTCTTCAGGAATTAAGAAGAGCTTAGCCCGGCGGGATGCCATCCCTATCGTTGCACGACTCGAGATCACCGAGACTAACGGAGATAAAATCAGCGATACAACAATCGGTGCCAACCACCATAGGAAGTTAAGATCTAAGTACCCCATACCAGCAGCCCATACGATACCCAACAGCATCTGTGAACCGTGACGGCGGAATGCTTCACTCCAAGGTGTAGAGTCATCATCACGCTGAGGTGAGACCCAAACGGCTTTCAATCCTAAAAATGCACTCACCACAAACACGGTATGGAACAACATTCGCACCGGTGCAAGCAATACCGAGAATAGCATTTCTAAAATTAACGACAGAAAAACACGGAAAGCGCCGCCATAAGGTTTAGCCCCCTTACACCAGATCAATAACACACTAAGCATCTTCGGTAAGAACAGGAGAACCAGTGTGGTTGAAAACAGTGCAATCGCCAGTTCCGGACGCCAATGCGGCCAAACAGGGAAGAGCTGTCGTGGTTGTAAGAAGTAAGTCGGTTCCACCAACGAGTGAACAACTTGTAGCGCCGTAGATAGCGCCAAAAACATAAACCAAAGGGGGGCTGAGAGGTATGACATAACCCCTGTTAAGAATACCGCACGGTGAACCGGGTGCATTCCTTTTACCATAAATAACCGGAAGTTCATTAAGTTGCCGTGACACCAGCGGCGGTCACGCTTCAACTCATCCAGTAAGTTTGGTGGAAGCTCTTCATAAGAACCCGGTAGATCGTAGGCAATCCACACCCCCCATCCGGCGCGACGCATCAAAGCAGCTTCTACAAAGTCGTGGGACATGATCGAGCCTGCGAAAGATCCCTCGCCCGGCAAGGGTGCCAACGCACAGTGCTTAATAAACGGCTTCACACGAATAATAGCATTGTGTCCCCAGTAGTGGGATTCGCCCAATTGCCAAAAATGCAAACCGGCAGTAAATAATGGACCATACACCCGCGTCGCAAACTGTTGGCAACGCGCGTAAAGCGTATCCATTCCAGAAGCCTTAGGCGAGGATTGAATAATCCCAGCATTAGGGTTGGCTTCCATCATGCGCACTAAGCCGGAGAGACACTCACCGCTCATGACGCTATCGGCATCGAGTACCACCATATAGGCATAGTTTTGGCCCCATCGGCGACAAAAATCGTCGATATTACCACTCTTACGTTTAACCCGGCGGCGGCGGCGGCGGTAGAAGATCTGCCCTGCGCCACCGACATCACGCACCAGTTCCATCCAGGCTTTCTGTTCGGCAATCGCAATATCCGCATCATAACTGTCACTGAGGATATAGACGTCGAAATGCTCGCTATTACCACTGCGAACGACTGACTCCCATGTGGCACGTAATCCAGCAAATACACGCTGAACATCTTCATTACAAATCGGCATGATAAGCGCAGTGCGGTTCTCGGGATTCAAGGGTTCATCGCCAACAGTACTGTAAGAGATACTGTATTTGTCCTTACCGATCAGCAACTGTAAGAAGCCCATCAAGGCAGTCCAAAAGCCCGCGGAAACCCAGCAGAAAAGTATCGCAAATAAAAATAAAATGCCGGTCTGTAAGACATAAGGCAGCACCTGCAAAATCGATATTTTCCAATCCGCAGTAAAAAGCCGAGTAGGATCGACAAATGTCCACCCTTGGTAAGGCAAAATGGTTTTCATATACCACGTTGCGACGACGGTTTGTGCTAGCGTCAGAAACAGTAAAATATAGCGGCGTAGCATGCCAACAAATCGCCATTTTTCTTCGGAATTGCGTGTGGGGGCATCTTGTAGTTGTTCACGATGCTTGCGTGATTTTCCCCGCAGTGAGCGCCATGCACGGGTAATCGGGTTAGTTTCCCAAATATCCGGTGACATGAGAGCTCGTTTAACCTTTGGCATCGCCTTTAACGTCGTGCGTTGCAGCGAATCTTCAGCAAACTGCGCATCGTGGTTAGTCGCGCCTGGCCATGCCATTTTCACTCGTGAAGAGACCGAGGATAATGCCGCGTCTTCCTCACGCTCGCTAGCAGTGTGATCCTGCCCAAGCTGGTGATGGAACTGAGAAAAACTCTCTTCCATAGTAGAAGAAGCGATCAGTGAGGACTGCTCTGCCGCATCAAGCGGCAGAGTGTCAACATACTGTTTGGGATTAAACGTTGATTTATTCATTGGCAGGTAGCTGATAGCTCCAGGTTTCGGTCAATGGTTTATCGTTAGTCGTTAAGGCTGCACGCATTTCCGTGACTTGTTTAGGATCTTTCACACGTAAACGAAGGGTCAAGCGCCAGCCTTTTGTCACTGGATTATAGCGGACACTTTGCTCGACGATATCGCCGTTGTTCCCAATACTCACTTGTGGCGCTATCTTCGCATCGCTCGGTAGCTTGCTCAAATTTTTACCGACAAAATCAACTAAGAAAGCAATGGAACCATCAGGTTGGCGAACAAGATTCGATTGTTTAACATCACCAGTCGAACGCAGCGTGTCTTGTACCCACGCGACATTATTATCATGCAGCGCAGATTCATCGCGAGTAAAATGCAGGCGATAATCGAATGCCAGCTCTTTACCGGGTGCCGGAAGCGTATCTGGGCTCCAGAAAGCGACAATATTGTCATTGGTTTCATCGTTAGTCGGAATTTCAACTAATTCGATATGCCCTTTACCCCAATCACCCATCGGCTCAACCCAGCCACTCGGACGTAGGTCATAGCGATCATCGAGATCTTGGTAATGGCTAAAGTCACGATTACGTTGTAATAATCCAAAACCCTTAACGTTATCGACTTGATAAATACTGACACCTAAACGACGAGGATTATTGATTGGACGCCAAATCCATTCACCATTGCCGTTATGGATTGATAAACCATCAGAATCATGCAGTTCATTACGGTAATTGACGATTGGCGAGGGTTGGTTAGCCCCGAAAAGATACATACTGGTTAAGGGCGCGATCCCTAACTTTGTGACGTTGTCACGTAAATAGACGCGAGATTGCACATCGACAGTGCTCTCTTTACCAGGGTGGATAATAAAACGATAAGCGCCGGTTGCCCGTGGCGAATCTAATAAGGCAAAAATCGTCAATTGCTTATCATTAGCATTTGGACGTTCAATCCAAAACTCTTTGAAACGAGGAAACTCTTCACCCGCAGGTACTGCGGTATCAATCGCTAGCCCACGTGCTGATAACCCGTAGGTTTGTCCCGCTCCGATAACACGGAAATAACTCGCCCCTAAGAAGCTACTAATTTCATCTTCTTTTTTACGGCTATTTAGTGGATAAAGGACTTTAAATCCTGCAAAACCTAAGTTTTTCAGAATTGCCGGATCATGAGGAGCATTACCAAAATCAAAATCGGCAGGATCATACTTAATTTCATGTACCGTAGAGGCGGTCACTTCATTTATTTTGACAGGTTGGTCAAAATACATACCTTCATGGTAAAATTCGAGCTTAAACGGAGTGTGAAGCTGCGACCAATAGGCTTTATCACGTTTATACTGAATTTGTTGATAATCTGCGTATTTCAATTCCCGCAGCTGCGACGGCAGATTGCTATTCGGTGCTTGATAACCTTTTTGTGCGAGCGACTTCGCTTGTTGAGCAACATCATCGAGATTAAATGCCCAACTGTTGCTAGTGTAGAGTGCGACAAGTATTGCTGCGCCAACCCATTTGAGTTGCCGTCCTGTATATGTAGAATCTTTCTTGATGAGCACATCGCCCCCTTAAAAATGTGTTCCTAAACTGACTATCCTTATAATAATTGATTCCTTAACTTTGCGACAGTCATCTTCTCGTTATAGTTTCTTTTTAATCGTATCAGTGCGTTTTTAGGATTGTTTTACGAAACCCAGTGCGACACAAGGTTGTCTGATATACTTAACGTAATCTTAGCCGAAATCGTGCCCTTTGCACTCTTTGACGATGAGTATAGATGATGTCTACCCAACCGCAGCAACGTGAATATTTCCTTGATTCGATCCGCGCCATTCTAATGTTACTTGGCGTTCCTTTTCATATATCGCTCATCTATTCAACGCAGCATTGGACGGTAAATAGCCCAACCTCTTCGTTTGGATTGACCTTATTAAACGAATTTATTCACTCTTTTCGTATGGAGGTATTTTTCGTTATTTCGGGCTATTTTTCTTATATGCTTTATTTACGATACTCGCCTAAACGTTGGTTAAAAGTACGCCTAGAACGTGTGGGTATCCCTTTTTTAGCAGCGATTCCGTTAATTACCGTTCCACAATTTTTTTTAATAAAAAATGTCTCGGCAAAGTTTCCCCATTGGTCACAATTTACCCTCTACCAAAAATACAATATCCTTTGTTGGGAGCTTATCTCTCATTTATGGTTCTTATTAATCCTCTGTTTATTAACGCTGATCGGTTATCAATTATTCCGTTTTTTAGCAACGCATACTGAACGCTGGGAAAATAAGCAGATTGGCTGGACCAAGGTGATTGGCGGATTAAGTAGCTGCGTTCTGATATGGTGCCTACTGCGTCGCTTACTGTTACTCACTTTTCCGTTAGCCATGAAAGATGCCTTGATGAATATCGTCGTGATGCAGGTATTATTTTATCTCCCTTTCTTTATGCTAGGTGCGTTGGCATGGCAGATCCATTCAATAAAAGCTCTTTTTCTCAAGCCCCATCCCCTACTCTGGCTAGGAACTATCGTCGCATTTTCTGCTTATCACTTAAATCAACAATACAGCTCGGGTGATGGATGGCTCTACGAACTCGATGCCATCATTTCAATGTTTATGGGCATCTGCATGCTTAATTTTTGTTTTAGTAGCGGCTTTCGTTTACTCAATACTCCTTCACCTTTTATCCGCTATTTAGTGAATGCTTCGCTTTTTATTTACCTTGTGCATCACCCATTAACCTTAATTTACGGCTTATTTATCGGCCCAAGTATTCATAACAATATACTGGGATTTTTTACAGGCCTAGTGATGGTTTTTGGCGTATCGTTTATACTCTATGAAATTCACTTGAGGATCCCTGTTCTAAGGTTCCTCTTTTCAGGTAAGCATGACAAATAGCGCCTATCCGTAAAAAATCATCCGTTTTTAACAAGGTTAAATAAATGGAACCCAGTTCTATATGTAAAGCAGATCGTGTCAAATCAGTGTTGTCATCCCCGGTATTACTGGTCAATGAAAGTCTGGCGGGGATTGTGACTGCCCTCGCGCTAATTCCCGAGGTTATCTCGTTCTCTGTGGTCTCTGGGGTGGACCCTAAAGTCAGTTTAATCGCCTCGGTAGTGATCTGCTTTACGTTATCATTGATTGGTGGACGCCCTGCTATGGTGAGTGCCGCTGCGGGGTCAGTGGCTTTAGTGATAGGTCCAATGGTGGCCGCACAAGGGGTTAACTATATTTTACCGACGGTGGTGCTAGCCGGTGGGCTGCAAATCCTCTTCGGAGTGCTCGGACTTGCAAGGATGATGCGTTATATCCCGCAGGCTGTAATGACGGGTTTTGTTAATGCCTTAGGCATCTTAATTTTTATGGCTCAAATGCCGCATATTCTAGGACATGGGGCGATGGTATGGGTATTCTTCGCGATTACTCTGCTTATCGTGCTTGGATTGCCACGCCTCTTTACAGCCATTCCCGCTCCCCTGATCGCTATTGTGCTATTAACGGCGATTAGCGTTTATGGCGGCATCACCTTACCTAATGTTGGGGATGAAGGGTCGATGACTCCCGGTTTACCCGGTATTAACGCTCTACAAGTTCCATTAAATTGGCACACGCTTAATATTATTTGGCCTGCTGCCGTCAGTGTTGCATTAGTCGGATTAATGGAATCTCTGCTTACCGCTAAGTTGGTGGATGAACTGACCGATAGCCGATCAAATAAACATCGTGAATCCTGGGGACTAGGAATCGCGAATATTTTTGCCGCCTTTTATGGTGGGATTGCCGGCTGTGCAATGATCGGTCAAACCATCGTCAATGTTGAATTGGGGAAGGCACGGAGTCGAGTCTCCACCATTGTCGCCGCCGCAGTTCTTCTACTATTAGTCAGTGTATTGAGTCAAGTCATGGCTAAAATCCCCATGGTAGTGCTGGCCGCAATTATGGTGATTGTCGCATTAAAAACCCTTAACTGGCATAGCCTGCACCCTAACACCCTGCGCCGTTTACCCGTTACCGAGACCCTAATAATGGCGGTCACCGTGGTTATCACCATCTGGACAAGTAACCTTGCCTTGGGAGTTGTGGTAGGCACTATTTTTGCTACGCTACTGTTTACCCGGCGTATTAGCCATCTAACGGTTGCACAGCGTGTTCTCTCTACAGGGGGAGAGCGGGTCACTTATCATGTCACAGGACCGCTTTTTTTCGCCAGTAGTAATGATTTATATGAACACTTCGATTATGCCAATGATCCAAAAGAGGTCATTATCGATCTGTCTGCGGCGCAAGTTTGGGATGCGTCGAGTGTTAATGTATTAGATTCAATTGAGCATCGTTACCAGCGTTATCAGTGTACAGTCACCTTGGTTGGTTTGGCAGGATCCAGCGAAGCGATACATCAAAAGGTCTCTTCCCACAGGCAGTAATATAACGGAGGTAAGCGACCCCGTTTGCCTCTGCTTTTTTTATCCTCATTGATTATAATGTTTTTACATCTACGACGCATTTCACTATATTATGTGAACTTTATCACATTATGTTGTGAAGACTATGACACCTACTACGCCACACTCGGACAATGATTCAATTGGTACCGATACCAATCGCCGTCAATTTCTCAAAAATTCGCTTATCGTTACAGCAGGTTGCTTTGTCACTGCCTTACCCCTATCGGCCCTTGCACAAAATACGGCTTCTCAGGGCGACCCAATCCTCGCCTTTATCCGCATTACGCAAACCATTACCGAACATAAACAGATTAATGCTGAATTAGCCGCGCATTTTTATAACGCTTTCGTTAAACGGGACGCGACATTTGCTCAGCAGCTACAGCCCCTTGCCCAACTAATCACGACGGATATGAGTGCGCAAGCGTTGGTGAGTCAAGCCCAAGCGGCTGGCGTACAGACACTGCTGCAACAGATTGTCACCGCATGGTATACCGGAACGGTGGGTGATGATTATCACGGTACATTGGTCAGCTATCAACAAGCCTTAATGTATCGCACGGTCAGTGATGGACTGGTCGTGCCGACCTACTGCGGCAATGGTCCACTATGGTGGACAGCCCCCGTGCCCGATGCTGATAGCACCGCAGTCATCGACGCGCTGTAATCCCTTTTTTCACACTACAAATAACGATAAAAACAACTATGAAAAAACCAGAATTTACTGCAAGTGGCGATGTGAGCGCCGATATTGTCATCGTTGGATCGGGTATTGTCGGCGGCATGATTGCTGACCGATTGGTCGCACAGGGCTACTCGGTGCTAATTCTTGAAGCTGGCTTACGTATTACCCGCGCTCAGGCCGTCGAGAATTGGCGAAATATGCCTTTTGCTAACCGTGCTGGCTCTGACTTCCAAGGTCTTTATCCCCAATCGCCTCTTGCCCCAGCGCCTCTTTACTTTCCGCCAAATAATTATATTAATGTCACAGGGCCGAGTGCCGGAAGTTTCCAACAAGGTTATTTACGTACCGTTGGGGGAACGACTTGGCACTGGGCGGCCTCATGCTGGCGCCATCATCCGAGCGATTTCGTGATGAAGAGTAAATATAATGTCGGGCGTGACTGGCCTATTTCCTATCAAGAATTAGAGCCTTGGTATTGCGAAGCCGAATATGAAATTGGCGTGGCAGGGCCTCAAGATCCCCAAATGCAGTCACCTTCTGAGCGTAGTCGTCCTTACCCGATGAATATGGTTCCTTTTGCCCACGGTGATAATTATTTTGCCAGCGTAGTGAACCCACACGGTTATAACCTAGTTCCTATCCCACAAGGGCGAAGTACCCGTCCTTGGGAAGGTCGTCCGGTGTGCTGCGGCAATAATAACTGCCAACCAATTTGTCCTATTGGGGCAATGTATAACGGTATCCATCACGTTGAGCGTGCCGAACGTCAAGGTGCAGTTGTGTTATCAGAATCCGTGGTCTACAAAATTGATACTGATGATAATAACCGTATTACTGCGGTGCATTGGCTGGACAATCAAAAAGCCTCTCATAAAGCCACTGCGAAGATGTTTGCACTCGCCTGTAACGGGATTGAAACGCCTCGCTTGCTACTACTGGCGGCAAATAAGGCCAACCCAACCGGTATTGCGAACAGCTCGGATATGGTTGGCCGCAATATGATGGATCACTCCGGCTTTCACTGTAGTTTCCTCACCGAAGAACCAATGTGGTTAGGTCGAGGTCCGGCACAAAGTAGTTGCATGGTTGGACCCCGTGATGGCGATTTCCGTCGTGACTACTCCGCGAATAAAATGATCCTCAATAATATCTCGCGCGTAGTGCCTGCGACAAAACAAGCCTTAGCAAAAGGCTTAGTTGGCAAAGCGTTAGACGAGGAGATCCGCTACCGTGCAACCCACGGCGTTGACCTCTCAATTAGTCTTGAGCCTTTACCAGACCCTGAAAATCGATTAACGCTCAGCGCAGATCGTAAAGATGCACATGGCCTAGCTTGCCCAGATATCCACTATGATGTCGGTGATTATGTTCGCAAAGGCGCTGATGCAGCCCATGAGCAATTACGCCATATCGGCACATTATTTAACGGTAAAGAATTCACTATCACGACTAGCCTTAATGCCAATAACCATATTATGGGTGGCACCATCATGGGCGCATCGGCAAAGGATGCCGTTGTCGATGGTAACTGTCGTAGCTTTGATCACGAAAACCTCTGGTTACCCGGTGGCGGCGCGATTCCCTCAGCAAGTGTTGTCAACAGTACACTAACAATGGCTGCCTTAGGTTTAAAAGCGGCACATGATATGGCTCAACGCCTTAAGGGGACAGTATGATTTTTCGTCTTAATAAAACACTGACCTGCTTACTGGCTTTACTCACCACCCCGTTGGCTTACGCGGATGCCCAGCAAGATAACGGTGCGGCCTTAATTGCCCACGGTGAACAAGTGGCGATTGCCTCAGACTGTCAAGCCTGTCACACAGCGCCTGGCAGCAAGACAGCATTTTCTGGCGGCTACGCGATTGCCTCGCCAATGGGGGCTATCTATTCGACCAACATTACTCCGTCACCACAAGGGATTGGTCACTATACTGAAGCTCAGTTCGCCAGAGCAATACGTGAAGGTATCAGGGCTGATGGTCAACATCTCTATCCTGCCATGCCTTATACCTCCTACCACTTAATGACCGATGAAGACGTCCATGCGCTCTATGCCTACTTTATGCATGACGTTAAACCGGTTGATCAGCCCAATATTGAAACCAAACTTCCTTTCCCTTTCAATTTACGTTTTAGTATGGGGGCGTGGAATGCCATTTTTGGAAGTACAGCGCAGTTTAAAGCCGATAATAATCAAAGTGCCGAATGGAATCGGGGTAATTATTTGGTAAATGGCCTTGAACACTGTGATACCTGCCATACTCCTCGTAACTTTTTGATGTCAGAAAAACAGGATCAAGCCTTAGCGGGTGCGCCATTAGGCAGTTGGTATGCTCCCAATATTACATCTGATCCTATCAGTGGTATCGGTGGCTGGCGTGAAGATGAGCTAGTGAGTTACCTGAAAACGGGTCGTGCCGTAGGTAAAAACCAAGCAGCCGCAGGAATGGCCGAAGCGGTGGAGCATAGCTTACAGTATCTCCCAGACAGCGATTTGCACGCTATTGCCGTTTATTTAAAACAAACCACCCCGATCCGTACCCCTGGCGAAAGCACCCCGGCTTATAGTTATGGTAAACCGGTCAGTGTGGAAGGCGAAGTGCGTGGGGATGCTCCAAATAATGCTTATAATGCCTTAGATAGCGGAGCCAAGCTGTTTAGTGGTAACTGTGCTAGCTGCCACCAACCGGACGGCGCGGGCAGTCAAAATCAAGACTACCCTTCCCTGTTCCATAATACGGCAACCGGCATGATCCACCCGGATAACCTTATCTCTGCGATTCTTTTTGGGGTCAGACGCACCACCCAAGATCACGATGTCTTAATGCCGGGATTCAGTTCGCCGTCTTACGTGGATAAATTGACCGACCAACAAGTGGCCGATATCAGTAATTATGTTTTGCATAATTACGGTAATCCACAGGTGACGGTACAAGCCGGAGACGTCGCATGGATACGTAAAGGCGGACGATTACCGTTTTTAGCTGCAGCACAACCTTACATGGTACCGGGTATTGCCGTCGGTATCGTTATCCTTATTCTGATAGTGATTGGTGTCCGGTTACGTCGTAGCCGTCAAAAACATAAGTTGTAGTCCGATGATTTCCCGGCCCCTATGGGGACCGGGATGATCGTTACTCTTTCACCCGAAGTGACAGTAAGAAAATCACTAACCCCATCACAGCAAGGATCGTACCGACCCATGCCGTTGAAATCCAGCCAAAGCCCGCATCTATAACTAGTCCCCCTAAAAATGCACCAAGAGCATTAGCCAAATTAAGCGCAGAATGATTCATCGCCGCGGCTAACGTCTGCGCTTCACCGGCAACATCCATCAAACGAATTTGTAAGGAAGGGATCAATAGCCCTGCTGTACCAATCAAGAAGGCCGCGAAGAAGCCGGTGATAACGTATTGTGAAAGGAAACAGAAGAGCACCATAATGGCGATATTCCATAATAAGGAAAAACCAATTGTTTTCTTGACCCCTAAATCAGCAAATTTACCGCCTAGCGAGCTACCCACAATCATCCCCAATCCAAAAGCGGCCATGACCCAAGGAATTTGTGCTTCACTCATGCCCGCATGGTGAATCATCGTCGGTGTAATATAACTAAATACAGCAAACATACCGCCAAAACCGGTCGCGCCCGTCAGTAATGTTAATAAAACCTGAGGTTTTTTTAGCGCTGTTAGTTCACGCAGTGGATGAGCCGCGCTATCGCCTTGGCTAAACGGGACATAGCGAATAATCATTAGTAATGAAAGGACCGCACAGCCACCCACTAGCCAAAATGCCCATTGCCAGCTCAGATGATGGCCAATCCACGATACCACCGGTACACCGAGTAGCGTGGCCACCGTCAAGCCCAACATCATCCGACTAATGGCTTTACCACGTTGGTGTGCAGGAACCATCGATGCAGCGACTAAAGCGGCCACACCAAAATAGGCACCGTGGGGTAACCCGGTAATAAACCGCATTAGAACAAAAGAGAGATAACCAGGTGCTAAGGCACTGGCCACATTCCCCAAAGTAAAAAGACACATTAATGCTATGAGTAAACGCTGGCGTGAAACACGGGAGAAGATAACCGCAATCAATGGCGCACCGACGACAACCCCTAAGGCATAGCTACTAATTGCATCCCCTACCCGGGTAATTGAACTGTTTAAGCCATGTGCCACATCGGGCAATAATCCCATAATCGCAAATTCACCCGTACCAATGGCAAAACCACCAATGGCTAAGGCAAGCTGAGCTAATCCGAGATGTTCAGTTTTCGTTTGTGACACAACGACTCCATAAAATTTCTAAGTGAAAAGATCGAGGCAAATTCGCCACATAAAAAAATCAAGTCACTATTATGGCACGCTGATCACGGTTCGGAAAATTACCAGAGCGTTTTCCAGTATTTTACTAGCTGTAAAAGTAATCTTGCCCTTGATGACGAACAAACCAACCGGTCAACGCCATCCTTTCTACGTGGGTCGGCAAGACTTCATGGAGAATTTGTTCAGAAAGAAAGCAGACCATGCTTCCGGCAACCGGCTCAATAATTTTTTGGCCTTCAGGAAGATGTAAGCAGAGCTCGCCACCATTATCGGGACGCCAGTTCTGATTAATATAGAAGATCAGAGTCACTGCACGCCGCTTATCTTGAGCAAAGCAGTCATAGTGCGGTTTATAAAAAGCACCCTGTGGGTAACGAGAAAAGTGCCCTTCAAAACCATTTAATCCTAAATAGAATTCACGGTTGAGCAGTTGCTGTATTTCGTCGACCAGCGACAGATAATATTTTACGGCAGGGTCCGTTTCACTTGCATCAATCCAACTAATGCTATCTGAGCGGATGGCTTCATTAATAAGATTCTTTATTCCTTGGCCAATACCCGCTTGTAAAAAAGTCCGTTTATGGCAGAGATCGGCCAAGGCAGTCACCCATTCACCCGGGATAACTTGTTGCTGGGAGTACCACCCCTGCTCACATAACTGCTCAATAAAATCGCTTGTGTTGATCATGATTAACTGCGACATCCACAAAATAAGGGATGCGCAGTATAACGCTAGTTTTGTGTAGCGACTATGCGATAAACATCAGGTTTAGGATTCTTTACCTGTCACTAACCGCGCAAGAGATTGCGGTGTCGCGGGATGTTCCACTGCCTCACGAGCATGGAGAAGATAGTGCGCGGCTGAGGCAATCCCGACACCGATAAACCAACTGAAATTCGCCACTTCATGTAAGCTCGGAATAAAGCTAATGATAAGCCCAATGGTCACTGCCGGGACTAACGCCAGCACCGCCCGCACATTAATACCACCTTGATACCAGTAACGCCCTTGTGCTGTCGCATTAAACAACTCATCAACCTCAATTTTTCCACGTTTGATCAGATAAAAGTCACAAAGCAAAATACCAAACAATGGCCCGATAAACGCTCCCAGCACATCCAAACTATAGTGGATTAATTCTGGAGATTGGAAAAGATTCCAAGGCGTTAATAACACTGAACCAACGGCTGCAATCATCCCTCCCATACGGAAACTGATTTTTTGCGGCGCACAGTTTGAGAAGTCAAACGCCGGTGATACGAAGTTGGCAACAATATTTATACCGACCGTGGCGACAATCATCGTTAACAGTGCTAGCGCCATAACTAAACCATTGCCGGTGTGTGCTACCGTTTCGATCGGGTCGGTGATCATCTGGCCATACAGATTTTTAGTCCCCGACACAATCACTACAGTAATGACAGAAAAGAGCAAAAAGTTAAAAGGTAGACCCCAACGGTTGCCACGGCGCACTTCTTTCATTGATTTACCGTAACGCGCGAAATCACCAAAATTCAGTAACGGCCCTGAGAAATAGGAAACGACCAAAGAGATTGCGGTGATCATCTGCCAAGTCTGCTGTGAAACAGTCAAGGTTTTATCAGACAGTGTTAGTGAAATACCTGTCCAGCCCGTCTGCGAGACGATCCAGACCGCGAGGGCTAACATCACAATGTAAACCGCTGGCCCAGCAATATCGATAAAGTGTTGAATCGTTCTCATGCCACGCCAAAACACTAGGGCTTGCACACACCACATCACCGCAAAACAGATCCAGCCTAACGCTGAAAGACCAACAAAATGCGGCACGGTTAACGGCGTTAACGTTGGCCAGAATTTGAGGAGAACCAGTAATAAGGCATTTGAGGCTAACCACGTTTGGATACCATACCAAGCAAACGCAATGAGTCCACGGATCACCGCTGGGATATTCGCCCCAAATACACCGAATGCTTGGCGACACACCACCGCATAAGGTACGCCCGTCATTTGGCTAGGGCGCGCAATGAGATTTGCTGCAATCTGCACAATACAGATCCCCACCAGCAGGCAGAGTAAAACCTGCCAGCCAGCTAAACCTAGAGCAAAAAAACTGGCCGCAACGACATAGCCACCCATGCTGTGAATATCGGACATCCAAAATGAAAAAATATTATACCAAGACCAGTGGGGATTTTTGACCGGAGCCAAATCTTCATTGGTCAATTTCGGGCTGTAACTGGCAGGATAATGCTGTTGTGATACCGAATCTGGGTGAGCCATTATGCAATCCTCGTGAACGAAATCGATCTGATGACTCAAATTTGCAAAGAACATACCAATACTGCTTTTATTGAAATAAAAATTTCAATCGCTTATCCCACCGCCCTACACAAGTAAAAAATGGAAAAAAAGGCACCTAGTTTGAGCAAAAATTACAACTTGCAGTCACCCCTTAAGATTCATTACAGTGCAATGCAGCCTTTTTTGCACATTTAGCTAGCATCCCCCTGCTCACTTTGGAGACATTATGCCCCGCCATCGGATTCAATTGATAAACCCTAACACCAGCCAAGCCATGACTGACACAATGGCGATAACTGCTCGTCACATTGCTGGAGATCGCCTTGACATTGATGCTGTCTGTCCCCACCAAGGGGTACCGTCAATTGAAGGGCATTTCGATGAAGCGGTCGCCACCCTTGGAATTTTACAGCAGATCCGTGCGGGAGAAGCGCGAGGCGTACAAGGCCATATTATCGCCTGTTTTGGCGATCCGGGGTTATTAGCCGCTCGTGAATTAGCTAAAGGACCGGTCATCGGTATTGCTGAAGCAGCCATGCACGTTGCTACCCTAGTGGCGACACGCTTTTCGATTGTCACGACACTCCCGCGCACCGTGATTATTGCGCGCCACCTATTGCACCGCTACGGTTTTTATGAGCAATGTGCCGCAATTCATGCCATCGACTTACCGGTGTTGAGCTTAGAAGATGGTAGTGGTACCGCACAGCAAAAAGTACGTGACTATTGTCTCAAGGCAAAACAGGAAGACAACGTCGGCGCGATTATTTTAGGTTGTGGGGGAATGGCGGATCTTGCCGCAGAATTAAGTGAAACGCTTGAAATACCGGTTATTGATGGCGTCAGTGCTGCGGTGACTTTACTGGAATCACTATTAAATTTAGGTATCACCACCAGCAAATGGGGGGATTTAGATTTCCCGCGCAATAAAGGGATCAGCGGTCCTTTTGCCGAGTGTTTAGCCTAATTATAAAAGTCGCTGACTCAATCTCAATCGATAAGATTTTATTTCCGGCGGCGAAACGTCGCCGAATAAGGCATCACCTTATGCGTTGTTGCTCGACAGCGACGTTCGCCCTCAGGGTGTCGCACGCGACACCCTACGATAGTGAAAAATTCTTATCAATAAAGGCGACTGTATTTCCCGTCAGCGTTTTTTTTACTCTGCGTATCGCCAAATTGTCGTGACTGACTCCACTTACTTTACACCTTCCCCACAGAGTGATGACTTGATCTTCTTTTCAACACAAATCACGACTCAATCAACACATCTTTATCGGCTTAATACCCTGCGAGTTCTGCCAGTCTATCGAAGGGTAATGTTGTAGACACGCTGCAAAAAAATAATTCCATATAATTATCAATTAGATAATCACTAATTAGCAGGATTTTCAGTCCATTGATTCACTCAGAAAAGCCAATATCTAGGGTTTCAGCCATCAATAAGGGGAGATAATAGCGCCGTCAGAGCAATTTCTTTTATATCGCGACAGGGGCGTTGGACTCGCGGCGAAAAAATAATGGGAAGGTAGAACCTTCATATCGATGCAATATTTGTTTTTTACTGCTGAAATGAGTCTTCCCATCCTTGCCACTCAGTTTACAGATAAAGGAGCAAAGGAGCGATCTAGGCTGATATTTCCCGAACAACGATAAATAAATTAAATCGCCACAAAAAAATATCTATTTTTTGATCAGCGTCATACTTTCACTTTTTTTGGAAATGCGTAATATAGCTCCCACATTAACTCGTGGAAACGCCACCATGTTGTCAAACCGCTAAGCCTCTTCTTAATTACCATTACCCTTGCCAGCAGGCAAAAACCCTATTTTCTAAAATTTTTTAGATTACAAAATAATGCATAATTCACTTTTTTACCGGCTGCGCTTTGCCTGTAAGACAACCTGTGCGCTGCTCCTCGCACTCGCATTGAGTTTTATACTGCAATTAGATACGCCAAAATGGTCAATGATGACCGTGGCGATTATTGCGGCATCTCCCGCTTTTGCCAGTGGCGGTGAGCCAATGAGTGGTGTACTGCGTTTTCGTGGTTTTTTACGGTTAATTGGTACCGCAGTTGGCTGTGTTGGCGGTGTCGTCATTATGATATTGTTTAGCCGATCACCCGTGCTGCTCCTGCTCGCCTGTTGTCTATGGGCCGGTTTTTTTTCATGGCTATTTACCATTGTTAAACAAGAAATCAGTTATGCATTTGGCTTAGCCGGCTACAGTGTATTTATTATTTTAATAACCGCCTGGCAGACACCGGATGATGTAGTACAAATCGCCCTTTATCGTTTTTTTGAAATTACCTTGGGCCTACTCTGTTTGATCTTTTCTGATCTACTTTTCCTCCCGCGGTCGATAAAACGCACCATCGACCAACGCGTCGCAGAGTTACCCCTCAATTGCTATCAGTTGCTCACACAATGCTTTACCCAAGACGAGGCAAATAGCTTTGAAAGTCATTTTCGTGAACGTCTTACTCAAGCTAAGGCCCTGCAAGCCATGCGCCAAACATTACGCATGGAGTCCTCACATTATTCGAGCATGTTGCATCGTCGGTTAAAAGGCATCAACGGTATTCTGTTTCACCTCTGTACCCTAACCTATGAAACACATCAATACTTCCAACAACGTCCGGATAAATACAGTAGTCATTGGTATCTGCTTTTCCAAGATGATGTTCAGACTGTGGAACAGTTAAATAAAAAATTACACCAATTCACGTTTCTCATTCATCAGCTTCCTGCCGAACAGACACCTTATTCAGTAAGTGCTTGGCTTAAAGCAATGAAAGAGCTACGTATTTTGTTACGTGGTCTGCATTCTCATCAACCGTTACATCAGATCGAAATAGAGATTATTGAGCGGTATGCCATTTCTACCGCACGTAGCGCGCAGCGTAAGCATGCTTTTATCAACGCCGTGCGGACCTTTATCACCACTGCCAGTGGCTGTATCCTTTGGTTGGTGATGGACCCGAACGCGATCAGTGGCTTTTTGATTATTGCCAGTATCGTCACCACTCTAGCGATGCGGGCGGAGAGTCCCAAAGCCTTAGGTCTCGATTTTGTCTACGGTATGATTTACATTTTGCCGATTAGCATGCTCTTTTATTTAGTGATCTTACCTGCGACCCAACAGAGTTTTCTGCTATTGATTATAGCACTGGGCCTTGTCGTCTTTATTCTCGCCCTCGCGGTTCAATATAAAATAGTGGGCAGTGGGGCATCATTAATGTTTATTTTTAATCTGATTCCGATTAATAACCCTGAAGTCTTCAACTTCAGCCATACGCTAGACAGCGGGCTGGGACAAATTGTCGGCGCCATCGTCTCGCTGGTGATCATCGCCATCATTCCTGATCTCCATAAAATGCATATTGCCAATGCGCTTATCAGAAATATTTTAGTGACTGCATTGCAGACACTGACCACCAATCCACAACGGCGTAAAAGAAATCATCTTAGTGCGCTGTATGATCAACTGCTACAGCTCATCACTCTCGATAACCGTCATTTGGTTCGCTACCAGCTGGCGATTAATTTGATTATTATTTATCGACGGATTAATGCCATCACTATCCATAATTTCCCAGGCTTAACGGAGTTTCACCAAGAAATTAGAGATTGTGCAACGTTGTTGTCCACCAGCAAGCTGGCACTCCAACGAGAGCGCGCCTTTTTACAGTTACAGGGATTATTACAACGTTATTGTCTGGAAATTAGTCAACTCCCGACCCCCGAAAAGTTAACTATTGTGGTGGAAGATCTTCAACAATTATTGGAACATCATAAAGCACCACTGATTGATGGTTAATAGCCAGAGCAATGCCTGTATCTTGCAGACGGCGCGCCATCTGCGAGATATTGCTATTAATGATGCGTACCGCGATGAACTAATTTACTGAGCAGGCGTCTATCGCGTAAAACGGTCAGAATAAGACTGAGCAAGCTATAAAAAACGAAAAGCAGCAGTAGCATACAGATATCAGGCAATGCTTCACGCAACGAAAGCCCCATCTGGTTAACCCCGGCAATAGCTTTGATCGCCCACGTTGAAGGAAACATACTCGAAATAAAGCGAACGGGTGCCGGCATTGCTTGTAACGGCCAAATCGTTCCGGAGATGTAAAATACTGGCGTGGTGATAAAGGATAGGGTCAAGTAAACCATTTCCACACGGCGAATACATTCGGTGAGTAGTCTCCCCAGCCCCAGAACGGCTAGAAGAAAAGGGAACGTCATCAGTAAAATTTCAGGAATAGATGCTGCCTGCTTATAGCCTAACACCCACGGCCATAACGCGAATAAAACGATGGATAAAAATAACCAGATTGGCACAAGGGCAGAGAGTGCGCCTAGCACGACAGAGACTTTAGGTCGTCCGCCACTGCTCATCATTAAACAGACCCGCACACTCGCAATAAGCAGTGAGTGTTGCAATAACATAACCAGAAGCCCTGGAAAGATAATCGCCGCGAAACTGATCCCTGGGTTAAATAACGGCAAAGTTAAGCCGGTCATTGGGCTTAGCACCACACTGGCTTGTGAAGGCGTAAATTGATTTTTCATCATCAATTCAACTTCATATTGGGTCAGCATTTGCTGGTACGCAGCCAGTACGTTCTGTTGGATCTGACCATTAGGGAGACGGTTAGTGGCATCACCAAACACAGGAATAGCAACACTAATCCCGGACAGCATCTTCTTTTCAAAATCAACAGGGATCTCAATCACCGCAAATAATTTGCGATAGCCCATATCATGCTGAGCTTGGTCCAATTGATCATAACTAACAATACTGAGCTTGGGGCTGGCATTTAAGTTACGAATCAGTAGATGGCTTGCCGAGCTATGGTCTAAATCAACCACCCCGATCGGCATTTCCCATACCGACCCCTTAGCATAGACCATACTAATAATACATAAAGACAGTAATAGCATCGCCCACATTGGCTTTTCCAGCATCCCTGCCAATACCTTTTTAAAGGTACTCCAATAGCTACTCATACCATCGCCTCTTGTTCCCGTAACCGCTTCGGTAAGCGACGAAACACCAGTAATCCGACCACAATCGGATACACCGCAAGCAGTGCACAAACACTGATCACCGGTCGAGCGGGCACTTTACGAATGAACAAATCAAACATGGCATATAAGGCATGTGTAAGAGGTTCGAGATTCGCAATAAACTGCGCGGGCAGAGGCATTGACAGTTCCGGCATCCCTAACCCCGAAAAAGCCAACGCGATGGTGACAAAAATAGCCATCAATGTATACGCGCTGATCGCCGTGCGCGTGAAGGTGAATAGCATCAACCCCAAGCTCTGTGCCGCCATTATGTAGAAGAACGCTACAGCAAACATATAGTAAGGATTACCGACAAAGCGCGCTGAAAATACCCATACCAAAAGCGCAATCTCCCCCATTAAAATCGTGGTATAGACCAGAGTGTAAGGCGCGAGTTTCCCCAGTAAAGTCCAACCAAAACGATCAGAATAGATAAGCGGCTTACTGCGTGACAAGACATAAATCATGGTGGTCACGACAAACAGCTGAATTAAGTGAATCGTCGCAGCGAATTGTTGATAGTAAATATAACTGCCGCTGGCGTTAAATAAGCTACGATAAACCAACGAAACGGAAGGTAAGCTCGGAACCGTTTTACCAATCTTTGCCTCAACAGCACTACGGTACTCGCTGTTCAATGCAGTAATCAACCCGGAAAAGTCTTGGGTGGAGTATAGCCCCGCTCCGTAATACAACGCATTGTAATAAAAAGCGACCTTCGGTTGTTGCGCTGAGAGTACATTTTTTTCAAAGTCGGGCGGGATGTAAAGCAGTCCATAATCCTGCGCGGTACGCAGTTTATGTAAGGACTCAGCAAGTCCCCCTTGCCACTCGGTCAGCTTTGCATGCGGACTGGCATCAAGTTTTCTAATCAATTCCCGAGACAATTGGCTATGGTCGTTGTCGATCACCGCCACCGGTAAATTCATTAAAGTGCCTTCTGAAAAATTACTGCTCAGTAACCAAAAAAGTAGCAACGGGAAACACCAGGTTAACCAGTGTATCGCTGGTTTTCGCGCACTAATGCGAATTTCTCTATTGAAGGCTCGACGAAAGGCTCGAAAGCCTTTCTTTAATGTTTCCACTGCCATAACGCACTCATTCCCTGACGTAAGCCGCTAACGGGTTTAGTTGGCCATAAACGTACTTCAAAGGTTTTTAGATCAAAATCCCCGGTTGCCCGCGTGGCACTTTTGGTTGAGAAGTCACCCAATGGCGCAATGTAATGGACACGGGCTTCAATGATCTGATTATTAAGCGCCGGAACACGAAGGTGGATCACATCGCCCTTGCGAACATGGGCAAGGATGTCTTCGCGTAGGTTAAAAATAAAATAGGCTTGCGGTAATCGAACTAAGGTCACCAGCGGACTGCCTGCACTTAATAAATCACCCACTTCTGCGGGGATAGGCCCGACTTCACCATCAACAGGCGCTTTAACATTTAGATCATCAGTCTGAGCTTGGACTTCCGCTAATTGTTGTTCCGCTTGTTGTAGTTGTGCGCTGTAAACATCGCGCTGCTCCCAACGATCGCCATGCAAGCCCTCATCGAGGTTGGCTTGAGCACTTTGCATATTATGTAGCGCGGTATCCCTTGAGTTACGGGCATTATCAAGATCTTGTGCAGAAATATACCCTTTTGCCGCAACGCTTTGGTTACGACGATAGTTTTCTTCTGCATTCTGATAATCAGCCCGCGCACCCTCAAGTGCAGCCGTGAGTTGACGAATACTCTCCTTACGTGTGCCATTTTGTGACATTTCAAGAGTGTATTTAGCTTGATCACGCGCTGCTTCTGCCGCTTTTAATTCTGCAATCAGCTCAGGAGCATCAAGGCGAATAATCACCTGTCCCGCTTTAACATCATCCCCTCGCTCGACCAAACGCTCAACCACTCGGCCTTTTGCTTTAGAGGCAACAATGACTTCGGGGGCATCCACTTCACCTTGCAGTAATAAGTCTTGATTCTGTACCCGGAAAAAAACCGCCAATGAAACAATTGCTATCATGACTAACACAGTAAAAATAATTTTTTTACTCATCAACTGACTCCAGAATTAATCAGCAAAAGACTGATTTCCCTCTTCTCCAAAACTAAGCGTAATGTACCAAGTAAGAAAAAGCACCCCGCTAAGTAGTAAATCTTATTCAAACCGCTGACTATAGTCGACTTTCAATGCAGATTCTTTGATTAAAAGGGCTGCCTAACTGTTTATAGACTGAAGGACGATAAAATTTATAAGGTTTTACCAATTATATTCATTTTCAAAAGCCATTTTCTTTCTTCAATAACCCCTTCTACACTGCTGAGAATAACTTAAGGAGCTTGGCTATGTTTTCTACTCAACGCTTTACTAGCAAAGAATTAGCGATTGCTTACGTGACACAACAACAAAAAAATTTCAGCCCTGAGCAGTTTTTAATAGCGGTAGAGCGCGCAGAGCACGAATTTGTACAGCTACTCAACGGCTCATACCCATCTTCTTCCATCAATCAGATGTTTGAGGCGTAAAGGCCTGCGCCCAGTGCTTGAAATCCTCTAACTCTGGGGAGCTAATGGTATGGCCTTGTTGGGCATAACGATGAAAAGCCACGCTATACCCCCATCTTTGAGCACTCGCTACTGCTTGTTCGTCCAGTGCTAAGGGTATCCTCTCGTCAGCTCGCCCATGACCGACAAATACACTGGGCAACAGACCTAAAGGTGCGGTATGCGGTAGGCTGGGGGGAAGATGCCCACTAAAGATGGCTATCGCCCCAACAGAAGTCGGATAGTGAAACGCAATATTCCACCCCATCACTGCGCCTTGACTAAAGCCCGCTAAGAGTGTTCGTGCCGGGCTTATCGCCAATTGTTGTTGTAATTGCCTGACTCTCACGATCACCTGACCGCTTGCCGCGTCAATATCTGACTGACTAAGATCCCCTGCCCGATACCAAGCGTAATGATCACCCCCCAGCGCAATTGGAGCCCTTAAGCTCACGACCGCGTAATCCGCGGCCAGGAAGTCGGCGATGGGTAATAGGTCTTGTTCGTTACTGCCATAACCGTGCAGGAGTACCAGTAAATGGCGTGCTGGCTGACCATTTTGAGGTGTCAGCAACAGACCGTTAAGTGCTGCACAAACGGGACTCGCCAGCAGGATCAGCACGACAGTCAAGCAATAACGATGCCAGATTCTCATAGTAAGGTCGCGACCAAAGTGATCAAAAAGGGAGCGGTTAATGTCAGTACTAGCCCACTAAAGATGGCATAAGGAATATAGGCGGCATCACAATTTTGCTTGATAAAGGGTAATGCTGAATCCATCGCTGCGGCGCCGCTTAAGCCTACGGCGGCAAGGGGTTGACGTCGTCCAAAAAAATAAAGAAAGACGATACTCAATAATTCACGAAAAAAATCCGTCATAAAGGCTAAGGCTCCCATTTGCACATCCACTAACTGATGAACCATTGGCCCAGACAGGGAAAACCATCCCAATCCACTGGCGACGAGCAATGACTGCTGCCAGGTAAAATTAGTGATAGAACTAAAAAGAAGTGCCGCTATTACGTAACCGAGTAGCGCGAGCAGTGGTACGGTAACTAATTGACGAGTTAACGTTGTCACTCTAAAGCCGACTAAATCGATCCCCACACAAAACAGCATAAGATAAAGGATACTGTTACTCGATAATCCAATTACGCCTAACGTGAAATGGGTAAAATGACCGATTGCCAATCCCAGAATAAACGCTGAGATCGCCTTCAAACACCCTCCAAATGCCGACAGTAAAGAGGGTAATTCTGTTTGGTTTTTCACAACGTTCGGTTTGCGAAATAACAGTCCACCGGTAATCAGCGTAGTTAAGCCCGCGAGCAGTGCAGCATGATAAATAATCGTGCCCCCTATTTGGCTTTGACTGAAAACCTCCGCAAAATCCAGCCCCATGCTTAGAAGGAGTAGCAGGACAATCGAGCTTAACGACTTTATCGCCAGTTGACGTAGAGAAAGGGGCAGTTGCGTACCGACTCCCCAACCGATAAGCAATACAGCGAGCAGCATAAAAATGGCAAATACAGCATGTTGCATAACGTTTTATTTCTTATTAAGTAGACAGGTTAATAAATGTATCAAAATAAACTTATCATTAATTCATTCATTAAGCTCGTGAATCACCACGATAAATTCGATAACAGGTTAAGAGAGGTAGTCACCCTTCCTGTTTTGCCGTACTATGGCCGGGCAATATGTTAAAGGATGACCAATTTGCACCTACCTTCTCTTGTTCAGCGTTGGACCGCTCAACTCGCGATGCTAACCCTCGCGTTGCTTTTTATGGGACCAACCGTTTCGAGCCACATTACTCGTAACATTTCGCCTGTTCCTTCGTCGGCCCCCCTCGCTGTCATGATCAGTGACCACTGCCTTAACGAAACGACCTCAGGGAAACCATTAGCCGAAACTATTGAAGGTCAGCAGCTCGACACTCTAGCATGCGGATATTGTTCGCTGTGGGCGCATATTCCGGTTATCCCCTTACTTATTCTCCTGACACTTTTACATCATTACGCGCCTATTGTGGTTCGCCACTTCCCGCGATTTATTGGCCTATGCTGCAACGGTTACTGGTTACCAAGCCATGCTCGTGCACCCCCCTTTTCTTAAACGCCTGAAATACTGATCTTTAGCCCCTTCTGTTGAAGGTGACCGTTTAGTGCTCATTTTGCTAGGCATCCTCACGCCTGCATAAAAGGACGTTTTATGTCTCAACACCTCTTTTTTTCTTTGTCTCTCGCGTTTGCATTACTGAGCGTTGCTCTGCCTTGGGTTTCTCGTGCAGCAACACAACCATCTACCCTGATTGTTTCTGCGCCCCTCACATCGCCTTTAGAAGTTGTCGTCTCGACGAAGACCCCTCGCCAACCTCTCCCGGCCAGTGATGGGTCAGACTATTTACACACTATTCCTGGCTTTTCACAAATTAGAAATGGCGGCACCAACGGCGACCCCATTTTTCGCGGTATGTTCGGCTCGCGCTTACGCATGTTAATCAATGATGGCGAGATGTTAGGGGCCTGTGGCAGTCGTATGGATGCCCCTTCTTCCTATATTTCACCAGAGAACCTTGACCTAATGACCCTGATAAAAGGACCACAGACTGTCCTTTGGGGACCCGGGAATTCAGCGGGTACGTTACGTTTTGAACGCCTCCCCCCCAGCTTCACTCAATCCGGGATACAGGGTACGGCGAGTCTTCTGAGCGCATCACGCCAACGCAACGATCAAAATGCAGATATCACACTTGGTCATCAAGATGGCTATTTACGCGTCACGGGCAATCATGCTCGATCCAATGATTATCATGATGGCAAGGGTAATACGGTGCCTTCACAATGGCGAAAATGGAACAGCGATATAACGCTGGGTTGGACTCCCGATGCCACAACGTTAATAGAAGTGACTGCTGGGCAAGGGAATGGTAACGCCCGTTACGCCGGTAGAGGTATGGATGGGTCCCAGTTTAAGCGCCAAAGTCTCGGCGCTAAAATACAAAAACAGAATATCAGCGAAACCTTCACCGAATTCACCAGTAATGTTTACGTTAATAATGCTGACCATGTCATGGATAATTTCTCACTCCGCCATCCCCAAATAGGAATGGTGATGCCAATGCGTAGCGAAGTCGGCCGTAAAACCATGGGTGGGCGGATGATGGGAACTTGGCAATGGGGAGAGACTCAACTCCAAAGCGGTGCAGATATGCAAACTAATCATCATCGCCGTAAGCGGATTCAGGGATGGCGTAATGATGCACAGTTTAGTGACTATGGGATGTTTAGTGAATTACGGTATACACTCAATCCCTCCAATTCGTTAATCAGTGGTGCACGGATTGATTTCGCACAGGCAAAAGATAGGCGCACAACAACTGCCGTAGAGCGCCATACGTGGTTACCTGCCGGTTTTTTACGGGTTGAGCACAGCCCCGCTCAATCCGCAATGATGCTTTATGCCGGACTGGGTTATACCCAACGCTTTCCCGATTACTGGGAATTATTCTCGCCAACTTATGGCGCGGATGGACGCTCTGGCGCGTTTCGCCAAGTGAAACCAGAAAAAACCATGCAGCTTGATATCGGTGCAAAGTATCACGATAAACAACTCAATACCTGGATCTCCGCCTATATCGGTTGGGTTGAGGACTTTATCCTCTTCCGCTATCACCCGGCTGCAACACGTATTTCTGATGTTAAGAATGTTGATGCCTTGATTTTCGGTGGTGAATTAGGTGCCGACTATCAGTGGACGGAGCAGTGGAAACTTGAGGCTAGTGTCAGCTATGCCCAAGCCGAAAACCGTCAACAGCATCGTCCCTTACCACAAATACCACCGTTAGAAACACGCTGGGGAGCAACATGGCAGCAAGGCGCATTGAGTGCCACTGGGCTGATTCGCGTTGTCAGTGCCCAGCATCGCGTTGCGAAAAACGACGGTAATGTGGTGGGTAAAGATTTTGGATCCAGTGCCGGATTCGTCACCCTCGCGGCCAACAGTCGCTATCAATTTACCGATAAATTCGCCCTGACTATCGGTATCGATAATTTGCTGAATAAGACATATAGCGAACATCTTAACCTTGCCGGTAATAGTCGCTTCGGTTACCCCTCTACAACCCGTATTAATGAACCAGGGAGAAGTTACTGGCTAACGTTGACGTACCATTTTTAAGGGTTAACTTGTTATGCTGTTCTGACCTTGACGGGGCTGCGGAGATCGCAACCGAACAGCCCTGCACTATTGCTGTGGCAGCATGATAGTTTACAGTGCAAGCTCAAGAGGGTTTAAGGGGCATCGCCCACAACCATATAAGAGAAACTCAACTAAAACAGCGAAATAGCGATTTGGCATAGTTATTGCTCTGTTGAATCCCATCTTGTATACAACATGGGATTCAATTATGCCGGCAACCTTTGGCTACACGATTCAAGAATGGCGTGAACAGGCTTCACAGGGTCTACCCCATCTCGCTCAGTTACTGCATACGCACCTTGCCGCGATCGATCGCCAAGACACGGCCTGGATAACGCTTGCTACACCGCAGCAGTTGGATGAACAGCTGTCCACATTGCAGACACTCTCCCCCTCGCTACCGCTATGGGGGGTCCCTTTTGCTATTAAGGATAATATTGATGTCGCTGGATGGCCGACGAGTGCGGCTTGTCCGGCGGCAATTGTTACCCCTACCCAAGACGCGGAAGTTGTCGCACGTCTTAAGGCCGCTGGGGCAATTGTGATCGGTAAAACCAATCTTGACCAATATGCCACCGGATTAGTTGGCACGCGCTCGCCATATGGGGCGGTCTGTAATAGTTTCGATAGTGCTTATATTAGTGGCGGTTCAAGCTCAGGTTCAGCTTCAGTACTCGCTCGTGGTTTAGTTGCCTTCTCTTTGGGGACTGACACCGCAGGTTCAGGCCGAATACCGGCAGGATTCAATAATATTGTCGGGCTAAAACCGACCAAAGGCTGGCTTTCTGCCCGCGGTGTTATTCCCGCTTGCCGCCTAAATGATACGATCTCGCTGTTCGCACTCACCGTTGCAGAGGCTTATCATGTTGCCACTATCGCGGGAGGCTACGATGAACAGGAGGCCTATTCCCGGCAGCCCTTACAAAAAGCGCCCGCACAATTTCGTACTCAACCCATTTTTGCCATTCCCGATACCCTGAATTTTTTTGGCGATAGCCACGCAGAGCGTGCTTGGCAGAAAGCCGTAGAGGCATTACAGTTGAGTGGTGCACAGCTAGAACCTATCGATTTCTCACCTTTTCAGCAACTAGCCGAGCAACTCTATGCCGGTCCTTGGGTAGCAGAACGAACCGCTGCCATTGGCGAGATGATTGACCAACCCGAAAAAATGGACCCCGTGGTCTATCAAGTGATTCGCCAAGGCTTACAATACTCTGCCGTGGATGCCTATCGTGCCGAATATCTTCGTGCGGAATTAAGTCGTCAGATCCAACAAACCTTACTGCCGTTCGATGCATTGATCGTGCCGACTTCACCGACTATTCATCGCTTAGCCGCCATGCCCGATGATCCGATTGGGCTAAATTCGCAACTCGGTTTTTATACCAACTTTACCAATCTCGCCGACCTCAGTGCCCTCGCCCTCCCAGCCCCTTTTCGCGATGATGGGCTGCCTGCGGGGATCACCTTACTGGCTGGCGCTTGGCACGACCGTGCCTTAGCTGAATTTGGGTGCCGCTGGCAGAAACAGCTCGCTCTCCCACTTGGAGCAACAAGTCAACCTTATCCACACAGCGCGGCAGGATTACCGCCATCCCCTGATCATGTCCGTGTTGCAGTTGTCGGCGCACATCTGACCGGTATGCCTTTAAATTATCAATTAACCACACGTAATGCGGTATTCATTGAAGAGACCCAAACTGCTGAAAATTACCGTCTGTTTGCCCTGCTTAATGGCCCCATCAAAAAACCCGGATTACTGCGCAGCGATAGCGGAAAAGCCATTATCGTAGAGCTATGGGACATTCCACTCGCTCGCTTTGGGGAGTTTGTGGCAGAAATTCCTGCCCCATTAGGGATAGGTAGCCTAACGCTAAGGGATGGAAGGATCGTGAAAGGCTTTATTTGTGAGCCCGCCGAATTAACCGATGCGCTAGAGATCACCGCCTTTGGCGGTTGGCGTCATTGGCTCACCGCTCAGGAGGAAAAATAAGATGTTTTCTACCGTACTGATTGCGAATCGAGGCGAAATAGCCTGTCGAGCGATTCAGACATTTAAGCGTCTGGGCGTTACCAGTGTTGCCGTCTATTCAGATGCCGATCGTAATGCTCGGCATGTCAAGTTAGCCGATGTCGCTCTCCCGCTTGGCGGCGATAAAGCCAGTGACAGTTATTTACGCATCGATAAAATTATCGATGCGGCTAAGCGCAGTGGTGCCCAAGCGATCTGGCCCGGTTATGGCTTTCTGTCGGAAAGTTTACCTTTCGCCGCCGCCTGTGAAGAACATGGCATTGTTTTCATCGGCCCCACCGCACAGCAGATCGGAGAGTTTGGCCTGAAACATCGTGCCCGCGAACTCGCTGCCCAAGCAGGAGTTCCCATGACACCGGGAACCCCCCTCCTTGACTCGCTCGAACATGCCCTCGCCGCGGCGGCAGAAATTGGTTATCCGGTCATGCTAAAAAGTACCGCAGGCGGTGGCGGTATCGGCTTAACTTTATGTAATGATGCTAAGGCACTGAGCGAGGCTTGGGAAAGTGTACGTCGTCTTGGCGAACAGTTTTTTAGTGATGCTGGCGTGTTTTTAGAACGCTACATTGCCCATGCGCGCCATGTTGAAGTACAGATATTTGGGGATGGCCAAGGAAAAGTCATTGCCTTGGGCGAGCGCGATTGCTCATTGCAACGCCGAAATCAAAAGGTGGTAGAAGAGACACCCGCTCCTCATCTTCCGACCCGCACGCGTGAGGCGCTGCTCGCTTCTGCCGTGCGCTTAGGCGAGCTTGTCAACTACCGCAGCGCAGGTACGGTTGAGTATATTTATGATGCCCAGCAAGATGCCTTTTATTTTTTAGAAGTCAATACGCGCCTACAGGTTGAACACCCCGTCACGGAAGCCGTTACCGGGGTTGATTTAGTGGAGTGTATGGCAAAAGTTGCCGCAGGGGATACATTGGATTGGCAGCGGCTAAGCCGTCCGCCACAAGGCGCCGCTATTGAGGTACGACTCTATGCCGAAGACCCGTTAAAAAACTTTCAACCCAGCCCGGGTGTACTAACCGAGGTGGTATTCCCTGAGGGGGTACGGATTGAAAGTGGCATTGAGCAAGGCAGTGAAGTCTCTGCCTTCTATGATCCAATGATCGCTAAACTTATTGTCCAGGCCGATACCCGTCACGCGGCGCTGGAAAAATTACAGTGTGCCCTCGCCGCGACCCAGCTACAGGGAATTACCACCAACCTCGATTATTTACGCCAAGTCATCGCCACGGACGTGTTCCGTGAGGGGCAAGTATGGACAGGTTTTCTCGATAGTTTTACTTTTCATGCAAATGTTATCGAAGTCCTGCAACCGGGCACCTACAGCAGTGTTCAAGATTATCCAGGACGACTTGGTTACTGGCACATTGGCGTTCCCCCTTCAGGGCCGATGGATGATTATGCCTTTCGCCTCGCCAATCGAATTGTAGGAAATCATCCCGATGCTGCAGGGCTAGAGTTTACGTTACAAGGCCCGACGCTGCGCTTTCACCGCGATGTAGTCATCGCACTCACTGGCGCGAATTGCCCGGCACGACTCGATAACGACCCTGTTGATTACTGGCAGCCCATCAATGTTAAAGCGGGACAAACTCTAACGCTAGGGCGGGCGCAAAGCGGCTGTCGGACCTATCTTGCCGTGCGTAATGGCATCGATGTTCCTCACTATCTGGGCAGTCGTTCAACCTTTGTGCTTGGGCAATTTGGCGGCCACGCGGGACGCACGTTACGCGTCGCCGATATGTTACCACTCTCACAGCCGATGCTCAGTGCGTGCACGACACCGGCGCCCATCAGTCCACCTACCGCACTGGATCCCGCAATGATCCCCCACTACGGTACAGAATGGGCGATTGGTGTCTTGTACGGACCACATGGCGCACCCGACTTTTTTACCGAAGAGAGTATTGAGGCATTCTTTGCCAGCGCATGGCAAGTGCACTACAACTCGAACCGCTTAGGTATCCGACTGATTGGGCCTACCCCAACGTGGAGCCGACCGAATGGCGGCGAGGCTGGATTACACCCCTCCAATGTCCACGATTGTGAATACGCCATTGGGGCAATTAATTTTACGGGCGATTTCCCCGTGATCCTCACCCATGACGGCCCAAGTTTAGGTGGATTTGTTTGTCCTGTGACCATCGCGAAAGCCGAACTCTGGAAGGTGGGGCAACTCAAACCGGGCGATAGCATTCGCTTTTATCCGATCAGCCAACAAGAAGCCGTCGCCCGTGAACACGCACAATCTACGGCCATCGATGAACTGCGAGCAACAAGCGCGGCAACCTTCCCTCCTGCCACATTGACGGCTGACGAACAGGGCTCTGCTACGCTATTGGCATTACGCCCTGCGACCGCGACCACCCCAAAGGTCGATTACCGTCAAGCCGGCGACCATTATATATTGATCGAATATGGCGATAACGTGCTCGATATTGCCTTGCGTTTACGTGTCCATCTGCTGATGAACAGCCTGAATAGCCGTGCCATTGATGGCATCGAGGAGCTTTCACCGGGGGTTCGATCACTGCAAATCCGCTATGACAGCTTACGACTTAATCAATCCGACCTTATCTCGCAATTACTCGATATAGAGGAAGAGCTGGGCGATGTCAGTAACTTGAGCGTTCCATCACGCATCGTTTGGTTACCAATGGCTTTTGAAGATAGCGCCACCCTGGGTGCCGTCGAACGTTACCAAGAAACTGTTTGCGCACAAGCGCCTTGGTTACCAAATAATGTCGATTTTATTCAACGTATCAATGGACTGAGTGATCGCGAAGCGGTTCGTGATACGCTATTTTCCGCCAGCTACCTGATCCTTGGCCTCGGGGATGTTTACCTCGGTGCACCTTGTGCTGTACCGATAGATCCGCGCCATCGACTATTGAGCTCTAAATATAACCCGGCACGGACTTTTACCGCCGAGGGAACGGTGGGTATTGGCGGTATGTACATGTGCATCTATGGCATGGACTCTCCCGGCGGCTACCAGTTAGTCGGCCGCACACTCCCCATTTGGAATAAATTTCTCAAGAACCCGCAATTCGCCGACCAGCAGCCTTGGCTCCTGCATTTTTTTGATCAAGTCCGTTTTTATCCTGTTTCCGAAGAGGCATTACACCAGTTACGCGATGATTTTCGCGAGGGGCGCGCGACGGTCAACATTGAACAGACAACCTTTGATTTTGGTGAGTACCGGCAATTCTTGGCTGATAACGATGCATCGATCAGTGCATTTCGTCAACGGCAACAGGCGGCCTTTGACCAAGAAGTCGCACGATGGGAAGAACAGGTAGATGCCCCATTCATACCTACCGTCACGGCAGAGACTGACGAGATGCACTCAAGTGATAACGCGATTTGTGCAGAGATGAGCGGCAATATTTGGAAGGTCTTAGTCAAGGAGGGCGACACTGTTGAGATTGGACAAACCCTGGTCATTGTTGAAGCCATGAAGATGGAACTGACAATCACTGCAACACAAGCAGGGAAAGTCAGTCGCATTGCCGCACAACCGGGCCGTCAGGTTAATCCCGGTGATAAATTATTGTGGCTGGAGGGCGAAAACCATGAGCCATCCGTCTAACACACAGCGACGCGAGGCCTTGGCCGATAAAGTCTATTACGCGGTAAAACAAGATATTTTCGACTTTCGTCTGCTGCCCGGCGATCGATTTAGTGAAAATGAACTTGCTGAACGCCTAAACGTCAGTCGCACACCAGTACGCCAAGCGTTATTTCGCTTGGCGCGAGAAGGCTACGCCGAGGTTATTTTTCGCAGTGGTTGGCAAGTCAAAGCCTTCGATTTTGATTATTTCGAGGAGCTTTACGATTTACGGATCTTGCTGGAGTGTGAAGCCGTCAAGCGACTCTGCGCGCTATCCCCCTCGCGTAGCTCTCACGCCTTAGCTGCAGAAAAAGCCTTTTGGATAGAGGCTCCCGTGCTTAGCACGGGGCAACAAGTAGCGTTGCAAGATGAAGCCTTTCATCACGCACTTGTCGCGGCCACAGAGAATAAACAATTTACCTTACTCCACCGGGAGTTAACTGAAAAAATCAGCATTATTCGGCGTTTAGATTTTACCCGCGATGATCGAATCACTGCGACCTACCAACAACATCGCGCGATTCTTCACGCAATTTTTCATCAACAGTCGGAGCAGGCACTCAGCCTGCTAACTGACCATATTACGGAGAGTAAAGCCGCCGTCAGAAATATTACCTTACACCGTTTGCAACAAGCTCGCCGCACAGCACAGGTACCCACTACTGACTGAACAGCGAAACACTCAGCACCCTTTAGCAACCCGTTACGCTTGAATCGGTTCTCGTCGCGATCCAGCGTAATGGGTAAAAATTGCAGTATTATTAATGACTAACAGGATGGCGTTGACTATGAGCGATCACACTTTACCCGGTACTACCCCCGCCAATCAGGCTTCATCGTCGGTCAATGAGACGTTAGAAGACTATACCCTACGCTATGCTCCCTATAGTTTTCGCCGATGGGGCGCAGCCACCGTCGCTATAACCGCATTAGGGGGTATCGCCTACTTAGCTGACTTCTCAATCGGGGCCAGCATCAGCTTTGCCTATGGGACGACTAACGCATTACTGGCTATTCTTTTCGCAGCAATCATTATTTTTCTTACCGGTATTCCGCTTGCCTATTATGCCGCCCGTTATAATATCGATCTGGACTTGATTACCCGAGGTGCCGGTTTTGGATATTATGGTTCGGTGATCACCAGTATTATCTTCGCCAGTTTTACCTTTATTTTCTTCGCGCTCGAAGGCTCCATTATGGCGCAAGGGCTACAGCTAGGCTTACATATTCCCTTATGGCTCGGCTACCTAGTGTCAACATTAATGGTGATCCCACTGGTGATTTACGGCATGAAAGCGCTTAGTCAGTTACAAATTTGGACCACCCCTCTGTGGCTAGTCTTGATGATAGGCCCCGTCGTCTATTTGGTCTGGCAGCAGCCTTCAATCACTGAGCATTTTTTCAGTTTCACTGGCCAACAAGGTAAAGAAGGGGTCGATATTGCGTCGGTGATGCTTGGTGCAGGTATTTGTCTCTCACTGATTATGCAAATTGGTGAGCAGATTGATTACCTGCGTTTTATGCCTGCCAAAACGGCAGACAATAATCGCGCTTGGTGGTCAGCGGTGATCGCAGCCGGTCCAGGTTGGGTGATTTTAGGGGCATTGAAACAAGCAATTGGTGCATTCCTTGGCTTTTATTTGCTGACGTTAACACCGGGCATTAATAGCACAGAACCCGTGCAACAATTTAGCGCTGCGTTTCACCAAATGCTACCTGGCTGGCTGGCCTTAGCACTCGCTGTGGTATTGGTGGTTATTTCACAAATAAAGATCAATGTGACCAATGCGTATTCCGGTTCGCTATCATGGACCAGCGCCTATACCCGGCTACGCCGCCATTATCCAGGCAGAATTGTATTTGTTCTGGTGAATTTAGCGATTGCTCTGGCGTTGATGGAAGGCGATATGTTTTCTGTGCTTGGCAATATCCTAGGGTTTTACTCCAACTTCGCCATCGCTTGGGTCACCGTCGTAGCCATTGATATTGCAGTGAATAAATATCTGTTAAAACTCTCACCAAAACATCCTGAATACCGTAAGGATATGCTCTACGCGTTTAATCCGGTGGGAATGGTGGCATTCTTAGCCGCAGCCGGTTTGTCGATTGCGGCATTTTTCGGATTGCTCGGCCACTTCTTAATGCCTTATTCACCCTTAATTGCCTTGGTGGTTGCTGCGGTATTAACCCCAATAATGGGCGTCGTCACAGGGGGAAGATATTATCTAAAAGCTAAAGAGGATGGGATCACAGAACCTCGTTACGATCAGCATGATGCCCCGATCGGTACGGTTTACCATTGCGTAGCTTGTCAACAGCAGTATGAACGTCCTGATGTTATGTTTTCTGCCGCGCACAACGGTATTATCTGCTCTTTATGTAAAACACTGCATTAATGTCGGTGCTTTCGGTCAAGGATGACCGCTATCAAGATACCTCCTCCCCTTACTGGCAGGCTGAACACTATCGTTACCAAATGGGTGATTATCTACGGAGCCCTATCTAGTCGGAGGCATACTCGAATATTCACAGTGGATTAGGCTGCGAACTCTGGAAAAAAAGTGCATCCGTATTTGGCGGCTGGGCCGTTTCGATGATCAATGATATTAATGTTGATCTCTGTTTTATCGGTACCGATGGTTTTCATAATATGAGTGGGCCTTCCACGCCTTCATCGTCGGATGCCTTTCTTGACCGGGCGATCATTGCACACTCCGAGAAGAAATATGTCTTGGGTGGCTACACGAAGTTTCAACGCAGTAGCCTGTTTAAGATTTGTGATTGGTCAGAAATCACCGCGCTCATTACCAATACTATTGCTGATAAAGATGGCCTTGAGGCGCTCGCAAAGTTTACTAAGGTCATCACTTGTTAGCAGATGTCCTACATTGGGGCATAAGACATCTAGCCACATGCGACAAGAGAGTTTGTATCGCTTGCGCAGTGGCCAGATCGACTCAATGATGCGTCGTTAGCGTGCAATCTTACCTAAATTACCGCTATCGAGGGATGCGCTTGACCATGATCCATAAGAGGCATTCGGTAGGATAAACCAATCATCGCCAAAATGTTTCTGCTGCGCTTGTACTAATTGCCGTTGTTCCGTCGACGGTTTATGATTTTTAAATATTCCGGCGAAATCGGCGAGACTATCCCCTAGCAACATAATGATCTGATGATGCTTCTCGATTGACTCACGGCGTTGCACTTTACTCCCAGTATCAAGCAACACACTCTCTTCGCTCACTTGGGGTAATCCTAACGCTTTAAGGGTAGAGAGTGTGTAGGATTTATTATCCTGGCTGCGATCAGACACATAGTAGAGACTAACCCGATGCTGATTGGCGAAGTCGAGAAAGGCTTTCGCGCCCGGGATTAGCTTAGGCTGACCTTTCTTTTCCCATTCTCCCCAAGTGTCCCAAGTCGTAAAGTCATGGCATTGCTGCATATCACGGACTAACAAGGCTGAGTTATCCAGCACAGTTTCATCAAGATCAAGCACTACCGCCGGCTTAGACGCCGGGGAGGCTTTGGCAATTTTTTGTGCTAAACGTTCAGTGGCAAGACGGTAGGTTTGTAACTGTAATGCCATGATCTCCGCCGATTGTTGCTGATATTTCAGCGCCATCTCATAAGATTTTGGCGTACAACTTGTCGGTTCAGCGGCATAAGTCGTGAGGCTGAGAGCTGGCATCAAAAGTAAGAAGAGTGTCGAACGTAACTTCACCGTTAGTTTTCCTTATTGTTAGAAGGGGAAAATCATAATAATTGATCATGACAAACTCATGACAATGACCGTGATAGTTCAGTTAAGTGATGATTAGCACTAGAGTCAGGATGGGCAACTGCCTCACCACTGAGTAACCTTAACGGATAGTAATACTTAAGGATAGTGAACTATTGATTATTGAATCTGGCACCAATCATTCGCTGACTATTTGGTGGATAGGCCAAGAAGAGAAATATTGTGGTGCCCTTCTCATTTAAATTAACTGTCTACCCCCCTCTTTTTCTCAAATTTCCCACAGTTTTCGCCCTGAAAAGAAGTTAACCCATTTTTAGACTAGAAATAAGTTTAAAAAAAATTGATGATCGCCGGTCGTTTGTTCATCGTTGAGTGCTGTTATGCAAGACCTTATTTCTCTGTGGCATTGGGTACTTAATAACCCTGTGACCTACTCGTTGCTGGCCATCGTATCGATGTTATTGGCTGGATTTATATCCTCGGTTATCTGTAAGTTTTTTTTACTCGGTATTGTTCGACGTTTTATTCTGCATACTCATGCTCAGCGTGATACGCAGAAGAAAGATTTACGTATTACCCGGCGGCTGGCTAATGTTATTCCAGTGATCACCGTTTACTTTCTTTCACAACTGATCCCTGATTTATCAAGTGGTTTGGTTGAAGGAATTAGAACTCTTTGCGGTGTATTATTTATTGTCAATATTACCATGCTGATCAATGAGTTGCTGGATACGACCAAAGACGTTTATTTTCGGAAACATGGGTCTAAAGCGGGTTCGATCAAGGGTTATGTACAAATCGGCAAAATAGTGGTTTCCTCGATTGCCACGATTTTAGTGATCGCCACCCTTTCCAATAAATCACCGGGCATCATCATTTCCAGTTTAGGAGCTATTGCAGCGGTATTGATGCTAGTGTTCCAGCACACACTGATCTCGTTGGTTGCGAACATTCAAGTTTCGTCATCACATGTTATTCAGCTAGGGGATTGGATTGAAATGCCCGTCGCCAATATTAGCGGTGAAGTTACCGATATTGCGTTACATACCATTACGGTTCGTAATTGGGATAACACGTTGTCACAAGTTCCTACTAAGAATTTTATTACCGAGACCTATACGAATTGGCAGCCAATGTTTGCCTCGGGAGGTAGGCGCATTAAGCGTAGCTTTTTTATTGACCAATCCAGTATTGGGTTTGCTACGCTTGCGCTAGCAGAAAGACTCGATAATCACCCCTCACTCATTGAGGGTAAAATTGCTGATTACATTCGCCAAAATTTGGCACTTTCTGTGAATCATGGCATCACCAATTTAGGGCTTTATCGCGGCTATATTTTGAGCTATTTACGTCAGCGCGAAGATATCTGTAATGATATGTATGTTGTGGTCAGGCAGTTGAGTCCTACTGCCGAAGGACTTCCTATTGAAATTTACTGTTTTACCTCCAACGTATTTTGGAACGAATACGAAGAGACACAATCTCAGATCTTTGAATTTATGTATGCCACCGCAGGTTTTTTTCAGTTAGGTATTTTTCAACGCCCTTCTGGTCGTGATATTACCGGTCATCCTTCCATTGACGCCACTCCCGCACTCAGCGACGAGAAGGCGTAAAAGCACAGCGACCAAAAAGACGCAGGTCGCTGTAGGCTCTTAGACTAAATAGGCTTCAACAAGGTTTGCCCAATAACTGGCTCCTATCGAAAGACACTGGTCGTTAAACTGGTAACGAGGATGATGAACCGAGAAGTTTTCCCGGTCGTCATTCCCAGTACCCAGTAACAGGTAACAACCAGGAACTTCCTGTAGCATAAAAGCAAAATCTTCGCTGCCCATTAACGGTGTTAACCCCTCTGGATCACCGACATGTTCGTCCCCGACCGTTTGTCTTGCAATCTGTAACGCGAACGCCGTTTCAGTCGGATGATTAATTGTCGCCGGATAACCGAAGATTTTCTCTATTTTCGCCGTGAGATGGTAACTTTCTGCTTGTGTCGCCACGATATGACGGATACTTTCCTCAATTTTTTGACGAGTAGCAGGACAAAACGAGCGAGTATTAATTTTCATCACTACGCTGTCAGGAATAATATTATGCGTTGTACCCGCTTGAAGACTCCCCACAGTCACCACCGCGGGGATTTGTGGGTCAACATTTCGGCTTACGATAGTTTGTAGGGCAAGAACGATGGTGGCAGCACAAGGTAGCGGATCGAGACAATGTTCCGGCGCAGAACCATGCCCCCCTTTGCCGTATAAAGTTACCGTAAAGCTATCGGAGGAAGCCATCAAAGGGCCTGGTTTTGTAAAGAACTGCCCAGCAGGGTACAGAGGAAAGTTATGCAGACCAAATACCGCATCACAGGGAAAACGCTGAAAGAGTCCCTCCTCAATCATGACCCGCGCGCCGCCAATCGACTCTTCTGAAGGTTGAAAAATCAGATGTAATGTGCCGGAAAATCGACGTGTCTGCGCCAAATACTTTGCGGCGGAAAGCAGTATTGCACAATGGCCATCGTGACCACAGGCATGCATTTTCCCCGGATATTGGCTAGCGTAAGGTAAATCCGTCAGCTCTTGCATCGGTAATGCATCCATATCCGCACGAATGCCGAGCCGTTTACGCCCATCCCCTTGAGTGAGCGTCGCCACTACACCGGTTTGCCCCAATCCACGATCTACTTGATATCCCCATTCGGTCAGTAATTTGGCAATGATCGAGCTGGTGCGATGCTCTTCAAATCCTAATTCAGGGTGAGCATGAAAATCATGACGCAGGGCTATCATTTCCGCTTCATGGTCGAGAATTTCCTTAATTAACATAAATATTCTCCCCTTGTGGTAATGGTGTGGATTTCCAGAAATAGGTCGCAGCGAGTGAGATCAGACCGCAAAATAATAAATAGGCTGCCGGAGCGAGGGGGTTGTGCGAAATATTCAACAAAAAGGTGACGTTAAACTGTGCGAACCCGCCAAAAAGGGTGACGCCAAAAGCATAAATAATCGATAACGCCGAGGCACGCAGGACAGAAGGAAAGGATTCTAATACCAGCACAAAGAACGCAATCGCGTATAAGTTTGCCATGACCTGATCCACGACCACAATGCTAAGGGTGATCGACAGTGGAAGGTGATGCATGATCGCTAAGAAGATCGGAAATGTGAGTAAAGTTGATACGCATAAACTACTGAGCATTAAGCCACGCAAATGAGCGACGCGATCGATAAGTCGACCTAAAAATAGTGGCGCAAGTAAGGTAATCACTGCCGCACCAATACTGAGCCAATAGGAATCACCGGGTGAATAGGCTAACGTATTGACCATATAGGCTGGCAGATAATAAACGATAATATAGAAACTGGTCGTGCTTTTCATCACCAGCAAAATACCGAGAAATAATCGACGTCGATGCTGTTTAAGTAACAATCCTAAGGATGAAGTTGCTTGCACTTCTGAAGCATTAGTGAGTTGTGTTTCAGGGAGCGTTTTTCGGATAATCAGCCCAAGGGGAATAATGAGGAGCCCGATAATAAAAGGGACGCGCCATCCCCAACTATACAGTGCTTGCATCGAAAGCGAGTGTGTTAGCACAAAACCGATAATCGCCCCGGCTAAGGCGGCGGCGCCTTGACTGACCATCTGCCAGCTTACCCGCTGACCACGAGACTGCCCTTCTCCTGCTTCGAGTAACCAGCTCGTCGCAGTCCCAATCTCCCCCCCGGCAGAGAACCCCTGAATCAGCCGCCCGATAATGAGTATCACCGGCCCCCAAATCCCGACTTGTTGCCATGTGGGTGCTGCTGCGACAAATAAACCGCCCAGTCCCATCAGTAATAAAATAAGTTGTAGTGCCGGTTTACGACCATGACGATCAGCATATTGTCCTAAGACAATGCTACCGAGGGGACGGACTAAAAACCCAATCCCAAAGGTTGCCACTGAGAGTAACAGCGAGAGGGTAGCATTTCCTACTGGAAAAAAGAGGTGCCCAATAATAACGGAAAAAAAACTATACACGGCAAAGTCATAGATCTCTAAACCATTGCCTAATGTCACCGCCAATAACGATTTTCGATGTAATTTGTCAGTCATAAACAAATTCCGTTTTGAGGAGAAGGAACTTCACTCTGCCATAATCAAAAATGACTTCAATCATAATTATTTTTTATGGCTTTAGTTATTAAGACTGAGCTAAATCTGTGCAATAGTGCACTAAAAAAGAGGAGCCAGCTCGTCGTGAAAATGAAATTAACGCAATTAAAGGTATTGCTAGAGGTTGCCGTACAAGGGAGTTTTGGTAAGGCGGCCAAATCTCTAGGATTGACGCAACCGGCCATTAGCCAAACTATCGCCGAGCTTGAGGCAGAAATTGGTATGCCGATTTTAGTCCGTCATTCGCGAGGGATTGAATTGAATGAATATGGGCAGGTTTTAGTGCGGCATGCGAAAAACATTGATCTAGCTCTACTCCAAGCGAGGGAGGATATTGATGACTTATTGGGGAGTGCCATGCGGCAATTACGTATTGGCTTTACTGCCGCGGCGAGTTATGGACCCTTAGCGAAAAGTTTACTTCTTTTTCAGCAACAATATCCTGAAGTAAAAATTATTACGCAACAACATCGCCCACGTTATTTACAACGCCAGTTACTACAAAAAGAACTCGATATTGCGGTAATCACTCTTTGCAATCATGTGGTCGAAGATGGCTTGGAGTGTGAGCTACTTTATTCCCTAGGTAACTTTATTATAGCCAGCAACAATCATCCCATACGCCATACGACGTCACTCAAACATTTGCTATCCTATCCTTGGATCGATTGGGACGAACCACATCAAGACTCACTCCTCGCCCAGCTTTGCGCTCGCTATAATTTATCGTTACCTCAAAAAGTCCTGCACTGTCCATCACCGGAAGTGATGCAATATCTTTTGGAGCACTCCACCATGTTGAGTATGTGGTCTACCGCGGGCTTACCCCTACTGGAAAAAAGCCAAACACTAAAAAAACTAAATCTTAAAGAAACGCTTCCTATCACTCAAGTCGGTATTGTCTCTGCCAGTATGGGGCGAAATAGCAGTGTCGCTAATCAATTTATTGAGTTGTTACGCCAGCAAACACAACTTTGGTTGCAACAAGATGATGCAGAAAAATTTTTAGCTCATCACCCCTTAATTTCAGATACTCGAAGCCCTTAACGGGAAAACTCAAGGCTTTTCATCTCGGCCTTGTCTGCTTAATGAGAAGATTCTGCCTATCACTACGTGTGTTGTGATAAGAAAATTTTTCACCTCATTGAGTGAGACGTCTTATACTTATCACTCATCTTGCTGAATGAAGCACGCGTGATTAATAATTAATAAAGGAATATTGATGTCTTTTAAAAAACTTGTCGTAATCGGTATGTGGCTGGTACTAGGTGGCATAACGGGTTGGTTAACGCATTCCGCTACCGTCGGTAAATACAATATTATTAATGCGACTTGCAGTGTGATTAACGCAGCGGTTGATAATCATTTGCTGGCTACTGATCAAGTCCGACTCCTCGGGGAAGTCTCACAAAAAAACTTGTTGAATAGTGCAGCGGGTGATGCTTTTCAATTAGACGAACAGCAAATCCAATCCGCATCCAGCTCATCAAATTGTTCACAGTTTATGGTGGGAATGAGTAGCCATTAATGATCAGGCCGCACGGTATTGCGTATTAGTTATCCGTTTTGCAGAGCAAAAAATTGCTAAAACCTTGCGTTTCGGCAAGGTTTTCGGCGTTTTCTTTGCCAACAAAATGGGAAAACTACCGTCCGCCAATACGGCGCTGAGGATTTCCCTGTTAAGGGTATTTAATCGGTGAGAATAATATCTCGACCACGTAGGGCATTGTTCAAGAGGCTTTCCAATGGAACACTGTTTTTGATTATGGGTGATTTAATCACGATATAACTAAAATATTTTTCGATGCCTAGCCCTGCATCGAGTAGGTTTTCAATCACTTCTTGATAATGCTCGATAGTACGAGTGACGAATCGAAGTAGATAGTCGTAGCCTCCAGTGATTAGATGACATTCCATCAATTCATCGACCTGACTAAGCCCTTGTTCAAAACACTGGAAATCTTCGCGGCGGTGACCTTTGAGAGTCACTTCAGTGAAGACATTAATGAATTGCGTAATTTTGGGAAGATTAATATGTGCCTGATAACCGGAAATTAAGCCTGAGGCTTCGAGTCTTTTTACACGCTGTAAACAGGGACTTGGCGAGAGGCCGACCGCATCAGCCAAATTAACATTACTAATACGTCCATCTTTTTGAAGGTGGGAGAGAATAGCAATATCTAAGCGATCCAGTTTTAATAAACCGTTCATAGTACCTCTGTTCTAGAGCCGTCACTTTTCTTTATACTGATATACCCGATACTAACAGTAAAGCAATACTGTGAGTACCAGATATAATATTAAGTAATAATGAGGCTCAAACTCGCCCGGTGGCTTTAGCAAGGGCCATATCGAAAATGTGTAAGGCTTCTTCCAATTGAGAGTCGGTTGTTACCAATGGGGCAAGAAACCGCACCACATTACGATGTAGGCCGCATTTTATCAGCAACAGTCCTTTATGAAACGCTGCACTGAGGATCTCAGCCGTTAAGGGCGCATCTTCTTTACCCGTATCAGGATCGACAATCTCAACCGCCTGCATAAAGCCTACACCGCGTACTGTCCCGATGCAGGGATATTTTTCTGCAAGCTGGTTTAATCGCTGATGAAGTTTATGCCCAGCTTGTACACTGCGGGCGAGTAAGTTCTCTTCCTCAATCACATCGAGCACGGCGAGTGCCGCAGCGCATGCCAGCGCATTACCCCCATAGGTTCCGCCTAGCCCGCCCGGTAGTGGGCCATTCATTATCTCAGTGCGTCCAACGACACCTGAAATCGGTAGCCCGCCGCCGAGACTTTTGGCGACGGTCACCAAGTCCGGCATAATTTCCGATTGCTCAAAAGCAAAGAGCGTACCTGTTCGACCAAACCCTGTTTGAACTTCATCACAAATAAGCAAAATACCATGTTGTTCGGTGATCTGACGTAATGCCCGCATGAAGGTAGGGGGGGCCGGAAGAAAGCCACCATCCCCCTGTACTGGCTCAATAATGATCGCGGCCACTTGGTCTGGCGTAATTTGGGCGGCAAACAATGTTTCAAGCGCGTGTAGGCAATGTTGTTCAGTAATATTACGGTATTCATTAGGGTATGGCAGACGATAAACGCCCCCCGCAAACGGGCCAAAATTTTGTTTATAAGGACTACTCATTCCCGTCAAGGTCGAGGCCAATAATGTTCGACCATGAAAGGCCCCATCAAACGCAATAATTCCTGGACGCTGTGTATATCCACGAGCAATTTTTACTGCATTTTCTACCGCTTCGGCACCACTGGTGAAAAAGACACTTTGGCATTCAACCTCTTTGCCCACTAACTGATTTAATCGTTCAGCGAGACTGATATACCCTGGATAAGCCGCAACCTGAAAACAAGCATGCGAGACGTTGGATAACTGACGCGTTATCGCTGCAACGATCGCCGGGTGGTTATGGCCGACATTAAGTACACCAATGCCTCCAACAAAATCCAGGTACCGGTTACCTTCAGTATCCCAGACCTCACTCCCTTTTGCTTTTTCGATGACTAAAGGATGGGCGGTTACCACACCTCGAGGGACGCTCTTTGTGCGACGATCCAGCCAGAGATCGTCTTCTGTTACCATGACCATATCACTCATTATCGATACCTGCTCTCAATTAAGGGTAAGGGCTGTCACTATTTACGCCGTTCATCACGCTGTTCTGTGGCGCTAATATTTATGACGTTAAAATGCTTTATTAAAAAAAGAAGTCCTATATTTCCCCCAGTTCTTTATGCACGATGGCACATAACCAGCGGACACCATAGGGAATGACCTTGTCATTAAAATCAAAACAGGGGTGGTGTAAGGGGTGGCTTGGCCCGGAGCCTAACCAAACATAAGCTCCAGGTTTTTCCTGCAACATAAAAGAAAAATCTTCAGAAGTAAGTGCCGGGTATTCGGCAGGCTGTGCCGTCAATCCAGCCTGCTCTGCAGCCTCTAATGCCAGTCGTGCTTCACGAGGAGTGTTACAGGTCGCCGGATAATAGCGATGATAGCGAATATCCGCCTGTAATCCGTAAGACTCACCAATCTGTTTAGTCTTGATGCGTACTTGTTGCTCAAGGATATCTCGTGCCGCAGCTGTGAAGGTACGTACCGTACCGGTGATCGATGCCTCGCCCGGGATCATATTATGGGAAGAACCGCCGTGAATTTGCGTCACCGTCAATAGTGCCGATTCATGAGGCGTAATTTTACGAGAGACCAATGTATTGAGAGCCACCACCAACTCGCTGGCCGCCAGCAGAGTATCAGCGGTTAGATGAGGTTGTGCAGCATGTCCTCCGCCTCCAGACAGCCTAATATCAAAGCGATCTGCCGCCGCCATGATCGGGCCAGATCGCGTGCGTAATTCCCCCACCGGCAGTTCAGGCCAATTATGAATCGCATAGAGAGCGTCGCACGGATAACGCTCGAATAACCCCTCTTCAATCATCGCTTTTGCCCCAGCTAGCCCTTCTTCTGCCGGCTGGAAAATGAAACAGACCCGACCGGCAAAATTGGGGTTATGGGCTAACTGTTCAGCCGCTGCCAATAACATCACCGTGTGGCCATCGTGCCCGCAAGCATGAGATATTCCTGGATGACAGCTTCGCCAAGCACTCTCTCCTTGATCCGCCATCGGTAATGCGTCCATATCTGCCCGTAAACCGATTAGCCGCTCCCCCGGTTGTCGCCCCTGCAATACACCTACAACCCCCGTTTTACCTACATTTTGTTCAACCTCTAGTCCCAACTCAATAAGATACTGAGCGATCAAGGCTGAAGTTTGGATTTCTTGAAACCCAGTTTCAGGATGTTGATGTAATTGATGACGCAATGTTAACCATTTTAAATCGTCCACTAGTACCCCCGATTAAGATCAACGACACCGTTCATTGCTTTACCTTGCTGATGACGGCGAATGTTGTCGAGTAATACGCTGACTGAGCTTTCAGCATGTGTTTCACTGGCAATATGTGGCGTTAACCAGAGATTTGCCTGTGTCCAGAAGGGATGACCTTCTGGTAGCGGTTCCGGATCGGTGACATCGACGACCGCGTGACTGATTTTGCCGCTCTCTAAGGCATCAATCAGTGCTTGATGATCCAGGTGTTGACCACGTCCAGCATGCACCAAGCCCGCACCGTGCGGTAACTGATCAAATAGTTGTCGATTAAGAATGCCCCGTGTTCGATCCGTTAATGGCAGTAGACAAACAAGAATGTCACACGCTTTAAGAAACTCAGCCAATTGGTTATCCCCAACATAACTCGTCATCCCAGCGATCGATTTTGGCGTACGGCTCCATCCCGAGCATGAATAACCCAGTGACATTAGTACCCGGGCAGAGGCCTGACCTAAGTTACCCAGCCCAAGTAGGCCGACACGACAGCGCGAAGCTGGCGGAACATCCTGTTTTTGCCATACTTGCTGCTGTTGTTGACGAAGATAGCGCGGTATGCCGCGATGTAGACTCACCACTGAAAAGGTAATATAAGCGGCCATATCATCGACCAATCCTGGTTCAATCATTCTTACGACTGTGACGCCGTCAGGAATTTGTGCCGTCATAAACTGGTCAGCTCCCGCCCCTACGGAAAAAATAACCGCGAGGTTTGGAAATCGTTTATGAAGATCCTCAGGGATCTCCCAAGTCACTAAGTAACGAACTTCGCAAGGATCACCGGTTTCAGGCCATTGATAAAAAGGGAGGTCAGGGGCATTGGCCGCTAACCACGCTTGCCAGATGTCGCCACGTTGACGGCTCGACCAATAAACGATACTCATTAGCCCATCGCCTGTGACATAAAACTAAAATCGATCATCGCCTCAGGTGAGCGTTGCCACGGAAGACCTCGTACCATCATGACTGGGGCATCAATAACCGGGAGGCCTTGTGTCACTAGCCAATCAGAAAAAGGGGTATGGCCATAGGTATCCATTCGGACAAACTGACCTTGTAAAAGGGCCGCGGCATAACAAAATAATTTCCGGGCGCACTGTTCATCTTTAGCTAACAGCGGGCCGATAACATTGCCTCGACCAAATTTACGTAATGTCATATAGCCCTGTATCTCTCCGGCCTTATCCAAGACAAGCAGCGACTCAGCACTCACGAATAAGTCTTTCCACAATGTGGGACGATACAAACCGTGGGATTGATTATCCTTATCAATCAGGGTCGGCAGTTCATCCTCACGAAGCGGACGTATCGTTTCATCCTCTGCCAGTTCAAGCACTTCACACTCAGGAAGTTGTGCAATTTGATGCTGAAAAATAGCGCCCTGCGCGATAAAACCGTATTTTTCATACAGTCCCTGCCCCATTTCGGTGGCATGAAGACGCACATTACCATTAGGTACTTTCGCCAATAGCGCGTCGATTAACTTTTTACCAATTCCCTTGCCTTGGCAGGCGGGATCGACAATGACTAGCCCCAATGTGCTACGAGTGTCACCCCAAGGCCAAAGAATCGCGCATCCGACGATCTGTTGTTCATTTTCAGCAACGAGCCCTGCTCCATGGGCTAAGGCTTGTTGCCAATCTTCCCGACGATGTGGCCAACTGACTTGCTGGCTTAAACGGTAACCTTGCTCAAGATCAGCGGGTTGCATTGCGCGTAATTCAATTGTCATGCTTTATCCTTACATCATTCCAGGTGTATCAAGTCCACTACCATCAATTAAACGTGCGTAACGGTACGGTGTAGGGTCTACGATCGGCGGGTTATTGGTCGCTAAATCAGCAGCTAGCCGGCCAGCGCCAGGACCGATGCCAAAACCGTGCCCGCTATAGCCAGCAGAAAGAATTAACCCCGGAAGCTGAGCGACTTCAGAAATGACAGGAATAGCATCCGGCGTGCTATCGATCATTCCCCCCCAGGACTGGGCAACGCGAACCCCTTGTAATTCAGGGAATTCACGGACCATCGCCGCAAGTCCTTCTTGTACCATCTGTTGGTCAGCTGCCGGGTCGAGAATACGTATTTTTTCAAAGGGTGACAGGCCATCCATAGACCAGTTTGCGAGCGCTTCAGGGCCGCTAATAAAAGGTTTTAAGGAAGGGACAATCGTTAAGTTTTTACGACGCGCTTTAAAGGTGGAATAGAATTGGCGGCTATATTTAAGCCCTTGAAAACCCGCTTCCAGTCGACCACGACCGGATACTGATACGGTATAGCCGCCATCCATTTGTGGACGAACAGCAAACTGCTCGGTATAGAAAGGTAAGGCAATAGCTTGTTTAATGGGTAAGGTACGAAATGCTGTGCCGATAACATTACCTAGCGGGAGTTCTATACCATGTCGGCGGCAAAACATAGACGTCCATACCCCAGCGGCGCATATGACCCGCGACGTCTTAATCGTGCCACGTTCAGTCACCACACCGCTGACCCGCCCTGCACTGATATCCAGTCCACGTACGGCACACTGCTGAAATACTTGGGCGCCTTTTCGCATCGCTGCGCGAACCAGACCCGGTGCAGCCATTGAGGGTTCAGCATGGCCATCGTCAGGAGAATGTACTCCCCCTTTCCACGAGGTAGTGCTGCCCGGTGTCATCTGCTTTGCCTGTTCAGCATTAAGAATATTGCTGCGGATATGGTAATTTTTTGCCATCTGGTTCCATTTATCCCAAGCGGCAATATCTTGCTCATTACGGGTCGCATAAACCAAGCCGGTACGACGAAAACCGAGTTCTTCACCCGTTTCTTCATTCAACGTTTGCCAACGCTGTAATGCATGAATAATTAGCGGTAACTCACGCTCATCACGATTTTGTTGACGGCACCAGCCCCAATTACGGCTTGATTGTTCTGCACCAATTAATCCTTTTTCCACTAGCACAACGCTGACACCTTGACGAGCCAGTTCCCAACAGGCAGAAGCTCCCGCAATGCCTCCGCCAATAATCACGACATCTGCCGACTCGGGCAGATATAGGCTGTCCTGAACATACTGAATAAGTGCCGGCATAACGTTATCATCCTCAACTAATTATATAATTCCGCTTTTAGCGTTTCCTGGTGTTCATCGAGCCACCCCTGACGTAATTCAGGAACAGCGCGTTTTAGACGTTCAAAATAGAGATGACTTGAAGGTTTGTTGTAATCTTCTGTGGCAATTTGGGTCATCACTCGGCCCTGTTTCATCACGATAATGTCATCACAGACTGCACGAATGGCATGCATGTCGTGACTAATAAACAGAACAGATAAGTGCAATTTACGTCGTAATTCAGCAATTAAATCGAGAATTGCCGCCGCAACGACGGTATCCAGTGCAGAAGTGACTTCATCACAAATAATCAAGTCAGGACGAGCCGCGAGAGCACGAGCGAGATTCACCCGTTGTTTTTGGCCGCCAGATAATGAGGCAGGTTTACGATGCAACAGACTGGTTGGCAATTTGACCAGTGCCAGTAAATCGAGAATCTCTTTGTCTAACGCCGCACCTTGCAGTTGATGAAAATGTTTCAGCGGGCGACTTAAAATATCGCGAATGGTATGGGCGGGGTTAAGTGCCGTATCTGCCATTTGGAAGACGTACTGGATCTGTTGCATCTCTTTCGGCCGCCGTGCGGCAAGATCGTTGGAAATATAGTGATCATCGAATAATAGGTGGCCACACCAAGCTGGGTTGAGTCCTGCGATGGCATGGGCTAACGTCGTTTTCCCAGATCCAGACTCGCCAATAATGCCAATCGCTTGCCCACGCCAAAGCTGTAAATTGATCGCTTCAACAATCCGAATTTTCGGTATCCCTTCTGGGTTGCGCGGCCCATAGCCGACGGCCAGATCACGGACCTCCAGTAATGGTTGTACATCGTCGTTATGACGATTCCAACTCGATGGGCGAGATTGATGCTGCGCGGCATTCATTAGCTGATGAGTATAAGGTTCTCGAGCATGGTGGAGTAATTCACTGGTCGCTCCATGCTCGACGATTTTACCCTGTTGCAATACCATGATCTGATCGGCCATTTGAGCGACAACGGCGAGGTCGTGACTGACATAGATGGCCGTCATGCCCCGTTGTGTCACGACACGGCGGAAGGCCTTAAGCACTTCAACTTGCGTTGTGACATCCAGTGCAGTGGTCGGCTCGTCCAAAATAATGACTTGCGGGTCGCCCATCAATGCCATTGCGGTCATTAAGCGTTGTAGCTGTCCACCCGAGACTTGGTGAGGATAACGGTCGCCAATCGTTTCCGGTGACGGTAAGGCTAATTCTCGAAAAAGGTCGATGGCTTTCGCTTTGGCATCAGCCCGTGACATCAAATGATGGATCACGACAGGTTCGATAACCTGATCCATAATTTTGATACCGGGATTAAATGATGATGCCGCACTCTGTGCGATGTAGGCAATCTTATTGCCACGAAACTGACGCAGCGCGGAAGGCGTCATAGCTCGAACATCCTGGCCCGCAACCGTAATACGCCCATCGGTGATTTGACATCCGTGGCGAGCATAGCCCATTAAGGCCATAGCAATTGTGGTTTTACCTGAACCCGATTCGCCAATAAGGGCAAGCACTTCACCCTTGTTAACTGAAAAGCGAATATCGCTCACCAGAACGGTTTCTCGCCCACGATTAATCGCACTAACTTGTAGATTATCTACCACAACGACCGGCGTCACTGGCGTAAAATTAACAATCATACCCCCTCCTCAGCGCGTGATAATGGACGCATGTTTTGTAGACTATCGATAAAGAGGTTGACGCCAATCGTCAGACTGGCAATCGCGATGGCTGGCATTAAAATAGCTGGCGACCCATCAAATAATCCTTGTAAATTCTCGCGCACGAGACTGCCCCAATCCGCTTGCGGTGGCTGCACCCCCAGCCCTAAGAAACTTAAACCGCTGAGCAATAGGACGATGTAAACAAAGCGCAAACCAAAATCAGTCAGCATTGAGTGGATCATGTTCGGTAAAATATCCTGAACCGCCAGATACCAGCGGCTTTCTCCCCGCAGTTTTGAGGCGCGAACATAATCCATATTGCGTAGTTGACTGGCTAAAGAGAACGCAATCCGGTAGGCACCGGGCCAGTAGGTAAAGACCGCCGTGATGATTAACATCGGCAATGAAGAACCAAATACCGCGACAATCATTAATGACAGTACTTTGCCGGGCAGAACCAGTAACGCATCGTTAATTCGACCCAAAACTTCTTCGACCCAACGTCCCGTTACCGCCGCCAACAGTGCCAGTAGCACCCCGACCATACTGGCGAGTATTGCCGCGGTGAGAGCTAGGCCAATGGAGTAGCGGCTCCCATAAATAATGCGCGTTAAAATATCTCTTCCTAGATAGTCAGTGCCTAACCAATAGTGAGCTGAAATCCCCTCGAACATTGGCCCAGCCCCAATATCATTAATTGAATACGGCGCAACATACTGTCCGAAAAGGGCAATCACGACCCAGAATAGAGAAATGAGCAGTCCTAAACGCCCGGTTGGGGTCAGAGCGAGAAAGAAGTACCAAGGTGAGCGTAAATATTTCATTAGCCTCTCCATTTTGGGTTAAAAGCAATGGTGACGACATCAGCAAGCAGTAAAAGCACCAAGTAACATCCTGCAAAAAGCATCACGCAAATCTGTACCACCGGTAAATCTCGGTTACTGACCGCATCGACCAGTTGGCTTGCCAAGCCCGGATAGTTGAAGATGGTTTCGATAATAATGACCCCACCAAACAAATAAGAAAGGCTTAAAGACATCGCGTTAGCAATAGCCCCCGCCGCGTTGGGTAGCGCATGGCGCAGTACCGCACGCATAGGCGAAACGCCTTTGAGTACAGCCATTTCAATGTATGGGCTATTTAGCTGGTTAATGATTGCAGAACGCGTCATTCGTGCCATCTGCGCGGTTAGGACGCAGCATAAGGTTAATACTGGCAAGGCATAGGCTTTGATAAAACTGAGAATATCGAGGTTTGGATCGCCAAAAGACATGGCAGAGACCCAATGTAGCCGCACCGCAAAAATCATAACTGCTACGGTGGCGATTAAAAATTCTGGAACGGCTACGGTGGCCATCGTGCATACCATCAGCGTGTTATCCAACCACTTATCTCTATTCATCGCAGCGGTAATACCAATCACCAGCGCTAGAGGTACCGATACGACAGTGGTCACGGCCGCCAATTCAAGGCTGGCAGGAATACGAGAGGCTATCAACTGGGCAACCGGAAGATGACTGACAAAGGAGGTTCCAAAGTTGCCGGAGAAAAGTGCAATAAACCATTGGTAATAACGGACCAGCAGCGGCTGGTCCAATCCTAACTCATGACGTAATGCAGCAACCGTTTCAGGTGTCGCATTTTGCCCAAGGATCATCTGAGCAGCATCCCCCGGTAATAAGCTGGTGATAAAAAATACTACTGCTGAGACAATCACCAGCGTTAGTATTCCCGCCCCGATACGTCGGGCAATCAGCAACAACATAAAACGATTCATCGCTCACTCCTTACTCTCACTTATGCCGATAACCAGACATTCTCACTAAAGCGATAGCCCATCATCATGCCTGCTGGCCAAGATTTCAGCCCCTGTACTTTGTTGCTGTAACCATCTAATGAGCTGACAAACATCGGGATTAAGGTTCCACAATCGTCATAAATTAACTTCTGCATGTCGTCATACATCTGTTTACGTTTTGTCGGATCTTGGACACCGCGAGCGGCAACGACCAGTTGGTCAAACTGAGGGTTATGCCATTTCGACTCATTGTTGGCTGAGTTGGATAAGTAAAATTGAGAAAATGATAAATCTAAGGTGGGTCGCGGGTTGATTGAGCCATAGCCGATGGGATCTTTCATCCAGTGTGCTGACCAGTAGCCTTCATAAGGGACGCGACGTAAATTAATATTCAACCCTGCTTGTTGCGCGATATTTTGCATCATCAAGCCCCCTTCAATCGCACCATCTAACGTTGTGGTAGTGATCACCTCAACCTTAGCGCCTTGCATTCCTGCTTTTTTCAGATGGAAACGGGCTTTATCGAGATCGATCGGCCGGGGTTTGAGCTCAGCATTGTATAACGGGTGCCAAGGGGGGACTGGTGTATCGTTGGCTACGGTACCATATCCTTGTAATGCCGTTTTGACCATCATTTCACGAGGCTGCAAGTACTTCATTGCCATGACAAAATCCGCGTTGTTACCGGGAGCAATATCGGTACGAATGATAAGATCCGTATACATGCCCGATTTACTCTCTAAAATCTTGCAACGTCCACCAGAAGCCTCCAGTTGTTTAGCATAACCGGGGTTAATGGCAGAACAGATATGCAGGTCACCAGATAGTAGTCCGTTGACGCGAGCGGCTTGGTCAGTGACGCCGAGTAACTCAATTTCGTCAAGGTGTGGTAATCCCGGTTTCCAATAGTTCGGATTACGAACACCAATAGTATGCATTCCCGGAACGAAGGTTTGGCATGTAAATGGTCCGGTGCCAATGCCTTTGGTAAAGTCAGTTGTTTTGGCCGGGATGATTAAAAATGCGGGTAATGCCAACATTAATGGCAGATCGAAATTAGCGCCACTGAGTACAATGGCGACTTCTTGTGCATTAACGGCTGTGATACTTTTAAACTGCTGCGCTAAGGAGAAGACGTTAGAAGCAACCGCCGGATCTTGATGGCGTAACAGCGACCATACGACATCGTCGGCGACTAAATTTTTACCATTATGGAAGGTCACGCCTTGGCGCAGTTTGACCTGCCAAGTGATCCCATCATCAGAGTGGATCGAGGAGGCTAAGGCCGGTGTGGCAACCAGCGTATCATCGATTTCCATCAGGGCGTTGTAGAAGAGAAATTGACGGGCATAGTCGGCACTGTTATTCGCTTTCGCCGGATCAAGGGTATCGGTCGCTGAAGCGTTAGACATAGCCGCTCGCATTTTCCCACCCTTTACCGGTACTGAGTCAGCCAGGGCAAGATCGGGGAAACCGATGATACCGGTCGACATTACCGCACCGGCAGATAACATCTTTAACACGTTGCGACGCGACATCGCACCTTGTTTTAGTAGGGTACTAAGTTGAGCACTATTCAGATACTGTTCATCATCTTTTTTCATCCACTTCTCTCCCAATACTTGTTGTTGTTATCAGAACAGCCGGTCTTTTGTTTTGTAATACAGCCCTGTCAAAGGAAGGAACCACGGTTTGCCGAAGTAACCCGGTACCGCAGGCCAAGACGTATTTTCCCAGGGGTTGTCGTCGCCCTTTTCACTTATTAAGTCAGCCATTACCCGCCCCATAAACACGGACATTTGAGTGCCATGACCGCTATAGCCTAGGGTGTAGAACAACCCATTTTGTTCTCCTGCATGCGGGAGTCGGTCAGCACTCATATCAACTAAGCCGCCCCAGCAGTAGTCAATCGGTGTATGAGCTAGCGCTGGGAAAAGTTGATGTAAGGTGTTACGTAAAATTGCACCACTGCGGCTGTCTTGCGTCGGATTACTCATAGAAAAACGTGCTCTTCCCCCAAACACTAAGCGGTTATCCACGGTGGTCCGAAAATAGTTACCGACATTCATTGAGGTCACATAGGTCCGGTCATGAGGCAACAGTTCGGTGAGTAGCTTTTTGGGAATGGGGGCCGTGGTGATAATGAAACTGCCTACCGGTACAATTCGACGCTGAAACCAAGGGAATGGCCCGCTGTTTGAACAGCCAGTGGCAAGCAGAACTTTATCAGCAATGATGCTGCCTTTATCTGTCTCAATACGATGCTGGTACCCTGATAAGCGCGATAGCCCAGTGACCGCATGATGCTGATAAATTTTTGCTCCTGCTCGTGCTGCCGATTCAGCCAGACCTATCCCAAATTTACCCATATGCATCTGGCCGCCGCGCTGTTGCAACAAGCCGCCATGAAAAGCCTCGCTATTCGCTTCGTGACGAATTTCACTGGCAGAGAGAAGCACTACGTCAGGATCGACCGTTTTACGCATCAGTTCAGCCGCCGCCTGTAAGGAGGCAAAATGGCCGGGCTTGCTGGCTAACTTAATTTTGCCACACAACCGAAAATCGCAGTCAATCGCCTCTTCATCGATCACTGATTCGACGTAGCTTACCGCTTGATCATAGGCACGATAGAATGCGGTGGCCTTTTCTAATCCTTTACTCGCCACTAAACTGGCAAAGTTTTGAGCAACACCGGTATTGCAGTGCCCGCCGTTGCGGGCTGAAGCCTGACTCATCACGGTTTCTTTTTCCAGCACTACCACCTCGATCCCTTGACGTGCCAAGTGCCGCGCTGCCGAGATCCCACTAAATCCGCCACCAATAATCACTACCGAGGCGCTTTGTGGTAGGGGGTTCTGGCACTCACCGGTAAAGACCGGTGCGGTATGTTGCCAAAATGATTCCAATTTCATGCGGCTTTCCCCCATCAGAGACCCACAACAGCCGGCAATTCACTTATATCGTTAATCTCGGTATAGCCATATGCCGGACAACCCGGTTCATGCCCACGATTAACGAAAACTTTATTTTTTATCCCCAGATCATGCGCTGTCATCAGGTCATAACGTAGGCTTGAAGAGACGTGCAGGATCTCGTCAGGTCCACATTCCAGTTTATTGAGCATGTATTCAAACCCACGCATTGCAGGTTTATAAGCACCCGTTTCTTCCGCGGTGATGGTCATATGGATCGGCGCACCTAGGCGTGGTACATGATGAGGGATCAGATCATTCATCGAGTTTGTTAATAATACTAAGGGGATTGATGGCGCAATTTTACGCAACCCTTCAGGGACATCTGGATGAGCCGTCCAGGTTTTGCAATCGGCATAAATAAAATCGCTATCTTGCGGTTGCCATTCCACTTGCCATTTACGACAAGTTCTTTGCAGCGCACTGCTGACAATATCGTAATAGGGTTTCCACGCACCGAGGACTTCATCAAGCCGAAAACGGGCAAAATCGGTAATAAAAGCCGGCATAATATCGGCACCCACCCTATCGGTATAACAGCGGCGGGCAGCCCCTGCCATATCAAAGTTAATCAGGGTACCGTAACAGTCAAAAGTAATGAATTTTGGGGTCCACACAGCCATGAAATTGTCTCCGTTCGACTGACAGAAATTAAAAATCGATAAGCACGCTTTTTTGACGCTGACAGGCTTGGAATGCCTGACGGCCTAAATCTTTACCAATACCCGAGCCCATAAAGCCTCCGGTAGGGATAATAAAATCGCCACTCCGTCCGTAGCGGTTAATCCATACCGTTCCTGCATTCAAGGCTTGCATGGCGCGTAACGCTACGGCGAGGTTTTGGGTATGAACACCCGCGCAAAGGCCATAAATGTTATGCTGGGCGAGAGATATCCCTTCATCTTCATCATCGAAATATTGCACGGTCAGCACGGGGCCAAAGATCTCTTCTTGAACAGCACAATTATCAGCGCTAACACCAGTCAATAGGGTCGGTTGCCAGAACAAGCCATCCTCGGTATGGTCAAAACGCTCTCCTCCCACAACTATTTCCGCACCTTGTTGGCAGGCATGATGAATAACGCTTTGCACCTTTTCACCTTGGCGTTGATCGATTAACGGTGAGTAAGAGGTGGAGGCTAACCAAGTATTGCCTGGCTGAAACTGCTGGCAAAGAGCAATAAGCTGGTCAATTAATGCGGGAGCAATACCGCGCTGCACAATAAGACGTGTGCCTGCGACGCATGCCTGACCGCCATTTGCCGTAAAGCCGCGTACAATGCGCTTAGCAACTTCTACAGGATCGCCTGCATCGTCAAATACCAATTGTGGACTCTTTCCACCCAACTCAAGAGTCACAGGTTTCATACCGTTATAACCGGCATCACTCATAATCCGCGCCCCGGTGGCCGTAGATCCTGTGAAGGAGATTTTACGTACGAGTGGATGCTTAACCAGTGCACTTCCCGTTGTCAGACCACTGCCTTGAACAATATTAAGTACCCCGGCAGGTAACCCTGCTTGTACAGCGAGTTCAGCCATACGTAAGGTCGAGAAAGGAGTCAGCTCAGAAGGTTTCAGCACAACCGCGTTACCCGCCGCCAGTGCTGGACCACATTTCCACGACGCCATCGATAATGGAAAATTCCAGGGTGTAATTGCGCCGACGACACCATAAGGTTCAGGAACTAACATCCCTAAACTGCCTTGACGGGTAGGCAGTAAGTCACCACTGTATTTGTCTGCACATTCCGCATAAAAACGGATGGCTTCAGCCGTGAAGGGAATTTCGTGGTTAATAACATCCGAGATGGGACGTGTCGATCCTAAGGCTTCAAGTTGGCCAAGATAGGGGGCGTCGTTCTCAATAAGATCCGCCCAGCGATTAAGGATAGCACCCCGCTGACGTGGCGAGCAGGTCGACCAGCCGCTACTTATACGTGTTGCCTCTGCGTTTTCCACTGCCTGTGACACGAGTTCAGCGCTGCTATCAGGAATAGCTGCATAGACTTTACCGTCAGACGGACGGCGTACCTCAATGTCGCGCTCAGTCGGTACACAGTGCTGACCATCTATAAAATTTCCGGTACTAAAAGAAACGCTATCCGGCTCAAAACTTAGCATAAGTCCACCATATCAAGGGGATGAAATAATTAAGAACTTAAGAGAAAAAAGCATTACTGATGCTTATAAAGCAGGATATGTGCCAACAAGATGAAAAAAAATTAAATGCGTTTTAAGTCGCCATGAAAAAATTTTATGCCGAGAAAATGTTTTTCTCGAAATCTGGAAAAAAGGAGTAAAGGGAGAAGCACGCAAGTGTGAATAAAACGAACCAAAATCATGCAAGCTGTTTATTCTTGCACCATAGGGTAACGTTTCATTTATGATTGGCTGACGAAGCGAGATCGCTGATATAACGCTTTATGCCATCACTGAGCCACTATCCATTATTTATCATAGGGTTAAAAAATATGTCTCAATGACTCTCAAGCAGAAGATGACGTGCTTGGGGAATATTGCTTCGGGGCGTAAAACTGTCGCAGTAAGAGTTATCGTCAGCCTACAAGGTAAAATAGTAAGGCGAGCGAAAAGTGAAGGAGTTTTTAGCATTACTCTAGGGGGGTATCTTATTGTCGGGTTATAGAAGAGATAATGAAACAGTGATGGGAGACTAGAAAAGAAAAACCGCCTTTCGGCGGTTAAGCAAATTTGCACAAAGTGCTCATTTTTATACATTAGAACCGGTGGTGCCCAGGGCGGGACTTGAACCCGCACAGCCTTACAGCCGAGGGATTTTAAATCCCTTGTGTCTACCGATTTCACCACCTGGGCAAATTCTTTTACATTATCAAGAATGAGAAAAGATAATGCTTTAAAACTACAGACTCCCAAGCGGGGAGTACTGTTTACTGACTTTCGCTTTCGCGCTGATTCGATATTGCACAATGTACAATTATCAATATCGGTGGTGCCCAGGGCGGGACTTGAACCCGCACAGCCTTACAGCCGAGGGATTTTAAATCCCTTGTGTCTACCGATT
>NZ_JABBFO010000030.1 GCF_018494035.1 Rosenbergiella australiborealis
TACATCCAGTTTCTTAAGATCGGTCCAAAGCTGCTCCTTCTCCTTTTCTGTCATCGCCTTAGCGTACTTTTCGGTGAAGGTGGTTATATCCGTGCTACTCAGATAATTATTCTCAACTGTTCTGATTTACAGCATCTAATAACTCTTCGAGTTCTTTTCCATAATCATTTGGTTCAAAACTTTCAGTAATACCATTCAACATAAATTCATTGGATATCAAGCTGCATAACATCTCAGCCTCGTTTGATGTGAGTTTTCCAAGAATTGCTTTTTCAGCAAGTGATTGTGTAGAAGCATCACCATCATTACATAAACTCATGATTAAATTCTGTTGGCATGGATTTAAAATATCATTCATTTTGCTGTCCCCGAAGACGATTTTGCCCAACCTGTAACTACTTTCCCATCCTGATTCACAACTATAACTGCAGCGTTTCCTGTATATCTAAAAGTTGGTCCATATTTTGACGGGACATATTCTATTTTGAGAGGACTCGACCAGGCGTTATCTATTGCACTTTTACTTACACCTATACCTCCATCTCTCCCAGCTATTTGCTCTAATGCATGTTGAGAATAGCTGGTTATTTTAGTTGGAGCTCTGCTTCCAGCAGACTGTTCAGCAGCAAGTTGCATACGTAATCGAGCACCGTTAGATGCGCTTTCTGTGCCATTCATCGCTTTACTAGCCGCAACAACCTCTGCTTTCGCCGCCGTGGCTTCAGCCGCTGTCTTACCTATCCCTATCGCACCACCGGCACCTACTCCACCCGGCACTATCGCTTCCGACACCTGAATGCCAGCATTGTTAAGACAAAGCATCACATTGCCCGCACAGGCTTGTATCGCGGCTTTGGCTGCCGCGGCTATTTCCGGACTCGCGGCGGCTAACATACCGCCACCAAGCCCTGCTGGCAATGCTACCGCCAATGCATCCTGCATCGCCAGACCTTTCTGGCAGGACGCTGAACCCGGGTTATCCGCACAGGAGACGATATTCTTGCCATGCTCCCTAGCGAACTTCTCTTGACCGTCCTCAGTGCCGCCCATCAGGTTATTCTCAACAACAGTCCCGGTTAAGGCGACCGGGGCTTATAACTTAATCAGGTTTGGATGAGTTTTTTCTACGACCTTTAAATTTATCAATCAAATTAAAGGTAATTGCAGCTAATGTTATTGCTGATCCTGCAATAATGCTTTTGAAAAGATTCCTCATAATTTCTTCATAAGGTAAATAAAATCCACCCAGATGAATAAAACCTGAAACAACTTTTATGATTAGACCCAATAAGAATAAACCAACAGTAAAATAAGCAAAAAGAATTATGTATTTAAGAGTGGACTTCATCATTTTACACTCTCCTGCTTTTTGATAATACTTGTGCCTGCATCAGTGGCAGCTTCGGAAGCAAAAGCCCCTCCAATATCGTAGATGAATCCAGGCAGTTCCTTTCTTGTTATTGAATTAACAATCCCCGGCGCATACTCCCCAAATATGCCGTCAGCCCAGGCACCGGCGGCAGAGGCCCCTATCGTTCCTGGATTTGGCCCATCAGTAAACACTGCACCACCTGCCGCTATGCCCACGTTCTGCCAGACTCCACGCCACGGTGCCAGACCGCCCATGATAGCGGTGGCTCCCGTACTCAGCGGATCGTAAACTTTTCCTTCATTCCCCGACAGGCTCATATCAAACCACTGATAACTGCCATTCGCGACGGCTGCAATTACGCTACCCCCCACAACTTTCCCTATCGAGGCCGCCGGGCCTAAGTAGATTGCGCCTCCTATCATTAAGCCATCTGTATAACC
>NZ_JABBFO010000031.1 GCF_018494035.1 Rosenbergiella australiborealis
TAACGGCACCGTTTAATTGCGTATGCTTACCCACATCAATCGTGAATCCCCCTTGCCCTGCAAAGATCCCCGTCTGCGCTTGCACCGATCGATAAGTGCTGTCCATCTTATCGCGCGCGAGATTGACGCTCCCTGAAGGGCTCATGGTGCTAAAGGTACAGCTTTCACCCGCGCTGGCGCTTTGTTGTTTGGAGTCGTAGCGGTTGCTGTCTTGCTCAGAGGTTAGCGTTAAGTTGCGCCCAACCTGTGCCGCTATCCGTTCGCCATTGACCTGTGCGCCGGTTAGGGTGGTATCGCGACCACTGTGTAAGGTTACTACACCGCCGCTGTCGAGCGTTGTCTCTTGATGAGCCAGAGAACTGCCGTTCTCCTTGCCTTTGCTGGCATTGACGCTGGTAGAGATGCTAATGCCCGCGCTGTTACCGCTGGCCCCAATCCCTACCCCCAATGACCCGCCATGACTGCTGTTTTTACCACTCAGGGTTTCATTGTCTTGGCTAGAGTGCAGCAGGATATCCTGCGCGGTGCGTTGGTTGCCGTAGGAGAGGTTAACCCCCATCGCCTATTGTGATGTTGGCTGCTTAGTATGTGGGTCATTGGCGAGTTTAGTCGTGTAAACCATTTTATTGATGCCACACATGGGAAATTATCAAGGAGTTGATTAAGGCTAATACAACTCATAAGCCAGAGACAGGCACACCCACAACTCAATCAAGGCATTATACCGTGGGATATGTCCGGGATCACATTAAGCATCAACCTTCACCATCGATTATTCTTAAGGGGCACTGGATGGGGGAGCTTGGCTTTGAGACAGGCAGGAAGGTTGAAGTGCGTTATCAGCAGGGAGAGTTGGTTATTCGGTTGGTTGGGGAGTGATTGGTGGGTAAAAAATCCCAGCCTCAAGGGCTGGGATTCATTATTAATTACCTTCTATCCATACTTCTTTTATCCAACTTGCTAGATCAGTCCATTGATCGTTACTGTAACCATCGGTTGTCCAGTACCTGACTACTCCTTCAGGATCAATGCAATAATAACTACCATTATCTTCACATATTGGTAGCCAAGACTCAGGCAAGCCTTGTTCTCTTGCATCAACTAAAGCTGAAATTAATTCACCATAGTATTTTTTATCTTTCGATAGAGATAATAATTCTATAGTTCCATAAAATACATTTCCTGCTTCCTTAAGAACTTTTCGATAGTCAGCGGAAAATGTAAAACCAGTATCTTTCTCATATTGAGTAATTAAATTATCATCCGGCAATGGTAAGTTATTTCTTTCATTGTCAGATAATCTAACTAACTCACTAATAACATTATCTAAGTTATCTTTCATAATTCATCCTATTTAAAGTCATTAGCTCTTTGTTTCCAGTAATCAGATCGCCATTTATTAAATTCCGGACGACTAATCCCTGAAGGCACACTATTATCATTAATATGGATAATACTGTGATTATCTTTATGAAAACTCTGAGTTACTTCTGCTATCGGGCCATTCTGTTTTTGTAGCATATGATGTAAGTTAACAGGTTTCCCGGTAATCCCCCCATTTTTAACGGAGGCGATAAGTAGAATCAGTTAATACGTTGAATATGCTGCATTGGTGTGAAGCC
>NZ_JABBFO010000032.1 GCF_018494035.1 Rosenbergiella australiborealis
TCAGATTGCTGACGAACCCCATCTTTCTGGAGGGGTTCTTCTTTTTGAGCGGCCGAAGGTCGCGATCGCGATATTTTTTCCTCCTGAGCCCTTACATCCCTTTTGAACCTCTCTCATCCTTCTCATAAGCTCTACTAGCACGCTGTATTGCACTAATAAAAGATAAAGATGCGCCAGTAGCGCTATCTTTTTCATATTCTGCGCTGCCGCCGCCATTAGGCACTGCATCTGCACGTTCATCAGACCACGGAACCGTGCGTAACGGTGACCATGATGCTGTTTTGCATCGGCGAAGCTTCTTTCTACCGTCTCTTTTCGACGGGCATACACCTTCTTACCCCACGGCGTTAGCCGCATCTTATTTGCTCGTTCCTTACTTGCCTCCCACACGTGACGCGTGACCACTTTCTGCGTGTTCTGGCTCTGCGTACAAGATTTTAGCTGCGGGCACCTCGCACAGACATCAGCAGGGCTATGATAGTGACGGTAACCTTCACGACTCGTGGTTTTATAGACCAGTAACTCCCCCTCCGGGCAGCGATAAACATCCTTATCCTCGTCGTAGATAAACTGTTTTTTCTGGAACGTATTTTGCCCTTTGTTTGGCCGCCGATACCCCAACACAGGGATGATTCCTGCCTGTTCCGTCAGATGGCAGACCGCGGCGTTGAAGTAGCCCGCATCCAGTCCGACCGCCACAGGATTGAGTGGGAACCTTGCCAACTGACGCTCCAGCCGGGCAATGTAGGGTTGTGCATCATGGATATTTCCGGGCGTAGTGTAGGTGTCGGTAATGATGCCGTGTTTACCGTCGACGGTACGATGGTCGAGCCAGAAGAAGCCTTTCGGCTTATTATCACGATGCATGAACCCGCTTTCCGGGTCAGTCGTGCTGACCTTCGTGTTCTTCATTTTTACCGTTTTCGACGGCGCTAACAGCTTTTTTCCGGCGACTTCGCGGTCTTCATTGATGGCGGCATTGAGCGCATCAATATAAGCGCTGGGTTTAACGGGGGTTTCAACGTTCACGGCCTTGCGCGGGTTAGCGTTAGCCTTGAGGTGAGTGCTATCGGTATAGAGCACGCGACCGTTAACCATGCCTTTGGCGATAGCCTGCTCAACAATATTGTCAAAGATACGCTGGAAGACATCGGTGCCGTTAAATCGGCGGATACGGTTTTGACTCAGGGTTGAGGCATCGGGGATTTTGTCGGTCAGGCCGATGCGTAGGAACCAGCGGTAGGCGACATTGACCTGAATTTCTTGAACTAGACGGCGTTCGCTCGGGACGCCAAAGAGATAGCCAAGCAGCATCATTTTAAACAGCACGACGGGGTCGATGGCAGGGCGCCCGTTATCATGACAATAAAGGTGTGCCACTTCATCACGAATAAAGTCGAAATCGATAACGGCGTCCACTTTACGCACTAGATGATTTTTGGGTACCAGCTCTTCGAGGGTGACCATTTCGATTTGATATTGTTGAGGGGAAGATTCTTTAAGCATGGGTGTTAGCTCATTAATTAGCCTAACCCTATTAGATCAAAGTCCTGGCCAAGAGGCCAGGACTTTGTCAGCAATCTG
>NZ_JABBFO010000033.1 GCF_018494035.1 Rosenbergiella australiborealis
CGTCTAAGACGTCTGTGGGTTGTGAGGTTAAGCGAATAAGCGTACACGGTGGATGCCCTGGCAGTCAGAGGCGATGAAGGACGTGCTAATCTGCGAAAAGCGTCGGTAAGGTGATATGAACCGTTATAGCCGACGATATCCGAATGGGGAAACCCAGTGTGTTTCGACACACTATCGCAACATGAATACATAGTGTTGCGAGGCGAACCGAGGGAACTGAAACATCTAAGTACCTCGAGGAAAAGAAATCAACCGAGATTCCCCTAGTAGCGGCGAGCGAACGGGGAGGAGCCCAGAGTCTGCATCAGTCAGTGTGTTAATGGAACGGTCTGGAAAGTCCGGCGATACAGGGTGATAGCCCCGTACATGAAAATGCACTGATTGTGAGCTCGAAGAGTAGGGCGGGACACGTGGTATCCTGTCTGAATATGGGGGGACCATCCTCCAAGGCTAAATACTCCTGACTGACCGATAGTGAACCAGTACCGTGAGGGAAAGGCGAAAAGAACCCCGGCGAGGGGAGTGAAATAGAACCTGAAACCGTGTACGTACAAGCAGTGGGAGCACGCCTTGAGCGTGTGACTGCGTACCTTTTGTATAATGGGTCAGCGACTTATATTTTGTAGCAAGGTTAACCGAATAGGGGAGCCGCAGGGAAACCGAGTCTTAACTGGGCGTTAAGTTGCAAGGTATAGACCCGAAACCCGGTGATCTAGCCATGGGCAGGTTGAAGGTTGGGTAACACTAACTGGAGGACCGAACCGACTAATGTTGAAAAATTAGCGGATGACTTGTGGCTGGGGGTGAAAGGCCAATCAAACCGGGAGATAGCTGGTTCTCCCCGAAAGCTATTTAGGTAGCGCCTCGTGAACTCATCTTCGGGGGTAGAGCACTGTTTCGGCTAGGGGGCCATCCCGGCTTACCAACCCGATGCAAACTACGAATACCGAAGAATGTTATCACGGGAGACACACGGCGGGTGCTAACGTCCGTCGTGAAGAGGGAAACAACCCAGACCGCCAGCTAAGGTCCCAAAGTCATAGTTAAGTGGGAAACGATGTGGGAAGGCCCAGACAGCCAGGATGTTGGCTTAGAAGCAGCCATCATTTAAAGAAAGCGTAATAGCTCACTGGTCGAGTCGGCCTGCGCGGAAGATGTAACGGGGCTAAACTATGCACCGAAGCTGCGGCAGCGACACTATGTGTTGTTGGGTAGGGGAGCGTTCTGTAAGCCGTTGAAGGTGGACTGTGAGGTCTGCTGGAGGTATCAGAAGTGCGAATGCTGACATAAGTAACGATAAAGCGGGTGAAAAACCCGCTCGCCGGAAGATCAAGGGTTCCTGTCCAACGTTAATCGGGGCAGGGTGAGTCGACCCCTAAGGCGAGGCCGAAAGGCGTAGTCGATGGGAAACAGGTTAATATTCCTGTACTTGGTGTTACTGCGAAGGGGGGACGGAGAAGGCTAGGTTATCCGGGCGACGGTTGTCCCGGTTTAAGCGAGTAGGCTGATAGT
>NZ_JABBFO010000034.1 GCF_018494035.1 Rosenbergiella australiborealis
TTGGTAAATCCGGACTGTCTTAAGGCTGAGACGTGATGACGAGGTTCTACGGAACTGAAGTAATTGATGCCCTGCTTCCAGGAAAAGCCTCTAAGCTCTAGGTAACATTGAATCGTACCCCAAACCGACACAGGTGATCAGGTAGAGAATACCAAGGCGCTTGAGAGAACTCGGGTGAAGGAACTAGGCAAAATGGTGCCGTAACTTCGGGAGAAGGCACGCTGGTGCGTAGGTGAAGCGACTTGCTCGCGGAGCTGAAACCAGTCGAAGATACCAGCTGGCTGCAACTGTTTATTAAAAACACAGCACTGTGCAAACACGAAAGTGGACGTATACGGTGTGACGCCTGCCCGGTGCTGGAAGGTTAATTGATGGGGTTATCCGTAAGGAGAAGCTCTTGATCGAAGCCCCAGTAAACGGCGGCCGTAACTATAACGGTCCTAAGGTAGCGAAATTCCTTGTCGGGTAAGTTCCGACCTGCACGAATGGCGTAATGATGGCCAGGCTGTCTCCACCCGAGACTCAGTGAAATTGAAATCGCTGTGAAGATGCAGTGTACCCGCGGCAAGACGGAAAGACCCCGTGAACCTTTACTATAGCTTGACACTGAACATTGAGCCTTGATGTGTAGGATAGGTGGGAGGCTTTGAAGCGTGGACGCTAGTCTGCGTGGAGCCGACCTTGAAATACCACCCTTTAATGTTTGATGTTCTAACGTAGACCCGTAATCCGGGTTGCGGACAGTGTCTGGTGGGTAGTTTGACTGGGGCGGTCTCCTCCCAAAGAGTAACGGAGGAGCACGAAGGTTAGCTAATCACGGTCGGACATCGTGAGGTTAGTGCAAAGGCATAAGCTAGCTTGACTGCGAGAGTGACAGTTCGAGCAGGTGCGAAAGCAGGTCTTAGTGATCCGGTGGTTCTGAATGGAAGGGCCATCGCTCAACGGATAAAAGGTACTCCGGGGATAACAGGCTGATACCGCCCAAGAGTTCATATCGACGGCGGTGTTTGGCACCTCGATGTCGGCTCATCACATCCTGGGGCTGAAGTAGGTCCCAAGGGTACGGCTGTTCGCCGTTTAAAGTGGTACGCGAGCTGGGTTTAGAACGTCGTGAGACAGTTCGGTCCCTATCTGCCGTGGGCGTTGGAGAATTGAGGGGGGTTGCTCCTAGTACGAGAGGACCGGAGTGAACGCACCACTGGTGTTCGGGTTGTCATGCCAATGGCATTGCCCGGTAGCTAAGTGCGGAAAAGATAAGTGCTGAAAGCATCTAAGCACGAAACTTGCCCCGAGATGAGTTCTCCCTGACCCCTAGAGGGTCCTGAAGGGACGTTGAAGACTACGACGTTGATAGGCTGGGTGTGTAAGTGCAGCGATGCATTGAGCTAACCAGTACTAATGACCCGTGAGGCTTAACCTTACAACGCCAGAGGCGTTTTGGA
>NZ_JABBFO010000035.1 GCF_018494035.1 Rosenbergiella australiborealis
TTCACGCTCGCCTTGTCTGGCAGCGTCGGAGGCTTGGTGAACCAAGCAATGACGCAAGCCCACTCGGCCAGCCAAGCCTATACCGGGCGTTTAATGGCCCTTAAGGGCGTACAATCGGCATTAACCGGCGTACAAGCCTATCAAGCTCAGCAAACGGAAGCGTTAAAGGATGATAGCGCATCAAAAAGCACGATGGGGGTTACTCTTTCTTGGGGAAGCCAGTCGTCGACCTCAACGCACACCCAGGTGACACAGCAAAACCAAGGAAGCCAGCTTATTGCTGGGCAGCATTTAATGATTAATGCCCAAGAGGGCGATATTCGCGTCGTCGGCAGCACGTTGCAAGCGGGTAACGATTTAACCCTTTTGGCACAGCGTGATGTCGTCCTCACATCGTCGCAAAACCGTCAACAATTAACCGGAAACACCCGTAGCCAAGGCGCTACGTTAGGGGTCGGCATTCATGTTGGCAGTGGCAAGAAGGGTGTGTCCATTGATGCTAGCCTCAATAGCGCAACGGGGCGAGAGAACGGGATAGCCATTTCCCATAATGAAACGCGCCTTGATGCAGGTAAAACACTACAAATAGTGAGTGGTCGAGACACGCAACTTCAGGGGGCTCAGGTCAGCGGCCATACGGTTGATATGACGGTGGGACGTCATTTAACCCTGACCAGTGAGCAACAGACTGACCACTATTTTTCGTCGCAGACAAGCGGCAGCGTCGGGGGCAGCGCGAGTATGGGGGGCGGTTCTTTCTCACTGAATCTCGCGCGCGATAAGATGGACAGTACTTACCGATCGGTGCAAGTGCAGACGGGGATCTTTGCAGGGCAAGGGGGATTCACGATTGATGTGGGTAAGCATACGCAATTAAACGGTGCCGTTATCGGCTCAACGGCGTCAGCAGAGAATAATCAGTTGCAGACCGGTACCCTTGGCTTTAACAGCATCCTCAACCATGCGCAGTATAAGGTTGAGCATCAAAGCGTGGGGCTCAGCACGGGCAGCGATATAGCAAAACAATTACTGAGTCATGCGGCGACCAGTTTGTTAGTCGGCGCGAAGGGCTCAGGGCGTGCCGATTCTGTGACCTATTCAGCGATAAGTCAGGGCTCACTGACTATTTTGGATAGCGCTGAACAATCACAATCG
>NZ_JABBFO010000036.1 GCF_018494035.1 Rosenbergiella australiborealis
GGTAATCCCCCCGAAAAACCGGTGTGTTCATAAGTAGAATTTTCTCGTAATCTGAACAGGGGAGATCTCTATGAAAAAATCACGCTTTACCGACAGCCAGATTATGGCCATCCTCAAGCAGGCTGAGGCCGGAACGCCAGTTGCTGAACTGTGCCGCGAGCATGGTATGAGCAATGCTAGTTTCTACAAGTGGCGTTCACGCTTTGGCGGAATGGATGCATCCATGATGGCCCGCCTAAAAGAGCTGGAAGATGAAAACCGCCGCCTGAAAAAGATGTATGCCGAAGAACGGCTCAAAGCCGAAATTATTCAGGAGGCTATGGCAAAAAAGTGGTGAAGCCATCGCAGCGAAAGCAGATGGCACAGGACGCGGTCAGAAACCGATGCGTCAGCATACGTTTTGCCTGCCAGCTGTTTGCTGTCAGCGAAAGTTGCTATCGTTATCAGCCTCAACTGAATGAAGAAAACACCGTTATTGCTGACTGGCTGCTCCGTATCACCGACAGTCAGCGCAACTGGGGTTTTGGTCTGTGTTTTTTGTACCTGCGTAACGTAAAAGGCTTTAAGTTCAATCACAAAAGGATATACCGAATTTATTGCGAGTTGTCGCTGAACATGCGAATTAAACCGAAAAAACGACTGAAACGGGATAAGCCCGAGCCGCTGGCGGTGCCTGAAAGCCGCAATGAATGCTGGTCGATGGACTTCATGCACGATCAACTGTCGGATGGTCGTTCCGTCCGATTGCTGAATGTTATCGATGACTTTAATCGTGAAGCGCTGGCCATTGAGGTAGATTTTTCTCTTCCCGCAAATCGAGTGGTGAGGACTCTCGAACAACTCATTGAGTGGAAAGGTAAACCAGTAGCAATACGATGTGATAATGGGCCAGAATATACCGGCAAGATACTGATGTCATGGGCTGCTCAGCAGAATATCACCCTGCGTTTTATTCAACCCGGAAAACCTCAGCAGAATGCTTATATTGAGCGATATAACCGGACAGTACGTTATGACTGGCTGGGACAGCACCTGTTTACATCACTGGACGAGTTGCAGGACTATGCCACACGCTGGCAATGGTTTTATAATCACGAGCGTCCGAATATGGCACTGAATGGCTTCACACCAATGCAGCATATTCAACGT
>NZ_JABBFO010000037.1 GCF_018494035.1 Rosenbergiella australiborealis
TTTCATCTGGGGTTGCGCCTTGCTGAGCCATAGACATTGCTAATGAATAGGCTGACTGACCATAGTCCGCCATTCCCGATGGCAGGCTCAGCCAGTTATTCTCAACAATATAAAATTTTAGCTTTTTGGCGAATCTCATTTAAATTAGAATTATTACTAACAACGACTACTTCAGAACTTTTATAATCTTCATCACCAAGAAGAAAAAAAACCAATCCATTACATTCTAGGAAATACATAATTACGCCCTTACAATCACCTAGAGTCATAATATTTGACAGGCTTTTTTCATCAAAATTTTTTTTATTTAAATAAGCATAAAAGCTAATTTTTTTGTAAGAAAAACATGATATTATCTTTTTAAGATCGTGATCACTTGCTAAAGCATAACCGCTTAATTTTATTTTACCCCCTTCCCCTACCTCCGAAAAAAAATCATACTTATTTTTAAGCCAATCAAACCCATTTTTATCTGATGACTGTAATTTCCAAAATCCTTTATAACGATTCAACTTCGTATTTGGAATTAAGGTATCAAGTTCGCTATAGCAAATCATAGTGTACTGAGAGTGTTCCATATCAGATAAACTGATAATGTTTTGTATTAGTTCGTAAAATCCTTCTTCACGGTTAAGAAACAATGCCTCTAAACTGACAGAGGGATAATGTACATCACGAAGGAATTTAAAGTTGCATACATCATTTTCAATGCCAATATCATCAGTACTACGCATTTTAAAATTTTTAGTAATCATAATGATTTCCTTCTGCATCATTGAAGTGTGGGCCTCTATTTTGTGAATCGTTGTCACCAAAGAAATGCCCTTTAGCATCATCTCTAATTTTTATAGTTTCAGGCTTTCCTTGCTGGTTAATCACATCAAATTCATACACTTTTCCTGGTTGCTTATTCCCTCGACGGTCATAGTTTTCAGTTACTCTATCTGGCTGGCGAGACGTGGGTATTCCTGATTTCCTTTTAGCCTCATTGAAAGCTCCTGCTCTTGCTGAACCTTCAGGTGATAAATTTGCAGGTTTATCAAGGTAAGCCAAATCATCCTTACTTGGCCCATCCGGAAGCGGCGTTACTGTACTTGTTCCACCCGTACTTACTAAATCATCACTATTACC
>NZ_JABBFO010000039.1 GCF_018494035.1 Rosenbergiella australiborealis
TCCCACATTACGATCAGGGCATCTTTGCGACTCGCTATATAGCCCGTTCGGATAATGATAATGCCGTTGTCCGTTTCTAATGGCAGTGTCGGCGGTACCATACGTTCACTGATAGTCAGCACCTGAGCCGGAGAAAGCAGGGCATCATTACTGCAGCCGCTGATAGTCGTCTGTCCTGACAGAAAACGCTCGTGTTCAAGACGTGCCCAGAAGTTGCCGGTTTCCGCTGAAGGTGTGATTTTGTCACCACGTTCAAGATGACGCGGTAGGTAGTGATAGACCTCACCGTATGTAACACCGTCACCGTCGCCACGGGTCATGTCCGCCGGTACAGAGGCCAGGACATTCTGGGCTTCACGGTGATTGTAATCACTGGTGGTAACATTACGCTCAACCACGTTCTGGCGGACGTTAACCCCCCAGACCGAACCCGCTGCATTGTCACTCATTCCTGATAGGCTGCTGAGCGGCAGAGACTTACCGAACGTCCATGCGCTCTGCTTGTCTGCGAAATGAACCACTTCAGTCTGGGTGTCAGGCTGCAGGGTGAAGAAGTAAAAAATCCCCACTTCGGCCAGCAAACGCTCAATGAACGCGAGGTCACTTTCCTTGTACTGGTTGATCTGTTCGCGCTTTGGATAGTCGGCTTTGAGAGTGAACTCATACTCCCAGCCTTTAAGGCCATGCTCCTGTAATACTTCGGTGACGACTTCCGGTACCGACTTGTTGACGAAAAAACGGTGGGTACGGAATTGCTTACGCAGCAAAGACAGGAACGGCTCAATAATAATCTGGTACGTCGCCTGGTCACGTGAGCCACTGATACGCTTAAAATGCGTCACCACACCATGCACCACTTTCTGC
>NZ_JABBFO010000003.1 GCF_018494035.1 Rosenbergiella australiborealis
TAATCTGGTACGTCGCCTGGTCACGTGAGCCACTGATACGCTTAAAATGCGTCACCACACCATGCACCACTTTCTGCTCGATCACCCCGATCAGAGGCCCGGTTCCCATAGTCAGCGTGGCAGGTTTGGTCAACAGTTGCGCTGAACTGATATTCTGATCGCTGCTGGTAAAGATGATGTCGTAGTGGTAATGCTCACTCATGAACTCCTTACCGTTAAACTCTTCCACATCCAGTGAAGCTGTGCAGGACGGAATATCCAGACGGTAGCGGTTCAGCCCGCCTTCAGTTAGCGCAGACAGGGTGTTCTTAAGCGTATCTGTCAGACTCATGATTTTGACTCCATGGGATAACCTGCAGTCCATGACTTCATCCCTTTTTCACGCTGCCAGACATGGCTCATTTCGTGTATAAACATATGCTGAAGCGAATACAGTGATTGTGAAAAATCATCCCGGTAGTGATTGATGAAGTAGATTTCACCATTAGGCACCATTGCCGTATTCGCATCCTGCGCATTAAATGGCAGATAACTGCCATGATGCATTTTCACCTTCTCATAATCGATCCGATTACCGAATACCGTTCTGGCTAAAGCGATTTCCCCGGAGGTTAGTTTTCTGACGGAATTGTCGCCGTGACTCTTGCTGTCCTTCTTTTTCTTCTTCCCTGCATCATGAAGGGTCATTCCCTGCCTCCGAATTAGCATTCAGCCGCGCCTGAAAATTCAAGTCCAATCCCTTTGACATTCCAGCTAAGCGTCAGGGTGTGTGGTTTTTGTTTTGCGGCCATATGGGTCAGCAACTGGTGGCCCAGCACCGGTAGGATTTGCTGATTGAGTAGGCTGTCGACGTTGCGAGCCCCGGTATCCGGCAACAGGCAGGCGGCAGCTAGTGCGTCATACAGACTGCTATCAATATGGGTGGTCAGTCCGTAGTGACGGTTCAGGCGCTTGCTGACCTTTGATAGCTTCATTTCCACGATGGTACGCATCGCCGCTTCTGCCAGTGGCCGGTAAATCACAGTCTGGAAACGGGCCAATAGGGCAGGCTGGAAGTGGTCGCGCAATATCGGGCGTAGCATTTCGTGCAGGTCTGCTTCAGTAGCATCCGACTGTTCGTCGAGCCACTGCATCAGGGGGGCGCTGCCGAGGTTTGAGGTCATCAGGATAACGGTGTTACGGAAGTCAATTTCACGCCCTTCGCCATCGCGCATAAAGCCACGGTCGAAGACCTGATAAAACAGATTCATCACATCGCGGTGCGCTTTCTCCACTTCATCCAGTAGCACTACGCTGTATGGACGCTTGCGCACTGCTTCAGTGAGAATACCGCCCTGACCGTAGCCGACATAACCCGGCGGTGATCCTTTCAACTGGGAAACGGTATGCGGTTCCTGATATTCCGAGAGGTTAATCGTGATAAGGGATTTCTCCCCGCCATACAGTGTATCAGTAAGCGCCCGCGCGGTTTCGGTTTTGCCCACACCGCTCGGGCCAACCAGCAGGAAAACGCCCTGCGGGCCATTCTCGGATGTCAGCCCGGTTTTTGCCGCACGCAGGCGCTGGGCGATGGCGTTAAGGGAGGCATCCTGACCGACCACCCGCTTGCCGATTTCATTTTCCAGTGTCAGCAGCTCGGTCTGCTCGTCTTTCATCAGGGAAGAGAGCGGCACACCGGTCCAGTCGGCAATCACGTTAGCAACGGCACGGGTGTCGACATCCAGCTGAATAAGGGCATTACCCTGTTGTTCATTTTCCAGTTTCTGCTGAAGGTGCAGAATTTCTGCCTGCTGGCTGATATTCTGGCGGCTGGCCATCAGCTGCTGTGCCAGCACCTTTTCGTGGCTGAAACGTGCTTCCTGCTCCGCGATACGTGCTTCCAGTTCAGCCCGCTGTTGCTCAATCTCACTCAGACGCTCACCGTGGGCGCTGCTGCCTACTGCAATATCTTCCAGCAGTGTCTGTTCTTCGAGCACCAGCGCGGTCAGCTGCGCTTTTAGGCGTACAATCGCTTCCGGTACGGTATCAAGGCTCATACGTACGCGGGCAGCGGCGGTATCCAGCAGATCAACGGCCTTATCCGGCAGCTGACGGCCCGTCAGGTAGCGACATCCGGCAGCTGACGGCCCGTCAGGTAGCGACATCCGGCAGCTGACGGCCCGTCAGGTAGCGACGGGAGAGAATGACAGCGGCTTTGATCGCATCGTCAGTGATATGGACGTTATGGTGTTTGGCGTAGCGCGATTTGAGGCCGCGAAGCATAAGGCAGGCAGTGTCGTCATCCGGCTCGTCCACCAACACCCGCTGGAAGCGACGCTCGAGGGCAGCATCTCGCTCAAAATATTGTTTGTATTCAGACCATGTAGTCGCGGCGATGGTGCGAAGTTCGCCACGCGCCAGAGCGGGTTTCAGCAGGTTCGCCGCATCCGCGCCGCCCGCCTGATTACCGGCACCGATAATGGTGTGGGCTTCGTCGATAAACAGCAAAATCGGCGTTGGTGACTGCTGTACCGCGTCAATGACGTTTTTCAGACGCTGTTCAAATTCACCTTTCACACCTGCACCCGCCTGTAACAGGCCGAGGTCAAGGGTACGCAGCATGACCGGCTTCAGGCTTTCCGGCACGTTGCCTTCGGCGATACGCAGCGCCAGGCCTTCGACCAGCGCAGTTTTACCGACGCCCGGTTCACCGACCAGGATCGGGTTGTTTTTGCGACGGCGCGAAAGAATATCCACCATCTGGCGGATCTCGATGTCGCGGCCAAACACCGGGTCAATCCTGCCCTTTTTCGCTGCGGCGGTGATATCGAGCGTAAATTTGTCGAGCACGTTTTGCAGCGCCGGGTTTAGCTCACCCTCTTTCAGTTCTACCTCCACCGGACGTCCCATAAATTCCACTTCACCACCGTGGATCTGCGCCAGCTTCGCTTCCTGCTGCACTTCAGGGCGCTCTTCTGACTGAGCGTCCAGCAGAGGACGTAGGCGCTCCAGTTGGCTCTGGCCGAGCGTCAGTAGTGGCCACAAACCATCACAGCGTACTAGGTTCTGCTTATCGACCAGTGCCATGAGAAGATGGACGCTGCGGATAGACTCTTCACCGTTAAGCGAGGCGATCAGCCAGGCTTTCTGCATCAGGATCTGAATGGCATCAGACAATTGCGGACGATGGCGTACCGAGCGCGGCTGATTATCCAGCCAGCCCAGCAAATCCTGCCAGAGGGTATCCATATCCCACTCGTAGCGACGGGCCAGTATGGTCAGGTCACCTTCCCCTTGCTCCAGCTGTTTCAACAGCCAGTGCTCCGGTAAAATTTCTGCGTGGGCACGCGTCTGACACAGAGAGGCTGCCCCTTCCATTGCACGGGCGCAGTAAGGGTTAAGACGTCGAAGAAGGATTGCCGGGTTTTCCATGTTTGCTTGCTCACTGTTGAGAACTGTTCAGGCACGCTACCGCCCCTGGCCGTTACCGAGGTCCATAAGGTCTGTTTCCGGGATGTGATGTTTTTTGCTCAACGCCCGCACAGGCAGACGCTCAGCAAAGAAGGGCGGGCAGAATGGGCTGCCCGTCCAGAGCGTTACGCTAAAGAGTTCGTGCTTTAGTAAGGCAGCAAGCGAGTTCCTCCCCGGGAGTTTATATAAGTCAGTGACCCACGGTGCATGAGTACAGCCAATGCCGCTACAGCGCGAAATATGACGCCTAACCTAGGCAGTAGCACGTTCGTTCCACGAATCGGAATGAATGATGTTGCCGTCTTTGTAGGTCCAGGTGATTTTTTCGTAACGTAACTCAATTTCTTCGAGATGATTGTGCTTCTCGAAATCCGGGTTTTTGATGTCGTGCATTACCGGGTTTACTTTCACCACTTTCACGTTCTCAAGTTTGGTGTTGAAGTATTCAACTTCTTGGCCCGCGTCGTTAATTTTGTACCATTTGAATTCCGCAGACTTCAGGGTCTGACCAGTGGTTACAGCCTTGTAAAGGTATGGACTGGAGGAGTCGATTTCTTTGGTGAACTTGAATGGGGTATGGATACGGGTACCGGTCAGCTTGCCGGTGTTGTTATCGGTCGGGATATACAGGTTATGCTCCTGCGCTACCACTTCGATGCTGCCGTCACGATCCTGAACGTCAACAGAACCCTTGATGTCCGCGCCGCCGTCGTCTTTCAGCCAAAGATAAACAGGAATTGCCATGGAATTACTCTCCATTGTGTTGTGAAGGGTCATCATCCTGTGATGACGCTTGGGGGTGATCCGGTATCTGGCAGGCACTGGCCTGCGGTACCAGACTAATTTCGACACGGCGGTTGAGCGTGCGCCCATTCGGGGTGTCGTTGGTTGCGATCGGACGGCTGTCGCCATATCCTTGCACCGCAAAACAGCTTTCTGGTACGTCACCGGTGTCACGCATCCAGTCGCGTACCGCTGCGGCACGCTCAAGCGACAGCGTCTGGTTCAGCTGTGCTGTACCGGTATTATCTGTATGACCGGCAACCACAATCAGCCAGCCCGGCTTCGCCTTGATGCCGATCAGGGAGTTTACAAGCCATTTGGTGGAGCCCGCTTTCAGCATCGCTTTGCCGGAGTCGAACAGCGACATACTGTCGAGACGAATTATTTTGGGTACCGGCTTTGGCTTCGATTTTGGCGGTGGCGGCGCAGGCACATAGCTATCAATGGCCTGCTGCACGGCCAGCCACAATCGGTTACCCGGATACAGTCCGAGCCCGTAGCGATGGGGTTCTCCCTGACGCTGCCAGCGCTCCAGCAGCAGCACATCCTGTTGCAGGGCATGCAGGGCCTGTGCTTTTGGAGCATAGTGGTTCATCGGGATAGCCTGCCAGCGCTGAAGGTCGGCGCTGATTTTGCGGATCAGCGCCTGGTTATGCCACACGGATAGAGCAATAGCCCCTAGGGTGCATAACAGCAGAACTATCACCACCCGACGTCCGGTTCTGCCCCCCGGTAACGGGGTGGTATAAGGGGCTAGCAGCGCAAGGAGCGCATCAGCAAAATGCCAGCGGGGCTGATAAGCCGTAACACGACTGGCAGGGGTAATGCGGGTCTGGCGGAACAATAACTGGGGCCACAGCGCGGCTATCGAGGTGGATATCGCTCCGAGACGCAGGGTGACAGCAAAGGGGTATACGGCCGGACACAGCCTGTCCACTTTGCCCAGTTCGTTCAGTATCATGGCGTGCAGCAGCGACGTCGCCTGGGTCAGGTACGGCTGAATAAGAGCCGTCTGCGGGGACTGCTGCCATTCGCTGAGGGTGACAGCAGGTTCGTCTTCTAGACAGACCAAAGCCGTATTGCCCCGTACCACTATCCAGGGTGTTTGCGGGCCGCTGAATTCGGCATTCAGAACCACCGGCAGGCTATAGCCGGTCAGGTTCCGCAACTGCTTCATCTGCAGACGCAGCATCTTAAGAGAGGCGCGCAGCAACGCCTCATCCTCATGCTGGTCCGGTAGACAGCGGTACATCACGGATAACTGGCCAGCCATCGTCGGCGTACGAGCCAGTAGATACTCTACAAAAGGCGTGAGTCCGGTCAGCTCGGCAACCCGCAGATACCAGCCCTGCGCCGTGCCCCGACTCGGACCTGCCGCAAACATGGCATCCTCCACATCACCGCAGACCAGTACTATCGGTCCGGTATGGCTTTCTGGTGGGAGATGACCGGCTTCATCGGTCTGCTGTGCAGGCTGTTGTTGACGGTAACGCCAACGAATAAGGGCAGCGGAAAACAGCAGTGTGGGCAGCGTTAGGACCGATTTAGCGACAACCGACGATGCGAGAAATCCCCATACCAGCCACAACACTGCGATAACACACAGTAATACCGGTAGCGCTGCTTGGGTAAGAGTTTGTCCACGCATCAGGGCTGCTCCGGCAGTTGCTGGTGTAGCAGATCCTGCAACCACAGATAACCACCCAGCCACATTGCACCGGTCAGGATCACCGCCAGTAGAGTCCAGAACCAGACAGATCGCAGCAGGTTATAACGGCGGCGTCCGGTTTTTTGCACCACCAGTGATCCCCCCGTTTTCAGTGGCGGCACTCGCTCATTCAGGGTAGCGATCACCTCATCACGCTGAGACTGCCCGACACCAGAGAGGCTGTATTGCCCTTGGAATCCCAGCGCCAGTACCCGCTGATAGCAGGTCAGCACCGCAGCCTCCGGCGCAGGCTGACGCAGCACCCCTGCAATACGATCGTACAAGGCGCCGCCTGCTCTCAGGGAGCCGAAGTAGACCGCCTGAAGTGGCGCAGTGCGCCAGGCGCGTTGCGCGGCATCAAGGGGCATATTGAGCGCATTGGGTACCGTGTCGCCGGATATGATCGCTTGTTGCGTCTCCGGCTTACGGTTCATGACGGTTTCGTCTAGCAGGGCGCACTGGGCATAAGTGATATGATCAATACTTTCAGCATCCAGCCCCGCACGCTCCAGCGCCTTGCGTACGCCCTCTACCTGCGCTTTGCAGGCCGCGTACAGCGCAGGACCGTCTGTTACCAGCCCACCGTGGCGTAGCTGCGCCACGGTAAGCCAGGTCTGCGCCATTAAGGCATCAATGTCGATAGCCTTATTCATGAGCGTAACACCGCAAACAATTCAAGCTCCAGCTCGCCGAGCAGGGAGGGAACGTAAAATACGCACACACCCTGATCCAGCATTTCACGGGCCGCATCACTCTCCATGTCCAGTACAAAGTACTGGTTTCCTAAACGCACCGGCAGCGCCGCCGGGACACGGCTCAGGGTAATGAGGCCAATTCCCTCTACAGCCACGCCGGATACTTCGCCGACATTCGCCGGAGCACCGGCAATACACATTTCTGCGAAGCGTTCGGCGATCTGCCATGCAGACTGACTGGCTCGGACGGAAAGATAGAAATCCGCTTCATCGCGCAGACGAATATCATGCAGTACGGCTTTCCAGGTCTCCGGATCCAGACGATCCATCCTGACCGCTACTACACGTGACGGTAGGCTAGCTTCCAGCAGTTCACTGATGAGGTCAAAAAGCGGTGGGAAGGTGTTTTCCGGTGTCCGGTGGTCATACCCCGGGATTGCTTCTAGATCGTGTTCCAGCGAGAAGGTCAGCATACTGCCAGCAAGACGCGCCAGCTCGGCCCAGACTTGTTCAGGGTGCCGATTGGGAAAACGTTCAAATTCAGAGAGTACCCGGGCATGGGAGTTCAGGGCATTCAGCAGCCAGAAAAGCGAAACATCAGCGACCGCAAAATCGGCCATCCTATCATTGCTTTCGCGACGCATGGACATTAGACGCTGACGACGGGAGCGCAGCTGACGATTTAGCAGTGCTAGGCGATCACACAGCTTACGGCTAGCTGAAAACAGCGCTATCGGTGGGATAAAATCCGGGTCATGACGCCAGCGTCCCTGTCCATCCTGCAACAGACGGGCAATGGCGCAGGTATCCCAAGCACTGTTGTCCTCATGGTCAAAACGAAAGGCCAGATTAAAACGCGCCACCGCCATGGGCTCTTCATCCTGGCCGAAACGGTCAACGATGCTTTCCCACGCCTCGATATAGCGCAGCGGACGTTCTGTCGGCTGCGCATCGGTCTGGACATTGATGCTCCCCGCCTGCATGACGGGCAGCGCAACGTAAACGGTGACCGCGGCATTGCCGCTGGAGGCAAACACCTCTACCTCGCGAGGTGCAGGAGGCAGGTCGCTGTGACGGGTATCAATCAGCGTATCATCCGGGAGCCACAGGTGAAGTGACTGCGCCTGTACACGTCCTGATGCCAGCATGGCTTCATCCAGTTCAACATGAGCGACCCCCCAAGGGAACGCACTGCCACGAGCGGCAATATTGGCGCGGCAGAGTGCCTCCCACTCAAACTGCTGCTGGAACTGCTGAGGGGCCAGAAGGGCGCCTTCATTCCATAACGGACGATGAATTTTCATCCCTGATTTTCCTCGCCTTACGACTTGGCTTTTGGCATCTGAGAAACCAGTGACAGGTTAACGTCCATGCCTTCCACCTGAAAGTGCGGCACCGCATAGAGTTTCACGCGGAAGAAGCCCTGATTGTCTTCGATGTCTTCCACCACCACTTTCGCATCACGCAGCGGGTGAGAAGCCTGCAGTTCGTCGCCCGGGTCGGTCATTTCGGTCACCAGACCACGTACCCAAGTGTTCAGCTCCAGCTCCAGCAGACGACGGTCTTTGGTTGTGCCGATATTTTCACGCTGAATCAGCTTCAGGTAATGCGCAATACGCGACAGCAGGAAAATGTACGGCAGACGGGCATTGATGCGGCTGTTAGCCGTTGCATCTGCGCTGTCATACAACGCAGGCTTCTGCGTCGAATTCGCCGAGAAGAAGCAAGCATAATCGCGGTTCTTGTAGTAGGACAGCGGGATAAAGCCCAGATTGGCAAACTCGAATTCGCGGGTTTCAGGGATCATTACTTCTGATGGGATCTTTACCTGATTGCCAGTACCCAGATCGTACAGATGAATAGGCAGGTCTTGCACGGCACCACCGGCCTGCGGGCCACGAATTTGCACACACCAACCGTTGTTGTTGAAGCTGCGAACCATGTTAGAAGCGAATGAAAACGAGGCGTTAGTCCATAGGTATTTGTTGTGATCCGGGCCTTTAACTTCTTCCACATAATTGAAACTGCGTACGGGTACGGTATCCGGACCATACGGCAGGCGACCCAGTACACGCGGCATCACCAGACCGATATAACGAGCATCATCCGTCTCGCGGAAGGATTTCCACTTGATGTACTCGGCACGGTCGAAGTAGTTGCCAATATCCTTGATGGCCGCCACTTCCTCCATCGAATCCTTGAGGAAAAATTTCGGGCCAGTCGATCCAATAAACGGCATATGCGCGGCGGCAGATACTTTTGAAATATTGCGCAGGAGCGCGATATCCTGCGCAGACGCATCAAATTCGTAAGCGGAAATCAGCGCAGCGATCGGCTCTCCCCCCGGTGTGTCATACTCATCAATATACGTATGTTTATACAGTCCACTCTGGATGATTTCCGGACTGTCTTCAAAGTCCTGACGCAGGTCTTCTTTGGACATATCCAGCAGTTCGACGCGCACGTTCTGGCGGAAATCGGTTTTGTCGATCAGAGATTTCACACCACGCCACAGGCTCTCGACTGCCTGGAATTCTTCGCTATGCATTACCGCATCCAGCTGACGGCTAATCTGCCAATCCAGTTCCGCGATATGGTGGTCAATCAGGTTTTTGTCGAGTTTTTCAACGGTTGAGCCCGATTTTTTCAGACACTCTAGGAATACCTGCATCCCTGCAGTTAATCGTTCATCCGCAGTCGCTTCCGACATCGCCTGTGCGTCCTGCCAGATGTCCAGCGGCACTCAGCTCGGACACCGGGTTCAGATTAATTTTTTCAAACAGGGACGCATAAACCCCATCCGCAGCAGGACGTTCCAGTACCACGCTTTCGCCACTCGTCCCATTCTCATTTTTTACCGACATCAGCATCTTCCTTATTAATCCGTTAAATCATGGTGACCGTTATGGCTGTTTCGGGGCTAGGGTAGAAAGCTCGGCTCTGAGTTTTGCACTCAACGTCGGGTCGAGCAGAATTTTTTCCAGCTCCTTACGGAAAGTCTGATTGTCCAGCAGGTTTGCTTTTAAATCGCGAAGCAGGTTACGCATGGAAAGCATTGCCTTCAGTTGGGGGATTTGACGGGAAACCTGCTCAGGGGTGAAATCCTTCATGCTTCGGAAGGTCAGATCGATGGTGTCTTCGCTGCCGTCATCAGTCAGTGTGTTTTTAACGCTTAGATTAACTTTTGGGGAATATTCGGACAGCACAGAATCAACATTATTTTTATTCAAATCCACTTTTTTGCGCTCAGATAGGGGGACAGACTCTTGACCATTACTGAAGTCGCCTGCTATGAGCAATTTCAGGGGGAGTTCCGTTTTCTTGCTCGTTCCTCCTGTATGCAGGTCAAGTTTTAGATTAATACGTGCCTTTGGCACTTCATTCTGGAAACTATCAGCCATCTCATCATCCCTCGGTTTATCGCTGCGCACACTTTCAGACTAAAGTGATTTTCACACGAAAATAGAATAATGATCGACTTAAGATCAAACAAACCAAACTTTAAATTGTAAAAATGCAATCTATAGGAATTTTACACTAAAATTGTAATGGATGATTGCACTCTAATGACAGTAAAATGAACTGCCATTAGCTAACAAAACAAATATTTATATTGCTGTAGTAAAAATGAATGGATAATTGTTAACGAAAAGATCTTGAATTGATTTACATCAATATCAGGGGGGGGGAAATGCCCATGTTTTTTGAAGATAGGGTTTTAGATCAGAAATAGATAGAAGGGGTGGAAAGTTATAGTTTTGCTTTATGTGGGAAACACAGCAGTAACCATAAGGAAGCGTCAGGAACATAATCGGTTTTATATTTCAGCGAAGAACGTTTTATGAAGTGTTAGGATTGTATTGCGATCCTGTCAGGCTTCCAGGGTATTAATATTTATCAGCATTTTTCACACTGCCAGACTTGAATGTAAAGCGCAGAATCGATGACCAGTATTCACTCGTTAATTATGACTAAAAGGTAGAGTCATATAAAAATCTTGGGGCTTTCACCGAAAAATACATGTTCTACTAATTGGATGCATCACCTACTCTCAATGATATCCACTGAGGGTAGGTGAGATATGGCGGTAATTATTCGTGATTAGATACTTCTATTTGTGTTAATATATTTCTGAATATTAAAAAAGGAGATATATAAATGGAAAAAATGATAGCGGTGTTATTTTTTATCTTTTCACTTACGGGTTGTGCAACTATTGTAGGTAATGATACGCAGTTAGTTCAGGTAAATAGTGACCCGTCAGGTACATCGTTCCAAATTAAAGATGATTTAGACACAGTAGTGGCTCAAGGGACGACTCCACAAGGAGTGACGCTAGCCAAATCTGATGGAAGTTATTTTGGGAAAAAGAATTATCAAATTACGTTTAGTAAAGAAGGATACTCCCCCGTAACTCTCCCATTAAAAGCCAGTGCTAACGGCTGGTATATCGGGGGTAATATAATATTTGGTGGATTGATAGGATGGTTGGCGGTAGACCCGTTTAATGGTGGAATGTATACATTAAAGCCCAAATCATTCAGTCCAATATTAGCACCACAAACAAAATAGTATATAGCCACCGATATGGACTGCACCCCAAAAGTTGGACACCCAACTGAGTAAGGTGCAGTTTTTTATTACTATAATCTAGTAGCAAGTCCCTCCGGCGTGGTGTGAACCTTTACCGCCGTGGGGGTGAGTTCCTTTAGGACAAGCCATCGCAGATGAAGCGAAACAAAGGGGCATCATGACAGCTTTACATATTTTTATCCTAAGTAGTTGATTTGATTGGCCGATAGGGAAAGAGGTGTAGCTAAAAAATGGATCAGTAGCATAAAATTACAATCTATATGTAAACAAATCGAAAAAACAGTTGATGTAAATATAAAATAAAATAATGCTATAGTATCTTTCCTAAAAAATAAGCCGCAATGATACGTCTAACTACACTAAGAGGCGATAAGCTGCTTGTAGCTTCTAGCCAAATCATGACAGTAGAAAGCCACGGAAGTAAATCCATTATCAAACTTGGAGATAAACACGAGAAAATCTTTGTTAAAGAGAATGTAACAGAGATAATAAAACTAATTGATTCTGAGACAGTAGATAAAAAACAATAATATACGGATAGCAATAAAGTAAAGCACCGTTAATATTAGTTAGCGATGCTTTACGCCTAATGCTACTATTACTTTATCTATTGATCATGAGACTTTTTAATCTATATTTTTACTGTATTCGCTTTACCTAATGTTACTACAGTGACAGCAATGGTTATTGGACTCGTTAGCATGTAATACGATGGTTAAATAATGGATATAAGGTAAGGTATTTGCGATCATTTATTTTACATTACATCTTAATAACTAATCACTTTTGATTTATCAAAGGATTGCAGATTAACTCAGAATAAAGATATAGACTTGTTACCTTTAACTCATTGATTGAATTATTTTTTTATTAGAGCGATTATCCTCTACAACTTTTTATTGCTATCCAGTAGCTATTATTGAGAATAGCGGGAAATGATATTTAGTAATAGGGCATTGACGGATTAGTCATAGCCGTCAGATAAATAAACGTACAGCACTTTCTGTGGGTGGTAAGATGCTGTAATACTATTGTTGTGAATGGCTCATTACGATGTTCGCATTATCTCCCCGTATTATTACAGGGAAATAATGGTTTATTGAGAAGATTAGGACTTAATGGGCCAGTGGATCGCTGGGAGTTTGCGCGGGACAACTGTTGCGAAAAGATCACCTTGGAAAGCCTTAACCCCGGCTAAACGTAACCATGACCACTCTTCTGCTTGAGTTATCCCGGAGGCAATAACTTGAATCTCTAAGGATGAACAAATCTTAATGATAGATTGGTTGATTGCCTGCTTTGGACCATTTTTATGCACGTTTTGTAATAGATCACTATCGATCATCACTAATTCTGGTTGTATACGCGTTAGAAGTAATAAACCTGCCATTCCCGCGCCAAAATTATCGATAGCAATACGAATTCCAGCACGTTTGAGTTTCATGACTTCGGCGGTGAACGTTTCATTCTCGTGGACAACACTATCCTCAGAGATTGAAATAACGATTTGTTGCGGCACAAAACCATTTTCTTTTATCGCATTAAGTAAAAAGGTAACAGCGTCAGGGTTTTTAACCAAAGTCATCGGTAACAGTTTTAAGACTAAACTGTAATGATGGAGCTGCAGACTCTTTGCCATACATAAGGCTGTCTGTTTTGAGGATAAGTCAACGTGATAAATTTCATCTCTATCCAGGCTTGCAAAAAATTTCAGCGGAGACTGTCCATCTGCCGCGCGCATTTTTGCTTCGTAACTATATACTTTGCGAGACGAAGGATTGATTATTGGTTGAAAACCGAAAGTGTAAGGAAGATCTTTAACCGCATTGGCTTCTTGCGTTGGGGCAACTTCAATCGGCTCAAATTGCCAACTTTCACTTTCTGCTAACTCCAGATAGCTGTCCTTATTCTCACACTCAACGAAGGTCTTGATGAACTGTAATGTACGATCATCATAGGTCAGTTTGAAGGTGGAGGTCGCTCGCGCTAAAACGGCATCCAGAACAGCTGCTTTTTCGTAATTACGGAGATCAAAAAGCTCCATACCCGAATGCCCGAAATGGCGTTCGACAGAATAGTCGCGTAATAACTCAGTGAGAGAGAAATGACGTTTGTCCTCGCAAATAGTACGATAGAGTTTGTCGACCTCTTCTTCAGGACCTTCAAGTAACTGTAAAAAATGCTCGCCATCAAACAGTAATATGCCAGTCACTTCTACATGGTTATTACGAAGGTTAGCCTTTTCAATAAACTTTTTAACTTCAGGTTCGGAAGTATTTTTACCGATATGACTTCTATAGATGATAGTCGTAAGCATTGATTATCCTGATTAAGGATGATAATTAGTTAGCACTCTAACAAAAACCCTCCAACTATAACAGCAAGAGCCTAGGAGAGAAGTTATCGTTGTTATGTCGATGCTCGCCAGCAAAGATTTCACATTGTATAAAAGACGAGTGTAGTGCGAATCCGCGGCGCGTGCAAAATGTATGAGGGTGCGAATTTACTATTGTATGAGATTAAGTAACAAAATTTTAAAATTGCTGTTTTTGTCGTCAAAAATACGCGTTTTATAAACCTTTCTATAACATTACGCCTGAAACACCGTTCGGCAATCTGATAGCTTATGGTATAGTTTCCATTACTTTCAATGCTAATCATTCATTCAATCATGCTGCAAGCCATCAACCTTAGCTGTTATCGCGATGAACGTGTCTTATTTAAAGACTTAACGTTTACGCTGTCATCGGGTGAAATTATGCAGGTTGAAGGCGAGAACGGTGCCGGAAAGACGACACTGTTACGATTGCTCACCGGTTTAAGTAGACCCGATGACGGGGAAGTAAAGTGGAGTGGGCAATCGATCACTCATCAGCGTGAGTTATGGCATCAGCAGATGATTTATCTCGCCCATCAGCCAGGTGTGAAGCAAGTATTGACTGCTTATGAAAACCTTCGTTTCTATCATCCGACAGCGACAAGAGAGGCTATTTATCAAGCCTTAGAGGCGGTTGAACTTGTAGGCTATGAAGAAATGGCAGTCGCATCTTTTTCAGCAGGACAACAGCGACGGGTTGCCTTAGCCCGTTTATGGCTTACGGACGCTACGCTTTGGATCCTTGATGAACCGTTAACAGCGATTGATAAATGGGGCGTGAGTTCACTTAATGCCAAATTTAAGGAGCATCTCGCACAACAGGGAATTATTGTGTTGACGACACACCAAGATCTTCCACACTCAGCGCACCCTATTAGAAAATTACGTCTAAGCGCTGGAGTTGAATGATGCAAAGGCTTCTACTTCGAGAATTAAAAATCGCCTTTCGCCATCGTGCGGATATTATCAATCCCCTCTGGTTTTTTTTGATTATCGTGACACTCTTTCCATTAAGTATTGGACCGGAAAGCACGCTATTAGCGCGTATTGCCCCGGGAATTGTATGGGTCGCAGCTCTCCTCGCTTCGCTTCTTGGTCTGGAAAGGATGTTCCGTGATGATTTTCTCGATGGCTCGTTAGAGCAATTACTCTTATTACCAACCCCGCTGCCGATGGTCGCACTGGTGAAAGTTTTCGCACATTGGCTGACTAGTGGTCTACCCTTGATTATTCTCTCTCCTTTAGCTTCCCTTTTTTTATCGCTGAATTTTGGTGGTTGGTGGGGGCTTGTGCTGACTTTATTACTGGGTACCCTGACTTTTAGTTTTCTTGGGGCGATCGGCGTGGCGTTAACTGTCGGATTACGAAGGGGGGGCGTACTGTTGAGTCTTCTGGTACTCCCTTTAGCCATCCCGATTTTAATTTTTGCCAGTAGTGCGGTGGATGCAGCAAGTCAAGGGTTAGCCATTTCAGGCTATCTTGCCATTCTTGCTGCGATGCTGGTGGTCAGCCTTGTTTTAGCCCCTTTCGCTATCGCGGCCGCATTACGGGTTAGTTTGCAGTAGACAAAACAATAAAATTATACAGTGAGCATGGTTATGTGGAAACGGTTACATCTTTTAGCGAAGCCTGACCAGTTGTATCGGCTTTGTGGTCAATGTCTACCTTGGTTTGGATGTGGGGCAATCGTCACCCTTATATTAGGTTGGGGGTGGGGATTTATCTTTGCTCCCCCTGATTACCAACAAGGGGAGAGTTATCGCATTATGTATTTACACGTCCCTGCCGCGATGTGGTCGATGGGGATCTATGCAGCAATGGCGGTGAGTGCCTTTACCGGTTTGGTTTGGCAGATGAAGATGTCTGATCTTGTTGCCAGAGCAATGGCCCCTATTGGAGCTGGTTTTACCCTAATAGCTTTAGTGACTGGTGCTGCATGGGGGAAACCGATGTGGGGGACATGGTGGATTTGGGATGCACGCTTGACCTCAGAACTTATTCTACTTTTTCTCTATATGGGGATCATAGCACTGTACCATGCCTTTGATGATCGTCGTGCAGCCGGTCGAGCGGCTAGTATCCTGATTTTAGTTGGTGTGATTAACCTGCCTATCATTCATTACTCTGTACAGTGGTGGAATACCTTACATCAAGGTTCATCTGGCCTATTACAACAAGATATTGCACCAGAAATGCGAACGCCTTTACGTTGGTCGATCTTTGGTTATTTGCTGCTGTTTATCACTCTAACGCTGAGCCGACTACGAAATTTGCTCCTACTTACTGAGCAACATCGTCCTTGGGCGAGAGATATCGCCAGTCAGGAGAAAAAATAATGACACCTGCTTTTCACTCATGGGCCCAATTTGTTGCAATGGGCGGTTATGGTTTCTATGTCTGGCTATCAGTGATCGTCACGGTATCGGTAATGTTGGTACTTACGCTTCATAGCTTCTATCAACGCCATCAACTCTTGATAATAATTGCTTCACGCCAAGAACGTGAAAGGCGGATTATCGCTGCTAAAAAACGTAAGCAAAATGTGGGAGAGGGATGATGAATCTTCGCCGCCGCAAGCGACTTATCACCGTATTAGCCATCATTATTGGGTTGAGTATTGCCACCGGGTTAGTGATGTATGCACTGCGCTCGAATATCGATTTATTCTATACGCCAAGCGAAATTATTAATGGTAAGGGTGAAGAGCACCATATTCCTGAGCCGGGTGAGCGTCTTCGTGTGGGGGGCATGGTGATGCCTGGTAGCGTGAAACGTGATCCAAATACTTTGGCGGTGAGTTTTAAGTTGTATGACGCTAATGGTGTGGTCTCAGTCAGTTATGTCGGTATTTTGCCTGATTTATTCCGAGAAGGGCAGGGGGTGGTCGCACAAGGGGTTTTAGCTCCCGGTCATCTTATCAACGCTGAACAAGTTTTAGCGAAACATGATGAAAAATATACACCACCAGAAATTGAGGATGCCATGAAGAAAAATCATCAGCAAGCAGGGGTGGTGACCTCGGGGAAACAGCCATGATGCCAGAAATTGGAAGTTTTCTGCTCTGTTTAGCCACAGGGCTCGCTTTAATATTGAGCATTTGGCCATTGTGGGGAGCAAGTACGCTGAATTTGCGTTTGATGTCCTTAGCCCGTCCGCTAAGTTATGCCCTTTTCCTTTGTATTGCGTCAGCTTTCTTAATTCTAGTTAATGCTTTTGTTCAAAATGATTTTACCGTGGCTTATGTCGTGGAAAACTCCAATACCTTACTCCCTATTTGGTACCGAATTGCGGCGACATGGGGGGCACACGAAGGATCATTACTGCTTTGGTTATTGATGCTCAGTGGTTGGACATTTGCAGTGGCTTGCTTAAGTCGTAAGATGCCTCTTGACGCAGTTGCCCGTGTACTTGCGGTAATGGGAATGATTAATCTTGGTTTTCTTCTTTTCCTGACGCTCACCTCGAATCCTTTTATTCGTACTTTGCCAAATTTTCCTGTTGATGGCAGTGATTTAAACCCAATGTTGCAAGATATCGGGCTGATTTTTCATCCGCCTTTACTGTACATGGGGTATGTGGGCTTTTCTGTCGCCTTTGCTTTTGCTATTGCATCACTGATGACCGGTCGCTTAGATACGGCTTGGGCTCGCTGGTCACGTCCTTGGACGACCGCGGCGTGGGTATTTTTAACCATTGGTATTGTTTTAGGTTCGGCATGGGCTTACTACGAATTGGGCTGGGGAGGCTGGTGGTTTTGGGATCCAGTAGAAAATGCATCATTGATGCCGTGGCTTGCTGGTACGGCTCTGATTCACTCTCTGGCTGTGACTGAAAAGCGCGGAACATTTAAATCTTGGACAGTACTCCTCGCGATCACTGCATTTTCGTTGAGTTTATTAGGGACTTTTTTAGTTCGTTCAGGCGTACTGGTCTCGGTTCACTCCTTTGCCTCAGACCCGACGCGTGGGGTGTTTATCCTGATTTTCTTGGTCATTGTTATTGGGAGTTCACTGCTGCTCTATGCGTTAAAGGGTGGCAAAGTGAGTAGCCGTATTGATAACCAACTTTGGTCGAGAGAATCATTTTTACTGGGTAATAACGTATTATTAATTGCCGCAATGTTGGTGGTGTTATTAGGCACCTTATTACCTCTTGTGCATAAAGAATTGGGATTGGGCAGTATTTCGATTGGCGAGCCTTTCTTCAACACCTTATTTAGCTGGCTAATGGCGCCTTTTGCGTTGTTCTTAGGTATTGGTCCTCTTGTTCGCTGGCGACGGGATGAGCCCCAAAAATTGGTTAAGCGCTTGGTCATTGCCATGCTGGTCACACTTATTGCGGCGGTGCTCTTGCCTTGGTGGTTGCAGGATCGTATTCAGGGGATGACAGTCGTTGGCTTATTGATGGCTGTTTGGGTGATCATTCTCACCCTGATGGAGCTGCACGAGCGTGCGACTCATCGTCATCGTTTTTGGCAAGGGGTGGTAAAGCTATCACCTAGTCACTGGGGAATGGTGCTCGGGCATTTGGGTGTTGCAGTGACGGTAATTGGAATCGCTTTCAGTACCCAATATAGCGTTGAACGTGATGTGCGAATGAAAACAGGCGACAGCATATCCATTCATGATTACCAATTTACTTTCAGAGGGGTTAAGCCGCTACAAGGTCCTAACTATAGCGGCGGGGAAGGTGTTATTGATGTCACTCGGTTTGGCCGAGTTGAAGCCGTACTTTATGCTGAAAAGCGTTTCTACACAGCTGCTCGTACGATGATGACAGAAGCGGCAATCAATGGTGGCGTGACCCGGGATTTGTATGCGGCATTGGGCGAAGAACTGGATGATGGCTCTTGGGCTGTGCGTATCTATTACAAGCCCTTTGTAAGATGGATTTGGTTTGGGGGTATTTTTATGGCGATCGGCGGTATTTTGTGTATTGCTGACCCTCGTTACCGTTCAGCAAAAAAAACGCGAGCAAAGGAGACGGCGTGTGAATAAAAAAATTCTATTTATCCCATTAATCCTTTTCTTGCTTCTGGCTGCAACCTTGCTGTGGCAGCTAAATCGCAACGCACAAGGTGATGACCCAACTCGGTTGGAATCGGCCTTGATTGGCAAACCCATCCCCACATTTCGCCTTGAATCGTTGTTCACCCCTGGGCAGCGTTTTGACCAGAAAGTTTTGATTGACGGTAAACCTTTATTACTCAATGTGTGGGCAACGTGGTGTCCGACTTGTCGTGCTGAACATCAATACCTCAATCAACTTGCGGAGCAAGGTGTCAGAGTCGTTGGGCTGAATTATAAGGATGATCGGACGAAGGCCATTAATTGGCTTAATACTTTGGGGAATCCCTATTCCTTAAGTTTGTTTGATGGTGACGGTATGCTCGGATTAGATTTAGGCGTCTACGGCGCACCAGAAACCTTTTTAATTGATGGGCAGGGGATTATTCGTTACCGCCATGCTGGCGATATTAATCAACGTGTGTGGCAACAAGAGCTCAAGCCACTCTGGGATAAATACTCACAGCAAGGACAGCACTGATGTTTAGACAATACCTTCTCTTCCTTTGTGGGATAATACTCAGTAGCTCGGTATGGGCGGCAATTGATACCTATCACTTTTCATCTGTTGCCCAAGAGGAGCAGTATCGTCAATTAACGCAGTCGTTGCGTTGCCCCAAATGTCAGAACAATAGCATTGCGGATTCTTCAGCAATGATCGCTGCCGATATGCGAGAAAAAGTGTATCAATTGATGCAGCAAGGACAAAGCCGCCAACAAATTATTGACTATATGGTGGCGCGCTATGGCAACTTTGTTACTTACGAACCCCCCGTGACGCCCTCAACACTGATTTTATGGTTAGGCCCGTTATTTTTTGTGATCGGAGGCAGTTTGGTCATTTTTTTTCGTGCGAAACGATCCCCTCATACTGCTGCGTTATCGGATGCGGAGCGACAACGTTTAGCGCGAATGATCGCCGATAAGGAGCAAGATTAATGGGGCATTTATGGTTAGTGCTACTGCTGTTACTGGGTGCTGCTTCGCTGTGGATAGCGACTGCATTATGTCGAAAACCACAAGATTACGCCCAACTACGAGATCAACTGAACACCCTGTTCTATCGGCAGCGTCTGCGTGAAATTGATGAAGACGAAGAACAAGGTGTTGTGACGGAAAAAACCGAGTTAATCACGGCGCTTCAGCATTCACTTTTATCTGATATACCGGACCATGCACCTAAAGCAGTTAAATTAGGTGGGCGTTGGGTGTTACTTCCAGTAATCCTCGTACTGATAGCGGTATCTGTCGCGATGTACCTCAAGACAGGTGGTATTTTACAGCAGATGGAATTGTCACAAGTTCAACAGGACTACCCACAATTACGGGCTCGGTTGATGGATCCTAATGCTGAACATTTAACGATGGGCGAGTTACAACAGTTCGCCTTAGGATTACGGGCCACACTACAAGATGAGCCAAATAATGTTGAGGACTGGGCAATGCTAGGCCGTTTAGGAATGGTATTGAATAATAGTCAGTTAGCCAGTCAGTCTTTTCAGCGTGCACTACATCTTGCACCGAATGATGCTAATCTAAAAACTGACTATGCAGAGGTCTTAGTGCGATCGCCTGATCCGCAAGATAATCGTCAGGCGCAATTGCTGTTACAAGATATGAGAGTTAAGTACCCTCAAGATACCCGTTTATTAACCTTGTTGGCGGCAGATTTGTATGCTCAGCAGAAATACTCTGAAGCCATTCGTTACTGGCAACAGTTGTTACCAAGCCTAGCAATAGGTTCCCCGCAACGAGAGGCTATCGAAAAAGGAATAGAGCAAGCTAAGACGAATGCTGGTCTACAAACAAGCCAATTGATGTTAACTATTGACTTAAGCACTTCTGCTAAAAGAATGTTGCCGGAAAATGGTGTATTGTATATTTCTGTAACGGATGGTGTTTCTCCTTTACCAGTGGCAGTGAAACGTGTTCCTTTGAGCCATTTCCCTCTAAATCTGGTATTGGATGACAGTAATGCGATGGTCCCTGAGCGATTGCTCTCAGCACAACATCAGCTACAAGTCCGTGCACGTATTTCTCGGGATGGTAGTGCTAAACCACAAAAAGATGATTGGTTTGGCTTGAGTTCAGTGACTCAATTTTCAGGAAATCAGTCACTGTCTGTCATCATAGATCAGCAAGAACCTTAAAAAAATAACGGTGCAAAACATGGCAAAGAGCATGTCTTACCGGCTAACAATATTAAGTTTAGCGACGCTTGTTTTAGTGGGATGTGCGAGTTCAAAAACCGATTCAAGTCAGCAGTCATCACAACGTAGTGATCCGCTGCAAGGTTTTAACCGCACGATGTTTTCGTTCAACTACGATGTGCTAGACCCTTATGTTGTGCGGCCGGTTGCCGTGGCATGGCGTGATTATGTTCCTGTCCCTGCACGTACAGGAATTAGTAACGTTTTAGGCAATTTGGACGAACCGTCCACGATGGTTAACTATTTATTGCAGGGTGATGTTGAAAGAGCGGCTATTCACTTTACCCGCTTTTTTCTTAACTCTACGCTTGGTTTAGGTGGATTTATTGATGTTGCCGGTAAAGCCAATCCACAGCTTGCACGAGAACACGCATTAGGTTTCGGAAGCACATTAGGACACTACGGTGTTGGCTACGGCCCTTATGTTGAACTACCGGTCTATGGCAGCTTTACTGTGCGTCAAGACGGTGGTGATTATGTCGATAAACTTTATGCACCGCTTAGCTGGTTAACGATTTGGCTCTCTGCGGGTAAATGGGCACTGGAAGGTATAGAAACAAGGGCAGAGCTTCTCGATTCTGATGGAATACTCAAACAACAGAGTGATCCTTATGCCTTTATTCGTAATGCTTACTTCCAGCGTTATGATTTCTTAGCTAATGGTGGGAAATTAAAACCTGAAGATAATGCGAATGCCCAAGCTATCCAAGGTGATCTTAAAGATATTGACGGGGATTAAACGGTCTACGCTATCTTTTCAATACGCCCGAATTCGGGCGTTTTTTATACGTTAAATTGTGTTTTTTTTCTACATGTTTACAGCAGGTTGCCGATCATTGTCGTGCAACAGGGTTGACTGTATCACTGAGCTAGGGTAAAAAAGCAGATTCATTGCATGCATTGTCAGCAATGAGCCAACTTTCCATTCAGTAACGGTGCTTTATGCATGTTTATATAATGCGTCATGGCGACGCAGCTCTCGATGCGGCAAGTGACGCGCAACGTCCGTTGACGCGTTACGGTGTTGAAGAAACACAACAAATGTCTCGCTGGTTGGTTGAGCAACAGCCTGCTTTTGATGTGACTTTAGTGAGCCCTTTTCTCCGTGCGCAGCAAACATTCATGCATTTTTCAGAGAATGTACCGCAGAGCGGTAAGGTTGAAACCCTTGAGCTGTTGACGCCTGCAGGTGATGCGAAAGAAGTCAGCGACTATCTGCACGCACTGGCCCGCGAAGGGGTTGATACTGTCATGGTTATTTCTCATCTCCCTCTTGTCGGCTATCTCGTCACGGCGCTTTGCCCTGAACAATGTCCGCCCATGTTTGCAACGGCCGGTATCGCCCATATTGACTATGATGTGACAACCTCGCGTGGCACCTTGTGTTGGCAAGAAAGTCCATCACGATTAGCTGCTGCGATGTAATGAAGTTCGCCCGCCTAGGCTAAAAGAGTGGGGTTATTAGCTCATCGACCTCAATGAGTAACAGAATAGCGGCGTTTCCACCAAACATCTTAGGCGCTTGGTGAAAAGCCATTACGTGCGGGTGCTGGGCTAACCATAGTGGTGTTTGTTGTTTAAGGATATGCTTTCCGTGGCCATGCATGACCGAAGCGCAAAAAAGCCGCTCACGTCGACATGCGGCAATCATGGCACCCAGTTCTTGTTTTGCTTGTCGCTGCGTTAGACCATGTAAATCTAGAAAAATCTCGGGCGTATAGTCTCCGCGACGTAACTTTTTGACTTCATAAGGGCTAACGTCTGCGCGGAGATAACGAACAGGGCCTTCCTCTGCGAGTAGTGGTTGATACTCATCGGAAAAATAGTGGCTATTATCTACCTGTTCGCTAATAAGGCGTTTTACCGGTAGCGCTCGGTCAATTTTTTTAGTGAGCGAATGCAGCACAGTATCTTGCTTAAGGCGACGAGTCTCCCCCATTAAGGTTCTAAACAGGTCGAGATCTTCTTTGTCGAGGGTTTTTTTACTACTCATCGCGATTCCAGCTGCTGAATGATCATCTTGTCATTTTTAACGGCAATGCATTAAAAATCAAATTTCTATTAACAATTCCAAGTAAATGGTGAAAATAGCCGTCTATTAAGGCTGAATTTAGCATAACTTCATGGCAAACTAGGTAAAGTTTTGTTAGTTGCCCTGGAGGGCATGTGGATAAATTTTTTGCCGAAGAGGTGGTAAGCGACCTGCATACCATTCAGGATATGTTGCGTTGGACGATCAGCCGTTTTTCAGCCGCTGAAATCTGGTACGGTCATGGTACAGACAATCCTTGGGATGAAGCCGTTCAGCTCGTTCTACCAACACTACATTTGCCTCTCGATTTCCCTGAAGATATGCGGACTGCTCGCTTGACCCGCTCTGAACGTGAATTAATCGTTGAGCGCGTCACCCGACGTGTTTTCGAGCGCATTCCTGTTGCCTACTTAACGCATCAAGCCTGGTTTTGTGGACATGAGTTTTATGTTGATGAGCGTGTGTTAGTGCCACGTTCGCCGATTGGTGAATTGATTAATCATGGTTTTTCTGGACTTATCAATCGTTCACCTCGTCATATTTTAGATCTTTGTACGGGCAGTGGCTGCATTGCGATTGCCTGTGCCTATGCATTCCCAGATGCCGAAGTAGATGCAGTTGATATCTCCACTGATGCCCTAGCCGTTACCGAACAGAATATCGAAGCGCACGGTATGATGAATCAAGTTACGCCGCTTTGCTCAGACCTTTTTGATAATATTCCCCCGATCAAATATGACCTAATTGTCACCAATCCTCCTTATGTTGATGCTGAAGACATGGATGACTTGCCTGATGAGTATCGCCATGAACCTGAACTAGGTTTAGCTGCGGGCCATGATGGATTGTTCCTGGTTAATCGTATGCTTGCCCAAGCTACGAATTTCTTAAGCGAAGATGGCGTACTGATTTGCGAGGTTGGCAACAGTATGGTGCATATGATCGAGCAATACCCTGAAGTCCCTTTTACATGGTTAGAGTTTGAACAAGGTGGTGATGGGGTCTTTATGTTGGATTATCATCAATTAGTTGAATTTAAGCATATTTTTGAAAGTAGCTCGACAAAATAAGTCGATTTTTCAGCACACATTTACAGTAAGGATGAAACATGGCTGGAAATACTATTGGTCAACTTTTCCGTGTGACAACGTTTGGTGAGTCTCACGGCTTGGCGCTAGGGTGTATTGTTGATGGTGTTCCTCCTGGGATCCCCTTGACCGAGGCTGATTTACAACACGATCTTGACCGTCGACGTCCCGGTACCTCGCGCTATACCACGCAGCGTCGTGAGCCTGATCAAGTAAAAATTTTATCAGGGGTTTTTGAAGGTAAAACCACGGGAACGTCGATCGGACTACTGATAGAAAATACTGATCAACGTTCACAAGACTATGGTGAAATTAAAGAATTGTATCGTCCTGGCCATGCTGATTATACCTACGATAAAAAATATGGCTTTCGCGATTACCGTGGGGGGGGGCGCTCTTCTGCTCGCGAAACGGCGATGCGTGTTGCTGCTGGGGCAATTGCTAAAAAATATCTACAGCTCACTCACAATGTGGTTGTTCGTGGTTATCTGTCACAGATGGGCGATGTCACCTGTGAATTAAAAGACTGGTCAGAGGTTGAGCAGAATCCTTTTTTCTCCCCAGATAGCGATAAACTTGAAGCCCTAGACGCCTTGTTACGCGGGTTAAAAAAAGAGGGAGACTCTATCGGCGCGAAAGTTAGCATCGTCGCTGAAAATGTCCCTGTCGGCCTTGGTGAACCGGTGTTTGATCGTCTTGATGCCGATCTGGCGCATGCTCTGATGAGCATTAACGCTGTAAAAGGGGTTGAGATTGGCGATGGTTTTGATGTTGTAAGCCAGCGTGGAAGCCAGCACCGTGATGAGATTCGACAAGATGGATTTCAGAGTAATCATGCAGGAGGTATTCTCGGCGGTATTAGCAGCGGTCAGACCATTACGGCGTCTATTGCTTTGAAACCGACATCGAGTATTACGGTGCCAGGTAAGACTGTTACCCGTCAAGGTGAGGAAGTGGAGATGATTACCCGTGGACGTCACGACCCTTGTGTCGGTATCCGTGCGGTACCCATTGCCGAAGCTATGACCGCGATCGTCTTAATGGATCATTTACTCAGACATCGTGGACAATGCGGCGAGAGTCATGTTTTATCAGGACAAGGCGACTAAGATGATTAAACAATGGATGGCCGGTAGTGCTCTGTTTATGGCTTCAGTGTTTACAGTCTGCGCCCAAACCCCGTGGCAGAAAATTCAGCAACCCATAGCCGGGCCTGTTCGGCCTATTGGAAGCTATGCCAATGGCTGTATTATCGGCGCACAAGCATTACCATTACAGGCTGAGTATTACCAAGTGATGCGTCAAGATCAACGCCGTTATTTTGGCCACCCATTATTAATCCAATTTATTGAACACCTTAGTCAACACGTCGCTCAGCAGACCTCTGGTATAGTCCTAGTCGGTGATATGGGAATGCCAGCAGGTGGGCGCTTTAGCAGCGGTCATGCGAGCCATCAGATTGGACTTGATGTCGATATTTGGCTACAAATTCCTCGCCAGCGCTGGACATCCGAGCAATTATTACATCCTCAACCGTTAGATTTAGTCTCTGCGGACGGTAAGTCGATATCATCGCGGTTATGGAGTCGAGATACCGATACGTTGGTACGCCAAGCAGCGGAAGATCCGCAGGTGGCTAGAATCTTTGTAAATCCAGCCATTAAACAACAGCTCTGTCGTGATGCTGGCAGCGATCGTCAATGGTTACAGAAGGTTCGTCCTTGGTTTGGACACCGTGCTCATATGCATGTGCGATTACATTGCCCCACCAATGACACCCAATGCGTAGAACAAGCTCCACCGCCTCCAGGCGATGGCTGTGGCGCGGAGCTACAAAGTTGGTTTGAACCCGCTAAACCTGATTTACACCCAGTTAAACCTCAACCTCCTATATTGCCTGCCGACTGCCAAGCATTATTGGACAAACATTTACTGTAAGGGTCATGCATGGATTGGTTTGTTGTGAGTCCGGAGTTGATTGCTGTTCTTTTTTTTGTCGCAGTACTTGCCGCTTTTATTGATTCGATTGCCGGGGGTGGGGGATTATTAACGGTTCCCGCGCTATTAGCCGCAGGACTCTCCCCAGCCCAAGTATTAGCGACTAATAAGTTACAATCTGTTGGCGGGTCTTTCTCCGCAAGTTTATATTTCGTACGCCGTAAAGCCGTCGATTTGCGTCAACAATGGGTAAATATAGTATTGACCTTCGTTGGTGCCGTAATTGGTACAATCACTATTCAGCATCTTAAAGCGGATGTTCTACGCCAAGTCTTACCGCTGTTGCTTATCGGTATTGGCCTTTGGTTTTTATTTATGCCAACACTGGGCAAAATAGATAAAACCGCGCGGCTTGAGGGTATTGCTTATGCGTTGATTGGTGGGGGATGTGTCGGATTTTATGATGGATTTTTTGGTCCCGGCGCAGGATCTTTTTACGCATTGGCATTTGTTACTCTCGCAGGATTTAATCTAGCCAAAGCGACAGCACACGCTAAAGTCCTTAATTTTACCTCAAACTTCGCCAGCCTAATTTTCTTTATGATGGGCGGTAAAGTGGTTTGGGGCCTTGGTGCTATCATGCTCATTGGTGCCGTCTGTGGGGCTCGCCTCGGTGCTCGACTTGTGTTAAGCCGCGGACAGAAGCTGATCAGGCCGATGGTTGTGGTTGTCTCGATGGTGATGAGTGCAAAACTATTATGGGATAGTCATGGCCCGGCGTTACTACACAGTATTGGTTTTTAATTTTATTAAGATAAATTTATGACTCAGCAACATCACTATCAGGACATGATTACGCTTTTCGATCACTGCTTTTACGCTGATTTCAATACCCGCTTAATCAAAGGTGAGGATGAGCCTATCTATTTACCGGCGGATGAGACGTGTAATTATCATCGAATCGTTTTCGCGCACGGTTATTATGCCAGCACGTTACATGAAATTTCTCATTGGTGCATTGCTGGCGCGCAGCGCAGATTGTTAGTTGACTTCGGATATTGGTACTGTCCAGATGGTCGTGATGAAGCGACTCAAGCTCGGTTTGAGCAAGTTGAAATTAAACCTCAAGCATTAGAATGGATATTTTCTGTTGCAGCCGGTTTTCCTTTTAATATTAGTTGCGATAACTTGGAAGGCACCTGCGAGCCTGATCGCATAGCCTTCCAACGTCACGTTTATGCACAAGTCATGTATTATCTTGAAAACGGCTTACCGGAGCGTCCGGCACGCCTTGTTGCTGCACTGCAACGCTTCTATAACACTGCTCCTCTCCATCCAGATCAATTCTCGTGGGTAGATGTTTTATAAATAGACCTTTTTTATTCTAGGAACCGCAATGATTACAGATATTGAGCAGCATATCCTTGATAGCATCGACAAGACGGTTGAACACGGATCGGAGGATGAGTTATTTGCCGGAGGGTATCTTCGTGGGCATTTAACCTTAGCGGTGGCTGAGTTGGAACAGATTCAAGACGCCGAGCCTCAAGCCTTAAAATTACAGGTCGAACAGAGTCTGTCACAAGCAATTAAAGCAGGTGAACTCTCACCGCCGGACCAAACATTAGTCACGCAGCTCTGGGAAGACCTCTACCAGCAAGCGGTAGAGGCTACCTTACTGGTTAAGTAATAGGTCTACCTTTCAACATTTTACGGATCCAGAAGCGTCCCGGATGTAAAGCATTTAAGGTCGATTGATCAAGTGGCAGCGGTTCTCCGGCTAATTGCGAAGCGAGAACTTCTGCTGCGAGAGGCGCACTGCAAATACCTCTGGAGCCAAACCCACCCAACAGATACGCGCCGTGAAAATAGTCGTCAGCGAAGACTTTTTCGTGCTGAGCAGCTATCGCGACTAATCCTGTGTAGTCACTGAGTGCACCGATCATCGGTAGATGGTCCCGTGTTGCACAGCGGACAGCCACGCGAGCATGGCGACCCATCTCCACCTTTGATGCCCATTCACTATTGGGAAGACATTGTACTAAACGTGCTTTATTGGCAGCCTGCTCATCTTCTGAATACTGACAATCTGTGACGCCACGCCGATAGCTTGCTCCAATACAGTGACTGTGGTGCTTGGTGCTTAATGGTGTTAAATATCCTTCATAGCAGAGGACAGTAGAGAGCTGGCTTAATGGCTCTTGTTGTGCCAGATGGCTAACTTGCCCAGCGACTGGGTAGACTGGAAATGCTTCAGTCTGTGCAAATTGGTTGAGTTGATGACCATTGGCAAGAACCAGTTGCGGGTGTGTCACGCTATGTCCATCACTAAATCGTAATTGCCATCTGCCATTTTTTTGCTGTTCGATACTTTCTACATGGTGTTGCCAATGACAGTGAGCGCCTTGAGCGATTGCCCAGTCAAAAAGTGCAGTGGTGAGTTCGGCAGGTGATAACCATCCCCCCTGTGGGTAGTAAATGCCGCTATGCTCGACAGGAAGACCGGCAATATTGCTCGCTTCACTTGAAGTGACCGCATAAGCGAGAGACGCAGGAAGTTGGAGGGATAACTGTTGGTTTATTTTATGTCGGCTTTTATCATCCCAACCCAGTTGTAAAACGCCACACCACTGATGCTCAAAATCAATAGGTAATGAGTCATAAAAACGCCTCGCATAGGTAAATGCGGTGGTAAAGAAGTTGGCCAGTTGCGGATCTTGTGCATGCAGTAGAGGGTAGAGTGCACCTTGTCGATTTCCTGAGGCATTTTCAGCCGGTTTTTTATCAGCGCAATAGAGCGTGACGTCCCAGCCACGGCGCAGTAACGCGATACAAAGGCACGCACTTGCTATACCTCCACCAATAATGGCGATGGCTTTATTGTTTCCCCTAGGACGGGGGTAGCCAGATCTCGCGGACGGCACCTCCAAAGGCGTAACGCGTGTACCGACTAGCATTTCACGTTTTTGGGCAAAACCTTTTCTGCGCGTTACCGCAAAGCCTGCCTTTTCCAGTCCACGACGAACAAAACCTGCGGCAGTGAATGTCGCAAAAGTACCATTCTCTTTAACAGTTGCAGCCAAGACGGTGAAAAGTTCATCTGTCCACATATCGGGATTTTTAGAAGGGGCAAAACCATCTAAGAACCAGGCATCAATTTTTTGAACTAAATTAGCCCTAAGATCCTCTAACATGTCATTGATGTCGCCAAACCACAGGTCAAGCACGATATTGCCTTGCTCAAAAATAAGACGATGGCATCCCGGTAAGGCATCTGGCCACTGTTGGCATAAGGTTTTTGAAAAATATTCTAGTTCTGGCCAATGTTGATGGGCGAGCTGTAAATCAGCTAAGGTCAGTGGGAATTTTTCACAACTGACGAAGTGTAACCGAGGTAAATTTTTTTCAGGGTGTGACTGACGTAGCTGTCGATAATGTTGCCACAGTGTCAAGAAATTCAGGCCGGTACCAAAGCCGGTTTCGGCAATCGTAAAACAGTCATTTTCTGATGAAATAAGTCGGGTAGGGAGTTGATTACCTTCTATAAAAACGTAACGAGTTTCTTCAATCCCGTTGTCGTTAGAAAAGTAGACATCCTCAAAAAATTCCGAAACAGGTGTACCTTGTTCGTTCCAATGTAGGGCAGCATGTTTAATAGTGGATGATTTCACATCAATGACTCGTAGCGGAAGACTTGCGAATAGTCTAGCGACATCACAATTTACAGGCAAATTTACAAAGAGTTTATACATTGGGGGTTGTTCGGCGTACAACTGTACGCTAAAGTGCACACCAATAAGACGATAGTTGTTATGAGGAATGTGAATGAAACGTGCAGTGATCACTGGCTTGGGGATTGTTTCCAGCATTGGTAATAATCAGCAGGAAGTGCTGGCTTCTCTACGTGAGGGGCGTTCAGGAATCACTTTTTCTGATGAAATGAAAGATGCAGGTATGCGGAGCCATGTCTGGGGTAATGTCAAGATGGATACCACAGGCTTAATTGATCGTAAGATTGTGCGTTTCATGAGTGATGCCTCGATTTATGCTTATCTGTCTATGGCAGAAGCGGTAAAAGATTCAAAATTAACTGAAGAGCAATATCAAAATAACCCTCGTGTGGGTCTTATTGCGGGATCAGGCGGCGGTTCGCCACGTTTTCAGGTCTTTGGTGCGGACGCGATGCGTAGCCCACGTGGATTGAAAGCGGTTGGTCCTTATGTGGTGACCAAAGCGATGGCCTCTGGGGTATCTGCATGTTTAGCAACGCCGTTCAAAATCCACGGTGTTAACTATTCAATCAGTTCCGCCTGTGCCACTTCAGCACACTGTATTGGTAATGCCGTTGAGCAAATTCAATTAGGCAAACAAGATATTGTGTTTGCGGGTGGCGGTGAAGAGCTGTGCTGGGAACTGGCTTGCGAGTTTGATGCCATGGGTGCGTTGTCAACTAAATATAATGACACGCCAGAAAAAGCATCACGGACCTATGATTCTGAGCGCGATGGATTTGTTATCGCCGGCGGCGGCGGTATGGTCGTTGTTGAAGAGCTTGAGCATGCGCTAGCACGCGGTGCACACATCTATGCAGAGATTGTTGGATACGGTGCGACATCTGATGGTGCTGACATGGTTGCCCCTTCTGGTGAAGGTGCTGCGCGTTGCATGAAGATGGCAATGGAAGGCGTTGATACGCCCATCGACTATCTGAATACTCACGGTACTTCTACGCCAGTGGGTGATGTGAAAGAGCTAGGCGCAATTCGCGCTGTATTTGGTGATAACACCCCTGCGCTTTCGGCAACTAAAGCGATGACTGGTCACTCATTAGGTGCTGCCGGTGTGCAAGAAGCGATTTATACATTATTAATGCTTGAGCATGGATTTATCGCACCAAGTATTAATATTGAACAAGCTGATGCTGCAGCAGAAGGCATGAATATTATTACTGCGCCAACTGAACGCGCATTAACGACTGTCATGTCAAATAGCTTTGGTTTCGGTGGAACAAACGCAACATTGACGATGCGTAAATTCACGTCATAATTATCATCTTGTCCGAAAAACGGTAGCTTAGGCTGCCGTTTTTATTGGTGCTGAAAAAGTGTTAAGGAGTGACTTGATGACGCAGGAACCGTGCATTACCGATAATAACCGTTCAGTAAAACCAGTTGCCGTAACCTCGTTTTCCGTCTTTTTAACCTACCTTACTGCTGGCATTGCTTTACCTGTCATCCCTTTGTTTGTTCATAACGATTTAGGAATGAATAATGTGATGGTTGGGATCGCGGTTGGAATTCAATTTTTTGCCACGTTGGCTAACCGTGGATTTGCCGGTAAAAAGGCCGATCAGCAAGGGGCAAAAAAAACGACGCGATTCGGTATGGGTGTAATTACCCTAGTGGGTCTTGTCTATTTTATTGCGCTCTTCGCCCATCACTCAGTCTGGTTGCAATTTGGCCTGCTAGTGGCGGGGCGACTCCTTCTTGGACTGGGCGAGAGTTTTCTATTGACGGGCAATTTAACTTGGGGACTGGGTCTTATCGGCCAGAAACGGTCGGGGATTGTTATGTCTTGGAACGGTATGGCAATTTATGGTTCATTGGCGGCTGGGGCGCCAATTGGCTTATTCCTTTATCACCACTTCGCTTTCCTTGGGGTGAGTATTGCCTGTATTGTTTGCCCGCTTGTCGCATTACTCTGTAATGCCAAAGTCCCCAGTGTACCGATTAGTGGCGGTGATCGTCCGAGTTTTACGACCGTGCTTAAACAAATTGTAGTGCCGGGAACAGTACTAGCACTTCAGGGAGTTGGATTTGCCGTAATTGGTGCTTTTATTTCGCTCTACTTTGCTGCTGAGCATTGGGGAAATGCAGGGTATACCTTAACGATATTTGGTCTTGCTTATGTCGTAGTGCGAATCTTCTTTGGCGGCCTGCCTGATAAAATAGGTGGTATAAAAGTCACTATCCTATCTCTGGGTGTGGAACTAATTGGTCTAGTATTAATTGGTTTTAGCCTACAAGAGTGGCAAGCATTAGTGGGTGCGGCATTAACGGGTGCGGGGTGTTCATTAGTGTTTCCGGCGATGGGAGTGGAGATTATGAAACGCGTCGACGCACAAGTCCGTGGAACCGCGTTAGGGTGCTTCTCCGCATTTCAGGATATTGCTTACGGCGCTACCGGCCCATTGGCAGGATTTTTAGCGAACAGTGCTGGCTACGGCGCGGTCTATATAGCGGGTGCGTGTAGCGCACTGCTAGGTATCGTCATCAGTGTGACGATGATGCGTCCTGTAGAACAGTCTTAAACAGCATCACAGCAGTTCGTAATGCCTGTGGAGGAAGGGAAGCGAAGCCAAGAATCCATCCATTAATCTTTTCGGATGTCAAACACAGGGGCGCAAGTTCAACCAACACGAGCCCTTGTCGCGCAGCGGTAAGGGTAATTTTCTCGGTACTTCCTAGTAAATATTCCACGGCAAGTTGCAGCCCGCCTTCACCGGGTAAAATACGCAGGTAATCAGCAGTATGCTCGTGTAGTAGCGCAATAAGTAAACGGAATCTCGCCTCATAAAGCCTTTTCATCAGACGTAGATGGCTTGCAAAATAACCTTGAAATATAAACTCTGCGCTAACTGCTTGAGTCAGTTGCGCGGTATGGCTATCCATCATTTGTCGTGCCTTAACGACAGCAGGAACGAGCGAGTGTGGCACGACCATATAGGCAAGACGGATCGCTGGGAATAAGGTTTTAGAAAAGGTACCAAGGTAAATGACAGTTTGTGCACAGTCCATCTGTTGTAACGAGGGCAAGGGACTTGTTCCGTAGTGAAACTCACCGTCATAGTCGTCCTCGATGATCCAACTGTGCTGTTGGGCTGCCCAATCTAACCATGCTCGGCGCCTGACTGCACTCATCGTCATTCCCAAGGGATATTGGTGACCCGGTGTCAAATAGGCTAATTTGGCATTGGTGGTTGGGGCTAGCGCACCTTCATCATCTAGGGGCTGTGCCTTCAGTATAGTCCCTGCCTGCTGAAAGGCATTAACGGCACCTTGATAACATAATGCTTCGGTCAGTACCGTATCGCCTTCATCAAGCAATAGATCTGCTAAGAGTTGTAAGGCTTGTTGTGAACTGGTCATCATAATAATTTGTGAGGGTGAACAGTTTACTTGTCGAGAGAGGGCAAGATAGTGACTGACCGCCTGACGGCACACTAAAAGACCTTGCGGATCGCCGTAGAGCAACAGCTCGGGTGCTAGATTATCCATCACTTCTTGCGTTACCTTGGCCCAATAATGAGTAGGAAAAGCCTGCACATCGGGAACCCCTGCATTAAAAGCTTGTATCTGTCGAGGATCTTGACATAAACGCTGGGCCAAATGTTGTTTCCCGCGCTCTGAAAGAGTTGGTGATAACAATTTTTTGGGGTGATGGTTTGTCGCGATAATCCCCTGGCATTGAGCAACATAGCTGCCTCTACCGGGCTGGCGGATAATATAGCCTTGATCAGTCAGTAGTTGGTAGGCCGCTTCAACCGTCACACGTGAACAACCGACATCAATGGCGAGTTGTCGAGTAGAAGGTAAGCGTTCGCCGCTAACGAGATGCCCTTTTTCAATCGCCGACCTAAGTGCGTGATTAATTTGGGCAACGCGAGAGCCTTTCCCATTTAAAGTCAGTGATAGCCAGATGGAAGAGCGTTGAGTCATGGTGTGGTGGTCTTACATTGTGTGATAAATGGGTCTGCTTCGCGAAGCGATTGTGCGATATTCTCCTTTTATAACACAAGGAGATAATTAATGACTGATACCCTCGCTTATTTTGCCACCCCCAATGACAGTACCGCGTATCTTAAGATGAAACTTGCTTACTATATTGATGCGTGGGATCTGGCTGAAGCCACTAACACTGGCGACTCAGATTATATTGTTTTAGATGTACGCTCAGCGCAACAGTATGCGAAGGGGCATATTCCTGGCGCAATAAATTTTCCTCATCGAGAAATGAACGAGACTACGCTTAACGCACTGGATAGTTCTCGGTATTACGTGACGTATTGTGATGGTATAGGTTGCAATGGTTCTACTAAGGGCGCTTTACATTTAGCGCAAGCAGGATTAAGAGTTAAAGAGCTCATTGGGGGATTAGATTTTTGGCGGCGAGATAATCACCCGATTGTTCAGGGAAGCCAGCCGCAGGCTTGGCCATTGCATGCAGGCCAAGCTAACTGCGGATGTTAATCTACCACCACCAAAAAATCAGTAATAGGAGTGCAACGACGACAAGAGTGGCCTTAATTCGACCCGAAAAAGGTGTATAGGAAGCCTTATCAGATTCAGAGGGGGCAGCGTGTTGAATCGGTATTGGTCCAGATGCGAGCCTACTTTGCATAGAGGCCCAGCCAAAACCGGCTCGGTAGCTAAACAATGCATTAAGGATATCTTGTGCTTGCACGGTAGATAACGGCGACACTGTAGTGAGCTGATAGTATTGCTCACAATAAGAGGCCGCTTGCTGGGTCTCTTCAAGGCTAGCAGGCTGTTTTAAACCCTGAAATAGTTGCTGTAAGCTCATTGGTTGCTGACCCACTAATTGTTGGCGAGCTTGTAGGTATTGCATTAACAGCGGGTAGTGCTTGACCGGGATCGGGTCACCATTTTTCAAGCCAACCATAGTATGTAATGTTTCCCACACACTGATTGTCGACTCACCATTCGCCACGGATAATTTGACGACTTGCTGGCTAAGAGTCAGATGTTCCGCCGGGAGTAGGCTGCGCGCAGTGGCATGAGTCTGTACAGGATGAGGAATAGAGATTTCACCTTGTTGCAGACGCGTCAATACCTGTTGCAGCTGTGCTTGCGTTAAGGCGCTTAATACCGTTTGACCAAATTGATGGCGAATGTATTCGCTGACAGCTTGTCGATTGTTCCCTTGAGGAAGTAATTCGGTGAGTTGCTGCAACTGACGACGCGCCAAATGATTATGCTGTTCCTGTTTTAAAATCTCTTCTAACCATTTTTCAGCGTCAGCAAATTGAGATGAGAGTAATTCACCTTCATTACTGACATTCAAATGATGACGAATACCGGCCCATAAAGCAGGTGCTTTAAGGCTGCTGATGGCTAAAATTTTTACAATAATTCGCTCGAGCGCAGTTCGCTGAGTGGAGGTTAGAGCCTCGCTCTGCAACGGCTTTGTTTTTAGGCTGTCGGAGGACGTTAAGTCGTGATGGCGTGCACCGTCGGAAAATCCGCGAGGGCCACTGAGTGGTTGCATGGCAACATCCTTACAAAACCGAGGAACCGGAACACCGGAGAATAGCCGGCTATCATAGCAATCCCCTTTTAAAATCCCAAGTAACAATCAACGGATTTCGTGACTATTTATCGGTTAATGAGAATCAATCTCCGGTGTTTTCAGTGAAAGAGTATGACAGAATATCCGAATCCTTCTATTTACCGACTAGGTTTAACAATGAAAATCGTTGTTGATGAAAATATGCCCTATGCCCAAGAGTTATTTAGCCGTAAAGGACAGGTAGTTCGCGTGCCGGGGCGTCCCTTGCCCATCAGTGAGCTTAAAGATGCACAAGCGTTAATGGTACGTTCAGTAACGCCGGTGAACGCAAAGTTAATTGAAAACACCTCATTGGCTTTTGTCGGATCTGCAACGGCGGGTACTGATCACGTTGAACTTGCAGATCTGGATGCGGCATCGGTTGCCTTTTCTGCAGCCCCCGGCTGTAACGCAATTGCTGTCGTAGAATATGTCTTATCGGCATTACTCTTACTTGCAGAGCGAGATGGCTATCAGCTCAGTGACAAAACCATCGGCATCGTGGGTGTTGGTAACGTGGGGAGTCGGCTACAAAAGCGATGTGAAGCATTAGGAATGAATGTTCTATTATGTGATCCGCCGCGGGCAGACCGCGGGGATAAAGAGCCATTCCTTCCGTTACAGAGTTTGGTGGATCACGCGGATATATTGACCTTTCATACGCCATTGATTAAGCAGGGGGAGTACCAGACGTGGCATAATGTTGATCAACAGGTGCTAGAACGTCTTCGTCCTGGTTGCGTATTGATTAATGCTTGCCGTGGATCAGTAATCGATAATCAAGCTTTAAAACAGGTACTTATACATCGTGATGATCTTAACGTTGTTTTAGATGTGTGGGAGCCTGAACCCAATCTTGATATTGAATTACTGTCACATGTTGATATTGCCACCGCACATATCGCTGGTTATACCCTAGAAGGAAAAGTCCGAGGGACAACTCAGCTTTATGAAGCGTGGACTGCATTTATTGGACAGCCAGAAACTATTTCTCTCAGTTCGCTTCTTCCTCTTCCTGATGTCAGTGTCGTGAATGTAAGTGGTGAGTTTTCTCAGTCACTACTAAAACGTTTAGTTCATCTGGTGTATGATGTGCGCCGCGATGATGCGCTGTTAAGGCTGCATATTGGTGACGAAGGCGGGTTTGATCGGTTGAGAAAACACTATCAAGAGCGTCGCGAGTGGTCCTCATTGACTGTCAATTGTTCAAATGCACAGACAGCAGAGAAACTTCGTCAACTCGGATTCAACGCCATATACTGCGCTTAAGGTTCAGTCTTTTTGGAATGGCTTTCTGCTATTCCTATAATTTAGTGTGGAGTACCCCATGTCTCAGGGTTGGAATATTGCTATTTTAGGCGCGACAGGCGCGGTTGGTCGGGCATTGCTTGAATGTTTGGAACAGCGCCAATTTTCGGTTGGTGAATTGTGTTTGCTGGCAACTGAAGAGAGTGCGGGTGAATCGATCCGTTTTTCAGGCAAAAATTATCAGGTAAAGGATGCGCTCCATTACGATTGGAGTGAAAGCCAATTGGCCTTTTTCGTCGCAGGACAAGAGGCGAGTGCCCAGTATGCAGAGCTCGCAGCTGAAGCGGGTTGTATCGTAATAGACAGCAGTGGATTATTTGCCTTAGCTCACGACGTGCCGTTGGCTGTAGTGGGGGTCAACGATAGTACACTTGCCGAATACCGTAACCGCAATATTATTGCCGTGGCAGATAGCCAAGTTAGCCAGCTGATGAATGCCATTGCGCCGCTTAATGAAGCAGCAGGTGTGCAATCGATCCAGTTAACGGAACTATTATCCGTTTCTGCTCAAGGTAAGGCCGCGGTTGATGCATTAGCCGGGGAAAGTGCTCGTTTATTAAATGGTATTCCGCCCGAGCATTACCATTTTGGTCGTCAGTTGGCGTTTAATATGATGCCAATGCCTGTTGATGAACAAGGTAGCGTGCCTGCTGAACGTCGGGTCGTGGATCAAGTTCGTAAGGTATTACAAGACGAAAGTTTTTCTTTAAGCGTCACCTCCCTACAAGCGCCTATCTTTTATGGTAATGCACAAAGCGTACGCATTATTACCGCTCGTCCGTTGGAGGCTGATGAAGTACATCATTTACTTAATGACCAAGCGGATTTAGCTGTAAGTGAAGCACCTGATTTCCCTACGCCAGTCAGTGAGGGAACAGGGCAAGACCAACTTTATATTGGGGCAATCCGTCAGGATTATGGTCAACCCGATTGTGTACAGTTCTGGTCAGTTGCGGACAATGTTCGTTACGGCGGCGCCTTGATGGCGGTTAAAACGGCAGAACGATTAATCGAGGATTATTTGTAATGCCCGCGCAAGATCGCTATAAAATTGCGTTAGGTATTGAGTATGATGGTAGCCGCTATTATGGTTGGCAACGACAACGTGACGTTCGTAGCGTACAACAAGCGCTAGAAAAAGCACTGACACAAGTCGCTAATCATCCTATTGATGTGTTTTGTGCTGGGCGGACTGATGCAGGGGTACATGGTACTGGTCAAGTCGTCCATTTTGAAACCGAATCACAACGTGCTGATGGCGCATGGACTCTCGGGGTTAATGCTAACTTACCGGATGATATTGCGGTACGCTGGGTCAAGGCAGTGCCTGATGATTTTCATGCGCGTTTTAGTGCGACTGCCCGCCGTTATCGTTATGTCATTTATAATGAGCGTCTACGTCCGGCTATTTTAGGCAAAGGATTGACGCATTATTATCACCCTTTAGATGCACAAAAAATGCACCGTGCGGCCCAAAGTCTTTTGGGGGAAAACGATTTTACCTCGTTTCGTGCCGTGCAGTGTCAGTCTCGGACACCTTGGCGGAACATTTCACATATTGATGTGACGCGCCAAGGCAGTTTTGTGATTGTCGATATCAAAGCCAATGCGTTTGTGCACCATATGGTACGCAATATTGTTGGCAGTTTGATTGAAGTCGGCGTAGGTAATCAGCCAGAAAGTTGGATAGCTGATTTGCTTGCTCTGCGTGATCGCACTCAAGCAGCAGCGACGGCACGTGCTGAGGGATTATATTTGGTGGCGGTTGATTATCCTGAGCATTTTGGATTACCCAAACCGGCTTTGGGGCCACTGTTTTTAGCGGACGATAAGCCCCTCTCCTTGTAGGAATTTTTATAATGCTATCTATGGTTATCGATTTTATATTGCATATTGATGTGCACTTAACGGCATTGGTGGCGAATTACGGATTATGGGTCTATGCCATCTTATTTTTGATCATCTTTTGCGAGACGGGATTGGTGGTGACTCCATTTTTACCAGGAGATTCTCTACTCTTTATCGCCGGGGCGCTAGCCGTTTTACCCAGTAATGGTTTAGACGTTCACGTTATGGTGGGATTACTCGTCGTTGCAGCGATATTGGGCGATGCACTGAATTATACGATTGGACGGCTCTTTGGTGAGAAGTTGTTTAGTCGACCCAATTCGCGTATTTTTCGTCAGAGCTATCTTGATAAGACGCATCAGTTTTATGATAAACACGGTGGTAAAACCATTATTCTCGCTCGCTTTGTTCCCATTATCCGTACTTTTGCCCCCTTTGTCGCGGGCATGGGGCATATGAGCTATCGCCAATTCGGGTTCTATAACGTTATTGGTGGTGTTTGCTGGGTCGCGTTGTTTAGCTATGCCGGGGCGATTTTTGGCGACTTACCTGTGGTAAAAAATAACATCAACCTGCTGATTGTTGCGATTATCGTGATTTCGATCCTGCCAGGAATTATAGAAGTTATTCGCCATCGTACCAAAAAGAATAATACAGACCCTTTAGCATAATGCTGATATCTGTATAATTGCGCCATATTTTTATCCACAGATCGTTGCGGTTGTGGTTTAATGAGCGCTATTTATTGGCTGTTGAGTAATCATTCAGCAGAAACACAGTGACTGGTAAAACCAGGTTCAAACAGAAAGGTCCTCAATGAGCTGGATTGAACGCATTCTTAACAAAACTAATGTTGCACCTGCCCGCAAGGCAAGTATTCCTGAAGGGATTTGGACAAAATGCACCAGTTGTGGTCAGGTTTTATACCGTGCCGAGCTAGAGCGTAATTTAGAAGTCTGCCCTAAGTGTGATCATCATATGCGGATGCATGGACGTGATCGTCTGAATAGTTTCTTAGATCAAGGGACGACTGTTGAGCTAGGAAGTGAATTAGAACCTCGCGATTTACTAAAATTCCGGGATTCTAAAAAATACAAAGACCGTATCGTTGCCGCGCAAAAAGAGACGGGCGAAAAAGACGCTCTTATTGCGATGAAAGGCCAGTTGCATGGTATGCCAGTGGTTGCTGTTGCCTTCGAGTTCTCCTTTATGGGCGGATCGATGGGCGCAGTCGTTGGTGCACGTTTTGTCCGGGCGGCAGAGCAAGCGTTGGAAGACGGTTGTCCATTGATCTGCTTCTCCGCGAGCGGTGGCGCACGGATGCAAGAAGCGTTAACCTCTCTTATGCAAATGGCGAAAACCAGTGCTGCCTTGGCAAAAATGCGTGAACGCGGTCTACCGTATATCTCTGTATTGACAGATCCTACCATGGGCGGGGTTTCAGCGAGTTTCGCAATGTTGGGTGATCTCAATATCGGTGAACCTAAAGCATTGATTGGTTTTGCAGGCCCGCGCGTTATTGAGCAAACGGTCCGTGAAAAACTCCCTCCAGGCTTTCAGCGTAGTGAGTTTCTGATTGAGAAAGGGGCGATTGACATGATCGTTCGTCGTCCAGAGATGCGTTTCAAATTAGCCAGTCTCTTGGCTAAGATGATGAATCTCCCGGCTCCGCTTCCTGAAGAAACTGCACCAGAGCCCGAGAAGATTGAGCAAACGCCTAGCGACGCTTAATTCTATATTGCACATTCAAAGACGCTCTGGTAGCGTCTTTTTTATCATTGTTTTAGCGAAACTCTCATATCATGTCTACGCCTCATCAACCTCATTCGTCTTCCTCACTTGAGGAATGGCTGGTTTATCTTGAACAATTGCATGGTCAAGCTATTGAACTTGGCTTAGATCGCATTCGTCATGTCGCGACTGAAATGAAGCTATTAAAGCCGGCACCTTTTGTGTTTACCGTCGGCGGAACGAATGGTAAGGGAACTACCTGTCGTACCTTAGAGGTATTATTAATCGCCGCAGGGTATCGTGTAGGCGTTTACAGTTCTCCCCATTTTATTCGTTATACTGAGCGGGTACGGATCAATGGGGAAGAGTTGCCTGAACAGGATCATGTGATGAGTTTAGCGCATCTCAATCAAGGGCGTCATGACACATCGTTAACCTTTTTCGAGTTCAGTACTCTTTCAGCGCTACAGCTATTTAAACAAGCCGACCTTGATGTCGTCATTCTAGAGGTTGGCTTAGGTGGCCGGTTGGATGCGACAAATATTGTTGATGCTGATGTCGCCGTTATTACCTCTATTGCGCTCGACCATACCGATTGGTTGGGCCCGGATCGAGAAAGCATTGGTCGAGAAAAAGCAGGTATTTTCCGTCATGCCAAACCGGCTATCGTCGGTGAACCTGATATGCCGGCAAGTATCAGTAAAGTTGCTCAAGATAAAGGCGCCATCTTGTTAGCGCGTGATAAGCAGTGGTCTTACCAAGTTAGCCCACAAAGTTGGCAGTTTGAAGATATTCAAGGAAAGCTTACCGCGTTACCTTTGCCTAATATTCCTGTTGCGAATGCGGCAACGGCTCTCGCCGCACTGCGTGTGTCAGGTTTAGCGATTAATGAATCAACGTTAAGAGAAACTATTGCTACGGCAACCCTACCAGGACGGTTTCAAATTATTCAGCATTCGCCAATGGTCATTTTAGATGTCGCCCATAATCCACATGCCGCACATTATTTGGTTGGAAAAATTGAACAACTTGCGCCAAAAGGTAAAGTACGTGCGGTAATTGGAATGCTTCATGATAAGGATATCGATGGTACGCTGGCAGAGCTTTCCAAGGTTGTGGGGCAATGGTATTGTGCAAGCCTTGACGGCCCGCGTGGCGCAACGGCACAAAGACTCCAACAGGTGATCCCTGATGCAGCGCTTTTTCAAAACGTTGATCAGGCATGGTGTGCCGCCCGCGAGCAAGCGAGTGGTGAGGATATTATATTGGTATGTGGATCATTTCACACCGTTGCGGCGGTAATGGCATTGGGTGAGAAGGAGCAACAGCTTGGCCAGTAAATTTCAGAATAGAATGGCGGGTACCATTATACTTGTCGCGCTGGGTGTTATTATCTTACCCGGGTTGCTTGATGGGAAAAAAAAGCATTATCAAGAAGAGTTTGCCGCGATTCCCTTAGTACCTAAACCAGGGGATCAGTTGGATGAGGAACTTGTTCCACCGGTCACTCAACCTATTCCTTCTAGGGCCATACAGCAGCACGTCGCACAGCAGATTCCTGATGAGTCCAACCCTCAAGCTATCCATGATACCGCGGGGACAGAGTCCAAAGCTCTAACCGTTAATCAAACCCAGCTACAGGTACAGAGAGCCCAAGAGCAGCTGGCTTCTCAAGAAGCACAGCGCTTACAAGCTCAGGCACGTCGACAGCAAGAGGCTCAACAGCAAGCCTTAAAGAAAGAGCAGCAACAACAACAGAAACAGCAACAACTGGCGGCACAACGTCAGAATGAAAATGCACAACGGCAACAAGAGGCTGCGGATAGTGTTACAAATGATGCGCCGAGTGGCCGAGCATATGTTCTTCAACTCGGGGCATTTCGTAATGCGTCGCGCGTTTCTGAAGTTGTCGAACAGCTTCGGGGAGCAGGATTTAAGGCTTACTCTGTACCCTCTACACCTGTACAAGGCCAAATTAACCGTATTTTAGTAGGCCCTGATACATCTATAAGTCATTTACAGTCACAAGCCGCTGAATTGAAAGCAAAAACCGGATTAATTGGTGCGGTGATGCCTTATCGGGTGCATTAATAGCAAGATAAAGCGGCTAATATTCCCCCCTAAAAGGGCGGGTGAAAGGGTAGGGCAATTCTTATTTTTAAGAATTGCCCTTTTTTAACTCGGCGCAGGAAAACCATACGCAAACGTTTTCTTTTTCTGATAGAATGCGCCGCGATACAGGAAGCAATGTCATGAAGTGGTATAGGTTACGCGGATGAATTGGATTGATTACACCATAATAGGTATCATTGGGCTCTCTTCATTAATCAGTCTTATTCGTGGATTTGTCAGAGAAGCACTCTCATTAATCACCTGGGGTTGTGCATTTTTCGTTGCAAGTCATTACTACTCTTTATTGGCAGATTGGTTTTCAGGCTTTGAACAACCAATGATTCGTAATGGTATCGCCATTGCGGTGCTCTTTATCACCACGCTGATTGTGGGCGCTCTGGTCAATTATGTGATTGGTAGTTTAGTGGACAAGACGGGCTTATCCGGTACAGATCGTTTGTTAGGTGTCTGTTTTGGTGCGTTACGTGGGGGGTTAGTCGTTGCTGCACTGCTCTTCTTTCTTGACACTTTTACTGGTTTTTCAAAAAGTCCTGATTGGACTCAATCACAATTGATCCCACAGTTCAGTATTGTCATCAGATGGTTCTTTGACTATCTACAGAGCACATCGAGTTTTCTACCCCGATAGCAAGTCGGGCCAAGCGGCTATGAGGAAATGACACCATGTGTGGGATTGTCGGTATCAGCGGTTTTTTACCTGTAAACCAAGCAATTTATGATGCGCTTACGGTGCTACAGCATCGTGGGCAAGATGCCGCAGGCATCTGTACTATCGATCAGCTTAATTGCTTTCGCTTACGTAAAGCGAATGGACTCGTCAGTGACGTTTTTGAAGCACGTCATATGCAGCGTCTACAAGGAACAATGGGTATTGGCCATGTCCGCTACCCAACTGCAGGTAGCTCAAGTGCCTCGGAAGCTCAGCCTTTCTATGTGAACTCACCTTATGGCATCACATTGGCACACAATGGTAACTTGACCAATGCTCATGAATTGAGAACACAATTATTCGAGCAAGGGCGTCGTCATATTAATACGACTTCCGACTCGGAAGTGCTTCTAAATGTGCTTGCTCAGGAACTTGACCGTTTTCAAGATTATCCGCTAACGGCTGACTCTATTTTTACCGCTATCGAACGTATGCATCGTCAATTACGCGGAGCTTATGCGGTCGTGGCGATGTTAATCGGCCACGGTATGATCGCGTTTCGTGATCCCAATGGTATCCGTCCATTGGTATTAGGTAAACGTGAACTGCCAGATGGGCGTACCGAATATATGGTCGCTTCGGAAAGCGTTGCCCTTGATACACTTGGCTTTGAGTTTATTCGTGATGTGGTCGCTGGTGAAGCTGTCTACATTACTGTAAAAGGTGAGCTTTTTACTCGCCAATGTGCTGATGCACCGAAGAATAACCCTTGCTTGTTTGAATATGTTTATTTTGCTCGTCCCGATTCCTTTATCGACAAGATTTCTGTCTATAACGCAAGAATTGGTATGGGGACTAAGTTAGGTGAAAAAATTGCCCGTGAGTGGAGTGATCTGGATATTGATGTTGTGATCCCCATTCCTGAAACATCCACCGATGTGGCGTTAGAAATTGCCCGTATTTTAGATAAGCCGTATCGCCAAGGTTTTGTTAAAAACCGCTATGTGGGGCGTACTTTTATCATGCCTGGTCAGCAACTTCGTCGCAATGCTGTACGCCGTAAATTGAACGCTAACCGCGCGGAGTTCCGTGATAAGAATGTTCTGCTCGTTGATGACTCCATTGTACGGGGCACCACATCAGAACAGATTATTGAAATGGCACGTGAAGCGGGCGCAAAACGCGTTTATTTAGCCTCTGCTGCGCCGGAAATCCGTTTCCCTAACGTATACGGTATCGATATGCCGAGTGTCAATGAGCTAATTGCACATGGCAGGGAAGTTGATGAAATTTGTCAACTGATCAAAGCTGATGCGTTAATTTTCCAGGATCTTAATGATCTAATTGATGCCGTAAAACAAGAAAATCCGGAAATTTCAGAATTTGAATGTTCTGTCTTTAATGGCGTGTATGTCACTAAGGATGTCGATCAGGCTTATTTAGATTACCTGCAATCCTTGCGTAAAGACGACGTCAAAGCTGTTGCTCGCCAAAATGAAGTGGAAGGATTAGAGCTGCATAACGAAGGCTAGTCCGTGAGTTAATCAGTGAAAACAGGGCGAATATCGCCCTGTTTTGCTTTCTGCTATACTAGATGTTCACAAAAAAGCGTTAAGTGGGTAGGTAAAATAGAATATGACCAAACGATTGATCATCGGTCTCTCGGGGGCAAGTGGTGCGCTTTACGGCGTACGTTTACTGCAAGTACTTAAAACTGTCCCAGATATTGAAACCCACCTAGTTGCCAGTTTGGCGGCACGACAAACACTATCGTTAGAAACTGATTATAGCTGGCGCGATGTGCAAGCCTTAGCCGATGAAGTCTATGATGTGCGTGATATTGGTGCATCCATCTCATCCGGTTCTTTTAAGACATTGGGGATGGTGATCCTACCTTGCTCGATTAAAACCTTGTCAGCCATTGTCCACAGCTACAGTGATACATTGTTGACGCGAGCGGCAGATGTCGTACTTAAAGAGGGGCGTAAATTAGTATTAGGTGTACGTGAAACTCCCTTACATCTCGGCCATTTACGAATGATGACGACGGCAGCAGAGTTAGGCGCTATTATTATGCCGCCAGTTCCTGCTTTTTATCATCGTCCTACGTCAATCAACGATATTGTTGACCAAACAGTAAACCGTATTCTTGATCAGTTTGAGATTGAGCTAACGCAAGATCTGTTTACACGCTGGGAAGGTCACTGATGGTGCAATATCTGGCAATGCATCATGCATTGCACCGAGTTGGTGCTATTTCCTCTGTTAAGAGATAAAAAATCACTTTTCTCGTTGGCACGTTTCATGCATTTCCAGTGAGAATCTTTTCTCACTGGTGATAGATATGAAAAAGTTAACGGCATTAGCTTCCCTTATCGTAGGATTAACCCTTTCTAGCCAAGCTTTTAGTGCATTGCCTGCACATCTGCGTTTTGGTACCGATCCAAGCTATCCTCCTTTTGAATCGAAAGCCCCAGATGGAAAACTGGTTGGTTTTGATATCGATCTGGTTAACGAAATTTGTAAAAGAATGGCCACACAATGTGAATTTGTGCCGGGTGATTTTGATGGCCTTATTCCTTCGCTTAAAGCAGAAAAAATCGATGCCATTATCTCCGCCCTCTCTATCACTGAAAAACGCCTACAACAAATTGATTTTTCAGATAAATTATATGCAGCTAACGCACGGTTAGTGGCGCCCAAGGGCTCGCCATTACAACCTACTGCCGCGTCGCTTAAGGGTAAGACTATTGGCGTTGAGCAGGGGACCACACAAGAAGTCTATGCGGATAAATACTGGCGTCCAGCAGGCGTGACGGTCGTACCGTACCAAGCCCAAGATCAGGTTTATCAAGACTTAGCGTCAGGTCGTCTTGATGCTGCTTTCCAAGATGAAGTTCAAGCTAATGAGGGCTTTTTAAAGTCGCCGGGCGGCAAAGCGTTTGCGTTTGCAGGACCTGCGGTCAAAGATAAGGCGATTTTTGGTATCGGAACGGGTATTGGGATTCGTAAAGGCGATACTGAGTTAACCGACGCCATCAACAAAGCTATTGTATCCATGCATAAAGATGGAACCTACGATAAATTGGCGAAAAAGTATTTCGATTTCAATATTTACGACGAATAAGACTATGAGGCGACAGATAATTCAGCCTAAGAATTATCTGTCCAATCCGATTTAGAGGGGTCGTGAATGTTAGAGGGCTACAAAAACGTTATTTTACAAGGAACATGGATGACCTTGGAGTTGGCACTGAGTGCATTAGTGCTGGCCATAATCATCGGTCTATTCGGTGCAGCCGCACGCCTTTCAGCGTACCGCTGGTTACGAGCTATCGGAACCACTTACACCACCGTCATTCGCGGTATTCCTGATTTGGTATTAATGTTGCTCATTTTTTATGGACTACAGATAGCCATTAATCAGATTACTAATGGTCTTTCACTAGCCCATATCGATATTGCACCGCTACCTGCAGGAATCATTACCCTAGGCTTCATTTATGGGGCTTATTTTACAGAAACATTTAGAGGGGCAGCCTTAGCAGTACCTGCTGGGCAACGCGAAGCCGCCGTCGCGTTTGGAATGTCAAATTGGCAATGTTTCCGGCGTATTCAGTTTCCTTTAATGATGCGTTTTGCGTTACCGGCAATAGGAAACAACTGGCAGGTTATTTTGAAAGCGACAGCATTGGTTTCTATTCTTGGGTTAGAGGAATTGGTTAAAGCAACACAATTAGCGGGTAAAAGCACTTGGCAGCCGCTTTTCTTTGCACTGGTTGCGGGGGCGATTTACCTTATTTTTACGACCGTATCCCAATGTATTCTTTACGGATTAACCCGGTATTATTCAGTAGGCGTCAAGAAGGTTACCCTATGAAAGAGATCCTCCAACAATATTGGCAATCTCTACTATGGACTAACGGCTATCAGGTGACAGGCTTAGCGATGACGCTCTGGTTGCTGGTTTTTTCAATGGTTATTGGCGGTATTCTAGCTATATTCTTAGCGATCGGACGTGTATCACGACACAAAGCAGTTGCCTCTCCCATAGCGGTATTTACATTTATTTTTCGAGGTACTCCGCTCTATGTCCAATTACTGATTATTTATACCGGCTTGTATACATTACAAATCATCAGGGATCACCAGCTACTAAATGAATTTTTCCGAAGTGGGTTAAATTGTACGTTGTTAGCATTAACCCTGAATACGGCTGCCTATACAACGGAAATTTTTGCAGGGGCTATTCGCGCTGTTCCAGCCGGAGAAATTGAAGCGGCACAGGCGTATGGTTTTACTGGAATAAAGCTATGGTGCTCAATTATTCTTCCTTCTGCGTTACGTATTGCCCTTCCTGCCTACAGTAACGAAGTGATTTTATTATTACATTCCACTTCCTTAGCGTTTACCGCGACTGTTCCCGATATATTAAAAATTGCGAGAGATATTAATGCTGATACTTATCAGCCATTTACTGCTTTTGGTTTAGCTGCAGTGTTATATCTGCTTATCTCTTGTTTGTTAATAATGGCTTTTCGCCAAGTTGAGAAGCACTGGTTACCTCATATCAGTTCACGCTAAGGGTTTGCTATGTTGTCTAACGAAAAATTACGTATTGATGATCTTCATAAGTCTTACGGCCAGCACGAAGTCTTAACGGGTATTAGCCTGACAGCACAAGAAGGGGATGTCATTTCTATTATTGGGGCATCGGGCTCGGGTAAAAGTACGTTACTACGCTGTTTAAATTTTCTCGAAAAACCCAATGCTGTCAATATGTGGTTGAATAAAGAACAGATTGCCTTACAGCCAGATCGTACTGGCCAACTTCAAGTTTCAGATCAACAGCAATTAAAATTATTACGCAGTCGACTCTGTATGGTTTTCCAGCATTTTAATTTGTGGAGTCATATGACGGTGCTACAGAATGTTATGGAAGCACCTTGCAAAGTATTAGGGTTAAGTAAGTCTCAGGCTAAAGAGAAAGCGGAACATAATTTAAGAAAAGTGGGTATCGATCCTATTAATTGGAAGAAATATCCCGTTCATTTATCAGGAGGACAGCAGCAGCGTGTAGCGATTGCACGCGCGTTGGCGATGGAACCTGAAATACTCTTATTTGATGAACCGACCTCTGCCTTAGATCCCGAATTGGTGGGTGAAGTGCTACGTATTATGCAGCAGCTGGCTAAAGAGGGAAAAACCATGATTATGGTGACACATGAAATGGCCTTTGCACGGGAAGTCTCTTCACAAGTTATTTTCCTTCATCGGGGAAAAATCGAGGAGCAGGGGACGGCAGAAGCGATCTTTACGCGCCCGCAGTCTCAGCGCTTACAACAATTCCTGTCTAGCACTTTAAAATAAGTTGAATAGCATTTCTTCTCACTGGTAGAGATTGCGAAATGAGTCTTTACTCATTACTCTTAGGATAAATAAAAGAATAGGGTAGCGGGCATTGATTCGCGTAGAAAAGGGTTAACGATGGTTGAGCAAAAGTCGGTAGGTCAAATTGAATGGGTTGATATTGTTGATGAAAACGATGAGGTCGTGGCTACCGCCGCTCGCCAACAGATGCGTGCAGAAACACTACGTCACCGTGCAACCTATATTGTTGTGACAGAAGGGGCTGGACGTATACTCGTTCAACGCCGTGCAGATAATAAAGATTTTGCTCCCGGAAAACTGGATGCGACAGCAGGAGGCGTTGTTCAATCAGGCGAAGAACTATTAGCTTCAGCACGTCGAGAAGCGGAAGAAGAACTGGGTATTGCTGATGTTCCATTAGCTGAGCACGGTAAATTTTATTTTGAAGATGAAAGCTGCCGTGTCTGGGGAAGCCTATTTAGTTGTGTCTGTCATGGTCCTTTTGCCTTACAGGACGGTGAAGTGACAGAGGTGTTTTGGATGACCCCTGAAGAGATTACCGCACGTTGCGATGAATTCACCGATGATTCACTAAAGGCCCTCTCCCTATGGCTAAGTCGAAATAATGATCTGCGTTAGTGAGTGAGTAAAAAATGCGCCTGTAGCATAGGCTTCAGGCGCCATATAGATTAGCGTTTATCGTCAGCTTGTTGTGACTGAATAGCCGTTAGCGCAATGGTATAAACGATGTCATCGACTAATGCCCCTCTTGAAAGATCATTCACCGGCTTACGCATTCCTTGCAGCATCGGGCCAATAGAAATGAGCTCCGCTGAACGTTGTACCGCTTTATAGGTGGTATTACCCGTATTGAGATCTGGGAAGATAAATACGGTTGCTCGGCCTGCAACCCGCGAGTTGGGGGCTTTTGATTTCGCCACATCTTCCATAATCGCCGCATCATACTGTAAAGGGCCATCAATAATCAGATCAGGTCGTTTTTCTTGCGCAAGCCGTGTCGCCTCACGCACTTTGTCAACATCGCTGCCACTGCCTGAGTTTCCCGTTGAGTATGAGATCATTGCAACACGAGGTTCAATACCAAAAGCTGCAGCAGAGTCCGCTGATTGAATGGCGATTTCTGCCAGTTGCTCAGCATTAGGATCTGGGTTGATTGCGCAGTCGCCGTAAACCAATACTTGTTCGGGCAGTAGCATAAAGAAAACCGATGATACAATACTGCTATTCGGCGCAGTTTTAATCAGCTGTAGGGGGGGGCGAATTGTATTGGCGGTCGTGTGTACGGCTCCTGAAACTAAGCCATCGACTTCGCCTTTTTCAAGCATTAAAGTCCCTAGCACGACATTGTCTTCCAGTTGCTCACGAGCAACCACTTCCGTCATCCCTTTGTTTTTACGTAATTCTACAAGGCGAGAGACGTATTGCTCGCGAACGGCACGAGGATCGATAATGGTAACACCTTCTCCCAACTCAATCTCTTGTACGGACGCGATGCGTTGAATTTCTGCCGGATCGCCCAATAGTACGCACTCCGCGATTTTGCGTTCCGCACAAATAGCCGCTGCACGTAATGTCCGTGGCTCATCGCCTTCAGGTAGCACAATACGTTTACCCGCTTGTCGCGCTAATTCGGTTAATTGATAACGAAAAGCAGGAGGAGAGAGCAGTCGACTGCGTTCGGCGACGGAACTTAAGGAATTAATCCACGGTTTGTCAATAAAACTCGCGATAAATTCTTGAACTTTTTCAATGCGTTGGGTGTCATCTACTGGAATTTCCAGATTAAAACTTTGTAGGTTTAATGAGGTTTGCCAAGTATTAGTATTCACTAAGAATACGGGTAAGCCAGTTTGGAAAGCGCGAGAACAAAGATCGTGCACGGCGGGATCAATTTGATAGCCACCTGTCAGTAGGATAGCCCCAATCTCTACGCCATTCATCGCTGCAAGACAAGCTGCGACCAGTACGTCAGGACGATCGGCTGAAGTAACCAGCAATGAGCCCGGACGAAATAGCTTGAGCATATTAGGTAAACTTCGCGCGCAGAAAGTCACCGATTGAATTCGTCGTGTCGCAATATCCCCTTCGTTAATGATATCCGCTTTTAAATGACGGCACATATCAATCGCTCGGGTAGCGATAAGATCAAAACTCCAAGGTATACACCCTAGAATGGGTAATGGAGAAACGTGCTTGATCTGGTCTACACTGAGATTGGCAATAGTCGCTTCATTAGTCGCGTCAAACATTTCTGATAGGTCAGGACGTGTGCGTCCTTCTTCGTCGGTGGGGGCGTTAATTTTATTAACGATCACGCCCGAAATATTTTTATTTTTGCGGCCCCCAAAACTGTTTTGTAATAGCTCGATTCTTTCTTTTAACTGCGCGGGCGTATCTGTACCTGGCGCAGCGACAAAAATAATTTCGGCGTTAAGTGTCTTTGCAATTTCATAGTTAAGGGTTTGTGCAAATTGATTTTTACCTGTGGGTACTAGCCCCTCAACTAAAATCACGTCGGCATTATGGGTATTGTCATGAAAGCGAGCAATGATCTCTTCCATTAACATGTCTTGCTGTCCATTACTGAGCAGATTTTCCACATAGCTCATAGCTAAGGGAACAGCAGTAGGAATGGAGGATGTAGCGTTAATAATCGTCGTGGTATGATCTTGTGTATATCCGGCGTCGCGGGGTTGTGCGATTGGTTTAAATACACTAATACGCATACCCTTACGTTCCATCGCACGAATAACACCTAAACTCACGCTGGTCAGGCCGACACTTGTGCTCAGTGGCACTAACATAATAGTACGAGACAAAATAATTCCCTCTTTCATTTTTAAAACAGAGACAGATACGCTTATGCGGTCAGGGTTGCGGCATCTTGTGCAATGGCCCACTCTTCATTGGTAGGAATAACCAATATAGGACGACTTCCTGTGGAGTGTATGGCACCTGATTCCCCAAAGCGTGCAGCTAAGTTTTTTGTCTCATCAATTGATAAGTTGAGTAGTGCTAATTTTTCGATCGTCTGCTCACGGATTTTGGCTGAATTTTCACCAATTCCACCAGTGAAAATGACGGCATCCAGCCGGCCATCCATGAGTGAAGAATAGGCGCCAATATATTTTGCTAAGCGATGGCAAAAAACGTCGAGCGCGCGTTTAGCTTCTGGTTTATCTGTGAAATGATCTTCGACGTAACGGCAATCGCTGGTTACACCGGTCAGACCGAGTAGACCGGACTCTTTAGTCAGTAACTGATTAATTTCAGCTAAATCCATTCCTAAATTGTCATGTAAATAGAAAATAATGGCAGGATCAATATCCCCACTACGTGTACCCATGACTAAACCCTCTAATGGAGTCAGTCCCATTGAGGTATCAACACATTTACCGTCGCGGATGGCTGCTACAGAACCGCCATTACCCAGATGGCAGGTGATAACATTGAGTTCATCGACCGATTTATTCAACACCTTGGCGGCTTGACGTGAAACGTAGAAATGGCTAGTGCCATGTGCGCCATATCGACGAATACCATGTTGTTCATAAAGCGCATACGGAAGGGCGTAGAGGTAAGACTCTTCAGGCATAGTCTGGTGAAAGGCTGTATCGAAAACAGCAACGTTTTTGTGCGTTAAGTGAGGGAAATTCTTGAGGGCTTCTTCTATACCAATCAAATGTGCGGGGTTGTGTAAGGGGGCGAAACAAATAGCCTGTTCAATCGCATGAATGACCTCGTCAGTAATGATAACCGACTGAGTTAACTGTTGGCCGCCGTGTACAATTCGATGACCAATCGCACTAATTTTATCGGAGAGTTCCGGTGCATCAGCTAAAATATGTGAAACGATAAAAGCCAATGCTTCACTATGACTGGCTCCTGCACCAAGTGCTTTTTCGTGTTTAGTGCCTGCATATTTCCATTTAATGCGGGCTTCAGGCAGAGAAAAACACTCAGCAAGGCCGGAAAGATACTCCGTGCCAGTGATCGGATCAAGAATAGCAAACTTTAGGGAGGAACTACCGCAATTTAGAACCAGAACTAAGTTACTCGACATAAACGCACCTATAAATTTAATGTGTCAGCAAACACCAAACTCATGTGAATCGGCATTGCTACCGTTAATGCTAATATACACTGGTCGATAGCGATAACTATGTTCTGAGGCAATGTCCGCACATTTATAGGACTGTTCAGACGAATCAGTGTAAGTTTGTGTCATCTTTCTCATCGATTATTGATGGGGGTGTTATTCTAGCCCCATTAATGCACTAAGAGATCGTGGTGCGAATGGTACTCCCAATTAATCGGGATTTAAAACTTTTTAAATCTTTCGACTTATGAGGCAAAGACAATGAACGATACGTATCGACCCGGGCTATTTGCCACCCTACGTCTTGGCAAAAAATATATGAAAAGTTGGCCATTAGAGAAGAGCCTTTCCGCGATTTTCCCCGAAAATAGAATCTGTCGTGCAACACAATTCGGAATCCGGTTTATGCCGCCAATTGCGGTCTTTATCTTATGTTGGCAAATCGCTTTTCATGCCCAGATAGGACCGGCTATCGCGACAGCGGTTTTTGCCTGTGGGCTGCCATTGCAAGGACTCTGGTGGCTAGGGAAACGGTCGATGCAACCTTTACCTGCAGGAACCTTGGAATGGTTTCATACAATCCGCGACAAATTACAAACGTCTGGCCATGCGGTAAATATTCCAAAAGGGGAGGTCACGTATCAGAGCTTGGCTGAGCTATTAATGAGGGCTTTTAAGCAGCTAGATAAAGCCTTTTTGGATGAGATCTAGTTGATAAGGTAACGGATATGTATCGAGGATTTCTGTTCGATTTGGATGGCACGTTGGTTGATTCTTTGGCCGTAGTCGAAAGCGCCTGGTCCCAATGGGGTCAACAACAGGGTATAGCCGCTGAGGAGATTTTGGCATTTATTCATGGTAAGCAAGCGATAACGTCTTTGCGTCACTTTTTGCCGCACGCGGATGAGACAACTTTACGCGAAGAGTTTCTATGGCTTGAGCATCTCGAATCAACGACGATTGAGGGAATTATTGCTCTACCGGGTGCGCGTGAACTACTGTCCTTTCTTAATGAACAACAAATTCCTTGGGCAATTGTGACCTCCAGCAGCCTACCAGTCGCTACCGCTCGTTATCAGGTATTGAATCTTCCCCTTCCTGAAGTATTTATTACTGCTGAACAGGTTGCTCAGGGAAAACCCTACCCTGATCCTTACTTGCTGGGAGCAAAACAGCTTAATCTTGCTCCTGAAACTTGTGTCGTTGTGGAAGATGCGTTAGCGGGAATTCAGTCAGGCTTAGCAGCAGGGTGTAGCGTAGTCGCCGTGAACACACAGCATGGCTCTGAGCATCTATCACCGACCTATCGCTTGTCAGCATTGACTGAATTAACGATTTCAATCGAGCCAAATGGCTTTACTCTTAACTAATGCCCTATAACTTATCAGGACATCGGAAGCCCGACGTCCTGATCTTGCTATTGATAATTTTCGGAGATACGGTCAAGTGTTGTGGTACAACTTGCCGCGAATATTTCCATAAAATCATTAACTTCAGGCATTGTTTGACGTAAGAGGGTTAACCTCTCCTCAAGGCCGTCTTTAACATGAATAAATTCATCATTATTAAATCGAAGTTCGTTAAGTGTTTTGATATAGGCGGCTAATATATCGGCAGCTTTGACAATTTTTTTATACTCACTGTCGACATTATCTTGAATAATGACATTCGAGAACGCATCACGTAAATCTTCAGGTAGTGTTGTTAAACACTCTTGTTCCGCAATCTTTTCTAAATGTTTAAATGCGCGGGTAAACTCTGGATTATGGTACTTAGTCCGAGAATTGATATCTTGCAGTTTTGTTTCGGATACTTCGTGGTAGAGCGCAATAACCGCAGCGCGGTCTGGATTCAATGAATTACCGTAACGTTTATTACCAATAACAATGAGTAAATGTGCAATAACGGCTACTTGATGGCTATGCTCTGCGACGTTTTCTTTTTGGACACAGTGCATCAACGCCCAGCGTTTTATTAATGGCATGCGTGTTATCCACGCCATAAAGGTGCTTTGTATTGGCATTCTATCCCCTAAAATGAAATGAAAAAAAGACGCCCTAAAGCGTCTTAGATAAAGTCATTATTGATGATAGTGGCTGAGAAAGCGACCGAACTTATTAATTGCCATCTCAAGGTCATCGACTCTTGGGAGCGTTACAATACGCACATGGTCTGGCCAAGGCCAGTTGAATGCGGTGCCTTGTACTAGAAGAACTTTTTCTTGGAGCAGAAAGTCGAGTACCATTTTCTGGTCATCGTAAATATTGAATTTTTTAATATCAATTTTCGGGAACATATAGAGCGCCCCCTGGGGTTTGACACAGCTGACTCCCGGAATCTGGTTGACTAATTCCCATGCACGTTCACGCTGCTGATATAATCGCCCTTCAGGGACAATAAATTCGCTAATACTTTGGTAACCGCCTAACGCCGTTTGGATTGCATGTTGTGCAGGGACGTTTGCACACAAGCGCATTGATGCCAACATCTCAAGACCTTCTATATAGCCTTTAGCATGTTTTTTCGGACCATTTAGTACCATCCAACCTTGACGGAATCCCGCTACCCGGTAAGTTTTCGATAACCCGTTAAATGTGACCGTCAGTAAGTCGGGAGCTAATGCTGCAATCGAGTGGTGTTGCGCTGCATCATACAAAATTTTGTCGTAAATCTCGTCAGCAAAAATAATCAGATTATGCTCACGTGCAATATTCACAACTTCAATGAGTAGCTCTTTACTGTATACCGCACCAGTAGGGTTATTAGGGTTGATAATGACGATACCACGGGTACGTGGCGTGATTTTGGCTCGTATATCGTCAAGATCGGGGAACCAGCCACTGCTTTCATCACATAAGTAATGCACCGCTTTACCACTGGAAAGTGAAACCGCTGCTGTCCAGAGAGGGTAGTCGGGAGCGGGAACAAGCATTTCATCGCCCGTATTCAACAGGGCTTGCATTGATTGTACGATTAGTTCCGAAACACCGTTACCGATGTAAATATCTTCAACGGTAACGTCGCGCATCCCTAAGGCTTGGTAATGCTGCATAATCGCTTTACGCGCCGAATAGAGACCTTTTGAGTCACTGTATCCTTGTGATGTCGGCAGATGTTTAATGACATCAACTAAAATTTCGTCTGGCGCCTCAAAACCGAAAGGAGCAGGGTTGCCAATATTTAATTTAAGGACTTTATTACCTTCTTCTTCAAGCCGTTTAGCTTCTTTCAGTACAGGGCCACGAATATCGTAACAAACATTCTCTAACTTGGCGGATTTTTCTATTTTTATGCTCATGGGCTTCATCTCGGCTTAAGGAACAAGAAGTGACTCTACAAAACTTCCAGTAAATGTACTCTGCTCAGAGAGTTAAATGAAGTATCACCGTAATCTTAACGTTGATTACAGAAGGGAAATCTATGTTTATAGATTTTTGTTTTGAATATTTGTTTTTTTTGGTTTTTAGTTCTGATTGATAAGGTCTTCTACGCTTGAAAAAGCATGTCAGTACAGCGGATTGCGTGTAGATGCGAGATTAGTCCCCTATAGGTTAAAGATAAATGTTAAGTAAATATTTATAAGAAATTTTCGGATAATTATTCGTTATCTATTAACGAACGTTGATTAAAAGAATTAAATAAGATTTGTACTTGTTATTATCAATTTGTCTTAAATGTTTTTCGGTTATTAGTGATTAATAATACATAATAAAAATATTAAAAATTTTATGATTTCTTATTAGAGGGAATTATTAGCAATAAGAGAGTGGTGTTGGTCTAAAAAATATGAACTAAGTCAAAGAAAGTTCACTTTTATCGAAAAAAAATTCCAATTTAAGGTTAAAAATGATTAAGTCTAATTAACATTTTAGAACTTTTACTTGAAGAGGTATTAGCTAAAACTTCCGTTTGTTATATCCAAAATTTCATTCTGAATAGCTGGAAAAGATAAGTAAGTATAAGCAGATTATTCACCACGCAGCGTGGATAATCGTTTAAAAGTGTATTTTTATTACACGCTGGAGAGTTTCTCTAGTAATTTAAATACAGTCTATTTTGACCAGTGATGAACAACACCAGGCAATATTAAAATAAAACTAAAAGTGAATAATTATGACAATCCATCACAATATATCGATTAACCTCGATCTTGATTTGCTGCGTACTTTTGTTGCAGTCGCAGATTTAAATACTTTTGCCGCCGCTGCGGCGGCTGTTTGCCGTACCCAGTCTGCGGTGAGCCAGCAAATGCAGCGTTTAGAACAAATTGTCGATCGTGAGCTGTTTGCACGTCATGGCCGTAATAAATTGCTTACCGAACACGGCATACAATTACTCGGTTATGCAAGAAAAATACTGCGATTCAACGATGAAGCCTGTGCCTCATTGAAATACAGTAATGAACAAGAAAAATTAATTATCGGTGCGACAGAAGATACTGCAGATAGTTTGTTGCCTTTTATGCTTAATAGAATTACTGCGCTTTATCCTAGTTTAGACGTTGAAGTACGAGTAAATAAAACTGACATTGTATTACATCTACTCGATGAACAGGAGATTGATGTTGCACTCACGACGCAATGTGATGCTCGATTTGAGCAACAGTTATTGCGTACATCTCCAACACTATGGTTTTGCGCGGCTGATTTTGCTTTCACGGCAGGGGAGGCCATTCCTCTTGTTGTGCAAAATGAAGGGGAGTTATTTCGAGAAATTGCGACTCAAGCACTCGATGAACATCAAGTTCCTTGGCGCCTAGCGTATGTCGCTAATTCAAAAGCCGCCATTAATGTGGCAGTTAAATCGGGTTTAGGTGCGACTGTTCGTCCCGCGGAAATGTTACAACCTGAATTACGTGTATTAGGAACAGCAGAAGGCTTGCCACTTCTCCCCGATACCCAGTATTTACTCTGCCGTCGGATGGAAGGAGGAAAACCTTTTGTGCAATCGTTATTCAACGTTTTGGCTCCGACCCCGGATACTGTACATCGATTAAACGATCTTCCTGTGCTAGAGAATGAGTGTTCGCGGTTAGAGGAAGAACAGCACTAACAGATAGTTAAGGTAAGCGAAAAGAAACGGACCCACTATCGTTCTCCCATTATTCCAATTGTTGCCCTCTATCAGACTCATTTCTTCTGAATTTATGAGCGGAAGAGGGCCAGTAAGGGGGCTGAATTAGTAAGAGCTATGAAGCGTCATTGTTGACCGAAATGATGGAAGTCATGAGTTAGATCAAAAAAACCTTACATATTGTGTGTGTAAATTTCAATAAACCTGCCACACTTATTTGAGTTCTTTTAAAGGTATTGTGATAGAGATCTGAAGTTAACATATTAGAAAGTATGTTTATAAATTGTTAATAAATGTTTATGTTTGTCTGGTTAGGTTGACAAAAGGTTATAAAAAGGAGTAAAAAAAGCGAATAAAAATACTGTTAATTATTTATTTAACAGATGTTACTAAAAGGTATAACACCTTCCGTAAACTTTTTGTGGTCACTCTTTGCGCGGTTTCGCCAATCAGCATCCACATTTGAAGAGTAAGCATGAGTATGTCAACCACTACTGAAGTAATCGCTCATCATTGGGCTTTTGTCGTTTTCGTCGTCATTGCTTTCGGACTCTGTGCATTCATGTTAGCCGGCGGTTGGTTACTGGGTGGCAGGGCTAAAGGCAGACATAAAAACACGCCTTTTGAATCAGGTATTGAACCTGTTGGTTCTACACATCTTCGCCTCTCTGCAAAATTTTATCTTGTCGCCATGTTCTTCGTCATTTTTGATGTAGAAGCCCTGTTTCTCTACGCGTGGTCAGCGTCAGTACGCGAAAGTGGCTGGGTTGGCTTCGCTGAAGCGACAATTTTTATTCTTATTTTGTTAGCCGGATTAGTTTATCTCGTCAGAACGGGAGCACTTGATTGGGCGCCAGCACGTCGTCGTATTGTCGTCAAATCGGAAAACCAACGCGGCAATTCTCCTCAAAAGTCATAGAGAGGCATTAAGATGGATTACACACTCACCCGCGTAAACCCCAACGGTAATGGTGAGAACGATCGCTATCCTTTGCAGCAGCAGGAAATTGTCAGCGATCCTCTCGAACAACATGTTCACAGAAGCGTCTATATGGGCAAATTGGAACATGCGCTTCATGATATGGTGAATTGGGGACGTAAAAATTCTCTATGGCCCTATAACTTCGGACTTTCTTGCTGCTATGTTGAGATGACTACCTCATTTACAGCCGTCCATGATGTTGCCCGTTTTGGTGCTGAGGTGATGCGTGCATCACCGCGTCAAGCTGATTTCATGGTGATTGCCGGTACGCCTTTCACTAAGATGGCACCCGTCATTCAACGTCTTTACGATCAAATGCTTGAGCCGAAATGGGTGATTTCTATGGGTGCCTGTGCCAACTCTGGCGGCATGTACGATATTTATTCGGTCGTACAAGGTGTCGATAAATTTCTTCCTGTCGATGTTTACATTCCTGGTTGCCCCCCTCGTCCTGAAGCCTATATGCAAGCCCTTCTCTTGTTACAGGAATCCATCGGTAAAGAGCGTCGTCCTCTTTCTTGGGTCGTCGGGGATCAGGGTGTATACCGAGCGAATATGCAATCGGAACGTGAACGTAAACGTGGTGAACGTATTGCCGTGACTAACCTGCGGACGCCAGACGAAATTTGACCTGAAACCATTAGGCGACGTTAGTTCCAATAACAATAATTCTCTCGCTTAGTGGCTGCCTTCTTTGTCGTGCCTTTACTGGCCGGAATGGTGAACAACGTATGACAGATATCAATACACAACAGCAAAATACCGCTGCTTGGCAGACCCAAGACCACTTAGATGATCCAGTGGTGACTGAGCTGTACAATCGTTTTGGGCCTGATGCTTTAACGGTACAACCGACACGTACAGGTATTCCTGTTGTGTGGGTACGCCGCGAACAATTATTAGAAGTGGTGAGTTTTTTACGACAGGTTCCAAAACCTTATGTCATGCTTTATGACTTACATGGTGTCGATGAGCGGTTAAGAACCCATCGACATGCTCTTCCTGAAGCAGATTTCTCAGTTTTCTATCACTTTATTTCGATTGAACGCAACCGCGATATTATGCTGAAAGTGGCATTAGTCGAACGCGATCTCAATCTGCCGACACTGACAAAAATATTCCCAAACGCTAACTGGTACGAACGTGAAACCTGGGAAATGTTTGGTATTACCTTTCAAGGTCATCCCCATTTAACACGTATCATGATGCCTGATACATGGACCGGACACCCCTTACGGAAAGATTACCCTGCGCGTGCCACCGAATTCGATCCTTTTATGCTAACGAAAGCGAAAGAGGATATGGAGATGGAAGCTTTAACCTTCGATCCTGAAAAATGGGGGATGAAGCGCGGAACGGCCAACGAAGATTTCATGTTCTTAAACCTAGGCCCCAACCACCCCTCAGCGCACGGTGCTTTTCGGATTATCTTGCAGCTTGATGGTGAAGAAATCGTCGATTGTGTGCCCGATATTGGCTATCACCATCGTGGCGCTGAAAAAATGGGTGAGCGCCAATCATGGCACAGCTACATTCCTTACACCGACCGTATCGAATACCTAGGCGGTTGTGTAAATGAAATGCCGTATGTCTTAGCGGTGGAGAAACTGGCGGGGATTACGGTACCTGAAAAAGTCGATGTAATTCGCGTTATGCTTTCTGAATTATTTCGGATTAATAGTCACTTACTTTACATCTCGACCTTTATTCAAGATGTCGGGGCAATGACTCCGGTATTCTTTGCCTTTACTGATCGCCAGAAAATTTATGATGTGGTGGAAGCAATCACCGGCTTTCGGATGCACCCTGCATGGTTCCGTATTGGCGGAGTTGCCCATGATCTTCCTAAAGGTTGGGAGCGCTTGCTGCGTGAATTTTTGGATTGGATGCCTAAGCGGCTTAAAGAGTATGACAAAGCGGCACTGCGCAACTCGGTATTAATTGGACGCTCGAAAGGTGTTGCTGCTTATAACCAAGAAGAGGCATTACGTTGGGGAACGACTGGCGCAGGCCTTCGTGCGACGGGGCTTGATTTTGACGTCCGTAAGTGGCGACCTTACTCTGGCTACCAGAATTTTGACTTTGAAATTCCGGTGGGTGATGGAGTAAGTGATGCATACAGCCGCGTTCAGTTGAAGATGCAGGAAATGTGGCAGTCATTACGGATTCTTGAGCAGTGTTTACACAACATGCCTGAAGGACCATTTAAAGCCGACCATCCATTGACGACACCGCCGCCGAAAGAGCGCACTCTCCAACATATCGAAACCTTAATCACCCACTTCTTACAAGTATCGTGGGGGCCGGTAATGCCTGCCAACGAGTCGTTCCAAATGATCGAGGCGACCAAAGGTATCAATAGTTACTACTTAACCAGCGATGGCTCAACCATGAGTTATCGCACTCGGGTACGTACGCCTAGTTTCCCTCATCTGCAACAGATCCCGTCGGTGATCAATGGCAGTTTGGTCTCAGACTTAATCGTCTATCTAGGCAGTATTGATTTTGTTATGTCAGATGTGGACCGCTAATAATGAACGATCAAACTATCTCAATTAAAACGATCGACACGCAATCGCAATTTACGCTGAGTGAGTCCGAGCACCAAGCGATTGAGCATGAAAAGCACCATTATGAAGATCCGCGTGCTGCCTCAATTGAAGCATTGAAAATAGTACAAAAGCAGCGTGGTTGGGTTCCTGATGGGGCTATTGATGCGATTGCAGAGGTGCTGGGTATTCCAGCCAGTGATGTTGAAGGCGTGGCGACGTTCTATAGTCAAATCTATCGTCAGCCTGTTGGGCGTCATGTTATTCGCTACTGTGACAGTGTGGTCTGCCATATTACCGGTTACCAAGGGATTCAGGCCGCGCTGGAAGAGGCGTTACAGATTAAGCCTGGCCAAACTACCGCTGACGGTCGTTTCACGTTACTGCCAACGTGTTGCTTAGGTAACTGCGATAAAGGCCCAACCATGATGGTGGGTGATAACACGCATGTGCATTTGACCCCCGAGTCCATCGCCTCGCTGCTGGAGCAATACTCATGAGCATCAAAACGATTATCCGTACAGCAGAAACGCATCCACTAACTTGGCGTTTACGTGATGACAAACAGCCAGTCTGGTTCGATGAGTACTGTTCAAAAAATGGCTATGCGGGAGCGCGTAAAGCATTGGGCAGCATGGCGCCTGATGAGATCGTTGCACAAGTCAAAGACTCAGGCCTAAAAGGGCGGGGTGGGGCTGGGTTCTCCACTGGCTTGAAATGGAGCTTAATGCCGAAAGATGAGTCGATGAATATCCGTTATCTGCTCTGTAATGCGGATGAGATGGAGCCGGGGACTTATAAAGATCGCCTCCTGATGGAACAGATGCCCCATCAACTGGTGGAAGGCATGCTGATTAGCGCTTTCGCCTTGAAAGCCTACCGTGGCTATATTTTCCTACGTGGCGAGTACGTGGAAGCGGCAGAAAATCTACGTCGTGCGATTGAAGAAGCCAAACAAGCCGGGTTATTGGGTGAAAATATTCTCGGGACAGGCTTTAACTTTGAACTTTTTGTACATACCGGTGCAGGACGTTATATCTGTGGTGAGGAAACCGCCCTGATTAACTCCTTGGAAGGCCGTCGTGCCAATCCGCGTTCTAAACCGCCATTCCCTGCTAGTGCTGGTGTATGGGGGAAACCAACGTGTGTTAACAACGTCGAGACGCTCTCTAATGTGCCTGCAATCTTAGCTAATGGTGTTGAGTGGTATAAGGGGCTTTCTAAGAGCGATGATGCCGGAACCAAAATGATGGGCTTCTCAGGACGCGTGAAAAATCCCGGTTTGTGGGAACTGCCTTTTGGGATTACCGCACGCGAAATCTTAGAGGATTATGCTGGTGGCATGCGCGATGGGCTGAAGTTTAAAGCCTGGCAACCGGGTGGTGCGGGCACGGATTTTTTAACGGAAAGTCACTTAGATTTACCTATGGAGTTTGCAAGCATCGGTAAAGCAGGGAGCCGTTTGGGGACCGCCTTAGCAATGGCCGTCGACCATGAAATTAATATGGTCTCCTTAGTGCGTAATCTGGAAGAGTTTTTCGCGCGCGAGTCTTGCGGCTGGTGTACACCTTGTCGTGATGGATTGCCTTGGAGTGTAAAAATTCTCCGTGCATTGGAGCAGCGTAAAGGTCAACCCGGTGATATCGAAACGCTCGAACAACTTTGTCGGCAACTGGGACCGGGTAAAACTTTCTGCGCCCACGCGCCAGGGGCTGTTGAACCGCTACAAAGTGCAATTAAATATTTCCGTGAGGAATTTGAAGCCGGTATTGCGCCACAGGTGTTTGGTAATGCCCGTGCTATTAGTGGAATACAGCCGAACTTATTAAAGAGTCGTTGGTAATTCGTTCGCCTTAGGGTGAAACGGACACACAAAAATAAGTATTAATGTTTAACGCTCGCGTCGAACCGAGCCTTACTTGAGCATGTTGACTATGGCTACAATTCATGTAGACGGAAAAGAGTATCAGGTGAATGGGGCAGAGAACTTGCTACAAGCTTGTCTCTCCATGGGCCTTGATATTCCCTATTTTTGCTGGCATCCGGCGCTAGGGAGTGTTGGGGCATGTCGTCAATGCGCGGTTAAGCAATATCAAAATGCAGAAGATACCCGTGGTCGTTTGGTAATGTCTTGCATGACACCGGCTGCCGACGGGACCTTTATTTCGATTGATGATGCCGAAGCGCGTGAATTTCGCGAAAGCGTGGTGGAGTGGTTGATGACTAACCATCCCCATGACTGCCCCGTGTGTGAAGAGGGCGGTAACTGCCATCTTCAAGATATGACGGTGATGACCGGCCACGCCTTCCGTCGTTATCGCTTTACTAAGCGTACTCACCAAAACCAAGATCTCGGTCCCTTTATCTCCCATGAGATGAACCGCTGTATCGCTTGTTATCGCTGCGTACGTTACTACAAAGATTATGCCGGTGGCACTGACCTTGGTGTATACGGTGCTCACGATAATGTTTACTTTGGTCGCACCGAGTCAGGAACATTAGAAAGCGAGTTTTCGGGTAACCTCGTCGAAGTCTGCCCAACGGGTGTATTCACCGATAAAACGCACTCCGAGCGCTATAACCGTAAATGGGATATGCAGTATGCCCCAAGCATCTGCCAGCAGTGCAGCATTGGCTGTAATACCAGTCCCGGTGAGCGTTATGGTGAACTCCGTCGTATTGAAAACCGTTTCAACGGTAGCGTAAACCACTATTTCCTCTGCGATCGTGGACGGTTTGGTTATGGCTATGTGAATCGTGACGATCGTCCTCGTCATCCGCAGCAACGTCATGGCGATAATTGGGTAACGCTTAATGCTGAGCAAGCGATCACTGTTAGCGCTGATTTGTTACGCCAAGCTAAACGTGTCATCGGTATTGGCTCAGGGCGTGCGAGTATCGAAAGTAATTTTGCCCTACAGCAATTGGTTGGCCAAGAAAACTTCTCTACGGGCATGCCTGTGAATGAGCAACGTCGTGTCGAACTGATTATCGATATTCTCCAAAATCGTGGACTCTACACCCCCTCACTGCGTGAGATTGAGCAGTACGATGCCGTGCTCGTGTTAGGTGAGGATCTGACACAAGTTGGCGCACGTGTCGCGCTCTCGGTACGTCAAGCCGTTAAGGGTAAGGCGCGGGAGTTGGCAGCAGCACAGAAAGTGGCTGATTGGCAGATTGCGGCGATCTTAAATATCGGTCAGCATGCCAAACACCCACTCTTTATGACTAGCGCACAACCTACACGCCTTGATGATATTGCCGCGTGGAATTACTGTGCGGCTGTGGAAGATCAAGCCCGTTTGGGATTTGCTATTGCTCATGCGATCGATGCCTCTGCGCCAGCCGTTGAAAATTTTGATACTCAGCTTCATGCAAAGGTCGATGTGATCGTGCAGGCATTGAGTGGGGCGAAAAAACCGCTAATTATTGCGGGTACTCATGCTGGCAGTGATGAACTTTTACATGCGGCCGCAAATATTGCCCAAGCATTGAAGGCGCAAGGAAGTGACGTCGGTATTACCTTATTGGCACCACAAGCCAACAGTATCGGGGTTGGTTTATTGGGTGGGAAACCACTGGAAGAGGCATTAGATCTGCTGGTAACAGGCGAAGCTGAAGCGGTTGTGATTATGGAAAATGACCTTTATCGTCACTTACCCGCCGCGACGATTGATGCTGCCCTGGATCGTGCCGAGCAGGTGGTCGTCCTTGATCACCAAGCTACACAGACGGTCGAACAGGCTTCTATTCTCTTATCGGCCGCCAGTTTTGCAGAAGCCGATGGTACCTTGATCAATCAAGAGGGTCGAGCACAACGCTTCTTCCAAGTCTATGACCCCGCTTACTACGATACAACGGTTACTCAGCTTGAGAGTTGGCGTTGGCTTCATGCATTAGAACGCGCAGTCACTTGTCGTCAGACTGACTGGTCACAATTAGACAATGTGATTGATGCTGTGATCAGCGAGAAACCTTTCTTAAACGCGATTAAAGAGGCGGCACCTGACGCTTCCTTCCGTATCCGTGGTCAGAAACTCGCGCGCTCACCACACCGTTCTAGTGGTCGGACGGCAATGCGTGCCAATATCAGTGTTCATGAGCCGCGTCAGCCGCAAGATAAAGACACAATGTTCGCCTTCTCAATGGAGGGGAATAACCAACCCGATGCACCACGCTCTCAAATTCCTTTTGCTTGGTCGCCAGGCTGGAACTCGCCTCAAGCATGGAATAAATTCCAAGATGAGGTGGGGGGGCATCTGCGACATGGTGATCCGGGCGTACGCCTCTTTAACGGAGAAGGTCAGCCGTCAGCATGGTTTACGACGATCCCTGCCGCTTATCAGCCACAGGAACAATGGCGGGTAGTACCACTATGGCGTCTATTTGGCAGTGAAGAGCTCTCGCAACGCTCTGCCGTTTTTGAGCAACGTATGACCCCTGCCGAGGTTGTCTTACACCCGGATGATGCGGCAAAACTGGGACTTGAAACAGGACAATCGGTCCAATTGCAAGCGCTCGGTGTTTCGATGGCGTTACCGTTGCGTATTTCAGCAAGTCTATCCCGAGGATTAATCGGACTCCCTGTGGGCATGCCCGGTATTCCGCCTTACTTAAGTGGCGCAGAGGTTGATATGTTGCAGGAGGCACAAGCATGAGCTGGTTCACACCTGAAGTGACGGATGTCATTCTGCAAGTGGTTAAATCGGTCGTGATATTACTGGTGGTCGTTGCCTGTGGCGCGTTTATGAGTTTTGCAGAACGTCGTTTATTAGGCTTATTCCAGAACCGTTACGGGCCTAACCGTGTCGGCTGGGGAGGATCATTACAGCTCGCGGCCGATATGATCAAAATGTTCTTTAAGGAAGACTGGGTACCGCCTTTTACTGACCGTGCTATTTTCACTATGGCACCGGTCATTGCTTTTGTCTCCCTGCTCTTGGCATTTGTGATCGTGCCAGTCTCACCAACGTGGAAAGTGACCGATCTGAATATTGGTTTACTCTTTTTCTTCATGATGGCAGGTCTTGCCGTTTACGCCGTGTTATTCGCCGGATGGTCGAGTAATAATAAATATTCACTACTCGGAGCAATGCGTGCTTCTGCACAGACGCTCAGTTATGAAGTGTTCTTGGGACTCTCATTAATGGGTGTTGTCGCGCAAGCGGGATCATTCAACATGACGGACATCGTTAATAGCCAAGCGCATTTATGGAATATCATCCCGCAATTTCTAGGATTTATCACATTCTGTATCGCGGGCGTGGCGGTATGTCACCGACATCCTTTTGACCAGCCAGAAGCTGAGCAAGAACTTGCCGACGGTTACCACATTGAATATGCCGGGATGAAATTCGGCTTATTCTTTGTAGGGGAATATGTGGCGATTACCACAGTCTCTGCGTTGATTGTTACCCTCTTCTTTGGTGGGTGGCACGGCCCTTGGCTACCGCCATTTGTCTGGTTCGCCTTAAAAACCGCTTTTTTTATGATGATGTTTATCTTAATTCGTGCGGCGCTTCCGCGTCCACGCTATGACCAAGTGATGACCTTTGGTTGGACAGTCTGTCTGCCGCTTACCTTATTGAATTTACTCGCCACTGCGGCGGTTATTCTCTACAGCGCGCAGTAAGGAATAGCACCATGAAAATAAAAGATATTGTGGTGGGTTTTGGAACCCAAGTCCGAAGTATTTGGATGATAGGTATGCATGCGTTTGCCAAACGTGAAACGCAAATGTATCCCGAAGAGCCGGTTTATTTGCCTCCCCGTTATCGTGGACGGATTGTCTTGACACGAGATCCCGACGGGCAAGAGCGGTGTGTCGCCTGTAACCTCTGTGCGGTAGCCTGTCCGGTAGGCTGTATCTCGTTGCAAAAAGCCGAGATGAACGATGGCCGTTGGTACCCGGAATTTTTCCGTATCAACTTCTCTCGCTGTATTTTCTGTGGGTTATGTGAGGAAGCCTGTCCGACGACGGCAATTCAATTAACCCCGGATTTTGAGCTAGGGGAGTTTAAGCGCCAAGATTTAGTCTACGAGAAAGAAGATTTATTAATTTCAGGTCCAGGCAAATATCCTGAATATAACTTCTATCGGATGGCGGGTATGGCGATCGACGGCAAAGAGAAAGGCTCTGCAGAAAACGAAGCCAAACCTATTGATGTAAAAGGCTTATTACCCTAAGGAGTCGGGCATGGAATTCGCGTTTTATCTTTGCGGCATTATTGCCATCCTTGCAACGTTACGTGTGATCACGCATAGCAACCCTATTCACGCGTTGCTTTATTTAATTGTGTCACTACTGGCTATCGCAGGGGTGTTCTTTTCGTTAGGCGCATACTTTGCTGGTGCACTCGAAATTATCGTTTATGCCGGTGCAATTATGGTGCTGTTTGTCTTTGTAGTAATGATGTTGAACCTTGGGAAAAGTACAGTTCAACAGGAACGCGAGTGGCTCAAGCCTTCGTTATGGATTGGGCCTGGCGTTATCGCATTGCTACTATTAATTGTCATCGTTAGGGCTATCTCCACAGTTAATGATCGCGGTATTAACGGTACCGTTATTGCGGCGAAAGAAGTTGGCGTTAGCTTGTTTGGTCCTTATGTCTTAGCGGTTGAGTTGGCCTCAATGCTGTTACTAGCTGGTGTGGTCGTGGCCTATCACTTGGGACGTGAAGAGCGTCGTGGTGAAGTCCTCACCAATCGTGCAGACGATAGGGCAGATAATGAAAAGGAGGAGCGAGCATGATCCCTTTACAACATGGCTTAATTCTCGCGGCGATCCTCTTTATTATGGGATTTACCTCGATCATTTTACGTCGAAATTTACTGTTTATGTTGATCGGTCTTGAAATTATGATCAATGCAGCTGCGTTAGCCTTAGTTGTTGCCGGGAGCTATTGGGGACAAGCTGATGGGCAAGTGATGTATATCTTGGCGATCAGTTTGGCAGCGGCAGAAGCCAGTATTGGTCTTGCCCTACTGTTACAACTCCATCGTCGTCGTCAGACACTCAACATTGACTCAGTGAGCGAGATGCGCGGATGAACCTACTCTATTTAACTGTCCTTTTTCCCCTAATTGGGTTTGTATTACTGGCCTTTTCACGGGGTCGTTGGAGTGAGAATCTTTCCGCGACCATCGGAATAGGATCAATCGGACTTGCTGCCCTCACAACGCTGTATGTGGGAATGGATTTTTTCGCTCACGGTCGTGCTGTTTTTGAACAGACACTTTGGACATGGATGAGTGTACCGCCATTTACCATCCCTGTACGGTTCACCCTCGACGGGCTTTCTATGACCATGTTATCGGTGGTCACTGGTGTTGGCTTCTTTATCCATATGTTTGCATCATGGTATATGCGTGGTGAGGAAGGCTACTCCCGTTTCTTCGCCTACACCAACCTATTTATTGCAAGTATGGTAGTGCTAGTGCTAGCCGATAACCTAATGCTGATGTATCTCGGGTGGGAAGGGGTAGGGTTATGCTCATACCTATTAATTGGTTTCTATTACACCAATCCCGATAACGGCAAAGCGGCAATGAAAGCCTTTATCATTACCCGTGTCGGAGATGTGTTTCTCGCTTTTGCGCTATTCATCCTTTACAACGAGTTGGGTACCCTCAATTTCCGAGAAGTGGTTGAGTTAGCTCCTCAGCATTTCGCGGCTGATAATCATATGTTGCAGTGGGCGACATTGATGTTATTAGGGGGAGCCGTCGGGAAATCGGCACAACTTCCTTTGCAAACGTGGTTAGCGGATGCGATGGCGGGGCCAACCCCCGTTTCTGCGCTGATCCATGCGGCGACTATGGTGACTGCGGGTGTTTATTTAATCGCTCGCACACACGGTTTGTTCTTGCTGACGCCTGAGGTTCTTCATCTCGTCGGTATCGTAGGAGCTGTAACGTTAGTCTTAGCAGGTTTTGCTGCGTTAGTGCAAACCGATATCAAGCGCGTTCTAGCCTATTCAACGATGAGCCAAATTGGCTATATGTTTTTGGCACTAGGCGTTCAAGCGTGGGATGCGGCGATATTCCACTTAATGACCCACGCCTTCTTTAAAGCATTACTTTTCCTCTCTTCAGGATCAGTCATCTTAGCCTGCCATCACGAACAGAATATCTTTAAGATGGGCGGGTTACGTAAATCCATCCCTCTGGTCTATATCTGCTTCTTGGTCGGCGGTGCGGCGCTTTCAGCCTTACCGATCATTACTGCCGGCTTCTACAGTAAAGATGAGATTTTATTCGGTGCAATGGCTAATGGTCATCAAGGATTAATGATTGCCGGATTGGTCGGAGCCTTCTTAACCTCGATCTATACTTTCCGTATGATTTTCATCGTCTTTCATGGTGAAGAGAAAATTAAAGCGCACGCGGGTAAAGGAATTACTCATCATCTACCGTTACTGGTTTTGTTGGTGCTGTCGACCTTTGTTGGCGCAATGATTACTCCTCCTCTGGCAGGTGTTCTACCGGAAAATCATTTTTCTTCCGAAGGTAAAGTGATGTTAGAGGTCGTGTCAGGCAGTGTCGCGATTATCGGTATTCTTATTGCCGCTGCCCTGTGGTTAGGCAAGCGTCGTGTGGTGAATGCCGTTGCGGCAAGTGCCCCGGGGCGTTTCCTTTCGACGTGGTGGTTCGCGGCATGGGGATTTGATTGGCTTTATGATCTACTGTTTGTAAAAACGTTTAAAGCGGTAGGTTGGATGCTGAAATCAGATCCTTTAAATGGGCTGATGAATCTGTTTGCGGTCCTCTCACAACTGCTCAATCGTGGGTTGGTGGTTGCTGAGAACGGTTATGTGCGCTGGTACGTTGCGTCAATGGGTATCGGTGCTGTGGTTGTGCTAGCGTTACTGCTGGTGATCTAGGGTGCGTAGGTGAGGGCACTTTTATCCGTGCCTTTGCCTCCAAGCGTAATTTTTTTGAGCAATATGACTCAGAATCACTAAAAAAGGGAACTCTACGCCGTGTTACTACCTTGGCTAATTATCCTCCCCTTCGTTGGCGGCTTACTGTGCTGGCTGACTGAACGCTTAGGCGTTAAAGTACCGCGCTGGATTGCGCTCGTCACGATGGGGCTAACGCTAGCACTTACTTTGCAACTCTGGTCGCAAGGTGGGTTTTCGTTCACACAGACTGCAGGGGTTGACCATTGGCAGTCCTCCTTTACCTCAGCGTGGATCCCACGTTTTGGTATTACCTTCCATTTAGCGATAGATGGCTTATCGTTGTTAATGGTCGTCCTCACGGCGCTGCTTGGCCTAATGTCAGTATTATGTTCGTGGCAAGAGATCCAAAAGCGACAAGGATTTTTCTACCTTAATCTACTCTGGATTTTAGGTGGTGTGATGGGGGTATTCCTATCCCTCGACATGTTCTTGTTCTTTTTCTTCTGGGAACTGATGCTAGTTCCGATGTATTTCTTAATCGCATTATGGGGCCATAAAGCCTCTGATGGTAAGACGCGTATCTCGGCGGCGACCAAGTTCTTTATTTATACGCAGGCTTCCGGTCTCGTTATGTTGATTGCGATTCTTGGTCTGGTCTTTACTCATTACTCTGCGACGGGCGTGTGGACGTTTGCCTATGAGCAACTGATAAACACCCCAATGTCACATAATGTTCAGTATTTGTTGATGTTGGGATTCTTTATTGCTTTCGCAGTCAAAATGCCTATCGTGCCGCTGCATGGCTGGCTACCTGATGCACATAGCCAAGCTCCGACAGCGGGGTCGGTTGACTTAGCGGGGATCTTACTGAAAACGGCTGCTTACGGCTTGCTACGTTTCAGTTTGCCATTCTTCCCACAGGCTTCCGCAGAATTTGCACCGATTGCAATGGGGCTTGGGCTCATCGGCATCTTCTATGGTGCGTGGATGGCCTTTACGCAAACTGATATCAAGCGCCTTATTGCTTATAGCTCGATCTCACATATGGGCTTTGTCGTCATTGCTATCTTCACAGGCAGTCAACTGGCGTATCAAGGTGCTGTCGTACAGATGATCGCACACGGGCTGTCATCGGCTGCGCTGTTTATCCTCTGCGGCCAGTTGTATGAGCGGTTACATACCCGCGATATGCGGCAGATGGGGGGACTCTGGGCACGCATTAAATGGATCCCGGCCATGTCGCTGTTCTTCGCAGTAGCTAACTTAGGGATGCCCGGTACGGGGAACTTTGCCGGGGAATTTATGATCCTTACCGGTAGCTTCCAAGTGGTCCCTGTCATTATCGTGATTGCTACCTTTGGCTTAGTGTTTGCCTCGGTGTATTCGTTAATTATGATGCAGCGTGCCTACTACGGTGCGCCAAAATCAGATACACCACTGGCGGCGATGAACGCGCGTGAATTCACCATAATTTTGATTTTAGTGGTATTAGTCGTGTTATTGGGGGTATTCCCACAACCGATTCTAGATACCTCTTCATCGACCATGAATGCCATTCAGCACTGGTTTAATGCTTCACTTACAATGACAAGGCAGTAATCCGCCATGACAATAACTTCTCAACAATTGATCTCACTCTTACCGATGTTAATCGTTGGATTAACGGTGGTAGTGGTGATGCTATCCATTGCTTGGCGTCGCAATCATTTTCTGAACGCTACGCTGACGGTGATTGGTCTTAACCTTGCGCTTTTCTCGTTGTGGATCCCCGCGCATCAACCGGTCACGATGGTGACCGACTTACTCAGCGCCGATCATTATGCATTGTTCTATAGTGGACTCGTGATTTTAGCGAGCTTGGCTACCTGTACCTTTGCTTATCGCTGGTTGGAGGGTTATGCCGATCATAAAGATGAATTTTATCTTTTAGTCTTGATCGCGGCGCTGGGCGGTATTGTATTGGCGTATGCGGATCATTTCGCCTCACTATTTATTGGGGTGGAGTTACTATCCTTACCATTATTTGGTCTAGTCGGCTACGCCTTCCAGCAAAAACGTTCGTTAGAAGCGGCAATAAAATATATGATCCTTTCTGCCGCGGCGTCCTCGTTTATGTTGTTGGGGATTGCGTTCATCTATGCGGCAAGTGGTAGCCTCGGTTTCGCTAATTTAGCGCAAGTGTTAAGTCAGTCAGGGGAGCAATTTCCACTCCTGATTACTGGATTCGGGCTACTTATAATTGGTTTAGGTTTCAAACTATCATTAGTGCCTTTCCACTTATGGACACCCGATGTCTATCAAGGTGCCCCTGCGCCGGTTTCGGCTTTTCTCGCAACGGCCAGCAAAATCGGTATCTTTGCTGTACTGATCCGTTTATTTGTTTCAGTGCCTGTGACCGATAATGAATCCATACGCGTAGTGCTTGCGGTGATTGCTTTTGCCTCCATCTTAGTGGGTAACTTAATGGCAATATCGCAAAGCAACCTGAAGCGACTACTTGGTTATTCATCTATTGCTCACCTTGGGTATTTATTGATTGCGTTGATTGCAACACCTTCCCACCAACTCTCGTTGGAGGCGACAGGAATTTATCTTATCGGCTATTTACTCAGCTCATTGGTTGCATTTGGCGTGATAAGTCTAATGTCTTCACCTGCTCATGGCGGTGACACGGATTCACTCTACTCATACCGCGGTTTATTTTGGCAGCGACCTGTACTGGCTGGGGTAATGGCGGCAGCCATGTTATCACTGGCCGGCATTCCTTCTACCTTTGGCTTTATCGGTAAATTTTACTTACTGGCGAATGGTGTTGAGGCGCATTTAGGGTGGTTGGTTGCGGCGGTAGTTATCGGTAGTGCGATCGGATTGTATTACTACTTACGAGTGACAGTCAGCCTTTTCTTAAAAGGACCTGAACAACGTAATCTCGATACTCATGATAACTGGGCCTACACTGCAGGCGGTATAGTGGTGTTATTGTGTGGGGTGATTATCGTTTTAGCGGGCTTCTATCCACAACCATTAATTACCTTAGTTCAGTTGGCTCAACCTCTGCTCTAACGATAAATAGAACCTCTATTAAAACGCCTGATGAATTTCATCGGGCGTTTGTATTTAAGAAACTGATGTGGTGGATCACAAAATTAAGATACTAAAACCTTTTCTCATATAAATATGATAATAAAGCGCTGTCGTTGGTGTGAGGTCAATACTGAGGGCTTTTAGGGATATTAGCTTGAATCGGTCGGATTTTAAGAACGAGCGAGATAGAAAGCTATGGGTTAATGTTGTGCTGGTTCACATATATAAAAAAGCCCAGGACGTATAGTGATGGGCTTTTCGTACCAAAATAATTAGATCGATTTCTTCTTCAGATGGTGTAGAGATTGGCCAACTAGCTCTTTACAGCGGTTCACATTTTCATTGGTTGGTTGTTGGGCTAATTGCGGGTGTGTTTTCAACACATGGTTAAAGGCCATCCGTACTTCATTACCGACATTCATAGTTGCTGCATCGGTCTCTGCAACAGGATGACTATTCAATTTAATATGAGTACAGATACCGGCGATTTGTGCACCTTCGGATTGCCCAGCAGCCATATTCGCCATAGCTGTACCACTCACTAACATTCCAATCATTAATAAACTAGCTTTACGCATAGCGATTTCCTTTTACGTTAAGAGATTAAGCGAGAATATAGTAAGAATAGGTGATGATTTCAAAGCTTGCACAATTTTACTATAGCAAATTCTTGTGGCTGAAATAGCTATGGCAAATTATAGGTATGAAGCAATAGCCGTTATCTTATCGGGTGGGAGTGTGCGTTGGTAGGAATAGCGTATGGCTTGTTTGTGCAAAACTCCCCAAAGTGAGATATCAACACTTTGGGGAGTTTTATTTAGTTGCCAGCAGTCATCTTACGATCATCAACATATTGACGTTGATCAGCCGCAGGCGGGAAATATTGGTATAGCCATGTTTCAGATAGCGTTTGATCTTTAGTTCTTAAGAACATCCGCATCGTGACAGGTGTGGTACTGTCGCTATTTGGATACCAATCAAACAAAATACGATAAGTATTTGTCGGCTCGACATAGAGAATTTCAACTTGTTTAAATGTCCCTGAGGAGAGGGTAATTACAGGTTCAATGCCTTTAGGTGCCGCGGCTTTCAGTTCTGCGCCGGTAAAGTCGATGGCGAAACGACGACACCAAGTGTCAGGGAAGTGCTCACCGGGTGCCCAACCTTCAGGAAATCCACCAATACCGGTACGTGTTGACACCACCCGAGATAGTGTACTTTGTACCGGTGGCGTTGCACTCCAATACAAATTATAAGCAAAACTAAGTTCTGCACCAGCTTTAATCGCCGCGGCAGGTTGCCAGAAACAGACGATATTATCGAGTGTTTCACCGGTAGTAGGGATCTCCATGAGGGAAACCATTCCTTTACCCCAATGCCCGACAGGCTCTACCCATAAACTTGGGCGTTTATCGTACCAACCAATAACATCTTGATAATCGTTAAAGTTATGATTGGTTTGCAGCAGGCCAAACCCTTTTGGATTTTCATCAGAAAAATCATTAAAAGAGAGCTGACGTGGGTTGTTGAGGGGAAAACAGATCCACTCACCTTTGCCTGTCCACATTTCTAAGCGGTCTGAGTCATGGATTTGTGGATGGTAGGTATTACACATTCTTCGCTCATTCGTGCCGCAACTAAACATACTGGTCATCGGGGCAATACCCAGTTGTTCAATATCTTTACGTGCGTAAAGACTGTTCTCAATTTTCATCACCGTTTGTTTGTCTTCACATGAAATCGTGAATTTGTATGCACCAGTGAGGCTTGCGCCATCGAGAAGGGCATAGACCACAAAGGTTGTCGCATCGGCTTTTGGCGTTTCAAACCAGAACGCAGTAAAGTCGGGAAATTCTTCATGCTGTGTAAAAGTATTAACGGCGACGCCACGTGCCGATAATCCATATTGGAAGGTATCATCCACCGCACGAAAGTAACTGGCGCCTAAAAATGCCACTATATCGCGTCGTGCTAATTCTGGTGCTTTGAACGCTCGGAAGCCAGCAAAGCCGAGATCCGTTTTACCTTGTAGCTGTTTTACATCGACATTCGCATCGTGATAGTTAAACAATTCCGGACGAAAATGGATTTCACGGGCGTCTTGGCTGGCGGTATCAATAGAGAACATTCTAATTGGGCGTTTGAATCCCATACCGACATGGAAAAATTGTACGTCTAATTGACGATGCGGCACGTTTGCCCATAGGGATTGCTTCGCATCATATTGAATGCTGTTATAGGCTTGCGGGGTGAGGTTGGCCAGAGTCTCGGGGAGAGGGCCTGGCGCGCCTGCCCACGGTGTAGCGGCAAGTTGCTTTGCATGGGCTTTGAGTTTATCAAAGTTAAATTTCTTTGCAGTACCATCGGCAATGCCATCCGCTGCCCATACCTGATTTGACAATAATCCTGAGATCCCAGAAAGGCCACCAAGAGTGGATAGTGCGACTGAGGCTTTAACAAACTTTCTACGATTCATGCCGAAAACGTTTCCTTAGAGCAATGGAATAATGGGGAGTATTTCCCCTACGATGATAATGATTCAACTACTATAGCGTGCTTAAAATTCGTTTTGCTACTGCTTTTAAGAGTAATCTTGTGTGTTGTTATTCTTACATAAAATTTGATGATTAGCAGCGTATGCTAAGCTGATACTGAGGTAGCACTGATAATAAATCATTCAGGGCATCATGGTTCCATTGACGAATGTAAATGGCAGAAAAAGGAGAGAATATGTCTAATAAAAATCAGCAGGCAGATCTACAACAACAGCTATCCGCCCTTGCAGACAGTGTTGAAGCCTTACTTGATGCAGAGGTTGATCTTACTGATACCTATTATCTCGGACTAAAAGCTAAGGCTGAACAGGCACTTAAACAAGCACGTGAATCCTTAGGTATTCAAAAAGAGACCCTTTTCGCACGAGGTAGCCGCAAGATCCGCACGATTAATCGGTTTGTGACTGAGCGCCCTTGGCGTAGTTTGGCGTTGGGCTGGGCAGCAGGAATGATTTGCGGTATTGTTACGACTAAACGTTAGCAGCGAGGAGGTTGTATTCGTGAAGGTCGAAATGTTATCTACGGGCGATGAAGTGCTGCATGGCGATATCGTTGATACTAATGCGGTTTGGCTTGCTACTACGTTTTATGAAGCGGGTTACGCCATGACCTTTCGTACAACCTCCGGCGATTCATTAGCCACCTTAGTCGAGACATTACAACAGCGTAGCCAAGTCGCTGATATTCTTATCGTCAATGGAGGATTAGGCCCAACCAGTGATGATTATACGGCTCAGGCAGCGGCACAGGCGGCTGGCGTTGGGCTCGTACGTAATGAAGAATGGCTTGTCCAGCTTAACGCATTTTTCGCACGTCGGGGCAGTGAAATGGCGGCGATTAATTTAAAACAAGCCGATATTCCAGAAGGTGCTGAAATGCTACCCAATGGTAATGGGACGGCATGTGGATTCCGCCTTTATCTAAACCAGTGCCAGATTTTCTTCACGCCTGGGCCCCCGGCTGAATTTCAATTAATGGTTATGCAGCAGGTTTTGCCGCGATTACGTAAAGACTTTCCTACACCGCAACAGCTTCTCTGCCTACGCTTAACGACGTTCGGTCGTGGCGAAAGTTTTATTGCTGCTCAACTCGCGCAGATTATGCTGCCCGATGGCGTTAATCTTGGTTATCGAGCTGCCTCCCCTATAGTTGAAGTAAAATTAAGTGGTAGTGAGGCTCAGCGAGCAAGCATGTTGGCGTGTTGGCAGAAGGTTAAGACACTCTTAAATGATTACCTTCTATTTGAAGGAAAGGATAATTTCGCCAAGTCGGTGGCCGAGTTACTGATAGCTCAGCACTATCGGTTACAACTCTGTGAAGGATTTTCCGCAGGTCTGCTTTATTGGACATTAGCGGATGTACAGGCTCCGCTGTCTGACGCCCAGATCACTACGCATTATTTGGGTGGGGTGGAGAAAAACGGCGCAGTTAAAACCTACCATGCTGCGAAAAAAACGTCGCAACCTCATCAGATATTTTTAATGATTAGCCCTATTATTGAGAGCGATTGTCTTGAATTTAGTTTGGTGACACCACAGAACACGTATCAATTTAGGGTCACTGTGCCGGAGCATCTTTTGGCAACTCGGCAAAAGTTGCAAGAGATTGTGGTGTTACAGGCGTTGTATCTGTTACATCGTTGGTTAACCGATCAGCCGGTTAACATCATTTACCAAGGGTTTGAGGTGAATACTTAATCGAATATAACAAAAGATTTATAGTTCGATTTCGATATCACCGTCAGGCAAACAACAGCAGGGAAGGATCTCTCCCTGCTGTATAAAAGCCAGCGGTTGGCTGGCGTAGGAAACTCGCCCTTTACATAATTTCACTCGACATGATCCGCAATAGCCTTCGCGGCACTGATACTCGACCGCTAGCTGATGGTGCTCTAGGGTCTGTAGCAAATTGGAATGATGGTGTTCGGGTTCGACCATTTTCCCTGTTTGATTGAGTGTGATACGAGCGAGTTTATTCATCATTATTAAAGTTGGAAATCGTTAAAATCATCAGTGTCCACGACACTATCAATTTGTCCTACTAGATAAGAACTGACTTCAACTTCTTGTGGTGCAACCTGTACGTTATCTGAAACTAACCATGAATTAATCCACGGGATTGGGTTAGAGCGTGTCTTAAACGGTAGTTGCAGGCCGACTGCATGCATACGAATATTAGTAATGTATTCGATGTATTGACAAAGAATATCTTTGTTCATCCCAATCATCGAACCATCGCGGAACAGATATTCTGCCCACTCTTTTTCTTGCTCAGCGGCTTTCTTAAAGAGATCAAAGCACTCTTGCTCGCACTCTGCGGCAATAGCTTTCATTTCTGGATCATCTTCGCCACTACGCAGTAAATTAAGCATATGCTGCGTACCGGTAAGGTGTAAGGCTTCATCCCGTGCAATCAGTCGAATGATCTTAGCATTACCTTCCATCAGCTCGCGCTCGGCAAAAGCAAAGGAACATGCAAAGCTGACATAGAAGCGAATGGCTTCTAGTGCATTAACGCTCATCAGACAGAGATAAAGTTGCTTCTTCAGTGTACGTAGGCTTACGGTAATTGTTTTGCCCGCAACCTGATGCTCGCCTTCTCCCAGCAGATGCCAATAGTTTGTCATCGCAATCAGATCGTCATAATACTTAGAGATATCTTCAGCGCGACGTAAGATTTGATCGTTAGTCACGATGTCATCAAAGACCAGTGCTGGGTCATTCACAATATTACGAATAATGTGGGTATAAGAACGTGAATGAATGGTCTCTGAAAATGCCCACGTTTCTACCCATGTTTCTAATTCAGGAATAGAAATGATCGGTAAAAGCGCGACGTTAGGACTACGGCCTTGAATGGAGTCGAGGAGTGTTTGATATTTTAGATTACTCAAAAATATATGACGTTCGTGTTCAGGGAGTTTTTGAAAATCGATACGGTCACGAGAGACGTCGACTTCTTCTGGTCGCCAGAAAAAAGAGAGCTGTTTTTCGATTAACTTTTCAAAAATTTCATATTTTTGTTGGTCATAACGGGCAACGTTGACCGGTTGACCAAAGAACATCGGTTCTTTGAGTTGGTCGTTTTTATTCTGAGAAAAAGTGGTATAAGCCATTGAGGTGTCCCAATCATTAGCAATAATAAAATGTGTAGGTAAGTAGGGGATACCTACTTACCTAGGCAGCATTAATTAGATTTTACATGCACCGCCTGCACAGCTATCGTCTTCCGCCTCGGGGAGCAGATCTTCTTGGGAATCTTCGGCACCATCGCGCGTATTTTGATAATAAAGGGTTTTTACACCAAACTTATACGCCGTGAGAAGATCTTTAAGCAGTTGCTGCATCGGTACTTTCCCGCCGGTATAACGCGTCGGATCGTAGTTGGTATTGGACGAGATCGCCTGGTCGATAAACTTCTGCATGATACCCACTAATTGCAAATAACCGTCGTTAGAAGGCATTTCCCACAGCAGCTCATACTGATCTTGTAGACGTTCATATTCAGGAACAACTTGACGTAAAATACCGTCTTTAGAGGCTTTGATACTGACGTACCCACGTGGTGGCTCAATACCGTTGGTAGCGTTAGAAATCTGCGAAGAGGTTTCTGACGGCATTAAGGCCGAAAGCGTCGAGTTGCGTAAGCCATGTGTTTTGATTGATTGGCGTAAGGCTTCCCAGTCCAGATGCAAAGGTTCTTGGCTGATTGCATCCAAATCTTTTTTATAGGTATCGATAGGCAGGATACCGGCAGCATATGTCGTGTCGTTGAACCACGGGCATGCTCCCACTTCCTGTGCTAGCTGGTTCGAGGCCTTTAATAAGTAATATTGAATCGCTTCAAAAGTTTTATGAGTTAGGTTGTTGGCCGAACCGTCCGAGTAACGCTTACCGTTTTTCGCTAAGTAATAAGCGAAGTTAATCACGCCTATTCCTAAGGTACGACGACCCATCGCTCCACGCTCTGCAGCAATCAAAGGGTAATCTTGATAATCTAAGAGAGCATCTAGCGAACGAACGGCAAGGGTGGCTAACTCTTCTAGCTCGCTCAGATCGTTAATTGCGCCTAAGTTAAAGGCAGAGAGAGTACAGAGCGCAATTTCGCCATTCTCATCATTAATGTCATTTAAAGGCTTCGTCGGTAGCGCGATCTCTAAACAGAGGTTAGATTGGCGTACTGGCGCGACGGCCGGATCAAATGGACTGTGGGTATTACAGTGGTCGACATTTTGGATATAAATTCGTCCGGTAGACGCACGCTCTTGCATCATTAGCGAGAACAGATCAACCGCTTTGATCTTTTGTTTGCGAATAGAGTCATCGGCTTCATACAGGGTATAAAGACGCTCGAATTCAACTTGGTCCGCAAAGAAAGCGTCATATAAGCCAGGGACGTCAGAAGGGCTAAATAAAGTAATATCGCCGCCCTTGACCAGACGTTGATACATCAGTTTGTTAATCTGCACACCATAGTCTAAATGGCGAACCCGATTACCTTCAACACCACGGTTATTTTTAAGAACTAATAAGCTCTCAATTTCCAAATGCCACATGGGGTAAAACAGCGTCGCAGCGCCGCCACGTACCCCACCTTGCGAGCAGGATTTTACCGCAGTTTGGAAATGTTTATAGAATGGGATGCAGCCAGTATGGAAAGCCTCTCCACCACGGATAGGGCTTCCTAATGCGCGAATACGACCCGCATTAATACCAATCCCCGCACGTTGCGAGACATATTTAACGATCGCGCTAGACGTCGCATTGATAGAGTCTAAGCTATCACCGCACTCAATGAGCACACAGGAGCTAAATTGGCGCGTTGGCGTACGTACACCCGCCATAATTGGAGTTGGGAGTGAGATTTTAAAGGTAGAAACGGCGTCGTAGAAACGACGGATGTAGTCAAGACGTGTCTCCTTTGGATAGGCGGAGAACAGGCATGCTGCGACTAAAATATATAAAAACTGTGCGCTTTCGTAGATATCGCCAGTAACTCGGTTTTGTACTAAGTACTTACCTTCAAGTTGTTTCACTGCCGCATAGGAGAAGTTCATATCACGCCAGTGATCGATATAGCTATCGATCTCTGCAAACTCTTCCTCAGAGTAATCGGCCAGCAGGTGGGCATCATATTTTCCCATTTCAACCATTTTTCTTACATGGTCGATAAGTACTGGCGGTTCAAATTGGCCATAGGCTTTTTTACGTAAGTGGAAGATAGCCAAACGTGCTGCAAGATATTGATAATCAGGCGTATCACGCGAAATCAGATCGGCCGCTGCTTTAATAATCGTTTCGTGGATATCCGAGGTCTTAATGCCATCATAAAACTGAATGTGAGAACGTAGTTCAACTTGTGAAACGGAGACATTATTTAATCCCTCTGCAGCCCAATCAAGCACTCGATGTATCTTGTCTAAGTTGATACGTTCTTGCTGGCCATTGCGTTTAGTCACGAGCAGACTTTGATTCATGCGGCAGTTACCTATTGTTACTGAAGTCTTAAGGAGCTACCTAATTAACAGAGTTATGCACAGTTTTATTATTGTGAATAATACTGTGGATAAACACTACATGTAGTGTCTTGCTATCAATTAGGTACCAATATGGTGTTTTATTGTAGTGGTAAATAACGACGTGACAAGCATAAAATTATGCTAAGAACTCTTGTTTTTTTTGAAAACCGCGTCGCAAAAGGGAGGTGGCATTGTCAATAAATTCGTATTTTTTTTTCTTCAATCTCTCGGGCGATGAGAATTCCGACAAATTGATTATTGATGCGACAAAATCACTCCCTTCAAAGAATGAAGGGAGTGACGATCAAGCAGGTAGTGGGTAGTGCGTATGGATCATGTAATTGACATCTACATTTCCACCGAGGGTGAAACGGTTGGTGAACGGATTGTAGTGCAGTCCGGTCATATTACGTTCTTTTAAAGGTGTTTCATCTACCCAACCGAGTAACTCGGAAGGCCGGATACATTTCTTAATATCGTGCGTACCTTTAGGAACCATCCGCAACACGTACTCTGCGCCAAATATCGCCATCAGCCAGGCTTTAGGGTTACGGTTAATGGTAGAGAAAAAAACATCACCACCCGGTTTTACCAAACGAGCACACGCTAGCACGACTGAACGCGGATCAGGAACATGCTCAAGCATTTCCATACAGGTGACAACATCATATTGACCGGCGAACTCTTCAGCATGAGCTTCTACTGTTTGTTGAACATAGTTAATGCTCACTTGGCTTTCCATTGCATGTAATCGTGCTACCGCGAGCGGCTCTGCGCCCATATCGAGCCCAATGACCTCGGCGCCTTCTTTAGCCATACTTTCGGTTAAAATACCGCCACCACAACCGACATCTAAAACCTTTTTGCCATAAAGCCCCTGGCTTTGTTGTGTAATGTAACCTAGGCGCAAAGGATTGATGCGGTGGAGTGGTTTGAACTCACCTTCGAGATCCCACCAGCGACTCGCAACAGCTTCAAATTTTGCGATTTCTTGTTGGTCAACGTTTTGTTTCTCGGCTTCAAATTGGTCACTCATCAACACTTACTCCTAGAAAATGTGCGCTAAGTATAAACGCTTCAACGCACTTCATCACCTAAGGATTGCTATTCGTAGAGGAAGTGGTGGAGAGAGATGCACCGGACAGGGTAAATGTGTTATGATTCTGTTCTTTATATTAGGTAATATTCTAGAGGGATAGCGGCTCCATGAGCGACCTTGCAAGAGAAATCACACCGGTTAATATTGAGGAAGAGCTAAAAACCTCTTATCTCGATTATGCCATGTCGGTCATTGTTGGCCGCGCGTTACCTGATGTCCGTGATGGATTGAAGCCTGTTCACCGCCGTGTTTTATTTGCGATGAACGAATTAAGTAACGACTGGAATAAACCGTACAAAAAGTCTGCCCGTGTTGTTGGGGACGTCATTGGTAAGTATCACCCCCACGGTGATTCAGCGGTTTATGATGCTATCGTCCGTATGGCTCAGCCATTCTCTCTGCGTTATATGCTGGTCGATGGACAAGGTAATTTCGGCTCGATCGATGGCGATTCTGCGGCAGCCATGCGTTATACCGAAGTCCGTATGGCGAAAATCACCCATGAATTATTGGCGGATCTAGAAAAAGAAACCGTAGATTTTGTTCCCAACTACGATGGGAATGAGCAAATCCCTGATGTTTTACCGACCCGTGTGCCTAACTTATTGGTTAATGGCTCTTCGGGGATCGCCGTGGGGATGGCGACCAATATCCCGCCACACAATATGACCGAGGTGATTAACGGTACACTGGCTTATATTGAAGACAGCGATATCTCGTTAGAAGCCTTAATGGAGCATATTCCAGGGCCAGATTTCCCAACGGCGGCTATTATCAATGGTCGTCGTGGTATCGAGGAAGCCTACCGTACGGGCCGGGGTAAAATTTATATTCGTGCGCGTGGCGAAGTACAAGCGGATGCGAAAACTGGCCGCGAAACGATCATCATCCATGAAATTCCTTATCAAGTGAACAAAGCGCGCTTGATCGAGAAAATTGCTGAGCTGGTAAAAGATAAACGTATCGAAGGTATCAGCGCACTGCGTGATGAGTCTGATAAAGACGGTATGCGGATCGTTATTGAAATTAAACGTGATGCAGTCGGCGAAGTGGTATTGAACAATCTTTACTCTTTGACGCAGTTACAAGTCTCGTTTGGGATCAATATGGTTGCCTTACATCAAGGCCAACCTAAGATCATGCCATTAAAAGATATTCTTGAAGCCTTCGTTCGCCACCGTCGTGAAGTAGTAACGCGCAGAACCATTTTTGAACTGCGTAAAGCGCGTGATCGTGCTCATATTCTCGAAGGCCTGGCAATAGCGTTAGCGAATATCGATCCGGTAATTGAATTAATCCGCCAAGCACCAAACCCAGCAGAAGCTAAAGCGGGCCTTATTGCTCGGGGTTGGGCGCTGGGGAATGTCGCGTCAATGCTTGAGAAAGCTGGCGATGATGCCGCGCGCCCTGAGTGGTTGGAAGAGCAATATGGTATTCGCGGGGATACTTATTATCTGACTGAGCAACAAGCGCAAGCGATTCTCGACCTTCGTCTCCAAAAACTTACCGGTCTCGAACACGAAAGACTGTTAGATGAATATAAGGCGCTGTTGGGCGAAATCGCTGAACTGCTATTCATTTTAGGCAGTGGTGAGCGTTTGATGGAAGTGATCCGTGAGGAATTAGTGGCAGTACGTGAGCAATTCGGTGATGAGCGTCGTACCGAGATCACGGCAAATACTGCGGACATTAATATCGAAGATTTAATCAATCAAGAAGATGTTGTTGTCACACTGTCACATCAAGGCTATGTGAAATACCAACCGCTGACCGATTATGAAGCCCAACGTCGTGGTGGTAAAGGAAAGTCTGCGGCACGGATTAAAGACGAAGACTTTATCGATAGACTGCTGGTGGCAAACACCCATGACACAATTCTTTGCTTCTCATCCAGAGGACGTTTGTATTGGATGAAGGTCTATCAGTTACCGGAAGCGAGTCGTGGGGCGCGTGGACGTCCTATTGTGAACTTATTGCCTCTCGAAGCGAATGAGCGTATCACCGCAATCCTGCCAGTTAAAGAGTATGCGCAAGGGGTGAATGTCTTTATGGCAACGGCGAGCGGTACAGTGAAGAAAACTGCACTGACTGACTTTAGCCGTCCACGTAGTGCAGGGATTATTGCGATTAACCTGCGTGATGATGACTCCCTCATCGGCGTTGCCTTGACTAAAGGTGAAGACGAAGCGATGTTATTCTCGGCAGCAGGAAAAGTAGTACGCTTCTCTGAGCAAGCAGTCAGAACGATGGGTCGTACTGCCGCGGGCGTTCGGGGCATTAAACTGGCAGCGGATGACCACGTCGTCTCATTAATTGTTCCAAATGCCGAAGGCGCCATTTTGACCGTGACGAAAAATGGTTTTGGTAAAAGAACGGCGACGCAAGAGTACCCGACTAAGTCGCGTGCGACGCAAGGCGTTATTTCCATTAAAGTGACTGATCGTAATGGGCCGGTAATCGGTGCGGTTCAAGTTGATGATGCTGACCAAATTATGATGATTACTGATGCCGGGACTTTAGTCAGAACGCGTGTGTCAGAAGTCAGTATTGTTGGTCGTAACACTCAAGGCGTTATTCTTATCCGTACTGCGGACGATGAAAATGTTGTTGGGCTGCAACGTGTTGCAGAACCGGTTGCGGAAGAAGAGCTTGATGCCATCGATGGTTCGGTACCGGAAGGGGAAGATACACTTCCACCTGAAGTCGATAACGATGACGATGAAGTTATCGATGATGAGTGATAAACTCTCGCAATAAATGAAAAAGGCATCGTAAGATGCCTTTTTTAATTAATCTGGTCATATTCAACATAATGAAAAAGAGAGCGCTTTAAGGTGAAATATTTAGTCTCTTTTAGGACAGCATTACGTGTTTCTCGCTATCTTTTTCGTGGCCTAGCGTTAGTTATTTGGCTTGTTGGTATACTGATTTCTCTTTTTACGATCACTGAATCGTTACATGAAAAAGAAAATCGCTTACGCGAGCAGCTTTTTACTTCTTTTTCGCAAACACAATTTCATGTCACTCATCTTTCCGAGGCTTCACGCGGATTAAAATATGTAGCTGAAAACCAGCTTAATCGCCCGCCTGCACAAGATGATGAGCCGAAAGAGTCTTCCCTCGATAATCCGATTCTTGCCGCAAGCGCTGCTGCTTTTTTCTCACTCTCTGCGGGTGCTGAGTGCCAAGAACAAAAGGGTGCTTGGCAAAGTGCCTTTATTACGCTCAGTCATTATCTGCATCTCTTAGATAGCCAATATGCATCGACTTATGAAATCAGTAATATTTATCTGCTTGATCGAAAAAGCAGTTGTGCGGCTAATTTTATGTTTAATGAGAGTAGCCTAGGTCAAGACGGTAGCCGATTACTACTACGGGATCACCAATTTGTTTTTCAAACTGCCAATGACGATACTTTGCGTAATCCGCTTTATTGGCTAGCCAGTGGTAATGCACGAGCAACCGGCAGCCTATTTATGAGTATGCCAATCTATTCGGGCAATCAGCGAACTGCTGAGGTTGTGGTTGAGCAAAATCTTCGACTCGATGATACGCTAACCATTGGAAATATTCCTATTGATACAATGGTTACTGATCGAAGTAATCGTATTTTATTAGCCAATAATAGTTGGGCTTTGCAACCGGTTGTCTCCTTATTACCAAGCAGTAAACAGTGGTTTGGATATATTGATAACTACCGCTATTTGGCACTTAAAAATAGTCTTACCCCTGGCCCATTTAATATGGTCTATCTGGTCTCGACGACAATTCTCTTTGATCAGATGCGTTTGATGCTATTGAATACGTTATTGCTCAATCTTTTTACGGCATTGTTTTTAATTTGTCTGACGCTAATGTTTGAAAAGCGTATGTTTATCCCGGCTTTTAATAATGCATTGCGGCTAGAAGAGCATGAACAATTTAACCGAAAAATTGTCGCATCTGCTCCAGTAGGGATTTGTATATTACGTACCAGTGATGGCAGTAATATCTTAAGTAATGAACTTGCGCATAATTATCTGAGTGTTTTAACGCCAGAAGATAGGGTCAGAATTGGTGAAATTATCCGCGGGCAAGAAGTTAACTTTATGGATGTGCTAACTGCCTCGAAAATTAACTTACAGATGAGTTTTGTACATAGCCGCTATCGTAATGAAGATGTGGCGATTTGCGTATTAATTGATGTCAGTGCTCGTGTGATGATGGAAAAATCGCTACAGGAAATTGCGAATAGTGCGGAGCAAGCTAGCCAATCAAAATCCATGTTCCTGGCAACCGTCAGCCACGAATTACGTACGCCACTCTACGGTATTATTGGAAATTTGGACCTTTTACAAACGCGAGAGTTACCCGATAACATTCTCAGCTTAGTACAAGGAATGAATAACTCATCGAGTTTATTACTCAAGATTATTAATGATATTCTCGATTTCTCGAAAATCGAATCTGAACAGTTGAAAATCTCTCCGGTGATCTTCTCACCCAGTGAGGTTATTTCCCATGTGGAAATGAATTATTTACCTTTGGTTATTCGTAAGCGATTAACACTTTGGTGCTTTATTGAAGCCGACGTGCCGTTGACGATGCTAGGCGATCCTATTCGTCTACAACAGGTTATTTCCAATCTATTAAGTAATGCCATCAAATTTACCCATACTGGGGGAATACTATTACACCTGTGGTGTGAGCAAGGTTACCTCCATATTCGCATTCGTGATACCGGTATAGGTATTCGTCAGCGCGACGTTTTACAACTTTTTGACCCATTTTTCCAAGTTGAAGGAAAGGTTCAGCGAAACTTTCAGGGTACAGGGCTCGGTTTGGCAATATGCGAAAAGTTAATCAATATGATGGATGGTGATATCACCGTTTGTTCTGAGCCCGATATTGGCAGTGAGTTTACGTTACGTCTACCTGTTTGGCAGGGTCAACGGTACGTACCGAGTACTGAGTTTAGTGATAAGTCAGTGGTAGTGCTAATAAGCAATCGCTACTTCTCAGAGTATATGATTCGATGTCTACAGGCACTGCAGATTGTGGTTAGCACAACGCTGCCAGAGGAAGAGGATCCGATGCGAGTCTTTATTACCGACGATGCGTCAACGTACCACGATGGTCGAACAGATGGAGTATGGATCCTCTTTTCGCCTTGGCACAATGATAAACCGACGCTGATGCCAGAAGGATATTGGTTGATGACAACCGCAAAAGCCTATGAGTTGCCTGAATTATTGACAAAAATTTGGCAATCCGCTCGGGTGAATATTAAGAGTGATGGGGTAACCGTCGCACCGATAGAAGAACGCCATGAGCAGCGTATTTTGGTGGTGGATGATCATCCTATTAATCGTTTATTACTCAGTGAACAGTTAACTACTCTTGGTTACCGTACACGCACCGCTAAAGATGGGCTTGATGCCTTGGAAGTATTAAAAGTCGGTGAGATCGATATTGTCTTAACCGATATTAATATGCCAAATTTAGATGGCTACGGTTTGGCAAGACAACTTCGTCGTGAAGGGAAAAGTTATCCTATCATCGGGCTTACTGCCAATGCTTTAGTCAAAGAGCAACAGTTATGCTTGGATGCAGGGATGAACGATTGTCTTTCTAAACCCATTACACTTGAAGAATTACAGAGGGCGTTACAGACATACCTTTCGATGAAAGAAAACTAGAAGCCTAGGATAAGCTTCTAGTTTTGTCCTGCTACTCTTCGTTTGAGGAGTGGCTTACTGAAGAGAGATAGTTAAGCAGAGCAATATCATTGTCGACGCCTAACTTCATCATCGCTGATTTCTTTTGGCTACTGATCGTTTTAATACTGCGATTGAGTTTACGTGCAATTTCAGTGACTAAGAAGCCCTCAGCAAAAAGACGTAGTACTTCACTCTCTTTTGGTGAGAGGCGTTTATCTCCATAGCCACCTGCACTAATTTTCTCTAACAGACGTGCCACAGAGTCTGGGGTGTATTTCTTCCCTTTTTGTAACGCGGCTAGAGCTTTTGGTAAGTCAGTGGGTGCACCTTGTTTAAGAACAATACCTTCAATATCAAGATCAAGCACTGATCCTAAAATGGCAGGATTGTTGTTCATCGTCAAAACAATGATTGAGATATCAGGGTAATGACGCTTGATATATTTGATAAGGGTAATACCGTCACCGTATTTATCTCCAGGCATAGAGAGATCGGTAATCAGTACATGGGCATCAAGTTTACCAAGATTGTTAATCAGTGTGGTAGAGTCTTCAAATTCGCCCACTACATTGACCCATTCGATTTGTTCTAACGATTTACGAATTCCGAAAAGTACAATCGGATGGTCGTCGGCGATAATTACATTCATATTATTCATTTTTTTGGCTACCTTGCTGTAGCAGTGAGTCAACATAGTGCTGAAGTTCACTGATACTCATCATAATGTTCGATTTATGGTGTTGCTCAATCTGTTGCTCAATCGTCTCGCAGTACATTTTACCTTTTTGCAAATTTAGCATCGCAAAAACGCCCTTGAGTCGATGTGCTGTTAAGGCAAGTGCAGCGTCGTTTTCACTAGCCACTTCACTGCGTAACTTGTCCATATCTTCTTTAACGGTTTGTTCAAAGATTGAGTAGTACTCTGAATTCCCCCACAATGAAGTCGATACATTTTCCTCTCCTTGTGATAATACATCTTCTGCAATTTGTTGTTCTATCAATGCCATAATGGCATCGAGGATAGAACGGCTAATATTAGTATTAGCCTGTTTGTGACGGAGATGACGGGTCAATAACTCAGGCTTGGTAGAGAGTAGGACTCCCCAATCGTCCAGTTGTTCCACATCATCGGTAATCATCAGATCACACTGTTGACCTGAATATCGATCCTCTGGAAAATCATACTTCGCTCCCCAGCGCAGAAGTTGTCGACAGATAATAGAGCGAACATCATCGGCGACAATACTGACCAATACTCGGACACCTTCCAGAATTTGCTCATCACCTTCTTCCGTTGATGTGACTGGCGGTACAGTAAACGCCAATTGATAACGTGTACCAATAGGAATCTTCGACTCAATAACTAACGTTCCGTGAAACAGCGATAGCAACTGTCTACAAAAGAACAGGTCTAAGCTAGTTGAATATTCTGCGTTCTCAGCACTGACGGCGTTGATAAACGGAAACTCAATATTTTCCTGCTCTTGTGGAGAAAGCCCCGGCCCAGTATCAACAATTTCTAGCAAAAGTCGATCAGCATATTCCGTACTTTGCGAAATCTTTAATTTAATTTTTCCCCATACTGTATTTTCTATCGAGTAGCGAAGTATAGTTGTAATTATCTGAAAAATGAGTGACGCGTCGCCCAATCGATGGCTTTCTACCAATTCACTGTTGTCGACCACGAGCAGTACCCCTTTTTCGGTTGCTATGGATTGAGTTTCCGTGATGACGTCATCCAAAATATGTTGCAGGTCGATCTCCTGCGGATCAGGCACCCAGCGACCCGATTCAACTTCATTTAAGGTACTGATATTGCCGACTAAGCGTCCTAAGTGTTTCACGCCTTGGCGTAAGCCATCGGGGAGTGTATGGGGCGATAAGCTATCAAATTGCGTGACATCATGTTCAACCCGGTGCATCGGCTTAGCCAACGTGGCACTTAATTGTTCAAAGAATTGCTGGCGCAATGTATGATTTTTCTCTAGCACGCTTTGCGCTTGTTGCAGTTGTTGATTGACCAGTTGCTCGCGATTTTGTTCACGGAAGGCAAATATATGATAGTGGTTAATCACTTGACTGGTGTAATGCCGGACTTGATAAATCTCATTATTTACCGTGACCTGCAAAAGCTCGAACGGATTTGAGGACATATCCACCATTTTTTTGACATTAAGGTGCGGGACTAAATGATCGGATATTTCGTTAGAAAGTAGAATTTTTTCTTGATTCGCATCATAGATAAGATAGCCAAGGGGAAAGTTCTTAACTAATTCTTGCGCGAATTGCTGCAATTTTTCCACCCACGGATCCACCTTTACCGTTGGCTGTGCTTTATTTTCCTTTACAAATACTAATGCCGTTGCAATCAGGGCAATTAGCCCTAATAAGATCAAATAAACCGGTAAGAGTTCATCGATCATTGCATGAATGACGTGCATTAAAGGTAAATGGTAGATAGCCGAGAGCGGAGAATCATTTAATGGACGAATGATGTCGATACTTAATGCCGAGAGGTTAAGCGAATTACTGCCCGATCCGCCTTTTTTTACAATGACTTCTTCATTATGAATTTGTAATGCTGAAAGATCTAACTGGTTATTATTGATATCATCAATCGGCAGATCGACCGCTAAAATGGTAGCAAGATGACCAGGTTGATTAAATGTGGTACGCAGCGTGATAAATGCCGTATCGGAAAGCTGCAGATTACGACGCAAAGGAGAAAAACTCTCTTTCTCATCCAAAGTGTTCGCTTGTTGCAACATTTCATTGCGACGCCCTGCAATATATGAGGCGATATTCCGTCCTTCATAGCGGTTTAATTTACTAATAAGTTGCCCATTGGTAATCACAGAAAGGCTATTATCCTCGCCATTGAGATAGTACAGCGTCCACGTCAATTTCGCTGAGGCCCACAAGGTCTCTGTATACTGAGAAGTGTGTAAAGCGAGCTGTTCAGTTGACAAGCTGTGTTCGCCAAAGATTAGGGTTTCAACTTTAGGCGAGGGTGTTGTCAGGGCGTAAATACCAGGTTGAAGGGTAGATTGATCGATTGAATTATTATTCGCTTCAGCGTTAAGGGCATCTCGGGTGGCTGAGTCAAAAATTTGCCAAGAGATATAACGGTATTTATTGATACGGTTTTGTAACGATTTTGTGAAGATACTGACTGACTCACCTTGTTGCTCGATAATGGTTAAACCGTTGCTGTATACCAAACTGATAAAAGAAATGATAAGTAGCGTAAGCAGCAAGATAAGAAGTTTACGCAAATTATTTGGCGTCATTTCAGGTATTTTAAACAGCATACAAGTCTCAATTGTCGGAGATAGGCGGTATTGTGCAATTATGCCAGAAGTTACAGAAGGTGTAACTGTCGCCGTCAATCATAAGAAAATAGCTTCGATTGCGGGGCAAAAAAAACCGAGCAGAAGCTCGGTAGGAAGTGAATAAAACTTATAACTTAGATAAAAAAACAATAATAAATATAAATGATGATAGCGGGGTAATAGTAATACTTAGAAGGCTAATCGTTTGAACATTCAGTGCGATTAGAAGAGCGATATCGAGTTTTACCCACAAAACAGGATGAGGGTAAATGTCAATGATCGTCAGAAATTGTCATTGATGGCGCTAAAAGATGAAATTTATAGGTTGAAAATTTACATTTGTACATAAATTAGAAATACGTTGAAACATCTTCTATGTTTTATTGTTTTGCTACAAAGATTTTCACACTTCGCCTTACTATTATAGCCAGTGAAGTGTTTTTTGCACAATTACTTGATTTTTTTTCAGGATTGATAGTTTTCGAGGAAAATAAAGATGAAAATCCGCGCTCTTTCTTTGCTTATTCCCGCACTTCTCGTCGCAGGTTCTGCAGGTGCTGCAGAAATCTACAATAAAGATGGTAATAAATTAGATTTATTCGGTAAAGTCGACGGTCTACATTATTTTTCTAATGATGACAGTAACAACGGTGACGAATCTTATATGCGTTTCGGTTTTCAAGGCGAAACACAAGTTACCGATCAACTGACAGGTTATGGGCAATGGGAATATCAAGTTGCGTTAAATAACGCTGAGTCACAAGGTACGGCAAATAATTACACGCGTATTGGCTACGCCGGTCTACGTTTTGCTAATTCAGGCTCAATCGATTATGGCCGTAGTTATGGCGTAATGTATGATATTGCTGGCTGGACAGATGTACTGCCGGAATTCGGTGGTGATACCTACGGTGCTGACAACTTCTTATTCCAACGTAGTAACGGTTTAGCTACTTATCGTAATAATAATTTCTTTGGTCTTGTTGATGGATTAAATTTCGCCGTCCAATATCAAGGAAAAAATAGTAATTCGACTGAGTCACCGAACGGTCGTGATGTTTTAGGGCAAAACGGCGATGGTTGGGGACTCAGCACGACCTACGATCTAGGTAACGGTTTATCTGTTGGCGGAGCAATGTTCTCGTCTGATCGTACGAACGATCAAAATGGCAGTAACAATTACAGTGCAATTCAAGGCCGCGGTGATAAAGCGACGGCTTATTCGGGTGGATTAAAGTATGACGCTAACCAAGTCTACTTAGCAGCAATGTTTACCCGTTCTTATAACGCCACCAAATTTGGTGATTCAAGCAGCAGCGACAGCGTTTACGGCTATGCGAACAAAGCTAATAACCTTGAGCTAGTAGCTCAGTACCAATTTGATTTTGGCTTACGTCCTTCTTTAGCCTACGTCACCTCACGTGGCTCTGATATTGGTACTTATGGCACGCAAAACTTGAAGAAATATGTTGATGTTGGTGCCACTTATTACTTCAACAAAAACATGTCTACCTATGTTGATTATCAAATCAACTTGCTGAAAGATAATACCTTCACTGAAGCTGCGGGTATCACAACTGATAATACCGTTGCATTGGGCTTGGTTTACCAGTTCTAATTACGCTGGATTGTTAACGAAAATAGGATGCTTAAGCATCCTATTTTTTTGAGAGGAATATAGCCAATTATAGGGTGGGGGATTGGTTATTCGGTTGTGAAGATGAAGTAGAATCTCGTAAGCAGTAATGTCCTTCCATAAACAATCCATTAGCGCTAAAACCACCACCTAATAACCATTGGTCATACAATGCTCGACATTGGGTTAATAATTGTTGAAATCTTTGCATCGGTCACCTCCTCATTAAGCGTACCTTATCACTGCAAAGACGGTGCCAATGTTAGCATTGGCTGACACGTACAATAGGGGCTTAATCAGTAGAATGAAGGCTCTAATCTGGTGCACAGTGATGCGCGCTTTGCTTCTTTTCGGCTCAAGCAGTGAGAGACCAACCATGATAAAAAGAGGATTTCGTCTTACATCCGTACTGATAATCGGTGTATTACTACTAGGGTGTGAGCGAGCGCTAGAGCAGGATCACGTGTTTCAAGGTAAAACAATGGGAACCGTTTGGCGGGTAACGGCAAGTGGATTATCAGCCACACAGGCCAAGGCACTTCCCGACCTTATCCAACAACAACTAGACCAAGATGATCAAGAACTCTCGACGTGGAAAAAGGATTCGTGGCTTTCTCGGTTCAATCAGAACCCGAGCCTAGCTCCGCAGCCTGTCAGTGATAATGTCGCAGCCATTATTACCAGTGCAATGAAAGTTGGCCGTGCGACGCAAGGCGCCATGGATATTACCATCGGGCCTCTGGTTAACTTGTGGGGGTTTGGCCCTGATGCAATTCCGACTCATACGCCGAGTGATTCACAGATAGCTTTAGCGAAAGAAAAAGTGGGTTTACAGCATTTAACCTTAAGTGTAAGCGCCAGTGGTAATACGTTGAGAAAAGATATTCCTGATCTGTATGTCGATTTATCAACGGTCGGTGAGGGATTTGCGGCGGATCATCTTGCGAGATTGATGGAGCAGCAAGGCGTGCGAAATTATTTAGTGTCGGTAGGCGGGGCACTCATTTCTCGGGGTCATAATCAACAAGGTAACTCATGGCGGGTTGCAGTACAAAAACCGACTGATAAAGTGAATCAGGCACAAATTGTGGTCGATTTACAAGGGCATGGAATTAGTACCTCCGGTGATTATCGTAATTATTATGAGTTAGATGGTAAACGTATTTCGCATATTATTGATCCCGCAACTGGCCGGCCGATCGAACATCACTTGGTTTCAGCAACCGTTATCGCAACCACTGCATTAGAGGCAGATTCGTGGGATACAGGGTTAATGGTACTGGGAACGGAAAAAGCAAAAGCATTAGCATTACGTGATCATCTCGCCGTTTATTTAATCGTTAAACAAGGCGATCATTTTATTGGCTGGGCATCGCCGACCTTTAAGACATTTTTAGTTAATGACTAACCGATCAATATGGAGAAGTAATGTTAGACTTTTTTCATGATGAGGAGCCTTGGCAGGAGGCTCTTGCCCCCGGTGCGCTGATCCTACGACGCTTTGTGCAACAGGATGATTTAGTCCTTTACCAAGAAATTAATCGGATAGCGATGCAACATCCCTTTATACATCGGGTAACGCCTGGTGGATTTACTATGTCTGCAGCCATGACTGGCTGTGGTGCCGCACAATGGGTATCGGCACGTGACGGTTATCTAAATACGAGAGAGACCATTGCGCTGAATCAGACTTTTCTCGACTTGGCGAAACGCGCTGCTGCCACAGCGGGTTATGCCGATTTTATTCCAGACAGCTGCTTGATTAATCGTTATGCTGTTGACAGCAAAATGACGTTGCATCAAGACAAAAATGAACGCGATTTAACGCAACCTATTGTTTCGATTTCACTTGGACTACCGGCAATTTTTCTCTTTGGGGGACTGATGCGCAGCGATAAAACAGCTAAAGTTTTATTAGAGCATGGGGATGTTGTGGTGTGGGGGGGGGCTTCACGCTTATGTTTTCATGGCATCTTACCGATTAAAGCCGGTATCCATCCTTTAACCGGGCCTTATCGTTTCAATTTAACCTTCCGTCAGGCGTTATAATCTTTTCATAACCGTCCAACTCATTACCTCGTTTATTGTTAGGCAGTAATTAATTGGCCAATATTCTGGATATTCATTAGGACGAGCAAGGCGCGATAATTTGACTGTTGCAATATTATTTATAGGATTAATTGCAGTGAGTATTACTTGTTCAAAGCCAAATAATGTTTGGACTTCGGGATAAACGGCCTTATAGACGGTCTCTTTGAGCGAGAAAAGAAGGGTAGTTGCTTGCGCCGATGAAAAGCCCGATGTCATCAAGAGATCGAATTCGGCATCATTCATGATCATTGATTGCAGTTCTTTCGCCTTATCTTCTGTCAACATTCGCTCAATATCATTGCCGACTAATGCAGGCGATGCATCAAGTACAACGAAAGCTTTATGATCATGGTGAGAAAGAGAGCCTGAGAAACCTAACGGCCAAATGGGTGAACGGTCTGCACGGTTTAATAGCTGAAAAGACTTGTTCTCAGGTAAAAGGAGTTTGGCCACTAACCAGCGGCTGGCAAGATACTCAGCTTGGCGCTTTTTGACTGCTTGTTTCAATGTCTGTGGAAGGGTAAATCCAAGTGACTGGATAACCATAGGGGTTAAGGCATCAATAGAAAATTGACAGCAAGCAGTGCAGTAGGGGGAATAACAAAACTCAGCGTGAGGAATAAAAGCTTGGTAACTATCAAGCTGTTCAACGTTAAAGTTCGGCGGAAGTAAAGGTGACATAGTTCATTCTTTATGATTGAGTCAGGGATAAAGGATAGCGTGAAAGCGTTGCAACGGCGAGACATATAGCCGAAAGGGTATTACGGATAAATCTGAAGGATATTTCACTGAAATTTGCCAAGCTTTGTATAGGTTTACTACAACGATAAAGGAGTTATTGTAATGAGCGAAGTAGAAAAAACGCAAGGTGAGTATTTTCGTGATGTTGTCTCGCAATTAAAAGAAATGCGTCACTACGCACAAAACAATACTGAAAGGCTTTCTGCACAGTGGTTGGCTTTTGATGCAGGTGAATATAAGCATCCCCAATTCGCTGAGCAAATAAATGCACTGCTTAATGAGCAGGGTAAATTACTCGATGATATTGATGAAACCATTCAAAATATCGAAATTGAAATTAATCACCAAGAGCAAGAAAGCTAATTTTTGTGGGCAGCTGCGGCTGCTCAACTCCCTTCTTTCTATTCCCCCTGATTGCCTGCTTCCTTCGTAAGGAAATAGTAAATAAAATTTATCTCTGTTGAGAGTTCGTTAAGAATAATTCGATTATCCTGTTTAGATATCGCGGTAGTTTTCGCACAAATCTGAATTAGACTAGGGTATTTCGATGGGACGTTTTAGAACTTGGCGTAAAAACAATCCAAAATGGAATGAAGCGATTAGAAAATTTAATTTCTATAAGCGCGCTTGCCGAACTTTGCTGACGCATCCTATTCTTTACTGGGAATATTTTCAGCAGTGTAAGCATTCAGCCGTGGCCCAGCAGGTTATCCCGAGTGAACACGTCGTAGGCCTGGTCGCGCGTCCTTTTAATAAATATCTGAACAAAAATTGGACCGTTAAGCAAAAGCTGAAGGCAGCATCCACCACTCTGTACCGTCTTGATCAGAGCATCAATCCTAAGTTTATTCCGGCGATCTTCGCACCCAACGCCCCCGGGATCACTTTGGCGACGTTGCAATTGAAGAATGAGGAAGAGGCAACACTTAAGCTCAAACATTCACGTTTTGTACGTGAAGGTGAGATTGGGATTTACCTTTATGTTCCAAACTGTGAGGAAGCCCTCTATAGTCTAACGTTCTCCTTTGATGAGACCGGAAAAATCCTTTATCTTTGTGGTTTACAAGGGCCGAAACCTGGGGAAGGTCAAGACCAAGTGCGAGCAATTACCAAAGCCATGTATGGATTACGTCCTAAAAATCTCTTATTGTCAGCGGCCTATGCTATTTCCGATGGTTTCGGGGTTGAGAAAATTTGCGGGATTTCCGATAGTCACCATATCAAATCACATGTTCTCAAATCGAGTTATAACTCCTTTTGGGAAGAAGTGTGTACAGAGTGTGATGCTGAGGGGTGGTATCAACTTCCTCGCCATGAAGCGGAAAGGAATGTTGAGCTAGTCGAAAGTAAACATCGCTCCGCTTTTCGTAAACGTGAAGCACTGCGTCAACAGATGATGATTGATGTTACTCATCATTTACGCCGTTTATCAGAAAATCCTCAACAGCGGATTGCGTCGCCACAATTACAGGTCTCGAACGCTTAATATCGTTGTCAGGTAGGGCACTATTATGTAGGTGGAGCCCTGATAAGCCGCTAGGTTAATAGCCGACATTGGTTCACCTTAAGGGTGGGGCAATGTCGGTTAGGCAATTTTTATTGCTACATAAAGCAGTCTATGATTTTTTTTGGACACTCTGTTTTAGGTAATGTTGTATTGATTGCGTAATAATGACTGGCACAATAATAGATTATCCAATGAATCACTATAAAAGAGTGAGTTGGAGTATAGTGACCGACTTAACACCTTTACTTTTCTAACCTAACAATTTCATGCGGAAAAAGTATTTTAAGTATTATTGATAATCTATTTTTTCACTCTTCTAGTCTCACACCCATCAGTACTTTTATTACGCTTGCCTCTACATTCAGTGTTATTGGTCGATTTTAAGCACCCGAATTCATCTAAGTCATTTTAAACTATTTAAACGATTATAAGGCGTTTGAGCGGGAGACGGTGAGTTTTACCGTTACACCACAGAATGGCTTTGAGCGGTATGCGTAAGGTGGCTTTAGGGTTAATATGGATAGATGTCATAGTTGGAATAGGCATGGTAGATTCAGTAGCTAAAACTGAATTGAGGATAGTGAATGTTTAACATTTCAGAAGTTGATAAAGGGAATTCTGACTTGGCGCGGTTGGTTAGCGAGCTCGATGCTTTTCAGAGCGAATTGTACCCTGCAGAAAGTAACCACCTCCTAGATCTTTCAGCAGTCAGTGACGAACAGCTAAGGTGCGTGATCGTATGTGATGAGGGGGATACACCTGCAGGCTGTGGAGCTTTGCTATTTCACGAAGATGGATCAGCTGAGATTAAGCAGGTTTATATTCGACCGGAATACCGAGGAAGGAAGCTTGGAGAGAAGATAATCAGTGCAATTGAGGGAATTGCTTCAGAAAATAATTCGCGACTATTGCAGCTTGAAACAGGTATTCACCAGCAACCGGTTATAGCGCTTTATCGCAGATGTGGGTACGACATGTGCGATGCATTCTCCCCGTATAAAGCAGATCCTTTGAGCGTTTTTATGCGCAAAGAGCTTCTTTAATGTAACGCGGTTATAGCACCAAGGGAGGGCGCAGTAGATGGCTTTACGGTAAAAATATGTGACTTTTGGAATTTAAATACAAGGGATAGTTATGGCAATAACGTGTTTTTTCACCAACAACGGCATGCCAATGTCTTTACTTACATGTAGCGGCGTTGGTAGGTTCCCTGCATTTTCTGGTCAGAGGCAAGGTCGCAATAATGCTAGCCTAACAAGTGTTCCTAATATTGGTCCTATTCCGCAGGGAACGTATTACATTATCGGGCGTCAGTCAGGTGGGTGTTTGAGTTCAATTCGTGAAGCTGCTCTGAAGTATTCTTATGGTACGGATCGTAGTCAGTGGTTTTCTCTGTATCGCCGAGACGGTAAGATCGACGACTATACATTTATTGATGGTGTGCGGCGAGGTAATTTCAGGTTACATCCAATTGGTCCACGTGGACTTAGTGAAGGTTGTATTACGCTCAGCCATATTACTGATTTTGACTATCTTCGTAATCGTCTGCTTAAAACCAGTATGATATATGTTCCTGGTTCGCTTCTAATGGCTTACGGCACAATAAAGGTTGATTAATGCTCAAATGGATTAAGCGTACATTGTGTTTTCTCATGTTGTTGGTGGTGATGTTTTTTGTCATTAGCAAACTAATTTCGCTGTTGTGGCCAAACGTCACTGATTATCTGGCATCGTGGTTAAATACAGTAGGAGTGGAAGAGACTACTGATTTGCTGTTTGATTTTACATTTTGGATTGCGCTGATCATATCCATGCTCATCTGTGTTCTGTGTATTCGTCGAAACTCGTAAACTATTATTCAACCATAGAAAACCTAATGCCTCGGTGGTGGGTATACAAAAATCACGGGGAGCGTAGCGACCATCGTCTAGCTCTATGCTTGTTTGTCTCACCCTGCAAAAGGTTTGATTGTGTGGGCGTAGTGTCAGACTTCTGCAATCACACTATGCCGCTTGCTACTCCTTAGAAACTCACTTTATCAGCGCTGTATGTCTGTTTATCCTGCCGGAGCCCGGGGCCTAGACCTAAGTGTCTAAGGTACATGTGCAGCGTTAACCCCTTATTTTTTTAAAAAAGCATCGTATTAGGTTATAAAAAATTATTGCGTATAGACTAATAACAGTTAGTAAAGATGTGAATGTTATAGGATCTGAACCTTCTTCATAAGTGTTGCTCTGGTAATGACTTAATAACTGGTAAGAATGATCTACAAGCCAACTTGTTATCGAATAAAGTGGCATTCCATAACTGGAAATAGTAAATGCTAAGATAAAACAGAGCACGAAACATATTATTTTTTTAGCCCTTTTGCATTTATCAAAATCACTTTTTCCTTGAACGTCAACGTATCCGTATGCCATGAGACCCAAATTAGAGTTTATAACTCGAACTTTTTTACGATGGATGAGGTTCTTCCTAACTTTATAAAAATCGTTTCGTTTTAAGAATGTAATGCACCCTTCACTGAGTCCAGAGCCATCAGGCCGTAGTGGATAAAGACGAAATCCTCCACGTGAAACACCGTTGATAAATACGTTATCACTCATGGTGCTTGAATTGAAAAGAATAAACCATTCCATAGGTCGATAGCCCAACCTCTAATTTTGTTAGCCAAACTACCTTCTGCACGATCAACAATCCAATATCGTCCTAATGGAATGGCGCTGTTTGGAAGATATGTACAGTTCGGATTATTTGTGTAGGATTTCTGTCCAGAAAAAACTGGGAAAGTTCCAACTCCATAAACGTGCAATTTAGCTTCACCACCGCCTTTTGTCAGATCGTCATAGCTCATTCTCATAATTTGCATCTGTCAAATCCTTTTGAATATAAAATGCTAATGATTGTATCAAGTTAAAGTTAGATATTATTTGATCTGGATTTATACATTGGTGATACAAAAAATTAATTCTGAATGCTTTGTGTTTTTAAAAAAGATGTGAGTGCTATACCGTCAACACGATCTATTGATCAGGATTGCATCCCGACACTCTGCCAACGCTTCACAGCTAAGTAAAAAATTTATTTTCCCACTCACCGTTTTCGATGGGGTGATAGGACAGTGTTTTGTAGCGTTTGATAGGTAATCAGCCCAAAGTCCTCAATTAGTTACTTGAACGCATAACGATTCATAACCTCATAATTCATCTAAGCGATTCTAAGGCATTTTGAGGAGTTTTATCCGTTACTCCTCAGAATAGATCTGAGTGCGTTTGAACGGTATGTGTAAGGTGGCATTATAGGAAATATGGGCTATGTGATTTTTATAGTTGATCCTAGAAAGGAAATAGGATTGTTAATCATTTATCCTAGATATACTCGATAGTGACAGGTTCTATTAAAAAATATATGGCAAAATTAGGTAATCTAAACAGAAAGGTAAGGATAAAAATGAAAGGAAGTTGCCTCTGTAAAACTATTGGTTATGAGTGTGATGAATTAATTAGCGGGATAGTTAATTGCCATTGTAACACGTGTAGGAAATCACATGCTGCTCCATACGTTCCAACTGCTAGGGTTAAGCGAGAGCACTTTAGGTGGCTTAAAGGATTTGAGTATTTAAAATCTTATGAATCTTCCCCAGGAAAACTTCGCCATTTTTGTTCTATTTGCGGTTCTCATCTCGTAGCCGATCGTTCTTCTCAATGCCATGTGATACTGCGTGTAGCTACTTTAGATGATACCCCACCCAATACAGTCGTTTCGCATATTTGGTGTTCACATGATGTTTCATGGCTAAGGGAAAGTGATAGTGTTCCTCACTTCGACGAGTGGCAAATTGATAACTGACCAAGTTTTCTAGAATAGATGCCTAATGTCCCCGTGGTGGGTATACAAAAATCACGGGGAGCGTAGCGACCATCGTCTAGCTCTATGCTTGTTTGTCTCACCCTACAAAAGGTTTGATTGTGTGGGCGTAATGTCAGACTTTTGTAATCACCATCGTAACTTATGTTGGAGGTGTCCAAATAATTTGCGAATGCCTGATCAAGTAAAATGCGAAAGGGCGATCAAGTAAATGTAAATCCCCAGCCGATTGATGATACGGCTGAAAACAAATTAAAACAGTGGCAAAGCTACTATAAACAGCTAGTTGCATTCAAAAATAATGATCAGTACGAGGAAGCTTATAACTTAGCGAAACCAGAAGAGGATTGAATATAGCACTCCCATCCCCCGCAATTTATTACCTTGAGGCACGACTCATGCCTAATTCATTCATGCACATTAACCAATCGTCTATTGTCCTTTCGACAGATGAGGGGGGGGGCTATGGCTGAACCATGTTAAAAGTGATGAAAAGTAGAACAGTACTACTCGACGTAAACGGTAAGCTGATGTTTGCCGAAGTGGGGTATGGGAAATTCAAGTCTAACGATGGCACTATCGAGGGTGGCGCTCTTGATGATGCCAAAGTGTTAGGGGTGGTAATTTTCATGGTTAAAAGTCTCAATTGAGGCTGAACTTTTACCATTGGCAAATCACAGGCACAAAAAAAGCAGCCGTAAGTGGCTGCTTTTTTTTGGGATTTTTGGTCGGCACGAGAGGATTTGAACCTCCGACCCCTGACACCCCATGTTAGCTAGCGTTAATTGAATAAGTTCAATTAAATCATGCAGATAAATTAGTTTTACTGTATATACAAACAGTTCCTAAAACACAAAATATGCATCATATACATCAATGACTTAGGTCGACTTTTACCACCATAAAACTTTTATTTTTTAAACTTACGCATAACTTGATCAGCGACACCGTTGTATCCTGGATAAATCCTCGCATCGCCATAATTGTGCTGCATTAATTTATACAATAAATCTTTGGCTTCAGAGCGTGGTAGTATCAGTTTAATGAGAGTTTTATCTCTGTTTTGCATTCTCATTGGTAATAACTCGTCTAATTGAGCATCGAGAGGTCTTCTATCAACTTCCTTGTCAACATTACTAGTATCATTAAAATTAATTGGGGTGGAAATGTGTGTAAATAACCCTCTTTGAGCTGAAAGATTTTGGTTATCTGAGTTCGGGGGAGTTATTATACGAAGTGGTGAATTAGACATTCTCATCATCGATGTCGATACCCATTCTGCATTGAAACACCAAATTGCTAAATTTCCTTCTGAGTCATTAACGCTACTCGCAGCAAAGTAAGCTGAGATAAAAGGATCGTATGACCAATCAAGTAACCTAGTAGGTATACCATAATGCTGTGCTAACGCGGCAACATCTAGCAGGTCATCTGGGATCCAGAGTGAATCTTGATCAGTGCTTTTAGCGAAATTATAGTCATGTTTGCTGATCAGAAAACGCCTGATATTTTCTGAAATAGGTACTTTAAGTCCATTTTGATCAGCAAGCTTAAAAAACTCCCTAAGCAGCTTGAACTCAGACTGAATCTGGCTATATTCGAAATGGGAATTCGTTCCGTTTCTTGGGTATTCACTATCGGCTATATATCTAGCGTTTTCACGAAAAATACTAGGAATTAGCTGGTATGTATCACTTGATTGTCCCCTAAATACATAACCATTGTAATCGTTGTTCCAACTACAAATATGATTTAATAGGTCATTCGCATTGCTGAAATTTAAAACTGTGGTAACCATACATCCTCTCAAGGTTATTTAAAGTTAATAAGATGGGAGACAATTAACTTTGTGAAGATATTTTTAGCTAGTTAAGAACGGATAAAATATGATAGAAATCAATTTCACCATGCGGTACACAAACCCACTCGATATGATTTTCAGTGTACACTCTCGTAGACTTGGCATCACTATGAGCCATTCTTGCCTGCGGGTCGATACCTTGCTGGTTAAATAAAAATGCAGATAGAGCCCTTATTTCATGAAAAGTCGGTCTTTGATCTTCAGGTAACGCTGATGCAACGCCAACTTGATCTCTCAATTTTGAAAAAGAGCGGCTTATATAATCTGGTGCCACTTGAGTCGGATGCCCAACTTCCTGGCTCATTGGATTACTTCTTTTTAACGGGATTCTATGCACCACATATGGGCTGGCAACATTATCACGACTACTCTCTATAATAGCTTTTAATGCTGGACCGATAGGGATCGCAACATGAGAGGCTTCCTTGTGTTGTACTTTCTGCCTGTGAATATATAGCGTTCCATATAGGTCATTCTCTGGGCTATCTAACCATACGCACCCGCAAACACCCTGAGCAGGTTTCTTGATTGAATATTTTATTCGTGAGACTTCAAGTCTTGCATGACTTGTCTGCAGAGCAAGGTCCATTGCTGTTTTAAGCCAGAGGGGGGCAGAATCATGAATCTTTCTGTAATCGTTAAGGCTAAGGCGCCGCCTCGTCTTTTTATCAACCCTACGCATTTTCTTTTTCTCTGCAGGGTTGTCGATCATCAATGACTCATCGACAGCATAGCTAAATAGCTTTTTCAGAAAGCTGACTTTCCTGTTCTGCACATTCGCTGAGGAAGTTTCGTGATACTTAGCGATAAAAGCATTTACGTGCTCAAGCTGGATATCACAGGCATAGATATCAGAGAAGAAATCTTTAACGCGGACGATATCGTTTTTCCAGACAGCTACCGTGTCTGAGCTTGGTTTTTCATCGACGATAGCTCGGTCTAATAACTTCTCTGCATAAACAGAAAACGGTTTAGCTTCTCCGTTCTCTCCGCCAGATTCCCTGATCAGGCTGTCTAGCGAAGGTGTCGTATCAGGCCGCATTCTGTTGTTATATTCGCGCGCAATGGCTATGGCCAAGGCTCTATCAGAGCCAAGGCTTTTACGCTTCCCGGTTATCAGTGTGAAACGATAAACATTTGCTGACGCATCAAAAAAGAGATGATCAGGAAGATGTCTATTTTCTCTTTTGCGGGGACGACCTAACATTTACGCCTCACTGATAAGATGATGAACAGCGTTTGATACAATACTACTAATTCCCCAGTGCTCAGTTGATATGACCCACACACTCTCATCGACAATACGACCTTGTAAGACACCATTTCTTACCCATTTTTTGATGGTTCGATTGTCTGGTTGTGATCCGGTTTCAAATTCTCTCTTAGCCCAAGCGCTAGCTCTCATTAATTTACTCATATGTCCTCCAAATAATTTACTGTATTGGCTTTGGTTAACCGTTGATATTAACGTTACTAAACACACTTTTCTTACAGGCATAGTTGACCGCCGATTATCGGTGCGGGAATAGGGTGGGTTGATTTAAGGGTGGGTACTAGTGACGGTTAAAAAAATTTAGCGCAGACAATCTTCTCTCCATCTTCACGGTATTCAAAGCATTAATAGCTTATTCCTGACACCCGCTCGGGTTTAATTCTTCTCGCCAGTGCTGCTTTTAAGTGCTGTTTCGCTTCTGAATCAGCTTGGTATGCGTACATAATAATTTCCTTTGGGCAATAAAAAACCCGCCTCAGCGGGTGGTTGATAAATCTAATATCACCATTTCATGTGGTGTAATTTATAATTCGATTCTTCCAGTTTTTTTATTAAATCGGGCACATCTGCATCTTTAACTTTTTTTAGATGCATGTCCCCATCGTAAATAGTGTTATTTTCTTCGTTATAAATCATATCGAACATATCATCTGTAGCAATGGTATCCTTGTCTTTGCTATGCATAGTATATTCGTTTTTACTCACTAACTTGCCATTTTCAGCGTCAAGTCTAGTAACCTTGAAATGATCACCTTTGTCCTCAATTTTAAATACTTGGTATGTGTCATATTCTCCTTTTTCTGCCCATATACCTTCAAATTTCTTACCGTTATTATCACATCCAGATAAAACCAAGGAAGCGAAAAAAACTACAAACAAAGATAAAATCTTTTTAAACATGCGACCCTCCATTTTTTTGGTAACATATAAATAACACATTGAGTAATGTGAATAAACTATTACCAATATGCATTAAAATATTAATGGATTGCTTACTATGTTTGATCTCTTTGAGAGGTTTGCAGAGTCTTATCCACTTTACTCGCCACTAAAAGTTAGCCTTCCTTGGCGATGGAGTTCAGTAGCTGAATTTTTTTAAAGAGCAATTTATTCCGCCGAGATTATACCGATAAGCTATTTCAGATAATGAAAGAGACTTGATTAACTCGATGGCCTGTTTTGAATGAAAATACTCTTTAATTCATCCACGCTCAACCAAGCTCTTTTACGATGTATCATTCTATGACAATTTGCACATAGAATAGCGAGGTCATTAACGGTGGTTGTTTCGTTTTCATCTCTGAGGTTTAGTGGATTGATATGATGGCATTCCGCAAACCCAGAACCGGTTTTACCGTATGCTTTGCTAAAGTCAAAGTTACAGACTTCGCAAGCTAATGTACCTGTTTCTTTGATAACTTTATCTTTTTTTATTTTAATCAGTTTGGCATTACGCTCTCTGGATTTATGTACGCGATAAATCGGACGTCCTTCTGAAGCGTGATGGGAAGATGATATTGCGTCATCAGTAGGCTCATCTGGGACTGTAACGTCAGCAAGTACATCAATACTTTCAGTTGGAGTAACAGAACCTTGCGTACAGGCTGATTTTCTAGCTGCTTCGACAAAATCTTGGTTAAAAAACTCTGTTCCGAATAAAATATCTTCACCAAAGTCTTTAATTATCTCAAATCTAAATCTATGGGGATAAATTTCGTCATCAGGCCAAACTTTATCAGTAGACTTATAATAGCCACGGGTGACACGTCCTATAATGATTTTTTTTACCATTCCCCGAAAATCAGATAACTTATCTTTCCCTACACGAGAAAAACCTGCTGGGGTCGGTCCTTCAGCTTTAAGCCATGATATTGAATACACAAAGGCGACTAAGTCTCCCTCTTTAACATCTTTAACCGACCCATGCTTTTTATCATTTACTCCCCAAATTCCGTTTTGCATTCCTATAGGAAAGTTTATCTTCGAAAAAGGTTTATTCGAGACGTAAGTCACCCAAATCATAATTACCCCAGTGATAGTTAAACAGCCACTCGAGCAAAAACATAACACAGGCTAATATATTTCAGAACGAATGATTAGTTATCAATGGTAAAATCCTCGCTTCTTAATTCATAAATATCTGTAGCGTAGCTCAATAACCCGTCTGATTCTGCTAGAGCCCTAGCGGCGTATCGGTAGGCTTTATCCAGTTCAGCTTGATTTTTCGCTTTCATCGCGGCGTCCTTAAATGCCTCCAATATTTGCTCGGGAGTTCTAACTTCCTTGCTAGAGTTATCACTCTTAACCGGGTCGGGCTCTTTCTTAGCATTAATAAGATTATTCAGGTCATTACCGGAGCGAGCCGGGGTGATATCACGCTCAATTTTATTGGTAGCTTCAAATTCGTCAGGTGTGTACACGCCCAAGATTACGTCGGGAGTGTAGAGTCGGGCCCAATACTTCACCGCTAAGTAAGCGATTTGCTGTTTTGGAGCGGTCTTCCATAACGGTGAGTTACGAGTAGTAATGAATTCAAGATGTAGCCATTCTCCCCAGGTAATTTCCGTTTCACCACGAAGAACCGCACCGACACGAACACATAGGCCGCGCTCGTTACTCGCGTTCGCAGGACCGGGCTTAAACTTCTGCCAGTCGCCTTCATATTCGTACTTGAATCGACCCTGCACTGCCGTTGAACTAGTCACCACAGCGTTAACTAGTTGAGCTTCGTAACCTAAAGTACCGTTAACTAAATGCGTTTTCTGTGCCACTGCGTAGGGATTCATTCCCCACTGTGCCGCCTGGAGAGCAACCGCTAAGCAGTCAGCAGGATTCCCAGCAAGATGTTTTGGCACCGTTGATACACCTTGAGCCATAACCTCAGCGAAAGCTTGTAGCTTTTGCAATCCTGTAGGACTGAATATTGCTGATTTAGTCTCAGCCTCGTTAGCTTGTACGATTTCATTACTCATAATTGATCTCTCCGTCTGGCCCACTCAGGGCGAGCTAATTTCTCTACGCCGCCCCAGTTTCCGGTAGCTACGCATTCGTGATAAGTGGTTAGGTTCCTGCGAAATTCGCGATAACCGGCCTCGACATCTTCGGTTTCTAACTCGAAAACTCGCACCGGGTAGCGACCACAGTTGATGGTTTCACTCACCGCAATAAAGACGAATAGGGGGTATTCGCCGAACTGTTTCAGATATCCTTCACGATACATCGCATCCTGAACGTGATACCGAAACTCTTCGACGTGGCGACTGAATCGCTCCATGTCTGCGACCTTTTTAACGTCTGCGATGACTGGTTGAGCATTGAGAAATTTATCCGGCCTTATTCGGCATAGCTCCTCTGTTTCTTCATCCCGCCAGTAAATAGAACTCTCACAACACCCTTCAGCCTCGAGCAGCCAGCGCGCTCCGGTGTGAGCCATAGCGCTATCCCGCATGAGTTTCAATTTCCTGTCGTCGTCATGGGTTATTGGGGTTATTCCCTCACGCTTACAACGCTCAAAGAATTGTTGCTCCTCTTCACGCCCAGCGGTGGTACGGCGGTTGACGTCGGGTCCAATCTCGAACCGTTGACTGAATATTTCTGGTTCAAGCAAAAGGCAGTGTAGGGCGGTCCCCATATCCAGTGCGGCAGTTTTCTCTTCATCAATAGGCGCACTCTTGCGCCACTGATAAATGGCCGGGCTGATCGCGATATCATCCAGTTGAGATTTACTTATGCCCGGACCGCTGTGATAAGCACTATTGGATATGTCGTGATATATCCCAGGCTTCATCAGGCGATCCCCCAGTAGTCTTGTTTGTAGTTATAGATTTCATAGGCACGTTCAGCTATCACCCGTGATTCCACTAACTTGAAAAGAGCATCCTCACCTTGCTCTTGTGTCTCCACGTCATAATCGAGCAGGTACTCAAGGGCGCGTTTGGTGTTTTCGGTTTCGTTTAACGCGAATAAGACATTGAAAAGGGGGTTGGACTTGAGTGGATGGATAACTTCATCAATGCGTTGCTTAATCAGCTCATTTTCCATCTGGTTATCGCCGGAGCGAAGTACCGCGACGATTTTTTTGAATTCATGCACTTCCTGAATGTTCATTGTGACCTCCATAAATCCTTTATGAGAGTGGTAAAGCCTAAAAAAGAGCGACGGTAAATCCTGAATTCACCCTTTAAGTAAAGCGTGACATATTGGCGAGTCAGTGAGATTTTCACGCGTATGCCTCCGGTCTTGTCGAGTCATTAATTAATTGCTGAATACGGTCTAATTGCGTGGTGTAGAAAGATTTCAATAGCTTATAAGCAGCGCCAATGACGCCGCCGATGAACGTTCTCATTGGCGATACTCCGTTAAGTGCTGTTGTCATACCATCGTCCGCTTAAAAAAATGGACGCTTGTATAACGCGCATAAAAAAGCCCTTCGTGAAGGAAGGGCGTGGTTTTTTCAAATTTGATTAGAGTAAGATGCTCTCATTAACTGTTCTGCGGGCAGTACTACCCACATAGCACACTCTAAAATGAGCTATAGGGGATTACTTCAATATCAGGTCAAACCTGTTGCTGTACATAATGCAAACAGAATCTAAGATATCGTCTTTTAATTCTGATATAGGTGGCGACTCTTGTCTTTCACCGAGGAAACACTCTCCGCCAGTCGATCTATTTGCAATTAACATCACAATGTTTGATGCTATCTTTTGTATCTGCCCCTGTAGTATTCGCTTTGATGAACCATATATTGCTCCCGATTCAAAGTTTTTCTTAGATGATGAAATAAGTTCGACTGAAGTTTTTAATAGCTCAGTGAGCACACCCTCCTTAATCTCCCCGTAAATACTCCAATCATCATTAACTTTATGAATTTCAGTTTCAGTGCTTTTACTACTTTCAGTCATTATGTACTCCCATAAAAAAAGCCGCTCTGGGCGACTTGTCCGATTATCCGGTATTACTGAATAGTTAATTTACCTATTCATAAAGCTATTCATTTTCTATCGAAACCCTTGTCTGGTAAGGGTATGGAGTGAGTAGCTAGCTATTCAAAAACTTACCTCGCACTCACTGAAACTGATTTACGATGACCTGCGAAAAATATTCCGACTTCTGGCAGGCATTGGGAACTTGACTCACTGCCTCTATCTCGCAGCGTCAGAGTGCCGTTAAGAGCTTTACTAACTCGACCTGAGCAACCAGTCATAATCGACTCGATATGTTGCTCTAATCGGTTCTCAGCGGCTAATTGTTCACGTTCTAACTTGCGGCGTTCAATTCGGCGCAGCTTGCAGCGTTTTTTTGCGTTCATGATTACCTCCGTAATTAGTTTTGGTGATTGAATGACCGGCGCTGATCCCCGGTATTGCAGAAGTAATGAGGAGTCTGTGTGGACACTTATTCATCACCGTTCGCATCAGCCTGCGAATCCATTCAATCCCAAAACCAACTGCGTTTTGGTGTACACCTCGCGGCATACCAGCCTAGTTATTAATGAGCAGCCAGACTCTTGTCTGGCGCGGTAGGTAATCTGTTTACCGCATCGATGTTTCGTCTCGATGGATTAAATATACAAAATGTATTCATAGTATTCAATACATTTTGTATACTTGTTTGGCGTGAAAATACAATGCGTATGATTTTTAACGATATTTATTTTCACAGACGAAATAAAGCTGTATATACCGGCGAAGTATTAGGGATGGATGGTGCGCTAGGTGGGGTAGGGGCGAAAAAAATCCCGCCGGAGCGGGATATTCTTATTTGATTGAGAAATTATTTGCTGCAAAGCTTGGTAGAAATTCGTATAGGGTGAGGGTTTTTACTCCATGAATTGCGGCAGCATCGGGAATCATAATTCTCTTTTTTGGCATACCGCCAGAAGGTTTTTCATGAGTTATGATTGTAAAATCATGAGTCATGGCATGAGCTATGAGAAAAGCGTCGGCTTTCTCTGTACTAGCAAAATCTACCTTAGCTTTAACGTGAACATCTAAAGTATTAGCCCAATTCATCAGTTTCGAGTAGTTGGAGATAGAGCTGATTTCATTTTCAAAGAAGCTACTTGGAAGTTCATTATTTACCCAGTGGTAAAGAGGATCTTTCTTTACACAAAGTTCTTTTTTTACAGCATTTATACTATAGACCACACCACGATTATGTAGGGCAATTAAAAAATCCCAGAAAATTTTGCAGTAGTCAAAATTATAGGCGAAGTTTTTTGCTTCAATAAATACGTTACTATCAATTAAGAACTTACCATTGCCACTCATAAAGATTCTCGGTTTTTATGATATTCAACGATAGTATCAGCTTTAACGTTCAGTAGTACTCCAGCCTCTCGTAGAGGTAGCTGCTGAGACATAGCCTTTGATACTATTATATTTGTTAACTTATGACTATTACGTACTGGCATGGTGTTAAAAAAGGAGCCACCACTGGATTCTCTATTTTTTTTATTATCAGCTTCACTCTTAATCTTGGCGAGTAAACTGCCTTCAACAAGCTTCAATTGCACAGCTCTTACACATCCTGCATAATCACTGACCTTGAAAGCTCTGGATACTTCTTTAACTCTGTAGTAATCGTTATCGCTGGAAGCTTGCTCCCATGCGAGTAAAAAACGATTTTTGGGCATAAGTATCTCTGCAGACACCTTATTACAGAAGGCCTCTATTCTCTTTTCTGTATCCCATCCGGAAACACCATCAACACCCAGCCAAAGATGTGCAATTTCATGAAATAAAGTGAAAACCTGAGCGGACATTGCATCAGATCCATTTACAAAAATAATAGGAGCTATGGCATCGGATATGCAAAAGCCTCTAAATTCGTCAGTATTCAACTTCCTAGAGTTATTATTGCCGACCACTCCATTCTTAAAAACTAAAATGCCTACATTCTCGATGAGCTTAGAAGCTCTAGAAAAATAGCTATCAACGGTGACGTTCTTTATTTCATCAGAAACATTAAATCTTATAGTTTCTACGATGTCATTAGCTACATCTTCATGGCTTAAATTATTAGTAAATTTAAATTTACCTATAAAGTTTAGAGGTTCATCTCTACCAATTTCTTTCAGATAATCTTTATACCAATCAAGCTTGTACTCTATGTCATGATATACATCAAAGAAGTTACGACTTAAAGCTATACTGTCAACAGATTGTCGAAGATCTGGTATTTTAGGTTTAACATTCGCGGGAGGGGTATCAAGAAAAAGAAATCCAAATGGAATACCTCCGATCTTGGCTAGCTTTTCCGCTCCAGATTTGTTCACAACCCCCTCAAAAAACTTGTTATGTTTTTTAGGCATGACTTTATCCGCAAGGGTTTCAAGAGAAATTCCTTGGGAGTTAGCTATCCAATCAATCATCTTTCTAGACAACTGATATTCAATCGCTGCCATACTTATCACCTAAGTTAAAATACCTAAAAGCACTCATTTCATTGTTGTGCATATGTAATACACCGTCAATAATTTTATCTACCATTTGAGTGTTAACAACGGAACTAGATTAAGCATTTTACTATCACAAAAACCGCATTTTAGCTTCTACAGCTACGCCGATAATCTTACAGTTCCCGTTAACCGGAACCATTGGCCACGCTGGATTCAATCCCTTTAAATACTTCTGGCCAGCATCAATGATTAGCTTCTTGAACGTGGCTTCATTCGAGTCAGTGAGCTTGGCGATCACTAAGCTGCCATTCATCGCTTCCTTGGCAGTATCAAACAGAACGTAGTTACCTTCTGGCACACTCTGTCCCGTCGGCGCTGTCATTGAGTCACCTTCAACCTTGAGCCAGAAAGCATCGCCCTGAATATGTGCGTCAGACTCAAGCCATTCGCTTATTTCGTCTAAGGTGTAGGCTTCGATAGCTTCAGCCCAACATCCCGCCTGGACGGAGCTGAGCACAGGGTATTCTTTACCCGGCTTGTATGGGATTAAGTTGCTGACATTTTCATTGCCGCCAGCAGTGGAGATAGTTCCGTCATGGTTTACTACAAACTCACTGAAGCCTAGATATTTCATTATCTTTGCTATGTCATCTAGGCTTGGCTCTCTCCTAGCATTCAGCCAATGGCTAATCGCACCCTTAGTCATATCCAGATGCTCGGCCAACTTCTCTTGATTAATGTCCAATTCCTTCATGCGGATCTTGGCCACTTCATACCATTTCATATTCATCCCTAAATAATACAATTCGTATAAATATAAACGAGACACAAAATGTATATTTAACTTGTCTGTGATAAATACGAAACGTATACTGAATTTGTTCAAAGGAGGAAATCATGAACAACCTACGAAACATCCGTGAGCGGCTGGGCATGACTCAAGGTGAACTAGCTTCTGCAATCGGGCTTAAAACTGCGGGTGCTATCTGCCACTACGAAAACGGTCGTAGAGAATTAAGCATCGATAAGTGTCGAAAAATTATTGAAGTGCTGAATCAAAAAGGGATTTCAGTTTCCTTCGATGACCTTGTCCCACCTACTGCCGCTTAGTAACACCGTTCTTTAATAATCTGCGCCCCTGCCGAAATGTGGGGAACCAATTCTAAGCATTCAGCTATCAGCTGAAAGCTCAACTCAACACACAAGGATTAAAGCAAATGGAACATGCAAGTTACAGCAAACCCACACAGCGGGAGATCGACCGTACCGAAACAGACCTGCTTATCGCTCTATCACAGATAACGGGCAGACGTTTTGCCGACCTTGCAGGCTGGCATGAATCGAAGGTGAGTAGACTGAATTGGCGGGATATTGCCACGGTGTTTTGCATTGCAAAAATGGCACTAGAGGTGAGTCCGATCGGTAGAGCAATTCAGTGTGCTTATCTGGCAATAGGTAATAAAAAAACCTCGGTAGCCGCCGAGGTTCCTGCACAACTCATAATTGATTTCTAACCATATCAACGAGGTAAGTATGACCAAAAACACTGATCGTGTAAACCGTCACAGGGGGCGCTATGGCAACTGCAACCCTCTATGATTTTAACGCTGAGCGTCATCTCAGGAGTAATCGGATGGAAAACCAAAAATCAGGTTTTGTGCCGATGTACCGGAGCATCTTAAAACATTCATGGCGGAAAGATGTGTATCTCAGAACGCTATGGCAGGACTTACTTTTTGCGGCACAGAAAGAGCCACGGACGGTGAATTTCAGAGGTTGTCATTGGCAGCTGCTTACTGGTCAACTTGTCACTACGCTTGAGGACTTGGGAGCCAATCTCTGTAATCGAGAGGGGGAGCCAACGAGTCGCCATGCAGTGAAAAGAATGCTAGCGATATTTGTGAAAGAGGGGATGATTTCTGTTCATACCGAACACCGCAAAGGGACGGTTATTACCCTCCTGAATTATTCCGAATATAACCAAAAAATGACCGATTTACCCGCGCATAACCTCGCGCATAACAAATCCAGTGATACCAAGGGTTCAGAGGTAGGTGCCGCGCACATAGCCGCGCATTACCCCGCGCATCATGAACAACAATGTATAAACAATAATATAAATAATACGTCCGAGAATTCTGTCGAATCCTCTGACATACCCCCAAATGAATTATCTGAACGTCGTCCTGAAGCAGCCATTCAACACGGCAAGAAATGGGGAACAGCGGAAGACCTACGAGCTGCCGAATGGTTATTTGCCCAGGTCAGACTCATTTCAGGTTCTGCCAAAACACCCAACTTTGCCATCTGGGCAAACGATATCCGAATGATGCGAGAACGGGATGGTCGCGACCATCGGGAAATCTGTGAGTTATTCAAGTGGGCATGTCAGGACAGCTTCTGGCAGGGGAATGTGTTGTGTCCTGCCAAGCTTCGTGACAAGTGGACACAACTGAGCATCCAACGCGACAAGCAGCGATCGGGGCGAGGGGGAAGCACTACCCGACCGGCAATTGATTTTAATAACCACGACTGGGCAGAGGGACTCGAGATATGAGAAATCTAAATGCCGCAATTGCACGACGAGATGGGAAAGCATTAGCCGCTATGGCCACACCTGAGCCACCCAAAAAACCAGTCAGTCAGCAGGCTGTGCAGGTATTCAATGAGCTGTTTCGTCAACTCAAAGCAGCCTTTCCTGCACTGATGATGTCCATCAAAACTCAAGAAGATTTAGACGAATTACGACGTCAATGGGTCATGGCGTTCGTAGAAAATGGCATCTACAGCATCGGACAAGTCAACGCTGGGATGAAGATCGCCCGTCAGCAAGAAGTCCCTTTCTTACCGTCGCCAGGTCAGTTCATCAGCTGGTGCCATCAGGAGGAATTCCGCACTGCAGGACTGCCGAACGAAGAGGAGTTATATCTTATCGTCATGAAATATTGCTCTCAGCGAGGGCTGTATGACTGCGCAGAGAATTACCCCTGGCAGAGTAACGCTGAATACTGGATGGTGACAACGCTCTATGACCAAATGCGGGCGCTAAATCTCAGTGAAGCCGAATTGAAAAAGCGTTGCCGTAAGCAGCTCCACTCGATGGTTCAGCGATTGAATGCCGATGAAACGATCCCCGCGCCACGTAAGCAAATTCCCGTACTGCATATCCCGTCAACCAAGGAAACTGCGAAATCCCACATTGCACAAATTCGGCGAAGGTTTGGATTGCGCAGGGGATGAAACACGACGCCGCTGAACGCGGTTTTTTTACGCCTGAATTTTGGAGAGGAAGATATGCACAGGCAAATTTCATACGGTTCAGTTTGCTCAGGTATCGAAGCAGTAACAGTCGCCTGGGGCGCCTTAGGCTGGTCAGCATCGTGGCTGGCAGAAATCGAAAAGTTCCCTGCTGAATTACTCGCTCAGCGTTATCCAAACACGCCCAACTTAGGCGACATGACACAAATCGCCAATAGCATCAAATCAGGACATGTAGCGGCACCCGATATTCTGGTCGGAGGCACCCCCTGCCAGGCATTTAGCATTGCAGGTCTACGCGATGGGCTATCAGATGCCCGTGGCCAATTAACCCTTTCATTCGTGGAGTTAGCAAATGCAATCGACAATAAGCGCATCGAACGTGGAGAAGAACCAGCAGTTATCGTCTGGGAAAATGTCCCAGGAGTGCTCAGCAGTTCAGACAATGCTTTCGGCTGCTTCATCGCTGCCCTGGCTGGAGAAGATGAAGCATTTGAACCAGGTCACCCACCTGATGCGGGAAAAAATAACCCGTTCTGGCGGTGGAATGCCAAAACCAGTGGCCACATTCCAAAGTGGTCGCAGTCTGGTTGTATTATTGGACCAAAGCGCAAAGTGGCCTGGCGAATCCTTAATGCCCAATACTTCGGAGTGGCCCAACGCCGCCGCCGTGTGTTCGTTGTCGCAAGTGCTAGAAACGACTTCGATCCCACAAAGGTACTACTTGAGTCCGACGGCATGCGCCGGGATATTGCGCCGAGCAGAGAATCGGGGGAGGCAGTTGCCACCCTTACTGCAAGTGGCGTTGGAACATGTGGCGCAGACGACAATCAGGCACAAGCAGGACATTTGATAGCGACCTTTGGTGGTGGCAATTGCTCAGGAGAGATTGATGTGTCTACTTGCCTAACGGCTCATGGATATAGGATCGATTTTGATGTTGAAACCTTTGCCATACATGGAACACAAGATCCTGATGTTAATGCTGAGTTTGCGCATACTATAGGCCGCAATCAGGGACAGGAGAATACTATTGTCTATGGGATACCGGGGAACTGGATTGGTCGTGCTCCTGAGAATGGTGGTAATTCCTTAGAACCCACCCATAACATTTCACCATGTCTGACGGCAACTGATCGTCATGGTGTCGCTTATGGCAATCTTGTCGTGCGTCGTCTGATGCCGGTTGAATGTGAACGCCTGCAAGGGTTCCCGGCTAACTGGACGCAAATTCACTGGCGTAATGCTGATGCGGTCAATTGCCCGGATGGCCCACGCTATAAAGCGATAGGAAACAGTATGGCAGTACCGGTCATGAGATGGATTGGCGAGCGAATCCATCAGCAACTGTGTAACGCTAATAGTTAGGGGAAGATGATGAACATCCCAAAGACGGACTCCGGTTACACAAATCCAACTTTCAGGCCATAGGCCAGCAACTCTCAGAAGTCCTCCAGTCAGGTGATTGCTACCGACTCAAAATTGAGCCATGGCGAGAACGCAGAAGCCTTTCACAAAACTCACTCAGCCATATGTGGTACGGAGAAATCAGCCGCTACTTAATCAAGCGCGGTAAAGATTTTGCTACGCCTAAATGGGTGAAAGATGCGTTAAAACACACCTATCTCGGATATGAAACCACTGAGAGAGTGGACGTGATAACCGGTGAGAAAACGACGGTTCAGATACTCAGGCAAACATCAAAACTCGATACAGGTGGTATGCATAACTACTTGTCGAAAGTCGAGGGATGGGCGCAAAACATCGGGTGTCTGCTGACCATTCCAGAACATAGCGAATACAGAGAGCTTCAGAGGAAACAAGAACAGTGAAAATAAAAGGACTTAGAAAACCTAAGACCTGTAAAACCTGCAAAGAACAATTCATCCCTCACAGTACAACCCAAACCGTCTGCTCAATCTCCTGTGCCATCCAATACAGTAAAGCTCAGTCAGCAAAACTTGCTGAAAAGCGGGCACTTGCTGAACGGAAAAAACACCGACAAAGACGAGCAGACGTTAAACCCTTAAGCCATTGGGTAAACATGACTCAGCGTGTATTCAATGACTACATACGGGCAAGGGATGGGAATGTCTGTATCAGTTGTGGCAGTACCACCGCATCGAGTTACCACGCAGGTCATTACAGAACAACAGCTGCGGCTAAGCAATTACGCTTCAATGAGGATAACTGCCATTCGCAGTGCGCAGCCTGCAATACGCATCAATCCGGCAACCTTGGCCCCTATCATATCAATCTGCTAGCGAAAATTGGTACTGAGCGAGTCCAGGCGCTTGAAAGTAATAACCAGGCATATCGATACACCAGAGAAGAGCTTGAAGCGCTCAGAGCGCATTACAGGCAGAAAATCAGAACACTTAACTCAGAAAGGGGGCAACCATGACCAAGCATACACACTCGCTATCTTTATTCACGCGCGCGCGCGTTTAGGAGATCCCTATGCCCACTATCGCTACGGTAAAAATCGACTGGTTCCGTGTGATCACCGACATCACCCGCAAAGGTATTCCCTTGCAGGCGATCGCCAAAGAACTGGACGTGTCCAAATCAGCCATCATCGGTTGGAAGCAGGGCGCTGCGCCTAACCATCACACAGGTGAGGCACTCATTAATTTCTGGTGCTATGTCACTCATCACGAGCGACCAGAGCTACCGGTGGTAGTGATATCGAAACGCTTCGTGTATGGATGGCATCGTCGAGCGCCCACACCGTGATTTGGTCAGGATTCTGACCGAGAGGAAAGAGGACACTCTATGCTCACATAACACAGGAGCATACACATGGCACGTGCACAAAAACCAATTGAAGTTCCCGGTCAAGAGCCTGCAGCTGTTGAACCAGAGCAGATCCCCGACACATCCGATACGGAAACAAATCAATCCGTCGAGGCAACCCCTGACGTTACTCCCGATATAGCAGCTCGTAATCAATTACTGTCCACTCTACATCCACAAGCCACTGACATCATCGCTCGTTTTGAAGCACTGGGCTTTATTGACGATCACGGCAGCGCACTGACTGACAACCTTGATTTCATCAATCTCGTTAAACAAGCGACCGTCGTAACAATAGCCTCAGGTTCTGACAGGGTGACCAATGACGAAGGTAAGCGTCAGCCCGTAACGGGTGCGCCCGTACTAACTGAGCGCGGCTGGCATATCCCAGGCTAAGGAGGAATCGCTATGTGCGGAGGACTTGATGTCAACAAAGTGCTGGACCCGTTGGGACTCTTCAAGAAAGACAAAACCCCGGATGTTCAACAGACCGACCCACAGGCTGAAGCGGATGCGGCGGCCAATGCGGCAGCTAAGTCGGCCAATGCCGATGCAGCAGCACGTCGAAAACGTAAACAGGGATCGTCTTTACTGGCATCGGGCGCGTCAGGTGCCGATGACTCGGGCGGCTCCCTGCTGGCATCGGGGGCGCAGGCTGCTCAGAAGAAAAGAACGTTAGGGGCATAAGCGATGGATGAACTGGCGGTTAAGCTCCTCAAGCGCGCAGAAGCTCTCAAAGCGCAACGTCAGATGCATGAAAGTGTCTGGCGTGAATGCTATGACTACACCTATCCACTGCGGGGCGCAGGACTGAGCGGTGAAGTACTTAATGCGCAGAGTGCCAAACACAAAGTGGCTAAACTCCTCGATGGTACCGCGACGGACAGTGCGCGTATGTTGGCCTCGGCGCTGATGTCTGGCATGACCCCAGCCAATGCACAGTGGCTTAATCTGAGCAGTGAATCACTGCCTGATGACGCGAAAGCGTGGCTCTCGGATTGTGCCACACTGGTGTGGGAAAACATTCACGCCGCCAACTTCGATGCGGAAGGTTATGAGGCGAACCTCGATGTGGTCTGTGCGGGCTGGTTGGTGCTGTACATCGATGAAAACCGGGAAGAGGGGGGCTACAGCTTCCAGCAGTGGCCACTGGCACAGTGCTGTGTCGCCTCAACCCGTAACGATGGGATCGTGGATACCCTGTTCCGTCGCTATCAACTTACGGCTGAACAAGCTATGCGTGAGTTTGGTGCAGATCGTGTTCACCCGAAAATTCGGCAGGCAGCACAACAAAAACCCGATGAGGCCTTTGAGTTTATCCATGCCATTTACCCACGTGAGAATTACCTCAGCAGCGGACGTCTAGCCAAGAACTTACGCTTTGCCTCTTATAACCTAGACGTCTCTCACAAGCATATCGTCCGTGAATCGGGCTATCACGAATTCCCTTGCTGTGTACCTCGCTGGATGAAAATTCCGGGGGGTGCCTATGGTATTGGCCCTGTGTATGACGCACTGCCAGACTGCAAAGAGCTTAATCAAACCAAACGCATGGAGAAAGCGGCGCAGGATTTGGCTATCTCTGGAATGTGGATCGCGGAAGATGATGGGGTACTTAACCCACGCACAGTCAAAGTAGGGCCTCGTCGTATCATCATTGCCAACAGCACTGACAGCATGAAACCGTTGCTGACCGGTGCAGATTTTAATGTCGCCTTCACGGCAGAAGAACGGCTGCAAGCCTCCATCCGTAAAATCATGATGGCAGACCAACTCCAACCGCAGGATGGTCCAGCGATGACGGCGACAGAAGTTCACGTCCGCGTCGCGTTGATACGACAGCTGCTAGGACCCGTTTATGGGCGATTTCAGGCGGAATATCTGCAGCCCCTAGTGGCGCGCTGCTTTGGGCTAGCACTGCGAGCTGGAGTATTCAGACCCGCTCCAGAGAGTCTGCAACACGCTAATTTTCATGTGCGTTATATCTCACCCTTGGCACGTGCACAGCAACTCGAGGACGTCACGGCCATTGAACGCCTCGGTGCCAACGTCGCCAACCTCGCATCGATTAACCAGGAGGTGGTGGATCTGGTTGATACCGATGAAGCGACCCGCGTGGTGGCCGATGCACTGGGCGTACCCGCTAAAGTGATCCGCACGACTGAGGCTGTTTCAGACTTACGTCAACAACGCCAGCAAGCACAACAACAGGCACAGCAACAAGCGATGATGATGGAAGCAGGAACTCAAGCAGCTGGGGCTGCCGGAAATATCACCGGCGAAGCACTGGCACAAAAACTGATGGGGGAAGGATGACAAAGCCCGTGATGCCCGCTGATTTTAAACGCGTGTTTGAGGAGATGCCTGGCGGGGCTGCAGTCCTCAATGAATTAACTCGACGATTTGGTCGGGCAGTGTATGTCACCGGCGGCAATGAAGGCGATCGTGAAACCTGTTACCGCGCCGGACAACGTTCTGTACTGGATTTTATCTTACGTGAAATTAATTTAGCTGATGGAGTAGACGATGATTTGGATGATGAAACACCGCCTCATGACGATTGAGCAAGGGGCAGACGAACAGGGGGCTGGCGGCACTCCCCCTGTAAATACCTTACTCGGCGAGGGGGAAAACACAGTTAATGATGCTGCTTGGCTGCCTGAAAAGTTTCAGATTAAAGGGGATGACGGTCAGCTCAATATCGAAGACTCCGCGCGTAAACTGGCCGAGAACTATGCTCACCTTGAGAAACGGCTAGGCAGCGGTGATGCGCCACCCAAAAGCATGGAAGAATATGCCCCACAGGTGGAGGTCAAAGGGTTCCAATGGGAGGAATTTAAACAGGCGCCTGAGTCTCAGGAGTTCTTAAAAGGTGCGCATGCGAAGGGTATCACTAATGACCAGATGGGCTTTATCTTGGGTGAATACCTGAAAAACGCGCAGACGCTGACAACGGGTATGGCAGCGTTGGACGCGGATGCGGCAGCGGCCTCCCTGCGTGATGTATGGAAAAACGATGCCGAGTTCTCACAAAACTTAGGGCTGGCACACCGGGCATTCACCCAGCTGGCCGAACAAGGTGACGACATAAACAGCATTGGTAATAACCCGCTGGTCATTCGCCTATTGGCTAAAGTCGGCCGTGAAATGCAGGAGGATAGCCCAGCAGGCCTGACACAACCGATGGCAGAGCAACAAACGGTAAAGGATTTGATGCGTTCGCCCGCTTATATGGACGACAAACATCCCGATCATCAACGCGTATCCGCACAGGTTCGCGCCTACTATCAAAAGCACTACGGTGACCAAGCCGTGATCTAACCCTCCTAAGCCAGCCTAAGTGCTGGCTTTTTTTATTTGGTCGGGATTCTGACCATTACCCTGCTTGAAAATCACGTCATCAACAGCCCGGCGGGGACGCCGGATAACTGATTTCTCCCGCAGTGCGTAAACGCCAATCGCATTGTGTTGCGGGGTCGGGTAACCGGTAACCCTTAGGCGTTAATTTTTGGAGTACTCACCATGTCATTTGATACTAACAAAAGCATGATCACCGCGGCCTTTGTCACGCAGTTTCATGACTCATTCGATATTGCCTCACAGCAAAAGGATTCACGCCTACAGGCCGCTGTCCATGACCGTGGAAAAATCACCGGTTCCTCATTCACCATCAACGATATGGGTACCATCGAGATGAATGCCATTACCACGCGTTTCGGCGATACCGTATGGGATGTTCCCGAGGCGGGTACCCGTAATGCGCTGATGGCCGATTACGGGGTGTTTGTCCCAGTGGAAAAACGTGACCTACGCAAACTGATCGCCGACCCGCAGGGCCCTTACTTACAGCTGACGCTGGCGGCGGCGAATCGTAAAAAGGACGACATCATTTACCGCGCGCTACTCGATACGGTATTTCGTAAAACGGAAAACAATGGGGCCTATGCGCCGATACCTTTACCACCGGATCAGCGCATTGTGTCGGGTAATGCTGGCATGACAAAAGCGAAGCTGATCGCAGCCAAAGCGATGTTCCGTCGCAATGAGTGTGATGAACAGAATGGCGAAGAGCTGTTCATGACCTATAACGCCGATATGTTGACGCAAATCCTCAGTGATACCACTTTAACCTCTGCCGATTTTATGGCGGTGAAAATGCTGCAGGAAGGCGCCGTATCATCCAAATGGCTGGGCTTTAACTGGTTGGCTTATGAAAAACTCGATGCTGATGCCGCGGGAACCACGAAAACAGCTGCGGCATGGTGTAAATCGGCGGTGCATTTCGGTACCGGAGCGGAATACAACGTCGACATCGGACCGCGCCGCGATAAAAACAACACCATTCAAATCTCGGTAGATGCCTCTTACGGTGCCGGTCGAGCCAGTGAGAAAAAGGTTGTGTCCATCGAGTTTATGGCTTAACCGCTATTTAGGACGCCGGGGGCTAACCCCGGTTTGTCTATCCTTGAGGCATCATTATGACTTCCAGCGTATCAATTTGTTCTAATGCGTTACTGGCACTTGGTGGACATCCGATCAACGATTTGAGTGAGGCAACTGAACACGCACGCTTATGTGCCAATATTTACCCAACGGTTCGCAATAACTTACTGAGAGCCCATCCGTGGAACTGTGCGGTAAAACGTGTGGTGTTATCACCGACCACCGCGACGCCCATTTTTGGTTTCTCACAACAATTTACCCTCCCGAGTGATTTACTGCGCCTGCTGTCCGTCGGCGAAGTCGCAGACGATATCGACTATCAACTCGAAGGCAACCGCTTACTGGCAAACATCAATATGCTGAAGGTGCGTTATATCTTTCGCAATGAGGATGAGTCGACGTGGGATGCTGCCTTGATCCAGGTGGCCGAAGCGATGATGCAAGCCCGACTTGCTTACGCGGTGACCGGATCAACGAGCCTGCGTGATTCCTTAACTCAAGAAGCCAATTATCTATTACGGCAGGCGAAATCGATTGATGGCCAAGAACAGCCTTCAGAAATTCTCGATGGCTTTCCAACCTTTGAGTCGAGGTTCTGAGATGCGTGCAAACCTGATCCAAACCAATTTTACAGCAGGGGAACTCTCTCCTCGCCTTATGGGACGAGTCGATATCTCCCGTTATGGCAATGGTGCAAAGCGCATCGAAAATGGCATCGTTGTCGTACAGGGGGGTATTGTACGCCGTGCGGGTACCGCCTTTGCTGCAGCCACCAAATATGCGGATAAAGGGGTACGTCTCATCCCTTATGTGTTCAATCGTACACAAGCCTATGTGCTTGAATTCGGTGAAAGCTATATCCGAGTCTTTCAGCACGGCATGCCAGTGGTGAATGCAGATAATACTCCTTATGAAATCAACAGCCCTTTTACGGCAGAGATGTTGCCAGAGGTAAATTATGTCCAGGGCGCTGACACCATGTTTCTGGTACATCCAGCCGTCAAGCCGCAGCGACTCCAGCGTCGTGGGCAAACCGAGTGGGTGATGGAGCCAATAAGCTTCACGGTAGAGCCATTCGACGAAATTCGCGATACCCCGCAGAAATGGTGCAAACCCTCTGCAAAACACTTCATCGGCTCAGAAATTACCCTAACCCTAAGCGATGAGGAACCACCGGAGAGTGGCGAAGGCAGTTTTACCGGCAATGGTTGGGCATCACAGGACGTAGGATCCTATTTGCGCATCAATAGTGGTCTGGTGTTACTGACCCATATCACCTCCAGCCAGAAAGCAACCGGAGTTATTCGTGCCGAATTGAGCGCGACACAGGCTTCCTCACCGGGGGCATGGACGCGGGAAGATAGCGTTTGGTCGGAAGAGTTTGGGTATCCCGCCGCCGTCACGCTTTATCAGCAACGTTTGGTACTGGCGGGTTCCCCGCGTTTTCCGCAAACCCTATGGTTTAGCGAAACGGGTGTCTACTTATCGTTCGAGCTTGGCACGGAAGATGATAAGGCAATGAGTTTCACGCTCTCCTCCGATCAACTTAATCCGATTGTTCATCTGGCACAGATGAACACCTTGCTGGCATTAACCTATGGGGGTGAGTTCACTATCACCGCCGGTAATGAGTCTGCGATTACCCCGACCAATATCTCGGTAAAAAATCCCAGTCAATACGGCTGCAATGGTATTCGCCCAATTCGTGTCGGGACCGAAATTATGTTTGTGCAACGGGCAGGCCTCAAGCTCTATGCTACGGCCTACGACCCTGATTCACTAGTGGCCTACAGCTCTAGCGATGTCACGGTGCTGGCAGAACATATCACGCACAGCGGGATTCGCGAGGTGGCGTATCAGCAACAGCCTGACTCACTGGTTTGGTTAGTGCGCAACGATGGCACGTTAGCGTCGATGACGATTGACCGTAATCAGGAAGTGGTAGCCTGGACACAGCATCAGACGCAAGGGACATTCGAATCAATTACCTGTATCCCCTCTGAACAGCATGATGTGTTGTATGCAGTCGTGCAGCGTGAGGTGAATGGGCAACGCGTCCGCTTTGTGGAGGTCTTTGATACTGCCCTAAATACCGACGCGACAGTAAGCGGTAGCAGTGTAGACGGCGCTGATACCTGGTCAGGCTTCTCTCATCTTGAAGGACAACGGCTCGACGTTATTGCCGATGGTAGCGTTATGCCGCAAGCAATGGTCGTCAATGGGTACATTACCCTTACCCGTAAAGCAAAACGGGTAGTCGCTGGCTTGCACTATGAAACCACCATTGAAACACTACCACCAGAAATCGCGACTGCCGAGGGCACGATACAGAACGCGAAGAAACGTATTAGCGAAGTCACTATGCGCTTTCTGAACACTACGGGTGCCGAATGTAATGGACAGGTCATCCCGTTCCGGCGCCTCGGCCCACAGATTCTGGATAAACCTGCAGCGTTATTCACCGGGGATCACTACTGGGGAAAACTCGGCTGGGATCGTGACGGGAGTACCTTACTCATTCAGCAGCGCCAGCCGCTGCCTTTTTATCTGCTGGCCATCATCTTCACTTTTACCAGTAATGGAGGCTAACCATGATCCGACCTGCCACCCATGACGATATTACCGCCATCTTACAACTCTCCGCCGCGATGCATAACGAGTCGCGCTATCGCACCTTACCGTATAACGCCGATAAATTTGCGGCTGTCCTTCAGCAGTTACTCGACTCACCACAGGGCATGGTGGCGGTAGCTGAGCGAGAAGGGCGAGTGATTGGCGCGATCGCTGCGGTGATCACTGAGCACTATTTTGCAGATGCCACGATTTCCTACGAGCTAGGGCTGTATATCGAAAAACCGCAGCGCGGGGGCTTAGCGGGCTATCGACTCGCAAAGGCTTATATTGATTGGGCGCGTTCACGTGGCGTTGATCAAATTGATATGGGGATCACCACCGATATTAACGAATCTCGCACGGCAAGTCTTTACACCCGTCTAGGGTTAAATCGTGTGGGCACCGTCTTTTCAGGAGGTCAATGATGGCATGGGTGGCAGTGGCCGCAGCAGCTGTTTCAGCGCTCGGCTCAATCAAACAAGGTCAATCAGCGCAAACTGCAGCGAACTATAACGCGGCTCAAACAAGAGCTGATGCCGATGCCAGTACCGCAGCAGCCAAAGTTCAGGCACAAAAAATTCGGCAGCAAGGCGCACGTCAGGCATCACAGGCTACCTCAGCATTTGGCGCTTCAGGCGTGGAAACGGATACCGGTACCGCTTTGCGTGTTACATCAGGGATTGCCGGTGATGCGGAGCAGGATGCCTACACCACCATTCTGAATGGCGTTAATAATGCTAATCGGATGCGGGCGCAAGCACAAGCCGATGTGATTGGCGGGCAACAGGCAAAACAGGCGGGAATGATCAGCGGGGGCAGCTCGCTGCTTAACTCAGGCTCGCAATATTACAGTGGATGGAAACGATAATGCGGATACCCGTCGGTAATTTTGGCAACCTCACGCCACAGGCAACCACTGGACGTGTGGGGTTAAGTCATACCACCGCAGTCGGTGCGGCACTCAGTGGCACGGGAGCAACGCTTTCGCACGTCGCAGAGGGGGTGCAGAAGGCGCAAAATAAAAAAGACCTTGCGGCGACGCAGGCGGCACTGCTCGACTTAGACTCTAAATCTAACGAACGCTGGGAAAACCCTGAAACTGGCGCTCTTACTACACGTCAAGGCTTTCACTCCGCTGGAGTGGGGCAAGATATGGGAAAACTAGATAGCAGCGATTATCTCGAAGCACGTCAGCGTATCCCAGCCACACAACTCGACTACTTCGATGCACAGTGGAAAGCAGGTCAGGTTCGGCGCGAGAGCACCTATAACAGTTTTGAACGCACCCAAACCGCGCAGGCACAACAGAAACAACTCACGGCGACGGTGAAACTCTCCGTTAATGATGAAGGGAATGCCTTTGATGATCCGAAATCAGCGGCGTTAATTCGTGGGGCGCGCCGTCATTCCATCGAACTCTATGGGCAGGCGCAAGGCTGGTCGGCTGAGCAGATCAATCAGGCAATTACCACTGCCGACCTCGATGCCAGCGAAAAACGATCAATGAATTTCGCGGTGACCCATCCTCAGGCTTGGTTATCCCGTAAAGATAAACAACAGACGGGGCTGGATGCGGCGACCATTTATCGAATCGACAAAGTGGCTGAGTCAAAAATTAGGGAGCAACGTGAAGCGGCACGGCAGAGTCTCGACGACATTCTGAGCAACACACTGGCCCAGCTAAATAATGGCGAGGTGCCTGATGCGATCCCCGATAAAGGCGCCATCATGTTTGCTTACGGTAAACAGGGCGGTAAAGCGGTCAAACAATTGAATGCCGCACTGGAAAGCGCGCTGACTTTTCAGCGTATTCAGCACGCTTCACCAAATGAGCAAAAACAGGCGTTAGCAGAAGCCAAACCCAAGGTGAATGATGCTAACTATGCGCTCAAACTGGAGAGTTACAACAAGCTGCTTAGTCTAGTGAAACGCAGTAATCAGCAACAGGAAGAGGCACGCAACGCCCAGCATTTCAATGAAGCCTTGGTGATGGGGCAGAAATTGGACCCGACCGATAAAGCCATGCAAAAGGCGGCGGATAGCACCGACTATGTCCAACAGTTTCAGATCAATAATGCGGCAACCCATGATGGCATTGTTCTGCAGGTGGCACAAACGGGGCTTGTTCCTGATAAGGTAACGTCACAATTATCCGCTGTGTCACGTGCCAAAGACCCAGGCATTGTGAATCAAGGAGCGGAACTCTTTAACCGACTCTATGAGACCGATCCGGCCTCGGTTGGCGATTTACCAAAACAAATACAGAGTTTTTATCTGACGGTGAAACAATTCACCGATTCTGGCATGGCCGCAGAGTCAGCCATCGAGCAGGCGCAGAATCTGACCTATAACCAGACTGATGCAATGAAAGCGCAATTGGCCTCACAACAAACTACCAAAGAATATAAAAAGGACCGGAGTAAAGCGATGGACTCTGCCGCGGGTAGCATGTCGCAGTGGTTCCGCTGGGATCCTTCTGCGGACGATCCTACCCCTGAGGCAGTCCGCTTCCGCAACGACTATCAATCGCTTTATGACATTAATTATCGAATCAGTGGCGGCAACAGCGATGCGGCGAAAAAAATGACACAACAGCAAATCTCGCGCACCTGGCGAATCAGTGAGGTAAACGGCAGCGCTCAGTTTATGAAGTATGCCCCGGAAGCCTTATATCCGCATGGCCCGGAGGGCTGGCAGGCCGCGCAATGGCAAGAGGAAAAATCGCTGCTGATGTACGGCGATCGCAGCAAGACCGTTGAAGTGAATGCGGCGCAGCGCGGTGATACCTCAGGGCGGGGCAATATCATTAAGAGCGAGATGGTCGAGAGCCGCATTGACGGAGATCTCGAAATTACACCTGATGTCCTAACCCCTCGTAAGGGCGACTACGCGATTATGGTGCGTCGGAAAGATAAAGACGGTATCGAAACAGTACAGCCCTTCTACGATGAGGAGGGTCGCGCGATGCGCTGGCAGCCAGAGTTAACGGCTTGGCAGCCTTACCAACAAATGCTGAAAGATGCGGAAAAAAATGCGCAGGAAGAACTTAGCCGAGCGCAGGCACAGCGTGGTTTTAATGAAAAACGTCGTGCGCTGAATGAACAGTATCAGCGCTTACATAACCAGCGCAGACAAAATATCCCGCAATTTATTTATGGAAGGAGTGATGACTGATGCCGGTATATGCCTCACCCGATCAAATCGCCAATGGTTTTATGCCGTCAGGCAGCGCGCTACCTGAGGCGGAAGGTTTTGACGTCTCACTCCCTGAAGGGGTTAATCCTCAGCCTGCCGCGCAAAAGCCCTCGGTGTGGAATGCGGCCTTTAATCAGAATAATGTGTTGAGTGGATTATTTCGTTCAGCTCCACAGTTCGAGCCACAAGAGGGCTATAACCCCTTTCAGGATAAGCTCGATATTCAGGGGTATGAAACCTGGGCCACGCAGTTTGTACATTCATCTTCACCCGAAGAAACTGCTTGGATTAAACAGCAAATTGACGATGAAAATGAAGACCGGCAAGTGTTGGCCGAGGCGGGGGGAATAGGACTGTTAGCCAGCATTGCGGCGGGTGCTATTGATCCTATCACGCTAGCCTCCATGGCGATCCCTGTTGCTAAAGGGGGAATGCTCGCACGCGTGGGGTCGCAAATGGTCAGTGGGGTGGAGGGTTCCGCGCTCAGTGAATTGGCACTTAACCAACAGCAACAAACGCGTACCCTCAATGAAAGTGCCGCACACATCGCATCTGCAGCGTTAATGAGTACTGTTTTCGCAACGGCCGGACATTTCATTTCCCCACAAGTCAAAAGTGCCGTGACACAAGAGGTGGCTGATGCGCTGGAAACGGTCAGCGAACGGGCTTCACCCGATGATGCCGCGCACCTATTGCCTCGAGGCGGGAGTGTCGGTGCAGCAAAAATTGAACAGGCCACACTCGAGGATTTGACGCTGGCCAATAATAGCCATCTAAGCAAACTGGCCTATAAAGCAGGGCGATCGTTAACGCCTATCGCTCGGCTGATGGATTCTCCCTCACTCACTACTCGACGTACCGCATTGGAATTGGCTGAGAACAATTTTACCTTACAGGGGAATGCGCGGGGAATTGCCACACCGGTGGCGGCAGAAACCCGCGTAAGAGGCTGGCGCCGTGAAGAAGCTGCGGTGGTGGTGACCAATAAACAGGCCTACACCAAATATAAATCTGCCGGCGGTGACAAATCATTTAGCGAATTTCGGGAAGAGGTCGGCAATGCGATGCGCCAGAATGATGTGCATAGCAATCCGGCAGTGGCTGAAACTGCCCAGGCGATGCGTCAGGTCGTCAATCGTGTAAAAGTCGAACAGCAAAAACTAGGGCTATTGCCACCGGACGAGGAGCTAAAAGCAATCGGCCAAGAGAGTTATTTCCCTCGAGTTTATAAGGTCGGCAAGATCATCAATGAACGGGATAAGTTTCGGGAGATGCTTGTCGACTGGTGGTCACGCGGGGAGCAGACCTTATCGCGTGAAGAGGCTGAGCTGAGTGCAGATGCGACGATCAATAAAATTGTTGGGGCAAAAGTGCCGCAGGATTTTACGACAGTCTTTATGGTGAAATCGCCCTCGAGTACGAAAAGCCGCACGCTCAGTGTGCCTGACCGTTTGATGAAAGATTATCTGGAAAGTGACGTGAACTATGTTCTGCAGCGGCATATTCGTGAGGCCGCCAGTGATATTGAATTAACCCGCAGTTTTGGGGATAAATCACTGAAAACAAGGGTGGATGATATTAATGCTGAATATGATGCGCTGATGCGGGAACGTCCTCAGGATCAGGCCAAATTGTCAAAAGCCCGTGATAATGATGTGCGGGATATTATGGCATTACGTGATCGCCTCGAGGGGACCTATAAAATGCCCGATGATCCCAATTCCTTTTTTGTGCGTGCTGGGGCGTTTATGCGTAGCGCCAACTTCGTTACCAAACTCGGCGGGATGACGGTATCAGCAATTCCTGACCTAGCACGTGGTGTGATGATGAATGGCTTTCAGAAAGTAACCCGAGGCTATGCCACGATGATCACCCGCTCTCCAGCATGGAAAGCCAGTCGAGCTGAACAGAAAAAGATGGCGGTGGGACTGGAAACTATCCTACAGAGTCGCGCTCGCACCATGGCTGATTTAGTCGACAGCTCTGCCCGTACCTCGGCCGTTGAAGCGGGCATCGAACGTGTTACGGATGTGTTCGGCAAATTAACGTTGATGGGGCAGTTTGACGATATTAACAAATCAGTAAATGGCATGATCACTTCGGACGGTATTTTATCAGGCACCTTTGCGACACGCCGTTTGGCGAAGCTTGGTATCAATGAAAATATGGCCCAGCGTATTCGCCAAGAATTTACGCAGCATGGTGAAGTGATTGAGGGCTGGCACATTGGTAACTTTGAGAAGTGGGGCGATCAGCACGTTGCCTCAGTGTTTCAAGCCGCTGTGCTTAAAGATGTTAATAATACGGTGATCACCCCGGGTATTGGTGATACGCCCTTGTGGGCCAGCTCAGCAATGGGAAAAACCATTTTCCAGTTTAAGTCCTTTACTACCGCCTCCTATAACCGCGCGACCTTGGGAGGATTACAGGAGGGAACGGCGCAATTTTATTATGGTACCGCGTTGCAGATTGGGCTGGGTGCGCTGACCTATGCGCTTAAAGAAGCCGCAAAAGGTAAAGAGATTGATTGGTCGCCAGAGAAGTTAGTCGCAGAAGGGATCGACCGCTCAGGTGTTCTGGGGCCACTGATGGAATACAATAACATCGCAGAAAAGGCCTCGTGGGGCACAGTCGGTATGGGGGCATTACTAGGTACCAGTACACAATCACGTTATGCCAGTCGTGGGTTGGTGGGTTCAATCGCGGGTCCTACTTTTGGGCTAACGGATTCAGTGGTCGATGTAACGGGGGGGATATTAAACGGTGATATGGGGGATAGGGTGTTGCACAATTTCCGAACCTTATTGCCGGGTAATAATCTGTTCTGGATTGCGCCTTTAGTTAACCAGGTGGATCCGGGAGTGAGGTGATAGATTTTGATGCATAAGAATGATCGAGAGTGTAAACTCAGTTGTATTGGTATATCAGTTAATACACATTTAATAAGCAGGTATTGAAAAGGATTTAGTTTGAAAGGTATTGTTTTTAGTTTATATGAAAGAGACTCATACCACATACCGTTAATTACGGTATTTTTATATGCGTGTTCATGTTCTTATGAAATGGGAGTGGCTAACTATAACCATATACCAATTAGTTTGATATCTATGGGTATGACTAACATAATATGGAATGTTACGACATCAGTTGTCTTTTTATTTCCTATTTTATTAATAGAGATAATTCTAAGTAGGTTAAACTTTTCTAGTGCTTTAAAGTTTGTAGTATCAAATGTCCTTTTTATTTCTTACCTAGTTTATTCAAGTTCTGCAAATATTTCATTTGTACCACTTTTAGGATTATCATCGGCGTTCATATTAAGCTTGCAGTATATTTTTTTTAGCTTCAGTTATGAAGGTGATGTAAACAAGAGAAATGAACTGATAATGATTTTTATTTTCGTGATAACAACTATATCCATATGTTACTTCATTGGATCTTATCCAAAGACTGAAAGTAGAATGGATGTCGTAAGCATAAAAAACAAACAATACAAATTAATAACAACATATGGTGATAATATTTTTGTAAAAGACGAGAATAATAAAACTATATGGTTAAGAGCAGATGCAGATAATGAAATAAAAATAAATTAATTGTTATTTATTTTTAAATGATGATGTTATTTTTATTTGGGAGATTAAAGTTATAATTCCTGCGTTATATTTATAACTGTATGATTAGATGTTTTTTTGGACGTAACGTACCAGTAGAGTTGTCACTATCATCACCAATCAGTCAGGATCCTGACCTGCGACACACGCCATCATAACCCCGTCTCTCACACGGGGTTATTTTATGCATCAAGATTATAAAACACGCCTAAGCACGCTTTGTGACCAACTCACCGATGTGGTGTTACAAGAAGCCGATCCGACGCAGTGGCCAGGCGCTGATAAGCAAATCAGCGAACTGACCAAAGATGAGCGGGGCAACCGTTATTGGGATAAGAAAAATGCCGCGGCCTCCTTGACGCTATTGATCAAAGTCCACTCATTGATTGGCATGCATCGTCGTGGCGGTACCGCTGACTCACTGGGCGAACAGGATGATGAGGCCTTTGCGCTAGGCCAGCAGGTGTCTAAAGCGGAACGCGAAGCGACAGCCATTCTGGAAAGGTTACAAAAAGGTCGTCGATGATCTCTTTTCTGGCCTTTTTCCTGATGTGGGCAGAGCGCATGCGCTGGCAGGTGCCTGACTGCCATTATCGCGCCTGTCACTGGTTAGAGTATCGTGGTGATCTGGCCGTTTTACGCTGTTTCCGTGGCTTTGGGAAATCAACTATCCTCGCCGTTTATAACGCTTGGCGCTATTACCAGGACCGGCAATATCGCATTCTGCACCAGTCAGAGTCAGATGGCACCGCCTATAAAACCAGTCGCGACACACAAAACGTCTTACGAAATCACCCGCTCACCAAAGGGCTGTTACCCGATGGACAAGGCACGGTGGAACAGTGGTGGGTCAATGGGGCGCTGGATCTGCGTAATGGCAGCATGTATGCCAAAGGCATTCTCTCTAACGTTACCTCGGCGCGCGCCAATGAATGCCAAAACGATGACGTAGAAGTGCCGCGCAATATCCAGACCCCTGAGGCACGTGAAAAATTACGCTATCGCCTCGGTGAGCAAACTCATATCTTAATTCCCGGAGGCCGTAAATTGTTTATCGGAACCCCGCACACGCATGACAGCCTTTATGATGAGATTGAAGCCTTGGGGGCAGACTGCCTAACCATCCGTCTGTTTGATAAAGCGCATCGCATCGAAGCGCAGCAAGCAACACAGCTTAGCTATGAGATCCCTTTTCGACCTGACTATATATTTACTGGAATTCATAAGGGTGCGCGGTTATTGGTGCCGGGCGTAGATTATCAACATACGTCCCAGGGAATTCAGTTTGCCAGCGCGCCGGAATCCGTGATCGACTGTTATGCCGACTGTGCTTGGCCGGAACGCTTCACTCCTGAAGAGATGGAAAAGCGTCGCAAAGAAACCCGCACCATTAATGAATGGGATAGCCAGTATCAGCTCCACAGTAAACCGGTGGGAGAGGTACGACTCGATCCCGATCGTATTCGTGAATATAACCTGCAGCCGGAAATCCGGTACGCCAACCGGAGCGCCTCTCTATGGTTGGGACAAGTGCAAATCGTGGGTGCAGTGGCTTGGTGGGATGTGGCGACAGGAAAGCTAAAAGCTGATGCCTCGGCGTTCTCATTAGTGTTAACGGATACGCGGGGCCATCTTTACTGGCAGGTGTGTGAAGCCTTATCGGGCGAGCTGGCGGAGTTTGACGATCACGATAAGATTATCGGTGGGCAGGTGATGCAAATTAAAGCTCTCGTGCTGAAATATCAAATCCCAGTGGTGTGTGTCGAAGTAAATGGTCCGGGCAGTTTCGCCGGTAAATTACTCCGGCAGACGTTAAAAGGGACGGGATGTGGGGTACGCGAAGAGTTTAGCGTGGTCAATAAACAAAAACGTATCCTTGATGCCTTCGAAGCTCCCTTATCCTCGCGCTTTCTGTGGGCGCATACCGATGTCCTCGATGGTCCGATGTATAACCAATTACGAGATTTCAATCCTGCAGTGAATAACCAACCGGATGATTTTATCGATTCAGGCGCCGGAGCCATCAGTGCCACACCGGTCAGGATAGGTAAAGTAGTCGGGATCCCGACCGGACAGTCGCGCGAACATTGGCAGCAAAGTGACGGAAACCATCTGGTGGACGTCGATTACTAGGCTTGCCAGGGGCGCAGATATGTCATTACCGAATCAACTTCCATTCAATAGCTATCAAGCGAATGGAGCCAGCACAGTGTTTACCTTTGAATTTTACCTGATCAGTGTGGACGATCTTCAGGTGAGTATTGATGGACAACGTATCGACAGTGGCTTTAGTGTCATTGATGTGGGGAAGGTCACTGGCGGCAGCGTAATCTTTTTAACCCCACCCACTGCGGGACGTGTCGTCATGCTTGAACGTGTCGTTCCCGCCTATCGATCAACCGATTATCAAGATAATGGCGATCTACTCGCTGATACCCTCAACAAAGATTTTGACCGGCTCTGGATGGCACTACAGCATATCTCGTTATATCTGGATTTAACCCTTCAGCGGCCTTTATTGTCCGGTCCCTTTAACGCCCAGCACTATCGGATTATCAATGGTGCAGACCCGATCGACGAGCAGGACTTCGCGACGAAACACTATATCGACCAAGTGGCTTTAGCTCAGACACTGCGTGTGCCAGAGAAAAACGTATCACTCTTACCCCTCGCGAAAGAAAGGGCGAATAAACTACTCGCTTTCGATACAGGAGGTCAGCCGATCGTAATTCTCCCTGATAAGGGTACTGCGGCAGATGTTTTACTCGAACTTGAAAAAGAAACCGGTGCAGGCAAGGTTGGCGCACTGACTCCCGATAAAGATAAAACAACGACACAGCAGGCGCTGGATAATCTTGCTGATCGGGCATCGGAAATGGAAAAATCAATTGGTGACATTACAGGAGGGATAGGTGAATGGAATTCAACGGTTGATTACGAGATGAATGAAATTGTGCGTATCGGCTTATCACTGTATATCGCTAAACGAAAAAATAGCCAGTCACGGCCATTAAGCTCCAAAACCAGTATCAATGACTGGTGCCCGCTGTTACTAAATGATCCCATCACTGTCACGGTACCAACGCTGTTTGATACGTTAACTCAGGCGGTGACTTATTTCGACAAAACAACCGCCACTCAGCCGGTCACTATCGTTATTAATGGTTCGATTGCGGATAAAAATATTCAGGTAACGAACAGCGCATTACGTCAGTTAATTATCCGTGGTGGTGAAATCCAGTTGGGTACCGATAATGGCATTATTGCTAAAGGCAGTGGTGTCAATGTGGAAGTCAATAATGTGAAATATATCGGTGCTGGACCAACCGCAGGTGGAGATAAATGGACAAATACCGCTGTTGCCAATTTTGCGATGGATGGTGCGGCAATGATCCTGAAATCTGTGACCACGACAAAAGTTTACTATGGCGCACAGGCAGCCCGGGCTTTCTTGTCCGCTGAATATAGTTCTTTTCTGAGCGGTGGTGATGCGGGGGTGCTGGCGTTTGACGGCGGGCAAATCTACCTGAAACGTTGTGAGAGTAACCAGTGTTACGATGCTGCTCACGGGCTGGGATATGGCTATGTTGCCGAAGCTGGTGGATCAATTTGGCTACAAAACTGTTCTTCAACACTTAATGTTATCGCGGGGCTGTTTGCCAATATCGGTGGGCATATCCGTGATGATGATGGTCGTCATAGTGGCAATGTACGCGCCTGCAAAGTGTGTGCTGGCAGTAACATTGAAATGATGGGCAGCCAAATGAATAACAGCAATACCACCAATGCCGAAGTACTCGGCGGTGCATTATCCGCCTGGAATACCCAGTTTAACGGGTCAAAAGAAGGGAATGGAATGTATGTCACTGGTGGGGGTGTCGTTCACCTGCATAACTGCAGTACCAATTCAAATAAAGCCTACGGCATTATCAGCGAGGGGCTTTCTTCTGTAAAACTTTACTCATCACACACGGCAAGCGGCAATAAAGCCGGACCCTGCTTACCGGCGACATTCCAGCAACTGGGTGAAAATGGTGGTTGGATCAGTAATTAACAGGGAATAGAGGATTCAGGATGAATTCACACAATAACTGGCAATCGTGGGTGGGTAACGGGATTACCACTTTGGCGGCCGCATTAGGGATCTCAACACTCGAACTTTCCTATCTTGTGATAGCCATACTGGGCTTTCTCTTATCCTACTGCAGCTGGTGGGACCGTCGACAGGCGATACGCGCAGAACGTCAAGCGCGCACAGAAACGCTGCGCCTCGATCGGCAGCGCACGCGAGCAGTAATCGATTACCTCAGCCACTCGGAACATCATGACTTAGTACAAACGGATGAGGTGCTGGCAAAAGTTCAGCGCGTATTGAAGGATACGGAGCTTAAATCATGAATAAGCCCTCAAGCAAACTAAGTGTCGCCGTTTTGGGGCTGATTCTAACGGGGGCGCCTGCCTCTGTAGTATTGGATGCTTTCCTTGATGAGAAAGAAGGAAACAGCCTTAAAGCATATCGAGATGGTCATGATCGTGGAACATGGACCATCTGTCGCGGGGCGACTCACGTTAATGGTAAACCCGTCTGGCCAAGCATGCGTTTGAGCGCAGAGCAATGTGAAGTGGTTAATGCCTTAGAGCGAGACAAAGCATTGGCATGGGTTGAGCGCAATATTCATGTACCACTCACTGAACCGCAAAAAGCGGGGATCGCCTCGTTTTGTCCCTATAACATCGGTCCGGGTAAATGTTTTCCCTCAACCTTCTACCAACGTATTAATGCCGGAGATCGGAAGGGTGCGTGCGAGGCGATTCGTTGGTGGATTAAAGATGGTGGCCGAGACTGCCGGGTGAGAGAAAATAACTGTTACGGGCAGGTACTGCGACGCGACCAAGAAAGCGCTTTGGTATGTTGGGGGATAGAGCAATGAGACTCGCAACCGTTGGAACCGGATTAGCCGGAGGGTTTTTACTGTTAAGCAGTATGTTTTATGCCGGTTACCTGAGAGGCTGGTACGGTCACAGTGAAAAGGTTAACCGTGACTATGCAGTCAAACAGCTACAGGTATCCGAAGCTTGGCTTGAACAGGAACAGCTAGCAACAAAAACAGCAGAAGAAGGGAAGGTGGTTTATCGGACCATTTACAAGGATGTGGTGAAATATGTGCAGGTACCGACTCGTAACCAGTGTGATTTTGATCAGTCTGCTGTGCAGCTGCGCCAGCAAGCCCTTGATTATGCCAATACCCTCAGCGGATATGATGAGCCCGCCATGCAAAGGGGCGAGCAAAGCCGGGACAAATAGCGACGAGGACTTACAGGCAGATATTGAAACAGCTGAGTGTCTGCGCCAACTTAGGTTGGATAAGTATCGCTGGCAACAGTGGTGGAGGGGGATCATTTCATCTTATGGCAGCTGATATTCAGCAAAGGTAAGCCGCTGACCATCGCATTATTTCTCGTGGTTAGTCGGTGACTTTTACCAGACTTTTACCATCTTTTTACCATTGGTAAATCACAGCCACAAAAAAAGCAGTCGTAAGTGGCTGCTTTTCTTTGGGATTTTTGGTCGGCACGAGAGGATTTGAACCTCCGACCCCTGACACCCCATGACAGTGCGCTACCAGGCTGCGCTACGTGCCGAACACTGCAAAGTATAGTACCGAGATTTTTTATAAAAGCAATATGTTACTGATCTAATTGATTTATTAATAATCAATTTGCAATAAAACGTTTTTCTTCTGTTAAGACTTGTAGCAGTAATCCTAACTCAGGGGTGTCATCGTGTAGTTTATTACCCTTTGTATCATAAGAGCTATAATTTCCGTTATTATTCAGCACAATAGAACGAGTAGGCGTTGTAATAATCAGTCGATTATCATCACTACTGGTTACCCAGTTGTTACGTCCTAGCGCAGTAAATAAATCGCGGCCTTGAGTGTAATCATAGCTAGGCGTGATTACACCAAGTAAACGCTGCATAAGCGTTGCCATAATATCTTGATGATCAGTTAGGTAATCGATGGACTGTGCTGGCGTATTCGGCCAATGGATCACTAACGGAACGTGTAAGACACTACGTTGACTTGCCGAGTACTTTTGTTGATTAAGGAGCAAGCCATGTGAGCCGGTGATCACTACCACAGTTTTATCGAATGCTGAACTGTGACTCAGTTCGTTAAGAATCACAGCAAGTTGTTTATCAGTGCTAGCGGAATTTTGCTGATAAGTTAGGCTACTTGAATTATTGCTCGCCGCGCCTTGTAGTGCAATCCATGAGAACCAAGGTTGCGTTCCCGCTTGCTGCTGTTCATACCAGTTCTGCCACTGCATAACGGTTTGTGCATCTGACTGACGATGTTGTAATGGAATAGTATAGTCAGTCAGTAATGCTTGGCGGTAAAAGGGTTGTTTAAAGCCGTCAGTTGAAAATAAGCCAAATTGATAGTGGCGATTCGCTAACGTGGTCAATAAAGTTGATGGAATTCTCGAAGCCAGAATTCCGTCTAAATAGCTTGATGAAATACCATAGAATAGGCCAAATAAACCGTTTTCACTGCTCGGCCCAGAACTGTAGTGTTGAGTAAAATTAACGTTTTGTTGTGCAAAATCTGCCAATGATGGATAGGCTGTATTCACATCCTCAGCACTGAGGTTATCGATAGTAATAACCAATAAATTATAACCTGCCGCTTTTGGGGCTAAGGTAATATCGTTTAGCGGATAGGCAATGGATAATGCGTCAGGATCGCCCTGCTGGATAAGGCGCCGCTGATAATCTTCAGAGTCAAGCAGTCCGTGTTTCTCAAGAAAACGGCGAGCAGTCATAGGGTAAGAAAGCGGTAAATTACTTTTTTGCATCGTGATAGGCCGATAAAAATTTGCATCGGCCCAAATATACATAACGTGACTGGCAAAAAATGTCGTAATAAATAGTGCGACAAACGGGCGTGCATAATGGCGACGATTTAAACTACGTAGTTTTTGCCAACTCCAGGTCGCAAAAAGTAGTTCTATCAGGAAAATGATAGGTGCAGCAATAAACATGACTTGCCAGTCTCGGGTCAACTCACTTTGTTCAGGATTGACGACCAATTGCCAGACAATCGGATTTAAATGTAAGTGAAAACGCTGAAACACTGCCGCATCGATGAGCAACAGTGTGAGACCGCAAGTAGCAATAATTGAGGCAATAACCCGTAGCAATCGCTGTGATCGAATAAAAAAAGTGATAGGAAATAGGATCAGCAAATAGGCAGCAAAAACAATAAAGCTAAAGTGGCCTAACCAACTGCAATAAGCATAAATACGGCCAGCCAGTGATGCTGGCCAATCATTAATGAGTAAATAACGACTACCCAGTACCAATGCCAACAAAATATTGAAGAGAGCAAACCAATGTCCCCAGCTAATCATGCTGGAGATTTTTTCGCGATACTGTTGTTGGTGATTGGCCATAGACGTCGTTTTAGTGATTAGTGAGCTGAATCTTCGCTGACAGAGGCTTCTAAAGCCGCAGCAAAGGAGCGAGCCAACGCATGGCGCTGAGCAGGTGAAACACTGGAATTGATCAAATTCGTTACCATATTACCGAGTACCATTAGCGACAAATCGGTAGGGGCCTTGTCCGTTTCAAGGACTTTAGAAAGTTCTTCGAGAAGCTTCTCGACGCGTGAATCACTATAACGAGATAACTGTGGCATAGTATCAACTAATATCATTGTAAAAAGTAGCTAGTCTACTGTAAAACCGAGCTCATATCTGTAATTTTTCATCAAGATTCACCCAGTAAATGATGAAATATGTGTCAGTACAGCTATTTTTCACGTTTAGCCCGCTGATGGGGCGGGGTTGAGCTTGGCAAATCTGATTGTCAGTCCGGGGCCTGCATGATTCAATAGTGCCTCATTTGTTTAGGGAGTTATCTATGAGTCTGGATATTGACCAGATTGTGGTCCATCAGTTAATTAAGCATGAAGATAATTTAACGCTTATGTTACGCGATTCACTGTTGGCGCCGACGCACGACGTTAACCTGATGCTTGAAGAGCTGCACCGTGTCTATAGTGCGAAAAACAAAGCCTATGGATTATTTAATGAAGAGAGCGAGCTTTGCGAGGCATTGCGTGATTGTCGAAAAGGGCAGCAGGATTTTCTCGCTTTTACCCGTGCAGCAACCGGTCGACTGCGTGATGAATTGGGTAAGTATCCTTTTGCCGAAGGTGGTATTGTTCTCTTCGCACAGTATCGCTACTTAGCGGTCGAATACTTACTGATTTCAGTATTAAATAGTCAGTCAAGTATGCGTGTTAATGAAGAATTGGAAATTAGCACGACCCATTATCTTGATATCAATCATGCCGACATTGTTGCCCGTATCGATTTAACTGAATGGGAAACTCAACCCGATTCAACACGCTATTTAACTTTTTTACGTGGACGTGTGGGGCGTAAAGTTGCCGATTTCTTTATGGACTTTCTAGGCGCAAGCCAAGGTCTGGATACCAAAGCACAAAATAGAACACTCCTACAAGCCGTCGACGATTATTGTGAAGAGGTCAGTTTAGATAAGCAGTCACGTCAGGATTATCGTCAACAAGTGCATCAATATTGTAGTGAACAATTAAAGTCTGGTGATGACATCACTATAACGGAATTATCACATCAGCTTCCAGCCGTTAATGAACAAAGTTTTGCTGGTTTTACTGAGCAGAAAGGGTATGAGTTCGAGGAGAGCTTTCCCGCTGATCGCACAACTTTGCGTCAATTAACCAAATTTTCGGGCAGTGGGGGAGGGCTAACGCTAAACTTCGATGCCTTGTTGCTGAATGAGCGTATTTTTTGGGACCCGACCACCGATACGTTAACCATCAAAGGGACACCGCCTAATTTGCGCGATCAACTGCAACGTCGTTTAAAAGAATCATAAAAAAAAACGCCGCGATTGCGGCGTTTCTTATATATCGTCTTCAGCAATTAAGCACGAACGAAGTCGATGTGGTGCAGTTTTGGCTTGAACGGGTGACGTTGAACAGCCTGAACTTTAACCTTCGTTTCTTTACCGTCGATAACCAGAGTCAGAACGTCTGAGTAGAATTCTGGTTTGGTTTGCAGGTTGTTAACGAAATCGTGGTCTAAAACCACTGATACTGCAGCTTCATTTCCGCCGTAAACGATGGCTGGAAATTGGTTAGCTAAACGCAGGCGGCGGCTCGCACCCTTTCCCTGCTCTGTACGGACTTGTGCTTCGATAGTAAACATAATTTTTCTCTTAGAGTAATTCCGCTACAGGCGACCCAGCAACGGAAGGTTTATTCAATGACGCTTTATAGACACAAAGCGCGCGGCATTATAGCGATTAAACCTAGCTAGGGCAAATGATCTAGCTTGCCGAGTCTGCCTTTCTATAACGTCCTTGGTAATCGAAGACTTTATGACGAATTTTCCAAAATGCTTTTTGGCGATGTGCCACAACAAAATCGGGATGTCGTAATAATGATTGTTGGGACACAATATCTTTTGCAGACTGCCAATGTAGTGCAATACCCGGCGCTCGGCTGTGTAAGCGCAGAAATTGTTTTTCAAAAAAATGACGTTGTGCTGGCGTATGTAAACGGAACGTTTCGGGAACTTCTGCCCCATCTTCATCCATATAGGTTACACGTAACCATTCGCCTTTTTGATCTATCCCGTGGTTAAGTCCCATTCCAGAGCACCGCAATACGGTTGCATCACGCAGTTTGAGTGCGGCTTTTAACATATCATCGGGATCAACCAATACCGTGTCGCACGTTTGGCAAATTTTCGCAGCAATATCATTTTCGGCGTTGCACTGTGGACAGGATTTAAAGCGAAAACGAAAGTCGCATTGCTGCGGATATCCAGAAATCTCAACTATCCCTTGGCAGCGTCGTCCGAAGTGTTCAATGACTGTGCCATCGCTCAGTGATTTACCCCAAAAAATATTCGCAAACTGGCACTGAGGGCAGAACACTTGTACCGGATGGTTTTCACTGTCACCTTTTGCCCCCCCAATTTCAGGAAGATAAAGGTCGTAATCGTTGCCAGCATAATCAAGGATCATACAGGCGGTTTTACCCGGATAAAGACGTAAGCCACGGCCGATGATTTGTTGATAAAGACTTATCGACTCGGTGGGGCGCAGTATGGCAATTAAATCAACGTGCGGGGCATCAAAACCGGTAGTCAGTACAGCCACATTGACTAAATATTTGAGTTGTTGCTCGGTAAAGCGCTGTAAAATATCGTCGCGTTCGGCCCCTGGAGTATTTCCCGAGACTAAGGCGCTCTGCGTAGGTAAATAACTGAGGATCTCTTCAGCGTGACGAACGGTGGCGGCAAAAATCATCACGCCTCGACAGCCTTCTGCATGCCGAACAATTTCGGCAACAATCGAGGGCGTAACGCGTTTTTGCTGCGATAAACTTAAATTTAAGGCTTTTTCTGTAAATAGCCCCTGCGAGTGAGTGACAAGGGAGGAAAAGTCATAGCGTAAAATTGGCATATCGAGACGTTGAGGTTCAACTAAATAGCCATGTTTGATCATATACCGTAGCGGTAGCTCATAGATACATTTATAAAACAACGCTGTTTCATCACCTCGCACCATACCATGATAATGGAAGTGATAAATCCATCCTTTACCTAAGCGAAAAGGTGTTGCGGTTAGGCCTAATAGACGTAATTGTGCATTACGCTGTGTGAGATAATCTAATATCTGCTGATATTGACTTTGATCGCTGTCACCAATTCGGTGACACTCATCCACGATCACTAATGAAAATACCGCGTCAAATTTATCCAGATGCCGGGCAACCGACTGTACACTCCCGAAAACAACCTTTTTCTGACTCTCTTTTTGTGCAAGGCCAGCTGAAAAAATATCTGCATCTAAGCCTAATGCGCGATATTTTGCATGGTTCTGTCGGACGAGCTCTTTAACGTGTGCCAACACTAACACACGCCCTCGAGCGATACGTGCGAGTTCAGCGATGACCAGACTTTTTCCGGCCCCAGTAGGTAACACAATTACCGCCGGGCGTTGTTCTTGGCGAAAATAGTGTACCGCAGCCTCGACGGCTTCTTGTTGATAGGGGCGTAGCGTAAAAGTCATCGGATAGGAACTCAGGTAGACGTAGGGTTACACACTGACAGTGGGTGTCGCTTCGAGGTATACTACCATAACTTTATGTATAACCCCCGAATAGGCTGACAGAACCATGCGACTCGATAAATTTATCTCCCAACAACTCGAAATTAGCCGTGCCATTGCTGGCCGTGAAATTAGAGCGCGCAATGTCACTGTTGATGGAGAAGTGGTGCGCGAGGCCGCATTTAAAGTGCTGCCAGAACACGAAGTTGCTTATGATGGTAATGTTCTTCATCAGCAGCACGGCCCACGTTACTATATGCTGCATAAGCCAGTAGGCTATGTCTGTGCGACGGAAGATGAACAACACCCAACAATCCTCTATTTTATTGAAGAGCCTATGGCATGGAAACTTCATGCTGCGGGACGTTTAGACATTGATACCACCGGACTCGTTTTATTAACGGACGATGGTCAATGGTCACACCGTATCACCTCACCCCGCCACCATTGTGAAAAAACTTACCGTGTCTCTTTGGCTGAAACGGTTGATCCAACGTTAATCGCGCGCTTTGCAGCAGGTATCATGTTACAAGGCGAAACTGAGCTGACTAAACCTGCAGTGTTAACCATTATTGGGGATAAAGAGGCGAGGGTGACACTATCTGAAGGCCGTTATCATCAAGTCAAACGTATGTTTGCCGCCTGCGGTAACCATGTTGAAGCGTTACATCGTGAGAGTGTCGGTGATATCACGTTGGATGAAAGTCTGGAGCCGGGAGAGTATCGTGCACTGACAGAGGCGGAAATATTAAGCATTAATTTACCGGCAGAACTGCAAAAGCCATTATCGTAGGATAATGGAAATGAAAAAACGCTGCGAAGGACAGCGTTTTTTTAGCGAACGTTTGTCAGACCTTATGAAAATTAACTGTTAGAGTTACTAAGTACTCTGCGCGCTTCACGATAGCGGGCTTTCCAATAATTGTCATTAAGGTTTGAAATCATGACTCCACTGCTTGTTGAAGCATGAACAAAATCGTTATTACCCAAATAGATGCCGACATGTCTTCCAGTCGATCCTGATTTGAACAAGACTAAGTCACCGGGTCGGAGCTTATTTCTATTAATGTAGCGTCCGGTATCTTGCTGGTCTGCGGTTGAGCGTGGTAGAGATAGACCGAATTGTTCACGGAAAGTCCGTTGTACGAAAGCTGAACAATCGATGCCACGACGTGATTCACCACCTAGTCGGTAACGAACCCCTTTCCAACTCGCATATTGATTCATGATTTTCGATTTAATATCGACGTTTTGAACCAGTTCTTCAAATTGATCCTGAGAAGCTTGAAGTAAAAAACCGTTCCGGTTGCTAACGTCATGTTTCTCTAAATTGGCTGTGGAAGTTGGGTGGCTACTACACGCACTTAGCAGTGTTGCTAAGGCAATTGCTGGAACAGCCCGCCACAAGTATCTCACAATTGGTTGAGATTTGACCATATTAAGCAGTTTCCTTCGATGTCCTTACGACATATTGTCGTTCGCCAATGCACTGATTATGAGATTATCAAAAATAACAAAGAAGACAATTTATGAATTATATCTAGATGTAAATTTCTTCGTCATCATTTAATGCCTACCCCCCTGACTACAAGGGCTAAGCGTTATTTGAGATTACCGTAGAAAATGTTAACTAGCGAGAGTTTTTAAGACTTTTTTTGATCTTAATAGAAAAAAACTTTGTTAGGCTTATTTTTGCGGACTAAGTCAGGGAATATCCGGGAGCTGAGCCTCCCGGAAAGGCAAAAAATACAGCAGCGCGTTACGCTTTGCTGGGGAGTTTACGATAAATCCATTCAATTATCCTATCGGTTAGTGGTGTTAACAGACACCAGCTAAGACCCACCAATACGACTGACAATGATCCTACCGAGATATCTGTGAACCAATGAGCGCCTGCCATAACACGTGGTAGCGCAAATATGCAGAGAATAATCAACCCGATAATAAAGGCTTTACGCCCAAAGTAGCGTCCCATAAAACAGGCGTAAATCATTAGCATCATGCCATGATCGCCAGGAAAGCTATCCGCAGAGCCATCTTTTGTGGGGATACCGGTAAGAGCTCCTGCACGATGAGCATCGGTAAAGAATAATGAAGGGCTGCGATGACTGACCGGAATAAGATGGCCTAACTGGTTAAGCACTACAGCGGTGATTAGCATTGTGAAGCCTAATGCCAACATCCATTTACGCCCATCGCTGTCTTTATTTCGCCAAAAGGAATAAAAGTAGGCAGCCATCACTAACAGCGAGATAACATCAAATCCTCGATAATTAGTAATAGCAACAAAGATGGCAAAAGCGTGGGATTTCACCATTTCGTTATTGAAACTATAAAAAATAGACTTATCCAGTGAAAACCAGAATCCATGATTTGCCGGGAGATACCATGAAAAGAACAGGCAAACACCAAGCAGATTTAATAGGATGATGGCTGGGAAGTTAGATTGACGCATAATACTCATTCCATTGTTAACTAATCGGCACGACTCATATAGCGACGTTCTGGAATATGAACGCGAATTTTATCGCCATTACTCAGGTATTCAGGAACTTGTACAGTAAGGCCTGTCGTTAAGGTAGCCGCTTTTGTGCGTGCACTGGCAGAAGCGCCTTTGATTCCTGGAACGGTATCGATAATAACCAGATCGACAGTTTGAGGCAGTTCTAATGCTAAAACTTGATCATCCATAAGCAGAACTTGCATGCCTGGTAATCCGCCTTCAGGGATAAACAGTAGCTCTTCTTCTATTTGATCTTTCGTAAAGCTGTATGGGGTATAGTCCTCATCATCCATGAATACATATTCATTGCCGTCTGTATAAGAAAAGCTGACTGAACGGCGGCTGAGCTGGATGGTATCGACGATATCATCACCTTTAAAACGTTCTTCAACTTTTAACCCGCTACGGATATCCGTAAACCGCATTTTATAAAGTGTTGCTGCCCCGCGTGCGCTAGGACTTTGCACATCAATATCTTTAACAAGCAGGAGTTTACCATTCCAACTGACCGCCATACCGCGTTTTATTTCGTTTGCCTTCGGCATTGATGACCTCTAATTAATACTATGAGTAGGTAAGAATGCGTGAAAAATACTCGCACGATGACCAACACACAAGAAAAATAGTGATTCTAGTTCTGTATTTATCAAACGTAGACTCATTATTGTCATAAAATTTATATTGCATATTACTGTCGACATTCAGATACTCACATTCATTCACAACTCTTAAGTAAGTTGTTGGCTATGGAATGTCGCAGTCACTGCGGTGCATGTTGCATCGCACCATCAATTTCTTCCTCTATACCGGGTATGCCCCAAGGTAAGCCAGCGGGTGTTCGCTGTGTACAATTGGACGAAGAGAATCATTGCCGGATTTTTACCTCTCCTTTACGTCCTGCGGTTTGTGCTGGCCTTCAGCCTCATAAAGATATGTGTGCCAACTCACGTGAGGAGGCACTGATCTATTTACTTGATTTGGATGCCGCAACGGCCCCTTATTCGTTAACACCAAACTGAATTCGGTAAACTCTTATTTAAATTCAAATTTTGTGCGTTAACTCAAAATTATTTAGCGGAATTTTTGATATAAAACCCGCTAAATAAGCTGCTGAAACGATTCAACCTATAGCGAGGAAAATTATGTTCCAGCTCGAAGTTCAGGCGATTCATACTGGCGCCTCAGCCACCGATAAAGAAGATGCTATACGTCAAGTTGCCGCCGCACTGGCTAGTGCCGGGAATGTGGGTGATGGTTATGTCAATGGGATGTTAGCGCGTGAACAGCAGACCTCGACCTATCTAGGTAACGGTATTGCTATTCCACATGGCACTACTGATACTCGCGATCTTGTGCTTAATACTGGTGTTCAAGTGTTTCAATTCCCACAAGGTATCGCTTGGGGAGCAGAGCAAACGGCTTATGTTGTTATTGGTATTGCAGCAAAATCTGATGAACATCTCGCGTTACTACGTCAACTGACTCATGTGTTGAGTGATGAAACCATCGCTGAAACGATTAAAACTGCTTCAGCTGAAGAGTTACGGGCAATTTTGATGGGTGAAAAACAACCCGCAGAGTTCCGATTTGATACCTCATTAATTACGCTGGGTGTGCAGGCTCAAGACCTTATTACCCTACAGGCCATCAATGCCGGCCGTTTACAATCGATCCATGCAGTCTCTCCACAATTTGTGGCGAATATATTAGCGACTCAACCTTTACACATTGGTCAAGGTATTTGGTTGCAAGATGAGGCTCAAGGAAATTTGTTTAGTGCCGTGGCGGTTAGCCGACCTAGTGCCCCGATAACGCTTGAGTCAGGAGAGCCAGTCGCCTTACTTATCACCTGTTCAACGGCTGATACGCAACCGCTTACTGTGGTTAATTATTTAACGCAGTTAATGAACAATAACCAGATATCTGCATTACTGACCGCTGATGCAGCAGGCGTATTAGCCTTATTGACCAGTGAAGTCAGTTTAGGTGATGACACGGTCACCGAAGAATTTGTGATCAAAAATGAACACGGTTTACATGCCCGTCCTGGTACCGCATTAGTAACCGTCATTAAACAGTTCGATTGTGATGTCAGTGTGATCAATTTGGACGGCAGTGGCAAACCTGCGAACGGTCGCAGTCTAATGAAAGTGGTTGCATTAGGGGTTAAAAAAGGACATCGCTTGCGCTTTACCGCATCGGGGCCCCAAGCAAGTGAAGCGATCCAAGCGATCGGCGAAGCCATTGCAAGTGGATTGGGGGAGGGTGCTGAATGAGCCGCCGTGTCGCAACAATTACACTAAACCCTGCATATGATTTAGTTGGGTTTACGCCTGAAATCGAGCGCGGGGAAGTTAATCTGGTCGAGACTACTGGGCTGCATGCTGCTGGCAAAGGAATTAATGTTGCCAAAGTTCTGAAAAATCTAGGCGTTGATGTCACGGTGGGCGGTCTGCTTGGGCGTGAAAATATTGAGGGATTTGAGCAGCTATTTACTGAACTCGGTTTGGTTAATCGCTTTCAGGTCGTGGAGGGTCGGACGCGTATCAATATCAAAGTGACTGAGAAAGGCGGTGATGTCACTGACTTGAACTTCTCAGGCTTTGAGGTGAGTGCCGAGAATTGGCAGCATTTTAAGCAAGATTCCCTCAGTTGGGTGGGGCAATTTGACATGGTGTGTGTCAGCGGCAGTCTACCAAAAGGGATTGCGCTTGATGAGTTTACCGACTGGATGAAAGCCCTACGTCAACAATGTCCCTGTTTGGTGTTTGACAGTAGCCGCGCTGCGTTGGATGCCGGATTGCTGGCTTCGCCCTGGTTAGTGAAACCGAACCGTCGTGAATTAGAAATGTGGGCAGGCCGTGCGCTGCCTGAGTTAAGCGATATTATTACTGCGGCACAGACATTACGGGATCAAGGGATCAGTCATGTAGTGGTTTCTCTTGGCGCAGACGGAGCGCTATGGGTCAACGCGTCTGGTGCATGGTTAGCAAAACCACCGGCTTGCAATATTGTCAGTACCGTCGGTGCAGGGGATTCAATGGTAGGCGGACTCATCTATGGTTTACTGATGGGCGAGACCAGTGAACATACGCTACGCCTAGCGACTGCCGTTGCCGCATTGGCGGTGAGTCAAAGTAATGTCGGCGTTACCGACCGCTCAGCGTTAGCGGCGATGATGACGCGTGTTGAATTACACTCCGTTACCGAACAGCAGCAGTAGAGGAAAGTAAAGATGAAAATAGCGTTAATTACCGATGCTTCACTGGGTTTAGCGTCGGCACAGTTGGTCAAGCAAGCGTTTGAAAAAACGCTTGCCGAAAAGCCTCACTATACACTCTCTTCGGTCGAAGATGCGGACACCGTTGTTATCGCGGGTAATATCGCGCAGGTGACTTCACCTCTGAATGGAAAAAAAGTGGCATCAGTTGACAGTCAATCAATACTGACTCAGGGCGATCAGGCGATTGAGCATGCCGTATCGACGGCAAGTGTTTGGCAAGCACCGAAGGCTACACAGACAGCGGTAGCCAATTCACCTTCATCAATGAAAAAAATTGTGGCAGTAACCGCTTGTCCAACCGGTGTTGCTCATACATTTATGGCGGCAGAAGCGATTGAAGCTGAAGGCAAAAAGCGTGGTTGGCCAGTACGCGTGGAGACGCGTGGGTCCGTGGGTGCAGGTAACCCGATCACCCCCGAAGAAGTCGCTGAAGCGGATATTGTTTTTATCGCAGCAGATATTGACGTTGATCTGGCTAAATTTGCCGGTAAGCCGATGTACCGAACTTCTACAGGGCTAGCGCTGAAAAAGACAGCACAAGAATTTGATAAAGCCTTAGTGGAAGCTAAACCTTATCAGCCATCAAACAGCAGTGCTTCAGCTTCTGTAAACAGTGGCGAAAAGAAAGAGAAGTCTGGAGCATATCGCCATCTGTTGACCGGTGTGTCCTATATGTTACCGATGGTGGTAGCGGGTGGATTATGTATTGCACTTTCCTTCGCTTTTGGGATTAACGCTTTTAAGCAGGACGGAACGTTAGCAGCCGCATTGATGCTAATTGGTGGAAAGACGGCTTTCGCATTAATGGTTCCGGTATTAGCAGGATATATTGCCTTCTCTATTGCTGACCGCCCGGGTTTAACGCCAGGTTTAATCGGTGGGATGTTAGCGTCTACCTTAAGTGCCGGCTTTTTGGGGGGGATTATTGCTGGTTTTATCGCCGGTTATGCGGCGAAGATGATTAGCGGTAAGTTAAAGCTGCCACAGAGTATGGAAGCGCTAAAACCGATTCTTATTATTCCTCTTGTGGCGAGCTTAGTGACTGGGTTATTGATGATTTATGTTGTCGGTAAACCTGTTGCCTTCATCATGGAGTCTTTAACACACTGGTTGGGCACAATGGGAACGGCAAACGCCGTGTTACTGGGGGCTGTATTAGGAGCCATGCAATGCAGTGATATGGGGGGCCCGATTAACAAAGTTGCTTATGCTTTTGGGGTTGGACTACTGAGTTCAGCGACCTACGGCCCAATGGCGGCGATTATGGCTGCTGGTATGGTACCGCCACTGGCGATGGGATTAGCGACCTTTATTGCACGCAGTAAATTTGCGAAAGCCCAACAAGAGGGCGGTAAAGCGGCGATTATTCTCGGACTGTGCTACATCACTGAAGGAGCAATTCCTTTTGCCGCGCGTGATCCACTGCGTGTACTGCCTTGCTGTATCGTTGGTGGCGCACTGACCGGAGCGATTACGATGGCGATTGGCTCGAAATTAATGGCACCACATGGCGGCATCTTCGTCTTCTTAATTCCTGGAGCGATTACGCCGGTATTAGGGTACATTGGAGCTATTGCAGCCGGTGCGGTAGTAGCGGGAATCGCCTACGCTATCCTTAAACGCCCAGAACCTCTCACTGCGTAATACAATACTCAGTCGGTTACTGATGTATAAGGCCATCATCTTTTAGATGATGGCCTTATTCTTGCGTCGGATAGCCGCTAAACGCTATTGCTGGGCGCGGAGCCAGGCAATCTCTTCTGCCCAAATATCGGGATTAATCGTTTCTAGAATAAGCGGGATATTATCAAATCGGGCATCTTGCATAATCCACTGAAAAGGGGTGTGACCAATATTGCCTTCGCCAAGACTGTCATGACGATCAACTCGACTGTTGAATTGGCTTTTTGCATCATTTAAATGCATGCCGCGTAAATAGTTAAAACCGACAACTCGCTCAAAGTTAGCAAAGGTTTTTTCACAATCTTCGACAGTCCGTAAGTCGTAACCTGCGGCAAAAGCATGGCAAGTATCGATACAGACACCGACACGAGATTTATCTTCAACATGGTGGATGATTTCTGCTAAATGCTCGAACTCGAAACCTAAATTGCTACCTTGTCCGGCAGTATTCTCGATGACTGCGGTGACACCAGAGGTCTTGTCGAGTGCAATATTGATCGACTCGGCAATTCGTTTTAAACAGTCAGTGGGCGATATTTGCTGAAGATGGCTTCCGGGGTGAAAATTAAGCAAGGCTATTCCTAAGGCAGCTGCGCGTTCTAGCTCATCAATAAAGGCCAGCCGTGACTTCTCTAAGGCTTCTGCAACAGGATGCCCGAGATTGATCAGATAACTATCATGAGGCAAAATTTGTTGTGGCCCAAATTGATAGTCGCTACAGGCTTGGCGGAACAAGTCGATAGTCTCTTGCGTAAGGGGGGCGGCTTTCCATTGACGCTGATTCTTTGTAAACAGTGCAAAAGCAGTCGCACCGATTTCATGTGCCCGTGTAACGGCATTAAATACGCCGCCTGAGGCGCTAACATGAGCTCCAATATATTTCATGGTATTTCCCTGACTCGTCGCGTGAAGGGGGATGTGACTTCAATCATTAATTTGTTGATGATTCTATTATTAATCGTTAAAACTGGTAAACTGATTACTTTGAGCAGTTCGTAAATGTTTTCTTTAAGTGTTAAGGTCAGGGACTTACCCTATGCACATCACACTACGGCAACTTTCTGTTTTTACAGAAGTTTTAAAAAGTGGTTCAACCACTCATGCCGCGCAAGTTCTTGCGCTTTCGCAATCCGCTGTCAGTGCGTCATTAACCGATTTAGAAGGCCAACTCGGTGTACAATTATTTGATCGGGCAGGCAAGCGTTTAATCATTAATGAGCACGGAAGATTACTCTATCCTCGTGCTATGGCTTTGTTGGATCATGCTAATGATATTGAAGTGCTCTTTAAGCAAGGGCATGGAGCGTTGTCATTGGCGGCCAGCAGTACGATTGGTAATTATCTACTCCCAGCAGTGATTGCCGATTATCGCCGTGATTACCCAGATGCTCGTCTTGAACTCAACGTGGGTAATAGCCAAGAGGTGATTGATGCCGTAGCGCACTTCAAGGCAGACATTGGCTTAATCGAAGGCCCTTGTCATCAACATGACATCATGAGCCAGCCGTGGCTAGAAGATGAATTAGTGATCTTTGCTGCGCCCTCCGCCGCAATCTTTAAACAACCCATCACATTAGAAACCTTAGCTAATTCGCCTTGGATTTTACGCGAACAGGGTTCCGGGACACGTGAACTGGTCGATTATCTCCTGTTAAGTAAACTCCCTCATTACCATGTGACAATGGAGTTGGGAAACTCGGAAGCGATTAAACATGCGGTGCGTTATGGTATGGGATTGAGCTGTTTATCCCGACGCGTAATCAGTGATTTACTTGATAGCGGCCTTTTACGGGAAGTGCGTGCACCTCTGCCGACGATGACACGTACCCTCTACCTTATTCAGCATCAACAAAAGCAGCGTTCGCGCGCTATTGAGCGTTTTCTAACCTATTGCCATCAGGTCGTTGAGTAGCGTTTGGCTAATGATCTTCTTAAGATTATGAAGGTAACTTATAACAGTAAAGTTTGTGCTAGCCAGTGGCACAGCAATTGCTACAATCGCGCTCATTTTTAGCCAGATAAGTTTTATTCTATGAATTCAAATTCTTCTAAAACGGGTGCATCGGGTTTAAAACGCTCGCTAAAAGCCCGTCATCTCACCATGATCGCGATTGGTGGCTCAATTGGCACCGGCTTATTTGTTGCATCAGGAGCCAGTATTTCTCAAGCGGGTCCGGGAGGCGCATTACTCTCCTATGCCATTATCGGTTTGATGGTGTATTTCTTAATGACCAGCTTAGGGGAGCTTGCTGCCTATATGCCGGTATCGGGTTCTTTTTCAACATATGGCTCGCAATATGTTGATGAAGGGTTTGGCTTTGCTCTAGGATGGAACTACTGGTACAACTGGGCGGTCACTATTGCCGTCGACTTAGTTGCCGCACAACTTGTGATGAACTATTGGTTTCCAGATGTACCAGGGTGGATTTGGAGCGCCTCATTCCTCGCGGTGATTTTCTTACTCAATGTGATTTCAGTGAAAGGTTTTGGCGAAGCAGAGTATTGGTTCTCGCTGATTAAAGTCATCACTGTCGTGATCTTTATCGCCGTCGGTGTATTAATGATTGTCGGAATTCTGCACGGTGCAGAGAATGGTGGCATCAAAAACTGGCAAATGGGCGATGCACCTTTTGTCGGGGGATTTCCTGCGATGATTGGCGTGGCAATGATTGTCGGTTTTTCTTTCCAAGGGACTGAACTTATCGGTATCGCAGCGGGTGAGTCAGAAGAGCCTGAGAAAAATATTCCTCGCGCAGTACGTCAGGTTTTCTGGCGAATTTTGCTCTTTTATGTTTTGGCGATTTTAGTTATTAGTCTGATTTTGCCTTATACCGATCCACGCTTATTACGTAATGATGTTGGCGATATCAGCGTCAGTCCGTTCACGTTAGTTTTCCAAAACGCCGGGCTATTATCCGCAGCAGCAGTGATGAACGCCGTTATTCTAACGTCGGTACTTTCTGCCGGTAATTCGGGTATGTATGCTTCAACGCGTATGCTTTATACCTTAGCTACGGAAGGTAAAGCGCCTAAAATATTTGCGGTATTGACCCGAAACGGTGTGCCACGTAATGCGCTGATTGTCACGACAGTGATTGCTGGCCTCTGTTTTCTCTCTTCACGTTTTGGTAACCAAACCGTCTATTTATGGTTGTTGAACACATCGGGGATGACCGGATTTATTGCTTGGTTGGGTATTGCGATTAGTCACTATCGTTTTCGTAGAGGCTACCTTGCTCAAGGTTATGATTTGAATGATTTACCCTATCGTTCAGGTTTCTTTCCATTAGGGCCTATTTTTGCCTTTGGACTATGTCTCATTATTACACTTGGTCAGAACTACCAAGCCTTTCTTGCCGATAAAATTGATTGGTATGGAGTGGCTGCGACCTATATTGGTATTCCACTGTTTTTACTGATCTGGCTAGGCTATCGCTTAGTGCGTGGTGGGCATATCATTCGTTATCAAGAGATGAATTTCCCGCGTTTTAAAGCAGGAAAGCGTATCGATAGTTAAGGCTAAAGGCCATGATCGCTAAGCACGATGATGGCCTTTATTCTGGTGGATAAATTTCTGCCATCAACGCACTTAACGCCCTAACATTGGGGGTATCCCCTTCACGACGCCAAATTAAACTGGTATGAAGTCGACTGACGCTATCAGGCAGTTGGTGTACCGCAACGCGCGTATGGTCGGACAGTTGGCTGAGTAGCGAGTAGGGGATGACGGCAAGACCGGCTCCGCCCGCCACACAGGCAAGCATAGCGTGGTAGGACTGTATCTCCATAATCGGGCCGGGAGTCACCTCAGCCTGTGCAAACCACTGCTCTAAGCGATGCCGATAAGAGCAACTATTACGAAACGCGAAAAATGTCTCACCTGTCACATCATTGGCCACACTTACCGCTGGATGTGCAGGATTAGTGATTAACACTAATCGATCCTGATAATGATGACCGCAAATGATATCAGGACGAGGCGGTGGTTGGTCGGTCAGTGCTACCGCCAGTTCACCTTTAATCACGCCTTCTAGGATCTCGCCAGAGGTTCCGGTCACTAAAGAGAGTTGTACCGCAGGATAACGTCGATGATAGGCGGAGAGTAGTGCGGGCAAGCGTGTTGCGGCAACACTTTCAAGGCTTCCTAACGTTAACGCACCTGAAGGTTCTGCCGAACGAGTGAGTTGTAAAGCCTCTTCGCTCAGTTGCAGAATTTTCCGCGCGTAGGTTAAAAAATCATGGCCAATTGGTGACAGGCGTAAACGCTGCTTCTCTCGAATAAAGAGCGGACTGGCCACTTCTTCTTCTAATTGTTTGAGACGTGTAGTTAAGTTTGAGGGAACACGATGGAGCTGCTCGGCGGCTTTGACTATTGACCCGCACTCTGCCACAACACAAAACATTTTTAACTGTACGAGATCCATTAGGCTGCCTTGAGTCATTGAGAGAATGTTAGTGTAGGGGCTGTGACCGTTTGACTCAAGCTATCGCTAAATGCGAACAATGATGCGAAGGGCTGGATTAACCACGCAGAGTGCTTCACAATAAGGGAAAAGATTACCCGTACTTATTATGACGGGGTATTACCTGCTGGAGAATGAATACGATGTCCGAATTAAGTCAGGAAGCAATGCTGGTCCATGAAGCGTTGCTGGCTCGCGGGCTTGAAACCCCTTTGAATGCGCCGGTTAACCGCGTAGAAAGTGAACAGCGTAAGCAAAAAATCTCAGAACATATGCGTGAGGTGATGTTGCTGCTTAACCTCGATCTCACCGATGACAGTTTGATGGAGACGCCTAACCGCTTGGCCAAAATGTATGTCGATGAGATTTTCTCCGGCTTAGATTATGCCAATTTTCCTAAGATCACGGTGATTGAAAACAAAATGAAAGTCGATGAGATGGTGACGGTACGTGATATTACGTTGACCAGCACGTGTGAACATCATTTTGTGACAATAGATGGTAAGGCGACAGTTGCTTATATTCCGAAGGATAAGGTGATTGGTCTGTCTAAAATCAACCGTATTGTGCAGTTTTTCGCGCAACGGCCGCAAGTACAGGAGCGACTGACACAGCAAGTGCTAGTTGCATTACAAACCTTGCTTGGTACTAACAATGTTGCCGTCTGTATTGATGCCGTACACTATTGTGTTAAAGCACGGGGCGTAAAAGATGCGACCAGTGCTACCACTACGACATCGCTAGGTGGCTTATTTAAAACGAGCCAAAATACGCGCCAAGAGTTTTTACGGACAATTCGTAATAATTGATGATCCCATGGCCAGGAGACGACCTGGCCCACTGAGACCCCACCGCTATGCCTCGTTATCCTCAAATCGACTGCCTCCGTGGGCTGGCTATACTCGGGATCCTCCTGCTGAATATCGTCAGCTTTGGGCTACCCGCCGCGGCTTACTTAAATCCAGCATGGCAGGGCACGCCTTCCCCTGCGACGACGTTGTTATGGGCAGTTCTCGATCTGTTCGCAGAGTTGAAATTTTTATCCCTATTAGGATTGTTGTTTGGGGCAGGTATTATTTTCCAATTACCGCGAGGATTATCCTGGATCAGACACCGTTTGGCATGGCTAGTGCTGTTTGGCCTACTACATGGCCTCTTACTTTGGGAAGGTGATATTCTGTTGGCTTGGGGGGCAACGGGACTTGCTGTATACCGAATTATTGCCGCGAGTGATGATAACGAAAACTTATTACGCACAGGTGTACTTTTTTATCTGGCAGGGGTTGGGTTATTAGTCGGTTATGCGCTGATCTCTGGCCATACACCGGGCAGTGATTGGTTACCACAACCGGCTGAAATTGCGACAGAACGTGCGATAAAATTAGCAGGTGGATGGCTCGCTATTCAAAACCGTTTGGCACAATTTGATGGTCGCTTAATTGCCTTAGTCACGCAGTACGGTTGGGAACTTGCTGGGTTGATGCTTATCGGCGCGGCATTAACCCGAAAAGGCTGGATGCTTGGGCAACGCACCCCTGCTCATTATCGCGGTTGTTACCGGATTTTACTGCCGCTGGGCATTATTATTACGGGGATTGGCACCTATTTACAATATGCAACGGGCTGGGCGTTTCGCTGGAGCGGCTTTTGGCTTCAAATTCCGCGTGAATTAGGCAGCCCACTGCTTGCACTGGGCTATATTGCGCTATTACATGCCCATTGGCAGCGTCTTTCTACTTGGAAAATCACCGCATCACTCATCCGAGTCGGTCGGATGGCATTGAGCAATTACCTGTTACAAACCCTAGTCTGCACTTTTATCTTCTCAGTTATGGGCTATTTTATGCAGCTTACTCGACTGCAGCTCTTAGCGGTCGTGCCACTGGTTTGGCTAGTTAATCTGGTTTTTTCGTCTTTTTGGCTGCGTAGCTTCCGCCAAGGTCCTCTTGAGAGCGCTTGGCGATGGCTCACCCGATGGACGACTCGCTCTTAAGAGACTTGCCTGACGGCGGCAAGTTGATGCGGGATATTAGTGAGTTAGGGGAAATTTCTAGTGTGCTGCCAGTGCGTTGAAAAACTCGGGGTCGTCCTGTATCGTCGCCAGTACCTTTGCCGCCAGCCCGGTCGGATTACGCCGTTTTTGTTCCCAGCTTTTGATGGTATCGAGGCTAGTACCCAATGCTCTTGCCATTTCAGCCTGTGAAACGTTCAGTTTTTCACGGATAGCTTTCACATCCGCCACGTCATAGCGAGTAACACGTGACGGCGCGACGGTTCCGTTCTTGATAGCGACGGCTTCTTCAAGGGATGCTTTCAGTTCGTTAAAAATGCTCATGCTACACCTCATCGTTGAGTCGTTTGGTCAGTTTTTTCAGTTCCGCTTTCTCAGCCTCGGTGAGGCTTTCTTTCGCGCTTTTCGAGTAAGCCATGACCAGATAGATGACTTCTTCTGTCGCCAGAAAATAGACCACTCTGGCGCTGCTACTTTTGCCTTGGTTACCAGTCGCCATTCTGATTTTTCGCAGGCCACCCGTTCCCGTTATTAAGTCACCTTTATCCGGTGATTCGATAAGCTCGCTCTGTAAATCTTTAAGCTCACTATCCGTAGCAATTGCTCGAATTTGCCGAGTGAAGAGGGATGTCTCAATAAATTCGATAGCGTGACTCATATAACGTTCTCTTTATAGGTGACATAGTACCCCATTGAGTCCCTATTTCCATTTAAAAATATAGGCTAATCTCTCGACTTTGAGACTCACGCTGTCTTTTTTCTATGGTTTGAAACTTTCTCTCGCTTGCTATAGCGGTAATAACATACCGCGCTGACTCTGGTACGACGAGAAAAAGACCAAGGTCATTCCCACGAACATTCTACCCGGCAACGACGAGCAGGATTCACCGGGTAGATTAACGGTTTTCGCCAGTCGATAGGTTCGTCAATATCCCGCCGCCCCCCTGATATACCCTACTGGCTATGTATACCGAGCACAGGGATGCTGAATTCCTCGAAAAAGTGCCTCGTTTTACGGCTGGGTTAGAGCGCGAGTCTCGCGCCCACTTAGCGAAGTGATTTATCGACCGTCTCCTACAACCACTCGATACTGCAATATAGACTATGCTGATTAGCAGGGTACTGAGCCTAGAGTAGGGTGAGTCAATGAGAGGTTTATAATATATGAATATTTTAATTACTGGCGCGACGGGATTAATTGGCCGTCGACTGGTCGATGCGCTACTCAGTCAGTCTCATCAACTGACTATTCTGACACGTTCGCCTCACCGCGCGACTCAATATGTGGGTCGTCAAGTCACGGTATGGGAAACACTCGCCGACCAAACCTCCCTAGATGGTTTCGATGCGGTGATTAATCTGGCGGGAGAGCCGATTGCTGATAAGCGCTGGACGCCAGAACAGAAAAAAAAGCTCTGTGATAGCCGCTGGCAGCTGACGGAGAAGCTCGCTTCACTCATCACGACAAGTCTCAAGCCTCCTGCGGTATTTATTTCGGGTTCTGCAGTCGGCTATTACGGTGATCAGGGAGAGGAGGTGGTGGACGAGGAACATTCTGCGAAACATCATGAATTTAGCTGGCAACTTTGCGCGCAATGGGAAGCCTTAGCACGGGCAGCGACCAGTGAGGCAACACGCGTTTGCTTACTGCGCACAGGCGTCGTGCTCTCACCAACCGGTGGCGCCCTTACGAAAATGGTTTTGCCTTTTCGTGTCGGATTGGGCGGCCCGCTGGGAAATGGCCAACAGTTTATGCCGTGGATCCATATCGAGGATATGGTCAGGGGAATTGTTTTTTTACTGAATCACCATGATGCCGAGGGTGCATTTAATATGGTCGCACCGAATCCGGTACGAAATGCACAATTTAGTCGACAACTTGGAGAGGTTCTCCATCGTCCGACGTTATTTCGTGTACCTGCCAGCGTCATACGGCTACTTATGGGGGAGTCTGCAACGCTAGTGCTGGGCGGTCAACAGGCGGTGCCTAAACGACTTCATGAGGCTGGATTTGTGTTTCATTATCAGGAAGTGAAACCCGCCTTACAGGATGTGTTAAACAAGTAGAACAACATACAGGTTACTGCTTTTCCAGCTCAACCAGTTGTTCAGGGGTGACAGCCGGGTAGGTCGGTCCATGCTTAGGTAATTGCGCTTGGCTGGGAATGGGGATCATCGGGCCTAAAAAATGGGGCTCGCTATCAAAGAGGTAGAGATCGGCCAGTGCAGCCAGCCGAGCGCCGACTTCACGAATACGGATACTCAATATATTTTTGGGTGAAGGTACGGCGAAACATTGCGCTTGGATCCCCTGCTGTAAGGCAATAAACAGTGCACGTTCACAATGGAAGCGCTGAGTAATGATAATAAAATCATTAGTATCGAAGACTTTACGGGTTCTAACAATAGAATCCAAAGTCCTAAAGCCTGCATAATCCAGCACGATATCGCTCGGTCTTACCCCATCTTTAATCAGATCCCGACGCATCGTGCGTGGTTCGTTGTAGCTTTGTTGTGCATTATCGCCACTAAGCAGTAAGTAAGAGACTTTGCCACTGTTGTAGGCATTTAATGCACCTTGAATGCGATAAAGATAGTATTGATTCGGCTCACCACCACGGTAATACTTAGAGGTACCCAATACGACGCCCACTTGACGCTTAGGGAGTTGAGAGACGGTATCGTAGATATAAGGCGCAGTTTTGTAGCTGATCCATTGGTCCAGCCCAAGTGCTGTCATACCGAGTAACAAGACTAGGGTTAACAGACCGAGTAGCAGTCGCTTCATCATACCGGGAACAATCCTTTCGCTGTAACTCAGAGTAGGGTACTTGAGCGGGCTGAATCAGGCAAGGAGTTCAAGGTAAGCCACTGTGATGACTTACCTTTCAGGATGAAAACTAAATGGAAGCTCGGCGATAATATCGATAATGCGGTTTCCAAAAGTTAGCGTCTACCGCCTCATTGATACGTGTTTCACTTCGTTGCGGTGCAACACTATCTTGTTGTGCGGCGAGAGCGACTTTCAGTGCAATATGCCGCGATACGGATTGAATCTCAGTGATTGGGGGCAGAATTGGCCCCTCGCCATTTTTTACCTTTGGCGAACAATCGGCTAATGCGCGACAAGCACTGAGCAACATATTTTCAGTCACACGCTGTGCGCCACTTGCGATAACCCCTAGACCAATACCGGGGAAAATATACGCGTTATTGCACTGTGCAATCGTATAGTCTTTACCTTGCCAGCTGACGGTGCCAAATGGACTGCCTGTGGCAACCAACGCTTTACCCTCAGTCCAAGTGAGTATATCTACCGGTGTCGCTTCTGCGCGAGACGTCGGATTTGATAACGGCATAACGATCGGCGTGTCGCAGTGTGTGACCATTTCACGGATAATTTCTTCGGTAAATAGCCCTGGTTGGCCAGAGACACCGATAAGAATTGACGGGCGGGCATGGCGCACAACATCTAATAATGAATAGTCGTCGTTACTGCTTTGCCAATCGCTGAGCGAGGCCACTGGTTGGCTTAATCGTTGCTGGAAATCGAGCAGGTTTGTTAATTTATCGGTTAAGAGGCCATAGCGATCGACCATAAACACTTGCGCGCGTGCCTCTTGTTCAGACAGCCCCTCATGTTGCATTTCTTTAACTATTTGTTCGGCGATGCCACATCCCGCTGATCCTGCCCCTAAGAATACGACTCGTTGGTCGGAAAGTTTGGTTCCTGCGGCTCGGCTGGCGGCAATCAGCGTGCCTACCGCGACGGCTGCAGTACCTTGAATATCATCATTGAAACAGCACAGTTGGTCGTGATAGCGCTCCAGCAGTGGCATGGCATTTTTCTGGGCAAAATCTTCAAATTGCAGTAACACATTCGGCCAACGACGTTTGACAGCAGAAATGAACGCGTCAACAAAATTATCATACTCTTCACCCGTGATACGTGGATGTCGCCACCCCATATATAGGGGGTCATTCAGTAATTGCTGATTATTAGTCCCGACATCGAGCACTATTGGTAGCGTATAGGCGGGGCTTATCCCCCCACAAGCGGTATAGAGTGATAGTTTACCAATGGGGATCCCCATGCCGCCAATACCTAAATCGCCCAACCCTAAAATGCGCTCGCCATCTGTAACAACAATGACTTTGACGTTCTGTTTGGTGGCATTTTGCAGCATATCTTCGATATGGTCGCGTTGCGGATAGGAAATAAACACTCCCCGAGCTCGGCGATAGATTTCTGAAAAATGTTCGCACGCGCTGCCCACGGTGGGGGTATAGATAATGGGCATCATCTCTTCAAGATGATCATCGATTAAACGATAAAATAGCGTCTCATTAGTATCTTGGATGTTACGTAAGAAGACATGCTTATCGTTGTCATTACGAAATGCATTGAATTGTTGCCAAGCACGCTCAGCCTGTTCATCAATCGTTTCCACGGTAGCAGGCAATAAGCCATTTAAGTTGAAGGCTTCACGTTCTTCTTGGCTAAAAGCACTGCCTTTGTTTAGTAATGGAAACTCCAGTAAAACTGGCCCTGCATAGGGGATATAGAGGGGACGTTCGCTTTCATACTCTAATTCCATGACTGACTCCATGATAGGACAGATGTGTGACGTAAAGTTGTCTAACTATAGTCCGCTACGCTTGAACTTACTGGGTGTTGAGTCAATTTCTTACTAAATTTAACGGTAGGTTATCCATTTGTGGTGAATGTCAGTGTTTCTATATCGTGGCACCCTAATGCGCTTAATGTGGCGAGGGTGGCACTCTTTTGTGAAATGGCTGCCCCTGCTATTTCGACAAATACTGCGCGAGTAATCGATGAAGGGTCATACCCTTGTAAGCGCAGAATAATTAACGCGCTTTGTAGCGGCGGCAGGCTAGGATTGAACGCTGCATTTTCGGCATAGCGACCCGTCACTCGTTGGCCGGTATCCAGCAGTAATGCTACGGCACTATAAGCATGTGTATATGGGGCATAACTCTGGCTCGCCGCAGAGAGTGCAGCATTGATCAACGGATCATGGTGCATTGTCATCGCGTGTATCTGGGGATCAAACAGTGCGTGCGTGATCCCTAAATCTTTAGGGCCGAAAGCATGGGGAAGATAAAAAGGTAAAGTACGAGGGGGAGTATCGGGCAGTTGAATAAGCAGTTGCTCAGCGCAGTTCAACTCATTCATAAACTGTCGACAATGGCCGCAGGGAGTGTAATTGACGGTCATCTGATTCAAACGTGTTTCGCCACTGATCCAAGCATGGTTAATCGCACTTTGTTCAGCATGAACGGTTTGTTGTAAGGGAGTCGTTATAAATTCCATATTGGCGCCAAGATACCACCGTCCGCTGGCCCCGTGAGCAATGGCGCCGACCTTAAAATCAGAGAGCGGGGCAAAGGCATAGCTGGCGGCAAGAGGCAATAATGCTAAGGCCAGCTCTGTTGAAGATAAGCCGCTAGACTGTTGCAGGGCAATCACTTCTGTTGCACTGAAACTGGCATGAAAAGTGTCGCTGTTCAGGTAGGGAAGTAAGGCATTGGCAAGGGACGAAGGACATTCGTTCAGGGCCTGAGATAAGCGTTCATTCATCTTTTTTCTCGTTAAATGACGGGATAAAAAAGCCGGGCAATGCCCGGCTGACGGATAATGAAAAGCTATCGAACGGGCATTCCCGGTATTGCGCCACTATCAGCCGACAGAATAAAGAGATCAGCACCACCGTGACCTGCTGAGAGTACCATTCCCTCTGACACACCGAAGCGCATTTTGCGTGGTGCAAGATTCGCGACAATGATCGTTAAACGGCCGACTAAGACAGCAGGATCCGGATAGGCTGCACGAATGCCTGAAAAAATTTGGCGCTTCTCACCGCCGACATCCAGCATCAGGCGAAGTAGTTTGTCTGAGCCCTCTACCAGTTCAGCCTCTTCAATCAGGGCGACACGCATATCGACTTTAGCGAAGTCATCGATAGTAATTGGGCCTGCTGGCGATTCATCAACTGGCGCTGCGGGCTTCTTCTCACTTTTCTTATTGGTTGCTTTAGGCGCTGGGGCAGTCGCTTGTGCATCCTGTTTTGAGGCTTCGATAAGGGCTTCTACTTTCGCAGGTTCGATACGCTGATAAAGCGCTTTAAACGGTGCCACACGATGATTTAATAACGGTGTACGAATGGCATCCCATTCCAGAGGGCTTTGTAAGAAAAGCTCTGTACGTTCACTTAACGAAGGTAAAACAGGTTTTAACCAAGTCATGAGAATGCGGAATAACTGAATTCCCATCGAGCAGATGGCCTGTAGTTTCGCATCGCTCCCTTCTTGTTTAGCCACGACCCACGGCGCTTGTTCATCTACGTAACGGTTGGCTTCATCAGCTAAGGCCATAATCTCGCGGATAGCACGGCTAAACTCGCGACTCTCCCAGGCCTCGCCAATTGACGCTGACGCGTCAACAAAACGTTGGTAAAGGGCTGGGTCATCTAACTCTGCGGCTAATTGTCCATCAAAACGCTTAGTAATAAAACCAGCATTACGAGAAGCTAGGTTGACGACTTTATTCACCACATCGGCGTTGACGCGCTGAACATAATCTTCCAAGTTCAAATCGATATCATCAATCCGTGAGGAGAGTTTAGCCGCGTAGTAGTAACGTAAGCTATCGGCATCCAAATGCTCTAGCCACGTGCTGGCTTTAATAAAGGTACCGCGGGATTTAGACATCTTCGCGCCGTTAACCGTGACATAGCCATGAACGAATAGATTCGTCGGTTTACGGTGGTCGCTACCTTCCAACATCGCTGGCCAGAACAAGCTGTGGAAGTAGACAATATCTTTGCCAATAAAGTGGTAAAGCTCGGTGGTCGAGTCTTTTTTCCAGTACTCATCGAAATCGATATCGGTGCGCTTGTTACAGAGGTTACGGAATGACCCCATGTAACCGATCGGGGCATCTAGCCAGACATAGAAATATTTGCCCGGTGCATCAGGAATTTCAAAGCCAAAATAGGGGGCATCGCGGGAAATGTCCCACTGTTGTAAGCCTGTCTCAAACCATTCTTGCATCTTATTCGCGACTTGTTCTTGCAGCGCACCCGAGCGGGTCCAAGCCTTAAGCATTTCAGAGAATGAGGGAAGGTCGAAGAAAAAATGCTCAGAATCGCGCATGACTGGTGTCGCGCCAGAAACGACGGATTTTGGATCAATCAACTCAGTCGGGCTATAAGTGGCACTACAGACTTCGCAGTTATCACCGTACTGATCAACGGCCTTACATTTCGGACAGGTGCCTTTTACAAAGCGGTCCGGTAAGAACATTCCTTTTTCTGGGTCATACAGCTGTGAAATGGTGCGGTTTTTAATTAAGCCATTTTCTTTGAGGCGACCGTAGATCAATTCAGAAAGCTGACGGTTCTCTTCACAATGGGTTGAGTGATAGTTGTCATAGCTGATATTAAAGCCGGCAAAATCCCGTTGATGCTCTGCACTCATTTCAGCAATCATCGCTTCAGGGGTGACCCCAGATTGTTGCGCTTTGAGCATAATAGGGGTGCCGTGTGCATCATCCGCACAGATAAACCAAGCGGTATTGCCACGCATCCGCTGATACCGTACCCAGATATCAGCTTGGATATGTTCAAGCATATGCCCAAGGTGAATTGAGCCGTTAGCGTAAGGCAAGGCGCAGGTGACCAGTAATTTTTTAGTGGCTTGAGTCATAATTTGCGTAGCTTTCTATAATGAAAAAAAGAATGGTTGAATGGTAACTGATGGCCCCGACAAGGTAAACGGTTAACGTCAACTAACAGCATGGACGAGGAGATTCTGTTAATATTGCCGCCATTATTGGGATTTATGGAACCGTCATTGACGCCCTGAGGAGCAACGCTATGTCTTTTGACCCTTCACACTCGCATGATCTGCGTGACATCGTTAATCCGCTGCTGGCGGAGTTTTCCCATCCTACCTTACGTAAAAATCTTGTTGAGCTAGGGGCAATCCGCCATGCTGTGCTGCTCGACCAGGTCCTGCATATCGAACTGACGCTGCCTTTTGCTTGGCCGCAAGGCTCACAGGCTCTTCAGGCTTGGGCATCGCCGCTGCTTTGTGAGGCGACAGGCGCGACGGCGGTGGACTGGCACCTCGACTATGCCATTGCGACGTTGCAACGGGTCAAAAAACTACCCGGCTGTCGTGGGGTTAAGAATATTATCGCGGTCAGCTCTGGCAAAGGCGGCGTCGGTAAGTCCAGTACCGCGCTAAATGTCGCGTTGGCCTTGGCGACGCCAGGGGTTAAGGTTGGCGTGCTCGATGCGGATATCTATGGCCCGTCGATTCCGCAAATGTTGGGTACCGCAGAACAACGTCCTTCCTCGCCCGACGGTAAACATATGGCGCCGATCCTGAGCTATGGGCTGGCGACTAACTCGATTGGTTATCTTGTCACCGACGATAACGCGATGATTTGGCGCGGACCGATGGCTAGTAAGGCATTGTTGCAGCTTCTTAATGAGACCCTATGGCCAGATCTCGATTATCTCGTGGTCGACATGCCCCCCGGCACGGGTGACATCCAGTTAACACTCGCGCAGAATATCCCCGTCACCGGTGCGGTTGTCGTCACGACGCCGCAAGATGTCGCGCTGCTTGATGCGCGTAAAGGGGTGGTGATGTTCAATAAAGTGGACGTCCCGGTACTCGGTATTGTTGAGAATATGAGTATTCATATTTGCCAACATTGCGGACACCAAGAGGCTATTTTTGGGGAAGCCGGGGCTCAAACGTTGAGTGATGATTATGGGGTGCCGGTATTGGGTAAGGTCCCGCTACATCGCCGCTTACGCGAAGATTTAGATGCGGGGATCCCGACAGTGGTTCGCGATCCTGAGGGCGAGTTTAGTGATATTTATCGTGAGATTGCTGAAAATATCGCTACACAACTCTATTGGCAAGGCGAGATTATTCCCGAAGATATCGCAATTAGAACTCTTTGATAGGTATAACTAATTACATTGATACGTAGGAGTGATTGGTCTGACCGTAGAAGATGGCTTAAGGTACTTGCTAATACTACTACGGAGGCCAGTCATGTCCATTATCAATACCAAAATTAAACCTTTTAAAAATACTGCGTTTAAAGCGGGTCAATTTATCGACCTGACAGAGAAAGATGTTGAAGGTAAATGGAGCGTGTTCTTCTTCTATCCTGCTGACTTCACCTTTGTTTGCCCGACTGAACTGGGTGATGTTGCTGACCACTACGATGAATTCCAAAAATTGGGTGTCGATATCTACTCTGTTTCAACGGATACTCACTTTACTCACAAAGCATGGCACGGTAGCTCCGAAACCATTGGTAAAATCAACTATGCAATGATCGGTGACCCAACAGGCGCTCTGACCCGTAACTTCGACATTATGCGTGAAGCACAAGGTCTTGCTGACCGTGGAACCTTCATTGTTGATCCAGAAGGGATCATCCAATCTGTTGAAATCACTGCGGAAGGTATTGGCCGTGATGCATCAGACTTACTGCGTAAGGTAAAAGCTGCACAATACGTCGCGAGCCACCCAGGTGAAGTTTGCCCAGCAAAATGGAAAGAAGGTGAAGCGACCTTATCACCCTCTTTAGACCTAGTCGGAAAAATCTAAACGACACTCGCAACGTCATACTGTTACGGGCGCTCTAGCGCCCGTTTTTTTTACCCGGGGAGTGAAAAATGTTAGAGACTCAATTACAAACACAATTAAAAGCCTATTTAGAAAAACTGACGCGACCCGTCGATTTAGTCGCCTCACTTGACGACTCAGCCGCTTCGACAGAAATTCGCCAACTGCTTACGCAGATTGCTGCATTGTCAGAAAAGGTTAACTTTATTGAGGAAAACCGCGCGGATCTTCGCCAACCGTCTTTCTTAATTACCCAACAGGGTCAACGTCATGGGCCACGTTTCGCAGGTTCTCCTCTTGGGCACGAATTTACGTCATTGGTCTTAGCACTCTTACAAACCGGTGGGCATCCTTCTAAAGAGAGCCAAGCGCTTTTAGAGCAAATCAAAGCGCTGCCAGATGAATTACATTTTGAGACCTATTACTCGCTGTCTTGCCACAACTGCCCAGATGTCGTGCAAGCACTGAATCTATTATCTATCCTTAATCCGCGTATTCACCATACCGCGATCGATGGCGGTAAATTCCAACAAGAGATCACCGATCGCAATATCATGGGTGTCCCTGCGGTGTTTTTAAACGGAGAGAGCTTCGGCCACGGGCGCATGACCTTGGCGGAGATCGTGAATAAAGTTGATAGTGGTGCGGCAGCTCGTCAAGCACAGTCCTTAAGCGAACAAGCACCCTTCGATGTGTTAATCGTCGGTAGCGGCCCGGCAGGCGCAGCGGCGGCAGTCTATACCGCGCGTAAAGGGATCCGCACAGGGTTACTCGGCGAACGTTTTGGCGGTCAGGTGCTCGATACCGTCGATATCGAAAACTATATCTCGGTCCCGAAAACTGAGGGTAGCCGCTTAGCCACAGCGCTACGGACACATGTTGAGGATTATCAAGTCGATATAATTGATGCTCAACAAGCTGTGAAACTGACGCCTGCGAGTGAGCGTGGTGGGTTACATCAGCTGCATACCGCGAGTGGCGCAATACTCAACGCCAAAAGTATTATACTTGCGACCGGAGCCCGTTGGCGAAATATGGGGGTACCGGGCGAAGAAGAGTACCGTACGCGCGGCGTCACTTATTGTCCTCACTGCGACGGCCCTCTGTTTAAAGGTAAACGTGTCGCAGTCGTCGGCGGCGGAAACTCTGGGGTCGAAGCGGCAATCGATCTTGCAGGGCTAGTCGAGCATGTGACGCTATTGGAGTTCGCCGATGTGTTGAAGGCCGATCAGGTGCTGCAAACGAAGCTACGCAGCCTGCCGAATGTTGAGGTGATTGTAAATGCCCATACTCAAGAAGTACTGGGCGATGGTCAGCAGGTGAGCGGTTTGGTCTGGAAAGACAGACTTACCGAAACTCTGCACACGCTGCCACTTGCAGGGATTTTCGTCCAAATTGGTTTGTTACCAAATACAAACTGGTTAGGCGAGCAGGTTGCGCGCAATAAAATGGGCGAGATTATCGTCGATAGCCGTGGCGAAACTAATCAGCCAGGTATCTTTGCTGCGGGAGACTGTACCACCGTGCCTTATAAGCAAATTATTATTGCCAGTGGTGAAGGGGCGAAGGCGGCACTCAGCGCGTTCGATTACCTGATTCGTACCGAGTAATCCCTAACCGCGCAGTAAGATAGAACATTTAATCGCCCGATAAAAAATCGACATTGGCTATTTTTTATCGGGTATTATATCTTCACTGTGTAAATCGGGCTCCCATCACTGCCCGAATAACGAAACACGCGTTGCGGCAGGAGTTCTACGGCATACCCCTCCGAAAGAGTTTTACCATCCATTCATCAGTGATTTCCTAGCCCTTTTTATAATGAGATAATCGTAAAGTCTCTCGTCTATTCAATCTTCGCTCATATTCATAATTCCAGTATCTACGTCGGCTTTAGATCATTGAGAGATATGATTGAGTCTTTGACGGGTGGGTGGAGCTCGCCAAGGAAGAGCGTGATTGTTTCGGATAAAAGGGAAGATATTCCCCAAATCGATAAGTCGCCTTGTTAGGGTTCAAGGAATAGCTTTAATCATAAAAATCGATCTATATTTTGTGAGACCTGTGTCAATCGCTTCTGAGGCGCGATACATTTTCTTCCACTCATGCACGCCGTTTTTCTATTCAATTTTGAAGGATAATGTGCTTTTTATGACTTTTAATAAGGCGACAGCCATAGGATTAGTAGCTATTTTACTTTGGAGCACCATTGTAGGTCTTATGAGAAGTGTTACCGGAGCACTCGGCGCGGTAGGCGGGGCTGCGATGATCTATACGCTTAGTTCATTGATCCTAATATTGACAGTAGGTTTTCCTAAAATTTCTAAGTTTCCACGTAAGTATCTTATTTGGGGAGGCCTTCTTTTTGTCGTTTACGAATTATGTCTTTCTCTTTCTGTTGGATTAGCGAAATCCGATTCACAAGCTATCGAAGTGAGCATGGTGAACTATCTCTGGCCAAGTATGACGTTATTGCTGGCATGTATAGCTGATGGAAAAAAATTGCGTCCTCTCATGCTAGGTGGAATGCTTGTATGCCTTGCTGGCGTAGGTAAAGTTATTGGTGGTGCAAACGGGCTTTCAATACCCGGCATGATCGATAATCTTGCTTCCAATCCTATTAGCTACGGTCTTGCTTTTTCTGGCGCAATTATATGGAGTTTCTACTGTGTCTTGACCAAAAAAATAGCTGAAGGCTGCAATGGTATTACTCTCTTTTTTATGCTTACAGCTGCTGTTCTATGGTTGAAATTCAGTCTGTCTGATAACGTGCATATGGATTTTACACCTACTGTGATCGTAAACCTGTTACTCGTGGCTGGTTCAATGGGGCTGGGGTATGCAGCATGGAATACGGGTATTCTGCACGGTAATGTGACTGTTTTGGCTACTGCATCGTATTTTATACCTGTACTTTCGGCCCTATTTGCGGCATTACTATTAGGCGAGTCTCTCGGCTATACATTCTGGATAGGGGCTTTGATGGTAAGTTTTGGATCGGTACTCTGTTGGTGGGTTACACGTAAAAGGGAGTATTAGTGAATAATTTGGAGTGCTGAGTGAATTAACCTTGAAGCTTACCGTAAGTGTGGGATGTCGCTCTGAAAAGAATTATTTTCTAGACGTACCGAGTGGTACATCAGCTGTAGCATATCAAGAACATTCCTTTTCGTATTCTCCCCGGCAGTGCAAGGCAGAGTGTAGTGGGGTAGGGACACTCCCTTCCTCGCTTCTCATACCCACGTGTTGTGATTTTAAGAGATGTCCACGATGACAAACCATCCATTATCTTCTTAACTATATCTATTCTGGTTACTAGGACAACATGATGATACCCATCTGGCGTGGTAGCTTTCCCTATATCTTGGCTACAGCTCTTTTCTTTCTTTTTAGTCGTCAGTCGAACGCCGCTATGCCGGATTTGACGACAAACCCGGCTCCATTAGGCTCGCAAGTTACAACACTACCGGCATTAAAAAAACCGGAAGGGCTACGGCCATGTTGTGCCTTTGGCCATGATCTACAGGCTGAGTTAAAAGGGGCGCCTGTCCCTCTCTATCGTCTTAATAACATCGTGGAAAGCCATGACTTAGGTAAGCATCGCTATAACGATAGTATCGTGCGCGGGTTAACCAGTATGATCGGCGGCGGCAGTGAGAAAAACGGTATTGTCTACACCCAACATGGTGGTTTTATCGATACGGCACATGTGCGAGACAGTATGGATATGACCTACTGGGTGGCGAGTCAATTGTTGCAACATCCGGGGAGCGCATTGCGGGTTAGGCTCAGCGATGAACTCGCTCATCGGGAGATCGTGGTGCATCCTTACCGGGTACCTAGCGACCCGCAAGCGGCGTTTAGCTTGGTCGTTTGGACTGCTGCGCGAGTGGCGTTCGACCTTGCCGCGTGGCATGAAATTGCTCAGTGGTATGGTTTTGAATCGGTACCGGGTTTCTCTGAAGGGGTATCGGCTTTCTCTCCCGAGGATCTCTATTCTAACTTGGTCGGGGTGCGCCTTGCCGCTTCGCTATTGTTATCGGGGCAGGGGGCTGAACTGCAGCAGTATAACCAGCAGGCGACGCAGGTCTTAACCCAAGCGCTGGACCAGCTGAGCGCAGTATCTCGGCAAGAGACTGCACGACAGTTTGACAGGTTAGACGGTCAATGGTGGGATAGCCAGCAGCGAGTCCCCAATAAGTGGTTAGTGTTACATCGTAATTATTCCACCGACAGTACCCGTCGACCCACTCCGATCCCGGGAGAGCCCTCGGCGAACCACTTATTAGCGCTACCGGAACAGGTCGCGGGGGTGACGTTGGACAAAGTTGCGGCGCTGCAGCTCCTGCCCGCTCGTTCCTCTTCGCAACTGCCTGTGTTTTCAGGAAGTCTGACACGCGATGATTTCCCACGGTTAGCGCAGCAAGCTGAGGCGCAAGATACCCAATCGCTCTCCGCCCGCTTGCCAGCGAGTGCAAAGTGATGCGTTAGACCGCGACGCGCATGCCGCCATCGACAAACAGGAGATGGCCGTTAACGAAGTCAGAAGCTTTCGAGGAGAGGAAGACGGCGGCGCCGATCAGCTCTTCAGGATTGCCCCAGCGCGCCGCCGGTGTGCGCTTGGTTAGCCACTCAGTAAAGGCTTTATCGTCAACCAATGCTTGCGTCATTTCAGTAGCGAAGTAGCCGGGTGCGATGCCATTAACTTGAATATTATAGCGCGCTAATTCCACACACATTCCACGGGTGAGCATGGTGACTGCGCCTTTTGAGGCAGCATAAGGTGTAATGGTGTCACGCCCTAATTCACTTTGCATCGAGCCAATATTGATGATCTTACCCGACTGGCGTTTAGCCATATGGCGTGCGACAGTTTGCGATACGAGGAATACAGCCGTTTGGTTTACGGCGATAACATCGTTCCAATCCTGCTCTGCAAACTCAAGAAACGGACGGCGACGCTGTATACCGGCGTTATTGATCAGAATATCGATAGGACCTATTTTCGCCTCGATATCGTCGATAGCTTGATGAATCTGATGAGAGTCAGTCACATCGAAAGCGACCGCATGGGCGGTGTGACCGAGTGCGCGGAGCTTCTCGGCAGCGCTCTGCGCACCGGCCTGTTGCGTGGCATTGATAATGACTTCAGCTCCTGCTTCAGCGAGTCCCTTCGCCATCAGAAAACCAATTCCCCGTCCTGATCCGGTAATGAGTGCGCGTTTAGTTGCCAGTGAGAAGAGTTGGCTCATGCAAGTTTTCCTTATTCATCATCAAGTAAAATCAATCGAGGCTTATTTAGCGAGATTCGCACCGCTGTTAATGTGATCTATATCACTGTTTTTCGATTTTACAAATTGATGATACGCAAAGCGTGCGCCAAGCTCGCTTTCTCCCTCGCGATCGCGCGGCATTGGGTAACTATTGAGCTTGCCCCATCGCAAGATAACGCTGCATCTCCTCGTCTGGTACCATGCTGCCACCGGTCGCCCAGACCAGATGCGTGGCTTTATCAAGCTGAGATGTTGGGTCGCTGCACACCCATAATGGGCCTTGCATACCGGCTAATGCCGAAGGCTCCAGTTGAATATTTTCCGTGCGGTGAAGTAAAAGCTGTAAGTCCGCGAGTCGTTGGTCGCTTAGGGTGTAACAGCCATCGATCAGTGATTGCATGGCACGTCCGACGAATCCTGAGGCACGACCCACGGCCAAGCCATCGGCGATGGTTTGATTATCGAGCCCGATATCTTGAACAGAGATGGCATCGTGATAGCCCGTGCTCATACCGAGCAGCATACAGGGGGAGTGTGTCGGTTCGGCGAAGAAGCAGTGTACGGCATCGCCAAAGGCAAGTTTGAGTCCAAACGCCACGCCCCCCGGCCCACCGCCTACACCACAGGGTAAGTAGACATAAAGCGGATGTTCGCGATCAACGCTAATGCCTAATGCTGCTAATTGCTCGGGGAGGCGCAAGCCAGCGACGGCATAGCCTAGAAATAGCGTGTGCGAGTGTTCGTCATCGATAAAGAAACAGTAGGGATCGTTAGCCGCTGTTTGTCGGCCTTGCTCGACGGCAACACTGTAGTCATCTTCGTGCTCCACCACGGTAACCTGATGGTCCCTCAGTCGCTGTTTTTTCCACTCCCGGGCATCCGCTGACATATGAACAATAACTTGAAAGCCTAATGTTGCCCCCATAATCCCAATCGATAGCCCAAGGTTGCCGGTCGAACCTACCGCAATTTTATAGCGCCCAAAAAATTCACGGCACTCGGGGGATAATAGACGGCGGTAATCGTCCTGCTCACTAAGAAGTCCTGCATCGACAGCGAGCTTTTCGGCCAGAACGAGCACTTCATAGATCCCACCACGCGCTTTAATCGAGCCAGAAATCGGTAGGTGACTATCTTTCTTCAACCAGAGTTTCCCTGCTAAAGAGCCTTGTTGCATGAGCGCGTGTTGCATAGCAGGGAGGGCCACCACCTCTGATTCAATGATCCCTCCTCGTGAACGGCTTTCTGGGAAAGCTTCAGCGATCAATGGAGCAAATCGTTGTAAGCGCGCCGCAGCATCTTGGACGTCTTCTAGTGTCAATCCTACCTGTGCTAATCCTTCGGTAGCAGGCAGTTGTTGCGGATTATTCCAAAACACAGCAGTCTGGGCAGCGAGTTGTTGTACGATTTCCAATCTATGTAGCTGAGCAAATTTATCAGTCATAATCTTATTCACTTATTACAAAAAATAACGGTAATTGGCGGGATGGCGAGTTATGTTGCAGCACTAGTCAGAATACTGCGGCCACAGCCTTACTGACAAGCGATCACTGTGCAGCTCAGCCTGAAGAGATAGCCTCAGCACGTAAAACTGATTTTTTATCCCACAAAAATGGGATGGATAACACTACTGAATAGTCCTCAAGTGTTTACAGGTTTTCGCATTGATGGTTGAGAAATATTCGATGGTTAATACTGTTTAATGAAAAATAGGATATGGCTGGCCACCATTTTTCTCCTAACCGGATGCCCTGGACCGGGTGATCGAATGATAGATCGTAAATTTACAACCGTATCTATCAAAGATAAGCAAGTTTGTGTGGTTTCACCACTAGAGCCACAGCAACGGATCACGGCTATTCAAATCAATAGTGATACAAACGACTCTCTTCACGAGATTTTCGATGACAAGCCTATTTATGTTCCTAAGGGGGAGTGTCTGCCTGTGTTCGGTTTTAGGTTTAGATTTGGTGTGCGCTATAACGTCGCTTATGGTGTCCAATCGAAACGGTCAGCGCCGTATTTAGTTATTGCTGAATTTTCTTATCCTAAAGAATAAAGCGCGAACGGCTCTTAGTGCTAGGCTATGAGGCGGTATTGATGATAGGAGGGCATCTCCAGGCGGCAGAGAGACCTGATTGATGACCTCCGCCGGGCACCACCTTTTACTTAGCTGAGAATCGCCACGCGCAACATTCATGGAACGGGATACAGCTTATCGGCAGCCCCAGCAGGGTATCTGGCAAAAGACTGGTTACAAGGGGGTGATTGCTCATGCTGATGCGTTAAAGGTTGGACAGGGGCACGGCCCCGTCCGACACTTTTGCAACATTAGCCCAATAGTGGGCAAGGACTGGGTAGGCGAAAGCGGATCGCTTCACCTAATACGTTAAAGTGAAAGCGGGTACCACTGTAGGGTTCGCCATCTAAGTTAAAGGTCATGGTGTGTTCGCTAGTGAGGATAAATTCACTGGCGCGCTGGTTGATGATATTCGGATTTTCATCTTCACTCGTTAAGGCATGCAGTAGCGAAGGAAGAATCTCTTGGGCGGTAATAATAGTTAAAGCCAGTTGCTGATCATTGATTAAGGCGGCTGGGCATAATCGTTGGCCTCCTCCGGCAATACGGCCGTTGCCGACCGCAATAACTAAGGCGTCGCCTTGCCATTGCCACTGCTCGCTAGTTATGGTGCAACTGTCTGGCTTCAATCGGTCCATCCGTAGAAGTCCGTGCAGAAAATAGGACGCCCCACCCAATGCTGATTTTAGTTTCTCGGGTGTTTCAGTGGTGATCCGCGTTCCAAAACCGCCCGTTGCCATATTGATAAAGTAGTGCTGTTGGTTGACACAAGCTAGGTCGATAGGGTGAGCCGTCGCAGTTAGGGCTAATCGCAGGGCTGCTTCAGGCTGTTGCGGGACTCCCGCACTGGTGGCAAAGTCATTCGCCGTTCCTAAAGGCAGTACGGCGAGGGGCGGACGTTGATCCTCGGAGAATTGCATTACGCTATTGACCGCCTCGTTTAGACTACCATCACCGCCGCCGATGATAAGCGTTGAACAGTGTGCGGCGATGGCTTCCGTAATGAAGCGATGGCAGTCACCCAACTCCCAGGTCACTCTGACTTGTAGGTTGATCCCTTCATCGCGCAATTGAGTGACAGCGTCACGAATGGTGGGTTCACTGGCTTTTTTGCCGTTTAAAATCAGAAACGTTGGAGCCATGCTCGTTACCTTCGCTTAATCAAATAGGCTTCTTTATACCATATTTTGGCGATGCGGCGCTTGTGTTGTCTGTCCCGTTTCCAAATGGCGAACTAACAATGCGTACTCAAGTGCTGTGTCGGGAGGAATGGGGAGCCACACACGATAACCATCACCGGGGGCAACGGTTATCTCTCGGTGATTTTTATCTCTAAGTGTCGCGAGGGTAAACGAGAAGTTACCCTTAGGCGTCATGACTTCCAGATGGTCACCACACTGGAACTTATTTTTAACGATCACCTCGGCGAAACCGTGATCGCGCGCTTGGCTAAATTCACCGACGAATTGCTGGCGGTCGGAGACCGAATAGCCTCTTTCGTAATTTTGGTAACTATCGTGAGTATGGCGGCGTAAAAAACCTTCGGTATAGCCGCGGTGGGCTAAGCCTTCCAATGTGGTAAGGAGCGAGCGGTCAAAAGGTTTGCCGGCTTGCACATCATCGATAGCTTTACGATACACTTGCGCGGTGCGCGCACAGTAGTAGAAGGACTTAGTACGGCCTTCGATTTTTAAAGAGTGCACGCCGAATTCGATAAGGCGCGGCACATGCTCTACCGCACGTAAATCTTTCGAGTTCATGATATAGGTACCATGTTCATCTTCCGTCGCACTCATCGGTTCATCGGGGCGCATTTTATCCGTTAAGAGAAGGGCTTGTTGGGTGGTTTGCCCTATGCCAAGGGTTGGGGCTGGCGAGGCGCTCTCAACAATGTCACCGCACTCATTCTCTTGGGCAGGGGTGACTGTATAGTCCCATCGACAGGCGTTAGTACAGGTTCCTTGGTTAGGATCGCGTTTATTTAAATAACCTGAGAGTAAACAACGGCCGGAATAGGCCATACAAAGCGCGCCATGCACGAATACTTCGAGTTCCATCTCGGGGACGCGCTGGCGGATCTCGGCAATTTCCTCTAACGATAGCTCACGAGAGAGAATGACTCGGCTGATGCCTTGGGCTTGCCAAAATTTGACTGTGGCCCAATTGACCGCATTTGCCTGGACGGATAGATGGATGGGGAGGGTGGGAAAGTGTTCGCGTACCAGCATGATTAACCCAGGGTCAGACATAATTAACGCGTCGGGTTGCATCGCGACGACCGGCGTCAAATCGCGGATAAAGGTCTTAAGCTTGGCGTTATGGGGCGCAATATTGCTCACCACATAAAATTTCTTGCCCAATTGATGGGCTTCTTGAATCCCTAGCGCTAGGTTTTCAAGGGTAAATTCATTGTTTCTTACGCGCAGGCTATAACGGGGTTGTCCCGCATAGACGGCATCTGCCCCATAAGCGAACGCATAACGCATATTTTTTAAGGAACCGGCGGGAGAAAGTAATTCGGTGGTCATAGTACAGCCCTACATATAAGCAGGGTTTATTAACCCTGCAAAAAGTAGGTGATTTTATGTATCCCGCTAACAACTAACAATGCTGAACAACGACTTCCTTGATCTGGCTACCTAAAAAGGGTGTTAGCCCAGCGGGTAAGACCAAGGGTCACCGAACCAAAATCATCACCCTGAATAATGGGTGTATTAGGGAGCAACTGCTCTAAAGCATGACGCAGTAATGGAGAACGTGCACTTCCCCCTGTTAGATAGATGACTTGCGGTGCGGTTGTTGCCTGTTGCATAACTTCGACCACTTGTTGCAGCATTTTCTGTAAAGGGGATTCGATAGCCTCACGAAAGATTGTTGCGGTTAAGTGATGTGTTAATCCGTTTTCAAGATAATCAAGCGGGCAACATGTTTCGTCTTGAACGGAAAGATCAATCTTCGCCTGTTCAGCACTTCGCACTATTTGATAGCTCTGTTTCTCTCGCCATAAAGTCAGTAAACGGGTCACTAGTTCGGGATGTTGAGCTTCTTTGACCAGTTGTTGCAACTGCTGCGCGCTACTTGGGCTGTAAAAGTCACCTTGTGCCATCACATCATTGATAGCAACGGCATTCCACCACGGCAGTAGGGGGAGGGCTTTGCCTGAGCGAGAGGGACTACCGGCGCCTAATAAAGGCATTAGCTGCTTATAAGCCAGCATAATATCGAGATCATTCCCTCCGACGCGACAGCCACTGTGGGCCAATAAACTCTCGCTGCGTTGTGCTTTATCGCGCCATTCCGGCCCCATTAGGAGTAATGAACAGTCGGTTGTTCCCCCCCCGATATCAACCACCAGTACGCGGGTTTCACAGGTAAGCTGGGATTCATACTCTAACCCTGCAGCCACCGGCTCGAATTGAAACTCGACGTCACGAAATCCGGCACGCAGTGCCGCTCTACGAAGAATACCGATCGCTTGCTGATTAGCCTCTTCACCACCGGTTCCCTGAAAATTGACCGGTCGCCCAATAACCGCTTGTTCAATGGGCGTCTGGGTATGTTGTTCTGCTTGCTGACGGATATGCAGCATCATGGCGCAGACGACATCATCAAAAAAAGCAATTTGTTGGGGTTTGAGCCCTTTAGCGCCAAGGAATGATTTAGGGGATTTTACAAACCAAACATCCTGCGGATCGGCGATATATTGGCTGAGCGCACTGAGCCCGAATTGTACGCTTTGCGCGCTAACCGGTAAATCTTCGTCACGATTGGTACGCAGAGCTTGTTGCAAGAGGGCGGTCTCTTCGGGAGTCTGATAACTAACGCCATGATGACGGTATAGCCACTCGCTGACCACGGAACGAATAGGGGCGCTAATCATCGATGGGAGTAATTTATCTGAGCCCGCTATCGGCAGCTGTTGGAACTGACCTTCGCGCTCAATGGCGACTGAGCAGTTCGCGGTACCATAATCAAAACCAATTACCATGCTACACCCCTATGACCAAAAGGGGCGCACTGTAACGGGTTACGCAATAAAGTCAATTGCTAACTGCCTATTGTTCTGAGGAGAACAATTGCTGTCGCGTATGTGGCGATTCCATACCGGCAAGTTTGGCGGCGAGGGTGCCGAGAAAATGTTGTGTCGTTGCGGGCTTACCGTTAAGCACAAGCAATATCGGTAAGATAGCGATAAGTAACAATTCAGTGAGTGTCACCGCTTTCATAGGAATATTTCGTTGCAAAGCCAGAAAGAACAGACTGCAACAGGCACCGAGAAGAAATCCGCTAATTACTTCACTGGGTGAGTGGGCATGCAGTACCAGACGTGAATAAGCGATAATGAGAGCAAAGAGGTAACCAACCAGCACAAACAGCAAAGGGCGTTTTATGGAAAATCCGCGAGCAATAAACCAGAAAAAAATAGGCCAGAAAGTGGTAGACATTGTGGTATGGCCGCTGAACCCCGTAAAGTTGAAGCGGGCACTGCCGATTAAATAGCCTAAAAAGAGAATTTTTGAAATACTGACCACGAGTCCCGCAGTCCCAAACGTCCCTAACCATGTGATAACGGGAGATAGGCGTAACGTATTGTAGAATAGGGCAAAAGCCAAGACAACAGCGCTGGGTAATAGCAGCATACTATCACCAAAATAGGTCAAGGTTTGCCAGTGCATAAATCCTCTCGGGTTGATAATGATCAGCTGCCACTCAGCCAATGCAGCGCGATAGTGTATCCAACCCTTACCAAAAAAACAGCGCTAAACGCTTAAAAGTCCGTGCTTTTTGCTAGCATCACCTGAGTGAAACCCTTATAATCGCCGGCGTTTATCCTCTCATTTAGCTAGAGTGCTTGCCATCAATAGCGGGTATTTCGGCTTCAGTTTCAGGTTGTAAAATAATGACTGACCAGTCTCATCAATGTGTAATTATCGGAATTGCGGGTGCATCCGCATCTGGAAAAAGTTTAATTGCTAGCACGCTCTATCGTGAAATTCGTGACCAAGTAGGGGACGAGCACATCGGCGTGATCCCCGAAGATTGTTATTACCGCGACCAAAGCCATTTAACGATGGAAGAGCGTATCAAAACGAATTATGACCATCCTAACGCGATGGACCACGATTTATTATTAAATCAATTGCAAGCAATTAAGTCTGGTCAGTCGATTGAATTACCGATGTACAGTTACACTGAACATACTCGCTTGACGCAAACGCAAACATTAAACCCAAAAAAAGTCATTATTCTTGAAGGGATTTTGCTCCTTACTGATGCCCGTCTACGCGATGAATTAAACTTCTCTATTTTTGTGGATACGCCGTTAGATATCTGTTTAATGCGTCGAATGAAGCGTGATGTCAACGAACGCGGACGTTCTATGGATTCGGTGATGAAGCAATATCAGAAAACCGTTCGCCCTATGTTCTTGCAATTTATTGAGCCTTCTAAACAATACGCAGATATTATCGTGCCTCGCGGTGGAAAAAATCGTATTGCTATCGATATTTTAAAAGCTAAGATTAATCAATTCTTTGAGTAAGTTTTTATTACCGACTTTTTTATTAGGGAACCACTATGAGATTATGCGACCGTGACATTGAGGCATGGATGGACGAAGGTAAACTTGCCATCGAACCCCGTCCTCCTGTTGAGCGGATTAATGGTGCTACGGTTGATGTACGATTAGGTAATGGTTTTCGGACTTTTCAAGGACATACCGCAGCATATATCGATTTAAGCGGCCCGAAAGATACAGTGAGTGCATCGCTAGAACGTGTGATGAGTGAAGAGATTGTGTTGGCGGAAGGCGAAGCCTTTTTTCTTCATCCCGGTGAGCTGGCACTCGCGGTCACTTATGAATCAGTGACGTTACCTGATAATTTAGTCGGTTGGTTGGATGGGCGTTCTTCCCTTGCACGGTTAGGATTGATGGTGCATGTGACGGCGCACCGCATCGATCCCGGTTGGAAAGGTCGAATTGTTTTAGAGTTCTATAACTCAGGAAAACTGCCCCTTGCCTTACGCCCGGGTATGCTAATTGGTGCGCTAAGTTTCGAGCCGCTATCAGGCCCTGCGGCACGGCCTTATAACAGCCGGCAAGATGCTAAATACCGTGACCAGCAAAGTGCGGTGGCCAGTCGAATCGATAAAGATTAATTTCGCTTAGAGGGAGATGGCATGAGAAAGCTGATAACCACCTTCGCCATTCTCATTGCGGTGCTTGTCGCAGGAATGACGGCATTAGTGCTGTTGGTCAATCCAAATGACTTCAAAAGTTATATGGTTCAGCAGGTTAAAAAGCGCAGTGGTTATCAACTGGTGCTTAACGGTGATCTACGCTGGCACGTATGGCCGAAACTCAGTATTTTAAGCGGCCCGATGTCGTTGACTGCCCCGGGTGCAGCACAGCCTACGGTGACCGCCGACAATATGCGCTTAGATGTTGAGTTATTACCATTACTCTCTCATCAACTGCATATTAGTAATATTTTAATTACCCATGCGGTTATCCAAGCTATTCCTGAATCTGCGGCGCAATCCGGACTCAATACGCCTATTGCGCCGGATGATCCTTCCTCGCTTTCCCCGACACTGGGGCATTGGTCGTTAGACATCGCCCGCGTGGCAATTACCAACAGTTTACTGGTTTGGCAAGATCCACAAGGCGAACAACTGAATTTTCGTAACCTCACGCTTAGACTTCATCAAGATGAGACCCGTTCCGGGCATTACCATTTATTGACTGCCTTGACGCGTAATCAGCAAACCTTTTCTGTCGATCTCGAAGGGCAGATGGATGCAAGTCACTACCCTTATAAATTATTATTCTCTGTCGATCGTGGCCACTATCAACTGCAAGGTGTTTCGTTACCGGAACAGGGGATAGAAGGAGACACTTCGTTTAATGCCGAGTGGTCACCGATGAGCAGTGCTTTTGCACTAACGAATTTTTCACTGCATGCCAACGACAGTGATTTTAGCGGTGAAGCCAATGGATCATTAGCTCCGACACTAAAATTAGGTCTCACTCTCCATTCACAAACAGCCAATTTTGACCAACTTCTGCTGTCGCATACGTCATTATCTTCTGTACCGTCGGCGTTGCCTCATCATGAAAGCACGGGGGGCGACGGGGTTGAAGCCTCCCACGTACGAACACCTGTCGTTGTTGAAAAAAATAACCGTGGCTTTATTGATTGGCTTAATCAGAGCGATATTTCTAGTCGCTTAACTGCTGACCAAGCGACATGGCATGGCGTTACCGTCAATGATTTAGTGCTAGACGCGCATAACGTATTGGGTGTGATGAATTTACACTCGCTCGCCGGTAAGGTGGGGGGGGGGCAGTTCGGCTTACAAGGCGAGGTCGATTTCCGTCCAGAACTAACTAAGGTGCAACTGCAAACCGATGTGCAACGTATTCCTTTAGAGATTGTGCAGCCTCTCTTGCAGTTACCTTCTGTATTACGCGGTGCGATTTCATTACAGGGACAATTCACCGGACAAGGATTGCAGGGTAAGGATATCGTTACCCAGTGGCAGGGCCAATCTTCGGTTGAATTACTGGGTCTGGACATTCCTCGCATGAATGTCCAGCAAATGGTGATTGATGCCGTGACCCGCGCGAGTAATCGTGTGAACGCCGATCCGAAGATTCACCCAGTGATTCCCAATATGCAGGGTCAATTTACTTTATCTAAAGGTCAACTACAGTTAACAACGCTAGAGGGAGAAAATGACCAAGTTTCTCTCAATGCGTTGGGTAATATTAATTTTGCACAGAAAAACTTAGATATTACCTTTAATCTTCTTACCCGCGGATGGAAGGGCGATCCTAGCTTGATTGCGCTCCTCGCGAACGAGCCGATACCGCTGCGTTTCTATGGCCCTTGGAGTCATTTACAATACGCGTTATCGGTTGATCGGTTATTGAAGAATAATTTCAAGAGCCGTGTACAGCAGTGGTTGAAGGATAACGAAAAAACGAAAAACTCGTCGTCAGGGCAGTAAGGGAGAGTTTCAGATTCTCCCTATGCTGACAGGGTCTTCGCTCGTTGATACTCTCTTGCACGCACCCTAACTAATGGATGAAAGATGAAAAATTTAAAAGCCGTTATTCCTGTTGCGGGTCTTGGTATGCATATGTTGCCGGCGACCAAAGCTATTCCTAAAGAGATGTTACCGGTTGTCGATAAGCCAATGATTCAATATATCATTGACGAATGTGTCACCGCCGGGATTAAAGAAATCGTCCTTGTGACTCACGCTTCAAAAAATGCCGTTGAAAACCATTTTGATACCACCTATGAGCTAGAAGCCTTGCTTGAACAGCGGGTAAAAAGACAACTACTCAGTGAAGTCAAAAGTATCTGCCCCCCTGGTGTGACAATCATGAATGTGCGTCAGCCCCAAGCCTTAGGCTTAGGCCACGCCATACTCTGTGCCAAACCCATTGTTGGCGATAATCCTTTTGTTGTGGTGCTGCCGGATGTGATTTTAGATAATCAAAGTGCTGATCCCCTGCGCTACAACTTGGCGGCTATGATTTCACGCTTTACACAGACCGGTCATTCTCAAGTCTTATGCCAACCGTTACCGCGCGATGAACTGGCGGAATATTCGGTGATCACCACTGAAAAACCGTTAATCGGTGCTGGTGATAGAGGGAGAATTGTCGATTTTGTTGAAAAGCCGGATCAATTAAATGCATTACCGGAAGATGCTCAGCTGGCTGCTGTCGGCCGGTATGTATTATCTGAGAAAATTTGGAGTCATCTGGAAAAAACATTACCAGGTGCTTGGGGACGCATTCAGTTAACCGATGCTATTGCTTCACTGAATCAAACCGATGTTGTTGAAGCTAGCGAACTGCACGGCATTAGCTATAACTGTGGGCGCAAACTCGGTTATATGCAGGCTTTTGTTGCTTACGGTATGCGGAACCCGCAATTGGGGCAAGCCTTCAGAAACTCTATCAAACAACTTCTTAACGAACAGGCATAGACTGAGAAAAATATGGCAATATTAGTGACAGGCGGTGCGGGATATATTGGTTCTCACACCGTATTAGCCTTGCTGCAACGCGGCGATGATGTCGTTGTACTGGACAATTTATGTAATGCGTCACCGGAAGCGTTAGAACGTGTTGCTAAACTGACCGGGCGTCGGGCTGAGTTTGTTGAAGGGGATATTCGTGACAGAGCCTGTTTACAGGCTCTTTTTGCGAAGTATCCTATCACTGATGTTATTCACTTTGCGGCGTTAAAAGCAGTGGGTGAGTCAACGCGTATGCCTTTAGAATATTATGAAAATAATGTTTCCGGTACATTGTCGCTGATTGAAGAGATGCGTCACGCGGGTATTTGGAATTTTATTTTTAGTTCTTCTGCGACAGTCTATGGCGCGAATGCGCCTGTCCCTTATGTTGAGACAACGCCGATCGGCGGTACAACCAGCCCTTATGGCACTTCAAAAGTCATGATTGAACAAGTGCTACAAGATTTTGCTAAGGCTGAACCGCAATTTACTACGATTGCGCTACGTTATTTTAATCCAGTGGGTGCCCATCCTTCTGGTGACATTGGCGAAGATCCTTCTGGTATTCCCAACAATTTGTTGCCCTATATTGCACAAGTTGCGATTGGCAAATTGCCACAGCTTGGGGTATTTGGCGGTGATTACCCAACGCCAGATGGGACTTGTCAGCGTGACTATATTCACGTCATGGATTTAGCGGAAGGCCATCTAAAAGCGTTAGATCATCTTAAGAACACGCAAGGCTATCGAGCCTATAACCTTGGTGCAGGTAAAGGCTATTCGGTGTTAGAGATGATCCGCGCATTTGAACTTGCGTCAGGTTGTACGATCCCCTTTGAGATCAAACCTCGTCGCGATGGTGATCTGGCGGCTTTCTGGGCGGATCCTGCACTTGCGGCAAAAGAGTTAGCATGGACAGTCTCTCGGGGTATCGATGAAATGATGGTCGACACTTGGCGTTGGCAACAGAAGAATCCCAACGGATATGGTCAATAAGTGTGATTAATAAGCACCTGAGTGGGGGTGACTTGATCAAACGTGCGTTAAAAATAGATTTCCCGTTCAGGTTTTTATATAACTTATAACACAAGGTACGTGCTAATAAACCTAGAACATAATGTTCACATGGGTAAGCTTTCTACCAGACAGGAGAATGTAATGTCTAAGCAGCAAATTGGTGTTGTCGGAATGGCAGTAATGGGCCGCAATCTGGCGCTAAATATTGAAAGCCGTGGCTACACTGTTTCAATTTTTAACCGTTCACGTGAAAAAACCGATGAAGTCATCGCAGAAAATCCAGGTAAAAAACTGGCACCTTTCTACAGTGTAGAAGAGTTCGTCGAGTCCTTAGAAAAACCACGCCGTATCCTATTAATGGTACAAGCGGGCGAGGCTACCGATAAAACGATTGCTTCACTGACGCCACATCTTGATAAAGGTGATATTCTAATCGATGGTGGTAACACCTTCTATAAAGATACCATTCGTCGTAACAAAGAGCTTTCTGAACAAGGCTTTAACTTCATCGGTACCGGTGTTTCCGGTGGTGAAGAGGGTGCATTAAAAGGCCCTTCTATTATGCCTGGTGGACAAAAAGAAGCTTACGAACTGGTCGCTCCTATTTTTGATAAAATCGCTGCGCGTGCGGAAGGTGAAGCCTGTGTGACCTATATCGGTCCAGACGGTGCGGGTCACTACGTTAAAATGGTACACAACGGTATCGAATACGGTGATATGCAGCTGATTGCTGAAGCCTACTCGGTACTGAAAGGGTCTTTAGGCCTGTCTAACGAAGAGTTAGCGAAAACATTTAGTGAGTGGAATCAAGGTGAGCTAAGTAGCTATCTGATTGATATTACTAAAGATATCTTCACTAAAAAAGATGAAAACGGCAATTACTTAGTCGATGTGATCCTCGATGAAGCGGCGAACAAAGGTACCGGTAAATGGACCAGCCAAAGTTCTCTCGACCTTGGTGAGCCATTATCACTGATTACTGAATCGGTCTTCGCGCGTTATTTATCTTCCCTGAAATCACAACGTGTTGCCGCGTCTAAAGTCCTGACTGGACCTAAAGTAGCTGCCTTCAATGGTGATAAAGCAGAGTTTATTGAGAAAGTGCGCCGTGCATTGTATCTGGGTAAAATTGTTTCTTATGCACAAGGCTTCTCGCAACTGCGTGCAGCGTCAGATCAGTACAACTGGGATCTGAACTACGGTGAATTGGCGAAAATCTTCCGTGCAGGCTGTATTATTCGTGCTCAATTCCTGCAAAAAATCACTGATGCGTATGCAGAGAATCCAGAAATTGCTAACTTACTGCTTGCGCCATACTTTAAAAATATTGCGGATGAATACCAACAAGCATTACGTGATGTCGTAAGCTATGCTGTGCAGAATGGTATTCCAATGCCGACATTCTCAGCCGCTATTGCTTATTATGACAGCTACCGTTCAGCAGTGTTGCCAGCGAATCTGATTCAAGCGCAACGTGACTACTTTGGTGCTCACACCTATAAGCGTATTGATAAAGACGGTGTTTTCCACACTGAGTGGTTAGACTAATCGCTATCGCGTTATCGTATCAACCAGTGACTTCGGTCACTGGTTTTTTTTATTAAAGAATTTTACCTTGTTCAAGGTGAAGTTGCTGGTTACTGACCCGGTTTGCCAAGTGTGGATCATGGGTCGCAATCACCAAAATGGCGGCTTTATCAATAAAACTTTGTAACCGCTTTTCGGCCTTATCTTTAAACGCTGCATCACCCACGCTTATCCACTCATCCATTAATAGAATTTCCGGTGCCCGGGCGGTACAGATCGCGAAAGCTAAGCGCAATATCATTCCGCTGGAATAGGTTCTTACCGGAAGATAAATAAACTCCTCCAACTCACTAAATGCGATGACATCATCAATCAAGCTAGGCAGTTGTTGTGGGGGAATACCTAAGAGCAGACTCCGCAATTTTATATTCTCAATGCCAGTCAGCTCCGGCTCCATACCTAATGTGGCATCCAGTAAAGAGCTAATTTTACCTGAAGTTTTCAATGTGCCAGACACTGGGCTGTAAACCCCGGCTAAGGCACGGAGTAAGGTCGTTTTTCCTGAACCATTATGGCCTAGAAGGGCTAATCGATCGCCATCTTGCAATGAAAAACTAATATCATCTAGCGCGGTTACCATTGTCACGCCTTGCGATTGGCTAAGCCGCCCACCTCCAGCGATAGTCAGGAGTGAGCGTTTAATGGATCGCTGCTGGGCGTTGTAGATAGGAAATTGAATCTTAAGATGCTGACAGTCGATATACATAGCTAAATCCAATAAGCGATACGTGTTCGCGTCTTAGTAATAAGAAAACAGGCGATGAGAGCGGTAAGTAATGCCAAGGAGCTGGTCAGTACCCAAGCCAGCATGGAAGGACATTGCCCTAAGATCGTGCCGCGTAATAACTCAATAAAATGCGTAAAGGGGTTGAGTTGAGCTAACCGTTGATGTTTGCTCGGTAGCAAAGAAAGTTGCCAGATTATAGGCGTGATAAAGAAAAGCAGGGTCATCACACTGGTAACGATGGGGGCAAGATCTCGGTAGCGGGTGCAGAGTATGGCGGTAATTAATCCAACACTGCTCAGAAAGAGGACGGTGAGCAATAGTGCAGGAAAAATGAGTAGCATATTCCACGACCAGCTAGGAGGAAAGAAGAGGAAAACAAAGGGCAGTACGGTAAGGTTATGCAGCAAAATAATTAACTGTCGCCACGTGACTCTTAAGATGTACAGTGGAAAAGGTAGGGGGGTTTGGCGGATAAAATGGGCCGCATCATTGAACGCAGTACTACTTTCAATAATCATACCGGTAAACAGAGACCAAAAAATTAACCCTACACTTAAATGTGGCATAAAGTCTTGTAGCGATAACTGAAATAGACTGCCATAAAGCGGGCCCATCGCCAGTAATGTCGTCGCCATACTGAGAGTGATCCAAAATGGCCCGAGGACCGATCGCCGATAGCGATTGACCACATCATTCCATGCTAAGGTTCGCCACAAGGTAAATAGACGAAAACTGTGTTTTATTTCAGCACTAAGAGAATCCATTCACTGCCTCCAAACAGAAAAGGGCGTTAGTATGCAGAGTATTCCATCACTCTGTGAATGAGATTATTACTGCTAAGGGATTTATTCGGTATGAGGTGAAAGGCGCAGCCACCGTTTGGCTGCTGCGCCTAGGCGTTAGGCTTGGTGACGTTGGCGAAGGTTATTAATAATAGTGCTAAAATCGAGATCTTGATCTTGTAACAGTACCAGCAAGTGATACAGCAAATCTGAAGCCTCGTTGGTCAGCTCTTCTCGGTCATTCACCGTGGCAGCGAGTGCCGTTTCAACGCCTTCTTCTCCCACTTTTTGCGCGATACGTTTTGTACCGCTGGCATATAAGCTCGCAGTGTAGGAGCTACTTGGATCCGCTGATTTACGGCTGGCCAGTAATTGTTCAAGCTGCCATAGGAAGTGCCAATCGCTAGCTGCCGGTGAGAAGCAGCTTGAGGTTCCAGTGTGGCAAGTCGGGCCATGAGGCAGCGCTAGGATCAGTAAACTGTCTCTGTCACAATCGGCGGTGATTTGTTTCACAGTAAGAAAGTGTCCAGAAGACTCCCCTTTAGTCCATAAGCGCTGTTTACTGCGTGACCAGAAGGTGACTTTCCCTGTTTCTTGCGTGACCTGTAGGGCCTCTGGATTCATATAACCGAGCATCAATACTTCGCCGGAGACTGCATGTTGAATAATCGCAGGAAGTAAATGATCGGTTTTTTCCCAATCTAACGTAGCGATCGCTTCAGACGTTAACATAAACGAACCTCTATCTGATTATCTTTTAAGAACTGCTTGAGCTGACCAATATTAATGATTTGCTTATGGAAGACCGACGCGGCTAAGGCACCATCGACCTTGGCTTCGGTAAAGGCATCGAGAAAGTGCTGTTCTGTCCCTGCGCCACCCGAAGCGATAAGAGGCACGTGACACAGTTGACGGATTGCTGCAAGTTGCTTGAGATCGTAGCCTTGGCGGACTCCATCTTGGTTCATCATATTTAATACGATTTCGCCAGCGCCTCGTTGTTGTACTTCCTTTACCCAGTCAGCCGTCTGCCACGAGGTATTACGGGTACGGGCTTCATCGCCAGTAAACTGTTTAACGTGATAAGTTCCCGTTGTTTCATCGAACCAAGTATCGATACCTACGACGATACACTGTACGCCAAAGCGGTCAGCAAGGCGGGTAATGAGGCTCGGATCGGCGAGTGCGGGGGAATTGATTGAGATTTTATCAGCACCAAATGAAAGAATTTCTGCCGCATCCTCGACAGACTTAATTCCGCCTGCAACACAGAAAGGAATATCAATGACTTCAGCAACACGCGCCACCCAGCTTTTATCGACCACACGATCGGCCGATGAGGCCGTAATATCATAAAATACCAGTTCATCTGCGCCTTCCGCGGCGTAACGAGCTGCAAGGGGGACGATATCGCCAATCACTTCATGATCGCGAAACTGCACACCTTTTACCACTTGGCCATCGCGAACATCAAGGCAAGGAATTATCCGTTTTGCCAGCATGAGATTGCCTCCGAGACGCTAAATTTATCTTCCAATAATGCACGACCAACGATAACGCCCTGTACGCCACTGCCCCGTAACGCAGCGATATCATCGAGGGAGCCAATTCCGCCTGAGGATTGGAAAGCGATATCTGGCCATTGGGCGGTAATTTCTTTATAGAGGGCGACGTTTGAACCTTGCAATGTGCCATCACGCGAAATATCGGTACACAGGACATGGCGTAAGCCATAAGGAGCAAAATCGGCAATCACCTGCTCTAAGGTAACACCGGAGGCTTCTTGCCAGCCACTGATGGCGACCTCTTTACGTTGCTGTTCATCGATACGAATATCGAGCGCTAAGACAATTGCCTCCGCACCAAACTCTGCAAACCAGGCTTTAACCATTTCTGGCTGGCGTATCGCCGTGGAACCGACAACGACACGAGTTGCGCCAGCATTTAATAAGGCAACGACATCGTCACGTTGGCGAATGCCGCCTCCCACTTGTACCGGGACTGAGACACCGGCCAGCAGTTGTGACAATAATCCGATTTGTCGAGCGGCAGGATCTTTGGCACCGGTTAAATCAACCAAGTGCAAAACCTCGGCACCTTGTTGTTGGTAGGATTGTAGGCGAGAGAGCGGATCTCGACCGTAGTCACGCTGCTGACCATAATCCCCTTGGTGTAGCCTTACTACCGCACCCTCAATTAAATCTAATGCTGGGATAATCATGACATCTCCAAAAAGTTTTTCAGCAGTTGAGCACCGGCCGCCCCAGAGCGCTCAGGGTGAAATTGTACACCGTAAAAATTATCGCGTTGCACGGCCGCAGTGAAGGCTTCACCGTATTGGCATTGGGCTATTGTGAATTCATTCACAGGCATTGCATAGCTGTGAACAAAGTAGAAATAGGCCTCTTTGTCGATATCACGAAACAGTGGGTGACCGGCGTGTGCGGTCACTTGATTCCAACCCATATGAGGGGTGGGGAGGTCACCGGTCTCTAAGGCGCGAACCTGCTCGGGAATTAATCCTAATGTCTTGATTTCACCACGTTCTTCGCTGTGGCTGCCTAGAATTTGCATTCCTAAGCAAATGCCCAACACGGGTTGAGTACAACGGGTAATCAGTGAAATTAAGTCACGCTCTTCAAGTTGTTGCATGGCGGCACGGGCGGTACCCACACCAGGGAGTAGCAACTTATCGGCGGCTAATACCACATGTTTATCACGGCTGACCGTTGGCTGGTAGCCTAACCGCTGAATCGCCCATTTCACCGATGAGAGATTGGCACACCCGGTATCAAGGATCACGACATCCATTATAGAACCCCTTTTGAACTCGGTAAGGTATTGCCTTCTACACGAATGGCTTGACGCAAGGTTCGGCCAAAGGCTTTAAATAAACTCTCCACGCGGTGGTGATCATTTTTACCTTTGGTTTTCAGATGAAGCGTGGCTGCCATAGTATAAGAAAGTGAGCGGAAGAAGTGTTCCACCATCTCTGTACTTAAATCACCGACATGTTGGTGCGTAAAGGCAGCTTTATATTCAAGCCACGGGCGACCAGAAATATCCAGCGCACAGCGTGCCAAACACTCATCCATCGGCAGGGTAAAGCCAAAACGTCCAATTCCGCGTTTGTCTCCTAACGCTTTGAGTAGGGCTTCACCTAGCGCTAAACCAGTATCTTCTACCGTGTGATGATCATCAATATGTAAATCACCGTCGGCTTTGATATGTAAGCGGCATCCACCGTGGGTTGCAATCTGATCAAGCATATGGTCAAAAAAGCCAATCCCCGTTGCAATTTGATTATTTCCTTCACGATCTAACCAAACTTCAACGGTAATTTTTGTTTCGTGAGTATTGCGTACAACCTTGGCGTAACGGTCTTTTCGACTCAGTCGTGCGGCAATCGTTGGCCAGTCTTCACCTTCTTGTCCATAACGAATACCTTGAATACCCATATTCTCGGCGAGGGTAATATCAGTGGCTCGGTCACCAATCACATAGCTGTTGGTTTTATCAAGTTGTCCGTCTGCCAGCCATTGCTCAACTAATTGCGTTTTAGGCTTGCGGCATGCACAGTTATCACTAGGGAGGTGAGGGCAGATCAGAACCTCTGAGAAGTGAACACCTTGTGAGGCAAAGATTTGCATCATCAAGTTATGGGGGGGATCAAAATCCGCCTGAGGGAAACTCTCGGTACCCAGACCGTCTTGATTAGTGATCATCACCAATTGGTAGCCCGCTTTTTGTAACTCAAGCAGCGCAGGAATAACACCGGGCTCAAAAGCCAATTTGTCGAGACTATCCACTTGAAAATCGAGAGGGGGTTCGCTGATAAGCGTGCCATCACGATCAATAAAAAGGATCTTACTGGTCATTGGCGTTCTCCCTTCGGACCAAATTGTGCGAGTGCTTGATAGAGGCATTCCATCTCTTTCTCGGTACCAATCGAAATACGCAGGCAACCGCCGAGAAGTGGATTTTTATTTTGATCCCGAAGAATGATCCCTTGCTCCCACAGATTTTTAAAAACGGTGGGGGAGTCATAGCATCGAATCAGAAAGTAATTAGTCTGGCTGGGAAAAGCGTGTTCAACACAGGCTAACGCATTGAAACGGGGGATAAAGGTATCGCGAATAGTATTCAATTCAGCAACCCGTTCGCGCATTAAACGTAACCCTTGTTCACTCAATGCTTGACTCGCAATATCTGCAACAGGGGTGGAGAGTGGATAAGGCGCAATCACTTTTAGTAGAGTTTGAATGACTTCAGGTTGCGCCAAGGTGAAGCCGCAGCGTAATCCGGCTAATGCGAAGGCTTTCGACAGGGTACGCAATACCACTAGGTGTGGAAATTCATTCATCCAACTGACTACTGAGGCTTCAGGACAGAACTCAATATAGGCTTCGTCGACCACCACTAACGCTTTACCGCGGGTTAGGGTGAGGATCCGACGAATATCTTCAGCATTGAGTAGGTTGCCCGTCGGGTTATTCGGACTGCAAAGATAAACAATTTTTACCGAATCGAGCTGCTGTTCGATTGCCGGCAAATCCAGCTGCCATTGTGTTGTGAGTCGCTGGGTGCGGGTGGCTACGCCGTAAGTTTCTGCGCTAACACTATACATGCCATAAGTGGGCGGGCAGTACAGCACAGTATCTTGCCCCGGTTCACAATAGGCCCGGATCAGTAGTTCAATGGCCTCATCTGCACCACGGCTAACCAATACCTGTTCAGGCGTGAGGCCAGCATACTGGGCATAACGGGTGATCACTTCAACCGGTTGACATTCTGGATAACGATTTAAGGTCTGCTGGGTCAGCGAAAAGGGAATAGCGGTCGGATATTCATTTGCATTAAGCCATACATCCCCATTGCCCCCTAGCCGACGTGCCGACTGATAAGGAATGAGTTCGCGGACATTTTTTCGTACAAGTTGTGCAAGTTGCTCACTCATGATGACTCCTTAAGTGCCTTGACCCGTAAGGTAACGGCATTTTTATGCGCATCTAAACGTTCTGCAGCAGCCAATATTTCGATTGTTTCAGCGAGAGAAAGAAACCCTTGCGGTGTTAATTCTTGCAGGGTCATTCGCTTTTGAAAATCGGCCAAACCCAAACTTGAGTAGGTGGCCGTGTAACCATAAGTCGGTAACACATGGTTAGTGCCTGAAGCATAGTCTCCGGCCGACTCTGGTGACCAATCCCCTAAGAATACGGAACCGGCGCTACGAATACTGTCAACCCAGTTCCGTGCCTCGCGAAGTTGTAAGATTAAGTGTTCAGGGCCATATCGGTTAGAAATAGCAAAACACTCCTCCAGATCGCTGGCGACAATAATCTGACTTGAAGCGAGGGCCTTCGCGGCGGTTTCCGAACGTGATAATTGCGCCAGTTGTTGTTCAACTTCAGCGACAACCTGTTTAGCAATCCCTAAGTCAGGCGTTAATAAAATAACTTGCGAATCCGGGCCATGCTCAGCTTGAGAGAGTAAGTCAGCAGCAATAAATGCCGGCGTTGCGCCGCTATCAGCGATAACCAGTACCTCTGAAGGCCCGGCAGGCATGTCAATGGCAGCACCATGTAGGTGTTGGCTTACTTGACGTTTTGCTTCCGTTACCCAAGCATTACCCGGGCCAAAAATTTTATCGACACTGGCGAGCGTTTCTGTTCCGAAGGCCATAGCCGCTATCGCTTGGGCACCGCCGATTTGGTAAATCTCATCAATTCCACAAAGCTGAGCGGCATAGAGAATTTCATCGGCAATCGGTGGGGGAGAACAGAGCACCCGACGGCGGCAACCGGCAATTTTAGCAGGGGTGGCTAACATTAATACGGTTGAAAAAAGGGGTGCACTGCCCCCAGGAATGTAAAGGCCTACGGCGTCAATGGGGCGCGTCACTTGTTGGCAACGAACTCCCGGTAGGGTTTCGATATCGACGCTTGCCAGAATTTGTGCCTGATGAAAAGTCTCGATATTGTCACGCGCCACGGACATTGCTTTTTTTAGCTCTGGGCTCACACGTTGACAAGCCTCGGCAACTTGTGCTGTCGATACCGCAAATTGTGCAATATCAACGCGATCAAATTGCTGACTGAAACGCTGTAGTGCGCGATCACCTTCTTCACGAACCTCAGTCAGAATCTGTTGTACTGTTTGTGTGATGTGACCAGCTGCAGCGATTGCTGGGCGCTGTAACAACGCATTCTGTTGTTCGGGCGTCAGGGTCGGCCAAGACACAATAGGGTTTAGAGCGCTCATCGATTACTCCATCATTTTCTCAATCGGTAAGACTAAGATGGAACTGGCGCCCAGGGCTTTGAGCTTCTCCATCGTTTCCCAGAACAGGGTTTCACTGCTGACCATATGCAGAGCAAGACGTGACTGATCGCCAGCGAGGGGGAGTACAGTTGGGCGTTCTGCACCAGGTAACAGGTCGATCACTTGTTCAAGTTTATCGCTGGGTGCATGCATCATAATGTATTTTGATTCACGGGCTTGAATAACCCCTTGAATACGTGTCATCAAGCGATTGACCAAGGCTTGTTTATCGGCCTCTAACTCTCCGGCACGTTGAATCAGGACTGCTTTTGAACGATAAATAACATCCACTTCGCGCAGACCATTCGCTTCGAGTGTGGCACCGGTAGAAACCAGATCACAAATAGCATCACTTAATCCGGCACGAGGTGCGACTTCGACCGAACCGTTTAATAGGCAAGATTTGAAGGTTAGGCCCTGAGAATCAAAGTATTTTTTTAATAAGTGAGGATAGGAGGTCGCAATACGTTTACCGTCTAAGCACTCAGGTCCGGTGTACGCGCTATCTGCCGGCATTGCCAGTGAGAGGCGACATCCGCCAAAGTCCAAACGACGTAGGATGCTAAGCTGTGGGTCTTCTCCCTGCGCCCGGCGAGTCAACACTTCCTCTTCTAAAACGTTTTCACCGATGATACCTAAATCAACGACGCCATCCATCACTAACCCGGGAATATCGTCATCACGCACACGTAAAATATCGATAGGCATGTTTTCAGCAAACGCGATGAGCCGCTGTTGCTGTAGGTTTATTTTGATACCGCAGCGGCTCAGTAGTTCGCGGGACTCATCGCTCAAGCGACCTGATTTCTGCATTGCAATACGTAAACGCGTGTTATCCAACATTACACCAATCCTCGTTATTTATTTTTCTGTCTGTCACTAATTTTAATTATTACGGGCATTAAAAAAGCCCTCGGAAGAGCGATCTTCCGAGGGCTTTTTACGTTCAAACCAGTGGAAGACCTGTATGTCTTCCAGCCGCCATCGCCTGAAAGACTAGTCAGGGTGATGATGGTGATGATGGCGGGTTTGAACAAAATTCATAATGTTTAATCCAGTTTTGGAAAAAAGTAATGTTATTTAACCTAGCGGAGTTAATAAGCCTTGGCAACCATTTTTTTATCATCATAAGATAATTTTATTTACGATAAACTCAGATAAGTTTACTGGTGGTGTAAGGGGACTCCCGCTAACCTTGAACCACGACTTTTAAAGGCGAAGACTGCAATGAAAAAAATAGCAATTATTGGTTTAGGCTGGTTAGGCATGCCGTTAGCGCTTGCGCTCAGTCAACGTGGCAATGAGGTGCAAGGCTCAAAAACCTCTGATGATGGCATTCTTGCGGCTCAGCGATGTGGTATTTCTGCGGTAAAGTTAGTGATGACACCCGATATTGACTGTGATGCTGAAGAGTTAGCGCAGCTGATGTCTGTTGAAACACTGATCATTACGCTGCCGGCATCTCGCAGTAGCGAAGGCGGTGAACACTATGTGCATTCAGTGCAAAACCTCGTAGATACGGCTATCGCCTATGGCGTGAAACGCGTTATTTTTACCAGCTCGACCTCAGTTTATGGAGAACAAGAGGGGGAGGTGGTCGAAGCCAGCCCGCTACTCCCGGTAACGCCTGCTGGAAAACGCTTGGTGGCGTTGGAGCAATGGCTTCATCAACTTCCTGGTATTGATGTTGATATCCTCCGGCTTTCTGGATTGGTAGGTCCAGACCGACATCCGGGGCGTTTTTTGGCTGGTAGGACAGGGCTAAAAAATGGTCACCATCCAGTTAATTTAGTGCATCTTGACGATGTGGTTGACGCAATAACATTACTGCTCGATACCCCAGTATCCGGCGCGACGTATAATTTATCTGCGACATTACACCCAAGACGTGATGAGTTTTATCCTTGCGTCGCAAAACAGTTGGGTCTTATTCCACCGACCTTTGAACCGATCGATACGCATGCGCCGTCAGGAAAGTGCGTGAATGGTCAGGCGATTTGCCGTACCTTGGGTTTTCAGTATCGCTATGCCGATCCTTTTACCATGCCGGTCGGCTGAAGAGTTCAGTAGGGGTGAGAAAAATCTGAGCTTTTAGTTAGAAGGGCTTGTTTTGACAGCAAGATTTAGGCACAATGCGCGGCTTGCAAAATTCGAGATAACCGACGTAAACAGTTTTTATTAACCGTGCGTCGGTTATTTTTTTGCAGTAAAACTCACTTATAGTGTTTTATTATTGGTCGACTTATGTCGACTAAATAACCCTTTCACGCATAAGCGTATGTTTAGAGGAAAAGTAATGGGGCCATCAACTATTATGCAAGTGGCGGCAGCTGCTCGCTTTCGCGATGACTACGGCGCTAACGCTGTTTTACCAGTTATCTATGCCACTCCTTACCTCCGTTCTCGGAGTTTCCCTGTAGTGCAGTCCATCGAGATTGCGACTGTAGGGGGGCAACATCATGCAAACTAACGCATCCTCAGCACAATCACGTGCCAGCTTAAAGAAAACACTTACTCTCTTCCCGGTCGTGATGATTGGCTTAGCTTATATGCAGCCAATGACTTTATTCGATACGTTCGGCATTGTTACGAATTTAACGGGTGGGCATGTTGCCACGGCGTATGCCTTCGCCCTGATAGCGATTCTGTTTACTGCGTTGAGTTATGGAAAACTGGTTCATCGTTTTCCATCAGCGGGTTCCGCGTATACTTACGCACAGAAGTCGATCTGCCCCCATGTAGGATTTATGGTGGGATGGTCTTCGCTCCTTGATTATCTTTTTATGCCGATGATCAATATATTGCTGGCTAAAAGCTATTTTGAGTCGTTAATTCCAGGGATCCCTTCATGGATTTTCGTCGTCTTATTAGTCGGCTTTATGACAATTACCAACCTAAAAGGTATCCGTACTGTTGCTAACTTCAATGGCCTTATCGTTGTATTACAGATACTGGTGATGTTAGCGATTGTAGGAATGGTAATTTACGGTGTCGCTCATGGGACAGGTGAAGGGACATTGGTGAGTAGTAAGCCATTCTGGACTGAGAATTCACAAGTTGTACCGATGATTACTGGGGCAACCATACTCTGTTTCTCGTTCTTGGGCTTTGATGGCATTAGTTCGTTATCTGAAGAGACAGTGGATGCGAAACGTGTGATCCCAAAAGCAATTTTCCTTACCGCATTAATTGGTGGATTATTGTTTATTGCCGTGTCTTACTTCTTACAGCTCTATTTCCCAGATGTGAGCCACTTTAAAGATCCAGACTCTTCACAACCTGAGATTATGCTGTATGTGGCAGGTAAAACCTTCCAGTTCGGTATCTTAATTTTCTCTTGTGTAACGGTATTGGCTTCAGGGATGGCAGCTCATGCGGGCGTTTCTCGTCTGATGTATGTAATGGGGCGTGACGGTGTATTCCCGAAACGTTTCTTTGGCTATATTAGTCCGAAATTCCACACGCCGGTCTTCAACGTGCTATTAGTTGGTGCTATCGCATTATTAGCAATTAACTTTGATTTAGTGACAGCAACGGCACTCATTAACTTTGGTGCATTAGTCGCTTTCACCTTTGTTAATCTCTCAGTGATTTCGCAATATTGGATCCGTGAGAAACTGCGTCGCACATTGAAGGATAATATCCGTTTTCTAATTTTACCTTTATGTGGGGCACTGACTGTGGGTGCACTATGGATAAATTTAGAGAGGAGTTCAATGGTATTAGGACTGATTTGGGCAGCAATTGGTATTGCTTATTTAGCCTTTGTGACTAAGGGGTTCCGTTTAGCGGTACCACAGTATCACGACGAAATCTAACTCCCCAATCAAGACTGAAAAACCGATTTCTGTGAAGTCGGTTTTTTTTTTGCATTCAGCAAACTTCCAAAAAGTGTCTATACTCAAAGGGAAAAATTAATTACATATTTCAAGGAGTGTCATATGAAGAAGTTAATTATCCCTGCTGTCGCAATGATCGCTGTTTGTGCATTATCCGGCTGTACACGTACCAGTTATGCAATCCATACTGTTGATGGCCGCACAATTATTAGTGATGGTAAGCCTAAACAAACGGATGCAGGCTTAGTCGGCTATACCGATGCGAACGGCATCAAGCAACAAATTAATAAAAGCGAAGTTAAAGTGGTCACCGAGATCCCAAATAGCTAATTATCTCGCTTTTATCGTGCCGAATAATGACCCCCGCATTATATGCGGGGGTTGTTTTTTATACGGCGATGAGATTTACCCAGTAAAAGATATCTCTAATTTTTAGCTTAATAGATATTGTGCGTAATGCGCGAGATATTGTAACAATGCGAGCTTCTCGGCATTATCGCTATATTGTTGTGCCAGATTGTCGAGCTCAGCAAAATAGTGGCTTACTTTTTCTGGCGAAAGCTGTTGGCGGCGATGCGCCAACCATCGTTGCATTTCAGCCTCATCCAAGGTGCCGGGATAATTCCGCGCACGGAAACGAAATAGCAGTTCAGTGATCCGCTTATCGCTCCAAGTAAGATCGATGGCCGGTAAATGCTGAGGGTGAGTACGACGGATGACGTCCAAAGTATGTTTATCGGCGGCGGAGAAAAAACCGTCATAAAGTTGAGCGTCCACGTTATCTGTCGCAGGAAAGGGCGATTGCTCTGCAAAGAGCGCAACGACTTTCTCTCTCACTTCAGCATGTTGACGCAATATTGCTAAATTCTTCAAGCAATGTTCTCGGTCAATATTCAGTCGTTGCGCGTCTTCCGGCCGTAATACATTGGCAGGTGCAAGCACGGGACATTTATTGATATGGACGAGTTTTAATGGAATAACGGCGTTATCCCCACGCTGCTCTTTGCTTTGATACAGTCTCTCGCGTAATTCATCACTTGTTTCGTGCAGTAGAGGTGTAATATCACCGGCTAAGTCAACGGTAATCAGGGCATTTTTATTATCAGGATGCCACGCTAAAGGAACGATCCAACTGGTATTACCACGCGCCGCGCCAAACATACCTGATACATGCACAAGGGGTTTCATTTGTGGAATATCAATCAAGGTATTCAGGCGATGCTTATTACGATGTGTATAGAGAAAATCGAATAATTTGGGCTGTTTCTCTTTGACCAGCTTCGCCATCGCGATGGTGGCATAGACGTCAGACATTGCGTCATGCGCTTGTGTATGGCTTATACCATTAGCTTTAGTGAGATGCTCAAGTTTAAAACTGGTAAATCCTTGCTCGTTTTCTGGCCAGACAATACCTTCCGGTCTTAATGCATAACAGGCTCGCATCACATCTAATAAATCCCAGCGAGAATTACCTTCTTGCCAACTCCATCCGTAAGGATCGTAGAAGTTACGGTAAAAGAGGTTACGACTAACTTCGTCATCAAAACGAATATTATTATATCCAATGATACAGGTTTGGGGTGCGCTGAATAGCTGGTGGATTCGTTGGGTAAATTCGGCTTCATTGAGCCCTTTTTTTTGTGCTTCTTGCGGCGTGATATGCGTAATCATTACCGCTTCTGGTTGCGGTAGATAGTCGTCCGCTAATTTACAGTAGAAAACTTCTGGCTCACCGATCAGGTTAAAGTCGGTATCGGTACGCACTCCCGCAAACTGTGCAGGGCGGTCTAGTGCCGGGTGTTTGCCAAACGTTTCATAATCATGGAAGAGGAAGGTAGGCTGTACTGTATCGTTGTTTTTCATACATTATCGTCACTATTAATGGTTCATTGTACAGTTAAATCAATCAGTTAAATTCTTGGTCTGTGGCTTTCCGTACACCTTTGTGGCTTTTTGTAGATTGTAATCCAGCTTTGTAGATGCCATGTTGCGTACACATTGGGTACATAATTTTATGAGTGCATACATAATATAAAAATAGCAATCAGCGACGATAAACTTAGACAACTTCTCGGCAAGTCTTATACGGGGCTGGCAGAATTAACTGATGCCGAAGGTCTTGGTGCGAGAGTCACTCCAAAGAAAGTTATTATCTTCAACACAAATATCGATGGGAAGGTTCAGCTCAGCGCATTTCTTTGGGTCGCTACCCATCGATATCACTTCAAAAGGCGCGAAACATAGTAGCAGATTTTAGGGGGCTTTACTTCGCTAGTATTCTAGCTGGCTGAATAGCAACGAGGTTATGAGTTAGCTTTTTTATTAAAAACCAAAGCACTAGGAAAACTGTGCAGCGACTTTGAATCTGTGCAAAGAAGTGAACACTGATAAAGCCGCTCATCCAATCACTCGCAATGAAGTTGTCACTATCGTGGGGAGCAATCAGAGCGATCCTAACGCCTCTACAGGATAAATGCTTTAACTTGCAGTATAAAAAAACCGGATTTTGTCGGCGGCTCTGGTACTGGAAAAAGAGAAACTTTGGCAGTGAATATATTTCTTGACCCAATAAACAACAAAATAAACGAACGTCATTGAGTAAAAAATAACGCTTGGCTCCTTTTTATGTATCGATAAAACGTAATATTGTCGCTAAAGTTAGCCTAGCGAGGGTCTTGATGTGCTCTTATTAAAAGTGAATATTGAAATCGCCACTGAGCAGCATTACTGTTCTGATAGGCTTATGGTACACATCGCTAAGCAATAAAATCACAGAAGAAACATATCCTTTGGAGAGTAGCTAATGGTTCACGTATACCGAATTGCAGTGAGCGAATACCCAGAAATAAAAAAAGAAGAACTTAAGCAGTTGATTAAAGCGCACAGCGCAATCTTTAAGGGTTATTGTCTTTCGTATTTTGATGGAGACGTCCGATACAGTTACTTTGGTGATTCGTTAGAGATTAAAGACATTCACTTTGATACTGAGGGGGGACGTTTATCCTTTACTGTTGCAATTGGCTATTATGATGCATGTAAGGATAAAAATACCTTGGACGATCCAATTTTCAATGTGCAGTTTCGCTTCGATAAAGCCACTAGCGCCATTATTTTCGAGCTAGAGGAAAGTCTGTGGCATGAAAATAATTAATGCTCTACAGAGAATGTTACCGTAGAAACTTATCTCCCTTACGGTCTTTTTGAGCGTTAGGGTTGCAACTTTTTTGGGTAAAAAGTGAGTTTCAAGCGCTCTGCGGTTGAGTGACGTAGGATAAGCACATGACTGGCCGCAGAAATCTCTTAGACAGCGGTAGAATAAAAACAGTAAGTAATTAATAACAGTACGGCTACTTATGCCGAGAATACGCGCTATTTACTGCTGCTCTACTTAATCCTATCGATGGGTTAAAGAGGGGGGGACAGCCTATCGACCACAGGTTAAGGGTATGTGTCGATGAATAAAGAAAAGGTTAACGATCTACCGTTGTGTGACCGCTAAACCTGCGATAATGCGGTTGCTGGAGGCGGGTTTTAGACGCTGGATAAGAAATTTCACAAATTCTCACAATTAACAGGTGATCGATAACTCAAAATGCCGTAAAAAGGCCAGCTATTCAAATATGTGATGAGATCAGAGGATTATTTTGAAAAGGCGCGCCACTCTCGTTGTAACTTCGCTTGTATTTTGTGCATCCCATGCTTTCGCTCAAGATGATGCATTACCCTTTTCATTAGCGCCACCTACCATTGATGCAGCCTCATGGGTCTTAATGGATGCTAAAACCGGGCAAATTCTTACCTCAGGTAACCCCGATGAGCAGCGTAACCCGGCAAGTCTGACAAAACTGATGACCGGATATGTGGTTGACCGTGCGATTGACCAAAAACGAATCACTCGTGATGATAAAGTGACGGTAGGGCAAGATGCATGGGGTGCAGGAAACCCATCGTTCAAAGGGTCTTCTTTAATGTTTCTAAAGCCCGGTGACGTACTGACGGTACGAGATTTAAGTCGTGGCGTTATCATTGACTCCGGTAATGATGCCTGTGTGGCACTGGCTGATTATGTCGCAGGCAGTCAGGAAAACTTTGTCGGTTTAATGAATCAATATGTAGAAAAATTAGGGCTTAAGAATACGCATTTTGAAACCGTACATGGCCTTGACGCACCGGGGCAGCACTCGACCGCTCGGGACTTGGCGATTTTATCCAGAGCTATCATCGACGGCGAGCCTGATTTCTATCAGATGTACAGTGAAAAAACATTAAGCTGGAACGGCATCACACAAAATAACCGTAATGGTTTACTTTGGGATAATAGCTTACATGTCGATGGTCTCAAAACCGGACATACCGAAACCGCAGGTTATAACATAATCGCCTCTAATGTCGTGGGTAATCACCGCTTAATCGCCGTGATTATGGGCGGCAAAAGCTCAAAAGGACGTGAAGAGCAAGCGCGTAAATTATTGGTATGGGGACAGAATAACTTTGATACCGTTCAATTGTTCCATGCAGGACGTGCGCTAGGCAATGAGACGGTTTGGTACGGCAGTCCGCACACTGTGGCAGTCGGCAGCGATAAAGACCTTTATCTTTCATTACCCAAAAATGAAATTAACAATGTAAAGGCGAAGTACGTCATCGATAATAAAGAATTAGTTGCCCCGCTTGCAGCTAACCAAAAAATCGGTGAAATCCAAGTGGTGGATAAAGATCAACTGCTGGCGAGTTATCCGCTAGTAGCCCTGCAACAGGTTGAAGAAGCAGGCATTTTTACCCGCGCGATCGACTATATTAAACGTAAATTTTAGTGATAAAAGCCTTGTCACAGTCACTGTCGTCAGATTAACGGCAGTCAGTGACGAGGCTTTTTTACTTTAATGGTTAAAAAAACATTCCAGTCAGGGTACACTCGCTATTCTCTAAACCTTGACTCTTAGCGTTTGCCGTGAAAACCGATAAACCCCTCTCAAAACTTGAATATTGGCTCTATCAACACTACCGCTGGGTACATGGTGTCCGGATAGCGATTGCGTTTTTAGCTTCCTTTATGCTGATCCGTATCTTAAATATTCCTGAAGGAAGCTGGCCGCTAATTACGTTAGTGGTGGTGATTGGCCCTATCTCTACATGGGGCAATGTATTCCCCCGTGCAATTCAGCGAATCATCGGTACGGTGATTGGATCGATATCAGGTTTGATCGCTCTCAAACTTGAGATGTATTCATTACCCCTGATGATTACTTGGTGTGGTATTGTCATGTTCGGGTGCGGCTATCTGACATTAGGTAAACGCCCGTATATGGCGTTGTTAATTGGTATCACCCTCGGCGTGGTAGTTGGCGCTCCGGCAGGGGACTTTTTAACGGCGATATGGCGGGGCGGCGATGTGGTTTTCGGGTGTCTCCTGTCCATCTTTTTTACCGGTATTTTTACCCAACGAGCTTATGTTTTCTGGCGATTACGGTTGGCTGATGCGCTAAGGAATAGTCGTATTATTTATCACTCCGGCTTGTCGTCTAATTTATTAGAGAAACCGCGTTTAAATAAACCACTACAGGAACTGCTGACCTCGTTAATAAAAATGCGTAGTTTATTGGAGCCGGCCTGTAAGGAGACGCGTATTCCACGCTCAGTATTTGAAGGGATACAAACGATCCAACGTAATATGGTTAATACGATGGAGATGCAAATTAATGCTTGGTGGTCATCACGAGAAAGCCATCTACTACTGTTAAATGCGCCAACACTCCGGCGCACACAAGCTACCACTGAACAGATGCTTGATGCCTTGGCTGATATGCTACGAAATGGGGTCAGTAATAGTGAACAGTTGGCCACAAGCAGTGCTGCCATGGATGAAATTACGGGGGAGCTGACGGCTCTCCTAGCACAAGCAGAACATGCCAAGGCTGAGCTTACGCCGGTTTATGGTTATGTATGGTTAAGTTTAGAACTGACAAAACAATTAGAAAGAATGCGAGAGCTTATCCGTTTAGCACTGCGTCGATAAGCGACGCTATTATCCGAGAAGTGTAACCCCTGCGTAGCAGGATTTAAAAAAGGTGTTGTCATGGAAAATGCAAAACAGTCATTCCAGGATGTACTTGAATTTGTGCGAATGTTTCGGCGTAAAAATAAATTGCAGCGGGAAATCACTGACAATGAGAAAAAAGTCCGTGATAACCAAAAACGTGTACTACTGCTTGATAACTTGAGTGAATACATTAAGCCAGGGATGAGCGTCGAGGCGATTCAAGAGATCATCGCGAGTATGCGTAGTGACTATGAAGACCGTGTTGATGAGTACATCATTAAAAATGCGGAACTCTCCAAAGAGCGTCGAGATATCTCAAAAAAGCTCAAAGTACTGGGCGAAAGTAAAGCTCACGAAAGCAAATAAATCGCTAAGGCCTGATGACTCAGGCCTTTTTTTATCCCTTTGAAACCTTAATGCTGACAGCTGCCTCTTATGATCTCAGCAAAGGGTATCCGCTCCGACATTGCCAACCCCATAGACTGTTTAGCGCGAGTCATAGTTATTTTATCGTTACGTCACAGTTTTATACTATTTTATTTAAGTGTAGCGCTTGCCTATTCTGCTTTTCTATCATCATGATAATTAAGAGGCTGGGATAATGACTGACGAACACATTGACACCATTATCATTGGTGCTGGACAAGCGGGGATTGCGATGAGTGAACATCTGACCGCAAAAGGGTTCTCTCACCGTGTTTTTGAAAAGAGTCGTATCGCAGAGGCCTGGCGCACGGGCCGATGGGACTCTTTAGTGGCCAACGGGCCGGCTTGGCACGACCGATTCCCCCATCGTGAGTTCCCCAATTATGCTGGCGATGAGTTTGTCGGTAAAGAAGATGTCGCCAACTATTTTTCAGACTATGTCGAACAATTTCAGCTACCGGTTGAATGTGGAGTCGAGGTTAAACGGGTCAGTAAAAAACCCCAGCAGCCGGGATTTTATGTTGAAACCTCCAAGGGTAACTTTCACGCCGATAATGTGGTTGTGGCAACAGGTCCCTTTCACCACCCGTTGATTCCGCCGATTGCGCCCGCTATCGACGGCATCCAACAAATCCACTCTGCGCACTACTTTAATCCTGAGCAGCTCGCACCGGGTGCAGTGCTAGTGGTTGGCGCGGGATCGTCTGGAGTGCAAATTGCTGATGAAATTCAACGTTCTGGACGTGATGTCTATCTATCAGTTGGCCCTCATGATCGCCCACCAAGAAGTTACCGAGGACGTGATTTTTGCTGGTGGTTAGGCGTACTAGGGTTATGGGATGCGACAGAGCATGCACCGGGAAAAAGCCATGTGACCATCGCCGTCAGTGGCGCACGCGGTGGGGAAACCATCGATTTTAGACGTCTGGCTAAACAAGGGATCACTTTAACAGGCATGACCGACCACTTTGCGGGTGAGGTGGTGCACTTTAAGCCTGATTTACTCGATAACATTCGCGCAGGCGATGAAAGTTATCTAGCCTTGTTAGATGCCGCCGATGCATGGATTGAAAGTAATGGCGCTGATTTACCGGAAGAGCCGACGGCTCGTCAGTTTGTAGAAAATGCTCACTGCCTTACGCAGCCATTGACTGACCTTGACCTGCGCGCTGCGGGAGTCACGACGATTATCTGGGCCACCGGCTATAGTACGGATTATCACTGGTTGGACATTGATGTTTTTGATGAGAAGGGAAAGCCGCGTCAGCAACGGGGCGTCTCAGCAGAACGCGGACTCTATTTCCTTGGATTACCGTGGCAGTCTCGCCGTGGCTCCTCTTTTATTTGGGGTGTGTGGCATGATGCTAACTATGTTGCTGATCAAATCGCGATTCACAAGAGTTATCTCGCCTATCCCACTATTTCGTTATCTTAAGGAGAGTCTCATGTCTCAGCCTACCCATACTCGTATTCGGATGTTTAATACGAAGGAAACGTATCCCAACCAAACCCTCGATAACGATCTGTGCCAAGCAGTTCGTGCGGGTAACACCATCTATGTCCGAGGCCAAGTGGGTACGGATTTTAGTGGTAAATTAGTTGGACTGGGGGATCCTGCGGCGCAAGCCGAGCAGGCGATGAAGAATGTCAAACAGTTACTGGAAGAGGCCGGTTCTGATCTGAGCCATATCGTTAAAACCACGACCTACATTACTGATCCACGCTTCCGCGAGCCGGTTTACCGTGAGGTCGGTAAGTGGTTAAAAGGGGTATTTCCTATTTCTACTGGCTTAGTGGTCAGCGGCTTGGCCCAACCTGAGTGGCTGATGGAGATCGATATTATCGCCGTTATTCCTGAAGCGTAAGGGAGAAGTATGACTATTTCAATCAGTGGATATTGCCCGAAAACCGGTCAGTTAGGTATTGCGATCAGCTCATCAAGTATTGCTGTCGGGCAGCGCTGTCCTTGGATCTTGTCCGGAGTCGGCGCCGTTTCATCGCAAAATGTGACACTTCCAGCATTAGGGCCCGCTATCCTACAGCAGATGCAACAGGGTAAATCGGCGGCGCAAGCATTGGCTGCCGTGATAGCGCAGGAGCCTTACCACGATTATCGGCAAGTGACTGTCATGGATAGCCAGGGAGAGAGCGCGGTATGGAGCGGTAACCGTACATTAGGTGTTTGGCAGGCGACAAAAGGTGAGTGCTGTATTGCGGCCGGCAATATGTTGGCCAATTTGCAAGTGACCGAGGTGGCGGTGAAGGCGTTTGAAAGCCATCAGGGAGAACTCAGTGAGCGACTGCTTCACGCCTTAGAAGCCGCACTTGCTGCGGGCGGCGAAGCGGGGCCTGTCCATTCTGCGGCCTTAAAAACCTATGCCGAACAGAGTTGGCCACTGGCCGATTTACGGGTTGATTGGGCGGACAATGATCCGGTTGTTGAATTGCGACAGTTATGGCAACGTTGGCAGCCGCAGCAACAAGATTACCTGACTCGTGCGCTTGATCCGCGCCTAGCCCCCAGCTATGGAGTACCCGGTAATGAATAGTTTGCACTCTCGTACTGTCGAACTATTAGGCTCTCTTATCGAATTTGATACCACCAGCCGCGAAAGTAATCTGCATTTGATTAATTTTGTGCGCGATTACTTAGTGGCGAAAGGGGTAAGCTGTGAGCTGATTTTTAATCAGGAAAAGAGTAAAGCGAATCTACTCGCGACCCTCGGCCCGCAGGTTGAGGGGGGTATTATGCTGTCGGGACATACGGATGTGGTACCGGTGACCGGACAGCAGTGGCACTATCCGCCGTTTCAATTAACCAGTGAGCAGGGGCGTCATTACGGACGAGGAACGGCAGATATGAAGGGCTTTATCGCCTGTATGCTTGCCCTGGTTGCCCAGGTCGATCAAGCAAGACTGCAACGGCCACTCTGGTTAGCCTTGAGTTACGATGAAGAAGTCGGTTGCTTAGGGGTGCACGGTTTACTTGATGAGCTGGCTCAGCGCCCAGTAAAACCTGAACTCTGTCTGGTGGGCGAGCCGACCTCCATGCAGCCGGTGAACGGACATAAAGGGAAAGTAGCGTTACGCTGTCAAATCGTAGGTCATGAGTGTCATTCCGCCTATACACCCCAAGGGGTTAATGCCATCAATTATGCCGCACAACTGATTCACTTTATTTTAAAGCGCGATGAACGTCTGGCCGAAGAGGTTAACCCTGCTTTTGACCCGCCCTTTAGTACACTGCATATTGGTACTATTACGGGGGGTGGGGCATTAAATATTGTGCCAAACCATTGCCAGTTCGATATGGAATTGCGTTATCTGCCGCAGCATTCTCCCGATACTGTCATTGATGACATTAAAGCCTATGCAAATCACACGCTCGTGCCACAGATGCAACAGCGATTCTCGGGCAGTGCCATTGCTTTCAACACCTTAGCGGCTTATCCCGCACTCTATGTTGCTCAAAGTGAGCCTTGGGTACAACGGCTGCTGAAGTGGACGCAGCAGACAGCGACCACAACAGTCGCTTTTGGCACAGAAGCGGGACTGTTTCATCAACAAGGGATCACGACAGTGGTGTGCGGGCCTGGCAGTATGGCACAAGGTCATAAGCCAGACGAATACATTGAAGATGCGCAGATTGAACAGTGCTTACAGTTGTTGGTGAAGATGGTCGAGACGTTGTACGTTACTGCACAGACGGAGTAAGTTGCTCAACACAGTATTGCTTAAATAGCTCAGCAGGCGTGGTCAGTGGATTACGCTTGAGCCATGCCGCCACTAATCCTGAGCCCTCGACCACATCTTTTAGACGTATCGTCACCAGTTTTTGTCCGTCATAGGTGGTGTCGCCATGGGGTCGTGTGACTAAGAAGGCAAAGCCAAAGCCTTGACCGACCATCCCTCTGACCATCTCAATGGACGGCGAACTGAATACGATGTTTGGCACGAGTCCAGCCTGGGTGAATAAGCTGACGAAATAATGGCGACTGGGTAACACATCCAGCAAGATCATCGGCAGTTCTGCCAGTGCTTTTAAACTGACCGTATCGTGTTTGGCAAGAGGATGATCAGCCGGTAATAGCACATAAGGAGCTTGTGGCGCTAATAGTGCAGTGGTGTCGATCGTTGCGTCAAGTTGGTGCTGATAAAGTAGGACGAGATCGTAATTCCCCGCAATTAATCCCTTCACCAACTCATGTTGTTCGCCATCGCGAACGGTAATTTCAACACCAGGATAGAGTGCTTTGAAGCCCCGGAGGAGTTTTGGCAGGATAAGAGGCGCGACCGTTTCAAAACAGCCAATCTCAATTTTACCCGAAACGATATTATTATCGGCGAGGGCGTTTTGTTCAAATTCGTGCGCGGTTCTGATCAATTTTAGTGCTTTGTGATAAAACCTTGCACCACTCGGTGTCAGCGTAACGCCTTGGGCATGGTGGCGAATAAATAAAGTCACCCCAAAACTCTCCTCCAAACCTTTAATCGCTGTCGAAATAGAGGGCTGCGCGATAAATAATTGACGCGATGCTTCAGCAACACTGCCACATTCTACGGTCGTCACAAAATACTTTAGCTGACGTAATGTGAAATTTGCCATTGATTTACCCCGATAATAAGTTCTCCTGCTAATAAAATCATGTAACCATAGTTTTTTTATCTTTTGAATGAATAAATTTAATAATTTACCTTATCAGTCTCTGGTCTGAAGATTGCAGAACTCTCTCTATGTTTCGCGTAGTTGCTCACCGCACCTAACACTGAAGGAAATGAATGATGAGTTTTGACTGGAGTTATTTTTTTAGTTTGTTCAAAGACCGTGACTTTTGGTCCGCTACCTGGACAGTCGTCAGTTTAAGTGTGAGTGCGTGGATAATCAGTATTGTCTTCGGTTTTATTCTCGCTTTAGCGCGTCAACACAAACATCCGCTCTTACAGGGTATTGCGCGGGCCTATATTTGGTTCTTTCGCAGCTTACCGTTGTTAGTGCTGCTTATTTTCGTCTACAACTTGCCACAGGCGCTACCTTCGACGTCAGTTATCTTAAGTAATCCTTATTGGTCGGGATTAATTGCGCTGGTATTGAGTGAGAGTGCTTATATCGCTGAAATTCATCGCGGCGGTTTATTATCGATTCCTAAAGGGCAATACGAAGCGGGTAAGGCGCTGGGTCTGGGCTATCGGGTATTGCAGTATAAAGTTATTATTCCCCAAGCTATCCGTGTCGCCCTACCTGCGTTAGCGAATGAATTTATCTCTATCGTTAAGTTAACCTCGTTGGTTTCTGTGGTGTCGCTCACCGAGATTTTATTAGTGGGTCAACGTCTATACACCGAGAACTTTTTGGTGATGGAAACCATGTGTGCTGTGGCGATCTACTATATTTTGGTCGTGACAGTATTTGACACATTGTTAAAACGTTTAGAAGCCTGGTTAGATTTATCTGCGCGCCATAAACGTCCGCTTGTCGCGCCTAAACTCTATGAATTGGCCAATACCCCTCTTGCCAATGCCGATGTTAATCGCAGCTCGGCAACCTTTGCTCTGCAAGCCAAGCAGTTACACAAAGCCTTTAATAATGTTGAAGTGTTGGGCAGCATCTCGTTTGCCGTCACGCCGGGAGAAGTGGTCTCCCTTATCGGGCCCTCTGGGTCGGGCAAAACGACGCTTATCCGTCTACTGAATGGTATGGATAAACTCGATGGCGGGGAGGTCTGGCTTAATGATCAATCCTTTATTCGCTTAAACCGTAACACGGCCGGGAAAGAACGTTTTTATGAAAACAGCGCGTTAAGTCAGCAAATTGGGATGGTTTTCCAAGGGTTTAATTTATTCCCTCATCTAACGGTATTAGAGAATCTTTTATTAGCACCCACGTGGCATAAATTGGGCACCGCCGAACAACGCCAACATTTTGCTGCCGTCACATTGAATAAAGTGGGCATGCTGGATCATGCGAATAAATATCCGCACCAACTGTCGGGAGGGCAACAGCAACGGGTCGCTATTGCGCGAGCATTAATGATGAAACCACGCATTATGTTATTCGATGAACCAACCTCCGCCCTCGATCCTGAAAAAGTGACAGAAGTATTGAACGTTATTGAGCAACTGGCTCGTGAAGGGATCACGATGTTGATTGTCACTCATGAAATGAAGTTTGCCTTTAGTATCTCCGATCGCGTGTTATTTATGGAGCAAGGCCGCATTGTCTGCGATGACACGCCTGACGCGTTACGCAGTGGTAACCATCCGCGCATTATGCAATTTCTAAAAGATATTTCTTTTAACTAACGAGGTAACAATGATGAAAAAAACCCTAAAATTAGCCGTTATCAGTAGTGTTGCGATGTGGGTCAGTTTTAATGCCTCGGCAGAGTTTTTACAGCCCGCTAAGATCGTGGCAGGTTCTGATATTACCTTCGCACCTTATGAATATATGGACCAAGGAAAACCGGCAGGCTTTGATATTGAAATGCTTTCAGGTATTGCGAAACAACTTAATCGCCAAGTGGTGAGCGTTGATACGCGCTTTCCCAATTTGATCCCTGGTTTGCGGGGCAAACGTTTCGATGTCACGAACTCAGCCATGTACATCACGCCAGAAAGATTGAAAGTGATTGATATGGTGCCTTATCTGAAAACCGGACAACAGATTTTATCGCTCGCGAATGCCGCTTACCAACCGAAAACTCCGGCTGAATTCTGTGGCCATAAAGTAGGGACGATGGCGGGGTCTTCATTTCTACAACATTTACAAAATTTCTCTGATACGCAATGTGTGAAGCAAGGCAAACCGCCGATTCAGATCAGTGAATACCCAACCGATCCACAAACCACACAGGCACTCCTCTCGCACGCGGTAGATGCTCAGATTACTGATGTCGCCGTCGCGCAAGCGGCCGTGAAAAAACTACCGGGTAAAGTGACGGTAACCTCGACGCAATTACTCTATCCAGTGTTGATGGGTATTGGTGTAAGAAAGGATGCGCCAGATGTGAAGGCGGCGATTACCGATGGCCTAAATAAATTCCGTAAAACTCCTGAGTATCAACAGTTGTTTGCTCGTTATCACTTCACTGCCCCTACCGAGCAAGAAATTCAATCACTGTCCGCTTCAGCGGAATAGGGAAAGATGATGACTCACCTTGAATCTCAATTACGCAGCGATTTGGCTGCGTGTTTTCAAATGGTTGCCGAGTTGGGTATGCACGAAGCTGTGGCGAACCATTTTAGTGCAGCCGTTTCTGAAGATGGAAAAAAATTCCTTATTAATCCTAAATGGGTCCATTTCTCAAGGATTAAGCCGGAAGATTTATTGTTGTTAGATGCCGATAATCCAGAGGACGCTAAGCGTCCGGACGTCGATGCGACGGCATGGGCCATCCACGGTCAAATTCATCAGCGCCGCCCGGATATCCGGGCTGTTCTCCATTTACATCCTATCTATACCACGACGATTGCTTGCTTAGACGACCCGCGTATTCTGCCGATCGACCAAACTACCGCTCGCTACTTTAACCGTATGGCTTATGACGAGCAGTATGGTGGCATGGCTGATAGTGAGGCGGAAGGTGCAAGATTGGCGCAGTTACTCGGTCATCATCAACGTTTATTAATGGGAAATCATGGGGTGATGGTCACCGCTAAAACCATTGGTGAAGCCTTTGATGATATCTATACCCTTGAGCGGGCATGTACCTTTTTAGTCAAGGCTTACAGTACTGGGCGGCCTATCCGCGTATTAAACGATGATGTCGCAGAAAAAACAGCACGTGGCTGGGAGCAAATCACTGATTTTTCTCAAGCGCATTTTGAGGAGATGAAAAAATTACTCCTCGAACGCCAAGGTCGTTGTTAAACCCGGATCAGGAGATGAAATGACTTTATCTGCCGTTCTTATTGATGAAGAGCAACTATTTTGTAATGACGCCACTATGGCGCGGTTAGCCAGCGTGTTCAGTCGGTTTGACCGTTATCCGCAGACTGCCGATGAGCAGTGTGCTGAGCGATTAAAAGATGCCGAGGTGGTGATTACCAATGGAACGCCGCTGACGCGTGACACGCTGCAACAGGCGCCACACCTAAAATTGATTTTAATTGGTGGCACAGGCAGTGAGTATGTGGATTGCCAAGCGGCGAGTGAGTTAGGGATAGCGGTCTACAACTGCCAAGGTTATGGCATTGACTCATTAGCCCAACATACCTTTGCACTGATATTGGGACTGACTAACGGGCTTGTTAATTTTCAAACAACCCTGCACACCGATCGCTGGCAACGTGCCGGGACGTTTTGCTTATTAAGTGAAACTATTACTGAGCTGAGCGGTAAGCGATTATTAATTGTGGGTTACGGGGCGACAGGCCAACGAGTCGCTCAGCTTGCCACCGCTTTCGGTATGGAGGTGGTGCTAGCAGAATTACCTGGCCGCACGTTGCGTGCGGGCCGGGTAGCACTCGATGATGCTTTACCCACGGCTGATATCGTGAGTGTACACTGTCCATTGACAGCAGAAACCACCGAGTTATTTTCGGCATCACGACTCGCTTTAATGAAGCCATCCGCTTATTTAATTAATACGGCGCGTGGAGCGATTGTTGATGAAAATGCTTTGGCTACGGCGCTACAGCAAGGAAAACTGGCTGGCGCTGGCTTAGATGTGTTTTCCCAAGAGCCACTTCCTCAGGCTCATCCACTGCTTTGTCCCACGCTGGCACATAAGCTGATTCTTACTCCGCACGTTGCATGGGCGAGTGAAGAAGCGAGGCAGAAGATGGTCGATCAACTTATTGAAAATGTTGATCACTTCATTCATCAACGACCGCTTCGTCGAATAAATTAATTTTATTTAACGATTAAGTTGGCATAAAACCTGCTTTTTATCCTTTGGCAATAACCAATAATAAAAAGCAGGAGTATTTTATGGCAAAGGGTGAATTAAAGAAAAGATTGAGTCTTGTCGACCTTTCGTTACTCGGTATCGGCTCAATGATTGGCTCGGGTTGGCTGTATGCGGCCCTCAATAGTTCAGGTTATGCAGGAGGAAATACAGGCTGGGCATGGACACTTGGTGCGATTATCGTCTTATTAATTGGTCTGGTTTCGGCAGAACTGTCCGCTGCGATACCCCGCGCCGGGGGATTTGTTCGTTACCCTAACTATTCGCACGGTAATGTGGTGGGGTTTGTTATTGGTGTCAGTTCACTGTTGGCGTATACCAGTACGGCAGGTGTGGAAGTGGAAGCCGTAAGGCAGTATGCCCTCTATTGGTGGCCTGCACTGGGGCATACCGACGGTAGCCCTACAACGATGGGCTTTGCTGTACAGATCGGCTTGTTAGTGATGTTCTTTCTCCTTAACTACTGGAGTGTCAGTGTTTTTGGACGCGTCAATACCATCATTACCACGTTTAAATTTATTGTTCCTATTATCACCATTGTTACCCTCTTACTGTATTTCAACTCAGCAAACTTACAGGTTCCGCCAGCGCCCCCTGGTGGTGCACACGGGGTGTTTACCTCGCTTACCGGAGCCGGTATTGTGTTTGCTTATCTTGGTTTTCGACAAGCGGTGGATTTTGCTAGTGAGGCGAAAAATCCGCAACGAAATGTGCCGATTGCCATTGGTATTGCTATTGCGGTAAGTTTTGTCATCTATATTGCCTTGCAATATGCCTTTATGGGTGCCGTACCGAGCGATGTCCTCTCTGCACATGGTTGGGCAGGTCTTAAAGCGATTTTCCAATCACCGTATGCGGATCTTGCGCGTAGTTTAGGGCTGATGTGGTTAATTAATTTAATTTTAGTGGATGCGGTTATTTCGCCTGCCGGTACCGGTAATATCTATCTGGCCAGTGCGGCACGTGTGCTGTTTGCTTTAGCGCGTAATGGGCATCTTTGGAAAAGTGCGGGACATGTCGATGAAAAATCGGGGGTTCCTCGTGGTGCATTATGGTTAGCGTTAATTCTCTCAATAGCATGGACGTTGCCTTCTGAATTCCAAGTCTGGGGCGGATTAATTGGTGCAGTGACTTCTGCCACTGTATTTACCTACATGCCTGGCCCGGTGACTCTGGCCGCTTTTCGTACTCATCTTCCTGACTTACAAAGACCGTTTAGGTTACCGATTGCCGGATTGTTAAGTCCATTGTCCTTCGTCGCCAGTACCTTATTAATTTACTGGAGCGGCTGGACAGTTAATGAAATCCTTATCCCGATTTTTATCGTTGCCTGGGTAGGTTATGCCGTGTTGGGGAGAAATAATCCGACGCATAAGCAAGATATTGCCTGTAGCTGGTGGTTATTAGCCTACTATATTGCCATGCTGATTATCTCCAAACTGGGGACCTTTGACGGCCTGAATATACTAAGCAGTCCTTTGGATATGATCTTAGTCGCGGTGGTAGGGTTAGTTTGTTATTACTGGGGCGCGAAGACCAGTATTGCTAAACCAATTATTGCTGAAGAGTAAATCCAGGTAAGACCCAGAGCATTGTCTCTGGGTTTTTTTTATCTAATCTTCTTGTCACGCTGATTAGGGTGTTGAGCCCCTAAAAGTGATCGGAAAGCATCCAGCAGTGATTACACCGCCTCCGAGTCGATTAGCCTATGTGATAAATAGCTTCTTATAAACAATAAGTGTGTAGAGATGACTCTACAGGTCCAAGGTTATGCCGATTGCTGATAATTGCGGGTAGGTTTTATGTGATTGACCTAAAATATTACTAATGAATAGTTAAAAATTAATAATGTATTAATTGGCAATTAAGGCACTCAGGATTACTATCTGTCGTGTCGGTTGTCTGACAGCAGGCCAGTATTCTTAATGGCTTTCTTTTAACTCAAGCCTTTTTAGGTTTTAACATTAGTAGGTCATTATGTCATTGAGCACACCCAAAGAAGTCGCAGCGCTCGCTGTGCAGTCTGGCGTGAGTAAAAGTCACGCCTCGATAAGTCATTTACTCGTTTTAGGCTTTTTAGGTGGAGCATTTATTGCTATCGGTTTTCTGTTAGATCTCCATGTTGTCGCTCAATTACCGGCCGAATGGGGCTCTTTTGGTGGCTTGCTTGGGGCAATGGTCTTTCCCTTAGGACTGATTCTTACGGTACTGGCAGGGGCTGAATTACTGACCGGCAATATGATGGTGATGTCGATTGCTCTATTATCGAAAAAAATCAGTACCGCTGCGCTGCTGCGTAACTGGTTTTGGGTTACGCTCGCAAACTTTATCGGCAGCCTAGCCGTAGCTTGGTTTTTTGGCCATGTGCTGGGTATGACCGAAGGCGTTTTCTTAAAGAAAACCTTAGCGGTAGCGGCGGCAAAGACCAGTGCACCGTTTGCTCAAGCCTTTATCTCAGGCATCGGTTGTAACTGGTTGGTGTGTTTAGCGGTTTGGTTAGGACTGGCAGGCAAAGATGCGGCCGGAAAAATTATCGGTATCTGGTTCCCAGTTATGGCATTTGTGGCGATTGGTTTTCAGCACGTGGTCGCGAATATGTTTATTATCCCGGCGGCAATTTTTGCTGGTCAGGGTAACTGGGGGGATTATTTAGCCAATTTTGTCCCGGTATTTTTAGGTAACGCAGTAGGAGGCGGGATTTTTGTCGGCCTTATTTACTTCCTTGCTTACCGACCGGACAACACTTTAAATGGTGATGTTTGCTAAATCAGTTCGATTCCCCGGATAACGGCCGCTACCTTCTCAGGTACGGCCGTTATTGTTTTGTCTATAGAGCTGCGTTGAAGAGTCGATGGTTTAAAGGGAACTCAGCTCGGATGATACGATCTGAGCCATCGGCAAACATCACAAACTACTCATTTCTTTTTATTTATCGTTTACTTTTATTAAAACAAGAAAATCAAATGAGAGCCATTTGCTGATGCTTAAGAAGAGACAACTTTTCGGACAGCTTTATTTTTTCTTCAACTTTTTGGAGTGAAGTTGCTGACATATAGTTAATCAGATTATCCACATCTTTAGGCTCTTTAATAATGACAAATTCCTTTGTCTTATTGATGAACACCACTGAGTTTTTCTTTCGGGATAAAAGTTCAATGACGTTGCTTAACGTTCCTGGACTTTTAGTGTCCCACACCATAAGCCCATAATCTGCAGCTTCAGCCATCTTAATATCTTTTGCCGTAAAGAATGCACGAGTTCCGGGTGCGTGGGGTGTTTGTACCACGTTCACAGGCCACGAACCAAGATTGTTACGTGGTTTGGGTGAACTGCTAAACACCGTCGTTGCATTGCATCCCATATCTACCAGTTCTTGCTGAACCGAAGAATCAACGCCTGAGGCATCACCGACGATAATGTTAAAATTCTGGTCAACAATTTTTTTCAATCGCTCAACGATAAGCTGATCAAGTTTCTTTATGGTTATCGAGCCAGCAACGAAAACTGTTGTCGTCATGATTATCTCCAAGTCAGCACCGCTACATAGATTTTGTTGATTTTAGTATAACCTCGCAGGGCAGTTACCGCAGCTTCCATTGAAACGCCTGTATGGTAGAGATCGTCTATGATGAGCGCATTATACTTCCCACTGCTTGATATAAGATCCTGATAGGAAAACATATTGGCTACAGCGGTTTCTTTTTCAGCTTTGGTTTCCAGATCTTTTAGGGGCGTTCCGCCCGCCTTCTTAAGAAGTATGCCGTCAAAGCATCTCATTCCTCCACCCATTTTTATGGCAAGCGCAGAGGCTACCGCTGTAACGGGCTGTCTAGTTCTAGGTTCGGTCGCGGGCATAGGTATAATTAGCTGAATGTCCGTAAACAAAGGGACCGCATAGCGCAACAGGCACTCAGCCAACGAATCAACTTGGTTCCAGTCTCCCTGATATTTGAGTTGATATACGGCTTCACCTACTTCTGTACGCTCATTATGGAACTGTGGACGTCCATTATCATTATCATATAAATATGTGCTTTTTTTCATATGCTTATCCATTGCATATCCCGCATCCCAGTTGCCGGAAATTTGTTTGATATTTACATCCATACGTCATCCCTTATTGTAAATATAGAGTAAGAAGTCAATATACAATGATCAGTATCCCGCTGAAAGATTGAGCGTAACTATGGATCTATCAAAAAGCGTTGATGTGTAATGCTTATATATTAACTATTCCGCAGTTTTGGTATTTTTTCTGGGTGTAGGGGCGGGCAGGATGGGTTTTTTACCGAATCTGAGTGAGCTGCAAAGGAAAATCGACTCGCGGTATTTTCTAAGCAAAGTACAATCGCTAAATAGCTGCATGGAATAGTCGATTACTTGAAGGCAACTTAGCCCAGTTTGTACGATCTGACCAATCGCCAAACATCACAAACCAAACCGGATTGAGCGGTGCCGATCATAACACCCTGCGCCGTTTCAAACGACGTCTGATGCAGAACTATCAGTAACCGGTGATAAATATTATGCCTGCAGGCTTACAGCTATGCTGATGCTGCATCGAAGTGACAGTGTCAACGATACCGTCAGAATACTCTGCTGTGCCTGTTAATCCGTCGCTATCCTTTTGAGCATATCTACATGTTATTAGTGAGCGTGTAAAAAATAGCACTCACACTGGAGTAGAAAATTTATGACAATAAAAATCAATGAGATAGCAGGATTCTGTGGTGCAGAGCATCCGGTCTTTTATGAAGATAAAAGGGATATTCACCTCAACCCTAAAATTGGTGCAGACGGGTAGTTCCGCGGCCAACAACCGCACAGAATGAAAAATATTATCGAGTCGTAGCGCTGCACAGTGTACGGGTAGCGTCAGTGACATTGTGGTGGTGGCAGTAAGCGTCGGGCACCGTTCATCGGGCCGCTGAAGCGGCTTAAAGCGACGTGCCGGTGGGTAAAAGCCCTCATACTGAGCATTGATAATGCCATCACCCCCCAAGCGTGAAACACAGTGCTGCCTAAAAGGTCACCCGGCGTTCAGCGTGATTTGGTCTCTCCACTGTGGGTTAACGTTGTTGAGCGCCTGCGCCAGGTCTTTACGACACAATAACTCGCGTTTTCTCTGGTGCGTAAAGCAGTTTGCGTACCGCATTAACGACCTTCGTCGGATCGCTAAGAAAAAGGGTGGTGCGTGAGGTAACACAACGACTCTGACCAAAACGTTCAGCGCCATTCAATTCGATGTCAGTGATAAGCAGCACCACTTCTGCATGGCGAATCCGTTGATCAGTCAGGGGATTATCAATACCCAGTGCGCCTTGTGTTTCAATCTGAATTGACCAGTTTTCCTGCTGGCAAATTTTTTCTAACCGTTCGGCAGCCATATAGGTATGGGCAACGCCACTGACACAGGCGGTCACCGCGACTAAATTCCGTTCAGTGCTAGACATAATGTTCTCCAATCCCCGCGAGGGTTGACCACAATAACCGATTGCACGCAGTTGGGGGGCAAACTCATACCTAGGCTTGTCAGCCTCCCCAATCAGTGTGGATCATTGTGTTAGGTGAGTCTCAATCTTATTCATAATAGCCTCTGCACGTTTCACCGCATCGCTGATATTCACGCGAACAATTGTTTTACCGCTAAACCGTTCCTCATGTTGGATTCCGATATCTTTAGTTAAGATCACCATATCCGCATCACGAACATCATCGGCATTCAGCACATTTTCCTGTCCGAGTGATCCTTGCGTTTCAACTTTAACCTGCCAGCCACGAGCTTTAGCCGCTTGTTCTAAGGCTTCCGCAGCCATGTAGGTGTGTGCAACCCCTGAAGGGCAAGCGGTTACCGCGATTATTTTTGTCATTATTGATTCCTCATGAGTGTATTTCAAAGTCAAGGTCCAACTCGTCTTCCGCTTTCGGCGTCGCAGAGTCGGTCTTTCGGCCAATACTTTTCAATAAATTAACGCTAATTGCCGTCACGATCATGCCGGTGAGAATCGCCAACAAGAAACCGAATTTTCCGTTAACTACGGGAAGAACAATCAATCCGCCCCAGCCTGCATAACATTCCGCACCGGTGATTGCCGCGACGACTGCACCAGAGGCGGAACCGAGCATAATGGAGGGAATTACCCTTAAAGGATCACTGGCAGCGAAGGGTATTGCGCCTTCTGTTACCCCGACACAGCCCATTACTAGAGCAGCCTTACCAGCTTCCCGGTCCTCGGCTGAGAAGTGACGACGATTGATGAGCGTGGCTAGCCCGAGCCCGAGAGGGGGAACACAAATACTTACGGAGGCAATGGCCACAACGTGATAGACGCCCTGTGCGACGCAGATCAACATGAAGGCATAGGCGACTTTATTGATGGGGCCACCCATATCAAAAGCCATCATCATGCCCATAATAATGGCGAGAAATATAATACTGCCTTGTTGCATTCCCTGTAGCCATAGGGTCAAACTTTTGGTGAGTAATCCAATGGGTTCACCTAGCCCCCACATCATAATCCCTGCGGTGATAAGTGTGCCGAATACTGGGATAATAAAGATGGGCATCACCGAGCGGAGCACTTTATGGACGGGTATTTTTTTGAGATAAAACACCACAATGCCGCCGATAATACCGGCCAGTAATGCGCCGAAGAATCCTGCGCCGAAGCCGTTACCCACCCAAGCACCGATCGCGCAAGGAGCCAGTGCCGAACGTTCTGAAATAGAATAACCAATATAGGCGGCAAGGAACGGTACCATTAACGTTAAGCCAGCAACGCCAATATCGAACAGTTTTTTCAGATTGGCAGCGGTATCTGGATTTGGCACGCCCCCTTTTCCATATAACATCACCGAAACTGCCAGCAAAATCCCGCCGGAGACGACAAATGGGATCATATAGGAGACACCGGTCATCAGGTGTTGCCGAATATTTTTTAGTATTAGTGCGATGTCGCTCATAAGCGATTCCCCTCTAGGTAATGCCAGCGTTAAAGACTGAATAAGGCAACAATAGAGAATCCCCAACGTACCAGACAGGGGACAAAACAGGGATTTGCTGGATTTTTGTAGACTCTCCTCGGAAATGAGAGGGAATTCAAAATTAATCATAATGATTAACAAATAAAAAACACATTTAACATGTGAGGTACATCTCGATTTGTGACACTGCATACAATTGTCCAGTATTTGGCAGCTTTGTGAGATAGCTGAGCGAGCGGGTGTTCCCTATGCTTTGCGAACTATCTGTATTTAGGGGAGAAGGGCCATGACAATCAAAATTGAATTTACCTGTGTGCTATCAGAGGGAGTCCATGCCCGTCCGGCGAGCCTGATCGAAGCTATCTGTAATCGTTTTCGCTCAGAGATACAGTGGCATAATGCGCGTAATGGACGCAGTGGGAATGCAAAAAGCGCGTTATCTCTGATAGGAACCTATACCCTTATGGGAGACTCCTGTTGTCTGGTGTTAACGGGTGATGACGAAGCGCAAGCCCATCAAGAACTCTCTGACTGGTTACAGGATGAGTTCCCGCGTTGTGATACGCCATTGAGCGCGCAGTCTTTACCCCAACAGCATCCTCTACCGGAATCGCTGCGCCGCCTCAATCCCTGTTGTGTTGCTGGCCAAGTGGTGAGCCAGGGATGCAGCAGTGGGCGCTTAATCCCGCTGGCTGCTTTTGATTTTGATAAGCCAAGCGGGTTACCTGAGAAGGGGCCGCTAGAGGTGGAACGCACCAACCTGCAGCAGGGATTAGCCAGACTTGTGAAAACCTTACAGTTACAGCGATTGGATAACGAAGAAACGGCTACAGCCGTGCTCGATGCCCACCTCTCATTGGCCAGCGATCGCTTATGGCACCAATATTTGACAGAAAGCGTTGAGCAAGGGAAAAGCTGTGCAGACGCGATTGTGCAAACTACACGTCATTTTACACAGCAATTTTCTGCTTCTGACAGTGACTACCTGCGTGAACGTGTGCTGGATATTCGTGATATCGGTTTTCGTCTATTACAGGAAATCTATGGGGAGACCTGCTTCCCCTCGGCCGGTCAATTGACTGAACCTACCATTTGTTTATGCGAAGAGTTAACGCCGGGACAGTTTCTCGCGTTAGATAAAACACAGCTGAAAGGACTGGTGCTGCGAAGTGCGGGGACGACCTCCCATACGGTGATCCTCGCTCGTTCCTTTAATATACCTGCGCTGGTCGGGGTTGACACCGATGCGCTGGTGGAAAAATTGCATACCGAAGTGTATCTCGATGCGAATGCGGGTGTACTGATTACCGATCCGACAGAGGCGATCCACCGTTATTATCGTCAGGAAGCACGAGTCGCCGCGTTGCTCCATGAACAGCATAGTATCTGGCGAGATCGCCCGGCCTGCACGGCGGATGGTCGGCATATTGATATTGCAGCCAATATAGCCCTACCGATCGAGGCGGCAGGAGCCTTCGATAACGGTGCTGAATCGATAGGATTATTTCGTACTGAGATGCTATATATGGATCGTCATAGCGCACCGAGTGAAAGTGAGCTCTATGCTATTTTCTGTGATGCACTGGGCCCGGCGGGTGATCGAAGCATCATCATCAGGACAATGGATATCGGTGGCGATAAACCGGTTCCTTATCTCAATATTCCCCCCGAAAATAATCCTTTCTTGGGCTATCGCGCAGTGCGGATTTACCCGGAGTATCAGGCGCTCTTTACCACACAGTTACGGGCGATCCTTAGAGCGTCAGCACACGGCAACTTGAAAATCATGATCCCCATGATCGCTTCATTGGAAGAAATTTTATGGGTTAAAGATAAGCTTCAGGAAGTGAAGCAGCAACTGCGTGAAGATAAAATCCCTTTCGATGAGTCCATTTCTCTGGGGATCATGCTGGAAGTCCCTTCGGTTATGTTCATCATCGATCAGTGTTGTGAGGAGGTCGATTTTTTCAGTATCGGCAGTAACGACCTCACGCAATATCTGATGGCTGTCGACCGTGATAATACTCGGGTTGAGCATTTATATAACAGCTTGAACCCGGCATTTTTGCGCGCCCTCGATTTTGTAATTCAAGCCGTACACCGTCATGGAAAATGGATGGGTTTATGTGGTGAACTCGGTGGTAAAACATCCGTACTACCGCTATTGGTCGGATTGGGATTGGACGAGATCAGTATGAGTGCTCCTGCGATCCCGGCAATCAAGTCGGCGCTTTCACAATTAGAGTATGAGGGCTGCCGTCAGTTGGTGAATCAGGTAATGAATTGCCGGACACCGCTGCAAGTGAGTCACCTGTTGGCACAGTTCAGAATGCGTCAACATGATGCGCCGCTGATTACCGCAGAATGTATTGCGCTGGACAGTGATTGGCAAAGTAAAGAAGAGGTGATGAAAGGGATGACTGACAATCTATTACTGGCCGGTCGTTGTCGGCATCCACGCAATTTAGAAGCCGATTTATGGGCGCGAGAGGCGGTGTTCTCGACGGGGCTGGGATTTAGTTTTGCCATTCCCCATAGTAAATCGGAGCATATTGAACAGTCGACCATCAGTGTCGCTCGATTACGTGAACCGGTAGCCTGGGGGGAAGATCAGGCACAGTTTATCATTATGTTAACGCTAAATAAGCATGAGGCGGGAGATCAGCATATGCGTATATTTTCACGTCTTGCCCGGCGAATTATGCATAACGAGTTTCGCGATAAGCTCAACCAAGCCGAATCGGCGACTTGTATCGCTCAGCTTTTACAAGAGGAGTTGGCAGTCTGACTAAGAGTGCAGGGTAGCCGGAAGTCGGTTACCCTGCGTTTTTTCTACACCGAGAGAACATTCCCCCGTCTTTGCTCGCGTTCAGTGCTTTGTCCATCCTGACCCATTCTGTATTGTCTCCCTTAACGATGTGACCAACTAGTCACTTTGTCTTTTTAGGGCTAGCGCGTGCGACAATGGCGTCGGTATTCGGAAGGGGAGCGCGCAGTATGTTTACGAAACAATCGACAGAAATAGTTACTGTCCTCAAAACCACATTGATGGGCGATTTCTTTGATTTTTAGCTCGTATCCGCGCAACATTTTTTTCGCCAACTCCAGTCGTACCGCTGTGAGGTAGTCATTAAAGCCCATCGATCCCGCTTTCTGAAACAGATGAGAGAGGTAGTTGGGCGTGATATGAAACTGCTTCGCCACACTGTCACGATTCAAGGGTCGAAAAGCATTCTCATCAATATAGTCTTTGATTGCCACGTAAAGCGCTTTACTTTTAGTCAGGGTATCGGCCAGATGCGTGAGTTGGTCAATACAGTGGCTGAGTAAGCCGCTTAGGACAATTTGTGCAGTTGGCATCATAGGGGCTATAGCCAGTTCATTGAGGGCCATAAGCAGATAGGAGCCGGTGCGTGGGCCTAATCTGGCGACATGCTGCTTGTGTTGGCTTATCAGTGTCTGCCCATCCCAATGTTGCAGGCTAAAGCCCAGTTTTTGTTTGCTAAATAATATACTTAAAGTGGTTGCAGGCCCCTCCCACTGCGGCTGGTTCCATTTATCAGCGGGAATATACAAGATGGCCGGTGACAGTAAGCGCGGCTGATCCGGCGGTAAGCAACGATCAATAACCGTACCGTCCAACACAATTTCTAAGCGCGGAAAAGGCACACGTAACGCCAGGCTATCGGTAGGCGGTGAATGGGCAGGGAAATACACATTGATAGTGGATTGTTGGTTGACCAATTGCTCAAGAAGCGCGACAAGATTGAACTCAGGCATAGTAACTCCCTTATTATTATTCTGGATTTTGCGTCGTCTCACACTTCTTGCGGGCAGACACAATAATCCAGTGTTGTGTAGCTATCTCATACAGAATATTAACGAGAATTACAGTAATTTTCTTATATGTTGTGAAATAGTTAACAAAAGAGGTCGATATGCAAAATCAATCTGCGATATGGCTGGACGCGCTTGGGGCGAATGCTGCACTGACAGACACCATGAAACATGAGTTAGATACATTGGGTTACACCATCGTTGAAGGTGTGGCTGATGCGGATTGGTTAGCCGCGATGCGTGAACGTATTGATTATTTGGTGGAGCAGGAAGGGGACCAGCTGGCGATCGAGCACCATCAGGAAGCGACCGCAACGCGGGTGGCTAATCTGGTAAATAAAGGCGTGATTTGGGAAAAGGTCTGGTGCCATCCACTGATTTTGTCAGCTTGCCGGTATGTGTTTCAAGGCGACTTTAAAGTTTCCAGCCTTAATGCACGTGAGGCGCTGTACAATGGGGGCTTACAACCTTTGCATGCCGATTGGAAAAAACCTCGTCCGGATTTTCCTAAGGTACATCTCGTTAATACCATTTGGGCGCTCGATGATGTGTGTGCTGATAACGGAGCGCCGCGTATTATCCCTGCGACGCATCTACGCCCCGAATTACCCGAGGATATACTGGCCGATACTCATGCCACGCACCCGGATGAAGTCATTTTTACCGCTCCGGCGGGCAGTGTGATGATCTACAATGCCCACACGTGGCATGGCGGCACAACCAATACCAACGGTGCCCGCCGGCGTGTGTTACATGGCTTATATATTGACCGTGCAGATACGGCACAACAAGATCAACAGCGATGGCTAACACCCGAGACGGCAAGCCGTCTGACGCCTGCTCAAAAGTGGTTATTGGATGTGGTCTAAGACCCATAGTGATCCGCAGCGATATGCTGCGGATCAGCTTCTCCTGCTTTGGCATAAGCAGAGATCTTGGGGATCCGTTAACGCTTAAATCATTTTCAGATAGGATTTTTAAAGTGTTAATTATTAAGCGGTTTTCTAAGAAAAATAAGGCGTTGTGCATCTAAAAATATTTCATGCAACACTCTGGAAAATATCTATCACCGTTAACAGAACTACTCAATATAAGGTTATTACCTGAATCATTCTCTATGTGATGGAATATCTGAAATAGGCTAGGAATGTTCTTGAGTATTCTTGTGATATAACGCAAAGAATTGCGTGAAATCACTCAATTTTCTGAAATAGTACTGTATTTGCCCCATATTCGATTGCTAGTGTTGTGGATAAAATTTAATCAGTGCTCGCACCAACGTGTAACAGGATCGTTACGCGCTAAATCTGAAAGGGACTCTTGTGGTATACAACCTCTCTTATCCTCGACGTCGGCTGTTACTGGCGCGATGGCCACTCTCATTAACGGCACAGAGTAAGGCGTCAACGTCTTCCCTCGATCGTGGATCTCTGCTGATCGGCCAACAAAGGCAGGCGCCTTCTCTGCTAGAGCGTGATCAGGCGCTTATTGATCAGCAAAACCAGCAACCAGCACTGGAACAACGCCTCGCATTACCGGAACCGACTATTCGCTTATCACTCGCTAATCACTCTGCGCAGCAACAAGGGTTTCCTCAAGAAAATCCTTGTTTCCCACTAACAACTATCACGCTCTCTGGGGGCGATGCATTCCCACGATGGCTTCAACTTCAACGTATCGCCAATACCGCAGCGGGGCAGTGCTTGGGAAGCCAAGGGATTAACCTATTAATACGTCGCTTACAAAATCGGCTGCTGGATCAGGGTTATCTAACAACGCGGGTTCTGGCCCCAGAGCAAGATCTCACCTAGGGGTTCTACTCAACTACTGGGACATCATCTTGCCGGAAGCGTGTTAGGTGTTCGAGGACAAGTGTTATCAACGGCGTATGACACCTTTATCGGTGTTCCTTTATCAGCCCCGCCAGGTTTTAGGCAAGACCCCGTCACCTTTGGCTTTACGGTAAATTGGGTTTATTGAGGATTCAAGGATGAATAAAAATTGCTATCGCATTATTTTCAATCGAGCCAGAGGGATGCTGATGGTTGTCGCCGATATTACGATGGCCGCTCATGCACTGACGGCACCTTGTGCGCGACAAAAACGCCCTGTTTCATCGGCCTCTTTTCGCCTCACTCGACTCAGTTTCGGGTTACTGCTGGCCGTTGGCGGTATCAGTTTCCCCGTGCATGCAAAAATTATTGCCGACCCGCAAGCATCATCCGCTCAACAACCGAGCGTCTTGCAGACGGCGAATGGTATTGAGCAGATTAATATTCAGCCGCCAAGTGCCGCGGGGGTCTCGCATAATAAATATGTGCAGTTTGATGTCGAGGATCGTGGCGCAATTTTAAATAATGGGCGTACGCACAGCCAGACTGAGCTTGCCGGCTATGTGGCAGCCAATCCCTATCTCGCAAAAGGGGAGGCTAAGGTTATCCTTAATGAAGTCAATAGTCGTGACCCCTCGCGGCTAAACGGTATGTTGGAGGTAGC
>NZ_JABBFO010000040.1 GCF_018494035.1 Rosenbergiella australiborealis
CAGCAGGGAGAGTTGGTTATTCGGTTGGTTGGGGAGTGATTGGTGGGTAAAAAATCCCAGCCTCAAGGGCTGGGATTTTTAATAACACTCGTTAAAAATATATCGTTACCCTGATGACTCGATATCATCAGGGTAAACCGTCAAAACATCTAATGTATCACCTTCATTATCAATGAATTCAACTTCATAACCTAAAGTAGGTTCTTGATATATAATAACAACTGCTCCCCTACATCCTTTTAGCACAATGTCAGACAAGTCTTTTTTGGCTTTAACTACATCATATTCTTTGATCATAAAGTAAATACCAATATATTTATTTCTTAGCTGGAATAGCTGTTACGAGTCTAACTACACCGTCATTATTCTCAATCCAACCAAATTTAACGTTAATCGTTCTGCCATTCGTACCAGTTATTGGTATTACTTGATCATATTTAGTACCAAACTGAGTTTCTGCTGTTTTAACGGCTTTACTGGAGTCAAAAACGATTTGTTTCGCAAGCTCATTTGAGTTTGTTTTGTTAAAACCAAGAGCACTATCGAACCATTCCGCCTTACTTCCCCCGACAGGATGTTGTTTATCTAACAGATAGTTAGCTAATTTTTGATCAACACTAACTTGTGTTTCAGCTGTATTTTTAATCGAATTTATGGTGCTACCATTTCCGACATTCTTCGCCGCATTAGCCGCAACAACCTCTGCTTTCGCCGCCGTGGCTTCAGCCGCTGTCTTACCTAT
>NZ_JABBFO010000041.1 GCF_018494035.1 Rosenbergiella australiborealis
AGCGGCAGGTGGTGCAGTGTTTACTGATGGGCCAAATCCAGGAACGATAGGGGCCTCTGCCGCCGGTGCCTGGGCTGGCGGCATGTTTGGGGAGTATGCGCCGGGGATTGTTAATTCGTTGACAGGGAAGGAGGTACCTGGATTTGTATTTGAAGCTATAGGTTCACTAGGCACAGAATTTTTGGGAGGATACTCAAAAGACTTTTTAAACGCACCAGTACCGCAAAATCCTCCTGAAAAAACAAAGGAGATTGAAAAATGAGTGCATATATCAAATTGCTAATTTACTCTTGTGTTTTTTGTATACTTTTTTGTTTTATTTTAGGTGCTGGAGCATCGTTCATTATGTACATTAAGAATGGATATTTTTTTATTCCTGATGGGCAGATAAAGAGAGCCACTGTTTTTGGGAGCATTGCAGGAACAGCGATTACATCGGCAACTATAGTCTTTAATCTAATTGATAAATTTAACTTCCGTAAAAAACCTCCCTCTAAACCGTAGTAACCGTCACCTTCCCAGCCAGTCAGCAGGGAAGGTGACGGTTGAGAATAATGCGCTGGCTAATGTCTTGGCAGCGGCGGAAGCGAATAAGAAAGGGACAATAGAGAAGTACCTTAAGGCGCAAAAAGCAGTCTGTGAAGGAAATCAGGCAGCTTGTACGCAGATGGTCAAAGATGTTGCGGGAACGGGGCTAGATTTTATCCCTAT
>NZ_JABBFO010000042.1 GCF_018494035.1 Rosenbergiella australiborealis
GGGAACCTGCGGTTGGATCACCTCCTTACCTATAAGATACATGACTGCGTAGTGCTCACACAGATTGTCTGATGAAAATTAAAGAGAGCAGTAAACATCTGCAGGCTTGTAGCTCAGGTGGTTAGAGCGCACCCCTGATAAGGGTGAGGTCGGTGGTTCAAGTCCACTCAGGCCTACCAATTCTTTCTCATGCCGCGTTATGTTTCCGGCTCGTATACTTCAGTATACGTCGCGAAAACATGCCTTGCCTGATAAAGAATTACTTCGGTAACTCTGATGTTTGCAAAATCGATGGGGCTATAGCTCAGCTGGGAGAGCGCCTGCCTTGCACGCAGGAGGTCAGCGGTTCGATCCCGCTTAGCTCCACCATCTTCAGTATTTCACTGAAACTAAATTATCTTAAAGCTGACTTACGAGTCGTCTTTAAGATATTGCTCTTTAAAAATCTGGAAACAAGCTGATAAATTGAAAACACTGAATCATGAATAATGATTCGGAGTCTCTCAAAGACTTTTACAGTCTACAACGTCTAAGACGTCTGTGGGTTGTGAGGTTAAGCGAATAAGCGTACACGGTGGATGCCCTGGCAGTCAGAGGCGATGA
>NZ_JABBFO010000043.1 GCF_018494035.1 Rosenbergiella australiborealis
AGAAATGCTGAAACTATCACGACAGCTAAGGGTATACAAAATCCGTTCCCGCGAGATTTGAATGAGAAGGTTCTGTGGAATGGGGTTAAGGCTAATCCACCTGCTGGAGAGGTACTTAAGGGAATGAATAAAGATCCCCGCTTCCCAGCATCAGCGGGATTCCAGAAAATGCAGGTTACGCATGAATTACCTGATGGTTCTAATATCACAATACATTATCAATACAATTCAAATACCGGTAAGGCTTATGATATGAAAATGGTGACGCCACAGGCTAACCCATTGCAGCCAGGTCCATCGTTAAAGGGAAAATAATGAAAATAAAAAATGGTAGGTCTGAAAAAATTATTGATGTTTATGCTGTTTACTGGAGCAATGGAGAAACTTATTTTTATGGATTTTCAAAGGGATATAATGGGCTTCTTGCTTATAAAGCTAGTAATGTGAAGATCATTGATCCAGCGATGTCTGGTGATTTTATATTCTTTGAGAGCGGAATTTTTTATAAGCCACTGATAGAAGAAAAGCTTCTTGATGATCTACTTGAATATGATGAAAGCGCTTATAACAGATTCCTTGAGATCCTGAAAGCTGAAGGTAGG
>NZ_JABBFO010000044.1 GCF_018494035.1 Rosenbergiella australiborealis
TTAGTGCCTTCGGGAACTCTGAGACAGGTGCTGCATGGCTGTCGTCAGCTCGTGTTGTGAAATGTTGGGTTAAGTCCCGCAACGAGCGCAACCCTTATCCTTTGTTGCCAGCACGTAATGGTGGGAACTCAAAGGAGACTGCCGGTGATAAACCGGAGGAAGGTGGGGATGACGTCAAGTCATCATGGCCCTTACGAGTAGGGCTACACACGTGCTACAATGGCGCATACAAAGAGAAGCGACCTCGCGAGAGCAAGCGGACCTCATAAAGTGCGTCGTAGTCCGGATTGGAGTCTGCAACTCGACTCCATGAAGTCGGAATCGCTAGTAATCGTAAATCAGAATGTTACGGTGAATACGTTCCCGGGCCTTGTACACACCGCCCGTCACACCATGGGAGTGGGTTGCAAAAGAAGTAGATAGCTTAACCTTCGGGAGGGCGTTTACCACTTTGTGATTCATGACTGGGGTGAAGTCGTAACAAGGTAACCGTAGGGGAACCTGCGGTTGGATCACCTCCTTACCTATAAGATACATGACTGCGTAGTGCTCACACAGATTGTCTGATGAAA
>NZ_JABBFO010000045.1 GCF_018494035.1 Rosenbergiella australiborealis
CAGATGGTCAAAGATGTTGCGGGAACGGGGCTAGATTTTATCCCTATTGTGGGTGACATTAAAGGTTTTGTAGAAGCGCAGTCGGCGCTGGATTATCTGGCGGCGGCGATAGGCGTGATACCTGGTGCGGGAGATGTGGCTGGCAAAGCCATCAAAGCGGCGGGAACGGCGCTGAAAAAGGGCGATGTGGCTGAAGCATCGAAACTGATTAATAAGGCCAGTAATGATGTCACATCGGTTAACTATTTTGGGCAAGAGCGTAAGTACTGGAGTGCTGAACCGGTTAATATTAACGGGAACAAAGTCTACCAAAGGAACGATTTATTTGATCCTAAATATGTTGATCCCAAATTAGGAAAAACAAATTTAGAATTAATGAAAATTGGTCGCGCCCCGGTCGGTAAGGATGGGAGGTAATCCCCCCGAAAAACCGGTGTGTTCATAAGTAGAATTTTCTCGTAATCTGAACAGGGGAGATCTCTATGAAA
>NZ_JABBFO010000046.1 GCF_018494035.1 Rosenbergiella australiborealis
AGCTTGACGTGCTCTTCTCCGCGCTTGTCCTCCATCCGCAGCTTGTTCAGGCCAGCTGTGCGGATAACGTTACGCGTGCTGTTCAGTTCAGTAACGTGGTCAACGTGGCGGGAGTCGTGCATGGCATGGGCAATATACGGGCGATCCGGATCGCCTTCGTGAAACGCAATGGCGACTTCAGTGCCCTGTATCAGCGGAAAGTGGAAGCCGTACTGGTCGCCACCGTAAGGTTTGGCAAAACGTACCGGCATACTTTCCATGCCCTGACGTTTGTCATCACGGTCGGCATCGAATTTCACCCGGTACATGCCTGATGCATCCTGCCAGGCGTAGATGTCGTTATCTTTGGCGCTGGTCACTCGTGCCGTCAGGGTGCCGCTGACCACCGGGCGCTTTTTAGCAGCAGGACGCCAGCAGCGGTTCTCGTAGTACGGCATCCC
>NZ_JABBFO010000047.1 GCF_018494035.1 Rosenbergiella australiborealis
TCATCGCCTCTGACTGCCAGGGCATCCACCGTGTACGCTTATTCGCTTAACCTCACAACCCACAGACGTCTTAGACGCTGTAGACTGTAAAAGTCTTTGAGAGACTCCGAATCATTATTCATGATTCAGTGTTTTCAATTTATCAGCTTGTTTCCAGATTTTTAAAGAGCAATATCTCAAACACGACTCGTAAGTCATCTTTAAGATATTTTTGGCGGCGACTTTCACTCACAAACCAGCAAGTGGCGTCCCCTAGGGGATTCGAACCCCTGTTACCGCCGTGAAAGGGCGGTGTCCTGGGCCTCTAGACGAAGGGGACAATAGTCTGCTTCGCAAGACGCCTTGCTTCTTTACTTTCATCAGACAATCTGTGTGAGCACTACGCAGTCATGTATCTTATAGGTAAGGAGGTGATCCAACCGCAGGTTCCC
>NZ_JABBFO010000048.1 GCF_018494035.1 Rosenbergiella australiborealis
ATGATAGCGGTTGACGCCTATGGCAAAGGGGTTGCGGAGCTAACGGAAAACGAGAAACAGACGGTGAGTGCGCTAGCGACTCTTGCGGCGGGTCTGGCAGGAGGCTTAGTGGGGGGCGATACGGCGAGCGCGGTATCAGGGGCGCAAGCAGGGAAAGTGACGGTTGAGAATAACCTGATGGGCGGCACTGAGGACGGTCAGGAGAAGTTCGCTAGGGAGCATGGCAAGAATATCGTCTCCTGTGCAGATAACCCGGGTTCAGCGTCCTGCCAGAAAGGTCTGGCGATGCAGGATGCATTGGCGGTAGCATTGCCAGCAGGGCT
>NZ_JABBFO010000049.1 GCF_018494035.1 Rosenbergiella australiborealis
CCTGAGTCCGATATTTGATAAGGAAAAAGAACAGAACCGTCTGCGTGAAGCGCAGTTAATCGGCAGTATTAGCGCACAAGTGGCCAATATTGCTGACACACAGGGTAAGATTTTGGCGACAAAAACGGCGAAAGAGAAACTTGCACAACTTACCCCAGCCCAGCAGGAGAGTGCTCGAGCGCAATGGATACAGCAGCACCCAGGACAGCTGCCGACGGAGAGTGCTCTGGCAGAATTTACCTATCAGCAATTTTATCAGCAAGCAATAAACGACTCGGGCTTAGGCGTTGGTGGGTCGGTTCAGCGAGC
>NZ_JABBFO010000004.1 GCF_018494035.1 Rosenbergiella australiborealis
GCGGGACTTGAACCCGCACAGCCTTACAGCCGAGGGATTTTAAATCCCTTGTGTCTACCGATTTCACCACCTGGGCAGAATTTGGAGGCGCGTCCCGGAGTCGAACCGAGGTACACGGATTTGCAATCCGCTGCATAGCCACTCTGCCAACGCGCCATTATTCTTTAACTTACTTAAAAACTTGAACTAACTCCTTATTTTTCAAAGTGTTAATTCATATCCCTGTTCGGAATGGTGGCTATTATGGACTGTCTTCTTAGGGTTGGCAATAGCCATCACCATTTTTTTTGGCTTTTCAGTACCGACCGACTGAAAAAACATCACAATGACGCATTGCTAAACAAAATATGCTTAAGAATTCATAAGATCGTTACGAGATGCTCTTAAATATTGGAACATTGACCAAAACGTCAAGATAGCCGCCACATATAACGCCACAATACCGACGAGGGTAAAGGCTTCACTTGGCCGCCAAAGTAGCGCTAACAGTGCAAACATTTGTGCGCTAGTCTTAAACTTTCCAATCCAAGAAACCGCTACACTACTGCGCTTACCGATCTCCGCCATCCATTCACGTAATGCAGAAATAATAATTTCGCGGGCAATCATGGTGGCGGCAGGAAGGGTTATCCACCAGCTATGGAAATGTTCGGTTACCAAGACTAAAGCAATAGCAACCAAGACCTTATCGGCGACTGGGTCTAAAAATGCCCCAAAGGCGGTCGTCTGTTTTAAACGACGCGCCAAGAAACCATCAAACCAATCCGTAACCGCTGCAATGACAAACAATAGCGCAGCAACGGTTGGGCTCCAGCTGAAAGGCAGATAAAAGGCGAGCACAAAAAACGGGATTAAAATAACTCTAAAAAAAGTTAAATATGTGGGTATAGTAAATTGCATATGCAACAAAGGCCTAGCAGTGAGAGCGTATCTCTATGTTCCTATATTGTTCACCCCGTTTCAATGCTAGTGTTTGAGTGAATAAAATATTTTTTCCGCCAGAGTCGGAGAAATTCCAGGAACACTCGCAATTTCCTCTATTGAGGCATTTTTAAGCGGTTGCAACCCCCCCATATATTTGAGTAATTGCTGACGCCGTTTTGGGCCAATCCCTTCTATATCTTCTAATGCGCTGGTAGATTTTACTTTTGCACGTTTTTTACGATGCCCTGCGATCGCATGATTGTGCGATTCATCACGAATATGTTGAATGAGGTGTAATGCTGGATCATCAGCAGGAAGCGACATCCCCTCCCCTACTGGCAGTTTAAATAAGGTTTCAAGCCCGGCTTTACGATCACTGCCTTTTGCCACACCGAGCAATAGAGGTTTAGTTTTATCCCACGGTACATCAAGTTCCGCAAAAACTTCAATCGCTTGCGCCAATTGCCCCTTGCCCCCATCAATAATGATGAGGTCAGGAATTTTTTCTGGTTCAAGTGCTTTACCATAACGCCGACGCAGAACTTGGCGCATGGCCGCATAATCATCCCCTGGGGTGATGCCTTCTATATTGAATCGCCGATATTCTGCACGGACCGGGCCTTGTGAATCGAAAACGACACAAGATGCGATAGTTTGCTCACCCATTGTATGGCTAATATCAAAGCACTCCATTCGTTGTAGCGTCGGTAACTGTAGATATTCCGTTAACGCTTTGAACCGCTGCGTTAAAGTAGAATATTGAGAACGTTTGGCCACCAAGGCTGAGGTTGCATTGGTTCTCGCTAATTTTAAATAGCGCGCCCTATCGCCCCGAGGCTGAGTTTGGAGTTGGATTTTTCGCCCAGCTAATTCAGAGAGTGACTGACTTAGCACTTCTTTTTCTTCTAAAGGAAAATCAAGTAAAATTTGCCCAGGTAAGGTACGAGATTCGCTACCTTGTAAGTAGAATTGCCCCACAAAAGTCTGTACCACTTCCGCCAGTTCCGTATTTGCAGGCACTTTAGGAAAATAGCTGCGACTGCCTAAGACTTTCCCCTGACGAATGAATAAAACATGTACGCAAGCAAGCCCTGAGTCGTAAGCCACACTTATTGCATCGAGATCTTCACCCTGATTAGAAACAAACTGTTTTTCTGTCACTCGTCTAACGGCTTGAATTTGGTCTCTAAGTCTGCCAGCTTCTTCAAACCTAAGGTTTTGACTAGCCAGCTCCATTCTTGAGACGAGCTGGCGTAATACTTGGTCGTCTTTACCCGATAAAAATAGCCGCACGTAATCCGTTTGCAGCTGATATTCTTCCTCACTCACCAGCCCTTTTACACAGGGCCCTAGACATCTGCCAATTTGATATTGCAAGCAAGGACGTGTGCGATTGCGATAGACGCTATTCTCACATTGTCGAATCGGGAAGATTTTCTGTAATAAAATTAAGGTTTCTTTAACCGCGTAGCCATTAGGAAAAGGGCCGTAATAGTCGCCTTTAGCTTTCTTGGCTCCTCGGTGCAGGGTTAACCGAGGATGTTTATCATCACTTAAGAAAATGAAAGGATAGGATTTATCGTCACGCAACAGCACGTTGTAGCGCGGCTGATAGAGCTTTATATAATTATGCTCAAGCAGTAAGGCTTCCGTTTCAGTATGCGTGACTGTGACATCAATATGAGCGATATGAGCGACTAAGGCTTCCGTTTTACGGCTGCCAACCTGCAATCTAAAGTAGCTACTCAGACGTTTTTTCAGGTCTTTTGCTTTACCAACATAAATCACCTGCTGGGCAGAATCATACATCCGATATACACCAGGTTGATGAGTCACATGTTTTAGAAATTCTTTCGCATCAAATCGTTCAGTCACACCTTTGTCCTAGGTCTACAAGTTATCTTAAGTGTCTACCCGTATCTTGGCAGCGGCACAGTAAAGACTATTATGGCTTACCTAAGCGCTATCAGCTAGGTTAGGCGCTATATTGCAATAAAGTTATTGTGCTACACTCTGCGCAATTTATTAATCTATCGGAGAAAACATAATGAGCCCAGTTATCACCTCTGCTCACGATGTTGAAAGTTTAACCAAAGAAGTCACCTGTATGAAAATGTTGTTAGCCTGCATGCTAAAGTCGATGGGACAGGTCGATGCCGGCAAAGCAATTCTACGCATGGAGCGACAATTGAGCTCATTGGAAGAAGGTGACGATAAAGCCCTTTTTTCTGCCACCCTGCAACAAATTAAAACCGCCTATCTTGCCTAGTTGATGTAATACCTCCTGAAATAGGAGGTATTTTCTCAACACCTCTGTCGTTGTCGCACTTGACGACATCAACCTATCTCTGCCTATTCTCAACACTAGGCAGAGTGTGTTACAAACTATTTGTTCGATTTCAAAATAACAATAACTATTGGCTTTTATTATCACAGGAATTTTTCATGACGAATCATACCGATCCCCAACACGTTGAAACGGATACGGGTTCACTGAAGCGTAGCTTACATAACAGACATATTCAGCTGATTGCCATTGGCGGTGCAATCGGGACTGGATTATTTATGGGCTCAGGAAAAACCATTAGCTTGGCTGGTCCCTCTATCATCTTCGTCTATATGCTCATCGGCTTTATGCTGTTTTTCGTTATGCGAGCAATGGGCGAACTATTACTCTCTAATTTGGCGTACAAATCGTTTAGCGATTTTGCCGCCGACTTACTTGGTCCTTGGGCTGGGTATTTTACCGGCTGGACATACTGGTTTTGTTGGGTAGTCACGGGCGTGGCTGATATTGTCGCCATTAGTGCCTATTTCCAGTTTTGGTTCCCCGATTTTTCCGTTTGGCTCAGTGCAATTGTTTGTGTCGCCACTTTTTTACTTCTCAATATCGCTACAGTGAAATTATTTGGCGAGATGGAATTTTGGTTCGCGATCATTAAAATCATCGCCATTGTCAGTCTTATTGTGGTGGGTGTGGTATTAGTCGCTTCACATTATGCGCTACCGAATGGAAGTTATGCTTCACTGAGCAACATCTGGTCTCATGGCGGCATGTTCCCGAAAGGTATTTCAGGTTTCTTTGCGGGATTCCAGATTGCAGTGTTCGCTTTTGTCGGTATAGAGCTAGTTGGAACAGCAGCGGCTGAGACGCATAATCCACAAAAAGTCTTACCTAAAGCCATCAATTCAATTCCTCTACGTATTATCATCTTTTATGTGTTAGCCCTGTGCGTCATTATGGCGGTAACACCTTGGAATCAAATTGACCCGGCACGTAGCCCATTTGTTGCGATGTTTGTATTAATTGGTTTACCGGCTGCCGCGGGTATCGTTAATTTTGTCGTATTAACTTCTGCCGCATCCTCCGCAAACAGTGGTATTTTCTCCACCAGCCGTATGCTGTTTGGGCTGTCTGAGCAAGGGGTGGCGTCACCATTATTTAGTCAGCTTTCTAAACGGTCAGTACCCGTCAATGGGCTGCTCTTCTCATGCTTATGTCTGTTTTTGGGCGTAGCATTAATCTATCTGATCCCAAATGTGATGACGGTATTCACCCTAGTTACAACGGTATCAGCCATACTATTTATGTTTGTTTGGTCAATTATTCTCTGCGCTTATCTTGCTTATCGTCGCAAGTTCCCAGAAAAACACCAAGCCTCCACGTTCAAAATGCCCGGTGGCAAAATGATGTGCTGGGTTGTATTAGCCTTTTTTGCTTTCATCATTGTGCTATTGACCTTACAACCGGACACACGCCAAGCATTAAGCGTAACACCGATATGGTTCATCATTTTGGCCATCGGCTGGTTTTTTAAGCGTAAATCAGTGAAATCGTAAGTGTAACATCAGTTATTGTACGGGCCTTCTGGCCCGTTTTTATATACCGCTGATTATTGACGGCTACGGCGTTTAATTTTCAATTCACTGACTAATACCCCCGCAACAATCAGTGCACCACCCAGTAGCGCTAAGCTCGGTAATACTTCTCCTGCTAAACGCCCGGCAATTCCAGCCCAGACCGGTTCACCTGCATAGATAACCGTTGCGCGAGTTGGTGATACGCTCTGTTGCGCCCAATTCATGGTCAGCTGGATCATTGCACTCATTAATCCTAATCCCGCCGCACTCACAATAACCATAGGAGAAAGATAACTTACGGTTTCTCCCGCAGGCACCATAAATAAAAAAGAAAATAGCGATGCCGCAGCTAGTTGGATAATAGTGACGCGTCTGATATCAACCTTCTCGGCATAGCCACTGATAAGAATAATTTCTCCTGCAATGGCTAATGTACTGATCAACGTTACTATTTCACCGATACCTAATCCTTGATGCGTGTTTTGCGTATTGCCTGATAGTAATAACAACCCGATAAACGCCAGAATAATTCCACACCAAGACATAAGACGTGGGGGACGTTTTAGAAATAGCCATTGCAATAAAGGGACTAAAGGCACGTACATCGCCGTCATAAATGCTGATTGACTACTTGAGATAGTCTGCATTCCCCAGGTTTGAAAGCTATAACCAATGGCAATACAAAAACCAATACAAGTCCCTGCCAACAGATCTTTGCTCGTCATGCCTGATAGGCTTCGCCAAAACACCAGCGACAAAATTAATGCACCGACCGCAAAACGAATACCGACAAAAAAGAATGGACTGGCACTTTGCATTGCATGATGAACAATTAAGAATGTGGCGCCCCACAGCATAGTAATAAAAATGAGTGTGGCTTCTTGCCGAGATATCTTCAATGCAACCGGGGATTTCACTGGCTCTCCTTTATCATAATGAGAAAACGAGCATTCTAGTCTGTTTAATAGATAGGATGCTATGACATTGAGCACGTCCCAGAAGTCACTGAGGAAAAACAGATAGGCGAGGAAGTTAAAAGAAGAAAAGCAAAAAACCAGCCCTAAGGCTGGTTTCTCTAAATAGTGGCGGAGGAGGAGAGATTCGAACTCTCGGATGGTTGCCCATCGGCGGTTTTCAAGACCGCTGCCTTCAGCCGCTCGGCCACCCCTCCGCAATGAGGCGCACTATAAACACTCCTAAAAACATTGTAAATAGCGAAATGCACTGTTCGCTTGAAAAACAAGCAAAAAGAGAGTTTATGATCAGAAAACAGTCAGAAAAGCCCAATTACCCTCCCCTGAACGAGGTAAAGATGGGTAAACCCCCTTCTCTCCTCAATCAGTTACGATTAATTTGTTACAACCACAATAAAAAAAGGATCAATCATGGAAAAAATTATTAGTTCGGAGCGACACAGTCATTCTTTAGCGCAACACAATGTGCTACGTAACACCTATTTTTTATTAGCGTTAACGCTAACTTTTTCGGCCCTAACAGCCTGCGCCAGTACGCTTCTTCACCTGCCAGCGCCGGGCTTTATTCTTACCCTCGTCGGTTTTTATGGCTTAATGTATTTAACGCATCGTTTAGCTGACCGTCCTGTTGGCATTCTTGCCGCTTTTGCCTTTACCGGCTTTCTTGGCTATTGTCTGGGTCCGATTTTAAGTCGTTATCTCAGTGTCGGGATGGGCGAAACTATCGCGTTTGCGTTAGCCGGTACAGCTGTCGTTTTTTTCTGCTGTTCAGCTTATGTGTTGACCACGCGCCGGGATATGTCTTTCCTCAATGGTATTCTTATCACTGGCTTTGTCGTCTTGTTAGTCGCAGTGATTGCAAATATTTTTCTTAAACTTCCTGCCTTACAGATGACAATTAGCGTGCTATTTATTCTTTTCTCTTCCGCCGCTATTTTATGGGAGACAAGTAATATTGTGCAGGGTGGGGAAACTAACTACATTCGTGCAACAGTAAGCCTTTACGTCTCGCTTTATAACATCTTTGTCAGCTTATTGAGCCTATTAGGGTTGGCCTCACGTAACGATTAACCTCACTATTACGACGAAGAATATAGCCTTTAGCAATAAAGGCTATTTTTTTGGGTGGAAACCTTGATACCATTCCAAAGATTGATTTTTAGGATTATAGCGATGATTTTCGACAACAAAGAAATAGAGACCGATAGCGACGGTTATTTGATGCAAAGTGGGGATTGGAACGAAGCCTTAGCTAAGTGTATCGCCCAACAGGAGCAAATAACGCTGACTCCCGAGCATTGGGAGGTTGTCCATTTTGTCAGAGATTTCTATGCAGAATTTAATACTTCACCGGCAATCAGAATGTTAGTGAAAGCAATGGCGAAAAAATTCGGAGAAGAAAAAGGAAATAGCCGCTATTTGTTTCGCCTTTTTCCTGAAGGCCCGGCTAAACAAGCGACCAAAATTGCTGGATTACCCAAACCGGCTAAATGCCTCTAAATCGATCTGTTAAAAGCACTGTAATACTGCGCGTAATAACGGCGCAAATACCTCACCTCTAACTTGTAGAATATTATGACTGCACGATTAATCCTTGCAAAAGGACGCGAAAAATCACTTCTCCGTAAACACCCTTGGATTTTCTCTGGGGCAATAGCAAAAATGGAAGGCAAGGCAACATCCGGTGAAACGGTTGATGTCTGTGACTTCGCTGGCCGATGGTTGGCTAAAGCGGCGTTTTCGCCCTCCTCACAAATTCGTGCGCGAGTGTGGAGTTTCGATCAAAATGAAAATATCGATATTGCCTTTTTTGTCAGTAAGATTAAACAGGCACTGAAACTACGTACTTGGTTAGCCAAAAAAGATAACCTGGACAGCTATCGGCTCATTGCAGGTGAATCTGATGGTTTACCGGGAATTACTATCGATAAGTTTGGTGATTTTCTGGTTTTACAACTCCTTTCAGCCGGTGCCGAATATCAGCGCCCAGCAGTGACTACCGCATTACAGCAATGTTTCCCGTCGTGCCATCTTTATGAACGGTCTGATGTCGCGGTGAGAAAAAAAGAGGGCTTAGAGCCAGTACAAGGTGTTATCTCCGGCGAGACTCCTCCCGCGCTACTGCCCATCACCGAACATGGAATGAAACTACTGGTCGATATTCAACATGGACATAAAACCGGATATTATCTTGACCAACGGGACAGTCGTTTTGGATTACGTCGCTATACTGCCAATGCAGAGGTTTTGAACTGCTTTTCGTATACAGGCGGATTTGCTGTCTCTGCTTTGATCGGTGGATGTAAAAAAGTTACCAGCGTCGATACCTCCCAAGAAGCGTTAGATATTGCCCGCCAAAATATCACATTGAACCAGTTGGATTTGTCCAAAGCTGAATTTCTTCGTGACGATGTCTTCAAATTGTTACGCCGCTACCGTGACGAAGGTACGCAATTCGATGTTATTGTGATGGACCCGCCTAAATTTGTTGAAAATAAAAATCAATTAATGGGAGCCTGTCGCGGTTACAAAGATATCAACATGCTTGCTATGCAGCTGTTGCGTCCAGGTGGCTTCTTACTGACGTTTTCGTGTTCAGGCCTGATGACTACCGATCTTTTCCAAAAAATTGTCGCGGATGCCGCTGTCGATGCAGGTAAAACGGCGCAGTTTATTGAACAGTTCCGCCAAGCCGCCGATCACCCCGTGAGCAGTGCTTATCCTGAAGGCTTATATTTAAAAGGCTTTGTCTGCCAAGTTTATTGACTTGAAAAAAATCATCGATGGCCCCATATCTGAAACCAAGACACTGTTGGAGACAGAAAATATGATCAGCTGCAAATTTGGAATTGGTCAACAAGTCCGTCATCAGTTGACGGGCGCTTTAGGGGTCATTGTTGATATTGATCCCGCCTATGCGTTACAAATGCCTACACCACAAAGTCTAATTATCCATGAAGGCTTATTAGTACTGCCTTGGTACTATGTGGTTATGGAAGACGAAGGCGGTGAGACAGTACAGACTTACGTGGCTGAGTCCCAACTTACAGGAGAGGTTCTTAGCGAACATCTCGATAGCCCAGAACTTGATGATATTGCAGAGCGGGTACGCTCTAAAATTACCTCTCCCCTGCTTCGGCACTAAGCCCCTTTGGGGCTTAGGCTTTCTTGGCGATAGGCACGCCAAGCTGTTTTAATTCCGCCACAAACAGTGAAGGATTTTGCGGATTGAACAGTAACCACGTTCGCTGTTTTGCTCGGGTCATTGCGACATAAGCTAATCGACGTTCTTCTGCATAGGGATAAGACTCCTGCTCGATCAGCAACCCACGCTCTATGACCGTTTCTCGATCTTCGGCTGGGAAACCCTCTTGTCCGGCATTAAGGCCGCAGATAATCACGTAATCCGCTTCTTGTCCTTTACTTGCATGCATCGTCATAAAGGCTAAAGATAGATTCGGCCATCGAGTCGTGGCTTTAGCGAATATTTTAGGTTTCAGATAGTGATAACGCCCTAAGACTAAAATCGTCTCATCGCGCGTGACAAAACCGCTGAGCTTATCAAGCAAAGCATCTAATTGATTTTCATGTAAAAGTGTTATTGACTTTTTATTACCTTGACGGTGACTGACGAGCGTTTTTTGAATCTGCTCTGCATTTTGTTGCACAAAGCCTGAAGCAACGTCATTTAAACGCTGATCAAGACGATATGTCGTATCCAGTTGACAGAGGGAAACTTGCCCGAAATAGTGTGCAAATTTTGTCGTGAGATCGAGTTGAGCACCCGTAAATCGGTAGATAGCTTGCCAATCATCACCGACAGCATAAAGTCGGCTATGTTTATTTTGTTGGCGCAGTAACGCCACCAACTTAGCACGCTGTGGGGAAATATCTTGAAATTCGTCGATAAGTAAGTATTTCCAAGGACTAATAAAACGCCCTTTTTCAACAAGGCCGCAGGCTTGTTCAAGCAAACCGGCAAAGTCGATCGCACCTTCCTCTTTTAATGCTAGCTTCCACGCCTTAACGATCGGTGTCATCAATTTGATGCGCTTTGTAAATAACGGTCGTTCAGCTTCGTCAGCCTGTTCTATCATCTGAGCCTGAGTACCGCCGTGCATTCTGATCAACCCTAGCCACTTATCTAACAATAGTGGAATTTTTTCCTGAATGTCGGGTGATTCCCAGAATTGGGGCTGAGTTAGCGACCAACCCACATCGTCCTCTAAGCATTGCCGCCATTGGTTTGCGGCCGCTTTTTTCTGGCTACATTGGGCTATCCACTGCTCGAGTAATAATTTGTACCGCTTAACTTTATCACTCTCAAGCTCAGTGATTTTGGGAGACTTATGGGTTGCTTGCTGAATAATCATCAGCGCGAGGCTATGAAAGGTTTTCGCTGTAACGTCAGTCGTTCCCACTCTTAAGGCTATCCGTTGGCTGAGTTCTTCCGCAGCCTTATGCCCAAAAGCGAGGACTACAATTTGATTAGCTTGCGCCTGTTTACGCGTTAATAACCAAGCGGTTTTTGCCACTAAGACGGCTGTTTTTCCGCACCCAGCGCCGGCAAGCACTAATACTGACTTTTCATCGTTCATGACGGCTTGGCGTTGAGAAAGATTAAGCGGGGAACGCTCCACCGTAGCAAAAAAGTCTGCATAGCCTTTTTCGAGCTGAGCCATCCATTGATGATTACGTTGCTGACGTTGGGCCTCTGGGGCTGTTAACCAAAGATGACAAAATTGCCACCGTTGATAACTTTCAGGAAACTCTCTTAACCGTTCTTTAGGTAGAGGTAGCGCAGAAAAGGCCTCTTCGATATGTATTTGTAAATCACTCAATGCGTCTTGCGTTAGCCAGCCATCTTTTTGGACAAAGTCAAGAATAAAGTGTTGTAAATCACTCAATACCTGATCACTGATAACGACCATTTGCTCAGTCCAAGATTGCCAGCTTTTCATTAAGTGTTGCCAGAAACGCTGGGTTTCGGACCATTCGGTACCGTGTAGTCGGACAACCTTGTCCTCAGCCAATTGAAATTCTAGCTCTCCCCATACCACCCCACGCTTACAGCGGACACCGAGTAACTGATTAAAAGGAATGATATATTCGTGATGATCACCAGTGACTTCAACACCTGCGGTTAACATACGCACGCGATGATAGGGATGTTGTGCTAGCTTCTTTCCGATTGACGTTGCTTTTAGTTCCATGCACCTAGCCGTTGATTTACACTATCTCTATTCACGATTTTAACTGCCTACGGGCTGAGTCTCCAGATAAATCTAAACCGATATCATCTTCAACAGGGATAATCATCGCATGCGAAGTGTGCTTAATATTTTAAATTTTTTCCTCGGCGGATTCATCACTAGCCTTTCTTGGCTAGTGGTAACGTTACTGACTATAGTCTTGATATTTACGTTGCCGCTTACTCGATCGTGTTGGGAAATAACGAAACTCTCTTTTGTCCCCTTTGGGAACGAGGCCGTTCATATCGATCTTCTTCGGCCTGAGAGTAAAAATAGATTAATGAATACGGGTGGAACAGTATTAAATGTTGTCTGGCTGGTGCTATTTGGCTGGTGGCTTTGCCTCTCCCATATCACTCTTGGTATTGCACAATGTTTAACTATTATTGGTATTCCAACTGGAATCGCACATTTTAAAATTGCGGTAATTGCACTCTGGCCAGTAGGTCGTCGAGTCGTGAGCGTCGAGGAAGCACAAGTCGCTCGGGAAAATGCAGCACGCATTAGCTACGGTAGATAATCATGAATACACGCAGCGAAAAAACTAAACGTTGGCAACACTATATTCTTAACCGGTTATGGCAAGAGCCGGTTAGAATTTTTGTCGCAATGAGCTGCGTGGCATTATTTGCTTGGCGTAACAACACTGTTGTTTGGACGATCCCGCTTATTTTGGGTATTGTCGCAGCAGCCCTCACTGATCTTGACGATCGCCTGACGGGTCGATTGAAAAATATTGTTATCACTTTAGTGTGCTTTGCTATTGCAACCACTAGCGTAGAGTTACTTTTTCCTCATCCCGTCTTGTTTATTGTTGGTCTTGGACTGTCGAGCTGGGCCTTTATTATGCTGGGCGCACTGGGTCAGCGCTATGCTACCATCGCCTTTGGTGCCATATTAATGGCTATATACACAATGCTAGGTATTGGCTTATTCCCGCAATGGTATATACAACCGTTGTTCTTATTAACAGGAGCCGCTGTCTATTATGTTTTTACGCTACTTAACCATCTTATTTTTCCTGTTCGCCCAGTTGAAGCTCAGTTAATTAATACCTACACATCTCTTGCCTCGTATTTAGAAACAAAGGCCATACTTTTTGACCCCGACGGAATATCTCATGCAGAACGGCCGCTTTATAAGATATCTCTTGTCAACAGCCAGCTCGTGCAACAGCTGAATATCGTTAAAACAGCCATCCAGAGTCGGTTAAGAGGCGATAGAGCCAGCAGTGCTAGCCGACGAGCGTTACTCTATTATTTTGTCGCTCAAGAGATACACGAACGTGCTAACTCATCACATATAGATCATCTGCGTTTACAAGATCACTGGCACTTTAACGAACTGATGTTCCGCTTTGAGCGTCTGATTCGTCAGCAGGCAACCGCCTGTCGTGATATCGCTAACAGCTTACAGACCAAACAGGACTATCAACACAGTTGCCGTTTTGAACGAGCATTCACAAACGCTGAAGCAGCGTTGGAGAGAGTCTCACCCTTCGCAGAGAAAGAGACGTGCGAACGCTTACGATGGCTACTAAAAAACCTAAAAGCTATTGATCAACAACTGGCTTCAGTCGCCTCTGAACAACTTTCAACGACCGATTGGCAAAACATTGATACCGAGCTTTCATTTGAAGGTTTACAAGGTTGGCAAGATATTAAGTCACGCTTTAAGAGCCACCTTTCTCCAAAATCGTCGCTATTTAGGCATGCTACTCGAGTCAGTATTGTACTTTGCTTCGGCTACTTTATTATCCAGTCAATCGATTTACAACGCGGATATTGGATTTTACTGACATCACTTTTTGTTTGCCAACCCAACTATTCCGCGACCAAGCGCCGTTTAGCGTTGAGGGTGATCGGCACTCTGGCAGGAATTCTTATAGGACTGCCATTATTATGGCTGCTTCCCTCTTTGCCCGGAAAATTAGTGGCAATTGTCATCTTCAGTGTGCTGTTTTTCTTATTTAGGCAAGTTCAATATGCCCAAGCTACCCTTTTCATCACGTTAGTCGCACTATTTTGCTTCAACTTACTGGGAGAAGGATTTAATGTCGCATTGCCGCGTATTATAGATACGTTACTGGGTTGCGGACTTGCTTGGCTCGCCGTCTCCTTCATCTTTCCAGATTGGCATTATCGGCAGTTTTCCACAGTGCTTGATAAGGCCTCTACAGCCAATTTGCGCTATCTTAAAGCCGTTGTACAACAATACCAAGAAGGTAAAGATAATCGTGTTGCTTACCGTATTGCTCGCAGGGATGCCCATAATGCAGATGCTGAGTTGGCCTCCGTTATTACATTAGCTGAAAATAAATCATGGCCTTCTTTTAATGCAAAAGAAGCCTCCTTCTCTCTCCTTTGTACTAACCATAGCTTGTTAAGTTATATTGCAGCGTTGGGGGCGCACCGCCAACGAATATCTCATCCTCAATTATTGAATGTGCTTTATGCTCTCGTTGAATACGTCGAAAACGATGATCCAACAAATAACCAAAAACTCTATCAAGCGTTAGAGACTCTACATACACTCACTGACAGCAATGAAATGGATGATGAACCTCAAAAAGCGCTCATCATTCAGCAAGTGTTATTAATTGTTCATACTTTGGGTGAAATGCAAAAATTTAAAGAGCCACTCTTAACTGCGTAAATTGTTTTATCGCCGCGTTCCGGCAAGCACTGATGAATTCAGTATGCCAAGCGATTAACTCTTGTTTTATCGCAACAGGTAAAACAGCATGATGGATGCCCATGACTGCGCCCTGTAAATAAAACAATGTTGATAGGCCGAGATGTTTATTACGTTGATGCATTAATGCCCAACATTGTACTACCCCAGTTTGCCGTAATTGATCTTCGGTGTGGATCCCAACTTCTTTTAATAACGTTTCAAAGCGGATACCAAGATTAGGTAAATCTTTCAATCTTCGGTGTGACTGTTTGTAATTTAAACAGTTCCTCGCATCTTGTAACGCAGCACGCGATAATTTTAATAAATTAATCTCGTCCTGCCATAGCGGATCGTTCACTCTAAAATAGTTGAGTGAAACAGGTGTTCCTCTTTTAGTAAAAATAAAGGGGGCTAGTTGATGATTAGCCAGGTAGAGAGACATCGCCTCACTTCCCCGTAAATAGACTGCATCTTGTTTGACGAGTGCAAACACCACGTGATCAATGGATAGTGAATACCCACCAAACTGCGTCTTCGGTACAATATTGCCTAAGTAACCTACTTTTTCCTTATAGCGAGCAATACACTGTTGTGAACAATTCATGTCGATCCTCCTAATCATTAACATCCTAACCCATTGATATAAATATTTTTATAAAGTAAACCCACCTTAATTAATTCAAAGTAGTTGTTCAATTAATAATTATAAAATGCTCGGGATACATTCCAAATCTCTTGCATGTTGCAAGAAATGATTGATCTTTGGTTAAAGTCGATTTACTGTATGGATATACAGTACAAAGGAGCTAACCATGATCATACCCCATTCTGTTAATGACGCAGCAAAACAGGCCATCACCTTAAATAGCCTAACGCCTTCTTTAGGCGGCATTAACCAAATTTGCTATGACAGCGCAAGCCCTACCCTGCTAAATTTATTACTCCTGCCTGCAATTAAGCAATTGGGTGAGCAAGCAAAATGGGTACTATGGTTAACTCCTGAAAATAAAATTGACCGCTCTTGGCTAGAGAATTCAGGGATTTCATTGAATAAATCGGTACAACTGCCGTTTTTAAATGATGAACAAAAGATTCACTCGCTAGCACAAGCCATTACTTCCGGTAACTACAGTGTCATTACTGTATGGTTAGACAGCGCTTTAACGGCTGAACAGAAATTCAACCTCGATAATATGGCCAAAGAATCAGAGACGGTGGTCTTCATTTTGCGTAAAAACTCAACGGAGTTTCCCTCGGCCAGACAAGTTAGTCGTCATAAAATTCCCACTTTTGCATTTCTTTAAGTTTATTGAGATTTATCTTAGCTTCTTTTTTATCAAAATATATTTGAGCCTAATTCCTAGGCTCTTTCAGGCAGGACAACGTTTCTAAGCGGTATTCAGTTTTTTTTAACCGCTGAAGTTCAGTTTTAAATGTAACTAGATGTGTATAAAATGCTGTTTTTTACTGTACATCGTTATATCTTACTTGTAAGTTTTTAAACACGTTGTAGACTTTAGCTCGCTAGGGTGCTCAAAAACCTCCAGTTTTAGCTGAGTATAAAACGAGCGAACAAGACCCAGCGAAGAATTGCAACCCAGAGCAAATTTTATGCTCATTGCCAATTTTGGATGATAACGAGGCGCAAAATGAAAAAAACAGCTATCGCAATTGCAGTGGCACTAGCAGGTTTAGCAACGACTGTTGCTCAAGCTGCACCAAAAGACGACACTTGGTACGTGGGTGGTAAATTAGGTTGGTCTCAATACCACGACACCGGTTTCTCTGGTAACCACTACCAAGTCACTAACGAAGCGCGTGACAACCAACTCGGTGCTGGCGCATTTGCTGGTTACCAAGTAAACCCGTACGTTGGCTTTGAAATGGGCTACGACTGGTTAGGCCGTATGAAATATACTGGTCAAAACCACGGTGCGTTCATCGGTCAAGGTGTTCAACTTGCCGCTAAACTTGACTATCCAATCACTGACGACTTAGACGTATACACCCGCTTAGGTGGTATGTTATGGCGTGCAGATGCTAAAGATTACCAAGGTCACCACAACATCGACACTGGTGTTTCTCCATTAGCAGCAGTAGGTGTTGAATACGCATTGACCAAAAACTGGGCAACTCGTTTAGACTACCAATGGGTTAACAACATTGGCGACCGTGACACTGTTGGAACTCGTCCAGACAACGGCATGTTAAGCTTAGGCTTATCTTACCGTTTCGGCCAAGATGATGTTGCAGCTCCAGCACCAGCTCCAGCTCCAGCTCCAGCACCAGTTGTTGAGACCAAGCACTTCACTCTGAAATCAGACGTGCTGTTCACCTTCAACAAAGCTACGCTGAAAACATCTGGTCAAGCTGCGCTAGACCAACTGTACTCTCAATTAAGCAACTTAGATCCTAAAGATGGTTCTGTTGTTGTTCTGGGCTTCACAGACCGTATCGGTTCTGAAAGCTACAACCAAAACCTGTCTGAGAAACGTGCTCAATCAGTTGTGGATTACTTAGTATCTAAAGGTATCCCTTCTAACAAGATCTCTGCACGTGGCATGGGCGAATCTAACCCAGTAACAGGCAACACCTGTGACAACGTTAAGAAACGTGCTGCGCTGATCGACTGCTTAGGTCCAGACCGTCGCGTTGAAATCGAAGTTAAAGGCGTAAAAGACGTAGTAACTCAGCCACAAGGCTAAGTTAACTATGCAAAACCCCGCTAACGCGGGGTTTTTTTTATTCTTTTTTTGACTCTAAAATCGAGGCTAATCCCTCTTTTAAAGAGCTCATTTGCGAGGCATATTTTTCCTTACGTTCCGCATCTTCAATCAATTGAACAATTGTTTCAGATAAGGTCCCACCACGCCGTTGTGCTAAACCTGCCAATCGTTGCCAAACCAAATATTCTAAATCGATAGATTTTTTCCGCGTATGTTGCTGCTCAGCATTAAAATGGCGTTTGCGTCTCGCACGGATTGTTTGACTCATCCGAATTGAAAGATCAGGATTCATTTGCTCAGAAATCCATCGCTGAATAGACTCAGGATTATGCTCGCTCGCGATAAGCTGTTTGACCGCCTCTTGAGCCGCTGACTTCTCGATATGGCGTGTGATCAATTCACCTTCTCGATGTTTTTTAATTAAATATTTCCATTTCCAGCCTGACTCGAGATTCTCTAACTGTAAATATTTCATCAGGTTCCTTAAAATTAACCACTTATTAGTAGAATACCAGCTTTGTATTTTCCTGTAGACAAATTTAAGCCGTGATCGCACGGTATTGGCTACGTGGTTTCTGGATAAGAACTACGATATAATTACTCTTTTACGTTCAAGGCATACTAAGATTACTTTGACTAGCTCAACACTTTCATGGCAAGAACTCGTGCCCGATGAGAAGCGTTTAAAACGTCTGTTCTCTCAGGGATTATCATCAAGTGCTTATGGCTTAGAGTCCTTACAACCACGGTTACTCAATGCTATTGATCAGCTCAATCATAATCCAGCATGCTCATTAGCGCTGATTAAGATTGAACAGCATCCAACTAATGTGAAAACTCTTGCTCAAGTTGTCGAGCAACGGTTAATTCCGAGAGATGCTGAGCAGTGGATCTATCACGCTGAGAAAGCTAATCAATATGAGTTACAGAAAGTCGTTGCCAATCATACTCAATCTGCCGTTTATTATGCTGATTGGATTGAATCAGATCAATTATTTGGTTATTTCTCTGAGCAACAAGGGTGTTGGACGCCTGAATTAGGTCTATTACAGAAGGCTAATGGCGGTACGCTAATTCTCTCTATCGATTGCTTATTGGCCCAACCACTTATGTGGTGTCGACTGAAGAAATTTATTAGCGACAAACGGTTTGTCTGGTTTTCTCCCGATAGTCGACGCCCTCTTCCTATTCGTGTTCCTGATTACCCACTCAGTGTCAAACTCATCCTTGTCGGTAGCCGAGAGAGTTTAGCGGAATTTAGTGAAGTAGAACCTGAATTACACGCTAATGCAATTTATACGGAAGTCGAAGACACTGTCGAAATGGTCAGCGATGAACAGTTTGTCAACTGGGCTGCATGGATTGCTAGCGAAGCGAAATCTCTCGCATTCCCACCACCAGATGTGGGATTTTTACTGAGACTGACACGAGAAGCTACCCGTTATACTCATGAACAAAATCGTTTCCCTATCAGCGCTCTATGGCTTCACAAACAGCTCGGTGCAGCCTATGCACAAGGTAAGCGATTAACGGCTGCCAGCTTGAGCGCTGCGCTTACACAGCAGACATGGCGTGAAAGCTATCTGCCCGAAACATTACAACGTGATTTGGCAGCATCGCATAGCCTTCTCGAAACACAAGGTGAACGAATTGGCCAAATTAACGGTTTATCCGTACTGGATCTACCAGGACATCCGCGCCCTTGGGGGGAGCCTGCTCGTCTCAGTTGCTTGATTCACTATGGCGATGGTGAAATCAATGATGTAGAGCGTAAAGCGGAACTGTCGGGGAATATACACGCTAAAGGGATGATGATTATCGAAGCGTGGCTAAGATCTGAACTTGAACTTGAACAACAGCTCCCTTTTTCTGCTTCGATGGTTTTTGAACAATCTTATGCCGAAGTCGATGGCGATAGCGCCTCACTTGCAGAACTTGCCGTACTCATTAGCGCATTAGCCCTTAAACCCATAGACCAGTCGTTTGCCGTAACGGGTTCAGTCGATCAATTTGGTAATGTTCAACCGGTGGGTGGACTTAATGAGAAAATTGAAGGCTTTTACCAACTCTGCCTACAACAGGGTCTAACGGGAAAACAAGGTGTTATTTTACCGGAGAGGAATTGTTGCCATTTATCGTTGTCTGATGACGTCATTGAGGCTGTTAAACACCAGCAATTCCATTTATGGCCAGTCAGCACGGTTGAGCAAGGGCTACAACTACTGATGTCTATTCCGTGGATAGCTGAAGAAGGTGATGATGAACAAGAATCACTACTCAGTATTATCCAAGAACGTATTGATGATGCTCAACAACCGGACAAAGCTCCGGGAGGTCTATTTTCATCGCTACGGTGGCTAAACTGGCTTAAGCGTGACTAACAACTCTTGCTCAGCGTACAACTGTACGCTATTCTTCGGGCTTCAATTTAAAAGGGCTAAATGTAACTATGGTAGATAAACGCGAATCCTACAGCAAAGATGACCTTATCGCTTCAGGACAGGGAAAATTGTTTGGCGAAAATGGCCCTCCATTACCCGCTGACAACATGCTTATGATGGACAGAGTCGTTCTCATGTCTGAGAAAGGGGGTCACTTTGATAAAGGCTTCGTCGAAGCTGAGCTTGATATCAACCCAGAACTTTGGTTTTTCAAGTGTCATTTCGTCAACGATCCAGTTATGCCAGGGTGCCTAGGCTTAGATGCCATGTGGCAATTAGTTGGTTTTTACTTAGGTTGGTTAGGTGCCGAAGGTAAAGGTCGCGCGCTGGGCGTCGGTGAAGTTAAATTCACGGGTCAAGTATTACCAACGGCTAAGAAAGTGACTTATAAAATTCACTTTAAGCGTGTCATTAATCGCAAATTAGTGATGGGTGTTGCCGATGGTGAAGTTTTTGTTGATGGCAAACTGATCTATACCGCTACAGACTTAAAGGTTGGTTTATTTAAAGACACCGAATCTTTCTAGTCTTCTCAACAATAAAAAGCAGAATGAATATTCTGCTTTTTATTTACTTAAGGCAGTTACGCAAAGACCGAGCGTTCTTCTATGGCCTTACGCCAGCCTCCTAACCAATGTGACCGTGAGTCCAACGTTTGATAGGGACAGAGTTCTTTCGAGCGGCCGCTTTTTCCCGTTTTATACCCTAGTGAATAAGCTCTTTCTAAGCGATCGCGTTTTTGTCTCTTCATATCCGTTTACCCTCTTAAAGATAGTTGGTTAAAAGAAGCGGTGATAAAACTATCACCCCTCCCTTTTTACGCCTCTCATTAAGTAAGATCAATGGCTAATTATTGTACAACTTTCCAGTTTTGATCTTTATCACATCTTATTCTCAACCCGCAATTAGAGATTGATCTGCGTCGCTATCTGTTGGGACGCTTGATACCACGCTTTGGAAAGCGCCTTCACTAATTCGCCATAACCATTTCCCTGTAGCGGCACAACGATGGTAAACGGCTGGCGTAAAATATCAGTGTGATGGTGATATAACCAATACCCTTGCACTAAAGCATGGCCATCCCAACGTCCTTGAAATGCCGTAACCGTAACGGTTAGCGAATCAGGGTCACCGTCCGGTAATGTGTTTGTGACCAGCCAATTGGGCATTAAGTTACTGAGGTTAGTCACTAATGATTGCTGTAACTGTTGGTCAAGCGGACTTGCCCATAGGTTCTGTTCCGCCAGTCGGTATTGTACTTCTGACGTTTGAAAAGCAATACCGCTACCGGCTAATGCATCAGGCAAGTTAATGGTCTCAACCCATAATACTTTTGGCTGCTGACCTAACACTGATGTTGAGGCTGTCGTCACAGCCCGATCATTAGATGCAGTAAGTTGGTAATATTTTGTCGAATGGGTGCTACTACATGCTGTCAAACAGACAGCAAAAAGTAGAAGTAGACATTTTTTCACTATTTAGCCTTTTTAGGTTGTGGATCTTTACCCGGAGTCGCTTCAAAGACAAGCGCGTTACTCTTCGTATTCAGCGTGCGTAACACCGGTTGTAACTCGGTAAGCACTTGATCTAAATGTTGAAGATTGCCAACTAACTTATTATAGACAGGCGATCCCGGCTGCAATCCTTTCATACTTTGATTTAACTGCCGCAGGGTTTGCTGCATATCTTGCGGAAGTGTTTTCATTGCCGGACTGTTAGTAATTTCATTGACGTGATTAAGCGTGATCTGTAACTGTTGCATCGTTTTTTGACTCTCTTTTAATGAGCCTGTCGCTTCAGTTAACAGTGGATTAAGAGGTAGTTTTTCAACTTTATCTAAAATCGCCATCACTTTTTGCTGTAACTGGGTTAAGCCGCCATTTACTGTGGGAATAATATTGTAAGACCCAATTTTATCCGGTCCTTTATAGGTGCTGGCGTTGTTAACAAAATCGAGATCAACATACAGTGCCCCAGTGAGTAAATTAGCGGTTTTTAAGCTCGCTCTTAGGCCGTGTTGTAACCCATCCGCAAGGCGCTGTTGCAAGTTAAAATCTGCCCCTAATTTTTTCGAGAAGCGCTCAGGCTCAATTTTAATCAAGACTGGAATACGATAATCACCGTCCAGTTTATTCAGCATGTTAGGGATAATAAACGGTACTTGCGCGACAGTCCCTAGACGGATTCCACGGAATTCTACAGGTGCTCCCGCTTGCAACCCGCGAATCGACTCATTAAAAAAGAGTAGATAGTCGGTATGCTGCGTATAAAGTGAATCTGTAATGCTACGCTGATCATTATAAAGGTGATAATGAGCCTTATTTTCCGCAGGAACGCCTAAGTCCCATCCGTCTGGCACATCAAAGCTCACCCCTCCACTAAAGAGGGTTGCTAAGGATCCCATTTCGACACGCATACCCGAGGCTGACATATCTACAGCAATACCACTATCTTTCCAGAAACGGACATTACTGGTCACCAGGCGATCATAAGGTGCTTGAATAAATAATTGGTATTCCATTTGACGCTGGTCGGCATCAAAACGGCTCATCTCTACAGATCCAACGCGAAAGCCTCTAAACAACACCGGATCGCCTGCATTGAGCTGCCCAGCTTGATCGCTATTAAGGCGAATACGGATTCCCTTAGCGTCCGGTGATGCCAAGGGCGGCGAATCCAAAAGTTTATACTCGGTGGCTACGCTGCCTTTCGTACCCGCCTGTAATTCAATATAAGAACCTGATAACAGTGTGCCTAATCCTGTAACCCCTTCACGACCTATTTGCGGTTTAACCGTCCAAAAAACGCTATCTTGATGCAGCATTTTTTCGGTTCCGGTATTCAAACGCGCGCGGATTTCCACATGTTGTAAATCGTCACTTAATTTAGCGCTCTCTACCATACCAATATCGACGCTACGACTTTTTATCGTTGTTTTTCCGGGAACAATGCCATCAGCATTCGCTGTCGTTAATAATACCTCTGGGCCTTGATGTGCAAAATGATAATAGATGATCCACGAACCTATCAGGATAGTAATAATGGGTACGATCCACACTGGCGACCAGCGTTTAATTTGCTTTATATTCGCTTCACCAAAATGATTATTACTCAATGGATTCTCCCTCATTATTTTTTATAATTTCTCGATCCCACAACAAACGTGGATCAAAAGATTGTGCTGAGAACATCGTTAATATGACCACTAAACAAAAAAGTAACGCTCCACTAGCAGGATAGACGTTCATCAACGTTCCCATCCTGACTAATGCAGATAAGACCGCAATCACAAAGACATCGACCATTGACCAACGGCCAACAAACTCTACAACTTCATAGATGATCTGCATACGGTGATTATCTCTCGAACCGTATCCACCGGCATTCCAACTTAACCATCCAATCGCTAAAATCTTCATGCTTGGTACTAAAATACTGGCAATGAAGATAATCATTGCTATCGGCCAAGACCCTTCGTTCCATAAGAAAATAACCCCCGCAATGATGTTCGAGCCTGACTGACTGCCTAATGCATCAGTAACCATAATCGGCATAATATTCGCGGGAACATATAATAGAATTGACGTTATCAATAGCGATAGCGTCCACTGTAAGCTACGTGGTTTACGGGCATAACCGCGCTGATGGCATCGTGGGCAATACACATCCTCTGCGGGGACGATCGCAGAACAACAAGGACAGCTTCGTAGGTTCTGAGCTAATCCTGTTATCCCGGCTTGTGGACTGCTCGCTAAAGCAGGGGCTGGGCTAATTCGCTGCCAAATGTTATGGCGTTCTAAACATTGAAATGCCCGTAATTGGCAAAGGCAGAATAAACACCATGGCCAAAAACCAATCTCAAGCCCAATTTTTCCATAGGCCATCAGTTTGACAAAACTGACCAATACACCGGCGAGAAAGATCTCTGCCATCCCCCAATTCTTTAAGTAAAATAGTCCTTTAGCTAATGGGATAGCCAGTCCATTCGGTATACGGTATTTCATGGTGAGCAATAAAATACTCACCAAACAGACTGCGGGAATGATTTGTACAAAAAGCAGGAAAATGGTCGCCAAAAATTGATATTGGTCGTCCACCATTGCCTGTGGGATTTTTAAAAGAGAAATTTGGTTAGTCAAACCCATTACACTAATGCTGATAAAGGGGAATAGGTTTGCCATTATCAGCATGACCAATGCAGAGAATGCATAAGCCATAGGCCGTCGTAACGGCTCGTGCCAGGCGGTCGCGAGTGTTGTTTCACAACGCATACAAGTTGCTCGCGTACCCAGCACAAGGCTGGGTAGCTGAGTGGTCATATCACAGTGAGGGCAAAGCACCCACCTATGCGTCGTGTTGTGATGAGAGTGATCACTCATAGGGCACCGATTAGTTATTCACCGTTTTTGAGATTTTCCAAGTATTCCCACCGTTCAAAAGCAGTGTTAAACGCTTCTTCAACCGCGGCTAACTTGTCAATTATCGGTTGAGTCTCTGCATGAGGGCGGCTAAAGAATGCGGTATCAGCCATAGTATTTTGTAGCTGAGCGATCTCAGTTTCTAAACTTTCCATTTTTTGCGGAAGCTGTTCCAACTCACGAATCAAATTATAGCTTAGTTTAGTCGGTGCTTTTTTATTTACAGCGGGTTTAACCGCGGTTTCTGTGACCGTCACGGTAGATGCTGACTTACGCTGCGTCCCGCGTGAAGTGCTACGCTGATGCTGCGCGTCGTGGTAGCCACCGACATAACGTCCAATTTCACCGTGACCTTCAAAAATCCAACACTCAGTGACGGTGTTGTCAACGAATTGACGATCGTGGCTGACCAGCAGTACAGAACCTTGGTAGCCGTCAATTAATTCTTCCAGTAACTCAAGTGTTTCAACGTCCAAGTCATTGGTTGGTTCATCCAGAATTAATAAGTTGCTGGGTTTGAGAAATAATTTAGCCAGTAATAAACGGTTACGTTCCCCGCCAGATAATGCGCGTACGGGTGTCATTGCTCGTTTAGGGTGGAATAAAAAGTCTTGAAGGTAACCTAATACATGACGTGGTTTACCATTCACCATAACCTCTTGCTTACCTTCAGCGAGGTTATCCATCACTGTGCGGTCAGGATCTAATTCGGCGCGGTGTTGATCAAAATAAGCCACTTCTAATTTTGTACCAATATGGACGCGACCTTGCTCAGGGTTAAGTTGTCCGAGCATCAAACGAAGCAGTGTTGTTTTACCACAGCCGTTCGATCCAATCAGGGCAATCTTATCCCCCCGCTGTACTTGTACAGAGAATTGATCCACCAGCGTTTTACCGCCCGCATGATAAACCACATCTTCCAATTCAAAGACAATTTTGCCTGAACGGCTGGCTTCACCCACTTGCATATTGGCTTTGCCCATCACTTCGCGACGTTCAGAACGCTCGCGACGTAGAACTTTAAGCGCCCTTACGCGTCCTTCATTACGTGTTCTTCGTGCTTTAATACCCTGACGAATCCACACCTCTTCTTGTGCCAATTTCCGGTCAAATTCGGCATTTTGTAGGTCTTCAACGCGCAGAGCTTCCTCTTTACCCACTAGATATTGATCATAGTCTCCCGGCCATGACACTAATTTTCCGCGATCGAGGTCTACAATTCGCGTGGCCATATTGCGAATGAATGACCGATCATGCGAAATAAAGATAATGCTACCGTTGAAGGTTTTAAGGAAGTTTTCTAACCAATGTATGGTTTCAATATCCAGGTGGTTGGTCGGTTCATCGAGCATCAGCACTTTAGGGTTTGACACAAGCGCACGTCCTAGCGCTGCTTTACGTAACCATCCTCCCGATAGTGAAGAGAGTTCAGTATCTGCATCTAAACCAATTTTTAATAGCACATCGTTGATGCGATTTTCGAGCTGCCAGAGATTTTGGTGATCGAGTACCGCTTGTAGGCGGGCCATCTCATTCAGATTTTTTTCACTCGGATCTTGCATCACAACATGAGAAATTGCGTGGTAAGCTTTTAAATGTTGCGCCTGTTCCGCTACACCCTCTGCAACAAAATCATAAACTGATCCGGCAATATTACGAGGCGGATCTTGTTGTAAACGGGCAATGACTAAATCTTGTTCGTAAACGATACGTCCATCATCAAGCGGAACTTCCTGATTGATGATTTTCATTAACGTCGATTTTCCCGCCCCATTACGGCCAACGAGACAAACACGCTCATTTTCTTCAATATGTAATTCAGCGTTATCAAGCAAAGGTGCATCGCTGTAAGATAGCCAAGCACCATGAATACTAATTAATGACATAGTTATGATTCCTCACCCACACGCGTGACTAACCAGCAATTGTGAATGTGTTTGTTACGAGAAAAATCTTCAGATTGTGTTTTCGCAGTAATATCGCGTGCTTGTAAACCGACCGCCTGTAAGCCGTCGTGATCCATGCGAAAACCACGTTTATTATTAGAGAACATGATGGTACCGTTTGTACGCAGCAAATATTGTAGATCGGTCAGCAACGACAAATGGTCACGTTGAACATCAAAACTCTCTTCCATCCGCTTTGAATTCGAGAACGTTGGCGGATCGATAAAGATAACATCAAAGGTTTCACGCGACTCTTTAATCCAGCTCAAACAATCCGCCTGGATTAAACGATGTGATTGCCCAGAAATATTATTCAGTTGAAAGTTACGCTCAGCCCATTCTAAGTAAGTCCGTGACATATCGACTGTCGTTGTCGAGCGCGCGCCGCCTAAGGCTGCATGAACACTTGCGGTACCGGTATAGGCGAAAAGATTAAGAAAATCTTTATTATGGCTCATCGCACCTAACATTTTACGAGCCAAGCGGTGGTCAATAAATAATCCCGTGTCGAGATAATCGGTCAAGTTCACCCAAAAACGCGCATTAAATTCACTGACTTCAAAAAAATCATTTTTCGTCGCCAGTTTTTGGTATTGCTGAGTGCCTTTTTGGCGCTCACGCGTCTTGAGCACTAGCTTATTCGCCGGTAACGACAGCACTTGTAGGGTCACGCTAATCACGTCAAATAGACGTTGACGGGCCTTTTGCATATCGATAGTTTTCGGAGGAGCATACTCTTGTACGACAACACAATCTGCATAGCGGTCAATGGCGATATTATAGTCGGGCAAGTCTGCATCATAGATACGATAACATTCGATACCCTCTTGCTTAGCCCATTTGTCTAATTTTTTAATATTTTTCCGTAGACGGTTAGCAAAGTCCGGTGCCAACTCTCCGACAGTCTGTCCTTCAACCATCGCCCGTAATTTGTAATTCTTTTGTATACAATCAAGTGGGCCATTTTTCGCCTTAAATTGACGGTCAGCACGCAATTGTAAACAATCAAGGAGTTCCGGCGAACCGCTAAATATTGAGAGATTCCACCCTCCAAATTGGGCCTTAAGAATCCGACCTAATTGACTATGTAACGCGATTAACGCAGGCTCATTTTCTAAACGTTCACCGTAAGGTGGGTTACTGATGACCGTGCCGGCTTCCCCCTCGGCTTGAGGGTTTTTCAGTTGCAAGGCATCTTGACGTTTAAAGCTAATGAAAGGTGCAACGCCTGCACGTCGGGCATTGGCCTGTGCGCGTTCGATGACTTGTCCATCATTATCATAACCGAAGAAACGGATTTGCTTCCCTTGCATCCCTAGGTTTGCGCGTTGCTGCGCTTCAGCAATTAACTTATCCCATTCCGCCTGATTGAATTTTTTCCATGCGTAGAAGCCCCAGTGGTCACGTAATAAACCAGGAGCTCTATCAGCCGCCATCATCGCTGCTTCAATTAGTAAGGTGCCTGAACCACACATCGGATCAACCATCGGTGTACCGGCTTTCCAGCCCGAACGCATAATGATTGCCGCAGCTAAGGTTTCTTTTAACGGGGCTTGTCCGGTCGCGTGACGATAGTTACGTTGATGCAAGGCATCACCGCTTAAATCGAGAGAGATACTGACCTTATCACGATGTAACCATGCATTGATCCGGATATGAGGATAGTCCCGATCTACGTTAGGGCGAGGTAGATTTTTACGCGTAAAACTATCAACAATGGCGTCTTTAATCCGTAGGGCACCAAACTGGCTGTTACGGATTTCATCATTCGTACCTTGGAAGTGGATAACAAATGAGGATTCTGCGTCGAAGATTTCATCCCACGCAATAGATTGGGCGCCGACGTAGAGGTCAAGGTCACTAAAAACGTTGAATTCTCCCAGCGGTAACATGATACGAGAAGCAATACGGCTCCATAGGAGACTACGGTACATCACTTCATCGTTGCCAGTGTAGTGAACACCTCCTGGTACCAGTCGTAATTCTTGAGCACCGAAGCCCTCAAGTTCTGTTTTTAAAAGTTCTTCCAGTCCACGACCGGTGCTGGCAAAAAGAGAATTCATAATAATATCTTTAATTCGGAAAATTTGTGCTTAGTATAGCGAATCGCGGCGCTATGTCATAAAGTTACTGCAATGGATACGACTGAAAGAGACACCTTTTAATGATTACCCTCTCTAAATTGTTCACTTACCCTGTCAAGTCAATGCAAGGAACACAGCTTTCGCACGCACTGGTGGAGGCCACTGGGTTGACGTGGGATCGTAATTTTATGCTGACATTAGAAGATGGCACCTTTATTACCGCCCGTAAATATCCTGAAATGCTCCGTTTTACACCGACTATAACGCGAGATGGTCTCTACCTCGTTGCCCCAGACCAACAACATGCTTGGATAACGGTGAACGATTTCTTATCGGCTGACTTCCCTACCGAAGTATGGGGGAATCGTTTCGACGCAAAAATTGCGCCCCAAGCAATCAATACATGGTTGAGTGGCTATTTTCCTCATCCTGTACAACTCCGTTGGATAGGCGAAAAACCCCAGCGCAAGATCTCTAAACGCCCTGAATATCCACTCTCATTTGCCGATGGCTACCCTTTTTTATTAGTCAATGAAAGTTCGTTAGCCGATTTACAAAATCGCTGTTCAGCGGGCGTTCATATCGACCAGTTTAGAGCGAATATCATCGTCACCGGAGCCCTTCCTTGGCAAGAGGATCATTGGTCGATAATCCGTATTGGGGATATTGTTTTCGAGGTTGCAAAGCCTTGTAGTCGCTGTATTCTCACGACGGTCAATAGCAAAACCGCTCGTAAACACCCAAATGGCGAACCAATGCGAACATTAGCACAATTTAGGGAAGCGGCTGATGGAACGGGAGCCATCGATTTTGGATTGAATTTGATTGCGCGAAACAGCGGGATTATTCGTGTCGGCGATGAAATGAGCGTATTGCAAACAAAATCTCCACGGCTCTATGCCGAAAAGACGCCGTTAGCTGATAGTGAAGTCGCCACGCTTCCCCCGGAAAAAAACGTAGAAATTGAATTTTCTGGGCAACGGTTTATGGGTAACAACCAACAAATTTTATTAGAGCAACTCGAACTTCAGGGGTTTTCTATTCCCTACTCCTGTCGAGTAGGAAGCTGTGGAAGCTGCCGTTTGACAAAAATCACTGGTGAAGTGAAAGCCCTAAACGCTCAGGCAAGTTCTGCATCACAGATCCTAAGTTGCAGCTGTATTCCGGCCAGTGGCCCGTTACGACTCGAACTCGACTAAATTATCCCACCTTTTCCAACAAAAGAGATTGCTCGGGCTGCCAAGCCATTAAACGGTCATTCATAATTTTGATCGCATCGCCTAAGTATAAGGATTTCCCACTGTTTAACAGTAGCTCAGGTTGTGCGACGATACATAAAGAAGCCTGTGGGTTGCTCTCTACCACCAGTAGTAACGCTTGCTTATTATTACTGGTGAGTTCCGTTAAGACTAGCTCACCGGTTGTTGGCTGAAATGAGCGTTGGCGCGGAGTGAAGTGCCAACTCTTAGGCATTTGCGGTTTGAGGAAACGATAAGCAATTAAGCTATTGATAATCAGTTGTTGCGCTTGTTCATCGTCAAGCTCAATACTTCGGCAAGTTTCTTTGAATTGATAGAAGAGCGCCGCGTCATCCACGCAAAAAGGATGAGATGAAAAAGCATCTGGAATCAACATCTTAGATGAAAAACGAGAGGTAAAAGTACTTCCATTATTAAAATCCAAGATCACTGCATCTTGTTCTTTATCGTATTGCCATTGCCAGCAGTCATCGGGTATAAAATGCATTGATTACCCCTAAATATTATTGAGATTAAATAGATATATTCGACCTAATTTATTTATCTATTAAAAACATGAATGAAATATAAACGACACCGCACAAAAAATAAACCATTATTTCTGTGCGGGCTCAATATTGATTAAATTCCCGACACGATAGTTTTAATAAGTTTTGGGCCGTGATAAATAAATCCGGAATAAACTTGTAATAAAGTTGCCCCAGCAGCTTGTTTTTCTTTTGCCGCAATCAGCGAGTCAATGCCACCAACGCCGATAATCGGTAAGGCTCCGTTCAATTCGCTATGTAGACGAGTAATAATTTCTGTCGATTTCTGTTGTACCGGACGCCCACTTAACCCCCCCGCTTCATTGGCATGCGGCAAGCCGGTAACCAAGGAACGGTCGAGAGTGGTATTAGTGGCAATCACACCGTCTATATTATGTCGGACTAAACTGTCAGCCACTTGAATCAATTCTTCAATAGTAAGATCTGGCGCAATTTTTACCGCTATGGGGACATATTTTAAATGGCGTTGTTGAAGGTCACGCTGCTTATTTTTAATGGCTGCCAGTAATTCATCAAGGGCCGCCCCATATTGTAGTGAACGTAATCCCGGCGTATTTGGTGAAGAAATATTGACCGTAATATAGCTGGCGTGTGCATAGACTTTTTCCATACAGAGCAAATAATCATCACTGCCTTGCTCCACCGGTGTATCTTTATTTTTACCAATATTAATGCCCAAGATTCCACGGTAACGCGCTTTTTTTACATTCTCAACAAGCTGGTCGACGCCGTGATTATTAAATCCCATACGATTAATAATTCCTTCAGCTTGCTCAAGGCGGAACAATCTTGGCTTGTCATTTCCGGCCTGTGCACGTGGCGTCACCGTTCCAATTTCAATAAAACCAAAGCCCATTGCGGCAAAAGCATCGATACATTCACCATTTTTATCTAATCCTGCCGCTAATCCCACAGGATTGGGGAAGGTGATTCCCATCGATTGCACAGGTTTGCTGATTAAACGTTGAGTGATCAGCGTTTCGAGAGGTGTTCCACTTATTTTTTTTAACGCATGTATGGTTTGTTCGTGCACTTTCTCGGCATCAAACTGGAACAGTGCAGAACGAATTAATGGATACAACATTTCCCCTCCAAAATGGCTGACAATAGTGATAGCAACAGACTTCAGTCAGGGGGGGATGGTAGCAGTTTTACACAGAAAGTAAATTTTACTTGCATGGGTAGGTAAGATACGCGCCAGGCATGATGCCCAGCGCGTGTTCAGAGGCCTATTAAGCCGCTAGAGCTTTGGTAATTTTCTCATATAAATCACGTGATAGATGTTCAAGTTTTAGTAACTGTTCTAACGCATTACGCATTAATTTTTGACGATGTTCATCATAACGTTTCAGTCTAATTAAAGGCTCAATCATCCTTGCGGCAATTTGGGGGTTACGATGATTGAGATCCGTCAGCATTTCGACAAGGAACTGATAACCGGAGCCATCTTCTGCATGGAAAGCTGCGGGATTCGCTGAACAGAAAGCGCCAATCAACGAACGCACACGATTTGGATTCTTCATGGTGAACGAGCGATGGTTCAAAAGCTGACGTACAAGATCTAATACCTGTGGATCAGGGCGTGTCGCTTGTAAAATAAACCACTTATCCATAACCAATCCATCTTGATGCCAACGCTCATCCCATTCCGTCAATAGCTGCTCTGCGGCAGGAAGCTGTGCAGCAACTGCGCTGCTAATTGCTGCCAGCGCGTCAGTCATATTGTTAGCGTTATGATATTGTGTGACGGTCAGTTGCTCACCAAGTTGGGGATCGGAAAAAACTAAGTATGACAGTGCGACATTTTTCAATGCGCGCTTGCCAATGTCCTCTTCTGTTACTTGATAATGTTCACATTGATTCTGTTGATAAGCCGCCTTTAATTCATCTGCGAGTGCCGTCGCAAGCAGTTGTTGCAGAGAGGCTCTCACTGCCGCAATTGCAGTAGGATTAATCACTTCAAACCACTCAGCAATTTCATTTTCAGAAGGCAGTGTGAAAATTTGAGCCTTGAGTGCAGGGTCGATCATCTCATCCGTCAATACGGCGCTGAACGCATCAACCACATGACGAGGTACAGAAAGTGCCTGCTGCTGAGCAAAACGTGAAATATTCAATTTAAGATAGATGGCTAATAAACTTTGTGCCGCATCCCAGCGTGAAAAGGCATTGCGGGCATGTTGCATAAGGAAAGTGAGCTGTGAGTCGCTCCATTGATAATGCAGTTTTACTGGCGCAGAAAATTCACACAATAACGCAGGAGTTGGTTGAAACCAGACCTTATCAAAAACAAAAATCTGTGTAGACTCCGTCACATTGAGAACGGGATCGATCGCTTCTCCTTTATATTGTAGAGGGATAACCTGCCCTTCGTTATCATACAATTCAATAGATAATGGAATGTGGAGCGGTTTTTTCTCCGCTTGATCGGCTGTTGCCGGAGTCTCTTGCGTTACCGTGAGTGTATAGGTTTCTGTATTGGGATCGTAATCGTCCTCAACCGTCAGAATGGGGGTACCGGATTGACGATACCACTGACGGAATTGTGTTAAGTCAATACCAGAAGCATCTTCCATGGCTTTAACAAAATCTTCACAGGTCGATGCGCTGCCGTCATGACGTTGGAAATAGAGAGCAATACCGGCTTGAAATTTTTCTTCGCCCAACAAAGTATGCATCATCCGGATGACTTCTGACCCTTTTTCATACACGGTCAACGTGTAAAAATTGTTCATTTCCATCACTTGCTCTGGACGGATTGGGTGAGCCATTGGGCTTGCATCTTCTGCAAATTGCGCGCCGCGCATCACACGGACATTATCGATACGGTTAACGGCGCGTGACCCTAAATCAGAGCTAAACTCTTGGTCACGAAAGACTGTTAATCCCTCTTTTAGACTAAGCTGAAACCAATCTCGGCAGGTAACGCGGTTACCACTCCAGTTATGGAAATATTCATGACCGATCACGGCTTCAATGTTCAAATAATCTTTATCGGTGGCGGTTTCGGGTTTGGCTAACACATATTTGGAGTTAAAAATATTTAACCCTTTATTCTCCATCGCCCCCATATTAAAGAAATCGACAGCCACAATCATGAATATATCGAGGTCATACTCAAGATTAAAACGTTGCTCGTCCCACTTCATACTTTGCTTAAGTGAAGTCATTGCCCATTCTGCACGGTCGAGATTACCTTGATCAACAAAGATTTCGAGCGCCACCTGACGTCCAGATTTTGTTGTAAAGACGTCACGGAGTACGTCGAATTCCCCGGCAACCAATGCAAACAGATAGCACGGTTTAGGGAACGGATCTTGCCATTTTATCCAATGTTGGCCATTGTCAAGATCTCCTCCGTCAATCCGGTTACCGTTTGAAAGTAGGTAGGGGTACTGATGTTTATCGGCATAAATGGTCGTTGTAAAACGAGCCAAGACATCCGGGCGGTCTAAATACCAAGTAATGTGATGAAAACCCTCTGCTTCACATTGTGTACAAAGCGCCTCACCTGATTTATAAAGGCCTTCCAAAGCAGTATTTTGATCAGGGTGAATGGTATTTTCAATCTCAAGTTCAAACAGATCAGGGACACCACGCAGCAGTAAGTTGCCCTCTTCTATAGAATAGTCCTGCCATACGGATCCATTAATTTTCACACTGATCAGCGTGAGATCTTCACCTTGAAGAAGCAAGTCTTTCGCAGACGCTTCACAACGCTTCACTTGACTTATTGCCAATACCTTGGTGGCTTTTTCATCCAAATGAAACGTTAAATCAATATCGGTAATGGTAAATTCGGGTGCCGTATAATCTTTACGATACTTAACTTGTGGTTGCTGTGTCATGCAATGTCCGTATGAATGAATAGAGTGATAAGACAAAGTCTAGGCGCTCTCTATAACAGATTCCAGTCCCTAGCAGCAAGTGATTATCAGGACAAACATAATTTTAACAATTAGCACGAATTAATCTCGATTTAGAGAATGATCTATGGTGTGATTCAATTCACTTTTCAGTGCGACACGTTATACTATTGCCTGAACAACACCTTTTTCTGCCGGGCTGCAGAGTGATACTGTTTAAAGGATGCTGATAAGCACTATGAAACCACTTGCTTCTCCGATATTGACCACACTGCTTGATACTGATGCGTATAAACTGCATATGCAGCAAGCTGTGTTTCATCGCTATCGACATTTATCCGTTACCGCCGAATTTCGTTGCCGGGGCGATGAGTTACTCGGTATTTATGCTGAGGAAATCAACACGCAGATCGCGCTAATGGAACAACTGGTGTTAACTGACGAAGAATATCGTTATTTAGCCTCACTACCCTTTTTTACTATTGATTATCTTAACTGGCTAAAAAACTTTCGTTTTAATCCTCATCAAGTCACGGTAAGTGATCAACGAGGAAAATTGGTATTAACTATTTCAGGCCCGTGGGTAGAAGTTATTCTTTGGGAAGTCCCTCTGCTAGCCCTGATATCTGAAATCGTTCATCGTCACCGTTCTCCTAAAGTGACTGCGGCTGACGCTCTTGCACTGCTTAATACCAAACTCGCTCAATTTAAAGCCGATTCCGCTGACTTAGATATGTCACGTTTTAAGTTAATGGATTTTGGCACGCGCAGACGCTTTTCACGCTCAGTCCAAGATGCAGTGGTCGCAGATTTAATCGGGCAAGTACCTTGGCTAGTAGGGACGAGTAATTATGATATTGCCCGTCGTCACCAACTTGCACCGGTAGGTACCCAAGCCCATGAATGGTTCCAAGCGCATCAGCAAATTAGCTCCGAGTTAGCCCATAGCCAACGAGCAGCGCTTCAGGCTTGGCTTGAAGAATATAACGATATGTTAGGTATCGCGCTCACCGACTGTATCGCTACCGATGCATTTTTACGTGATTTTGGTTTTAATTTTGCTAACCGTTACCAAGGTGTTCGTCACGACTCGGGGGATCCGATAATATGGGGTGAGAAAATCATCAAGCATTATCATTCATTAGGTATCGACCCACGGGATAAAACGTTAGTCTTCTCAGACAGTTTGACTTTAGAGAAAGCTTTGGAACTTTACCGTCATTTTGATCCCCGTATTAATATCATTTTTGGTGTAGGCACCCGCTTAACCTGTGATCTTCCTGGCGTCAATCCACTGAATATCGTCATTAAATTAACCAGCTGTGACGGTAAACCTGTAGCAAAATTATCCGACAGCCCAGGAAAGACCATTTGCCAAGACGTCTCGTTTGTCAAAGCTCTTGAAAAAGCCTTCGACTTACCGAAGATTAATTGTACCGGCTAGCCTATGGCCAGAGTTAATCTGGCCCCATCTGTTTTTTTCTATCAATTTGCTTCTTTACTTAGTCTGTCTGTGTAACATATCCTATATAATTCAATAGTGATTCCATCAAACAGAGAGATAATTATGAGCATAGTGCCTGTCGTGGACGTGCTAGACGGCCGTGTAGCTGTAGAGTCAGAAGTTACAGTACGCGGCTGGGTACGTACCCGTAGAGATTCCAAAGCCGGTATTTCCTTTATCGCCATTTACGATGGCTCCTGCTTTAATCCCGTTCAGGCGGTCGTTAATAATTCGCTTCCTAATTATCAAAACGAAGTTTTACATTTGACCACTGGCTGTTCAGTTGAAATTACTGGAACGGTTGTGGCATCGCCTGGACAGGGCCAATCCTTTGAATTACAAGCTACCCACGTTAACGTTGTGGGTTGGGTAGAAGATCCCGATAGTTACCCGATGGCAGCCAAACGCCATAGTATTGAATATCTTCGTGAAGTCGCGCATCTACGCCCACGCACAAACCTTATCGGTGCGGTTGCTCGTGTGCGTAATACCCTTGCCCAAGCTATTCATCGTTTCTTTAACGAACAAGGGTACTTTTGGGTATCGACCCCACTGATCACTGCATCGGATACTGAAGGTGCTGGTGAACTATTTCGTGTTTCTACATTAGATCTGGAAAACTTGCCACGTAACGATCAAGGCAAAGTTGACTATAGCCAAGACTTCTTTGGTAAAGAGGCATTTTTAACCGTTTCAGGTCAGTTAAACGGCGAAACCTACGCAAGCGCACTCTCTAAAATATATACTTTTGGTCCGACGTTTCGTGCCGAGAACTCAAACACCAGTCGTCACTTAGCTGAATTCTGGATGGTTGAACCTGAAGTTGCTTTCGCACATTTAGATGATGCAGCAGCCTTAGCCGAAGCAATGTTAAAATACTGCTTTAATGCCGTATTAAAAGAACGGGGAGACGATCTTGCGTTCTTTGCAGAACGTGTCGATAAAGATGCTATTACCCGTTTAGAAAAATTCGTCAGCAGTGATTTCGCGCAAATAGACTATACCGATGCGATTGATATTCTACTCAAATCAGGTCAAGCCTTTGAAAACCCTGTTGAATGGGGAATTGATCTCTCTTCTGAGCATGAACGTTACTTAGCAGAGAAACATTTTGCTGCCCCCGTAGTTGTTAAAAACTATCCGAAAGATATTAAAGCTTTCTATATGCGTTTAAACGATGATGGTAAAACTGTTGCCGCTATGGATGTCCTCGCACCAGGTATTGGTGAAATTATCGGTGGTTCACAGCGTGAAGAGCGTTTAGATGTCCTTGACCAACGTTTAGCAGAGATGGGGCTTAACAAAGAAGATTATTGGTGGTATCGCGACTTACGTCGCTACGGTACCGTGCCCCACTCAGGCTTTGGACTAGGCTTTGAGCGCCTTGTCTCCTATGTGACCGGCGTGCAAAACGTCCGTGATGTGATTGCCTTTCCCCGAACGCCTCGCAGTGCAAACTTCTAAATATCTCAACACAAAAAAATCCGCTTCGGCGGATTTTTTTTTGCTCATTGATTGAGATCATTGTGCAAAATGAAAAGTAACTCTATGTTACTTTTTGATACCATTACAAATGTGATATCTATCTTCATTTCGTTACGACACATTTGTACGGCGTGTACTTATTGCTGTTCAATACAACCCCGTAAGGGTCTTTTAAATCTAAAAACATAATAAATATATTAATAATGCCAACGAGGGTATTAATGATGAAGCGTAAAATTCTTTCTCTACTCATGCCAGGTCTCTTAGCGATATCATCAGCACAAGCTGCTGAAATTTATAACAAAGATGGTAATACCTTAGATTTATACGGTAAAGCTGTTGGGCTGCATTATTTTTCAGATGATAGCAGTAATAATGGCGATTTTTCCTATGTGCGTTTCGGCTTTAAAGGCGAAACGCAAATCAATGATAGCCTTACGGGGTATGGTCAATGGGAATACAACGTTCAGGCGAACAACAGCGAAGGGAGTGATGCACAAAATGGTAATACTACCCGCCTAGGCTTTGCTGGGTTACGTTTCAATCAATATGGTTCAATTGATTATGGCCGTAACTATGCGGTGGCTTACGATGTATTGAGCTATACCGATATGTTGCCAGAATTTGGAGGGAATTTTAGCTACACGGACTCCATGACAGGACGGACCACTGGGGTTGCCACTTACCGTAATGCCGGTTTCTTTGGATTAGTGGAAGGATTGAATGTAGCGGTTCAGTATCAAGGCAAAAATGAACGTACTGACACGCAGCTTTCAAACGGTGATGGTTGGGGCGTTTCCACAAGCTATTCCCTACCCTATGGCTTTGGTATTACTGGGGCATACCAACAGCAAAACCGATTAGCTAGCCAAAACAACCTCAGTTACGGACGTGGTGATACGGCTAGTGTCTGGGGTGCGGGAATTAAGTTTGATAAAAGCCCCTACTATGTTGCGGTAACCTATGCTGAAGGCCAAAATGCAACACGTATTAGTAGCGATATTAATGGTGTTTCTAAAGTCGGTTTTGCTAACAAAACACAAAACTTTGAAGCTATCGCGCAGTATCAATTTGATTTCGGTCTGCGTCCTTCACTGGCCTTTATACAATCCAAAGCTAAAGATGTTGAAGGTATTGGCGATGTTAACCTAGTTAAATATATTGAAGTCGGTACTAGCTACTACTTCAATAAAAATATGTCGACGTATATTGATTACCGTATTAACCAGTTAGGAAGTGATAACAAACTGGGTAACAGTAATAGTAATGTTATTGCGACAGGTCTTGTTTACCAATTCTAAGGCATTACGAGGCAGCTACTGATGCGTGAATACCGCTCAGTAGCACCTCATTCTTAAGTCTAAATAATCATAATTTTATTCTTTAACGGTTGTACCGACTTTAGCATATCGCTACCCTAAGCCTACGATACTTCAATTCGGATTTTATTATGTTTGAATCAATTCCTGCTGCACCGGCTGATCCTATTTTAGGACTCGCTGATCTGTATAAAAGTGACCTTCGCCCAAATAAAATTAACTTAGGTATAGGTGTTTACAAAGATGAAACGGGGCTCACCCCTGTCATGATCAGCGTTAAAAAAGCTGAACAGCAGTTATTAGAAACTGAAACAAGTAAAAATTATCTCAGTATTGAAGGCTATGCATCCTACGCGCAAGCAAGTCAACGTTTGCTTTTGGGTACAGAAAATCCGCTACTTGACAGCCAATGTCTCTATACCGCACAAACGCCTGGCGGTACGGGTGCATTACGTGTTGCGGCTGACTTTCTTGCCCAACACACTACGACTAGACGTGTGTGGGTCAGTAACCCAACGTGGCCGAATCATCACAATATTTTCGCAGCCAGTGGATTAGAAGTCGCGACTTATACTTATTATCAGCCAGAGACACACACCTTTGATATCGCAGCGATGTTAGCAGCTCTGGAGTCGGCAAAAGCAGGTGATGTTGTGGTTTTACATGGCTGCTGCCATAACCCAACTGGCATTGACCCTACCCCTGAACAGTGGCAGCAACTTTCGGCGTTTATTCAACGTAAATCTCTTTTACCTCTCTTTGATTTCGCTTATCAAGGTCTTGGCCAAGGCCTGGACGAAGATGCACAAGGTTTACGCCTATTTGCTGAATCCCATCAAGAATTTATCGTCTGCAGTTCATACTCTAAAAACTTTGGATTATATAATGAACGTACAGGAGCATTTACTTTACGGGCAGCCACACCGCAAGCAGCTAGCGATGCATTTAGCCAAGTGAAAGCGGTGATCCGGGCCAACTACTCGAACCCGCCGTCACACGGGGCAGCGGTAGTAGCAACCATTCTCAATGACCAGACTTTAAGAACTATTTGGGAACAAGAACTCTTAGAGGTTCGCCAGCGGATCCAACGTATGCGTCAACTCTTTGTACAAACCCTGCAAGAAAAAGGTGCTACTCAGGACTTTTCCTTTATCAACAGGCAAAACGGCATGTTTTCGTTTAGTGGCTTAACTAAAGAGCAAGTGACACGGTTACGTGAAGAATTTGCGATTTACGCAGTGGCTTCAGGACGAATCAATATTGCTGGGATGACGCCAGAAAATATGTCCCGCCTGTGTGAGTCGATCATTACGGTTACGCGTTGACCTTTTTGCCCGGCAATCGCCGGGCAAAATATTAACGTAGAAATGGATTAGTGACTCGTTCGTGGCCTAATGTCGAACGGGGACCATGGCCAGGAATAAAAGTAACGTCATCCCCCAACGGTAATAATTTTTGTTCGATAGACGTTATTAAGTGTTGTGCATTCCCGCGAGGGAAATCTGTGCGTCCCACACCGCCTTTAAAGATCACATCACCAGAAAAAAGTAGACGTTGCTCAGCATAATAAAAAACAATATGCCCGGGGGTATGACCTGGACAATGTAATACTTCAAACTCGCAAGCACCCACGCTAACGTAATCACCTTCCGCTAACCACTTATCGGGATAAAATACTGGGCAAGGTGGGAAACCGAACATCGCACTTTGCTCAGGCAAGCTATCGAACAAAAAGCGATCGTCTTGGTGGGGACCAATCATCGGTACTCGATAATGCTCGGCTAACACATTCGCTGCCCCGACATGATCGAGATGACCATGAGTCAGCAAAATCTTCTCAATTTGAATCGGTTGCTGAGCAACAATTTGAATAATTTTTTGCGCGTCGCCACCGGGATCAATGAGAACGGCTTTCATCGTCTTATTACAGATCACTAAGCTACAATTCTGCGTAAACGCAGTTACCGGAATCAGTTGGTAAGTGAGGGAATCCATGTGTAACCTTATGACCAATGCCGAACCGGTCCAGTATCAATATGAACAAAATTGCTTTTCGGATAATAACCTACGCCACCCGCATTCATTTTTAGAGCAGCTTTACGCACGTTATTCAATGCAATACCTTCGATATGAAAATCCATCGCCTGCCCTAACGTATGATAGCTATGTTTAGCGACCCCACTACGCGCGCTGCGACTACGCAATTCATCATTTGTCGCAATACTGCGAAAACCAGACACTAGCTGGATAGGTTTTTTCGTTTCAAGCATAACTTGCAAACGGTAGATATGTTCAAAAAGATGAGGATCAATCGCATGAATTTTATCGGCGCGATAATCGCGGAAGAAATGGTTAAGTCGTACGAGTTCACTTGGATTATACGTTTTACCGTTGAAAAACTCTGCTTTTAAACTTTCCCCGGTATGGATGTTATTCAGTGTCAAGATCTTGGGACGAGAGGTCGATAACGAGGCTTGAGCAAACTGCGGTAAGCACGATAATCCCGCTGCAACTGAACCTAATAAAAGTAGTTTACGTCGATGAGAATCAATTTTTTCCATGGGCATAGCATCCGCGAGACAGAAGGGCAAAAAAACAACAGGGGAACCATACCCACACTGTTGTGCTTCGTCAAGACGCAGACATGATAACAGTCAACTTAATTACAGTTTGAAAGAAAATCAGCTGGCAGAATCGCCAGCTGAAGGATCATCCTATAACAAGAATTTTTCTGCATTAGCCAATGAACTCCAGCCTCCTCTCGCTAGCTGGTCATAACTGTAAATATCAGTTCTAAATTGTGCTTGGCCATCATCACTAATCCAAGCCGTGAGATAATACAAATTCACCGGAATACGATGACGGATAGCAATTGGACGTGTAACGCGACTGTCTATCGTCGATGCTATGCGACTCTGATCCCAGCCGACATCTTTCAAGAGAATTCCCGCAAGTTGTGCCGCTTTGTTGATCCGTACGCAACCAGAACTAATGGCACGAATATCCTGCTCGAAAAGCCCGTGATTGGGTGTGTCATGCAAATAGATTGCATCGGAGCTCGGCATATTAAACTTATAACGCCCTAACGCATTTTGTGGGCCAGGCGACTGTTGTACACGATAAGGGAACGCTGTCGCTGAGACGGTTTGCCAATTGACACTTGAAGGATTAACAGCTGTTGCATTAGCCCCCCATCCAGAATAGAGCGTGAAGTTATGTTTTTCTAAGTAACTTGGATCTCTACGCAGTTTTGGTACAAGATCTTCACGTATTAGCGTATTGGGAACTGTCCACGTTGGGTTGAGCACGACGCTATTTAACGCGCTACGCATCAGTGGCGTTTTCCTGTCTGGACGTCCAACAATCACACGCGACGATAAAATGGTCTTACCATCGACATAATAGTTAAGTGTATAGTTGGCAATGTTGACCATAATACCGTTATGCATATCATCAGGTAACAATCGTAGACGTTGCATATTAAGCGCCAATAATGTCGCTCGCTGATGTGGTGTGATATTCAGCCATTCACGGGTTTTTAAGCCAATTACGCCGTCATCCGTTAGTCCCTGCCAATGCTGAAAACGTTTTACTGCTGAAACTAATGCATCCGAGTAGATATCTTCGGCAGGGCCGCTGCTTGCAGGCGTTAGCATTGACGGCTGTGCAGGGGCTAACATACGTTGTTCACTCGGCGCTGGTTGCTGAGCCACTGGTTGACTTGTCGTCGGTACTGTTGCAACCGCCGCTTGTGCCTCGCTAAGCCAGCCGCCACGGACCAATAGCTGCCTTAATTGTGGTACAGAAGGATCACTGTCGCCAGGGCGTAACGTCCGACTCAAGTCTAGTTTTGGCCAAGGTTTATTATCAGCCAGTAACACTACCAAGGCTTTTTGCATGGACCGATATTGCGGATGTTGCGGGACTAGCCCATCAATGAAACTTTGAGTTGTGCCATGATTGACAGCTTGAAGCCAGCGATCGATTAACGCAGTGCTTGGCGCGCTTAAGTGAAATCCATTCGGGCCATAGAACCATGACTCACCCTGTGCTGGCGCTGCACTTACAAATTGTAGGTAACCTAATAGTGCATCGGATAAAATAACATCGCGGGCATCACTGGATAAATCGTTACGACTCAGTAGTGAAAGCCATCGTGCAAATTGCGGTTGGACGCCAGAGAGCGCTACTTCAGAAAGTTGCTGTTCAAAGCCACGAATTGCTTGGTCATCGCCCCACATAGGGAGAGAGTGATGTTGACGATAAACAGAAGTTAACAAACTGCCATAGTAAGGAGTGACGCCTGCAGGTAACGCTTGGTAAATCGAGACGATACGCTGATTAGCTGTTTTAATATGAGTGATCGGTGAGCTCGACTGCTCAGCGGCCGCTTCCGTTACCGATGAAAAACCGATAGCTAAAGACATTGTGCCAAATAGCATTACCGGTTTGAGCTGAAAACTCTTTAGAAACATCCCTGACTCCTTACCTTGTTGAGACACGCATCAAAAAGTTCAATGTTTTTTATTATTTTCTTCCTTTGAGTGTAAACGAAAAAACGACATTTGTTATAAACAAATGTCGTTCGATTCTTAAGTATTGATAATTTATCTTTATCTAACTAATGTCAGCCGTCGGCTGAACTGGAGGAGGTGTTATTGATGGTTCTGGTGAAAACCCTTTTAATCCAACAACATGAACATGTTCAACGTCATTAACCACTTTACGCATCAGTTTGTAAGTAGTCCCCTTTTCCGGACTAATATTTTCTGGTGCTGCGATCACTAATTGCATTTCAAGACGTTCACATAACTCAAAAAGCGTTGCAATTGAGCGTGCATCCAGACGTGCCGCCTCATCTAGGAAGAGTAAACGACAAGGTGAAATATCTTTACCCCGTAGTCGACGCGACTCATCTTCCCAGCTTTGTACGACCATAACGAGAATAGACATCCCTGTACCGATTGCTTCACCGGTTGAAAGCGCCCCACTCTCAGCGCGTAACCAACCATCAGAACCGCGATTCACTTCAACTTCCATTTCCAGATAATTACGGTAATCAAGAAGTTCCTCGCCAATCACTTGCGGCGTACGACTGCCTAAATCGATATGAGGATTGAGGCGTTGATATAATTTTGCTAATGCCTCGGAAAAGGTTAATCGTTGGCTATTGAACAGGTCTTGATGTTGTTCATGATCTTGAGCCAAGGTCTCCAAGAGGATCGAGTGTGCTTCACGGACATTGACGTTAAGACGCACACTATTCACTTGTCCGAACTTCACCGCTTGTAACCCTTGGTTCAATTGGCGAATCCGCGTTTGTTCGCGTTGGATCGTTTTACGAATAATATTCGCAGCACTGCGCGAGCTTATCGCCAGGGTTTGTTCACGAGATGTCAGCTCTTCGGTTAAACGATTAAGCTCAATTTCCATTTGTTCGATAGCTTCGATCGGGTCATCCGTACGAATAATATCTTGGCGGATACGTTCACGTAAGTGCTGGTAAACCGCGATAAAGAAACGAATTTTTCGCTCTGGATAACGGGGATCTTCGGAGAGCCGTAAAACATCACGCAGATGTTCATTATCGGCCACCGCTAAACGTAATGCGCCTAAAGCCTTATCGGACATTGAGCGCAGCTCATCGCCGCCTAGGTAAGCAAGCTCACGACGATGTAAACGTCTTTCAAGTCCATTTTCTTTAACTAGACGCAGAACTGTACACCAGCCAGCCTTCGCTGACACGACTTGGCTACGACTTTGACTGTAATCACGCTCTACCTTGCGTAAGCGTTTTTGTAAACTATCCATCTCCGCTTCACAGAAAGTGAGCTGTTTTTCTAATTGATGACGACGAGCACGGTTGTGACTTAACTGGTTATATAAGGAATCTCGTAGCTCTTTCGCTTGTAACTCGGCGTGTGGATCAGCTTTTGTACCGAGTGCCTGCATCTCTTGCTGCAGTTCAGCTAACATATCGCGTTTTGCATCATAAGAGCTCTTTAACGATGCAAGTAATTGACTACTTTGTGTTAATTGTTGTTGGTGCTGACGTAAACGTTCGCGAAGTTCTGCGCGTTCATTCTCGGCGTGGACTAACTGCTGACGTAATTTTTGTGTCAGATCGCTATTGCCGTCGAGCATTCCCTCGGCTTCAGCGTAGTTAAAATGCGCCCGACGTTGAACCACTTCCGTCAGAGAAAATGCCTGTTGGCGGTAGGTACGCTGTTGTTGCTGAGCCGCTTGATAATCCGCTTCGAGTTGCTGATGCTGCTCCGGATCGCTTTGTAACACAGCGATCATGGGTTCAAGTTTCGCTAATTTTTGCCCATATTGTTGCAGGAAACGTGCCGCATCTTGCGCTTCTTCAACTTGTTCGCGTAACGCTTCGCAACGGTCAGCTAAAGTATCGTCCAATAATAGACTGACTCGCGGTAATAAGCGATTCAACTGTGCAACACCTTCACGCGCACTTTCAAACTGTTGACGTTGCTGCTGTGTATTCGCCTCATGATTAGCCATCGCACGTTCAATATCGGTACGACGTGTGGTCAGTTGACGGATCTGCGCCTCAGGATCTTGTTCAAATACAATCGCTAGGTGGTTACCAATAAAACGACTGAATGACTGATGTAAACGTTGCGTTTTCTGAACGTCAAAGGAGAGCGTTGCATATTTTTCGCTAAGGGCATCTCGCTCTTGAGAAAGTCGCTCAAGCTCACTTTCCCTTGCAGCACGGCCAAATAACGGCACTTTTGGAAAGCGAGAATAACGCCATTGTCGCTCGGCAATTTTGACCACGACGGCTTTGTTCAGTTCTTCAACCGTAAAGACACTATCGTCAAAAGATTGTGGATCCCCTTCGATTAAATAAAGATCTTCCGGGCACTCTTCCAAATCCGCTAATAATGCTTGGATTGGAGCAAGTTCAGGTACCACAATAGCATGACGCGATGGGCCATATAACGCCGAGAAGTAAGGCGCATCTTCTAGGGTGACATCATCGTAAATCTCTGAGAGTAATACTCCCCCGAATTTCTCAGCCAAGTGATTAAGACGACTATCTTCCGCACCACCCGGTTGACTCAAACGTTCAATTTGCTGCTCGACCTGGCGTCTGCGACTGGCTATCTCATCACGCTCAACGGTAGTTTCACGCTCACGCTCTAGCAGATACTGCATATATTCGGTGACCTGACTACTTTGCGTAAAGACTTGCCCTGTCTGTTCGCTTAGTTGTATCAAGATCTCTTGTGCCGCTAACCAATGAGGTGCTTTATTGGTCAGCGTACTTATTTTCTCACGAATGTGATCCAACGATTGACGATGCAATAAACGCTGTTCACTTGCTTCGTCTACCCCCGCCGCCAGTTGTTCGATACGCGCTTCGTATTCGCGATGTAACTCTTCAAGCATTTCTGCGTCGAACTGCTGTCCTTGGCGTTTGCAGAACTCCGCCAGTAAACGTTCGGCATCATGTTGTTCACGCAAACGTTGTTCAAGTTCAGAAAGGCGTGCGCGTAGTCCCGGTAATTGCTCGGCAAGATGGCGTTGTTGCTGTGCTTGGCGTAAGGATTCTCGACCAACTTGCCACGCATCCGCACGATTTACCGTACCATTGATCTGCTGTACTAATTCATAAGCTTGATTAAATTGGCCATGCGCGGCTTGCGCAACACTAAGCTTTTGCTCCAGATTCAGCAGTAATTGGGTCGCTTCCTCTTCACGTGCTTGGAAACATGCCTGCCATTCTCCTGCATTATCAGCAGTTAGCTCATCGAGGCTACATACGTCCTTCGCACGTTGCAACGCTTTGATGGCTTGTTGGTATTGTATCGCCCGGGTTTGTTGCACATCGAGGGCTTGTTGGAAGTTGGCGAGCTGGCTTTTAAGTTCATCAACTTCTACCTCAGAGGCTTCAACATTGGCATGGTTCTCTTCGTTGATCTCTTGGGCTTCAGCCACCACTTCTTGCTGCTCTTCCAAACGATAAGAGAGCTCTTCGATTTCATTTTCGTAACGCTCAATTTTTTCCTGCTGGCGAACAGCATTCTGTACCACCGTGAGATGATCGCTAGCAGCCTGATATTCGCTTTCCAAATCCCCTTCTGCGCCGACATGCTCGGATAATTCACGCGCCATTTCAACATGACGGAATTGATCTGTTTTGAGCTGATGACGACCTGTCAGTAGCTCTTGGCGCAGTACAATTGCGCTATCCAAATTAATACGGCGATCATTCGCATGACGCATATAATCCGCGGCAACATAGTCTGTGGCTTCAGTGATCAAATGCTTGAAGAGATTCCGATCAGCCTGTGTGACCCGAATTGCCTCAAGAGTCATCCTATTTTCACGTAAGGCCCCTTCCATATCTTGGAAGGCCTTACGCACACCACCGTTTTCTGGCAATAAGTAATCACGCAGCGATCGAGTGATGGTGCTGGAAATCCCACCATAAAGAGAAGCTTCGATTAATCGATAAAATTTACTTCGGTCGCTTTGACTTCGTAAACGACGTGGCACAATACCATGATCAAACATCATACTGTGATAATCAGTCACCGAGCTGTAGGCTTTAAACGTCATTTGCTGTTGTGCGTCCAGCAGCTCTTTGACTTCAGTCAAAGGACGTACTTTAGCTTGACGACTGTTAACAATTTCAGTGAGTAAGTCAGTAGGTAAAGTATCTTCTGATAGATCGTGGATACTGAACGGCTTAATATCGACTTTCTTATCACGACCCGCAATTTGTTGCAGCCTGACACCCACCAGAGAGCGTTGCCCACGTGAATTGACCACATCCAAGACCGCGTAGCAGACGCCCGGACGCAGCTTGCCATGTAACCCCTTATCACGTGACCCAGAGGTTGCGCCAGCTTCGGTGGTGTTACGGAAATGAAGTAACGTTAAGTCTGGAATTAAGGCGGTAATAAAGGCCGCCATCGTCGTCGATTTACCCGCGCCATTCCCACCCGATAGCGTAGTGACCAACTCATCAAGGTCAAAGGTTCGGGCAAAAAATCCATTCCAGTTTACTAAAGTAAGCGAACGAAACTTTCCACGTTCAATCATGCGTCATCACCTTCTTGTTGCTCCTCAACACTCTCGTCGCGAGCACTCTCATTTTCATCATCAGTCAGGGCTGAGCTTTTTTCTAAATCTACCGCTTCACCTTCACGTATCAGGCGTAATTGCGCTTCGCGAGGGTCATCACTACTGCGAACTTCAGCACCAAAGCGGAACACCGATTCTTTAATTCTAAATTTGCTACTATCGTTCGCCATAAACCAAACCATGCCTAAACGACGTAGTCGGTTTAAAGAACCACGGACCTTATCGAGGAGCTTTGCTCTATCGATATCTGAACCCGTTGAGCGTTGATTCACAAAACGTAGCAGTTTACTTTCATCAGCCAAGCTGAGTAATTCGTCATACAGTTCTTGGAAGGTAAAAATCCCTTCGTTAGCCAATCGTTCTGGGCTGAGGTAGAGATAGCATAAGATTTTACCCACCATCATATCTAGCTCGGAGAGCACTGAACGCGCGATAAGCGTTGTTGAACGTGGACGAAGGTAGAAAAATCCTTCTGGCGCACGAACGAGTTCCACATGATAGCGAGCATAAAATTCAGCAAGTTCGTGCTCAAAATCCATCAATAAGGCATGTTGATCAAGATCTTCAAGACTAATATGGCGACCGGCGCGCAATTGACTGTCTAACGCTGGAAATAACGGGTTAGCGAGAGCTTGTGCCAATTTAACTGGCATCACTTGTTCAATATTTGTCGATGACATGTGCCTGCACCTTAGCTCCATATTCATTAATAGTTTGCCACTCAGCAGGTAATCCTGCTAAATCAGCTTGAGAAACTCCCAGTATCACCGCTTGGTCGACCACAATACGAGCGAGGTCAAAATGTCGGGCACGAGGATACTCGGCGAGATATTCTTTCATGACTTCGGCGAGATTGAGCGCTTTCCCTTCATTGCGGTAGACGTGCAATGCCTTTTCAATCATTGCAACAAGCTGCTCACGAATTTCGCTGAATTCTTCAAATTCCAGTTCGGGAGGAAGTTCACCCATCACTGCATCGTTACGTAATGTCATTTCGTCATCACGCATATCATACAAACGATCAGCACTGCTATAAGTGAGCGCCCAAGGCGCATCAAAGTAGCCCTGTACCGACTGCCTTAATCGCTGGGCGAAGACTCGATTTTTGTCTAAGTCGATGGCAGTACGGATAAATTTATGGACATGACGATCGTAACCGATCCACAAATCTATCGCTTGCTGACCCCAGCTGATAATCCTGTCCAATTTATTTTGTAGCTCAAAAATGAGTTTATCGAGATAGGCTAAATCGGGCACATTGTAGATAGATTCTTGGATCACAAGTAAATGGGTTTGCAGCTTATCTCCCGCAGCTTCCAAGGTATCTTGTAATTCACGTAAAGTGCCAGACGTCTCGGAGAGCAGCAGCTCACAACTTGAAATCGCCGCACGCCAATCTTTGTTCAGTAGGTCAGCAATTTCTTGTTTAATTTGCTGCTGCTGTTCGTCCATTTGACGTTGGGTCAAGTCAATACTGTCGAAGATTTCTGCTACCGAATATTTAAGAGGCGCAAAAACATTTCGGTGCCAGTGAATTTGGTCACCGTCTTGATGCGCATCATCAGCAGCACGTTTAAGTTCATGACCAACAATCGATAATTGCATCGATAACCGTAATGTGGAGAACTCTTTTTGTCGAACATAGTAATCGGTAATGCCAATCGCTAAAGGCGTTAAGCGATAAATAGCATATCCCTCAGCGTGTTCGGAGGTAAAACGATTCAAAATACGCTGTTTAACCATATCATTAATGGCATTATTCCCACGTAACTCGACCGTTTCATGGCTTTGTTCAAAAACGCGACTCACATGTTTGAACGCATCCAATAATTCACTTTCCGTCAATTCACCTTCCGTACGTTCACCGTTGAGTGTCGCAATGGCGAGCAAAAAAGCCAATCGCTCGACGGGAAGCGAGATTGCAAAATCACTTTTTCGAGCCCACGACACTAATTCAGGGATGGTCTGGGTAAAATCGCTCATAGCTCATCCTTTCTTACAGGCTTACGCGCCGTAACGTGTATATAACGCCCTAAACTCATAAAAGGTTCCTGACGACTGTAACGCCGCTCCATTTCTATAATGCCTTCTTCACCATTTGCAGAAGGCGGAAGATCGCGGATAAGGTCACTGAATACTCGAATTCCCGCTTTACTTTCTATTTCAAAACCGAGGTTGCGTAACCATAGTTCGACCTCAGCAGGATCTCGAGGGTAATCGGGCGAAAGCGTTTTTTTCTTTCGCTTCTTCATGTGCGCCTTTAAATAACCAAAATTCCCTAACGTTAGATTTTGCAGCGTTAAACCATGAACATTGTAAAACATCAATGATAACACGCCGCCTGGTGATAGCGTGTCGAATAAAGCCGCGAGTGTTTTCTCTGGTTCTGCGATCCACTCCAGCACGGCATGAAATAAGACAACATCAACCGGGCTGTCTAACTGACGCCCGACGTCTTGTGCCGGCGTTTGGATAAACGTCATCTGCGATTCAACACCGCGCTCCTGTGCATGCTGTTTAGCCCGTATCAACATCTGCTCAGAAACATCACATAACGTTATACGATGACCACGCTGGGCTAATCCCGCCGAGATTTGACCTATGCCGCCGCCAGCATCAAGAATTGATAGCGGGGTCTTGGGTAGAGTCGCTAAAATGGCCTCCAACTCTTCCCAAAGAATAACTTGACGTATACGTCCTTTAAGTGTGCCATAGATGTTCTGTGCAAAACGTTCTGCCAAGTCATCAAAATTCCGATCCATCATACTGATACTCCGCATAAACGACAGAAGAAATATGCTATTTTGTCACAGCTCTCCCCTTAATGGAGCTGTCGTTGACATAATCCTGTGTTGGGTGCTGTTTTTTCGTTCAATTCGGTAGGTATTATGCTATTTACATTAAAAAAAATAATAGGTGGCCTACTACTGCCGCTCCCTCTATCACTGATTATTCTCGGTATTGGGCTTTTATTGTTATGGTGTAGTCATCGACAACGTCTAGCAAAAATCCTCCTCACTGGCGGATGGGGACTCCTGCTACTACTGAGTTTACAACCGGTGGCAGATGGCCTACTTACTCCCTTTGAGAATCAGTATCCGACACTGAATCATCCCCCGAGGGTTGCGGCGATTGTCGTGCTCGGCGGCGGTTATACCTACAATCCAGAATGGGCACCGAGTTCTAACCTGTTAGGCAATAGTTTACCGAGAGTCGCTGAAGGTGTACGGCAATGGCGGATGAACCCAACGGCAGAACTTATTTTTACCGGTGCAGCAGCGAGTGATAATTCCCGCAGTAGTGCCAGTGTTGCCGCAGAAGTGGCACAAACACTCGGTGTTCCAAAAGATAAGCTCATTACGTTAACGTCACCTCGTGATACTCATCAAGAAGCGCTAGCAGTTAGGCAGCTTATTGGGAATAAGCCCTTTATTTTAGTGACCTCTGCTAACCATTTACCTCGGGCTATACGCTTTTTTACCGCAGAGCAACTATCGCCAATCCCCGCTCCGGCTAACCAACTCGCTATTCATTCCCCTCTGAACTTTTGGGAACGAATATTGCCTTCCTCTTTTTGGTTGGGACACAGTGAACGAGCATGGTATGAGAGTCTTGGAAGGGCATGGCAATGGGTAACACAACGCTAGACTAAGAAGGCTAACGTTGTGTTCGGGTGTTATCGTAATACGTCACGGACTCTTTCAAGATCTTCAGGCGTATCCACGCCAACGGCAGGTATTGCCGTAGCTTGGGCAACATGAATCTTTTCACCGTTCCATAGCACACGGAGTTGCTCAAGCAATTCACATTGTTCTAAGGGACAAGGTTCCCAGCGGATATAGCGACGGATAAAACTGGCACGATAGGCATAAATGCCAAGATGACGCTGAAACTGATCACCAATCGCGTCTTGAGATTGGGCAAAGCGATCACGGTCCCACGGAATGGTGGCTCTTGAAAAATAGAGTGCAAAACCCTGTTTATCAGTCACCACTTTTACCGCATTCGGGTTAAAGGCTTCGTGCGCATCAGTGATTGGAGCGGATAAAGTCGCCATTCCACATTCTGCACTGGCAAGATTATCAGCAACTTGCTTAATAATTAATGGGGGTATTAGTGGTTCGTCCCCCTGCACGTTCACGATAATCGTCGAGTCATCAAAGCGGTATTTTTCAATAACTTCTGCTAGGCGCTCAGTGCCCGATTGATGATCAATGCGGGTCATACAAACTTCACCGCCAGCGGCAGTTACCGCAGCAGCAACGTCCATATGGTCAGTCGCGACAATAACTCGGTCGGCACCTGCCGCCCGAGCTTGGTTAAGCACATGGATAATCATCGGCTTGCCATGAATATCAGCAAGCGGTTTCCCCGGTAACCGAGAGGAAGCATAGCGAGCCGGGATAATAACAACAAAACCCATGGTTAATTCTCGTCCACAGTTAAATTACGCGCTTCATTTTCCAATAGCACAGGGATGCCATCCTGAATAGGGAAGGCTAACCCATCGAGCTTACAAATTAATTCTTGTGTCTGCGGCTGGTAGTCAAGCTTACCATGACAAACTGGGCAAGCGACGATTGCTGCTAAACGATGATCCATAACACCTCCAGATGAATAAACGACGTCGACTACCAGGACGTTGTCCTATTGAGTAGTCGGAAGTAAAGCTAATATTTTAGTCAGTAAAGCTTGCGTATCGGACTGCGACAATTGTGCTTCGACCGGTAAATACCACCAATTATGTTGGGCAAAAGGCTGGCATTTCACCGCGTCTTTTTCTGTCATCAGTAACTGTTGTTCGCCGCTGGCGAGTACCGCTAACTCTTCTGAAGTATAAGCATGATGATCTTGAAATGCATACTCGGCCACAGGTTGAATACCGTTAGCACGAAGCGTTGAAAAAAAACGAGGGGGATGTCCAATACCTGCGAGTGCGACTGAAGGTTTATCGGTGAACTGTGCAAGGGGAACAGATTGCCCAGTAACAAGATTGACTAACTTACCCGGCATGAGTTGCATCGCCAGTTCACCCGCTTGTGCGACCCCACCATTAGTGATCACCGCATCAACCTTACGCAGCCGTGATGCACGCTCTCTCATTGGCCCTGCCGGTAGCCACCAGCCATTACCAAAGCGTCGTTCACCATCAATAACGACAATTTCAACATCACGCTGTAACGCATAGTGTTGCAAACCATCATCGGTAATCACGATATCGATATCTTTGTGTGTGCGGAGCAGAGACTGAATCGCTTCGCTGCGCTTCGGTGCAACTGCAACGGGTACGCCCGTTCGCTGATAGATCAGAACAGGTTCGTCACCCGCCTGTTGGGGAGAGGTTTGAGTATTAAGTAAGAGTGGATATTGCGATGCGTGCCCTCCATAACCGCGGGAAACGACCGCAGGCACCCTTCCATGTTGTCGAAGCTGCTCCACGAGCCAAATAACAACAGGCGTTTTACCATTTCCACCTGCCGTGAGATTCCCCACCACGACTATAGGAATCGGGGCTTTCCAACTTTTCTTGATACCAAGGCGATAAGCAAGCCGAATGCTGGCAGTTATTGCGCCATAAAGCCAAGAAAGTGGCAATAACGCTCGCCACCATCCTGACTCTCCACTCCACAAGCGACTGATCATTGTCCAAACTGTATACGGTGAAGTTGAGCATAGGCACCAGCCTGCGCTAACAGTTCTTGGTGGGTACCGCGCTCAATGATTTGTCCATCTTCGACCACAACAATAAGATCTGCATTTTCGATGGTCGATAAGCGGTGTGCAATGACTAGCGAAGTCCGGTTACGTTGTAATTCATCCAGTGCAGACTGAATTGCGCGTTCAGACTCCGTATCCAAGGCTGAAGTAGCTTCATCGAGGATCAAAATAGGACAGTCACGTAACAGAGCACGAGCTATCGCAATCCGTTGGCGTTGCCCCCCGGACAATAACACGCCATTTTCACCGATAACGGTATCTAGCCCTTTCTCCATGCGCGAGATAAAGTCCATGGCATGTGCCATTTTAGCGACTTGTTCAATATCTTGGCGGCTATATTGGTCTGAACGTGCATATGCAATGTTGTTAGCAATCGTATCGTTAAATAAGTGAACATTTTGGGATACCAAAGCGACCTGATTACGTAACGATTGCAGTTTATAATCCGTGATTTCATGACCATCCAACAAAATTTGTCCTGATTGAATATCATAAAAACGCGTTAATAAGCTGGCAAGGGTGGATTTACCCGAACCGGAGCGCCCGACCAGTGCAACAGTCTTACCCGCAGGCAGGGTCAAGTTAATATTTTTTAGCGCCGGCGTTTCGCGCCCAGGATAGGTAAAGGTCACGTCACGAAATTCAATATCACCTTGCGCCCGCTCGGTCGTGTATTGACCATCGTCCACTTCCTGCTCTGCATCAAGAATACTAAATAGAGTTTGGCAGGCCGCCATTCCTCTTTGGAATTGGGCATTAACATTGGTCAGCGACTTTAACGGTCGCATTAGCGCTATCATCGATGAGAATACGACGGTGATAGTTCCAGCGGTTAACGTATCCATTACCGCAGGAAAACTTGCGGCATAGAGAATAAAAGCTAAGGCTAATGAAGCAATTAATTGAATAATCGGATCAGAAATTGACGAAGCACTGACTAATTTCATGCCCTGCTGACGCATGCGATTACTCACCGTAGCAAATCGTTGGGATTCGATCTCTTGGCCACCAAAAATCAACACTTCTTTGTGGCCTTTTAACATCTGTTCCGCACTAGTCGTCACTTCACCCATTGTATTCTGCATCGTTTTACTAATATTACGAAAACGCTTAGAAACGAGACGGATAGTGAAAGAGACTATCGGGGCCAGTAGGATCAAAATCAACGATAATTGCCAACTGTAATAGAACATCATGATAAACAGGCCGATTATCGATGCCCCCTCTCTCACTACCGTCACCAACGCACTGGACGATGAGGAAGCAACTTGCTCGGAATCATAAGTGATTCTTGATAGTAGAGTACCGGTTGATTGCTGATCGAAAAAAGAGACCGGCATACTCATCATATGAGAAAAGAGATTACGGCGCATACCCATGACGACATTCCCTGATACCCATGAGATACAGTAACTGGAAACATAGCTGGTGACTCCACGGATAAGCATAAGCCCTATTACCGCTAATGGCATCCACAGTAGAACCGATTTATCTGCCTTACCAAACCCGTCATCTAGTAACGGTTTAAGCAGTGATAACATTAAAGTATCCCCCGCTGCATTGATAATAAGGGCGACAGCAGCAATACAGAGGCCTGCTTTATGTGGGGCTATCATTGGCCAAAGGCGACGAAACGTCTGCCACGTTGAGAGATCTTTATCTAAGTGCATTATTTCTTCACGTTTTTTAACATCGGCGGGTAGTTTACCCGTAATCCGGTTTTACACCAAACCATTGATGGTACCATCGAGGTGAAATTTGATCACGCAATTGTAATAGCTCGACTTGATGAGTCCTGACACGTATCGATATTTGCCCAGCTTGTGCCGTATCCATCCAAAAAATACCGTGATCGTAATAACGTTTTACAATCGGTGTGGCCGGTAAACGCCACGCGTTATATCGTGCTACCGAGGCTAACGCCACATCGGCGTTAAATTTGCGTAAAAATAATGAGGTAGAAGACGTGCGGCTGCCATGATGAGGCACTTGTAGCCAACTCACAGGTAGGCCTGATTTTTCTAATTCGACTAACCGTTGTTCGGCTTTTTTTTCTATATCACCGGTTAATAACAAATGATGTTTTCCGTCGCTAATATACAGCACACAAGAGTCATTATTTTTCCCAGCGGTCTCCATTTTTTCAGGTAATAACACGCGAAAGGTTAACGCCTTCCACTGCCACTGTTCCCCGCGTTGACAAGGGAGTGCGCCAGGATAAGGGAATGCCGTCTTCACGGATAAATTTGGCCATACCTTTTGTAAACTTTCTAACCCGCCTATGTGGTCACTATGACGATGGCTAATAATGGCGGTTATAGGAACGATCTGCTGGGATTGTAACCAAGGGGTGATAATACGCTCACCTGCATCCCCTTCTTGCCAGCGGTTACCTGTGTCGTAAATTACCCCCTCTTTACCTTGACTAATGATAACGGCTAATCCATGCCCCACATCCAGCATATCGACACGCCATACGATATCTGACGGCTGAGTACGCCAACTTATTACCGTTAGCAGTATTGTTCCCAAGCTGAGCGGAAATTGCCGCCACCAGTAAAAACGAATAAAGAGTAATCCCCCCCATACCCCACACACAAAGAGAGGAGCCGTTGTTAGTGCATACCATCCGCCTCGTTGTAGGGTTAATGCATCAAATAATAGTTGGTACATCGCATCATGGATGCCCAGTAGTCCACGACTTAACAATATAGGCCACGGCAACATCAGGAGTAAGGAGAGCGGTAATGCCCCTAGGCTAATAATGGGAATAGCCACTAGGTTCGCGCCGAGAGCGGTCAGACTAGTCCCGTTAAAAAAGAAAACTTGGACAGGAAGTAAAAGTAGCATTATGCCGATTTGTAGATGCAGTAGACGGATAAGTGCGTACCTTTTTCTCTGTTGATATTTAGGGGGCAGTGGAAACCATCGGTACCACAGTAGTAAAGCCAGTACCGCAAGTGCGGATAACCATAAGCTGTCCGACAATATCATCAATGGGTTAATCAGTAATAAACCGGCTATACAGAGTAGAAGAACTTGGAAACCCGAAAAATTAATTGCGTGGCGTTTCGCGATTAACCAACAGGTCAGGGCAAAAATGGCACGCATTGCGGAAGGTTGCCCCCCTGAAAGGTAGCAATAAAAGCCGCTTGCTATCCATCCCCCTATTTCTGCGACAAGGGGGCGAGCTAAGGCAATAGGTAGTAGTGGCTGTACAAGACTAATAGTTCTGCTTACGAGTAAAAAAACCAAACCGATATGCATTCCTGAGATAGCCATAAGGTGGCCAGTCCCCGTTTCGCGAAAAAGTTGATTAACTGAAGGGGAAATACCGTCACGGAGCCCAAAGACGAGTGCGCGTGATAACCCCTGCCAAGGTGAAGAAGCACTGTTTTTTTGAAAAAGTTGCTCGAGCTGATAACGAAATGAACACTGCGTTGTGATGGGCGTTTTAGATAAGATTTTTCCTGAAAAGAGCGTATCTTTTGCTAACGCATTACGCTGACGGTCATAGCCACCTTCATTGAGTAAACTGTGTACAGGCCGTAAGGCTAATTCCATTAACCAACGCTGTCCTGGGCAATAGGCGTGGATCTCCTCCTGATAAATCCATGCTTCATAAACTGGAAATTGTAGCTGACCATTCACTTGTTGAAGCGCGAGTTTCATTCTCCCCATTAGTGGCTGTACTTCACTCACTGTTACGACAGCGACAATCGGCCGCTCACTCCATAGTGTCATTGTGGTAAGCGCAGCATGGGCGATAAGTTGGTTTACGGCACAAAGCAGTATTACCACACCAAGATAGTGAAAAAACGTTTGTTTCACCCGGATAAGGTAGATCGCGACTGGTATTCCAATTAACAGAATGGCGACATCGATAAGTGTAGATAAAAAGAGTAACGGTAAGCAGGCAAAAATTACCAGTCGGGCATAAGGAAGAAGTTGCATTGTTTCTCCGCTTAAAGCAGGAGAAATTACGCGAACAAGAAATGATGAGAAGAGAAAAATTAAGAAGTTACGATAATCTGCTTAACGCGGAATAACGTACATAGCTCAACTCACTACGATTTGTGAGCCAGCCTCAAAGAAAAAACGATACCTTAAGATATCGTTTTTTTAAAACTGTACTTTTAGCCTGGAAGATTAGCTCTATCGCGAAGCTCTTTACCGGGTTTGAAGTGCGGCACATACTTGCCCTCTAACTCCACTTTTTCGCCGGTCTTCGGATTGCGGCCAACACGTGGGGCACGGTAGTGCAAAGAGAAACTACCAAAACCACGTATTTCAATACGGTCTCCCTGCGCTAAGGTCGAAGCCATATATTCCAGCATCTCTTTAACAGCATCTTCAACAGCTTTTGCAGGGATTTGAGTCTGCTGGGCTGCGAGGCGTTCAATCAGTTCAGATTTAGTCATTAATCCTCCGGGAATATCCTGTAAAGAAAGACAGTTTTAAAAAAAGCCAAGAGTGAAAACACCCTTGGCTAGTTGGGAGGATGTCACCACCCTCCTTTCGGCAATTACTCGCCTTTAGCTGCTTTAAATGCTTCAGCCATTGCGTTAGAGAAGTTGCCTTCATCTTGTTGCTTGTTATTCACAGCAGCAACAGCATCTTTCTCATCAGCTTCGTCTTTAGCACGTACAGACAGAGTTACAACACGGTTTTTACGATCAACACCGGTGAATTTCGCTTCAACGTCATCACCAACATTCAGAACCAGAGTTGCATCTTCAACGCGGTCACGTGAAGCTTCTGAAGCGCGTAAGTAACCTTCAACACCATCAGCCAGCTCAACAGTTGCGCCTTTAGCGTCGACTGCAGTCACTTTACCGTTAACGATAACGCCTTTCTTGTTTACCGCAACGTAGTTGTTGAATGGATCTTCAGCCAGTTGTTTCACGCCTAAAGAGATACGCTCACGCTCAGCATCAACTTGCAGAACTACTGCAGCAATTTCGTCGCCTTTCTTGTATTCACGAACGGCTTCTTCGCCAGTTGCGTTCCAAGAAATGTCAGACAGGTGAACCAGACCATCGATTCCACCGTCAAGACCGATGAAGATACCAAAGTCAGTGATTGACTTGATTTTACCTTCAACGCGATCGCCTTTGTTGTGAGTTTCTGCGAAGTGCTGCCACGGGTTAGATTTACATTGCTTCAGACCCAGGGAAATACGACGACGCTCTTCGTCAATGTCCAGAACCATAACTTCAACCACATCACCTACGTTAACAACTTTAGATGGGTGGATGTTTTTGTTGGTCCAATCCATTTCAGAAACGTGTACCAGACCTTCAACGCCTTCTTCGATTTCTACGAAGCAGCCGTAATCAGTCAGGTTAGTCACACGACCTGTCAGCTTGGTGCTTTCTGGGTAACGTTTAGCGATAGCAACCCATGGATCTTCGCCCAGTTGTTTCAGACCTAATGATACGCGAGTGCGCTCACGGTCAAACTTCAGGACTTTAACATTGATTTCGTCACCGACATTCACGATCTCGCTTGGGTGCTTAACGCGCTTCCAAGCCATATCAGTGATGTGCAGTAAGCCGTCAACGCCGCCCAGATCAACGAATGCACCGTAGTCAGTCAGGTTCTTAACGATACCTTTAACTTCCATGCCTTCTTGCAGGTTTTCCAGCAATTGATCACGTTCAGCGCTGTTTTCAGACTCGATCACCGCGCGGCGAGAAACCACGACGTTGTTACGTTTCTGATCCAGCTTGATGACTTTAAATTCTAACTCTTTGCCTTCGAGGTGCAGAGTGTCGCGAACTGGACGTACGTCAACCAGTGAACCTGGTAGGAACGCACGAATTCCGTTCAGCTCAACAGTGAAGCCGCCCTTGACTTTGCCGTTGATAACACCGGTAACAGTTTCAGCATCTTCGTAAGCTTTTTCCAGCGTGATCCAAGCTTCGTGACGCTTAGCTTTCTCACGGGACAGCAGGGTTTCACCGAAGCCGTCTTCTACTGCGTCCAGCGCAACATCAACTTCGTCGCCTACCTGGATTTCCAGTTCGCCAGCTGCGTTTTTGAATTGCTCTGCAGGAATTGCAGATTCAGATTTCAGGCCCGCATCAACTAGGACAACGTCTTTGTCGATAGAGACAACAACGCCACGAACGATGGAACCCGGACGGGTTTCGATTTCTTTCAGGGATTCTTCAAATAGTTGAGCAAAAGATTCAGTCATATTGATAATCTTAGGATTCTTCAATTTAACGTCCATTGGACCTCATGTCTAATGGGGTTGTTTAACATTCTTCACACCATCCATGGAATGAAGCTACAGCATTCTGTTTATTTTAGCACAATTATACGCCGAAGTTAGGCAATTTTTTGCGAATATATTCTACGGCTATCTCGGTCACTTTTTCGATATTAATTCCAGTAGAATCAATAACTAAGGCATCATCTGCCGGCACTAAAGGCGCAACGGCACGATTACGATCGCGTTCATCACGTTCGATCGTCTCTGCTAAAAGGCGCTCAAAGTTAACATCTACACCGGCTTGCTGCAACTGCTGACGGCGACGCTCTGCACGCTCTTCAGCACTCGCATCGAGGAAAATTTTGACGGGTGCATCCGGAAAAACGACCGTTCCCATATCTCGCCCATCGGCAATCAACCCCGGTAATTCACGGAAATTACGCTGTCTACGTAATAACGCTTCTCGTACCCGAGGAAATGCGGCAACCTTTGATGCCGTGTTACTGACGTCTTGTGTGCGGATAGCCGCAGTCACCTCTTCACCTTCTAAGATAACTTGAGTGTGAAACTGTTCTACCCTAAATTTAACATCTAAGTGCGCGGCAAGCGGCACTAATGCCTCTTCTTGCGTAATATCGACTTGATGGTGCAAAGCAGCTAAAGCGAGGACGCGATAAATTGCTCCCGAGTCCAATAAATGCCAGTTCAGCGCTTTCGCTAACGCTTTACATAGCGTGCCTTTCCCCGCACCGCTTGGCCCATCAACTGTAATGACTGGAATGGTAGCCATCTCCAACTCCTTGCTACTTGGCAACAAAATCCGGTGAGTATACCTCATTCCCAGACGGATCGTTACTACTCGCTGCATGGCACTGACTTGCACAACGTATGACCTTGTCTACACTTGATGAAGTAAATGATTAACCACAACCACTGAGTTAGCTATTTTGGAGGCGAGTTATGGCAGGTCATCCCCCCTATCCCCGTAAAGCATGGATTGTTGAGATTTCTGATGGCAAGGGTGACGGTAAGATTGGGCATTATGAATTAAGAGCCGACCATCCTTATGAAGATACCCTCATCAGCCAGCATGGTACCCGCGAAGATGCGGAAGATGCCAAAACACGTTATATAGGCGAAGATAAAGAGTAACCATTAAGGCCATGTGTCGACGACACATGGCCTTTGTGATTAATGCTGACGAATATACATATCTTGTGTCTTATAAAATCCTAAGCGGCTGACGAAAACGCCCCCCACCCAAGGTTTCACTAAAATATTCTGTACATAATAATAAAGGGGAATTGCCGGTACATCATTGCTGAGAATATCGAGCGCTTGCTGGTAATCTGCTTTCGCTTTTTGTGGTTCGGTCTGCTCGGCCGCGTCATTCACTAGACGATCGTAGTTGGGATTGCTGTATTTACCATCATTTTGCGTATCCCCTGTCATAAAGTTATTCAGGAACGTCGGTGGCGCATCATAATCGGCGAGCCAAGATTGGCGAATAAGTTGAAAATCACCATTATGTTGCGTTTGGATCAATGTTTTCCACTCTTGATTACGTAGGGTGATCTGCGCGCCTAAATTCTTTTTCCACATAGAGCTTAGGGCGATAGCTATTTTTTGGTGATCTTGCTGTGTGTTATACAACAACTCTGCCTTCAGCGGCTTGTCTGCGCTAAAACCCGCTTCGGCCAGTAATTTTTTCGCTTGCGCAATACGTTGTGCCGGGGTCCATTGTGCAATTTCAGTTGGCTGGTAGGTTTCTCCGCCAATATGTAACGGCATTAAAGTCCAGGCCGGTTCTTGTCCCATGCCTAAGACTTTATCGGTGATCACCGATTTGTCGACGGCCAAATTCAGCGCCATACGCACACGTTGGTCATTAAATGGCGGTTTATTGAGATTAAACCAATATTCGTAGACGCCCAGTAGCGGCGTTTGTTTAATTTGATCAGGAATCGTTTTCTTGATTTGTGCAAAGTTAACCGTAGGTATTGTGTCTGTTATATCAATTTCACCACTCTGATAGCGGTTTAACGTAGCGGAAGGTTCAACGATAGGTAAGTAAGTGACCTTGTTGATAACCGTGCTCGCATTATTCCAGTAGTGCGGGTTACGTTCGGACACAAAACGTTCGTTGATCACCCATTTACTCGGTTTGAAAGCCCCACTGACAACAATATTGGCAGGCTGCGTCCATTTCTCACCAAATTTTTCGACATTCTGTTGATTCACCGGGTAGAAGCTTGGCGATGCCGCGGCTTGCAGAAACCACGAAACGGGCTGAGAGAGCGTTACTTGGAAGGTTTGCGCATCTAACGCTTTAACCCCTAAGGCTGAAGGGGGAAGCTTCCCATTCATCACCGCATCACCATTAAGAATATGAATTGCACTGATGTAAGATTGGTAAGGTGACGCTGTTTTCGGATCCGCTAATCGTTGCCAGCTATAGACAAAATCTTGTGCCGTAATAGGTTGTCCGTTCGACCAAGTAATCCCCGGACGTAAATGGAAGGTCCAAACTTTATTATCTTGGTTATCCCACTTTTCGGCTAACTCTGGATGAACCTTCCCTTCGCTGTCTAGGGCTACAGCGCCTACGAAACTGTCGAGGATAATATTGAAGGCGTCGTTACTTTCTGCCAGTTGTGGGTCAAGGGTTGCCGGATCAGAACCATTATTTCGGGTCACCTGTTGCTGATTAGCAAGTATTGTTCCAGCCGGTACTACAGCTGCTTGAGTGGTACTCACCGCACCTAATCCTAATAATGCCATGATTGATATGGATAGAATTTTGCGTTGCATTGTTACCTCATCCCCTGTAAGTATAAAAAAAGCGAGCTTGAGCGCTCGCTATAATAGTTATTATCAATGCTGGCTGATCGACATAAGTCGTTCAAAATAGTCGGGAAAGGTTTTCGCCGTACATCCCGGGTCGAGGATAGTGACCGGCGTGTCAGACAGTGCGACCAGTGAGAAACACATCGCCATACGATGGTCATTATAAGTCTCGATTTCAGCATGAATTAGCTGGTCAGGGGGCGTGATAGTGATGTAATCCTCACCTTCGATCACTTCTGCACCGACTTTACGTAACTCAGTCGCCATCGCAAATAGACGATCAGTTTCCTTCACCCGCCAATTATAAATATTGGTCATGGTTGTCGTGCCTTTTGCAAATAAGGCTGTGGTAGCAATGGTCATCGCCGCATCAGGAATATGGTTCATGTCCATCGTAACCGCTTGCAGCGGCGCTCCGGTGCAGGCAATAAAATCATCACCCCATTCGACCTGCGCGCCCATTTTTTCGAGTACATCCGCAAAACGCACGTCACCTTGAACACTCTTGCGTCCGATTCCTGTCACTTTCACCGTTCCACCACGAATCGCAGCGGCAGCTAAAAAGTAAGAGGCTGAGGAGGCATCGCCCTCCACCAAAAATTCACCGGGTGCTTGGTAGTGTTGTTGTCCTTGAATAACGAAGCGTTGATAATTTTGGTTATCCACCGAAACCCCAAACGTCGCCATCAGATTAAGGGTAATATCGATATAAGGTTTGGACACGAGCTCACCTTTAATATCGATCACCGTTTCACCTTGTGTTAAAGGAGCAGCCATCAGTAATGCGGTTAAAAATTGACTAGAAACTGAACCATCTACACGTAGTGTTCCGCCACTAAAGCCCCCTTGTAAACGGATCGGTGGGTAGTGTTCATTTTCTAGGTAAGTGATTTTCGCCCCGCCTTCACGTAACGCATCTACCAAGTGACCAATCGGCCTTTCTTTCATTCTGGGCTCGCCCGTTAGCACAATGTTGTTATCGGCTAAACAAAGTGCCGCTGTCAGTGGACGAATTGCCGTGCCAGCATTACCCAGAAAAATTTCCAACTGTTCTGGGGTTTGCAGTGGGCCTGCGATACCTGTCACAGTACATTCTGTACGATCGGCGGAGAGCGTATAGTCAATACCCAATGCACTCAGCGCATTCAGCATATGCCGTATATCATCGCTATCGAGCAAATTAGTGAGACGAGTGGTTCCTTTCGCCATCGCGGCTAGTAACAATGCGCGGTTGGACACGCTTTTAGAACCCGGTAAATTTACCGTTCCCTCGATGCGAGAGATAGGTTGTAGAGTCAGAGATTGCATTACATTACTCATATAACGACTTTCCCCCTGTAAGGGGGAAAGTGAAAAAGTTAACTATTAACCGTGTCGCTTAGCGAAGTCTTGCATGAAGTTGGTTAATGCTTGTACGCCTTCGAGTGGCATTGCGTTATAAATCGAAGCACGCATTCCTCCCACCACGCGGTGGCCTTTTAATGCATGAAGGCCGGCTGCTACAGACTCGTCTAAAAATAATTTATCGAGTTTGTCATCCGTCAGTTGGAATGGAACATTCATTTTAGAACGGTTACGTTCCAAAACAGTATTACGATAGAAATCGCTATTATCAATAGTGCTATACAGCAGGTCTGCTTTCGCTTGGTTATGCTTAGCCATTGCGGCAATTCCACCTTGCGCTTTCAACCATTTAAAGACTAAACCAGATAAATACCAAGCAAAGGTCGGTGGCGTATTAAACATTGAATCGTTGTCTGCTAGCGTTTTGAAATCTAAGACCGATGGGAATTGTTGCAGGGTTTTTCCTAAGAGATCTTCACGCACAATGACCAAGGTTAATCCAGCAGGGCCGATATTTTTTTGCGCTCCTGCATAGATCACACCGTAACGGTTGATGTCTAAAGGGCGAGAAAGGATAGTTGAAGAGAGATCAGCAACCACGACACGATCACCGAAATCAGGTTCTTCATCAATCGCCGTGCCGTCAATCGTCTCATTCGGGCAATAATGCACATAGGCTGCATTATCGTTAAGTTGCCACTGATTCATCGGTAACAGCGCGACCTTACCATTTTCGGTCGTTTTTATATCAATGACATTAGGCGTACAGAATTTCTGCGCCTCATTGATAGCACTGTGTGCCCAATAGCCACCGTCGATATAATCCGCATGTTTTGCTGATCCGAGCAGGTTAGCAGGAATCGCTGCGAATTGGGCCCGTGCGCCGCCCTGACAAAATAGGACTTTGTAGTGAGCAGGAATTGCCAGCAAATCGCGGAGGTCTTGTTCTGCGGTCTCGGCAACCGCAATAAACTCTTTACTACGATGGCTGATTTCCATCACTGAGGTCCCTAGCCCCTGCCAGTCAAGCAGCTCAGCTTGAACTTGTTCTAACACTGCTTTTGGTAACATAGCGGGACCGGAACTAAAATTGAACACCTGCGTCATTGACCTTCACCCTTTATTATTCTGTCGAATCATTTGCGCTAAGGTATCGGTTTTATCACTGCCAGAATATTGCTGCAATAAATAATCTCTTCAATAATAAAGATTGCTGCAAATCCCCGCACAACGATAGCCGCTGACAGTGAAAAAACGTATGATAGAGGCCATCATTTCTTGATTAACCAGAGAGCGCCACCATGACGCAGACCTTTATCCCCGGCAAAGATGCCGCCCTTGAAGATTCTATTAGCCGTTTTCAAGATAAACTTCAGCAGCTCGGCTTTACTATCGAAGAAGCCTCATGGCTTAACCCTGTCCCTAATGTTTGGTCTGTGCATGTCCGCGATAAAGATTGCGCACTCTGCTTTACCAATGGTAAAGGAGCGACTCAAAAAGCCGCTTTAGCGTCGGCACTCGGTGAATATTTTGAACGTTTATCGACTAACTACTTCTTCGCCGATTTTTGGTTAGGTGAAAAAATCGCTAACAGTCCTTTTGTTCATTACCCGAACGAGAAATGGTTTCCACTTACAGACGATGACTCGCTGCCTGAAGGTATTCTCGATCCTAAGCTGCGGGCGTTTTACGATCCTGAAAATGAACTGAGCGGATCTGACCTGATCGACCTGCAGTCAGGTAATTATGAACGTGGTATCTGTGCCCTCCCTTTTGTCCGCCAGTCTGATTTACAGACCGTCTATATTCCAATGAATATCATCGGTAATCTGTATGTGTCTAACGGGATGTCTGCTGGGAATACCGCCAATGAAGCGCGAGTTCAAGGATTGTCCGAAGTCTTTGAGCGTTACGTTAAAAATAAAATTATCGCCGAATCGATTAGCCTGCCGGAAATACCGGCTGACGTATTAGCTCGCTACCCTAGCGTTACCGAAGCTATCGCCCGTTTAGAAGCAGAAGGCTTCCCGATTCTGTCTTACGACGCCTCGCTCGGGGGCAAGTACCCCGTCATCTGCGTCGTATTATTCAACCCTAGCAATGGTACCTGTTTCGCTTCCTTTGGCGCCCACCCAGATTTCGGTGTCGCTCTGGAGCGTACGGTCACCGAATTGCTACAAGGCCGTGGATTAAAAGATTTGGATGTCTTCACTCCTCCCACGTTCGACGATGAAGAAGTAGCTGAACACACGAATCTCGAAACCCACTTTATCGATTCAAGTGGCCTAATTTCTTGGGATATGTTCAAAGAGGGTGCAGATTATCCTTTCGTCGATTGGTCGTTCTCAGGCACGACCGAGCAAGAATTCGCGACGTTAATGGCTATTTTCCAACACGACCAGCAAGAGGTCTATATTGCTGACTATGAGCATTTAGGCGTGTATGCCTGCCGTATTATCGTGCCGGGAATGTCAGATATTTATCCTGCCGAAGACCTGTTATTAGCCAATAATAATATGGGCGCTGATTTACGCGAAATCATTCTGTCATTACCCGGCTCAGAGTGGGAACCGGAGGAGTATCTGGCGTTAATCTCTACGCTGGATGATCATGGTTTAGATGACTTTACCCGTGTGCGTGAGCTGCTGGGTATTGCAACAGGAAAAGATAACGGTTGGTCTACCTTACGCGTTGGCGAGTTAAAATCGATGCTTGCTCTGGCAGGGGGGGATATTGACCAAGCCTTAACTTGGGCTGAATGGACTATTGAGTTTAATGGTTCAGTATTCAGTGCTGAGCGTGCTAACTACTATCGCTGCTTACAGACATTGTTGTTACTCGCACTGGAAGATGAGCGTCAACCTGTTGACTATCTGAACGCCTTTAACAAAATGTATGGCGTCGAGACAGTGGAAGCTGCTTCTGCTGCCGTCAGTGGTGAGGCACCATTCTATGGCCTACAAATCGTAGATGCTGAACTAAAAGCCTTCCCGGCGCATCAATCTTTATTAGCGGCCTACGAAAAGTTACAAGTGGCTAAGCGCCAGCATGCACAAGGCTAATTAAGTGGGAAAGGCCTCAATCGAGGCCTTTTTTTATGCATGGGCAATAGGGTTAGCCTGCTGATCGGTTTTACGTAATAACATCATTAGATAAACAAACGAAACCGTCGCAATCATCACAAAAAGAATATTGTCTGACCAGGTTTCCATGAGTAAAGACGTTATAGCCGGTCCTACCAAACTGCCTGCTGTATAACTGAGCAATAAGGCTTGATTCATCGGAATCAGCTCAGAGTGCGCCACTTTCTCGCAGGCCCAAGCCATTGCAATCGGATAGAGCGTAAAACCCGCACTACCAAGAATAAATAAGCCTGCGACAAGTGAAGCGTTCATCAGCATGGAAAGTGCCGCTAAGATGACCACAAAAACCTGCACACGTAACACCAACAACCGACCATAGCGATCAGCCAGTTTCCCTAACGGCCACTGGGCAATAATACCCGCGCTGATTAATAGTGCCATCCAGTCACCAACATGACTATCACTCATGCCTTTATGCGACAGATACAAGGGCATCAGGCCATAGAGCGATCCCAAGACCACACCAGAAATAATGCATCCGTTGATCCCCAACCGTGACTGACGTTGAAAGAACATCTTCATTACGCCGGGTTGTTTTGGCGTTTCTAATGCCTCTTCTGCTTGACCGGCACTGACCACCACAAATAATAACGGAATGATCGCTAGCATCATTAGGGCGACTAATGCAGGGATCAATGTCGCCATAGAGAGAGGAAGTGCGCTAATAAATAGTTGACCTAACACGGTTCCCATGTAGTAAACAATCATATAAGCAGCAAGTAGACCGCCGCGACTTGAAAGTGTACCGGCACAAAGAAGAGCACTCTCGACGATGACCCAAAGTAAGGCACAACCATTACCCGCAATAAATCGCCAAAATGCCCATGTTTCAAATGCATGGCTGAATACCAACATTAAGGTCGCAATGGCGAAAAGAGCAGTCGCTAAATAATAACTTCGGTTAAAACCAAGGCGATTAATCAATTTTCCCGCAAACAATGTTCCGGTTAAATTACCGGTAAAAAAAGCCGAGCTGATCAATCCTATCTGTAGGGTCGACCAAGAGGCGTGGGAAAGCCATAGTGGGATTTGAGTATTCAGCACAGCAATACATACCGTTAACAGCAGTAGACCACTTAATAAAAGCACTACTGGACGTGAAAGCGCCGACATGATCGTTGAGATAGCTCGAAAAAGGGAAAGTGTGCGAATAATGGCAGGGATTGCGTTAATGTCAATCGAGGGTAATTTGATAAGGCACTTTTTGTTTTCAAGCAATCCCCCGTCTAGATTACGGGGGATTGTCGAGATTAACCGATGATATCAAGACCTTTCATATAAGGTTTTAACACCTCAGGCACTTGGATACGGCCATCTTCAAGCTGGTAGTTTTCTAACACCGCCACCAGCGTACGACCGACGGCTAAACCTGAACCATTTAGAGTATGAACTAGGCGCGTCTTACGATCGCTCTTCGAGCGACAACGTGCTTGCATACGGCGAGCTTGGAAATCGCCCATATTTGAACAGGACGAAATTTCACGGTAGGTATCTTGAGCTGGTAACCAGACTTCTAAATCATACGTTTTACACGCACTAAAACCAATATCACCGGTACAAAGTAGGACTTTACGGTAAGGTAGCTCCAGCAGCTGTAACACTTTTTCTGCGTGGCCGGTCAATGTCTCAAGGGCATCCATTGACTGTTCTGGGGCAACGATCTGGACCAGTTCGACTTTATCAAACTGGTGCATACGTATTAATCCACGAGTGTCACGACCGTATGATCCGGCTTCAGAACGAAAACAAGGGGTATGCGCTGTAAACTTCAGAGGTAGCGACTCCTCGTCAATAATTTCATCACGCACTAAATTCGTCACAGGGACTTCTGCCGTTGGGATCAGGGCATATTGACTGTTACCCGCCTCTTCGTCCAGCGGACGCGTATGGAAGAGATCGTTGCCAAACTTAGGCAATTGACCCGTACCGAATAACGAATCATGGTTGACCAAATACGGAACATACAGTTCAGTATAGCCATGCTGCTCAGTGTGCAGATCTAGCATAAATTGTGCTAAAGCACGATGCAGGCGCGCAATCTGCCCTTTCATCACGACAAAACGAGAACCGGTTAATTTTACCGCAGAAGCAAAGTCCAATCCGCCACTGATTTCGCCAAGGTCAACATGATCTTTTACGTTGAAGTCGTATTTTTTCGGCGTACCCCAACGTAAGATTTCTAGATTTTCTGTATCATCTTTACCATTAGGGACTACGTCGTCCGGGATATTAGGCAAAGTCAATGCTAATTGACGAATATCATTAAGCAATGTATCAAGATCAGCTTTAGCCTTATCGAGTTTTTCACCCAGAAGATTCACTTCATTGCGTAGTGGCTCGATGTCCTCACCACGTGCTTTCGCTTGACCGATCGATTTTGATCGTGCATTACGTTCCGCTTGCAACGTTTCCGTTTCGACTTGTAGTACTTTACGACGCTCTTCAAGCGCACATAATGTTTCTACATCCAGAGTGAATCCTCGGCGTGCCAGTTTTTCTGCAACTGCGTCTGGCTCATTACGCAGCAGATTGGGATCGAGCATGCTAATCCTGTTTAAGTAAGTGAAAAAACAGTCGTAGTTAACGACGACGATAAGTGTCAGATTACCGGAATGTTAATTGCTGCGGTAGCGTTTTGTCTGACTATTATGATCCTGTTGTGCAAGCCAGGAGAGTTTTTCGGCGATTTTACCTTCGAGGCCACGCTCGGTAGGATGATAATAATGCGTGTCAGCCATTTCACGGGGAAAATAGTTTTCTCCCGCCGCATAGGCATGAGGCTCATCATGAGCATAACGATACTCTTTTTTAAGTCCCATCTCTTTCATTAACTGCGTGGGCGCGTTGCGTAGGTGGTCGGGGACATCATAGTCTGGCCTATTGCGTGCATCCTGCATCGCTTGGTTGAACGCAGTGTAGACTGCGTTGCTTTTTGGCGCACACGCCAGATAGACCAGCGCCTGGGCTATCGCCCTCTCCCCTTCCGCCGGACCCACTCGGGTATAACAGTCCCATGCTGCGAGCGCGACTTGCATACCGCGAGGATCGGCATTACCGACATCTTCCGATGCAATAGCCAATAAACGACGTGCGACGTAGAGGGGATCGCCGCCCGCAGTAATGATTCGTGCATACCAGTATAAGGCCGCATCAGGGGCTGATCCGCGAACAGATTTGTGCAGCGCAGAAATTAAATCGTAAAAGCGGTCACCTTTATTATCAAATCTCGCACTACGCTCGCCAGCGATTTCAGTTAAGAATTGCGGCGTAAGTATGCGTTGGCCTTCTGATCCCTCGGCCATATCCGCCATCATTTCTAGCGTATTCAGTGCCCGTCGTGCATCGCCATTCACGAGCTCTGCTAGCATACTACGCGTCTGCGTGGGTAAAATCAGCCCTTGACCGGCCAAGCCCCGCTCTTTATCTTCCATTGCCTGATCCAAGATTTTTTCAATCTCAGAGTGAGTTAATGACTTTAAGAGATAAACACGCGCCCGCGATAACAGCGCAGAGTTAAGTTCAAAAGAAGGGTTTTCCGTGGTAGCGCCAACAAAAGTGATAGTGCCATCTTCAATATGCGGTAAAAATGCATCCTGCTGACTTTTATTGAAGCGGTGTACCTCATCCACAAAGAGTATTGTACTGTGACCCGCCTGACGATTGACCCGCGCACGATCAATAGCCTCGCGGATCTCTTTGATGCCAGAAGTGACCGCTGAAACTCTTGATACTTGTGCTTGGGCATAGTGCGCGATGATCTCCGCAAGGGTCGTTTTTCCTGTACCCGGAGGCCCCCAGAGTATCATCGAGTGTAAGTGCCCCGCTTCAATCGCTTTAGCTAACGGTTTACCGGGGGCAAGAATATGCTGCTGTCCAACATATTCTTGCAGAGTCGTTGGACGCATTCTGGCGGCGAGAGGTTGCAATGCAGCGGGCGCAAACTCTAACGAATAATTACTCACGCTAACCCTTTTTCACTTATTGACGTTGGTCATCGACCGTCACACCTTTTGGCGGTGTGAATTGAAACTTCGAGGCTTCGATAGCCCCATTTTTTTGGCTTTTCAATTGATAGCGACTATGTTGGCCTTCTTGATCAATAGCACTAAATTGGTTGATGGTACCTTCTGGCGTCACATCAATGCTGAACTGTTTTAAGTTACTTCCACCACTCTTGGGTGTAAGCGCAAAGTGATCGCCCTGCTGCTTCACATTATAGTTCTTCCAATCACTGCTTTGGTTTCGCGCGATTAGCATAAAAGGCGTATTGCTGGTCGCGTTCTTAAGCCAAGTTGCGCTGACTTGCTCAACAAATGGGTTATAAAACCACAATGTTTTTCCATCAGAAATGATTGTGCTTTCATCCGGGGCTGTCATATGCCAGTTAAAAAGACTCGGACGCTTTACCCATAGCTCACCTTGACCTTGCTGAACGTTAGCGCCAGAACTGTCAGTCACTGTTTGAGTAAAGCTAGCATGGAAGCTATTCACTTTATTAAGACGAGATTGCAATACCGAAGCGTCATCTGCGAAAACCGGTGCAGCAAGCAAACCCGCAATGAATCCTGTGGCAACGATAATCTTTTTCATTACTGGTAATTCCTTTAAATATTCATACCTGTGGTTCAATAACTGTAGCCACAACTTGAACCATCGAATAGGGGAATGGGACTAAATAGCATATTGGGGCATTCTTTTGATAAACAATAGGCCAGCATAAACTCTGGCCTATTTCCCCGTACTGAGCTTCACTTACATTTCATGTGGAGGGGGTGACAGCACTTCACGATTACCGTTGTTCCCCGGCTCGGAGACGATTCCCTGAGCTTCCATTTGCTCAATAATACGTGCCGCACGGTTATAACCTATACGAAATTGACGTTGGACGCCGGAGATTGATGCGCGTCGTTTTTCAACCACGAAGGCGACGGCTTGATCGAAAAGTGGATCGAGATCTTCACCGTTACTGTCCACACCGCCAGCACCACTTTCGTTTTCATCACCGGCAGTAATGCTATCGATATATTGTGGGCGACCACGCGCTTTCCAATCTTGAACCACAGCGTGGACTTCCTGATCACGGACAAATGCCCCGTGAACACGCACTGGCATGGATGAGTTTGGTGGCATGTAAAGCATATCCCCCATCCCCAATAGTGATTCGGCTCCAGCTTGGTCAAGAATAGTCCGTGAATCAATTTTACTCGAAACAGTAAAAGCAATACGGGTTGGTATGTTCGCTTTAATTAACCCGGTAATGACATCGACCGATGGACGTTGTGTCGCTAATACTAAGTGGATCCCTGCCGCACGTGCTTTCTGAGCAAGCCGGGCAATGAGTTCTTCAACCTTTTTCCCAACAGCCATCATCAAGTCAGCAAACTCATCGACCATAACCACGATATAAGGCAGTTTTTCTAAGACCGGAGGCTGGGTGTCCATGCTATCACCCGGCTTCCAGAATGGATCAGGAATAGGACGGCCCATCGCTTCGGCTTGTTCAATTTTTTCGTTGTAGCCCGCTAAATTTCTCACTCCCAACGCTGACATGAGTTTATAACGTCGCTCCATCTCCATTACACTCCAGCGCAGAGCATTCGCAGCATCTTTCATATCGGTGACCACTTCGGTCAGAAGATGGGGAATCCCCTCATAAACTGACAGTTCAAGCATCTTCGGGTCAATCATAATGAAACGCACTTCATCCGGCGTCGCTTTGTAGAGGATGCTTAAGATCATGGCATTAACCCCCACTGACTTACCCGAGCCTGTGGTACCGGCAACCAGTAGATGCGGCATCTTTGCAAGGTCCGCAACGACTGGCTCACCCGAGATATCTTTACCAAGCACAACACTGAGTGGCGAGGGATTATCGCGGAAAGCTGGACAATCGAGTACCTCGCGCAGATAAACCGTTTGGCGATGCTGGTTAGGTAATTCCAATCCAACATAAGGTTTTCCAGGGATCACTTCCACTACCCGCACGGCAATGGCGGAAAGTGAACGAGCCAAGTCACGAGATAAATTAGAGATCCGTGCAGCTTTCACACCTGGAGCGAGGTCCAGTTCAAATCGGGTGATGACAGGGCCAGGAGAGATCCCCACCACATCAGCTTTAATACGAAAATCTGCTAATCTTGCTTCGACCAATTGACCCGTCTGCTCAAGCGCAAACATGTCTACAGGTTCTTCTTCCAAAGGGGGTTGTGTCAAGAGATCCAAGGTTGGCAATGGCGTCGTAGGCTTTGCCAGAGGCTGTTCATGCCGAACGAGGAAAGGATGAAATAGACTATCCTTTGGTGCTGTCTCGGTACTGACAGGTGAAACAGGCTTCTCCTCAACCACTTCTTTGGGCGGTGCGGCGGGTTGTACCGGCGCCGAAGGCTCAACTGGAGTCAAGGTAAACAACGGTTCACTAGGTGACTCATCCACCAAATCCTCTATCGGTGAAAAATTGAAATCCGAAAGATCTAACAGTGCTGAAGTTGCTGAGTGTTGTGTGTCTTGCGGCTGATCATAACGTTGTTGCTGAGCCACCTGAAACTGACGAGCAAGATGTTCTTGTTGTGCCTGCTCTTCAACGTCATGAGCGTCATGGTCATAGTCTACCCGATTACTACTCTCGATCGTATGCGCCGAAATCGGCTCAGACGGTTGAACTTGCTGCGATGAATAAGGTGTCATTGGTTGTTGAACGTCATTCACTGACTCTTGCTCAGCTACCGTATCAACGTGACGAGTTTTTTCTTCAGCTTGACGTTGCGAAGGTAATTTAATCCCATACGATGCTAATTCACGACGTGTTGGGATTCGTACTGGATTAGGGCGAGGTAATTCCGGGCCAATACCTTGTTTGACCTGAGAGGAGCTTCCCGTTTCCTTGCGTTTTTGACCGGACAAGTCAGGTGTGGATAATTTTCCCATACTCGCTGCCGCAGCGAAAGGCGAAAGCGCTTTTGTCGCAGGCGCTGCTGAGGGTTTCGGCGTAGCAATGGCCGATACTGTCGGCGCTACGACGGTTGCGCTATCCAAGTCATCTGCCACGGTTGGAACCACAGGTTGGTTCTCAGTACTATTTTGCAGCACTGGCTGATATGCTTGGCGCTCGACAGGGATATCAAAATGGTAATGTGGCTGAGCCGAAGCCTGACTGACCGAGTGTGATGGCATCTGTGCCGGTGGTACCCTAATCTCGTCTTGCGAGGTCCTCGCCACAACCGGCGTTTCCATAGAGGGATGCGTAACCACGGGCGTTACATCAGAATGCTGATCAATAGTCTCGGGGGCGAGCTCAGCCGTGGGAGTTTCTTTCTCGATCACGTCATCTACGGGACGTGGCTGATAATCCAACAGCGGATCGTAGTCTAGCAACGGATCGTAATCGTGCTGCTCAGTAGTTGCTGAAGGCGTTGGACGTGGTGCAAGTAAGGGGTCGTCCTCATAAGGGGCAGTAGCATTACTCGCGCCTCGACTGACTAAGCGACGAAAAACACTTTTTCCATTTTTTTGAGTGACAGCTTCAGGTGTCGGTAGCTCAGCCAAAGAAGTTGGCGCTTCATCCTGTTCCTCCCAAAATTCTTCATCTCGACGGTGGCTAGCGAATGTCATCACGCGCATCACCGCATTACCGATTTTTTCCGCAATGGTTAACCAAGACCAGCCCGTATAAAGCGTGATCCCCGCAGCCCAGATAAAGAGAAGAATTAACGTGCCCAACGCCGGAGAAAACCATTGTGACATCGCGCTACTCACAAGACTGCCAATCACGCCGCCGGAGGCAAAGTACCAAATATCATCCGCATTCAAAGAGGCAAGGCCACAAGTTGTTACCACTAAACTCAGTACACCGATCAACCGTAAACCAATAGCAAAACAGTCAATATAATGTTGGTCTTTAAATCGGTAACGGTGGGCAATCCAGCATAACCCTAAGATGACAACGGGGATTGCATACGCCATTACTCCGAAGATGAAAAGTAAGGTGTCTGCTAACCAGGCACCGATTCCACCCCCCAAATTATGGATAGGTTCATGCCATGCAGTCTGCGACCAACTAGGATCAGAAGGATTAAAACTCACTAATGAGATCATTAGATAAACGGCAAACAAAGCAATAAGAATCAATAGCGCTTCAATTAAACGCCGTCCACTGCTCATAGGAGTTAACGCAATATCTTTATCTTCAATGTATTCCTGGCTCAAGAGTACTCTCCAGGTGCCTGTCAAGGGAGGAAGGAACAACGCTAAACACGTTGTTCCTGTATGCATTTACAGGATTGTACCGAAAAACTTCAGCCTTTGCACCTGTCTGATTTAACGAGTTTTAATCACTAAACGATTACTTTGCTTAACTTCTTCCATCACAACATAGGTACGAGTATCGTTGACGCCGGGGAGTCGTAATAAGGTTTCACCGAGCAGCTTGCGATAGGCAGACATATCTGGGACGCGGGTTTTGAGGAGATAATCGAAATCTCCAGAGACTAAATGACACTCCTGAGTTTCCTCCAGTTTTTGTACCGCAGCATTGAACTGCTCGAACACATCTGGGGCACCACGATTCAGAGTAATCTCAACAAAAACAAGCAATGAAGCATCTAAATAGTGAGGGTTTAAGAGTGCGGTATAGCCGAGAATAAATCCTTGACGCTCTAGACGACGTACTCGCTCTAAACAAGGTGTCGGCGATAAACCGACGCGTTTTGATAGTTCTACGTTAGAAATTCGCCCATCTTTCTGTAATTCATTAAGTATATTGCGATCTATGCGATCAAGATCCTTGCTTGGACGTTTTTTGTTATCAACCATAGTAATTATCTCTTTTTATTGCCGAACCTATATAAAAAGCCCGCCCTGTTCCCGGGGATTATTTGGCCTGCTTATGCTTATGTTGTGCCGTCGCTTTTTTAATAACGTTAAAGGCAATTAATGCCCACCCCTTGTTTTCGCAAAACAATAGGGGATTGTCAAAGCAAAACATCTTTTTTCAGTACAAGATTCGGTATTTTTTTTATTTTTATCGATAACGCATGATTATTCTAGTAAATAAATGGGTTTCTTCGCCATTTTCTTTCTTTTTTTCAGGCAATCATTGAGTAATACCCTTTACCTATTACATTAATAGAGAACAAAATGCTTAGAGGCTTTTTTTCGGGGTCAAGATTCCCTACAATCAATAAAATTGCGTATTAACTTTGAGGACTCAAAATGGCCAAACACAGCAAATTACTCATTCTAGGCTCTGGGCCTGCGGGGTATACCGCTGCGGTTTATGCTGCACGTGCTAACCTTAACCCGGTGTTGATCACGGGGGTAGAAAAAGGTGGGCAACTTACTACGACTAGCGAAGTCGAAAACTGGCCTGGCGATGCCCATGATCTGACCGGCCCACTCCTCATGGATCGTATGCATGAACATGCGGTTAAATTTAATACAGAAATTATTCTCGACCATATTAACCGTGTCGATTTACAACAACGTCCGTTCCGCCTTTTCGGTGATAGCGAAGAATATACAGCTGATGCGCTAATTATCGCTACTGGGGCGTCAGCACGTTACATCGGTCTACCTTCAGAAGAAGCCTTTAAAGGTCGTGGCGTTTCCGCCTGTGCTACCTGTGATGGCTTTTTCTACCGTAAACAAAAAGTGGCGGTAGTCGGCGGCGGAAATACGGCCGTTGAAGAAGCACTCTACTTATCGAATATTGCGGCTGAAGTTCACTTAATTCACCGTCGTGATAATTTCCGTGCAGAAAAGATTTTAATTGACCGTCTCATGGATAAAGTCAGCAGCGGCAATATTATTCTTCATACCGATCGCACTTTAGAAGAAGTGGTGGGTGATGAGATGGGCGTTACCGGTGTAAAACTAAAATCCACCTTCGACAATAGTGTTGAAGAAGTTGCCGTAGCCGGTGTCTTTATTGCCATCGGTCATAAACCGAATACCGCTATCTTTGCAGATCAGTTAACGCTTCAAGACGGTTATATCGTGGTGCAATCAGGCTTAGCAGGTAATGCTACCCAAACCAGTATTCCGGGTGTCTTTGCAGCCGGCGATGTTATGGACCATAACTATCGCCAAGCCATTACCTCAGCGGGTACTGGATGTATGGCGGCTCTTGATGCTGAGCGTTATTTAGACGGTTTAGTTAGCGAAAATAACTAAGTTGTTAACTGATTGATCTCGCTTCATTCTGGCGGCAGGTTATCTGTCGCCAACCTCGCCTCAAGCATGGTAGAGTTGAATCAATGTTAAGGCAGTCAATGTCAAACTCCTACAGAATAGTGGCTCTCCCGTGGATAAATCAAGACAAAAACAACTTGCCCTTTGGCTTAAGGCTCAACGTTTTCACGCTAAACGCTGGCTAAATATTTCCGTGGTGCTAGGAACCTGCAGCGCCATTACTATTCTGTTGCAAGCATACTGTCTCGCAGAACTTCTCCAACGTGCGCTGATTGATCATCAACCTCTTGCTCATCTCTATCACTGGCTCATATTATTACTCGGCTGCTTTGCGCTACGCGCAATCTTGCATTACTACCGCGAAAAAGCTGGGACGAAAGCAGGCGAAACGTTACGCCAAGCGATTCGTGAAACGGTTCTTAATCGCTTAGAGGCATTAGGCCCAGTCTGGGTCGCTTCTCGTCCGGTAGGCAGTTGGACAACGCTTTTACACGAACAAATTGAGAAAATGCATGATTATTATGCACGCTATTTACCGCAAATAACCCTAGCTGGGGTTATCCCATTGCTTATTTTAATTACGCTCTATCCCATAAATTGGGCAGCTGCGACCATTTTATTTCTGACAGCACCGCTGATCCCTCTATTTATGGCGATGGTCGGTATGGGTGCCGCAGATGCGAACAGACGTAATTTTGCAGCCTTAGCGCGACTGAGTGGCGACTTTTTAGATCGATTACGTGGCCTTGATACCCTACGTCTTTTTAATCGTCGTCAAGCCGAAGAAGATGCTATCGCTGAAAGTTCTGAACAATTTCGCTTACGCACTATGGAAGTGTTGCGAATTGCTTTCCTCTCTTCTGCGGTATTAGAATTTTTCGCCTCAGTTTCAATCGCGATAGTTGCCGTCTATTTTGGCTTTTCTTATTTGGGTGTATTCCACTTTGGTAGCTATAGCACTACCGTGACGCTTTTTGCCGGGTTTATAGCCCTGATTTTAGCGCCAGAGTTCTTCCAACCCTTACGTGACTTGGGGAGTTTCTATCATGCTAAAGCTCAAGCCTCCGGGGCAGCCGATGAAATTGAAGCATTTTTAGCGAGGACGGAAACCTTACTTCGCCCTACTGTTGAAACCAATACGCTTCTCACGACAACTGAAGGCTTAACCCTCGAAGCAAACGATCTTATTATTACTTCGGCAGATGGCGTTCGCCTGGTTGGTCCTATCAATTTTCAATTCCAAGCGAACCAACGTATCGCGCTTGTTGGGCCAAGTGGCTCCGGTAAAAGTACACTCATTAATGTATTACTGGGTTTTCTTGCTTATCAAGGTTCCTTACAGATAAACGGGCAAGAACTCAGTACGCTCTCTCGTGAAGCATGGCTAGCCTGGATCAGTTGGGTTGGGCAGCATCCTCGCCTGTTCTCTTGTTCGATCGCGAAAAACATCTCTCCGGATGGTACGTTGAGTGCAGAGGAATTAAACACTCTTGTCGCAAAAACTGGGGTTGATGAGTTTTTAGACCGTCTGCCTCACGGACTCGATACCGAGGTCAGCGAGGATAGTCATAATCTTTCCGTCGGTCAGGCACAACGGATTGCCGTTGCTAGAGCATTGGCTAAACAAGCAAATTTACTTTTGCTTGATGAACCGACAGCAAGTTTAGATAGACATCACGAACAACACATCATGGCCAGCTTACAACAGGCTAGCCATCAACAAATGACCTTAATGGTGACTCATCAACTCGACCAACTGATTGACTGGCCAACCATTATAGTGATGGAGGCGGGTAATATTGTACAAGTCGGCGATTATGCGACGTTAGCCGCGAAAGAGGGTCTTTTCCAACGTATGCTAAGCCACCGCTCAGGAGAAATCGAATAATGAAAGCATTATTCCCTTTTTTAAAACTCTGGCGTAGACATAGCTGGCAGTTATTTTTTGGTATCATTCTAGCGGCCCTCACCCTATTAGCCAGTGTCGGTTTACTCAGCCTCTCTGGATGGTTTCTCGCAGCATCTGCAATGGCAGGAAGTGCCGGTATTTATAGCTTTAACTACATGTTACCGGCAGCAGGCGTCAGAGGCGCCGCGATACTGCGGACTGTCGCACGCTATTTAGAACGTCTCGTGAGCCACGATGCCACCTTTAAAGTGTTAAAGCATCTGCGTGTCGCCATCTTTAGTAAAATTTACCCTCTGGCCCCCGCCGGGACGCAAGAATTTCGTCAAGGGGACCTCCTCAACCGTTTTGTCGGTGATGTAGAAACCTTAGATCACCTCTATTTACGTGTGATTTCACCGATGATTGGTGCTGTGCTTGTCGCAGTCGTTGTCGGTATTGGTTTAAGCTATATCAATGTAAGTGCCGCAGTGTTTGTTGCGCTGGTCATGTTGGCAGTCATCGTGCTCTTCCCACCCATTTTTTACCGCTTAGGTAAGTCCGCAGGTGAACAGATTGCAGCGTTAAGCAGTGCTTATCGTCAACAGTTGACTACAAATTTAAGTGCTATGTCCGAACTTCTACTTTTCCCTCCAGCGAAAGATTGGCGGATGACACTGAGTCAGACTGAACAGAAGTGGCAAGCCACACAAGCTCGCCAACAAAGCCTTAATGCAATGGCACAAAGTATTATTCTTTTCTTAACGGGTATCACGGTGGTGGTGGTCTTTATCATCATGTCACGTTACCAGGTCGAACAGGTGGCAACGGCCGACAGTGCGCTATTAATATTTTGTGTTCTCGCTGCTTTTGAAGCGCTCGGGCCTGTCGCGATTGCTTTTTTACATTTATCCGAAGTCTCGATTGCTGCAGAACGGCTGCATCAGCTGATTCAGCAAGCGCCAAAAGTTACGTTTCCCGACACAGCCGTCCCCTGCCCCGAACAAGATGCCAATTTATCATTGAATGCGGTCAATTTTCGTTATAGTGATACCGGGCCACAGGTGTTAAATCAGCTCACTTTGCATCTGGCTGCAAAACAGAAAGTTGCTCTATTGGGAAGTACTGGCTGTGGTAAAACCACATTACTGCAATTGCTGACTCGAGCATGGGATCCCCAAGCTGGAGAGATTCAACTGAATCATCAACCGTTACAGGCTTATTCTGAACAACAATTACGATCATTGATTACCGTCGTGAGTCAGCGTGTGTCGATATTTAATCAAACACTGCGCGAAAATTTGACCCTTGCAAAACCCAATGCCAATGATCACCAACTTGCAGACAGTTTAGTGGCAGTAGGGTTAGATAATTTACTCGAAGGAGCCGGTCTTGACAGTTGGTTAGGCGAAGGAGGCAGACCGCTTTCGGGCGGTGAGAGAAGACGTTTAGCGATTGCTCGCGCGTTACTTCACAATGCCCCTCTCTGGTTATTGGATGAGCCTCTTGAAGGGCTTGATGCACAGACTGAGCATCAAATTATGCAGCTGTTACTGAAAGTTACCGCCGATAAGACAGTGCTGATGGTTACGCATCGACTTACGGGAATTGAATCACTCGATACCATTTGCGTGATGGATCAAGGGCAAATTATTGAGCAAGGATCGCATGAGGATTTGATTGCACAACAAGGCCGTTACTTTGCATTCCGTGTACGTCAAAAGAGCCAGCAAAAGTTGTGACAGCGATTTACCTGCCCTGTTTAGACCCTTTAGCGCCGACGATTTTTCCTTCTCCTGAGTCGGCGTTGACTTCCCCACAAGGGCTGCTTGCCTATGGCGGTGATTTAGCGGCCCAACGGCTGATCAGCGCCTATCAGCAAGGTATTTTTCCGTGGTTTTCTGAAGATGACCCTATTTTATGGTGGAGCCCGGATCCTCGTGCCGTACTTCCCGTTGAAGATTTTCATCTCAGTCGCAGCATGCAACGTTTTCTTCGCCATTGCCCTTATCAGGTAACAATCAATACAGACTTCCACGCAGTGATTTCTGGCTGTTCCCTTCACCATCCTGAAGGAACTTGGATTACCTCAGAAGTGATAAGCGCATGGTGTCGAATCGCTGAAACTGGCCATGCCCACTCTGTTGAGGTCTGGCGTGGAAATAAGCTGGTCGGTGGCCTTTATGGTATGGCACTGGGTGGTGTGTTTTGTGGTGAGTCGATGTTCAGCCTCGAAACCAATGCTTCTAAACTCGCGTTATTCGTGCTCTGCCAGCATTTCAGTCGATACGGTGGACAACTTATCGATTGCCAGATCTTAAATGCACATACTGAATCATTGGGAGCCCGAGAAATACCTCGTCGACAATTTCTCGAACAATTAGACGACTTGAAAAAAAAGAATATCCCCGCAGAGTGTTGGGTTAAAAAACGGTTATTTTAAGTGATTGTGAATGTTTAACAGGCTTTTTCAAGAAAAAGGTAGTATAATACTGGCGCTTGTTATGCTGGTGGCGGTTTAGTTAACACCTTATTTCTCTCCCCACCCTTTTCTTGTGGAATAACGACATGGTGAATAGCCATTCATATCACCAACGTATTCCTCAAACGACATAACACCCACATTTACGTAAAGATAGTTAGCTTCACGCGAAGCACTGACCAATCCAATTGGTCGCCTTTACTTTACACAGGTATAAGACTTCGGCATTATTCTGTCGATTAAACACTTAGTTAGTCCATTCAGAGGATTCGATGGCCAAAGAAGACAATATTGAAATGCAAGGCACCGTACTTGATACGTTACCTAATACTATGTTCCGTGTAGAACTCGAAAATGGGCACGTTGTTACCGCTCATATCTCAGGTAAAATGCGTAAAAACTACATTCGTATTCTTACCGGTGATAAAGTCACCGTTGAACTGACCCCCTACGATTTAACGAAAGGTCGCATTGTCTTCCGTAGTCGTTAATTGCTCGTTTAATGACTGCCATAAAAAAGGCCGGATTTCCCGGCCTTTTTGTTGTTAGTGCACTGTACCTTCAGTTTTTTTCTTCGCCGCACTCTCAAAGTGGTAAGTCAGCTGATCTTTCTTAAGATCGACATTGACAGTCACTGAGCCACCCTCCACCAATGAACCAAACAGCAATTCATTCGCTAACGGTTTCTTCAAGTTTTCCTGTACCGCTCTTGCCATAGGACGTGCGCCCATCGCTTTATCGTAGCCTTTATGCGCTAACCACTCTCGGGCGTCGTCACTCACTTCTAATGAAACGCCTTTCGGGTCAAGTTGCGCCTGTAACTCAACAATAAATTTGTCCACCACTTGATGAATAACGGTGGTTGAAAGATGTTCAAACCAAATAATATTATCGAGACGGTTACGGAACTCTGGGGTAAAGATTTTTTTAATCTCTTCCAACGCATCAGTACTATTATCTTGCTGGATCAGGCCGATAGTCTTGCGCTCAGTTTCCCGCACACCGGCATTGGTGGTCATCACCAAGATTACGTTACGGAAATCAGCCTTACGACCATTGTTATCCGTTAGAGTACCGTTATCCATCACCTGTAACAATAGATTGAAGACATCCGGATGCGCTTTTTCAATTTCATCAAGGAGAACCACAGAATGTGGATGCTTGATGACCGCGTCCGTCAATAAGCCACCTTGCTCGTAACCCACATAGCCCGGAGGAGCACCAATTAAACGGCTTACCGTGTGACGCTCCATATATTCAGACATATCAAAGCGTAGTAGTTCGATACCCAGCGCTTTTGCCAATTGTGCAGTCACTTCGGTTTTCCCTACCCCCGTTGGTCCGGCAAACAAAAATGATCCAACGGGTTTATGCTCACTGCCTAAACCAGCACGACTCATCTTGATCGCTTCCGAGAGCGCATTAATCGCTTTATCTTGCCCAAACACAAGCATTTTTAAGCGCTCGTCTAAGCTGCGTAAGGTATCGCGGTCAGTGGCCGATACACTTTTCTCGGGAATACGCGCAATACGCGCAACAACGGTTTCAATATCTTGAATATTGATGGTTTTTTTACGCTTACTGCTCGGTAGTAAACGCGCCCGGGCACCGGCTTCATCAATGACGTCGATTGCCTTATCCGGGAGGTGACGATCATTAATATATTTTACCGCCAGCTCCACTGCCGCACGGATCGCTTTAGCGGTATAACGAACATCGTGATGCTTCTCGTATTTCGGCTTCAGACCAGTGATAATTTTCACGGTTTCGTCCAAAGAGGGCTCAACGATATCGATTTTTTGGAAGCGGCGCGCTAAGGCGCGATCTTTCTCAAAAATCGAGCTGTATTCTTGATACGTTGTTGAACCCATCACCCGGATTCGTCCACTGGACAGTAGTGGCTTAATAAGATTAGCCGCGTCGACTTGTCCGCCAGATGCTGCACCAGCGCCAATAATAGTGTGGATCTCGTCGATAAAAAGAATACTATTTTCATCTTGCTCAAGCTGCTTCAAAAGCGCCTTGAATCGCTTTTCAAAATCACCGCGGTATTTTGTGCCAGCAAGCAGTGAACCGATATCCAGAGAGTAGATCACACACTCCTTCATCACATCGGGTACATCGCCCTGTTCTATCCGCCATGCTAAACCTTCGGCAATCGCAGTTTTACCTACGCCAGACTCACCGACTAATAGCGGGTTATTTTTGCGACGACGGCAGAATACTTGAATCGTTCTTTCCAGCTCTTTTTCGCGACCGATTAGTGGGTCAATTCCCCCAACCCGTGCCAATTGGTTAAGATTGGTAGTAAAGCTATCGATACGTTCTTCACTGGCCACATTACTTGCCTCGTCTGACGATGATGCATTATCGGACGGTTTATCATCACTATTCTCATCTTTGCGTGTGCCGTGAGAGAGAAAATTGACGATATCCAGTCGACTTACTTCATACTTTCTTAGGAGATAAGCCGCTTGCGACTCTTGCTCGCTAAAAATGGCAACCAATACGTTTGCGCCAGTGACTTCACTGCGTCCTGACGATTGGACGTGGAAGACAGCACGTTGTAACACCCGTTGAAAACTTAAGGTAGGCTGTGTTTCTCTTTCTTCATCCGCTTCTGGAAGAACTGGGGTCGTTTTTTGGATAAACGATTCAAGCTCAACGCGTAACGCAGAGAGATCGACAGAACAGGCTTCGAGGGCTTCACGGGCAGCCGGATTGCTGATCAGTGAAAGTAGCAGATGCTCCACTGTCATAAATTCGTGATGGTGCTCACGCGCTCTGGCGAAAGCCATATTTAAACTGAGTTCCAGTTCCTGATTGAGCATTAGGCACCTCCGATCGATTAACGCTTAGGTCTCAGCCTAGATATATGGGCTGTTTAGCTTTTTTCTAGCATACATAGCAACGGATGCTCATTTTCCTTTGCGTAACGATTAACCTGCATCACTTTAGTTTCAGCGACTTCTGCAGTAAATATGCCGCAGATTGCCTTACCTTCGTAGTGAACAGTGAGCATCAGTTGCGTTGCACGCTCAATATCGAGCGAAAAAAATTTTTGTAAAACATCGATGACGAACTCCATAGGGGTATAATCGTCATTTAATAAAACAACTTTATACATACTAGGCGGTCTTAACGCCTCGTTAATGTCGTGGTCTAAAAGTTGTTCCTCGTCGAAACTGTGATGCGTGTTAGCCATAATTACCCAGCAATACATGAAAAGAAAAGCGCAATTTACTTTCTAGTTTATCATGAACCCGAGTATTTGGTAGAAGCCACCTTATTTGAGTTTAGCTGCTCTGGCACAATACAACTAAAAAAAACCTCTTTTCAAGGCACCACTGTGCTTTTCTATAGATAATCGCATTTAGCAGCTGTTTAGCACAAAAAAACAGCATCCGGTTTGAACTACACTAATAGCCATCGATCATAATAAGTGGAGTTCTTTATGGAAAAGACCGTTGCAGCACTGCTGGTAGACACCTTAAAAGATGTGGGGGTTAAACAGATTTGGGGCGTTACTGGCGACTCTCTTAATGGTATTAGCGATAGCCTGAATAAACAATCAACCATCAAATGGATGGCAACACGCCATGAAGAAGCCGCCGCATTTGCCGCAGGGGCACAAGCCCAAATCACTGGCGAATTAGCCGTCTGCGCGGGCTCCTGCGGTCCCGGTAATCTTCATCTGATTAACGGGTTATTCGACTGTCATCGCAACCACCAACCTGTATTAGCAATTGCCGCCCATATCCCATCCAGTGAAATTGGCAGCCAGTATTTTCAGGAAACCCACCCCCAAGAACTGTTCAAAGAGTGTAGCTACTATTGCGAATTAGTAAGTAATCCTGAACAGTTCCCACAAATACTCGCCATTGCGTTACGGACAGCAATCGTCAGACGCGGCGTTGCTGTCATCGTGCTCCCCGGCGATATTGCACTTAACACTATCACGCTACCCGACAGCATCACCTGGTACCCTCCCTCTTTGCCCGCGATCACTCCGCCTACTAATGAACTTGAGAAACTGGCCGAGGTACTGAACAGCGCGAAGAATATTACATTATTGTGCGGTAGCGGTTGTGCCGGAGCACATCATGAAGTGGTCGCTTTGGCCGAAAAATTACAAGCGCCTGTCGTGCATGCTCTACGCGGTAAAGAATTTTTGGAATATGATAATCCTTACGATGTCGGAATGACCGGGTTGATTGGTTTCTCTTCCGGTTACCACGCTATGCTAGATGCCGACACCTTAGTGCTACTCGGGACACAATTCCCTTACCGGGCCTTTTATCCCTCCTCAGCAAACATTATTCAGATTGATATTAATCCATCCAGTATAGGTTCACATTGTCAGGTAAATTTCCCGCTTGTCGGTGACGTTAAAACCACGATAAACGCTTTATTGCCTTTGCTTACTGCTTCAGATTCATCGGCACATTTAGAAAAAGCGGTTAAACACTATGGTAAAAGTCGCCAACAATTGGATGCGTTAGCAGTTCCTAATGATAATCGTGCTATACACCCCCAATATCTTGCACAACAAATTGACCGACTCGCCAGCCCAAACGCGATTTTTACCTGTGACGTTGGCACCCCTACTGTTTGGGCAGCACGTTATCTGACGATGAATGGCCAACGACGCTTAGTCGGCTCCTTTAATCATGGCTCAATGGCAAATGCCATGCCTCAAGCAATGGGCGCTCAATCGGTAGATCAAACACGACAAGTCATCGCGCTTTGTGGTGACGGTGGCTTTGCGATGTTAATGGGTGATTTATTGAGTATTGCCCAACACCAATTACCCGTTAAATTAGTCATTTTCAACAATAGCGTACTCGGTTTTGTGGCAATGGAGATGAAAGCTGGCGGCTATCTGACCAAGGGTACTGAGCTGGAGAATCCAGATTTTGCCGCTATTGCCAGGGCCTGTAAGCTAGCCGCTTTTAGTGTTAAAAAATCCTCTGAATTGACTGAGGTATTGCAACAAGCCTTTGATCACCCTGGCCCCGCGTTAATAGATGTCACCACTGCAACAGATGAATTAGCCATGCCGCCTCATATTCAGCTAGAACAAGCCAAGGGCTTTAGCTTGTATATGTTAAAAGCCATCATTAATGGTCAAGGCACTGAAATTATTGATTTAGCAAAAACTAACCTACTTCGTTAAAGGGTAAAAAGTAGCGGCTATTATTTCCCCTCATCACACGTTACTGGTATTTTCACTAACGATGTGTGTGAGGGGAGATAAAACCGAAAAGTGGTCAATATAACTATCAATTTGAATGGGAACGGTTGCATTACCTTTATGCATGAATATGCACTGACTACTCATTAACCTATACCAATTTAGTATTACACACCCCGCTCGTTAATAATTAAATATGTTAGCTATTGCGGCTCTTTCCACTGCTGCCAAGGATACTGTAAAAGTAATGCCTGCAAACGAGCCAAGGTTAATCTATCCCCTTTACCGCTAATATTTTCTGGTTGAAAATGGAATTGAAAAGCACGTATGAGTTGCTGCTGTTGCGCTATGGAAGGATGCTCACCGACCGTGTAGCCATAGTGTTGCAGTAAGGGGAGTAATATCTGGTTAGTGACCGGCTCAGAAGGCGCTCGCCCGGCTAATAGTCTGTTAACCCGCTGAGGGTCAGGCCAGGCCCCAAGTCCATGTTCGGCAAGTTGCTGCCAAGGAAAACAGGGGCCAGGATCAAATTTTCGTAATGGTGCAATATCGCTGTGCCCAACAATATTCTCTGGTGCGATAGCATATTTCTTGACAATTTTCGTGGCGAGTTCAATAAGTGCAGTGATCTGTTGCGGTGGGTAAGATTGGCAATACCCCTCTGCTTGCTGACTGCCCGGGGTAAAACCTTTGTTAACCAACTCAATACCGATTGACGTTTTATTTAAGTTATTAGTCCCGCGCCACGCACTCACCCCAGCATGCCAAGCGGCTTGACTCTCCGGCACCAGCTGATAAATTTCTGGTTGCACCGCATTGGGTTTGGGCAATCGAGCGATTAAGTAGTGACTGCTGACATGTTCACCGGTCAGTAATGCCAATGAACGACGCTCATCAGCAACGGTATAATGGATAACAAGGGTATCGATACGAGGTTGATGCCCTATCGCCTGATATTGCCTATTAATTATCGGTTGCATTGATGATGTATGCGGCTGATAAGCGTGGCAGCCTGTCAATAGTACAAAAAAGAGCAGGAATTCCTTTTTCATTTTTTACCTTTTTCCTCGGTCCCTTTACGCCGCTGCTGTTCCTTCGAGCCACCGAGGAGGTCAGTGACGATCATAAGAAAAAGCTAGCGCCCCAATTGCATATTTATGCATAGTGAATTACTATCTTGCGAAATACACTCTTATAAAAGTCAGATTTATCGCATGAGCATTCATTTAGAAAGCGTAAATTGCTTCTACGGTGGCCAACAAGCCCTGTACGATATCACCTTAAACTGTGCCGAGGGTGAGACGCTAGTGTTGCTCGGCCCAAGTGGCGCAGGAAAAAGCTCGTTACTGCGTGTCTTAAATTTATTAGAAATTCCGCGATCTGGCCAGCTCTCCATTGCTAATCAGTCTTTTGATTTTAAAACGCCCCCCTCTTTGGCCACTATTCGCGAACTACGTCAAAATGTCGGAATGGTTTTTCAACAGTACCATCTTTGGCCCCATCTCACTGTAGAACAAAACCTTATTCAAGCCCCGTGTAAAGTGCTCGGCCTAAGCCGTGCTGACGCGCAAGCTCGCGCCAAAAAGTATCTTGAACGTTTACGCCTAAGCGATTTCGCGCAGCGTTATCCGCTACACTTGTCGGGGGGGCAGCAGCAACGTGTAGCGATTGCTCGCGCCCTGATGATGGAACCACAAGTTTTGTTATTCGATGAGCCAACAGCTGCCCTTGATCCTGAGATTACTGGGCAAGTAGTGCAAATTATCAATGAATTATCCGAGACGAAAATTACGCAAGTCATCGTGACGCATGAAGTTGAGGTCGCAAAAAAAACCGCCTCACAGGTTGTTTATATGGAAAATGGACGTATCGTTGAGCAAGGAAGTGCTGATTGTTTTACTCATCCTCAAACACGCGAATTTGCGAACTATCTTTCACATTAAGGACAGGATCATTATGAAAAAAATTCTTCTTGCTGCAGCACTGCTAACCAGCCTGTCAAGCTCTGCATTTGCTGCACAACAAACACTGCGTTTTGGTACAGAAGCCTCTTATCCTCCCTTTGAATTTGTCGGAAGTGATAATAAAATTCAAGGATTCGATGTTGATTTAGCAATGGCCGTCTGTAAACAAATTAATGCCAGTTGTAGCTTTACTAACCAATCCTTTGATAGCCTTATTCCTAGCTTAAAATTCCGTCGTATCGATGCGGCAATGGCGGGGATGGACATTACACCCGAACGTCAAAAACAAGTCCTATTTAGTACGCCTTATTACCTGAACTCAGCACTCTTCGTTGCAGAAAAAGGTAAAGTCGCCAACCTCGCGGCCTTGAAAGGGAAAAGAGTCGGAGTACAAAACGGCACAACACACCAAAAATACTTAGCCGATAAACATAGCGAAATTACTGCAGTGCCTTACGACAGCTATCAGAATGCGATTCTCGATCTTAAAAATGGTCGTGTAGATGCCGTGTTTGGTGACACCGCAGTCATTAATGAGTCGTTAAAAAATAATCCTTCATTAGCGCCTGTTGGCGACAAAATTACCGACAAAGATTACTTTAGTACCGGTGTTGCTATTGCCGTTCGCCAAGGAAATACCGCGCTACAACAAGAATTTAATCAAGGTCTAGCCAAAGTGAAAGCCGATGGTGAATATCAAAAAATTTACGAGAAGTGGTTTCAAAAATAATCGCTGATGAATGAATTACCTTATCTTATCAATGCCGGCGGGTTAACCGTCGGCCTTGCGCTTTGCGCGCTAGTGGTCGGCTTAACGCTGGCGATGCTTTTTGCCAGTTGGGAGTCTGTCTCCTGTAAACCTGTCGCTTGGCTAGGCAGTCTGCTGGTTATGGTGATCCGTGGTCTACCGGAAATTCTAGTTGTGTTAGGGGTCTACTATGGTTCATCACAACTCCTTTTGATGCTTTCAGATGGTATTGCGATTCCTCTAGGTATCACTACGCTTCATCTACATATGACCATCAGTAATTTTGATGTTAGCCCTTTTTTATGCGGTGTTATTGCTCTAGCACTTCTTTATTCAGCCTATGCCTCGCAAACCTTGCGTGGTGCCTTGCGAGCTGTTCCTCAAGGCCAACGTGAATCCGCCTATGCATTAGGTATGAGTCGGCGCTCAGTATTTTTTACTATTGTTATGCCTCAGATGTGGCGTCATGCTCTGCCAGGATTGGGCAATCAATGGTTAGTTTTACTTAAAGATACTGCTCTAGTCTCCTTGATTAGCGTGAATGACTTGATGTTGCAGACTAAAGGTATCGCCACACGTACAGAGCAGCCCTTTACTTGGTATCTCGTTGCTGCCGGTATCTATCTTGTGATTACATTGTTGAGTCAAGCAATACTCAGATTTGCTGAGCGCCGTGTCACGCGTTTTGAACTGGAGCAGCAATGATGAGTGATTATTTAGTCAAATTAAGTGCGGGGTTACCGGTCAGTCTGGGATTAACCGTCAGTGCTGCGATTATCGCGCTAATCATCGCGGTTATTCTTACAGTTTTGCTTGCTCTGCGCTATCGGGTCACCACTATGGTGATCCGCGGCTACCTAACGCTGTTTACCGGCACGCCGTTATTAGTACAAATATTTCTGATTTATTACGGGCCAGGTCAATTTCCAGCTTTACAGCACTCACCACTTCTTTGGTCGATACTTTCTCAACCTGCTTTCTGTGCAGTGGTTGCGTTATCATTAAACAGTGCCGCCTATACGACTCAGCTGCTTTATGGTGCGGTAAAAGCGATCCCCACTGGACAATGGCAAGCGTGTTACGCATTGGGAATGAGCAGAGGTGAAACGTTAAAAGTGTTACTCCCCTACGCCTTTAAACGCGCACTCTCTTCCTATTCAAATGAAGTCGTCCTTGTGTTCAAAAGTACCTCGTTAGCCTATACCATTACGCTTATGGACGTTATGGGTTTAAGCCAACAATTGTACGGTGGAACTTATGATGTCAATGTGTTTATTGCCGCCGGGGTGATCTATCTTTGTATCAATGCACTATTAACGTTATTGATGCGCGGCATCGAGTTTTATGCCCTACGCTTTGAGCGTCGTACCTAATCAATAAGTTGCCGCAAGGCAACTTATTGCTCGCGAAGTAACAGTGTAAGCACTTCGCTATGTGCGGTATGCGGAAACAGATCAAAAAGCTGTACCCGTTCGAGGCGATATCCCTTAAGTGTCACAATATCTTTAACTAAGGTTTCCGGATTACAGCTCGAATAAAGAATCGCAGCAGGCTTAACACTCATAATAAAATCACATAGTGTTTGCCCTATTCCCCGCCTTGGCGGATTAACCAGTAATACATCTGGCGCAGTAGTGTTGTCTAAGGCATAGCGGCTCGCGTCCAAAGCACGAAATTGTGTCTGAGTTAAGCCGAGTTTACTCGCAGAATCTCGCGCACAGGCAATCGCTTCTGGTGAAATCTCGATACCCGTTAAGTGGGTTTCAGGCCGTGCGCAATGTAAACCAAAGCCACCAACACCACAAAACAGATCCCATAACGTGTCGAGCTTAAGCGCCTGCGTCCATTCTTGGGCCGTGCGATAAAGCTTTGCCGCAACTTGGGGGTTGGTTTGAAAAAAACTCTGTGGTCGTATCCAAAGAGGGATTCCGTTAAACGTCTCCGCTAAAGCAGATGTCTGACTTAACATGATCTCCTGCTCCCCTTCCATAATCGCCATAGGTACCGGCTGGATATTAACTGAGATCACGGTTAATTGCGGTAAGCACTGTTGTAATTCTGGGAGCACTTTTTTCAATTGTGCGACTTTATTCTCTGAACGTAATACGAAACGCAACATCATGCCGCCTTGCGTACTTTCGGTCAGCAGTAAATATTTAAGTTCACCTTTACGCCGTGCAATGTGATAAGGAGTGAGACCTGCCTTCGCAATAAAGGGGAGTAATTGACGAAATACGGGTGCGAAGGTTGCCGGATAAAGCGGACAATCGATTAAATCGACACCTTCACCTTGCTGGTCAACAATACCAAGGATCGGTCTTTCAACAGAACCACTCACCACCATTTTTGCCTTATTACGAAAGCCCTGTTGTGCCGAAGGAACGGGAGGAAGCCACTCAGTGACCGGCACGTTAGTTAAGAGCTGTTCGATTCGCTGTTGCTTATCGGCAAGTTGTGTAGCGTATTCTTTGGGGAGCCATTGACAAGAGCGGCACTGACCCGCGTCATAGCGAGGGCAAAACATAGATTACCTGTGGCGATAGTGAGTGAGGGGCGCGCAGTATAGCATCGAAGCGGGATGAAATTCTATGCATCTCATCCCGCCTGTGGTTAGCGAGTGATCCAGCCTTGCTGTTGTAAAAAGGCTAACATATAGGGACGACTTTCTTTACTAATCATCCTTTCTACCATTTGACTCCATGTTTCATGGCGTGTTGCACTACTACGATGCTGGTAATAATCGAGCAGATGCTGATCATAAGCGGCCAAGGTTTCTGGCACTATGGCTTGATATTGATTCTCATGGACAAGCATAGAGAGTGGCATACGAGGCTTTAATTCAGGCTTATCCGCTGGCCACCCTAAACAAAGGCCAAATAGAGGGAGGACAAATTTTGGTAAGTCGAGAAGTTCACTGACTGCATGAGGGTGATTACGCAATCCACCAATGAACACCCCACCCAATCCGAGTGACTCTGCAGCCACCATGGCATTCTGTGCCAGCAATGCGGTATCGACACATCCTAAAATCAGCTGTTCAGCGTAGCCTAATTCTGCGCTTTCACTAATTTGTTGATGGCGATTAAAATCTGCACAAAGCACCCAGAATTCCGCCGCATCCTCAACCCAAGACTGATCTCCGGCAAGCTCAGCTAAGCGTTGGCGTTTTTCTTTGTCCGTAATCCTGACGACTGTTGCACACTGTAATAAACTTGAGGTTGATGCCGATTGCGCCGCTAATAAGATAGCTTCACGCTGCTCATCACTGATGGGTTCATCCGTATAATGCCGTATAGAACGGTGTGCACGCAGTAAATCGATGGTCGGTGTCATATTCACTCCGAATAAGTAAATAAAGAGAAGAGTATAGTCACTTATGGATAGGGCCACATCCCTTCCCCCTCACCGATTGTGCGAAATTCAGAGTTACTTCCCGTTACGGCTTCCAATATCTGCAGAGGAAAGGCATGATAAATCGTCCATTTTTATTGAAGGAGATATTATGTTTGTCGTTATTTTTGGTCGTCCTGGTTGCCCTTATTGTGTTCGTGCAAAAGAACTCGCCGATAAATTAAGCGGCGAGCGTGACGATTTTAGCTACCGCTATGTTGATATCCATGCCGAGGGGATCAGCAAAGAAGATTTATCTAAAAGCGCAGGTAAAACCGTCGAAACCGTCCCACAAATTTTTATTGACGAGGCGCATGTCGGTGGTTTTACCGAATTTGAAGCCTATGCCAAACAGCATCTGGGATTATATCAATAACCCTCTCGGGTACTGGGCATACCAGTACCCGCCACCCTACTGATTAAAATCGATTTTTCATCAAACATTCATAGCAGTTGTGCAAGTGAACGATTAGAATAAAGCCGTTTTTTTAGAATCGACACTCTGCTTGTCTCGCAGTCTGTCGGAATTGTTTCTTTTGACCCATTAAATGAAAAATTGACCCGTGAATATAAACGTTGCAAACCTTCTCAGTGCCAATGATGTCTTGCTTCTCTTCGTTGTACTCTCCCTCGGTATTTGTTTAGGTAAAATTCGTCTCGGCAGTATCCAGCTTGGTAGTTCAATTGGAGTTTTAGTCATATCGCTATTACTCGGAGAACAACACTATTCCATCGATACTAATGCGCTGAGCTTAGGGTTTATGCTGTTTATTTTCTGCGTGGGTATTGAAGCTGGGCCCAACTTTTTTTCTATTTTTTTTCGTGACGGAAAAAATTATTTGATGTTAGCACTGGTCATGGTTGGCAGCGCTCTGCTAATTGTCCTTGGCCTAGGCAAACTTTTCCATTGGGATATTGGTCTATCTGCAGGAGTATTAGCCGGTTCATTAACGTCTACACCTGTATTAGTGGGAGCGGGTGATACCTTAAGACAAGTGATTACCGATCCTCAAAAATTAGCCCTATTACAAGATAATCTCAGTTTAGGCTATGCGCTGACCTATTTAATCGGACTGGTCAGTTTAATTTTCGCCGCCCGCTATCTGCCTCGTCTACAACATCAAGATCTTCCTACCAGTGCCCAACAAATTGCGCGTGAGCGTGGCTTAGATGCAGACAGTCAGCGCAAAGTTTTTTTACCGGTTATTCGTGCTTATCGTGTCGGAAAAGAGTTAGTGGAATGGAGTGGGGGTAAAAATCTGCGTGAACTCGGTATTTACCGCCATACCGGTTGTTATATTGAGCGTATTCGACGCAACGGTATTTTAGCTAGTCCAGATGGTGATGCCGTGCTTCAAGAAGGCGATGATATCTCATTAGTCGGTTATCCTGATGCCCATGCTCGACTGGACCCAAGTTTTAGACATGGTAAAGAAGTGTTCGATCGTGATTTATTAGATATGCGTATTGTCACGGAAGAGATCGTGGTAAAAAACCATAACGCTGTCAATAAACGCTTAGGCAAACTACGACTGACCGACCACGGCTGTTTTTTAAACCGGGTCATTCGTAACCAGATTGAAATGCCAATTGATGACGATATCTTATTAAATAAAGGGGATATTCTCCAAGTCAGCGGTGAAACTCGTCGTGTAAAAAGTATTGCCGACCGTATTGGTTTCGTCGCTATCCATAGCCAAATGACTGACCTACTGGCCTTTTGCTCATTTTTTATTATCGGTTTAATGATCGGTATGGTCACATTCCAATTCAGTAATTTTGGCTTTGGAATTGGTAATGCAGCAGGCCTGCTATTTGCCGGTATTATGCTCGGTTTCTTACGTGCCAACCATCCTACCTTTGGTTATATCCCGCAAGGGGCACTCACTATGGTCAAAGAGTTTGGATTGCTGGTCTTTATGGCTGGCGTCGGTTTAAGTGCAGGTAGCGGACTGCATCATGGATTAGGTGAGAACGGTATCTCTATGCTGTTATGCGGAGTTGTCGTTAGCCTACTGCCTGTCGTGATATGTTATTTCTTTGGCGCTTATGTCTTACGAATGAACCGAGCCATGTTATTTGGTGCCTTGATGGGTGCCAGAACCTGTGCACCGGCATTAGAAATTATCAGTGATACCGCACGAAGTAGTATCCCTGCACTAGGCTATGCGGGGACCTATGCAATTGCCAACGTTATCTTAACCTTAGCGGGTACCTTAGTAGTCATGCTGTGGCCGGGTGGATGATGCGCTCAGTAATAAGTTGAGACGATTCGCAATGACTGAAAAAGATTAATTATACTAATATTCGGAATTAACATTTAATGCTTTTTCATTACTCAGGATATTTTTTGCCATGGAGCAATTGAATACACAGCTTTTTTTATGGCTGAACGCAACACCAGATTCCCCGCGCTGGTTAATTAATCTTGCGATCATTTTAGCTAAAGATGTTATTGGTATCATCCCGCTGGTCGTCGTATGTTTATGGCTGTGGTCGCCAAAAAACTTAATCGAGTCTCGTCGGGAGCTTGTGTTAAAAACGATTACAGCGCTACTGTATGCGATCATCTTCTCGTCAATTATCGGCGTGCTGTACCCGCATCCACGCCCCTTCGCGATCGGGCTGGGCTACCAATGGATAAACCATTCCCCGGATACGTCCTATCCGAGTGATCATGGCACCTTTATTTTTACCTTTAGCTTAGCGTTTATGTGCTGGCACCGCCTCTGGTCTGGCCTTGTTCTATTAGTTATCGGTATGCTTATTGCGTGGTCACGTATCTATCTTGGCGTGCATTGGCCTCTAGATATGTTGGGCGGGCTATTGGTGGGGATGATCGGTTGCTTAACCGCGCAATTTGGCTGGAAATTCTATGGTAACGCGCTACTGAACATTGTGCATAAGCTCTATCGTCAGTTATTCGCTCTGCCGATCCGACGCGGTTGGACTCAACATTAATTACCCTTGATTAAAAGGCCCCAGAGATAGAAATCTATCTTTTGGGGCCAAGATTTAATTAGCTAGACATCAACAATCTGCTAGAACCATTTTGAAAACAACGAAGAAATATGTATCCAGACATAATCAAGGAAACGACTAAAGATCCCGCCCTCTTTCACATCTTCCAATACCACTAACGGCTTCTGATCAACCACTTTACCATTAATTTGGAAATTAACTTGGCCAACCACTTGTCCAGCCGTTAGCGGCGCAGAAAGTTGCGTTTGCGTTAATGTGTAATCAGCTTTCAAGGCATTCACTTGACCTTTCGGTACTGTCACCGAGGCATTATTGATCACCCCTAGTGGCACTTCTTTAACATCGCCAAACCAGACTTTTGCCTGTACAAACGGTTTACCCTCTTTAATCGGCGAGAGTGTCTCAAAGTTTTGGAATCCCCAATTTAAGAGCTTCTCGCTTTCACGAAAACGAATGGCATCGGTGTTCGCGCCCAAGACAACAGAAATCAGGCGCATATTACCAGACGTCGCTGAAGCCACTAAGTTATTCCCGGCACCCGATGTATAACCCGTTTTAATGCCATCGACATTAAGCGATGAGCTCCACAGTAAGCGGTTACGGTTAGGTTGACGAATATTGTTGAAACTAAACTCTTTCTCTTTGTTCAGGCTATATTCTTCGGGAACATCTCGAATCAATGCCTGACCGATTAAGGCCATGTCACGTGCGGTACTGTATTGACCCGGTTCATCTAAACCATGCACCGTAGTGAAATGGGTATTAGTAAGACCCAATTTTTTGACGTAGTTGTTCATTAGGCCAATAAAAGTCTCTTGGCTACCGGCGACATAATCGGCTAAAGCGATACAGGCATCATTGCCTGATTGGATAACAATCCCGCGATTTAAATCGGCAACGGTGACCTGTGAACCGGGTTTAAGAAACATCACCGACGATCCACGAAGTTTAGGATTTCCTGTCGCCCAAGCATCCTGACCAATAGTGACATTATCCGTAGATTTGATTTTACCGCTTTTCAGAGCTTGACCCACCACGTAGCTGGTCATCATTTTGGTCAAACTTGCCGGATCTAATCGATCATCAGCATGGGATTCAGTGAGCACCTTGCCACTGTCATAATCCATTAAAATCCATGCCTTAGCATCAACTTGAGGGGCATTAGGTTGAGAATCTGCAAAAGCAATGCAGGGGAAAAGTACTACTGCAATGAATACCGGTCGTAGGGATGTCGACAACTTTAATGGGCGCATTATTTTTTACTCAGTCCTAATTTAACTCGTTGAAAATGAGAATATCCTGCCAGAGTGTTGGTATCTACTGTGGATTTAGAATATTTACAATTTTTTTGCCTCGACGAAATAAATACGCTCCTGCGCTATCACTTTCTTAAGGAGTGGATTAAAATCGCGCGCTGCTGCTCTGTTAATACTGGAATATAAGTTATGTCGACCCTATTAGATAATAATAATCACCCAAGCACTGAAAATACGACGCCAAAAATTGGCTTTCTTTCACTAGGATGCCCAAAAAACCTGGTTGACTCAGAACGGATTTTAACCGAACTGCGTACCGAAGGTTATGATGTTGTTCCTAGCTATGATGACGCCGATCTGGTTATCGTCAACACCTGTGGATTTATCGATAGTGCGGTTCAAGAGTCGCTTGAAGCTATCGGTGAAGCACTCAATGAGAACGGCAAAGTCATTGTTACCGGTTGCTTGGGTGCACGCGAAGACCAGATCCGTGAAGTTCATCCTAAGGTATTAGAAATCACGGGTCCTCATAGCTATGAGCAAGTTCTGAGCCATGTTCATCATTATGTGCCGAAGCCTGTACATAACCCATTCCTCTCTTTAACACCAGCACAAGGCGTAAAATTAACGCCAAAACATTATGCTTATTTAAAAATCTCTGAAGGCTGCAATCACCGATGCACTTTTTGTATCATCCCTTCCATGCGCGGTGATTTAGATAGCCGCGAAATCGGCTCAGTGTTGGATGAAGCAAAACGTCTCGTGGCAGCTGGCGTCAGAGAGTTACTCGTTATTTCACAAGACACTTCTGCCTATGGCGTTGATGTCAAACACCGTACTGGCTTTTGGAATGGATCGCCGGTAAAAACCAGTATGGTCAGTTTGTGCGAACAACTGGCTAAACTGGGTGTTTGGGTCAGACTGCACTATGTCTACCCTTATCCGCACGTTGATGATGTTATTCCGCTGATGGCGGAAGGTAAAATTTTACCTTATTTAGACATTCCTCTACAGCATGCCAGTCCCAAGATCCTAAAACTGATGAAGCGCCCGGGTGCTGTTGAACGTACCTTAGAACGTATTAAACGCTGGCGTGAGATTTGCCCAGAGCTAACACTTCGCTCGACTTTTATTGTCGGTTTTCCGGGTGAAACGGAAGAAGATTTTTCACTTTTATTAGATTTTATTCGTGAAGCACGACTCGACCGTGTCGGTTGTTTCAAATACAGCCCAGTAGAAGGTGCCGCTGCGAATGAGCTCGCCGATCCCGTTCCTGAAGCGATTCAAGAAGAGCGTTATCACCGTTTTATGCAGCTTCAACAGCAAATATCAGCTGAACGTCTGCAAGAAAAAATGGGTAAAACGATCGCGGTAATTATTGATGAAGTCGATGAAGAAGGTGCGATTGGCCGTAGTATGGCTGATGCACCGGAGATCGATGGTTCGGTGTATCTAAATGGCCATACTTCCCTCAAAGTCGGTGAAATCATCAAAGCCACTGTTACCCATGCTGATGAATATGATCTGTGGGCTGAGGCACTCTAACTTTTTGTCTTCCCTTCAAGGGTAAATAACTCCTTCCCCTTACTGCTCAAGGTAAGGGGGACTACATAAATTCACTTCTCTCATCGTTATAAACTAATGTAACCTATTATTCTACCGTGCATTACTCAACATTATTGGAGTTATGATGGAACCCTTTACGACTGAACTTTTATCAGTAGAAGCCGCTCAAGCATTACTGATACGTGATTGTCATCCGCTGGATGAGTCGATAACTCTCCCCATCAATGAAGCCCTCGGTCGTGTGACGGCTGAACCTATTGTCTCTCCTATCAACGTCCCTGGTTTTGATAATTCGGCGATGGATGGCTACGCCTTACGCCTTGCAGACAGTCAATTGCCGCAGCCTTTACCTATCGCAGGGCAATCCTTTGCGGGTAAACCTTATTCTGGTTCATTACCCGAAGGTCACGCTATTCACATTATGACGGGTGCCGCGATCCCACAAGGCTGTGATGCGGTCATCATGCAAGAATATACGGTTAACGAAGCAGGTGGCATTAGACTGACGGCCGATGTCAAAGCCGGACAAAACATCCGTCGTGTCGGTGAAGATGTTCAGCAAGGCCAGTTAGTGCTTGAAGCCGGCGTGCGTCTTAGAGTTAAAGACCTACCACTTTTAGCCTCACTCGGTATTAGCCATATAAAAGTAAAACGTCAATTACGTGTCGCAATTTTTTCAACGGGTGACGAGTTAGTCTCACCAGGAACGCCTCTTGCGGCGGGTCAAATTTACGACACTAATCGTTTTGCTATTCATCTTATGTTGCAGCGGTTAGGGTGTCAGGTCATCGACCTTGAGATTATTCCTGATGATAAAGCTCAGCTAATAGCAGCATTTCAGCAGGCGAATCAGCAGGCAGATCTGGTGATCAGTACGGGAGGCGTTTCAGTCGGAGCTGCTGACTATACAAAAGAGGTACTTACCGAATACGGGAATATTACTTTTTGGAAGTTAGCGATGAAACCCGGTAAGCCTTTCGCTTTCGGCCAATTACCTAACAGCTTATTTTGTGGCCTTCCCGGCAATCCGGTATCCGCTGTGGTGACCTTTTGTCAATTAGTCTATCCGATGATCCATCGCCTGCAAGGCATTGATACGCTTCCGTTCATAACGCAGAGCGCAACGCTGAATGATCCCATTTATAGGCAGCCAGGACGGAGTGAATTTCAACGTGGTTTTTTCTTTTACCAGCAAGGTAAGCTATGCGTTACGGCTGACACAAAACAAGGTTCTCATATGTTTAGCACCTTTAGTCATGCCAATTGCTTTATTTGTATTGAGCGAGAAAGAGGAACAATTGAACGAGGCGAATCGGTCACTGTACAGCCCTTCCCAGACTTTTTAGAGGGGGTATGATGGCCTTTTCCGATAACGCATTACTGCGCTATGATCGTCAAATTACGCTAAAAGACTTTGATATAGAGAAGCAGCAACGATTAGCCGATGCAAAAGTAATGATTATCGGGGTCGGTGGGTTAGGCTGTGCGGTTGCGACCTATTTGGCATCAAGTGGGGTTGGCCAACTCACGTTAGTCGATCCCGATACAGTCAGTCTTTCTAATTTACCCCGCCAGATACTATTTAGTGAGAGCGATTGTGGAAAAGCAAAAGTGGATGTCGCACGCCAACAATTGGCTTTACGTAACAGCGCCTGTCAATATCTCACGCTACAAGCCTATGTCGATGATTCAATTATCTGGCAACAGAGATTTATCCAACAAGATATCATCATTGATTGCACTGATCACCTCCTGAGCCGACAACAGATTAATCGTCTTTGTTTTACGACGGCAATCCCCTTAATTTCAGCCGGTGCAATACGGATGGAAGGTTACGTGATGAGTTTTACCTGGCAACAGAATGAACCTTGTTATGAATGTTTGAGTCATTTGTTCGGTGAAAGCACAGGAAGTTGTGTTGAGAACGGAGTGATGGCCCCTCTAACAGGGGTCGTAGGCAGCTTACAAGCCATGGAAGCCTTACGCTATCTCACCAACTATGGCTGTCGAACACCAGGGCAATTCTTGCTTTATGATGCCATGAACTTTAGTTTCACTACCCTGAAGGTCAGGCAGAATCCAAACTGTAAGATTTGTGCCCAACCTCAGAGTAAAGACTGACGTTAGGCACAGTCGGTAATTAGTTTATACCTTGGGAATTTAAGTAATCTTCATAATTACCGGTAAAGTCACTGACTTTTCCGGGTTTAATTTCTAAAACGCGTGTCGCCAAAGAGCTTACAAACTCACGGTCATGCGAAACAAAGATCAGTGTCCCTTCAAACATCTCTAAAGCCATATTGAGCGATTCAATAGACTCCATATCCAAGTGGTTAGTCGGCTCATCCATAATTAAAATGTTAGGCCTTTGCATCATCAATTTACCAAAAAGCATCCGCCCTTTTTCTCCCCCGGAGAGAACTTTTGCTGGTTTTTTAATGTCATCTTGGCTAAATAACAATCGTCCTAGAATACTTCTTACCGCTTGTTCATCATCACCGGATTGCTTCCATTGGCTCATCCAGTCAAATACCGTTAAATCATTGGCGAATTCATATTCATGATCCTGAGCATAATAACCGATGGCTGCATTTTCAGACCATTTAACGCTACCACTCTCAGGTGTTAATTCGCCAACCAAGGTTTTTAATAAGGTTGTTTTACCGATACCGTTAGCACCGATAATCGCTAATTTTTCACCGACTTCTAAAAGAAGGCTTAATTTAGAAAATAGCGGACCATTATCAAAACCCTTAGTCAGAGCTTCAACTTCTAACGCATTACGAAATAGTTTTTTATCTTGTTCAAAACGTATAAAAGGATTTTGTCGACTCGATGCTTTGACTTCATCAAGTTTAATTTTATCGATCTGTTTAGCACGCGAGGTCGCCTGACGAGATTTAGAGGCATTCGCACTAAAACGACTGACGAAAGATTGTAATTCAGCAATTTGCGCTTTCTTCTTAGCATTATCTGAAAGTAGCCGTTCTCTCGACTGCGTAGCCGCAGTCATGTACTCATCATAATTACCCGGATAGACGCGGATTTCACCATAATCTAAATCGGCCATGTGTGTACATACCATATTTAAGAAATGGCGGTCATGCGAAATAATAACCATCGTACTATCGCGATCATTCAGCGTTTGTTCTAACCAGCGAATAGTATCGATATCAAGGTTGTTCGTTGGCTCATCAAGTAACAAAATGTCAGGATTAGAAAATAGCGCTTGTGCAAGTAATACACGTAATTTCCAACCCGGTGCTACTTCACTCATCGGCCCATAATGTAGGCCAACATCAATGCCTACACCCAGTAACAATTCGCCGGCACGTGCTTCGGCGCTGTAACCATCCATTTCGCCGTACAAAACCTCAAGATCTGCGACCTTATACCCTTCTTCTTCACTCATTTCAGGTAACGCGTAGATACGGTCTCTTTCTTGTTTTATTTGCCACAATTCATCGTGGCCCATGATGACAGTATCTAACACGCTGAACGCTTCAAAGGCGAATTGATCTTGGCGTAGCTTACCAATACGCTCATTAGTCTCTAACGCAACATTACCCGCCGTAGGTTGTAAATCACGTCCCAAAATTTTCATAAAGGTCGACTTACCGCTACCATTCGCGCCAATTAAGCCGTAGCGATTACCACCGCCAAATTTCACAGAAATATTTTCAAATAGTGGTTTACTACCAAATTGCATGGTTACGTTATTGGTTACTAACACGGTTAAGCCTTTTAATTAATGGGGTTTTGTACTGATAGAGAATGATTTGACGAAAGTTGTTTCTGTCGGATCACATCACAAGGTGAAATATTATAACTCATCTAGGGCAATTCTTTGTACAGCGCAAAAGGAAAAGTAATAAAAAAAAACCAGCAAACGCTGGTTTTTTTAAGAGCAGTCAACCCTAGATTAAAAAGCTATCTAATGATTTACCTTCATCAAGCGCTTTTTTGATTGCAGCAGGTGTACGACCTTGACCTGTCCACGATTTTTTCTCGCCATTCTCATCAGTATAAGCATATTTAGCTGGACGAGGCGCGCGCTTGGTGCGTTTTTTACCTGTTTCGGTTGCCCCTAATAATTCGCTCGGGTCAATACCTTCAGCGGCTAATAATTCACGGTATTTAGAGAGCTTTTCTGCTTTCTCGCGGTTTAATGCTTCTTCAGCTTCAATTTCTTCACGACGTTCTGTGACAACGGTCGTTAATTTTTCTAAAATTTCTTCTAAATCTGTTAACTCAACTTCACGAGCTTGAGCACGTAGTGTACGGATATTGTTCAGTAATTTAAAAATGTCGCTCATTATTTTTCCCTTTCTATAATTTTAAAATTTTCTATATAGGTAAGATTACCCAATTTATTTAAGAAAATAAATAGCAATTTTTAAAAAAGTAATTTTAGAATAATTCCTTGCTTATAGTAAGGATTGCTGACGAATTCATTACAAATCCATTACTTTGGGCCTTAAAGCATTAAAAGGTATTAATAAGACACAACAATTTCATTTATTAAATGAAAGAACCAGTTTCAGAAAAGTCTGGTACTGATTCCATTCTCTATTTGTGATTTGGCTATTCTCTTATTGTGTAACGAAGATAGCATTAATTAACACATGCTCAGTTATAACGAATTAGAATCTAATATAAATTTTGATAATGAAAGAATGATAATGTCTACTTATGTTAAAAAAATAATTAATTAAAGGTAGCTATAACAGCACTAACTATAAGGTTATCAGTTGTGAAATGCGCTTAAAAAAAGTCATTTTTTATTAATAAGTTTTTTAAATACTGCAAGTGTCTCATCGCTAACATGATGCTCGATACCTTCTGCATCACAATGTGCAACTTCCGGTGAAATGCCTAGACTTAATAAAAACTCTTCAACGATAGCGTGGCGTTCTCGGCTTTGCTGGGCAAGACTTTCCCCTTCCTGTGTCAGAAATACTCCACGGTAGGGAATTTGCTGAATTAATCCTGCCGCTGCTAACCGTTTGAGCATTTTTGCAACAGTAGGTTGAGAAACCCCCAAACGCGCTGCCATATCGACTTGTCGTACTTCACCAAACTGATGAATTAAATCTGAGATTAATTCAAGATAGTCGTCGATTAATTCACGTCGATGGGCTTCTCGGACCTGTTTAAAACCTTCTACATGATCTTCAAGATCTTTTATCGGACCAATCGTTGATTTTACACGAGCATTTGGGTGATTCATTGGTGTTCCTTACTGAAGGTCAATGTCGAACGTGGCCACTATCTTAAACGAGATGAAGTCAAGCTCAACCCTTTTTCTCTACATAGCATTAGCTAAAAAGTATAGCCTGTGCTATAAAAAAGACAGGAGCATTCGTTCATCGTTTTATGTCACTGAGGGGAGTCGCCATGAATAGTAAAGAGACGTCACTGCAAACACCCCATCGAACCACATCTTCGATATTATCCCGACAATTTTTCGATTTTGCTTGTTCAAGTCCGTTCCAACTACGTTTACTATTTTTCAAGCGACTTGGACAATTTTTTGTTAGATAAAAAAAAACGACCCATATGGGTCGTTTTTTAGATGGGTACAATTAGAAGCTGTAACCAACACCTGCGATCCAGGTACCAACGTCAACGTTACGGATACGGCTTTGCTCGTAACCAACGTCAAGTGCAACGTTTTCCCAAGGATTGAATTGCAGACCAGCACCGTAAGCAACGCCAACATCGCTGTTGCTTTTGCTATTGTAGCCCGCAGCACCGTGACCTTCGGCGTTGTTTTGAACGCGTCCGATACCGATACCCACTACACCGTAGATGCTTGCCCAGTCGTTAAGACGGTATGCTGGACCTGCAGTGATACCGTAGTATTGACCTTTACGATAGTCGTTAACATCTCTGTTAGCGTCTTTTTCAGTGTAAGTGAATGAAGTGATCCAACCTAATGGGTTTGACTCATCTTCGTAGCGATACTTTAAGTTGAAACCGTTAGCTTTGTTTAAAACACCTTGGTAATCGCTTTGTGCGTAACCACCAGTAACGGTGCTTTTAGCCATTGCAGAACCTGCAGAAACGGCGAGTAAACAAGCTAAAGCTGAAAGACATGCAATTTTTTTCATAATAACCTCAATGTGAAATTACTTTTATTTTTACTGACAACAGTTGAAATATAACAAAAAAAAGTAAGAAACTCTGCCCGAATTTTGTTGTCCAACCCCGTGCAACATGTAACATAACGTGTACAAACCACCTTATCTATATGATTATTATAGATAAAATAGTAAAAAAACACCGCGTATTTTTTTTATAAAATAATAAATCTTTAAGCATATTCTGAATCTCTGTAGCTATTTCTTCACGTTTCAATACAATTCGTCTTTATCATTCCACCATTAAGAGCTATCCATGGGCAATCAACATAAAGGATCTGCATCGGTATTTTATCCCATCGGACTCCTACTCATTGCGATGTTTACGCTGCAAGGAGCCGCCTCATTAGCAAAGTCACTCTTTAGCGAAGTCGGCGCACCGGGTGTTGCAGCGTTAAGATTAGGCTTATCGACCATTATGCTGTGGGTAATGTTTAAACCTTGGCGACTACACTTTTCTGCTGAACAGCGTCGACCATTAGTCTTTTATGGACTGGCTTTAGGTGGCATGAATTTTCTTTTTTATATGGCACTCAAAACTATTCCCTTAGGGATCGGGGTCGCATTGGAATTTATTGGGCCTTTAACACTCGCGCTCGCGAATTCGCGTAAAGTCACCGATTTCGTTTGGATTATCATCGCTGTCAGCGGGTTATGGTTATTGCTTCCTGTACACGGTGGGTCAAACAATATCGACCCCTTAGGGGCGTTCTTCGCGTTAGCCGCCGGGGCATGCTGGGCAATCTACATTATCTTTGGACAAAAAGCGGGTGCAGAACATGGTGCAGCAACGGTTGCCGTCGGGTCGCTCGTTGCATCAATCGTTTTTGTCCCAACCGGCTTAGCCATGGCTGCCCCAGGGATCTGGCATTGGTCTATTCTACCTGTCGGTTTACTGGTGGCTTTACTCTCAAACGCTATTCCTTATTCACTTGAGATGATGGCATTAACCCGCGTCCCCGCGAGAGTTTTTGGGACACTGATGAGTATGGAACCGGCTGTTGCGGCATTCTCCGGTTTTCTCTTTCTCCATGAGCATCTTTCCCCCGTCCAACTTTTAGGGTTGTTCGCTATCATTTTAGCTTCTGCAGGATCGGCATTGACGATGAAGCCGAAACAACCTCGAATTAAACGCATTAAGATTAAGAAAAAAAATCGTTCTCATTCGGGTTAAAGATTTCAGTCTATATAACTAATAGGCCATGCCTTAATGCAGATTGCTAAAGCCCTGCTATACTGATAGCAGATGATTTAATTAGATGCATAACAAGAAGGAATTTTTCATGAGTACTGCAAAACTTGTTAAAACCAATAACGCCGATCTCCTTTATACTCGCAACGACGTTTCTGACGAAGATAAAACGGCCACGATTCAGTTACTGAACAAAATTGTCGTTGAACTGATCGATCTATCACTGATCACTAAACAAGCACACTGGAATATGCGTGGCGCGAACTTCATCGGTGTTCACGAAATGTTGGATGGTTTCCGTACCGCTATCACCGAACATCAGGATAATGTGGCAGAACGTGCAGTACAATTAGGTGGTGTTGCGTTAGGTACCACACAAGTTGTGAACGACAAAACCCCATTAAAAAGCTACCCACTCAATATTCATACCGTTCAAGATCATCTTCATGCACTGGCTGAACGCTATGCGATCGTCGCCAATGATGTCCGTAAAGCCATCACTGATGTGAATGACGAAGATACTGCTGATATCTTTACTGCTGCATCACGTGATTTAGATAAATTCTTATGGTTTATCGAAGCTAACATCGCATAATGAAAGACCGAAGCCAGCTTATGCTGGCTTCATTAATACCTTTCTCTGCTGCTTATTATAAAAGCTCCACACCAGCAAACGACTCTTCTTATTCCCCTGTCCCATCTCTATCTGTCTAATGACTGGAATACCTTGCCGTTTTAATTCCTTTTTAAGAGGCTCTAAATTCTGCTGCTTAGCCACTAACGTAGTGAACCATAAGACTTGATGGTGAAAAGAGACACTCTCTTCAATCATTGTAGTAATAAAGCCCGTCTCGCCCCCCTCACACCAAAGCTCATGGTGGCGACCAGCAAAATTAAGTTGATGTGTGTTGAGACCTAATTGGGTATTTTTTCGTGCTGTTCCTTGTGCAGCTGAGTTAGCCGAGTCGTGGAACGGAGGATTACACATCGTCGCATGATAAAATTCGTTAGGTTGGATAATTCCCTCAAAAATTTTACCGGGCTGCTTTTGCCGACGTAACCGAATCGACCTGTTTAAATGTGGGTTTGCGGCAATGATATTTTGCGCAGCACGAATCGATTCCGCTTGCGTATCGCTTCCGGTAAAACGCCAACCATATTCCGCATGCCCCAGTAGCGGATAAATACAGTTTGCTCCACAACCAATATCCAGAATACTCATTTGTGGTCCGGTATAGGCCACATTATCCTCAGCTAAACAATCGGCTAAGTGATGAATATAATCTGCCCTACCTGGGATAGGTGGACAAAGATGATCATCAGCAAGCTCCCAGCGAAGCTGATACCAATAATAAAGCAACGCCTTGTTCAGGAGTTTCACGGCCTGCGGTTGACTAAAATCGAGGCTGAGCTTCCCAGTCGGCGTAAAGATTGACCACTGTTCTAATTGGGGTTCTACTTTAAATAGGGCAGCTAAGTCGTAGTGGCCTTGATAACGATTTCGAGGGTGCATTAGTAACCTTGTTCCGTCAGCCATGTACGCGCTTCAGCCAGTGATGTCATACGGCCACAGGCCACCAAGCAGCCGATAATTTGCTCACGAAGAGGCAATGGCACCGGGCATTTCTGATCGAGGACATCTTGTGTCCACGTCACCGTTGTCGCAATTTCTTTGTTCTCTGCCAAAGGCGTTTGGGCGGGTAAACCTCGGGACACTATTTCCGTAATCGTATTCTTTTCATTATCAACGTATTGTATCGCGGAAGGACGCAGGGGATTAAGGTAAACCTCTCCCTCACAACCATTGGATACTAACGCTTTAGCCTGAATATCGAGAAAAAATTGCGTCACTTTTGGTAAATATTCTGGATGAGAAACGCTGGTCAGTCTCACACCGGAATCGGCAGTAAAGGGAGAAATTAACTTAGCCAAGGTGTGGGCACTATTGCGTAAGCCTAAATGCCAACGAAGGTCTAACTGCTTAGCCAGTGGAGGACACAACTTATCAATGGTCATAAAGGTGAATCCATTATCGACAATTTGTTGATAAGCCTGTTGATGATCCTGAGCTGGAAAAATCCCCATCGCTGCCAAAATTTCCGCCGTCGTGACTCGCGTTAGGTCATGATGAATTCCATGAAGAAACACCTTCACACCTAGTTTTTTCAGTAATAGTGCCAATAACGGTGTTACATTAGCTTGGCGACGCGCCCCATTATAGCTTGGAATGATAAGGGTGTGTGTCAACCCTGCCCATTGAGGGAGAAAAGCCTCCAGCGCACGGTAGAAGCCAAGTAGCTCCTCTTCCCCCTCACCTTTAATCCGTAGGGCAATTAAGATCGCGCCTAAAGAGAGGTCGTCCACTTCATCGGCTAATATCGCGCGATACAAGAATGTGGCATTGTCCTGATCAAGATGACGCGCATGGAGCTTGCCGCGCCCAATTTCTTTAATAATCTGTTTGATATCCATAAGTATCTCTATTTTCTCGGCACGCGGCGACCTGTCGCTTTCTTTTTTACTGTTGAAGACCTGCTACTCGCTTTACTCTCAGCAAATGTCGGTTGTTCAATCGGAAAAACCGGTAATGAGGCCAATAATCGACTGCCATAACGACGCGTTATTAACCGTCGATCATAAATAATAATCTCACCATGACAATGATGACTGCGTATTAATCTTCCCACCTGCTGGATTAAGGTAAATGAGGCACTGGGCAGACTTTGGCTCTCAAAAGGATAGCGCTGTTTGCTCTTGAGCCACTCACCTTCCGTTACTATGACAGGACTATCAATGGGTGCAAAAGCAATTTTGTGAATATGTACGGCAGTCAATAGGTCACCTTTAAGATCAAGACCTTCAGCGAAAGACTGTAAGCCGACCAAGATACTTTGCTGACCGGCAAGGACCCGTTCACGATGCAGCTCGATTAACCTTGTACGCGGTTGATCACCTTGCACTAACATCGATAACCGCTTATCCACGAGTAGCATCACGAATTGCTGTAAGGCTCGCATGCTTGAAAAAAGCACTAACACCCCTAAATGGGGTGTAGTCGATAAGGTTTGGCGAAAGATACCGGCCATTTCCTTCAAATGCTCTGCTTCATGCTGAAAATCAGGCTCATACCGCATTTGAGGGATCACCAGCTTACCCTGCTCAGCATGATTAAAGGGGCTATCCAAACAAACAAACCGATCTGTCGCCTTCTCGTTCAACCCGGAAAGTTCTTGAAAACGATTAAAGGTGTTTAGACTCCGAAGCGTCGCCGACGTCAAAATAGTGTGAGGCACTTTTGACCAAAGAATATTTTCAAGTTGGGTGCTGACGCGTATTCCTGCACAATGAAACCAGAGCTGCGGCTTCTCTTCACCCTGCTCAAGCGTTGCCCATTTGGAAACAGGGGCGCCGGAGAGTTGGCGTAAAGCCGCTAGCCGCCATAACTTTGCCTGTGCTTCAAAATGTGCAAAAAATCGGTTGAGTTGTAACATCCCGCGATGGATTCTGACCATATCGGCTTTTCCCGTTTGCTCAGCGAGGAAATTCAGGAGGTTTTCACAAGTCGCTCGAAGTGCATCGTAAAGTTTATAAAGCTGTTCGCACTGTGCATGTAAAGGCTCAGGCAGCTCTCCCATCACAAAACGATGACTGGCTTCTGGGATAGGGTGAAGTAACGGATAAAGTGACTGAGCAAAAGCGTTAAGCAGCTCATCAATCATTTCGCGGTGGGCCACTAATCGCTCTGGTTTTGCCAATGCGGGGGGGGATTTTAGGGTAAATTGTGCACTGATTTGCTCGACCGCTTTAGCGAATAGATCCAATTGCAACGCTAAAGCGGCAGGCGTAATCTCAGCACTGGTTTCTAATGCATCTCGTGCGACATCGGGGAGATGATGCCCTTCATCCATGATAAGGAGAATATCTTTAGCCGGTGGAAGAACAGAATCACTTTCCAGCGCCGCCATCACTAAAGCATGATTAGTGATGACCACATCGACGTTATCAATATCCCGCCGTGCGGTAAAAAATGGGCAATCTTTATACCATTGACAGTGGTGGGCCAAACAGTGTGTTTTATCGGTTGAGAGACGTAACCACAATGCGTCACTAATATTTTCAGGATAATGGTCACGTACCCCATCCCAACTGCCTTTATCCAGCGCCGTTTGTAATTGCTCGCACTGGCGCTGTTCCGCAGGAGTAAGAGTACCAGGAGCTTGACGAGTGAGGGTGTCATCGCCCATCAAATAGAGCAGATCAGGCTGACTATTGTCCCCAGTAAAGTAAAGATTACGCGGGCACACATAACGCCTGCGACCAAAAGCGGTGGTGTAGGTAAGATCAGGAATGAAACTTTTTAGTAAAGGAAGATCTTTTCGATAAATTTGGTCTTGTAATGCTACGTTAGCCGTACTCACTACAAGGGTTTTCTTCTCTTCACGACTCACTGCTATTCCGGGGAGTAAGTAAGAAAGCGTTTTCCCGACACCCGTCGGGGCTTCAATAGCAAGATGGCGCCCGGAATCCCCCGCTAATGTTTTTGCCACTTCCGCCATCATCTGACGCTGTGCAAGGCGAGGGATAAAATCGTCCACACTCCGTTGGAGTTTTTTATACCAATCGCTGATCTGCGTTTTAATTGCTGAAGTAAGTGCCATAACTGCCAATATTTGATTGAAACTGCCTGTATTTTTACACAGTATTCTTTCAACGTCAGTAAATGACCAAACTATTTTATCACTGACTTGATAAGTAAAGCGCCATTAAGGTTGTGGCTTGCAGTTCACCTTCGGTGGAAAGTGCATAATTAGGAATTTCCCCTACCTGCCGCCACCCTAATGATTGGTAAAATGGCACGGTGATATCATTACTTCGAGTATCAAGCAGTAATAATTTTAGCCCTTGCTTTTCTGCCTCATGGGTGACTGACTGCATCAATTTTCGCGCGATCCCTTGACCACGCCACGACGCGCTAACGATAAGTTTAAACACTTCGCCACGGTGTCGACCATTCAATTTCTGACAGACTTCCAGTCCGACTACGCCGACAATATGATTGTCCACAAATGCGCAATAGAGCTGTATATGTCCTGCCGTTAAGCCGTGGTCAATTTGCTGCCAATAATGAGACATTTCCTTAAGCTGCTGCGCTGCATCCGTGAAACCAATACTCGCCCCCAAGCTCACGGCTTCTTGAAGAATCGCGGTAAGTTGTTCGAGGGTTTCAGCTGCAAGAGGGGCTTTTATTTGGGAAATGATCATCATTACCAGCTTAAAAAGGTAAAAACTAGCCATTTATCAACGCTAAAGATAATAGTATTTTCTTATCAATCGTGGTGAAGAGATGGAGACTTTATTGATCACATTGATAAGAGTATGATTTAACGAAATAACGTTGAGACGTCCCTATGAATTCAAAAAAACTCTTTTTTATTATCCTTTTTATCATTATGGCGCTCGGTGGAATTGGCGGCGTGGCGTTAATAGGTTACTCGATTGTTATCGGGAAATAATGTTGAGGGCGCTGACTGCGCCCTAGGCAACTAATGCTAATTGCTTCACGATACGAGGGAATGTCGTTTTAAACCACGGGGTAAATCGTTCTGGGTAAGCGGCCAATTCTTGTTCAATCTCAGGTAATGAAGCGAAGCGATAGTTTTCCGCTTCTTCGGGATTAAGAATAGGTAATTGTTCGGTATACCCCATAAAAATATGCCCATATTCATGCTCGACCAAGCCATCAGTGACCGGCAAGTTGTAGTACGTTTGCGTCACTTTCGTTAAGGTCAATGATAGTCCCATCTCCTCACCCAGGCGTCGTTCAGCGGCATGTTGGGTATTTTCGTTAGGAAACGGATGACCACAGCACGTGTTACTCCATAGACCACCGCAATGGTATTTACTCAACGCACGCTGTTGTAGCATTAATTGCTGTTGTGAATTGAAAACATAGACCGTAATTGCACGATGAAGTAGTCCTTTACGATGCGCTTCTAACTTTTCCATCTTACCTAACGGGTTATCTTGTTCATCGACGAGAATAACTTCAATATTGTCCATACCTTTCATTCCTGCTTTGACTGCATCAAATAGGCTAAGTGTAGCAGTCTTATCGAAAAGAAAGCTGCTTGATCAAACAAGCAGCTTAATTAAAGTGATGCGTTTTATTTCTGATAAGTAAAGGCTTTATCTTCTGTGTGGACAGAATCGGTGCCTATCATCACAATAAATTCACCAGGTTCTGCAACATACTTCATTTCCTGATTCCAGAAGCTTAAGTCATCTTTATCAAGGGTAAAACTCACCGTTTTTGACTCGCCCGGCTGTAGCATCACTTTTTGAAAACCTTTTAGCTCTTTAACAGGACGGCTAATCGAGGCAACAGGATCGCGAAGATAGAGCTGAACGATCGTCGCACCTGCAACTTTCCCGCTATTGGTAACCGTCACTGACGCCACGATTTTCCCATTCGCCATCATCGTGTTTGATGAGAATGTGATCGGCGAAAAGGTAAATTCGGTGTAGCTTAATCCATAGCCAAAAGGATAAAGCGGGCTATTATCAATATCAAAATAGTGCGAGGTGTATTTGTTAGGATGCGTATAATCGTAAGGACGACCTGTCGGTAAATGATTGTAATACAGAGGGAGCTGTCCCACTGAACGTGGGAAAGTCACCGGTAATTTCCCTGAAGGGTTTTTATCGCCAAACAATATATCACTGATAGCGTGTCCCCCTTCGGTGCCACTAAACCACGTTTCTAACACGGCCTCTGCCTGCTGGTCTTGCTGCGTAATATCCAGCGCACGTCCGTTCATTAACACTAAGACAATCGGTTTTCCTGTTGATTTAATCGTATCAATCAATTCACGTTGTGCCTGCGGAATCCGAATATCACTGCGGCTAGAAGCCTCGTGGGCCATACCTTGTGACTCTCCCACCGCCATTACTACGACATCGGCTTTTTTCGCAGTAGCAATGGCTTCATCACGCAATTGCTGAGGACTGCGAGTATCAACTTGAATGGCTGCGTCGTAGAGATTTAAGAAGTCCTGCACTTTCTTGTTATCTGTGATATTTGCGCCCTTGGCATACAGTAACGTGGCTTTACCTGCCACCGCTTCGCGCATACCTTGCAGCAAGGTAATGGATTGTTTGGCAACCCCCGCGGCTGACCAACTGCCCATGATGTCACGTTGGCTATCGGCTAACGGCCCGATTAATGCAATAGTCCCTTGTTTTTTAAGCGGTAAAATATGATGCCAGTTTTTAAGTAATACGATGCTCTGCACCGCAACATCTCTTGCTTGTGCGCGGTGCAGCCGATCTTCAGCGTTGGTATCCTGAGGATCACTGCCCGCAGCGCCAATATGACTGTAGGGATCACGGAATAACCCCATATCATACTTTACGTTCAATACATGGCGAGCGGCATTATCAATTTCAGCCTGAGTTACTGCTCCACTTTTCACTAAGCCAGGCAAATATTGGCTGTAATATTGATCGCTCATACTCATATCAATACCAGCTTTAATGGCGATACGTACTGCATCCGCAGGATCCTTCGCCACACCGTGATTAATCAGTTCTTTAATCGCACCATGATCACTAATGGTGATCCCTTTAAAATGCCACTGATCACGAAGAAGATCGGTTAATAGCCAGTGATTAGCCGTAGCAGGTACACCATTAATAGAATTTAACGAGACCATTACACCACCACTGCCGGCTTGTAAGGCGGCTTTATAAGGCGGTAAATAGTGCTGAAACATTTGCTGAGGGCTCATATCAACACTGTTGTATTCCCTGCCCCCTTCTACAGCCCCATATAAGGCGAAGTGCTTGACACTCGTCATCACAGAGTCACGATCTGCAGGACTTTTTCCCTGCATCGCCTCAACCATGGTTTTACCCATAATTGAGGTAAGATAAGTGTCTTCACCAAATCCTTCTGAGCTTCGACCCCAACGCGGTTCATGACTCACATCGACCATCGGTGCCCATGTCATATTCAATCCATCTTGTGCCGCTTCCAAGGCGGAAATGCGCCCTACTGTGCTAACGGCTTGAGTATCCCAACTTGCTGCGAGTCCGAGGGGAATAGGAAAGATGGTGCGCTGTCCATGAACAACATCATAGGCAAAGAATAAGGGAATTTTCAGACGACTAAGTTGCATCACTTGGTCTTGCATGATGCGAATATCCGGACGTGTGACCGTATTAAAGATCGCCCCCACTTGCCCTTTTTCAATCATCTCTTTCACTGCCGATTTAGGCGTATCCGGCCCAACACTGATCAGTCGTAGTTGCCCAATTTTTTCGTCCAGCGTCATTTTTTTAAGCAGAGATGAGACGTATTGATCCCGTTGGCTAGTATTGGGTTTTATGGGCGTTGGAGGCTCTGCAAAGAGCGTTGCTGAAAAAAGCGCTATAGGTAACACAAAACTTCGTGGAAACATCGATTTCATTAACAATTCTCTTTGAGATAGAAACCACCAGTGTTGCGCTGATGGAAGAAGATGATTGAGTAATGATAATGTCAGAATCTTGTAAAAAAGAGAAAAAAATTTAAGAGCGGCACGCGCTTAAGCGTTGTGCCACTCTTACTGATTATGACGATCGTTAAGGGTTGTCGCTCTCTAAGGGTTTTTGCTCAATCACCATCGTTTGCGGCGAAGAGAGCGCTATACGCGCTTCACGTAATCTGACCAACACCTCAAACAGCAGCTCACTGCGTGTCGAGGAGATTAAGCGCTGTGAACTGACATTACCCGTGACACTTAACAAAATACCTTGGGCAGAGAGGTCTTTAAAGCTCACAGAAGGCGCAGGAGTATCTAAGATTTTATCATTATCAGCAAAGGCGCCTAATAAAATTTCCTTCACTTTTACCGGATCAATATCCAATGGAAACGTTAAAGGAATGGTCACAACGCCTTGTGCATTACCCATTGTAGCGTTACGCACATTTTGGGAGATAAATTGTGAGTTAGGTACAATTACTGTCGATTTATCCGTTAACAATATTTCAGTAGCACGAACATTAATACGACGAATGTCCCCTTCTATTCCACTGATCGTAACAAGATCACCGACCTTCACTGGACGTTCCGTCAAAAGAATAAGTCCTGAGATAAAGTTTTTAACAATCTCTTGAAGACCAAAACCGATCCCTACTGACAGTGCGCTGACGATCCAAGCCAGTTTATTCCATTGCACACCAATGGCTGACAACGTCATCAATAGGACTAATACAAAGCCAATATTACTAAATAAGGTGACCAGTGACACTCGCATACCATCATCCATCGTGGTCTGCGGTAAGAAATCACTGTCCAACCAATTGCGTATCGAACGGACAACGTAAATCCCAGCAATAAAGGTGACAAGAGCCATAATCACATGCGAGGGGACTAAGTTGAGTTTTTCTAATCCACGTCCTGCAAAAAAGTCGATAATACGACTGAGAATTTCACTAGGACTTGATGAAGAGATCGTGCCATTCATCAATAATAAAATCAGCATGATGATCAGCGCTGACTTAAATAGCCCAGAGAATAGACTGCCCAATTGCAGTAAGGTTTTTTCACTTAAATTCAGTGAACGGATGACGAGTTTTCCTGGGGCGCTGTTCGTCGAAAATATAACCTGACAACTATCGATAACTAACGCATGGAGGAAATAAAAGGTACTAAATAAAATACCTACCCAAATAACCTCATAGCTTAAATAGCGGGCTAGACCGACATAACCAATCACTAAACAGATAAGAATAATAATGCCAGTCAAAATCAGCGCAATATCCACCAGCCCGGCAATACGCGAACGCTCAACGTCTTCACCTTTTACCGTAATTTCCCGGCGAATGCGTCGTGTCCGTATGACCATCATCAGACAGAGTAGAGCAATTAAGAGTGCCGTTAGCCCATTACCGAATATTGTCGTATTAACACTGGTTTCTATAGCCCGATTGAAGGCCTCTAATCCTTGAAAGATAAACACCAATGTTGCCACAACAATCGGGAAAGGTTTTAACGCCTTCGCTAAATCGTCATTAATGACGGGTAAACGCCAACTCGGACGACGCGTCGAAAGGAATGCACGCCCTAGCCCTGCAATGAGTCCAGCGAGAACGCTCTGAAACACGAGACTTGACACCAAATCACTGACATCGTCGGCCACGTCCGGATGACGAGCAAAAGCTAAAGCGAGAAAGTTACAACAAAGCGTAATTGCTAACAGTGTTGTTACCGCAATGGCACAGGCTAAAAAGCTACGGCGCAGTCGACCTTCGGACAGTTTATTGATACTTACCCAAGCTAAAAACTCTTCCATATAGCGACGGCCGAGGGCCATCACCAGTACCGCGGCAATAAACCACATGACGGTACCAAAGCGATAGCCGGGCGAGAAAGAGAGAAGAACGCTTTGCTTAAGATCATCCGCGAAAGCAACAATTTTTGGCCCATCAATGGGATTGTTGTAAAGCGGTTGCCAGAATTTAGCCGATAACACACTCCCCGTGTTTAGACTCACTTGGTTTTTTAAACGGTCACGCCGTAAATTAAGAATTTGTGAGGAAAGAACGTTAACACCATTTTGTAACGCATTCGCTTGTTTAATTTGATCATCTAAACGGGCTTTTTGCGCCAATAATTGACGCCTTTTGGTTGTGACATCAGCCGTCTCTTTTACTCCACTCCCTGGTTGAGGAGCGGGACCCAGTACGGCAAGTTGGGCATCGACCTGTTGGCTTTGCGGAACGAGGCTTTGTACTAAAGTGTTAGCATTTTCACCAAGCTCAACCGCCATATCATTCAGTTCACCTAGCTGAGTCTCATCCGTGACATCTGAAACTTGCCCTTTGATTTTATCCAAGACTACTTGCATCTTAGGTAATTCAACCGCGGGATCTACCTGAGTTGCTGAAGAACTACTGCTCTGATCAGTGTTATCATCCGCCATCACTGCGGTAAGCGGTGCCCATAATGCAAACAGTATGCAGAGTAACGTTGAGACTTTTTTGAAACTACTCATAGATATTCCTAAATTTCTTAACTAGAGTCGCTACTACCAAGTATAGGAAGGGGTGACCTTTATGCCCACAAACACGGTCACCGAGAATAGCTAAAGGTCTTATTCAGTGTCGGCTTTATAAGCCAATGCTGCCGCCGGTACGGGAGCGGCTTTTCCTGTCTCTAACCAGCTACGAATACGGTTAGCATCAGCAAAATGGGTATACTTACCAAAAGCATCTAAAATAACTAATGCCACTGGCCGCCCATTAATCACGGTACGCATTGCTAAACAATGCCCAGCTTGGTCGGTATAACCGGTTTTCGTTAGTGCAATTTGCCACGTCTTATTATAGATAAGATGATTCGTGTTGCGGAAAGGTAGCGTGTAGCGCGGCTGTTGGAAGGAGGCTGTCGTTTCCTGAGTGGTACTCAATTGTCCTATCAACGGATAGTCACGGGTTGCTTTCAATAATTTAATTAAATCTTGTGCATCAGACACATTATGAATCGATAACCCGGTCGGTTCGACATAATGAGTATGCGTCATACCCAATGCACGCGCCTTCGCATTCATTGCTTGGATAAAAGCGGGATATCCACCGCGATAATTGGCGGCAAGGCTGGCTGCTGCACGATTTTCTGAAGACATCAGCGCCAGTAGCATCATTTCCCGTCGGCTAATTTGGCTATTTACTTTGACGCGAGAAAATACCCCCCGCATTTCCGCCGTTTGATGGATATCAACCGTCAACAGCTCATCAAGAGGTTGCTTCGCATCTAAAGCGACCATTACCGTCATTAATTTTGTTAGCGATGCGATAGGCCTCACACGATCAGGGTGTAGCGAAAAAATCACCGCATTGGTTTTTAAATCGACTACCATCGCGCTGCCCGAAGCAATCTGCGGTTGAACTAATCGATTCTCGTGGCTTGCACTATACTTACTCGGAGTCACCTTCGCTGACACGGAAGAGCAACACATTAAAAATACTGCGAGGATGTAATGATGGCGTTTTACTGGCATTTTTCGTCTATTATTGTCAAAGTCAATTTTCTGTATGCAATACAGGCTGCAATATTCCTAAAAGGGATTCGCTGGCGACAGCATCATACGCGGTACGGCACAGAAAAAGCTAAGTCTGTTTATTGATTTACTCACGTATTTGTAAAAAAATCTGTCAACACTGAAAAAATGACATCATTGATAGCCAACATGATGATAAAAAGGCTATTTCACTAACTTTAGGACTCTATTTTGTCTATCGATATACACACACTTATCTCTCATTACGGCTACCTTGCACTGGTTGTCGGTTGTATGGCCGAAGGCGAAACGTTTGTTCTGCTTGGGGGGATTGCCGCTCATGAAGGGTTATTACATCTTTACTGGGTGATCGCAGCCTCGATGTTGGGTGGCATCATTGGTGACCAAATTCTTTTCTTTCTTGGCTGGCGTTACGGCACAAAATTCCTACATAAATTCGAGAAACAGCAAAGTAAGATCGATAAGGCTAATAAACTTATCCATCGACATCCCGCGCTCTTTGTTATTGGCGCTCGATTTATGTACGGCTTTCGTATTATTGGGCCTATTATTATTGGTTCGAGCGGCTTGCATGCCTGGCTATTCGTGTTATTAAACGTGATTGGTGCGGCGCTTTGGGCCAGTCTGTTCGCCAGTCTCGGGTTTTATGCAGGAAAAGTGATTACCCCTTGGCTGAGTCGAATTGAAGGTTATCTTGAACCGATATTGTGGATTGTTGCGGCAGCGCTAGTGATTTGGGGCGCTTGGACGTTGATCCAATGGTTGAGAACACGTCAACCTACAAAATAACGACCAGAAATATCAGAATATTTATCTGAAATTAAAAAGCAGATGTTCATTCAACAGATCTGCACATATACTAGGCGCAAGGTTGAAAGTGATTCAACCTATTACTTTGTTCACGTCATCGTTAATCAGGTTTAAGCCATACATTTTATGAAAAAAAGCATCCGCGCGTTGATCTCTGCTGCCATGACTGTTGCAGCTTTTTCTCAGACTGCACAGGCGGTGGTATATCCGCTTCCGGCGGCCAACAGTAGTATTACTGGTGAGAATCTCGAAGTCTCTATTCCTACTGACAGCAGGCTACCGCTGGAAGCTTTTGCGGCACAATATGAGATGGGACTGAGTAATATCTTGGAGGCGAATCCCGGTATCGATGTCTATCTTCCGAAGGCCGGCTCTAACTTAATTATTCCACAGCAATTGATCCTACCTGACGCCCCTCGGGAAGGCATTGTCGTTAACAGTGCTGAAATGCGCCTCTATTACTTTCCAAAAGGGAGCAATACTGTCGTCGTACTGCCGATTGGTATTGGGCAATTAGGGAAAGATACCCCTCTGGATTGGGTAACCAAGGTTGAGAGCAAACGTCCTTTCCCAACATGGACACCTACCGCTAAAATGCATGAAGAATACGCGGAAAACGGAAAAAATTTACCGACTATTTTCCCTGCTGGTCCTGATAACCCGATGGGCTTATATGCGCTGTATATTGGTAAGATGTTTGCGATTCACGGAACCAATGCTGATTTCGGTATTGGATTACGCGTTAGCCACGGTTGTGTGCGTCTGCGTGGACAAGATATTAAGTGGTTATTTGAACACGTGCCGGTCGGCACCCGCGTCCAATTTGTTAATCAGCCAGTGAAAGCGGCTGTAGAGCCTGACGGTTCACGTTACCTTGAAGTGCATAACCCGCTTTCCACAACTGAAGAACAATTTAGTTCTAATGCGATAGTTCCTATCACCTTACCTGCATCGGTAAGTAAGCTGCTATCTGATCCTAGCGTCAATCAAGATGTCGTCAACCAAGTGTTGAAGAATCGTTCCGGTATGCCGGTTAAAGTGAACGGGGTTGCCGAGGCACATGCCAATGCTCCCCTGCCTGTTACTGAACAGAGCGACGCTCAACCTAGCGAGACACCTGACTCTAATTTCTCGGCTAAAGGGGCAAGCGATTCGGCCATTACTCAGCCACCGCCTGTTGAAGAATAATCCCCAATTAGGCCACAGCTCTTGTTGTGGCCTCCCTTCCCTACTCCGTTGACGTTACCCGACGATGATTGCTCAGCAGTAAATAGGTGACTAATACCGCTCCGAGACAAACCATCATTGCAGCGGCCAAATAAATAGTCCGTATCCCCGTGTGATTCATCAATAACCCTGCAACAGGTCCAGTCAGCCCTAATGCTAGATCGAGGAAGGCTGAATAAGTGCCTAATGCCGAGCCTTTGCTTTGTTCACTGACTTTTCGGACAGCCTCAACCCCCAGTGCTGGGAAAACTAATGAAAAGCCGGCTCCAGTGAGGAATGCGCCAATATCAGCCCAAAATACGCTTTCTGCATGCCATAGAAAAAATAACCCAATGGCTTCTGTCAATAAACAGCCTAAAGAAACCATTAATCCACCGAAACGCGTGATCATATTACTGAAGAGAAAACGGGAGAGTACGAAACCGAGGCTGTATAAACTTAAAGTTAAAGCGGCACCTTGCCAACCACGGCTCGAAAAATAGAGCGTAATAAACGTAGCAATCACCCCAAACCCTAACGTGCCTAATGCCAGCCCTAAGCCATAGGGAGTGACCAATCCCAAGACTTGGCGAAATGGTAACCGCGGTGCAGTTAACGTTATTGAAATATCAGCCTTACTGCGCGCGAATATAAAGCCGGATATGCCCATTACTAGCACTAATCCAGCAAAACCGCTAATGCCTAACCATTGATTAAGCATGACCCCAAAGGGTGCCCCTACAGCCATAGCAAAATAGGTTGCAACGCCATTCCAAGAGATCACTCGCGCAGTATGTACCGACCCCACTAAGTTCATTCCCCACAAGGTCGCACCGGTGCTGCTGAAACTTTCGCCAACACCTAGGAAAATTCGCCCAAAAATAAGCAGCGACAGACTGACTAGAGGATAACTGGCAAACAGTGCCGCGAGAATTGTCATTAAACCACTCAGCCCACATAACACCATGCCCAGCATAACGACTTTTTTCGGCCCAAAAAGATCCGCCAGCTTGCCACTCTGTGGTCGACTAATCAGTGTCGCAAAGTATTGCAGGCTGATAATCAATCCAGAAATAAAAGGTGAATACCCTAGCTGTTGATGAACAAATCCGGGAAGTACGGCAAGAGGGAGTCCAACGGAAAGATAACAAAAGAACGTAAAAATCATCACCGATAAAATACGTTGATTTAATTGACCACGTGTCGGTTGATTTTGCTGAAGCATACTCACACCAATAAAGAAATAGGAATATCTTCAGCATAGCATATACCCATTACGCGGTTAGATTATTAGGTTAACTTTATGTTAACCTTGTTAATTCTTTATTAATTTCCTGAGCAATGGCTGAAGAATGTGTTAGTGGGCGAATATGTCTGAAGAGTTCATCGGCCTGCGGATAAGATTTCTTTAAATAGCCCAACCACTGTTTGATACGTGCAACATGGTACATCCCCGTATCACCCTGCTTTTCAAGATCACAATAATTCCCCAACAGTGCGACCACTTCTGGCCAAGGCATTGGCGGATGATTATATTTGATCATTTTACTGAGATTAGGAATATGTAGGGCACCTCGCCCAACCATCACATCAGTACAGCCGGTTGTCCTAATACAGGCCTGAGCGGAGGCCCAATCCCAAATCTCACCATTTGCAATCACCGGAATAGTGAGTCGTTGGCGAATTTGTGCAATCGCCGACCAATTTATGGCCTCAGCACGATAACCGTCTTGTTTGGTTCTACCGTGAATGACAATTTCACTCGCCCCTGCTTGTGCGACTGCATCAGCAATTTCATAACTATGATCGATGGAGTCCCATCCTAAACGCACCTTAACCGTAACCGGTAAAGCGTGCGGTACGGCTTGACGCATCGCCTTTGCCGCATGATAAATTAATTCAGGATCTTTTAGTAAAGAGGCTCCCCCACCGCTCCCATTCACCGTTTTTGACGGACAGCCGCAGTTAAGATCAACGCCCCAAGAACCCAGTTCAACGGCTCTCTGTGCATTTTCCGCTAACCATTGGGGGTGCTGGCCAAGCAGCTGTAGACGGACTAAGGTACCGGAGGGGGTACGACTCTGATGAGCGAGTTCAGGGCACAAACGATAAAAAGACTTTATCGGCAGTCGTTGATCGACAACCCGTAAAAATTCGGTCACACAGAGATCGTAATCATTGACCTTAGTCAGGAGTTCCCTGACTAAGGCATCTAATACCCCTTCCATGGGGGCTAACAGAACACGCATCGGACTAGCGTTGGCCTTGGGGCTTTTTCACCGCAGGTTTTGCCGCGGAGCTATTTCCTGAACGAGCACGTGGTGAATGTTGACCTTGAGGACGACCTTGACCACGGGAAGCACCGTTATCAGAACGACCACCTCGTCCAGGCCCCTGACCTCGCCCACCTTGACGGCCGTTTTGGATAGGCTCAGCTTTAATGGACGGATCGGGCTCATAACCAGGAATAGCCAAGCGTGGGATCTCTTTTTTCAGCAATTTTTCGATATCGCGCAAAAGTTTGTGCTCGTCGACACATACTAAGGATAACGCTGAACCGCTTGCTGCCGCCCGACCTGTACGGCCAATACGGTGAACATAATCTTCTGCAACGTTAGGCAGTTCATAGTTAACCACATGCGGTAGCTCTTCAATATCGATACCCCGTGCCGCAATGTCTGTCGCGACTAAGACTCGAACATCACCGGTTTTAAAGTTATCCAATGCACGAGTCCGCGCACCTTGACTTTTATTACCGTGAATCGCAGCAGCCGTAATACCATCTTTATTAAGCTGTTCCGCCAGATGATTCGCACCATGTTTAGTACGCGTGAAGACTAAAACTTGTTGCCAATTCTCTTTTCCAATCAAATAAGACAGCAACTCACGCTTACGTTTTTTATCGATAAAATGGACCTGTTGTGACACTTGCTCTGAGGCCGTATTGCGGCGCGCAACTTCAACCAATTTAGGGCGATCCAATAATTTTTCCGCTAACGCTTTAATTTCATCAGAAAACGTAGCTGAGAACAGTAAATTTTGACGACGAGCAGGCAATTTAGCGAGGATACGGCGAATATCATGAATAAAGCCCATATCTAACATACGGTCAGCTTCATCCAACACCAGAATTTCAATATTAGAAAGTTGTACCGCATTCTGATGGACTAAATCCAGTAAGCGTCCTGGAGTGGCGACAAGGATATCCACCCCCCCGCGTAACTTCATCATTTGTGGGTTAATACTCACACCACCAAAGACAACCAGTGAACGCAGTTTAAGATAACGGCTATAGTTTTGGACATTTTCACCCACCTGCGCGGCCAATTCGCGTGTTGGCGTTAAAATTAACGCCCGCACCGGCCTACGACCTTTGATCGGTGTTTCATCCGCAGCAAGGCGATGTAACAACGGCAAAGTAAATCCGGCTGTTTTGCCTGTTCCGGTTTGTGCGCTGGCTAATAAATCATCCCCTGCCAGTACAATAGGAATCGCTTGTTGTTGGATTGGCGTAGGGGTAGTGTAGCCCTGTTCATTCACAGCACGCAAAATCTCGGCATGTAAACCGAGTGAATCGAAAGTCATGGGGTATTGCTCCAGGGACGCCCTGACCGTCTTTTCACGGTGCAGTTTTCAGGGGGGAAGTGTCACTAATTTCAAAGAGATCGACGCAAAACTACAATGCGATAAGTAAGAGGCAGTGTATCAGACTTTATGACCTACTGCGAGCGGGTTAATAGGCCAGTCGATTGACTGGCCTAGGGCGATTAGCTGCGTTTTTTCTCAACCTGTTGGTGGGAGCCTTTGGCTAATAGAGAAAAAAGTGCGGGTCCGATAAGTACCGCCACACCTAATCCACAAATCAGTAGCGGATTGTGCAATACACGAGAGAATAAGAAGAGCGAAAGCATTGCCGCACCAAAATAGTAAGTGGTTGAGGCTTCTTCCAAGTAGTCTCTCACAGCGCGTAAGCGCGTGACATTTTGCGTAATAAGCATCGCTAACAGCAAAACGACGTAAGTTGCGACCAATCCGGCACTGACTTCAACTAACAATTTGTGTTTAAAACCCCAAATTAATGAAGCCGCGATCGTTAAATGCATCGCGATATGAAAACACGTTTGCCCAGTGACAATCTGAACACGGTTAGACCATTTCATAGTTATCTCCTAGTTATACTCACGATAGAACAAAGCACCCTATCGCCAGTAACTGTTTTCCAATCCAAATCTAAAAAAGTCGGGCGCCGAATCCAGAATGGATGGCTGTACTCCCCCTCCTTTTCTTCAGAAAATTCTGTAAGAAAACAGGTTCAGTCTGCCACAAGTTTTCAGAAATATCATGTTTTGTTTCAAACTAGGATATTAATTAGCGGATAATACTGCAAATAACCATTAAATCGGCACAAATCAGAGTAATATATTAAATCCATTCTTAAGAAGAATAATGGGCTTTTCTTGGCGAGGGAAAAAATAGTTTTTATTTTTAATCAATGAGTTATTGAGTAATAAACGCGACACACGGGCAGCTTTATCGCCGAATCGACGGCTGTTTTTTTACACAAAAAAAAGAGGGGAACTCCCCTCTTTTCACGATTATCGACTATTCTCCTAACGCCTATCACCAAAAATGCGTAATAACATCATGAAAAGGTTGATAAAATCTAAGTAAAGGGTTAATGCACCAACAATACTATAGCGGCGTAAATTTGTTTTATCTGTGGCATCAATATTTTCACCAAGCTGGCGGAGTTTTTGCGTGTCATAGGCGGTTAAACCAACAAAAACCACTACGCCGATATAAGTAATCGCCCACATCAATGCCGTGCTTTTTAACCAATAATTAACCAGTGATGCGATCAATATTCCAATCAGCGCCATGAACAATAAACTTCCCAGCTTACTAAGATCACGCTTGGTTACGGCGCCATAAAATGTCATGGCACCAAACATCCCCGCCGTGACCACAAAGGTGCTGGCGATAGACGAGTAGGTGAAAGCAAGAAAGATACTGGCCATCGTTAAACCGGTAAGTACTGAGTAGAGCATAAAGAGGCCGGTCGCGAGCGCTGCACTCATTTTATGCACTAACCCTGACAGGACAAAAACAACCGCCAACTGGGCAATAATCAAGCCAAAAAAGGTAATTCGACTGGAGAAAATGGCTTCCATTACCGCGGGGGTTCTTGCGGCGAACCAACTAACAAAGGCAGTTAATAATAAACCGGTCGTCATCCAGCCATAGACTTGCGTCATATAGGCCTGCACGCGACTGGCTGACGAGGTTTGACCCAAAGATGTCGGACGTTGATAACTCTCCATTACTCCCTCCTAGATTGAAGTAAACAATTTTGATAACGTTGGTTTACACGCTGTGCAAACCAAGCGGTAGTCAGGTTCCGTGAAATTTTCGGGCTCTGTAAGGTGATACCCGGTAATCGTTCATGAGGCCAACGTTGACCACGTTTTTTATCCGCGGCCGCAAAAACCTGCTTCCATAACGGGCTTTGTTCAAACGCTATTGACTGCCCAAGCATTAATTGTTGATGAATATTTTGCTGGCTCAACTGCAGTGTAAAGCCAATTGACCGTATCGCCAACTCAGTTTGGCTGGGCTTATCATCCTGATAATTAATCAGATCGCCGTCCAAAACCAAGGGAACACCACTTAGGTACGCGACTGCTGCTTGAAATGCAGCATTTCGACTGGCATACCACCCCGCATTATAATCAGCAAATCGATATAATGGCACAGTATAGTTTGCCGGGTAACCCAATAGGTGCAATGCCCCAAAATAGACGCCGCCACGTTGTGACAAGACCTCTTTACGGATACTGTTTCCCTTTTTATAAGGGTAGTTTTCCGCATGCTGTTCTGCAAAAGCAATACTGACTTGCATCGGCCCGCCGGTATGAATCGGATTAAAGCGCCCGAGCAATTGTTGACCAAGCGGGACGGTGTTGATTAAGTCATCATAAATATCACTCAGTTCCCGTTCGCTACGTACATGGTCTAGACGCTCAGCATAGCTTTTCCCCGTCGGTGACGTCACACTTAGCGCCGTTCGTACCACAAACGCTGGAATATGTAAGGCAGCAGCACGACGGTCAATCTCCTGCCAAGCAATATGGGGTAGACCTGCGACCGGAGCATCAGCATTAAAATTGGACTCTTGACCCGCGATTGCGATAACGGAACAAAGGTTACTGACACTGGTTTCTAACTTTTGATGGGTAAATGCCTGATAAATATCTTCCGACCACGCTGTTTTGTTCGAGACAGTAGCAGGGAGTAGCTGTTTAATCTGCGTAGTGACAGCGACTTTAGGTCGGGGGGCTGGTGTCGGTGAAGGCGCAGAGCAACTTGTCAGTAGCACTCCCATCACCGCGATAACTGGATATTGCAATCCTTGCAATATTTTCACGACGATGTGCCCTTTTCTCGCCATTTTTGCGGTGCAATCAAGTCTTGTGGGGTTGGGGATAGCCATTGCGTACCTTTTTCCGTCTCTTCGCGTTTCCAAAAAGGGGCCTGGCTTTTCAATATATCCATAATAAATTCGGCGGCCATAAAGGCCGCATGGCGGTGAGCGGCACTAACAACCACTAATACTATCTCTTCACCAAGTGAAAACGTACCGACACGATGGATGATAGTAATATGGTTAACCGCAAAACGACCTCTGGCTTCTTGTGCCAGATCCCCTAAGACACGTTCAGTCATGCCTGGGTAATGTTCTAAAGTCAGCCGATTGACCGCTTGGCCTAAGTTCATGTCACGCACTTTTCCAACAAAGAAAACCAGTGCTCCGTCTTGGTGGTCACTCGCCACCGAGCGGTACTCTTTATCAACGGAAAAAAGGTCCGGGGTGACACGTATCAGGGTTTGCTGTGGCATCATTACCCTCCCGTCACTGGCGGGAAAAAGGCGACTTCATCACCGCTTTGCAAGGGATGTGAAAATGAACATATTTCTTGATTGACCGCAACCAGTAATCGCCCATCGGCCAGTGCGAGCTCCCAACGCTTCCCTCGTTGTTGTAATGTGCGACGCAGTTGCTCAACGTCGGTAAATGTTTGGTCCAGCATTAACATTCCACACTCGACCAGCTCTCGCGTTTGTGCGAAAAATAAGACTTTAATCATTAGTGCCTACCTGATAGTCACCGGATTTACCCCCACGTTTCTCCACCAAACGGATACTTTCAATAACCATATCCTTTTGCACCGCTTTACACATATCATAAAGCGTTAATGCCGCCACCGATGCTGCCGTCAGCGCTTCCATCTCAACCCCAGTTTGCCCAGTTAACCGGCATAATGTTTCGATATGAATACGACTTGGTTCATTAAGAGCGGTAATCGTGACTTCAACCTTACTGAGCATCAAAGGATGACAAAGAGGAATAAGATCCGACGTTTTTTTCGCTGCTTGGATCCCTGCAATTCGCGCAACCGCAAAAACATCCCCCTTAGGGTGTTTACCTTGCATGATTAGCGCAAGTGTTTGTTCACTTAGTACAACGAATGCTTCTGCTCGAGCTTGACGTAATGTCATCGATTTATCAGAAACATCGACCATATTCGCCTCTCCGGCGTGATTAAGATGGGATAACGAGTTCATTCTTTTACTTTTTTTAGTTGTGAAACAAAATTACAGGGTTTGGTACTGGCATCTAATTGCGTATCGATGATCTGTTCCCAAGCCAGTTGGCAGGCAGAGGTTGATCCGGGAAAAGCGAATATTACCGTTTTATTGGCTAGGCCTGCGATGGCACGAGATTGCAAGGTTGACTGTTGAATCTGCTCAAAAGAAAGCATTCTAAATAATTCGCCAAAGCCATTAATTTCCTTATCAAATAAGGGTATCAATGCTTCAGGTGTCGAATTTTGCTCGTGAAACCCAGTTCCGCCATTCACTAAAACGACTTGAAGGTGTTCGCTCGCAATGGCTTGAGACACTATTGCCCGTAAGGCGTAACGATTATCTGGGCATATCGAGCGTTCGCTCACACGATGCCCCGCTAACTCAACCGCCTGCTGAAGATAGTCACCTGAGGTGTCGTTATCTTGCGTGCGATGATTCGATACAGTAATAATCGCAATATTTAATGACGGTTTTTTTTCGTGTTGCTCACCCATTTCGACTCCTAAAATTAACCACCAATATACGAAAGATTACGCGCCAGACCCGTCATTCCTTGATGAAGAAAATGCGTCTGTTTCTTTTCTATCAGACTGATACGAATACGTTCTTGCAATGCAGTTTGTTGCGTATCGGATTGTAGTAAATCACGCAGTGTGATGCCGTTCTCACCGAATAAACAGAGATGCAATTGTCCTATTGCTGACACCCGTAAACGGTTACAACTCTCACAAAAATGTTTGTCATAGGGCATAATCAGTCCGATTTCACCTTGATAATCTGGATGACTAAAAATTTGTGCGGGACCCGCTTCTGGCTCGCTAGCCCTGCGTTGCCACCCCATTGCGAGTAATTGACCACGAATTTGCTCGCCAGAGAGGTGATGCTGATTAAAATAGTGACTTCCCTCTCCCGTCTCCATCAGCTCAATAAAACGTAACTGTATTGAGCGATACTTAATCCATGCTAAGAAAGTCGGCAATTGTTGCGTGAGGTGCTTCATCAGCACCACATTGATTTTGACGGTTGGAAAACCAGCGTCAAAGCAAGCATCAATACCCGCCATCACCTCTTGAAACTTGTTCTGTCCAGTAATTTGTTGGAACTGACGTGCATCTAAGCTATCCAAACTCACGTTCACCGAGGTTAAACCGGCCATGCGCCAATTAGCAGCCTCTTTCGCTAATCGATAGCCGTTAGTCGTCATCGCTATCTGTTTAATTGCTGGTTGGTCATGAATCGCGGTAATGATCTCAGTGAAGTCCCTGCGCATTGATGGCTCACCGCCAGTTAAGCGAATTTTAGAGGTTCCCAACTCCCCGAAGGCCTGTGCGACCCGAGAAATTTCGTCTACAGAGAGAAACGCTGAACGTTCTTTATTGGGTTTATAGCCATCGGGTAGGCAATACGTGCAACGGAAATTACAGACATCAGTAATTGAGAGACGTAGATAGTAAAATTTTCGTTGGAAAGTATCAGCTAAAGGTAACAAAGGGGTGCCTCTTCAACGGTTCGCGATTGGGATATCATTCACTTCTTTGTTATTAAGATGAAAAGACCGAGAAGCGATAATGTTATCCTAGCCTGAATAAGAAAAGGTGTCATGTTCAGGCCGCCATTTCTCGGACTTTTTTCAATTTGTGATAGGTATTAAGTATAGTTCAACAGATAATGAATGCCTGTTCCAGAACAGTAATAATAAATAAAGTAAAGGATGATGCCGCAGATGAACCGTACCTTAGCAGATTTAGACCGTGTTGTAGCCATTGGTGGTGGGCACGGATTGGGTCGAGTAATGTCTTCGCTCTCTTCTCTAGGCTCTCGATTGACTGGCATTGTCACCACGACAGATAATGGCGGCTCAACGGGAAGAATACGTCGTTCAGAGGGCGGCATTGCGTGGGGAGATATGCGTAATTGTTTGAATCAGTTAATTACACAACCGAGCGTTGCCTCCGCGATGTTTGAATACCGCTTTTCTGGCCAAGGTGAATTAGCCGGTCATAATTTGGGAAATTTAATGCTTCGTGCCCTCGATAGTCTCAGTGTACGTCCCCTTGAAGCGATTAATCTTATTCGTAATGTGCTTAAAGTCGATGCATTCTTAATCCCGATGTCGGAACAACCGGTTGACTTAGTCGCTACCGATACACAGGGTAACCTTATCCATGGTGAGACCGAGATCGATGCGATGAAAGAGTGGCCAACAAAGTTGGATCTGACCGTCCCCGTTAAAGCAACTCGCGAAGCGATTGAAGCTATATTAGACGCAGACTTAATTATTCTAGGGCCAGGCAGCTTTTACACCAGTATTATGCCGGTCATTTTAGTCAAAGAGATTAGCCAAGCATTGCGTCGAACACCGTCTAAAATGTTGTTTATTGATAATTTAGGGATAGAACTTAGCCCGGCAGGTCATCTTTCAGTCGATCAGAAACTGGCATTAATTGAAAACGAAATCGGACGGCGGGTTATTGATGGCGTTATTTTAGGTCCACAGAGCGACAGTAGTGGTATCACACAACGCCTACGGATCCAGCGACCATTGGATGCTGCCGACGTGGGATATCGCCATGATCGACAATTACTGCGTCAAGCCTTAGAAGATGCCTTTCAGGCCTTACACTAAGCGACTGGCAACACAAACTGCTGATGAGCGCATGTTGCCAGCCGGTTTTACATCGCAATCAGCAGGAGATCACGCAATCGATGTAACTCGTCACGTAACCGTGCGGCCTCCTCAAATTCGAGATTCTGTGCATGTTTTTGCATAGTGCGCTCATATTCTGCGATTTTTTTCTGTAGTTCAGGAGCGGTCATTAGAGAATATTCTGCGGCCGTCTCGGCAGCTTTCAGTTCAAAGTCCCCTTTAGAAGGGGCCGATTTTTTACCTGAAGTTGAAGCGCCGCCTATTTCAAGAATATCCGTGATTTTCTTGTTTAGTTTAGTCGGTGTAATGCCATGCTCTTTGTTCCAGGCCTGTTGCTTTTCGCGGCGTCGTTCGGTCTCTTCTATCGCGCGCGCCATCGAAGGGGTAATTCTATCAGCGTATAAAATCGCCTTACCGCTCACATTACGCGCCGCACGTCCTATGGTTTGAATCAGCGAGCGATCTGAGCGCAAAAATCCTTCTTTATCAGCATCCAAGATAGCCACTAATGATACCTCTGGCATATCAAGACCTTCACGCAGTAAGTTAATTCCCACCAAAACATCAAACTTCCCTAATCGTAAATCGCGGATAATTTCCATCCGCTCTACCGTATCAATATCAGAGTGAAGGTAGCGCACCTTTTCGCCATGTTCCTCTAAATATTCTGTCAGATCTTCCGCCATACGCTTAGTCAATACGGTAACTAATACACGTTCATTAATTTCCACTCGCTGGCGAATTTCTGATAAGAGATCATCAACCTGTGTTGCTACCGGTCTAATTTCTAAAATCGGGTCTAAGAGTCCTGTTGGCCGAACCACTTGGTCTACAATCTCATCCCCCGATTTTTCCAACTCATACTTCCCCGGGGTGGCTGAGACATAGATGGTTTGCGGCGCTAAGGCTTCAAATTCTTCAAATTTCATTGGCCGGTTATCTAAGGCTGAAGGCAGGCGGAAACCATATTCAACCAGATTTTCTTTCCGCGCACGGTCGCCCTTATACATGCCACCAATTTGTGGAATAGTCACGTGTGATTCATCCACCACCAGCAGACCGTCAGCAGGCAGATAATCAAACAACGTAGGGGGAGCTTGCCCTGGGCCACGGCCTGAAAGGTACCGTGAATAGTTTTCAATGCCCGAGCAGTAGCCAAGCTCATTCATCATTTCAAGATCAAATTGGGTCCGTTGCGTAATACGCTGCTCTTCAAGTAATTTATTATTCTCAAGAAGTACCTTCTTGCGGTCAGCAAGTTCAACCTTAATCTCTTCCATCGCTTGGAGTATGCGTTCGCGAGGCGTGACATAGTGTGTTTTGGGATAAATAGTAAAACGTGCTACCGATTGCTCGATTTGTCCAGTAAGAGGGTCAAATAGCGAGAGACGCTCGACTTCTTCGTCGAAGAGTTCAATCCGTAGCGCTAAGTCATCAGACTCGGCAGGAAAAACATCAATAACATCGCCTCTTACCCGAAACGTTGCACGCTGGAAGGCTTGATCATTACGTGTATATTGAAGTTCAGAAAGACGCCGTAAAATACTACGCTGGTCAATGATCATTCCACGCGTAAGATGCAGCATCATTTTAAGATAAGCATCGGGATCCCCCAGGCCATAAATCGCAGAGACTGAGGCCACCACGATCACATCCTTTCGTTCAAGTAACGCTTTAGTCGCAGATAGGCGCATCTGTTCAATATGCTCATTCACCGACGCATCTTTTTCTATAAATGTGTCAGAGCTTGGAACGTAGGCCTCAGGTTGGTAGTAGTCATAATATGAGACAAAATATTCTACCGCATTCTCCGGGAAAAAAGCTTTCATTTCGCCATAGAGCTGGGCAGCGAGGGTTTTATTGGGGGCCATGATCATGGTTGGACGATTTGAATCAGCAATAACATTGGCAATGGTAAACGTCTTACCCGATCCGGTTACGCCCAACAAGGTTTGATGTGCTAGCCCATCGTCCAACCCTTCTTCTAATTTTCTTATCGCTTCAGGCTGATCACCAGAAGGTTTAAATTCAGAGTGTAAGGTAAAAACTTTACTCATAATAATCAATTCCGGTTAGTCAGTTTCGGGATAGGCCGTTATTTTACTCTTAAGCGTTAAGAACTTCACGTAAAAACTGTATAAATATACAGCTTAACCTGAGATTCATCCCGCCCTATTCCAGGGAAAGAGCAAAAGTTATGCTGTCTGCCACAGGGGTGGGTTATCCACCGCGAGGCAAAATGCTTTTTATTTTTGTCAAGCTTTTGTCAAAAAGTTTATCGTGCGTGTTATGCATCGCCGTGGCGACTATTGCTTTTGCGTAACATATTGATTTTAAATTTATATAAAAATAAGTGTAGTTTACAACCACTCCAATGCCAACCCGCATCATTCATCGTCTCGCCCCTGTTTTCAGAAGGTAATGCACATGGTTATCCACAGGAATGGTGGATAACTGCTTGCAGGCCAGGAACGGTGCGCTGTGTATAATTTTTCAAAAATATGACAATTGCTAAAAAAAAATTTTTTTCATGTTATGCCACTTTTTTTAGGAGGGGTAATCAGCACACCAAACTGTAAAAAGGCTAAAGAGACACTAAAAAGTCAATATTAAAAATGAAAAAAACTGCCTTTTTATAAAACGGACTGCACCAATAACGTACACCCCCTTCACTGACCTTTCACTACTCGACGTCTCAACCTTGATGACACTCATTCACAATGTGGCACTCTTCTTGCTTGTTATCTTTATTGTATAGCTTGCTAACGAAATAGGGATACCCGACATGCTGCAACTTAGAGAAATTAATCAGGCCTATGACAATCACCACACACTTTGGGATATCAATCTGGAAGTTGCCCAAAATAGCTGCTCCGCCATTGTCGGCCAACACGGTACCGGTAAAACGACCCTGTTTCACTGTATTCTGGGTTTTCTCCCCATTATGAGCGGCGAGATGACTTGGCAACCAAAAAATACATTGCCTTGTAGCCTCATTTCTCTTCCTAGCCAACAACGCACGCAGTTAGGGATTAATTATGTTGCACAAGGTAGTCCAATCTTTTCACAACTTAGTGTGGAAGATAACTTACTCGTCGCCTTAAAAGCCGGACAGCCTAGCGATCGGCCCGCTGCACTGCCAACCATTATTCGTGAGCTCTTCCCAGCATTGCTTGTACAACGTCATCAACGTAGCGGTGCATTAACAAAGGGGCTGCAAGGTCAACTTGCCTTAGCGCGGGCAGTGATTACCCACCCAAAATTAGTGTTGCTGGATGAGCCTTCAGAAGGGTTATCTGCGAGCGAGGAGGATCAACTCGTATCGATTATCGCTACCTTAACTCAGCGTCACAATATTAGTGTTTTACTGATGGATAACAATCTCGCTTTCGTGCGGCGTGTCGCTGATACATTCACTTTATTGCATCATGGTCGGAGTGTATTAACCGGGACTGCCGCCGATTTACTGCGGTTCGGCGGCATAGAGACATTGGTCGCTGGAACGTCAACGCCTAGGGTAATGTGAGGTATTGCGCGGCGTTATCAAGGTTATCAGTATCACTAAGAAAGGGAATTTCTCCCAATAAGGGGGCAGTCATGTGCTGAGTGAGGTATGAGAGATACTCATCATACTCATGCGGTGCAGCACTAAGACTATTTGCGACCCAACCGACCAATGTTAATCCCGCATGTTGAATCGCTGACTGTGTTAATAACGCATGATTAATACAGCCGAGCTTCATGCCAACCACCAAAATTACGGGCAATTGCTCGACAGCCACCCATTCGCCGTAGTGGTGTTGCGATGTTAACGGTGTAAACCATCCCCCTGCCCCCTCAACCACTATCCAATCAGCCTGTTGCGCTAACTGGGTTAATCCCGAACTGAGCGATTGAAAGCCAATGGGACATCCGGCTCGTTGACTCGCTATATGCGGTGATGTCGGCGGCTCGAAGGTAAATGGGTTTACCGCTGCATAGGATAAGGAAAGGTTACTGTAACGCTGTAATGTCAACGCATCACGATTTCTCAGTTGCCCATCAACCCAATCAGAACCCGATGCCACAGGTTTATATCCAGCTGTGGTATATCCCGCTTTGTTTGCCGCACACAGCAAAGCGGCAGACACCAATGTCTTACCAACATCAGTATCAGTACCGGTTATAAAATAGCGTTTCGTCATGTACTGACTCCAAAAACAATTTGATATGTTAAGCGATATCCCTCAGCATCGCGTGGCCAATACCTATCGAGATCACGAAAGAATTGGCGTCCCCCTAATCCAGCCTGACGCCCGTCATGCAGATGTGACGCACCAATACCTTTTAATGACCAGAGCGCCGCTAAGGGCGACGAGAAATGGCAAACAATCGGTGCCTGCCATGCGTCAATTCCTAATGATTGCGCCGTCTCAACGAGAAACTCTCCGCTCGGCCAACGGTTGATGGGTGCCTTACGTCCGCATTGTTGCCATACTTGTTCGAGCTCTGGTAACGATCCTGCCGCTAAGGTGGACACAGCTAATTGACCCTTTGGCTTGAGTGCACGTTGAAAGTGTTGCAGGGTCGCTGCAATATCACTGCACCATTGTAAGGCTAAATTACTCCACAGATAGTCGACACTCTGTGGAAGAAAAGGAAAAGACTCCAAGTCCCCTCTTATATAATTATCTGCCGCCTGTTGTTGCCTTGCCTGCTGCAACATGCCGTTAGAGAGGTCAAAAGCCGTGACACAGTGTCCGAGTTGTCGAAAATAACGACTATACCAGCCTGATCCAGCACCGGCGTCCACCAGCATACCTGGAGCATGCCAATGGCAATGTGCGAGTAACGCTTCACCAACTTGGCGTTGAAAATCAGCAAACTGGTCATAATGCTTTGCTGCACGGCCAAATGCTTGGGCAATCGCGTTTTTATCTACGAGGCTATAAGGCATGGCTGAGCGCCTCGACTAAACCGTTAATTTGCAATTCACTGTGTGCCGCACTCAACGTTATCCTTAATCTGGCACTCCCCACTGGCACTGTGGGCGGGCGAATGGCCTGCACCCAGTATCCTGCAGTTTTCAATGCTTCCGCCACCGCTAAGGTTCGATGGTTGTCACCAATAATGATTGGCTGGATTGCCGTTATCGAATCGGTTAAAGGAATTTCACGATCGCGACAACGTTCACGAAATAAATCGATATTTCGTGTGAGTTGTTGTCGAAATTCAGGGTGATGCCGTACTAAATCAATACTTGCGAGGACGGCTTGCGCCTGTGCAGCCGGAAAAGCGGTGCTGTAAATAAGATGTCGGGCCACTTGCTCAATATATTGGGCAACAGCATCTGAACACAAGATTGCTGCACCCCCTACCCCTAAGGCTTTACCAAAAGTGACCACGAGGATATCGGGCTGTACATTCTGTTGGGCACAGCTACCACGCCCCTCTTCGCCAACCACACCGATACCATGTGCATCATCGACCATTAACCACGCTTGCTTGGATCGACAGAGTGCGTCGATCGTCGATAGAGGAGCACTATCACCATCCATACTGAACACGCCTTCGGTGATCACCAAGCAGTTTTCACTTTCTGTGGCAGCCAGTTGACGCGCCAGCCCTTCAACCGAGTTATGGGGATAACGTCGGTACTGTGCAGGGGATAATGCCGCGGCCTCTTGTAAGGAGGCATGCATTAACTTATCGGCAATCAGAGTGTCATTTGACTCTGCCAAGGCAAACACCAAGGCTTGATTAGCGGCAAAACCCGAGGTGAATAAAATAGCCCGAGGAAAGCCCAGCCAGCTGGCCAGTGTCTGCTCCAGTTGTTGATGCGTGGGTGAATAGCCGGTGACATGTCCCGAAGCCCCTGCCCCAGTTCCCCATTGCTGTGCACCTTTGCACCATGCATCAATCACACTCGGATGTTGACTCAACCCTAAATAATCATTGGAAGAAAAATGAGTGAAAAGCTGTGTGCCACTTCTTAGCGTTGCCTGAGTGGATAATGTTACCGCTGAACGACGCCGCAGCAATCCTTGCTGCTGACGTTGATACAGGGTTTTTTCAATACGTTGTTGCCAAGACATTAGACAGCCGCATTGTAAAATAGCGCAGTATCCGCATGTTGTATCTGCTGATGAAGGCGCTCAGATTCAGATTCTACGCCTAGTTCAGTATGCGCATGGGCGGGTTTAAGCCCTAGCTTGCGGAAAAGTCGAACATCACTGTCTTCTTCTGGATTTTCAGTGGTCAATAACTTGCATCCGTAGAAAATCGAATTGGCGCCTGCCATAAAACACATCGCTTGGGTCTGCTCGCTCATCTGCTCGCGCCCTGCAGAAAGGCGAACGTATGATGTCGGCATGAGTACACGAGCGACGGCGATGGTACGAATAAAATCAAAAGGATCAACGTCAGCATTATCGGCTAATGGTGTCCCTTTCACTTTGACCAACATGTTGACTGGCACACTTTCAGGGGGAACAGGAAGATTCGCTAATTGCATCAATAATCCTGCACGATCGTCAATCGTTTCCCCAAGGCCAACAATACCGCCTGAACAGACTTTAATCCCCGCACCCCTTACATGGGATAAGGTATCGAGACGCTCTTGATAGCTACGTGTTGTGATGATGTTGCCATAAAACTCCGGTGACGTATCAAGGTTATGGTTATAATAATCAAGCCCTGCATCGGCTAATTCATCAGCTTGTTCGGGGGAGAGAGTACCGAGAGTCATACAGGTTTCTAACCCCATTGCTTTGACACCTTCTACCATCTTTTTGAGGTAAGGCATATCACGAGCATGAGGATTCTTCCATGCAGCGCCCATACAGAAGCGTCCGGAACCGGCGGCTTTCGCTTTACGGGCTGAAGTTAATACTTCCTCAACTTCCATGAGTTTTTCAGACTCTAAGCCCGTTTTATAACGCGCACTTTGCGGACAATATTTGCAATCTTCAGGACAAGCACCGGTTTTAATTGATAATAACGTGCTGACCTGAACTTTGGCAGGATCGAAGTGTTCACGATGGATCTGTTGTGCCTTAAACATTAATTCTAAAAAGGGCATCTCAAACAGTTCAGTGACTTGCTGACGTGTCCAACGTTGTGACATGGCTTGCTCCGTAACTTTAAACATCTTGTTATTGTGGCTATACTTGTAAACTAAATTTTTCTAAAACAGTTTACAATAAATATGTTCTCGACAGAAGACAGTGAATTCGATCGTCATCATCTTTGGCATCCCTACACTTCAATGCTCAATCCTCTACCCTGCTATCCCGTGGCCAGCGCACAAGGATGCTGTATTACTTTAGAGACAGGACAACAGTTGGTCGAAGGTATGTCATCGTGGTGGGCCGCCATTCATGGTTATAACCACCCTGATCTAAATCGTGCGCTCAGCGAACAGATGGTAAAAATGTCCCACGTTATGTTTGGCGGATTAACGCATCGCCCAGCAGTAGCGCTTGGCCGACAACTCTTAGCGATCGTGCCGCAAGGACTGAGTAAGATTTTTCTTGCCGACTCAGGCTCGGTCTCGGTCGAAGTGGCGATGAAAATGGCGATGCAGTTTTGGAGTGGTGGCCAACAACGAAAACAAAAATTCCTGACATTACGTGGCGGTTACCACGGGGATACCTATGCTGCAATGTCAGTCTGCGATCCTGACAACTCGATGCATTCGTTATGGAAAGGCTATTTGCCGGAACACCTTTTTGTACCAGTACCTCAATGTGCATTCGATCACCCCTGGCAGGAAAGTGAAGCCGATGCCTTGAGGGCAGCTTTTGCTGAACACCATCACTCCCTCGCTGCGGTGATTGTAGAGCCGATTGTACAAGGTGCAGGGGGGATGCGTTTTTATCATCCTCAGTTACTTAAACGGATACGTGAGCTGTGTGATCGCTACGACGTTCTGCTGATTGCTGATGAAATTGCTACCGGCTTTGGCCGTACCGGAAAAATGTTTGCGTGTGAGCATGCTAAAATTACACCCGATATCCTTTGTGTTGGAAAAGGGCTTACCGGCGGAACGATGACCCTCGCCGCGACAATCACCACTGATCGTGTCGCTAAGGGCATCAGTAACAGCCCAGCAGGCTGTTTTATGCACGGCCCAACTTTTATGGGTAATCCATTGGCATGCGCTGTGGCAACCGAAAGTCTGAAAATTTTAGCAAAAGGTGATTGGTCCCAGCAGGTAACTAGGATTGAACAACAACTGAAGACTGGGCTCTACCCGCTGCGTGAACATAAAAATGTTAACGATGTGAGGGTACTTGGTGCGATCGGTGTGGTGGAGTGTCATCGCCCTGTTGCAATGGCTGAAATCCAAGCCTTCTTTGTCAATCAAGGTGTCTGGATCCGACCTTTTGGAAAACTGATTTATTTGATGCCACCGTATGTGATCAGTGAGGAACAACTGGCGAAACTCATGGCGGCTATCTTTAATGCCGTCGAACAAGACGCACTTTTTATACCACCCGACTCATTTTAACGGTGACCAATAATGATCGAGCGAGGAGCTAAAAATGAAACTTGAGAGCCATGATTTTCAAGATGGGGAAAAACTGCCTGAACGCCATGTTTTTAATGGCATGGGCTATCACGGAGATAATCTCTCTCCGCATTTATGCTGGTCGGACATACCTGAAGGGACAAAGAGTCTGGTTATTACCTGCTTTGACCCTGATGCACCAACGGGTTCAGGCTGGTGGCATTGGGGCGTCGCGAATATCCCTGCGACCCTAACAGAACTCGTGCAAGGTGCTGGCAGTGTTCCCGGATTACTCCCCAAAGCTGCTACGCAAACGCGTACCGATTTCGGGACTGCTGGTTATGGCGGTGCCGCGCCCCCCGCTGGTGAATCGCATCGCTATATATTTACCCTACATGCCTTGGACATCGAGTCCTTACCAGTCGATGAGACATCTAGCGGTGCAATGCTCGGTTTTACTCTGCATTTTCATCAATTGGCGAGTGCGACGTTAACCGCTATTTATGCCTAAGAAAAGTGCCACTTATGTGGCACATTCTCAATTATTCCGGAGTATGAGCGATCGCCCACATCGGTCCTTTACCGGCTGGATGACGACCTAAATCAGTAAGTTTTCCACTTTGTTTATCAATGCTGTATACCGCAATATGGTGAGACTTCTGCCCTGTTGCCAACAGAAATTTACCTGTTTTATCTAGAGTAAATCCGCGCGGTTGCGTTTCAGTGGGATGATAACCAACCAAAGTCAGAGCATCACCCGTAGCAGACACTGCGAAAATGGTCAGCAAACTGCTTGTCCGATCGCAGGTATAAAGGAATTTACCGTCTGGCGTAAGATGAATATCTGCCGCCCAAGGAGTACCGGTGAAATCTTCCGGTTGAGTCGCGAGCGTTTGCACAACGTGGTCGCCATCTTGGTGAAGGGCGATCACCATAACGGTACTGTCGAGTTCATTAATGGTATAAGCGAAATGACCTTGCGGATGGAAAGCCATATGTCGTGGCCCTGCTCCCTTCGCCGAATCAATTTGTGTCACACTCGCCTCATCGAGACTTTTATCCGCTCGTAGAGGGTAAACGCAGATGCGATCTTGTTTTAGCGCAGGAACGTACAGCTGATTATTCTCAATATTGATGTTAGCAGAGTGACAGCCTTCTAACCCACTAATCACTTGGGTTGGTTCACTCGGACGGCCTTGTGCATCCAGCGCGCCATAACTCACAAAACCATCGTGATAGTAGCCAATGTAGAGGGCGTCGCCGTCACGATCAGTTGAAATATAGGTGGCACTTCCCGGAAGCGGTGCTTCATCCAACCACGTAAGCATCCCTGTCGGGCCAATTTTCCATGCCGCGACTCGAAACTCTGGTTTCACGCCTGCATAAAGCACCTGTTGGCGTGCATTAATGGCTAACGGTTGAGGCTGACCAGGCGCATTCACTGTCTGTAACAAGGTTAAGTCACCTTGTTCAGACAGTTGCCATACATGGATCTCTTCACTTTCTGGGCTGGCGGTGTAAATAACTTGTTTCATGCGCTCTCCTTAGTTTTCTGTATGATCTATTCTGAACGAAATCTATAAGTGTGACAGTGATTTTGTGCTGGATTTGATGCATCGCTGAATTCAGGTGTAGACTTTTACAACAGCATACACCTAGGTGACACTATTATGGATTATCGAGTTATCGCAGTAGATTTAGATGGGACATTATTAAACGGTAAAAAACAAATTCTCCCTGAATCAATAAACGCCATCGCCAGAGCAAAAGCCGCAGGTTATCATGTTCTGATTGTTACGGGGCGTCATCATAGCGCTATTCACCCAATTTATCAGGCTCTACAGTTAACGGATCCCGCAATATGTTGCAATGGGACTTACTCCTACAACTACTCCGCTCGAGAAGTCATCAGCAGCGATCCATTACCCGCTCACGATACTGAAATTGTTATCGATGCATTACGCCAAGCAAAGATCCACGGGCTACTTTACGCCGGAGAGGCGATGTATTATGAACAGCCAACACCGCATGTGACGCGTATGCAAGCATGGGCTGAACAGTATCCTAGTGAATTACGTCCTGTTTTCCGCCAAGTCGATGATTTAAGATCTGTCGTAAACAGTGGCGAGCCTTTATGGAAATTTGCATTAGCGCATGCCGACCTGACACAATTACACACGTTTGCAGAGCGCGTTGAGAAGGTCGCACAAGTCGTTTGTGAATGGTCATGGAAAGATCAGATTGATATTGCAAAACGCGGAAATAGTAAAGGGAAAAGGCTAGCCGAATGGGTTAATGCACAACGGTTATCGATGGAGCAAGTCGTCGCTTTCGGCGACAATAACAACGATTTGAGTATGCTTGAGCTTGCCGGTATCGGTGTCGCTATGGGGGAGGCGAAACAGGAGATAAAAGAGCGTTGCCAGTATGTCATTGGCAGTAACGAACTACCGTCCATCGCGGAATTTATTGAGACAAAACTGCTTTAAGCACTCTGCCTATGCCCTATCGGCATAGGCGACACATTATGCTGAATGTTTTTCGTTCTTCGTTCTAGAGATAAGGTTAAACAACTCACCTAGTCCCCAAATTAATCCGAGAATGATAGTCATCAATACAGGCACCATGATGATCGCCATAAGTAAACTTTTCACTAGTTCCAGCATCGTTAGACCTCTTCGACATTAAAAGCGCTAGTCTAACGACAGTACCTCTTTGACGAAACCCCTTTTTGTGCCTTTGTTGAGACTGTCTGGTAAAAGCGACGATTGACAAGCGTCAGGGCGCCCGCTACAACTAAAACAAATGCATAAAATGGAACCAAATATGAAAATATTGCACATTTCGCAATGCAGATTTTATCGTGGAGAACGGTGGCAGTTACAGATCGATGAATTTACGCTTACCGAAGGTGAAAGCGTCGCCTTAGTCGGGAGTAACGGCAGTGGTAAATCTTCGTTGACCCTCGCGTTAAAGGGCGAACTGACTAGCGCTAAAGGGACATGGCTGAGTCAATTTACCTCAGTGACACGACTCTCTTTCGAGCAGCTCTCCGCTTTTGTTAACCAGGAGTGGGAGAAAAATAATAGCGACCTGTTCAGCGAAGGAGAAAACAGTGACGGTAAACTTACCCGAGATGTAATTCAAGAGTCGTATCAAGATCCTGTGCGTTGCGAAGCCTTAGCTGAACGCTTTGGTATCCGCGCCTTGTTAGATCGTCCCTTCAAAGTATTATCGACGGGGGAAACCCGCAAAACGTTACTGTGCCAAGCCCTAATGTCAGAACCGGATTTACTGATCCTTGATGAGCCGTTTGACGGGCTCGATATCGATGCCCGTGCTGCATTACAACAACTTCTATATGAATTGCATCAACAAGGCTTAACCCTAATACTGGTTTTAAACCGTTTTGATGATATTCCCACATTTGTGAGTCGCGTCGGTATCCTGATTGAAGGGACTTTGCATCCCCTTGCCGCACGAGAAAAAGTGCTTGCTGATAATATTGTCACTCAGTTACAGCACCTAGAAACTTTACATATCGAACAACTGCCTGAAGCGGATATCCCTAGCGTTAGCGAAGATCAGACCAACACTTCTACTCTTATCCGTTTACAATCAGGACGCGTGTCATGGGATGACAATGTCATTATTGATAACCTTACATGGCAGGTAAATCCCGGTGAACATTGGCAGATTACGGGCCCAAACGGTGCAGGGAAATCGACATTGCTGAGTTTGATTACCGGTGATCATCCCCAAGGCTACAGTAATGATCTGACCTTATTTGGTATTCGTCGTGGGAGCGGTGAAACATTATGGGATATCAAAAAACATATCGGCTATGTCAGCAGTAGCTTACATCTTGATTATCGTGTTAGCGCGTCAATACGCACGGTGGTTTTATCCGGTTATTTCGATTCTATCGGGCTTTATCAAGTGCCGGGTGATCGGCAGCAAGCGTTGGCTGAACAGTGGTTATCGCTAATTGGAATAAGCGGCGAGCAGGCTAATCAACCTTTTCACGACTTATCTTGGGGACAACAACGTTTAGTGCTTATCGTTAGAGCATTAGTGAAACACCCCAGATTACTTATTCTTGATGAGCCGTTACAAGGACTCGATGCCCTCAATCGTCAACTGATTAAGCAGTTTGTTTCCATACTGATTGCACAAGGAAGCACGCAATTATTATTTGTTTCACATCATGCGGAGGATGCACCCAGTTGTATTACCCACCGCTTACGTTTTGTCCCTAAGCCCGAAGGGGGCTATGGTTACGAACAACGTGCCGTAGACTAATGCCGACTCTCACTGCCGACCGTAAGCGCCGCAGATAACGGTTTTACTCCGGATAACGTTGACGGCTATTTTGTAAACCCCTTGCGTGAGCAACAAGGTGTCATACTTTGTTGCCCACGCCCGATTCCAATCAGTGTAAACGTTTCCATAATTTAAAGATCGATCACAGAAAATAGCGTCATTCTCATGCTACGCTTCGCTAATACTGCGCTATTACCATGAGAATACTATGCAAAGTTTCGACCTGCTTAATCATCCACATCGCCGCTTCAATGCGTTGACAGGAGAATGGGTTTTAGTTTCTCCGCATCGCGCTAAACGTCCTTGGCAAGGGGCTGAAGAAATCATTGATCACCAGCAACTTCCTGAGCACGATCCTGAGTGTTATCTTTGCCCTGGAAATCCGCGTATCAACGGCGAACAGAATCCCCACTATAGTGAGCCATTTGTCTTTACGAATGATTTTTCTGCACTTTTACCCGATACACCTCATGCTATTAAAAATGGTGATCCCCTCTTTCGCGTTGAGAGCGCACAAGGCGTTAGCCGTGTTATTTGTTTTTCACCTGATCATAGTAAAACCTTACCCCAGTTAAGTCTTAATGCTATTCGTGCGGTGATTAACGTCTGGCAACAGCAACTCAACGAGTTGGGAAAACGTTATCCCTGGGTACAGATTTTCGAGAATAAAGGGGCGGCAATGGGCTGCTCAAATCCTCACCCTCATGGCCAAGTCTGGGCGAATAGTTTTATTCCTAATGAAGTCATGAATGAAGATCACCAACAACTCGACTATTACAATAAAACTCACTCTCCGTTACTGTGGGATTACGTTCACAAGGAATTGGCTCAACAAACCCGCATAGTGATCGAGACTCAATACTGGGTTGCCCTCGTTCCTTGGTGGGCAGTATGGCCGTTTGAAACATTATTAATTCCCAAAGAAAAAATTATGCGATTAACCGAACTCAACGCTGAACAGCGCGATGATTTAGCTAACGCATTAAAAAAATTGACCTGCCGCTATGATAATCTTTTTCAATGTTCATTCCCTTACTCTATGGGGTGGCATGGCGCGCCTTTCGTTGAAGGTAATACCGAACACTGGCAGCTGCATGCCCATTTTTACCCGCCACTACTGCGCTCAGCGACAGTACGTAAATTTATGGTCGGTTATGAAATGCTCGCTGAAGGCCAACGTGATTTAACGCCAGAGCAAGCGGCAGAACGCCTACGTGCAGTCAGTGACTATCATTATCGGGAACAGAAATGATGACCATAGAACTCAAACAACGCTGTAACACACACTTTACTCAGCATTTTGGTTATGCACCGACAGATACTTTTCAAGCTCCTGGGCGCGTCAACCTTATCGGTGAACATACCGATTACAACCAAGGTTTTGTATTGCCTTGTGCCATTAATTACCAAACAGTCATCAGTTGTGCGAAACGTGAAGATGCAATTATCCGCGTTGTTGCGGTTGATTACGAAGAGCAAACCGATGAGTTTTCGTGCTTAGAGCCGATTGTCGCCCATCCCTCAATGATGTGGGCAAACTATGTACGTGGAGTGGTCAAGCATTTGCGCCAACATAACGACCAGTTCGGGGGTATGGATATGGTGATCAGCGGCAACGTTCCCCAAGGTGCGGGCTTAAGTTCCTCAGCGTCATTAGAGGTCGCGATCGGTACCGCCATCCAACAGTTATGGAAACTTGCACTAACCCCCGCTGAGATCGCTTTAATGGGTCAAGCGGCGGAGAATCACTTTGTTGGCTGTAACTGTGGCATCATGGATCAGATGATTTCTGCACTAGGTCAGAACGATCACGCATTATTACTCGATTGCCGTACCCTTGAAACACAATCTGTCGCCATGCCAAAGGATATGGCTGTACTCATTGTTAACTCTAACTTTCGCCGTACTTTAGTCGGTAGCGAATACAACACGCGCCGAGAACAGTGTCAGCAAGGGGCTGCATTTTTCGGTAAAACCGCATTACGAGACGTCTCTTTGCAAGAATTTTCTGCACGTCAGAACGAGATGGATCCTATCGTTGCAAAACGAGTACGCCATATTCTTACCGAAAATCAACGCACACTCGATGCCACTCAAGCCTTAGCGATGGGTGACTTACAGCGTATGGGCGAATTAATGGCGGAGTCCCATCGTTCGATGCGCGATGATTTTGAGATAACTGTCCCACAAGTTGATCAATTGGTTGAATTATTACAACAGGCTATCGGTCAACACGGTGGTGCAAGGATGACTGGCGGGGGCTTTGGAGGCTGTGTAGTGGCGCTCTTCGCCGCTGAGCGTGTCTCACAGATTAAAGCCGCTATGGCTAATAGCTATCATGCCATCACGGGCATACAAGAGACCTATTATTTATGCCGTGCCTCACAGGGGGCCAGCCAATGCTAGCTACAAAAACCCTTGCCCCAGATGGTCGCCCCTGGAAAATATCGACACTTCGTAATGCACAAGGCATGACGGTACGCTTTATGGATTGGGGAGCAACCTGGATTAGCGCTCAGATTCCACTTGCCGATGGGACACTGCGTGAGGCACTCCTTAGCTGTGGTACCCCTGAGCGTTACTTACAACAGTCAGCTTATATGGGCGCAACAGTAGGTCGCTACGCTAACCGGATCCGACAGGCTTATTTGATGCGTGTGTCTCGTTCAGTCACCCCTAATCAAGGATCACATCAATTACATGGTGGGCCGGAAGGTTTTAGTCACCGTCGTTGGGAACTGCTCAATGAGGGCTCTGATACACTTACCTACCAATTACATTCTGCTGATAACGATCAAGGTTTTCCAGGCAACCTTGATCTGCAACTGACCATTAGTCTCAACGATGCTAACCGAGTTGATTTCTGCTTTACCGCCAAAAGCGATACACTCACCCCGCTCTCTTTGACCAATCATGCTTATTTTAATCTTGATGCTGATCAGCAAGATGTTCGACAACATCAATTGACGGTCTATAGCGAAGCTTTTCAACCGGTAGATCCCCAAGGTTTACCTGACGGTAAATGCCTTGCTGTCGCAGGAACGAGTTTTGATTTTCGTCATCCAAAAACGCTTGCAAAAGATTTTCTTTCAGACCCATTTCAACAGGCGGTAGGCGGCTATGATCATGCTTTTATTATTGATAAGCCCCTTACTGAAAGACCGATTGCAATTCTACTCGCTGCTGATGGACAATTACAATTATCATTATTTAGTCGTGAACCTGCGTTGCAGGTTTATAGCGGTAATTACCTCGCAGGAACGCCATCGAGTACGGGTGAGTACCGTAATTATCAAGGGATTGCCTTAGAGCCCGGTTATCTTCCGGATGCTGTCAATGCAAATCCCCCAGCAGGATGTTGGTTATCCCCGGACGAGGTTCGTCAGATCAAATTGGGGTATCAATTTACCATTGCATAAAAAGTCGTCGCAAAGTGCGGGGAAGGCTTACACGATGTGTCCTTTTCCGCTATGGTAGTGGCAGTAGTGTCTTGACCGAGATATTTTGCGGTAAGAAAAATTTACACGTGAATGATTAAACATTGAAGGAGCTTTACGATGGCAGTAACTAAGCTTGTACTGGTCCGCCACGGCGAAAGCCAGTGGAACCAAGAAAACCGCTTCACCGGTTGGTATGACGTCGACCTTTCTGAAAAAGGACGTGGAGAAGCGCAAGCTGCAGGCAAACTTCTCAAGAAAGAGGGGTTCTCTTTTGACTTCGCTTATACTTCTGTTCTACAGCGTGCCATTCATACCCTGTGGTCCGTGCTAGATGAACTTGATCAAGCATGGCTACCTGTCGAAAAGAGCTGGCGATTGAATGAACGTCACTACGGTGCACTGCAAGGCCTGAATAAAGCAGAGACGGCTGAAAAATACGGTGACGAACAAGTGAAACAATGGCGTCGCGGTTTCGCCGTTACCCCTCCTGAGCTTGAGCGTTCAGATGAGCGTTTCCCTGGCCATGACCCACGTTATGCTTCACTGAGCGCAGAAGAGCTTCCAGTTACTGAGAGCTTAGCAACTACGATTGAGCGCGTAATCCCTTATTGGAATGAAACCATTTTGCCACGCATCAAGAGTGGTGAAAAAGTGATTATTGCTGCACACGGTAACTCTTTACGTGCATTGGTCAAATACCTTGAAGGTCTTTCAGAAGATGAAATTCTAGAACTGAATATTCCTACGGGTGTACCGTTAGTTTATGAATTCGATGAGAACTTCAAACCATTGAAACGCTATTACTTAGGCGATGCAGACGAAGTGGCTGCACGCGCAGCAGCAGTTGCGAACCAAGGTAAAGCCAAATAATATTTAAGGCCGGATAATCCGGCCTTTTTTTATGCCTGACGGCGATGTCTCACGGCTTCTGCCAACTGGTGTAGCACTTGTTCAGTGGCTGCCCACCCAATACAAGCATCTGTAACACTCTGGCCATAGGTAAGCGGCTTACCGCTGTCTAGACTTTGGCTACCCTCAACCAGATGACTTTCAATCATCACACCCATAATCGCATTATCTCCGCGCGAGATCTGTGTCGCGACATCGTTGGCCACATCTAGCTGCTTTTGATACTGCTTAGAACTGTTAGCATGGCTGAAATCTATCATCACCTGTGGGGTAAGACCGGCCTGTATTAATCCGTTTTTCACCGCTGCAACATCTTCAGCACTATAGTTAGGCTGTTTACCGCCACGCAAAATGATATGGCAGTCTTGATTCCCTGCCGTTTCAACAATTGCCGAATGCCCGTACTTGGTCACAGATAAAAAACAATGGCCAGCTGACGCCGCATTAATGGCATCAATCGCCACTTTAATAGTGCCATCTGTACCATTTTTAAATCCGACAGGACATGAAAGACCGGATGCTAACTCACGGTGCACTTGAGACTCTGTCGTCCGCGCGCCAATCGCTCCCCAACTCATTAAATCGGCGAGATATTGTGGCGTGATCATATCGAGAAACTCACCCGCGGTAGGAAGGCCTAGATCATTAATGTCGAGCAATAGTTTACGCCCTAAACGGAGCCCTTGATTAATATCAAAACTGCCATCCATATAAGGATCATTAATTAACCCTTTCCAACCGACTGTTGTGCGTGGCTTTTCAAAGTACACCCGCATCACTATTTCCAAATCTGCTTTTAACGTCTCGCGAACCTTTAGCAAACGCTGTGCATATTCCATCGCGGCTGCGGTGTCATGAATTGAACAGGGTCCAATCACAACCAGTAAGCGATCATCTTGCTGCTGTAATACTTGCTGAATTGCCCGGCGACTCTTCGCAACGGTTTCTGCTGCGCGATCTGTCGCCGGGAATTTTTCAAGTAGTGCCACTGGGGGTAAGAGTTCTTTAATTTCTTTAATCCGTAAATCGTCGTTTTTATAGCTCATTATTATTCCATCACGATAAGTGTGCCGTAATCCTGAGGATACTCTAACGCGCCTCTCTAAAACTGCAAACCCCCTTTGACACTTTTACATTCAACCTGATGATAAAAAGGATAAGCCCCCTAAGACGCGGCTTTTTGTGCCCATAAACGAACACCATTAATGGCGATAAAAGTCAAAATAATGTACTCAATCGACATCGCGTAAACGCCTTGTAAAGTAAAAATCGCGACACTGATCAGATTAATAATTACCCACAGGATCCAGTTTTCAACCCATTTACGCGTCATTAAAATCATAGCCACGACCGAGAGAACCGTCATACAAGCGTCCCAGAATGGGTAAGCATCGGGTTGAAGCACCGGGAGCTGCGCCTGTAAACCCAATTCGTTCAGTAATGTCACAGTAAGTCGCGCAAAAGCACCAAATATCGTATCGATATAAATGGTCATCACGAGGATAGCAACGGCTGATGCCATTCCCCAAATCCAGCGTAAACGCGCGGGTAGCCAACGAATTTGAAGCTCAACCTGCTGCGAAGGAGTTTGTCTTGTCCATGCATACCAGCCATAAATATTCGCAAGAATAAAGAAAATTTGTAGTAACAAACTTGAGTAAAGTTGTATTTGGTAAAAAATTACAGCGAACAAGGCAACGTTAATGATCCCAAAAAAATAATTAATTACCTTTTCTTTACTTGCCCACCAAATACACAGCAATCCACATATTGTTCCGACGGCTTCTATCCACGACAGATCGTAACCTTGTTTACCGAGTGGAATATGGACAAGCAACGTATTAATACTGAAAAAGTTCATAAGAAAATCCTCTGTTTAGTATACTAAACAAGATACTGGCTTTTTTGTATTTTGTCTCGATTAAAATGCGGTTATTACACTATACCGCCAAAAAATCTCTGCAAGACAAAGTGGGTATTCTGTCCAACGCTTTCTACACTTAGTTTTATGAGTCAATATCACTGCGGAGCGTAGCTATCAAAATTATAGGAAAGTTTTTACTTGTATACGGTATTGTTAGCCTCACTGCGTTGCTTTGCAGCGAAATAACCGGTAACTCGGCATCTCATTCAGTGACAACGAATCACTGGTCACAGACGCGTCGTGATTCTGCTCATCTCCTCGATGATCCCAATCAGGTCATTCATACTGCAATCGTTGCCGTATTTGCAGCAAAAACATATGGATGGCGAGGACGATTTGCCGTTCACACTTGGTTGGTATTTAAACGGGCTGGTGATGATCACTACACTCGCTATGAGGTGGTCGGATGGGGTCCTGACGCCGTGATCAGACGAAATTATGCTATTGCGGACGGCTATTGGTTTGGCGCAAGGCCTCATCTCTTAGTTGAATATCGAGGTGCTACCGCCGAAGCGATGATTGGCCAGCTGAACGCTGCCGTTAACAGCTACCCCTACCCGCATACTTATCGTGCTTGGCCCGGACCTAATAGTAATACGTTTATTGCACATATCGCCCGTGAAGTCCCACAACTTTCCCTGAATATGCCCGCTAACGCGATAGGCAAAGATTATCGTCCCTTACGTGATCCCATTGGTCGTCCACCTTCAGGAAGCGGCTTTCAATTTTCATTGCTAGGAGTATTGGGGGTGAATATTGGCAGGCAAGAAGGACTTGAGATGAACCTCCTGGGTGTTGATTTAGGGATAAACTTTTTTCCTTTACAATTGAGACTGCCTTTCATGGGTAATATCCCGACACAACGACAGCTATAACCGTGATGGCTAATCGTGGGAAATCACCATAAAAAAAGCCACACTAGTCAGGACTAATGTGGCTTATACAAGAGGAAAAATCCTCAAGTCAATATTTGGTGGGTCGTGCAGGATTCGAACCTGCGACCAATTGATTAAAAGTCAACTGCTCTACCAACTGAGCTAACGACCCGATTTTCCTTGCCAAAATCACTGTTTAAGTTTGTCTTGGCAACGGCGGCATATATTACTGATTTACCGAGACAGCGCAACCATTAATTAAAAATAAATGACTGATTGCTTACCTTTACAGCGACACGGACACTATTCAGTCAGAAATAGCTGAAAAAATCTTACTATTATTCAGCTAATGCTTTTTGAGCCGCTTTCGCCGATGGGGTATTCGGGTAAAGCTGGATCACTTGTTGCCATACCGCTTTTGCTTTATCAAGCTGGTTTTTATCCTTCATGATGACACCAATTTTAAGCAACGCTTCCGCTGATTTTGGTGACTTCGGATAATTTTTCACCACTGTTGCAAAATAATAGGCCGCATCATCTTTCTGACCCTTATTGTAATACAACTGCCCTAACCAAAAATTAGCATTGGGTTGATACGTGGAGTCTGGATATTTTTTCACCCAAGCCTGTAATGCCACCATCGCATCATCCGGCTTATTTTGCTTTAACACTAAATCGACAGCGGCATTATAATCTTTATTCACATCGCCGGTTTGCGTTCCAACCTGCCCGGCTGACGACGTGTCAGGGGTAGAAGTCGAGGCTGCTGCAGCTTGACTATTATCCGCACCATTGGCAGCAGAAGTTGCTGCTGAGTTGCTGCTTAGCGTATCGATTTGTTGATAAAGTTGTTTCTGACGATCAACCACTTGATTTAGTTGATACGTATTTTGTTGGATCTCGCCACGCAATGAATCGATATCATTTTGTGTATCACTCAACTGTTGTTGCAGTTGCTGTAAAAGTTGAGATTGTGCGTTGGAAATTCGTTCGAGGGTGGTGACACGGTCTTCGGTTGAGCCCGAGCCAGCGCTACTGATTGACGCCTGGGCATGAGCGGCCGGAACGGCCGCTACGCCAATCAGTAACGACAGACCCAATGCATGAAGTCTGAAGTTACTAATCATAGTTTTCTCTTAGTATACCAATACAGCACGACGGTTTTTCGCCCATGCAGCTTGGTCGTGACCAAGAACTGCTGGTTTTTCTTTACCGTAAGAGACGATAGACATTTGGTCTTGACCTACGCCTTTACCTTGTAAATACATTTTGACCGCGTTAGCACGACGTTCGCCCAGGGCGATGTTGTATTCCGGCGTACCGCGCTCATCCGCGTGACCTTCGATAGTCACTTTGTAAGATGGGTTGCTACGTAAGAAGTTAGCGTGTTGATCTAACATTTGTGCGAACTCAGGCAGAATGTCGTACTTATCCAGACCAAAGTAAACGATATTGTTTTGTTGTAACTGCTGCATCTGCTGACGAGCTTGCTCATCAGAAGACATATTGCCATTACTACCATTGCCCGACATGCCGTTACCGTAAGCACTATCAGCACCTGTGGTAGAGCCTGATTGGTCATTGTTGTTCTTATGAGAAGAACACGCAGCAACCGCCAACACTGGCAGGGCCAGCAGTAAACCTTTCAGCACTTTATTGAATTGCATTTCAAAAATCCTATTATAGTTTGCCATACATATTTACACATGCATCACAGATACGGCGACCAGGCAGGAAATTTAACCTGTCCATCTGTCGTCGGAAGACGCGCTTTGAAACGCCCGTCGGTCGAAACCAACTGCAATACGGAACCATAACCCTGAGTGGAGCTATAGATCACCATCGTGCCGTTAGGTGCTAGACTTGGCGTCTCATCCAGATAGGAGTTTGACAGTATTTGTACTGCTCCCGTCTCTAGATCTTGTCGAGCGATGTGTTGCGCACCATTTGCAGTGCTCACCATCACCATTGATTTACCATCGCTTGCTACATCTGCATCTTGGTTTTGACCACCTTGCCAAGTTATACGCGAAGATGCGCCACCGTTGATATTTAATTTATAAATTTGCGGTAAACCACCTTGGTCAGAGGTATACGCAATATTTTGACTATCTGGGAACCATGTTGGCTCCGTACTGTTATAACGGCCATTAGTTAACTGAGTAATCTGACCTGAAGAAAGATCCATAACATACAGATTGAGACTTCCGGTTTTAGACAGTGCAAAAGCAAGTTTAGTCCCGTCAGGGGAGAAAGCAGGTGCTCCATTATGACGAGGGAACGAGGCTATTTGACGGATGCTGCTGTTCGCTAAAGTTTGTACCACTAACGCTGAACGGCCGCTTTCAAAGGTTACATAAGCAACTTTGCTTCCATCTGGTGACCAAGCCGGCGACATAAGCGGCTCACTTGAACGATGCACAACAAACTGGTTATAACCATCATAATCAGAAACCCGTAACTCGTAAGGGAATTGACCACCATTAGTTTGTACCACATAAGCAATACGCGTACGGAAAGCCCCTTTAATCCCGGTCAGTTTTTGGAATACTTCATCACTTGCAGTATGGGCCGCATAGCGTAACCACTGCTTAGTGACTTTGTATGAATTCTGAGCAAGAACAGTACCCGGGGCAGCAGCTGTATCGACAAGTTGATAACTGATTTGATAGCTGCCATCAGCATTACCTTTAACTTGCCCAACAACCACAGCATCAATACCCAAAGCAGACCATGCCGCAGGCTGTACCTCTTGAGCACTCGCTGGTTGTTGAGGAAGACGGGAACGATCCAGCGGATTAAACTTTCCACTATTACGTAAGTCAGCCGCAACAATCCCGCCAATATCTTCAGGAGCAGCCCCTCCGCCACTCCATTGGAAAGGCACGACACCAATAGGACGAGCAGTGTTTACACCTTGCGTAATTTCAATATGCACCTCTGCTTGAGCGACAGCCGCCCAGACCAGCAGAAAAAAGCTTAACGTTATTCGTAATGCCTGTTTCATTTCATCTCCCATATCCGAACTATATAGCCCGTGATAAGTGGTTTCCTAATATCTGGAGAAATTGCGACTGCAATCCCTCCAGCGTTCCCTGTCACCACAGGTTGTACTACATCAAACTTATTGACCGGGTTTAAAGGTAATCGTCGCTTCTTTTACCGCTTCCCAAACATCTTGACTAGGCGGTTTCGGAATATGAGCCATTCGTGATGCCGTTAAAGCTGCCTGACATAACGCTGGATCTCCCCCTGCCGACGTTGCCGTAATTAATAACCCATCAGGAGCTAATTTTATATGCACTGAGCATTGTTTGCCGACATAATTATCTGCATCGTAAAACTTGCTCTGAATAGCACTTTGCACTTGTCCTAAGTAGCTTTGTATTGCTGCACCTGAAGCACCCGATTTTTTCTGATGCCCTTCTCCTGATGCCCCACCACTTGCTGCAGATTTAGGGGCATTCTTCCCTGAGGATAATCCACCTAATAGATCATTTAATGCAGCATCACTTTTAGCCGCTTTCGCCTTCGCTTCGGCAGCCGCGGCGGCTTTAGCTTCAGCTTTCGCTTTGGCAGCAGCTTCTGCTTTAGCCTCGGCTTTCGCTTTGGCAGCAGCTTCTGCTTTAGCCTCGGCTTTCGCTTTAGCAGCGGCTTCTGCTTTGGCTTTCGCCTCTGCAGCGGCTTTCTCTTTGGCTTCAGCAGCTGCTTGTGCTTTGGCTTCTTGGGCAGCTTTCGCTTTTGCCTCAGCAGCCGCTTGTGCTTTCGCTTCCCGAGCGGCTTTTGCTTCTTGAGCCGCCTTTTCTTTTGCCTCTGCAGCAGCTTGTGCTTTCGCTTCTTGGGCTGCTTTTTCTTTTGCCTCTGCAGCTTGAGCTTTAGCCTCTTGGGCTGCTTTTTCTCTTGCCTCTGCAGCTTGTGCTTTAGCTTCTTGCGCCGCTTTTAGTTTTGCTTCAGCGGCTGCTTGTTTGGCTTCTTCAGCGGCTTCTGCTTTCGCTTGAGCAGCGGCTTGCTTAGCCTGTTCAGCGGCTTCTGCTTTCGCTTGAACGGCGGCTTGCTTAGCCTGTTCAGCGGCTTCTGCTTTCGCTTGAGCGGCAGCTTGCTTAGCCTGTTCAGCGGCTTCTGCTTTCGCTTGGGCAGCGGCTTGCTTAGCTTCTTCTGCGGCTTCTGCTTTCGCTTGGGCCTCAGCTTCTTTCTGCTGCTTAGCCGCTTCTGCCTTCGCCTGAGCGGCGGCTTGTTTAGCTTCTTCTGCGGCTTCTGCTTTCGCTTGGGCCGCGGCTTCTTTCTGCTGTTTAGCCGCTTCTGCCTTCGCTTGAGCAGCGGCGGCTTTTGCTTGTTCGGCGTCTTCCTTCGCCTGCTCTGCCTTAGAGTCGTGTTGACTCTGTTTTGATGCGTTATATTGTTCCACTACGGCGCCGGGATCTACCATTACTGCATCAATGTCACTACCACCACCGCCACCAGAGCTTGTTTCGATATGTTCGTTCATTGAGCTAACAATCAAAATAGCAAAAAGCACAACGTGCAATGCTATTGAAATAATGATAGCCCTTTTTAACTTATCGTTTTGTTCCGTTAACTTCGACACTCACGATTCCCGATCTGATTCGCTATTAAATGGGTTGTGTCATTAAGCCTACTGATTTTACTCCTGCTTGGTGTAGGAGATTCAGCGCCTTAATAATTTCGTCGTACGGCACTTCTTTCGCACCCCCAATTAGAAAAACCGTTTTAGGATTTTGTTCTAATTGACGCTGTGCTTCATTCACTACCTGTTCAGGTGGAAGCTGTGACATACGATTATGATCGACAATAATACTGTATTGACCGACCCCTGCGACTTCAACAATGACCGGTGGATTATCATCACTCGATACCGTTGTAGAATCCGTCGCATCTGGCAGGTTTACCTCTACGCTTTGCGTAATGATAGGAGCCGTTGCCATGAATATCAGTAATAAAACAAGTAAAACGTCCAATAATGGGACGATGTTAATTTCTGATTTTAAGTCACGACGTGCGCGACCGCGCGATCTTGCCATGAGTCAACCCCTAATTACTTGGTCACTTCGCTGCTATAAGCCTGGCGATGCAATATGGCAGTAAATTCTTCTGCAAAATTGTCATAACCCTGTTCAAGCTTATTAACGCGTTGATTAAGACGGTTATAGGCCATTACCGCAGGGATCGCCGCGAAAAGACCGATTGCTGTAGCAATAAGTGCTTCAGCAATGCCGGGAGCAACCATTTGTAAAGTAGCTTGCTTGACGGCACCAAGGGAAATAAAGGCATGCATGATCCCCCAGACAGTCCCGAACAATCCAATATAAGGACTGATCGATCCCACCGTTCCAAGGAAGGGGATATGGGCTTCCAGCGTTTCTAGTTCACGATTAGTAGAAATACGCATAGCACGCGTCGCGCCTTCGACGACAGCATCAGGTGCTGGAGTATTAATTTTGTGCAAACGCGCGAATTCTTTAAAGCCGGAATAGAAGATTTGCTCTGTACCGGTTAACTCATCACGCCTCGCGAGGCTCTCTTGATATAATTTAGATAAATCAACACCAGACCAAAATTTCTCTTCAAATTCAACAACTTCACGCGAAGCTGCATTGAGAATCCGGGTGCGCTGAATAATAATAGCCCAAGAAACAATTGAAAAAGCTATTAAAATCAACATGATGAATTTGACCAAAAGGCTTGCCTTGAGGAACAAATCAAGAATATTCATGTCAGTCACTGCTTGAACTCCGCGACAATAAACGTAGGAAGCGCAATTGGCTTCATCTGGTGTAAATTAATGCAGGCAATCAACACCTCTGCTTCATTAATTACCTCTCCTTGAGCATTTACTATTCGCTGGAGAAAAGTAATGGTGGCGCGTGTCATTTTGACAACTTCAGTTGTCACCTCAAGCATATCGTCTAAACGGGCAGCCGCGCGGTAATCAATACTCATTTTTCGCACCACAAAACCTATTTGGTTTTCCAGTAAAAGCTGTTGATTAATCGCTTTGGCACGTAACATTTCTGTTCTTGCACGCTCATAAAATGCGACATAGCTTGCATGGTAAACCACGCCTCCGGCATCAGTGTCTTCAAAGTAAACTCTGATTGGCCAACGAAACAGCATTTGACTCACTCCACATCCCTATAATAGTGTAAACGTTGCTACTATACGCAAGAGCAATGAGCTTGGGAATGGGGCAAACTCTGCTTGATAAAATAATTATTTTTCTTTACGTATTGATAGCATTAACCGGTATAAATTAAAATTTAATAGCCTTAATAATCAAAGTGTTAACTTTTAACGTAAAAAACCCCATCGTTTTTAAGCAATGGGGTTAGATAGAGAGTTAAACAAACTTCATCAAGAAAAGGTTATTGAGAATTAGGGTTTTTCTCTTTTTCACTGTTTTCTAATGCTAAAGCCGTCATTACGCCAAATGAACAGGCCAACAATGTGCCTAATATCCAAGCAAAATACCACATGACCGTTTTCTCCTAGTACAGTGAGTGTGTGTTCTTTTCAATGTCTTGATGAGTCACCCGACCAAACATTTTGTAATAACACCAAATGGTATATGCCAAGACGATCGGTACGAATATGATTGCGGCAAATGTCATGGTGGTTAGAGTTAACTGACTCGACGTTGCGTCCCACATCGTTAAGCTATTATTAATAACGGTACTGGACGGCATAATAAATGGAAACATGGTCACCCCTACGGTCATAATGACACAGGCAATCGTCAATGATGAGCTCAAGAAAGCCCAACCGCCACGTCGCGTAAAGCCGAGTAAGAAGGTCACTATCGCGCAGAGCAGCCCACCGATTGGGAAAATCCATAAAATTGGCGTGGTTGAATAATTCGTCATCCATAATCCCACCTCGGTGACCACTTCTTTACCTAGCGGGTTCGATTGCGCAGCGTGATCAAGTGTCGAGGCTAATTGATAACCGTCAATACCCACTGCTAACCAAATGCCAGCTAATGCAAAGCAGATAAACATTACCGCTGAACTGATTTGCACTACGCGTTGACTACGCTTCAATAGCACCGAATCAGTACGCATCATCAGATAAGTAGCCCCTTGAGTTAAAATCATCGTAAGGCTGACAATCCCGGTTAACAACGCAAACGGATTCAACAGTTGAAAAAAGTTACCGGTGTAAAATAAACGTAGGTCGTTATCAAAATGAAAAGGAACGCCCTGTAACAGATTTCCAAATGCGACCCCAATCACTAGGGGGGGAACAAAACTTCCGATAAAAATTCCCCAATCCCACATACCACGCCACTTTGGATCTTCGAGTTTTGAACGGTAATCAAAACCAATTGGGCGGAAAAATAACGATGCAAGCACTAAAATCATTGCAACGTAAAATCCTGAAAATGCTGCGGCGTATACCATTGGCCATGCGGCGAATAGTGCCCCCCCTGCGGTGATCAACCATACTTGGTTACCATCCCAATGGGGAGCAATACTATTGATCATGATTCTGCGTTCGGTATCAGTGCGACCAATGAGTCGCCCTAGCATCCCGACCCCCATGTCAAAACCATCGGTTACAGCGAAACCAATGAATAAGATACCGATGAGTAGCCACCACACAAAGCGTAATACTTCGTAATCAAACATGAATGCGTCCTCGATTATTGAGACTTAAGCTTTATCCGTAGATTGCTCATGATGGTAACGGCCCGTTTTTAAACTTGACGGCCCTAAGCGGGCAAACTTAATCATCAAATACATTTCGGCAATAATGAATAAGGTATAAAGACCCAGCACGAGTGTCATGGAAAAGAGCAAGTCACCTACCGTTAGCGATGAGTTAGCCACAGCCGTCGGTAATACTTCACCGATCGCCCAAGGCTGACGGCCATATTCGGCAACAAACCATCCTGATTCGACAGCGATCCAAGGTAGCGGTAACGCACAGATTGCAGCTTTAAGTAAGAAGCGATTTTGTCCAATACGGTTACGGATGACCGAAATAAACGAAGCTGCTATCACTAAGAAAATTAACACGCCGCACAACACCATAATTCGGAATGAAAAATAGAGCGGTGCAACACTCGGAATAGAGTCTTTTGTCGCGAGTTGAATTTGGGCTTCCGTCGCATCGCTTACATTAGGCGTATAGCGTTTAAGCAACAAACCATATCCCAAATCTTTTTTATAGTGGGAGAAGGCTTCACGCACGCTACTTTCTTGGTTGCCACTACGCAGTTCACTCAGTAATTCATACGCTTTCATACCATTACGGATACGAATTTCGTGCTCGGCAAGCAGATCTTTTAACCCTAATACCGGCTTATCCGTTGAACGAGTAGCAATTAGTCCGAGTAAATACGGGATTCGGATAGCATAGTGATTTTTCTCAGCTTGTTGATCAGGAATTCCAAAAAGAGTAAAAGCAGCCGGCGCCGGTTGGGTTTCCCACTCCGCTTCAATGGCCGCTAATTTGGTTTTTTGTACATCCCCCATTTCATAGCCAGATTCATCACCCAGGATAATGACCGAAAGCACAGCTGCGATACCAAAGCTGGCCGCAATCGCAAATGAACGTTTCGCAAAAGCGATATCTCGCCCTTTAAGTAAATACCATGCACTAATTGCCAACACAAAGATTGCACCAGTGGTATAACCTGACGCCACCGTGTGGACGAATTTTACCTGTGCAACAGGATTTAGGACTAATTCAGAAAAACTTACCATTTCCATGCGCATGGTTTCAAAATTGAATTCTGATGCGACTGGATTTTGCATCCATCCATTTGCCACTAATATCCAGAGCGCAGAGAGGTTTGATCCCAGTGCGACTAGCCACGTTACCGCCAAATGTTGAATTTTACCTAAACGATCCCAACCAAAGAAAAATAAGCCAACAAAAGTTGATTCTAAAAAGAACGCCATCAACCCTTCAATCGCGAGCGGCGCACCGAATATGTCCCCAACATAATGCGAATAATAAGACCAGTTAGTACCGAATTGAAACTCCATGGTTAAACCGGTCGCTACACCCAGAGCAAAATTGATCCCAAACAATTTTCCCCAAAATTTCGTCATGTCTTTATAAATTTGCTTTCCAGTAAATACATAGACCGTTTCCATAATGGCGAGCAAAAACGCCATACCGAGGGTCAGGGGTACGAAAAGGAAATGGTACATTGCAGTCAAAGCAAACTGTAGGCGAGAGAGTTCGACAATATCAAACATTCTTACTCCTTGTTTAACTCTAGTTTTCACCAGTTACTGGAAGGTAGTTGCAATAAACTTAATGAAATCTAAATTAAGAGTGTTAATAACCCAGCGTAATATTAATGAATATCAATTATTGTTAGGCTGCTCGTTATCCACTTTTTTTCCTAAAAACCAATTATTAACGTGTGCTGAAAATGCTAATTATTTTGGACGATTTAGGATCAACAAGTAGATAGTGAAAGATAATGTAATCTTAGTGATTAATTATTTCTAGAAACTAGCGAAGGGTAAATTGATCTTGATCTATATTTTTATAACTATATTTTTAGAAAAGTATAATGTTAAATTTATGCTTTAAATTTGTTTTATTTTTAATAAAAAAAGCCACCGATATTTCGATGGCTTGGTAGTGACTTCACTTTTTTTTATTTAGCAGGCAGTACCGCTTTTACGGCATCACCAATATCGGCCAGACTGCGAACCGTTTTCACTCCAGCGGCTTCTAAGGCTGCAAATTTTTCATCTGCGGTCCCCTTACCACCAGCGATAATTGCGCCTGCATGGCCCATACGTTTACCTTTAGGGGCAGTCACACCAGCAATGTAACTCACCACAGGTTTAGTGACATGGGCTTTGATATAGGCTGCTGCCTCTTCTTCCGCACTCCCACCTATCTCACCAATCATCACTATGGCTTCAGTCTGCGGATCTTGTTCAAATAAGGCTAATATGTCGATAAAACTTGAACCTGGGATAGGATCACCACCAATTCCCACACAAGTCGATTGGCCATAGCCAATATCCGTCGTTTGTTTAACCGCTTCGTATGTCAAGGTTCCTGAACGAGAAACAATCCCAATACGTCCCGGTTGATGAATATGACCTGGCATGATACCTATTTTACATTCACCCGGTGTGATAACCCCTGGACAGTTAGGGCCGATCATGCGGACACCAGCTTGGTCTAATTTAACTTTCACCGTCAACATATCTAAGGTTGGGATCCCTTCAGTGATAGTGATGATTAATTTTATTCCCGCATCGATTGCTTCCAAAATACTGTCTTTACAGAAAGGAGCCGGTACATAGATGACGGAAGCCGTCGCTCCCGTGGCCTCGACAGCTTCACGAACGGTATTAAAGACTGGTAGACCTAAATGTGTCGTTCCGCCCTTACCAGGAGTCACACCACCGACCATTTGTGTGCCATAAGCGAGAGCTTGTTCGGAGTGAAATGTTCCTTGCCCCCCCGTGAAGCCTTGGCAGATCACTTTGGTATTTTTATCGATTAAAATAGACATTATTTCCCCTCCGCCGCCGCTACAACTTGCTGGGCAGCATCCGTTAAGCTGGTCGCAGCAATGATATTTAACCCACTCTGCGCAAGGCGTTGTGCCCCTAGCTCAGCATTGTTTCCTTCCAAGCGAACAACGACGGGTATACTTACACCTACTTCTTCAACCGCCCCGATAATACCATCGGCAATTAGATCGCAGCGTACAATACCCCCAAAAATATTAACCAACACCGCTTTTACCGCGTCATCAGAAAGAATAATTTTAAAGGCTTCAGTAACGCGTTCTTTCGTCGCACCGCCACCCACATCAAGGAAGTTAGCAGGTTGACCACCGTGGTGCTTGACAATATCCATTGTGCCCATAGCTAGGCCAGCACCATTGACCATACAGCCGATATTTCCGTCAAGCGCAACATAGTTTAGTTCCCACTGCGCTGCATGTGCTTCGCGCGGATCTTCTTGGCTTGGATCGTGCATTTCACGGAGTTCGGGCTGGCGGAACATCGCATTACTGTCCGCAGCGAGCTTACCATCTAAACAGATGAGATCGCCTTGGGTCGTGATAACTAATGGGTTAATTTCCACGAGGGCTAAATCACGCTCTAAGAAAAGTTTAGCTAATCCCATAAAAATTTTAGCAAATTGACCGACTTGTTTGCCTTCCAGACCAAGCTTAAATGCTAACTCGCGGCCTTGATAAGGCATTGGACCCGTTAACGGATCTACCGCCATTTTGTGAATTAAGTGTGGCGTTTCTTCTGCCACTTTCTCAATTTCAACCCCACCCTCAGTGGAGGCCATAAAGACAACGCGACGGCTACTACGATCCACCACCGCACCAAGGTATAATTCTTTATCAATATCGGTCGCTGCTTCGACTAAAATTTGGTTAACAGGCTGGCCTTGGGCATCAGTCTGATAAGTCACTAAGCGCTTACCTAACCAACCTTCAGCGAAACTTCTTATTTCTTCTTTGCTATGAACAACTTTTACGCCGCCCGCTTTGCCACGCCCGCCCGCATGAACTTGGCATTTTACAACCCAAGGGCCGTTACCTATTTTTGATGCAGCTTCTTCTGCTTCACGTGGCGTCGTGCACGCGTAACCTGTTGGAGCAGGTAGACCATAACGTGCAAAGAGCTGTTTCGCCTGATATTCATGTAAATTCATAGGGTATTATCCATTCAGGTCAAAAAAGAGGCGCGCTTAACACGCGCCTACAGTAATTAAACATCCAGTAATAGGCGGGCAGGATCTTCGAGCAGTTCTTTAATAGCAACGAGATAACCCACAGACTCGCGCCCGTCAATTAAACGATGGTCATAAGAGAGGGCCAAATACATCATCGGCAGAATTTCAACTTGGCCATTTACCGCCATTGGGCGATCTTTTATCGCATGCATACCGAGAATTGCACTTTGCGGCGGATTGATAATTGGTGTCGACATTAACGAACCGAATACGCCCCCATTTGTAATGGTGAAGTTACCACCGGTGAGCTCTTCAACGGTTAATTTGCCATCACGACCTTTGATTGCCAGTTCTTTAATTTTTTTCTCGATATCCGCCATACTCAGCGCATCCACGTCTTTTAGTACTGGCGTTACCAGTCCACGAGGCGTTGAGACGGCAATGCTGACATCAAAATAGTTGTGGTATACAACATCGTCGCCATCGATTGACGCATTGACTTCCGGGTAGCGTTTGAGTGCTTCAACCACAGCCTTTATATAGAAAGACATAAAACCTAAACGGACACCATGACGTTTCTCAAAGGCTTCGCCATACTGCTTACGCATTTGCATGATTGGCTTCATATTGACTTCGTTAAACGTGGTCAACATGGCTGTACTGTTTTTTGCTTCCAGTAAACGTTCCGCAACACGTTTACGTAAACGTGTCATCGGTACGCGTTTTTCGCTACGATTAGAGAGCGGGACTGGGGTGGTTGGTACCGTTGTCTCGGGTTTTGGCGACTGTTTTGCTGCCGCAAGATGTTTCTCAACATCTTCACGCGTGATTCGCCCACCTACTCCCGTTCCCTTAATTTGCGTAGCATCCAACGTATGCTCCGCAATAAGACGACGGATCGCCGGCGTTAAGAAGTCATTGGACTCTTCATCAGCGGTAACCGAAGAATCTGTCGGCGCGACGGCTGGGCTTTGAGACGTCGTTGGTGATACAGAGCTCTCTTTACCGGCACTGTTTCCTTCTTTCAGGCGTCCGAGTAGTTGACGAGCAACAACCGTTGCACCTTCTGCCTCAATAATCGCTTCGAGAATGCCGTCTGCGGCCGCTGGAACTTCTAAAATCACTTTATCGGTTTCGATTTCAACCAGCACTTCATCGCGCTGGACGCTGTCACCGGGCTGCTTATGCCATGTTGCTACAGTGGCATCGGCAACGGATTCCGGCAAATCGGGAACGAAAATTTCTAAGCTACTCATTGTCTTTCCTTTTTAACAATCAACGTTCAGCGCATCATTAACTAATTCTTGCTGCTGCTTTTGGTGAATAGACATATATCCGACCGCTGGCGAAGCAGAAGCGGCTCGGCCTGCATAACGTAATTTGGCGCCCGCAGGGACAACATCATGGAAATTATGTTGGCAACAATACCAAGCGCCTTGGTTCAATGGCTCTTCTTGGCACCAAACAAAATCGGTGACATGACTGTAAGCGCTAATTGCGTGCTGTACTGCTTTATGAGGGAAGGGATACAACTGCTCAATACGAATGATGGCAACATTTTCTTGCTCATTCTTCCGGCGTTGCTCCAACAGATCGTAATAGACTTTTCCTGAGCAAAGTACCACGCGCTTCACACCCTGCGGATCTAAACTATCGATTTCAGGAATCGCTGGGAGAAATTCACCCTGAGCCAGTTCATCCATCGTTGAAATCGCTAACGGATGACGGAGTAACGATTTTGGCGACATGACGACTAAGGGGCGACGCATCCCGCGTAAGGCTTGACGGCGGAGCATATGGTAGACCTGAGCGGGCGTTGAAGGAACGCAGATCTGCATATTCTGATCGGCACACAGCTGTAAATAACGCTCGAGACGCGCAGAAGAGTGCTCAGGGCCTTGCCCTTCATAGCCATGAGGCAATAACATCACCAGCCCACACATCCGCCCCCATTTTTGTTCACCAGAACTAATAAATTGGTCGATAACGACTTGGGCACCGTTTGCAAAATCGCCAAATTGCGCTTCCCAAATAGTCAGGGTGCGCGGCTCAGCCGTTGCATAACCATACTCGAAAGCTAATACGGCTTCTTCAGAAAGTACCGAATCCCAGACTTTAAATACGCCCTGCCCTTTACGCACATGATGCAGCGGCGTAAACGTTGAACCATTGGTTTGATTGTGGATTACCGCATGGCGATGGAAGAATGTCCCACGGCCCGAGTCTTCCCCAGATAAACGCACAGAAACCCCTTCGTCAACGAGCGTTGCGTAGGCTAAGTTCTCCGCGCCACCCCAATCAAAGGGTTTATTCCCTTCAGCCATTTCATGACGGTCGTTATAGATTTTTTTAACACGAGACTGTGCTTCGATTTCATGGGGAATTTGACTAAGATTAATCGCTAATTGTTTTAAACGAGTCTGGTCAACTGTTGCCGGATAGGCTTCATCCCATTCATGATTCAAATAAGGTGACCACGTGCAAGAGTTGACTGTCATCGGACGCCACTCTTCAACGACACACTCACCAGCATCTAACGCATCACGATAAATATTCACTAATTCGGTGATTTCACCCGCAGTGACGATGTTTTGTGCTGCCAGTTTATCGGCATAGATCTTACGTGGTGTCGGATGTTGCTTGATTTTTTTATACATTAAAGGCTGAGTCGCACTTGGCTCATCAGCTTCGTTATGTCCGTGACGACGGTAACAGACGAGATCAATAAAGACATCACGTTTAAAGGTATTGCGGTAATCCAGCGCTAAGCGCGTGACAAAAGCAACGGCTTCTGGATCATCTGCATTGACATGGAAGATTGGCGTTTGGATCATCTTTCCAATATCAGTACAGTAAGGGGTCGAACGTGCGTCTTTTGGATTAGAGGTGGTGAAACCAACTTGGTTGTTAATTACGATACGCACCGTACCGCCAACCATAAACCCACGTGCTTGTGACATGTTCAACGTTTCTTGAACAACACCCTGCCCTATCACCGCCGCATCACCGTGTATAGTAATGGGCAATACTTTGTTGATGGATGAAGGCTCGTCCAGACGATCTAAACGTGCTCGTACCGACCCCATTACCACCGGGCTAACAATTTCTAAATGCGAGGGGTTGAACGCTAAAGCTAGGTGAACTAGCCCACCTTCGGTTTCGAGATCTGATGAGAAGCCCATATGGTACTTCACATCTCCTGCCCCGAGATGCTCATGGTGCTTACCTGCAAATTCATCAAAAAGATCTTGAGTCTTCTTACCCAGTACGTTGATTAAAACGTTAAGGCGGCCACGGTGAGCCATGCCCAAGACCACTTCTTGCGTACCTTGTTTCCCAGCATGGCGGATCATTTCGCGCAGCATGGGAATGAGTGCATCCCCACCTTCCAGCGAGAAGCGTTTTGCTCCTGGGAATTTAGCCCCCAAATACTTTTCCATGCCTTCAGCAGCAGTGAGTTCTTTTAGGAATTTAATCTTTTCTTCTGTACTGAACGTCGCCTGACCCGCGACTGACTCAATACGTTGTTGGATCCAACGCTTCTCTTCGGTATTGGTGATATGCATATATTCTGCACCAATTGAACCGCAATAAGTTTGTTTCAATGCTGCATAAATTTCCGAGAGTTTCATGGTTTCTTTGCCCGATGCAAAAGACCCTACATTGAAACTCTCGTCAAAATCGCTAGGACTTAAACCATGAAAAGCGGGATCCAGATCCGCGACATCTTCTTGCTGCCATAACCCTAGCGGATCTAAATTCGCTTTTTGGTGGCCACGGAAGCGGTAGGCATTGATCAGCTGTAATACTTTAACTTGTTTAGAGTTAGTTTCAGGATCACTGACTGATGTGGTGTATCGCGTCGCATCTTTGGCTAATCGCCGAAAATACTCTCGAGTTGTGGAATGAAATTGATCAGGTTTTAAAGCGTCCGCGGGGAACTGAGCGAACCTTTCACGCCAGACACTATCTACCGAATCAGGATCAGTGAGGTAGTCCTCGTATAACTGTTCGATATAAGACTGGTTCGCGCCGGCCAGCCAAGAGGTGTCTAGCCAGGATTTCATTGCGCTATTCTGCATGGTGATCCCTTAAGCAATGCTATGCTTTTCGTAATATAATTTCACCGTTAAACGGAGATACCCGAACAGAAACCTCTCTGTTCTAACGGTCCAGCAATACGAGTGCGATAAATCCTGCTCCCGTAGGGGAACCTTTGCCAAGCAGACTGACAGTCTTTAGTCCAATTGGCAAAGCATCCATAAGCAAACGGGGGGAAATTCCCCCCGTAAATCCGCTTTATGCACCACGTTTTAGTAACATGGATTTAATATGACCAATCGCTTTAGTAGGATTGAGCCCTTTAGGACAAACATTGACACAATTCATAATGCTATGGCAACGAAATACACTAAATGCATCGTCCAAATTATCTAAGCGCGATTCCGTCTCTGTATCTCGGCTATCGATCAGGAATCGATAAGCTGCAAGTAACCCAGCCGGACCGATAAATTTATCGGGATTCCACCAGAAAGAGGGGCACGAGGTGGAACAACACGCGCAAAGTATACATTCATATAACCCATCAAGATGAGCACGTTCATCAGGTGATTGTAAAAATTCACGCGCTGGTGGATTTTTATTATCATTCAACAAGAAAGGTTTAATCTTTTCATATTGAGTATAAAACTGTGCCATATCGACTACTAGGTCACGAATAACCGGCAAACCAGGTAAGGGACGAATGACAATTTTACCTTTTCCTGATAGGGCAGATACCGGGGTAATACAAGCCAGCCCATTCTTACCATTCATATTGATGCCGTCGGAGCCGCAAACCCCTTCACGGCATGAGCGACGAAAAGCTAAGGTCGGATCTTGCTCTTTTAACTTGATGAGCGCATCCAGCAACATCATGTCACGCCCTTCTTCCGCCTCCAGCGTATAATCTTGCATACGCGGAGCATCGTCGACTTCTGGGTTATAGCGATATACAGAAAATTCGAGTTTCATCGGTCTCTCCGCCAATTAATAAGTACGCACTTTAGGAGGGAATGGTGCACGCAGTGTAGGCTGCATATTCACCTCTCGCCGGGTCATACTCTCACTCTGTGGCAGATAGAGGCTATGACATAACCATTTTTCGTCATCACGATCTGGATAATCAAAACGACTGTGTGCACCACGACTTTCCGTACGATAGTTAGCGGCAACCGCGGTTGCATAGGCCGTTTCCATCAAGTTATCGAGTTCAAGACATTCAATACGCTGTGTGTTGAAATCTGGCGAACGATCATCAAGACGTGCATTTTGTAAACGTTGACGGATAGATTTAAGCTCTTCAAGACCGTTTGCCATCGCATCCCCCTCACGGAAAACTGAGAAGTTATGCTGCATACAGGTTTGAAGCGCTTTGCGAATTTCAGCAGGATCTTCACCTTCACGGTTGTTTTCCCAACGCTGATAACGACTCATCGCTTGGTTAATCTCTTCTTCCGTAGCGTCACGCAGTTTACCTTGAGATGTGATCGATTCTTGTAAGTGTATACCGGCAGCGCGGCCAAAAACGACCAAATCTAATAGCGAATTCCCACCTAAGCGGTTTGCCCCGTGTACCGATACGCAAGCAATCTCACCCACAGCAAACAATCCTGGTATGACGACATCATTACCTTGCTCGTCAACCGTCAAGGCTTGACCTGATACTTTGGTTGGGATGCCGCCCATCATATAATGGCAAGTTGGGATAACTGGGATTGGCTCTTTAATTGGATCGACATGCGCGAAGGTACGTGATAGCTCAAGAATACCGGGAAGACGTGATTCCAACACCTCACTGCCGAGATGATCCAGTTTAAGCTTCAGATGGGGTCCCCAAGGACCATCACACCCGCGCCCTTCACGGATTTCTATCATCATCGAACGCGCGACGACATCACGACCCGCAAGGTCTTTGGCGTTAGGTGCATAACGCTCCATAAAACGCTCACCATGCTTGTTCAATAAGTAGCCACCTTCACCACGACATCCCTCAGTGACGAGGACGCCGGCACCTGCAATACCCGTTGGGTGGAATTGCCACATTTCCATATCTTGAACTGGCACACCCGCGCGTAGCGCCATACCCACACCATCGCCAGTATTAATGTGTGCATTCGTCGTCGACTGATAAATACGCCCTGCGCCACCCGTCGCAAGAACAGTCGCTTGCGCTTTAAAATAGACCACTTCTCCAGTTTCAATACAAATGGCCGTACAACCAACTATTGCTCCATCGGCATTTTTCACCAAATCTAAAGCGTACCATTCAGAAAAAATAGTTGTCTGCTTTTTTAAGTTTTGTTGATACAGCGTATGCAGTAGAGCATGTCCAGTACGGTCAGCCGCCGCTGCGGTACGTGCAGCTTGCTCACCGCCGAAATTTTTGGATTGCCCACCAAATGGACGTTGATAAACGCGTCCATCTTCCAGACGAGAGAACGGCAGCCCCATATGTTCAAGTTCTAAGATCGCTTCCGGGCCGGTTTTACACATATACTCGATCGCGTCTTGGTCGCCGATGTAATCGGAACCTTTGACGGTATCATACATATGCCATTCCCAGTTATCTTCGTGAGTATTTCCTAGTGCAACGGTAATCCCACCTTGTGCAGAGACGGTATGTGAACGCGTTGGAAAGACTTTGGACAATAATGCACAACTTTGACCAGATTCTGAAATTTGTAATGCGGCACGCATTCCTGCGCCACCCGCACCAATAACAATGGCATCAAATTCTCTAACAGGCAGTTTCATTACGCACCCCACACGACAAATGTTCCATAGATCGCATAGCTAGCTAATGCGACGATGATGATCAGTTGCACAACAAGACGGATGGCTAAATTCTTAACGTAGTCAGTCAAGACTTGCCACATGCCGATCCAGCCGTGAATAAGAATGGACAGTAGGGTAAGGAGCGTAAAGACTTTAGTGAATGACGTCGCAAAGAACCCACGCCATATATCGTAGTTTATTGGACCACTTACAACAAAAAAACCGAGAATATAGACTACATACAATGCAATGACTATCGCTGCCGCACGCAATAATAGCCAGTCATGGACGCCATTCCTTCCCAGTGCGGATACATTGTTTACCATACGAGAACCCCCGCTAAAATCGACAATATGGCGGCAATAACAAATGAAGCGATTGCACTTCGTTTGCCAGCAACCATCGTTTCTTCCATAAAGCCAAAGTCCGCAAGTAGATGACGGATACCTCCGACAATGTGGTAAGCCAGCGCAGTCAGAATTCCCCATAGGATGAATTTCACGAAGAAACTTCCCATAATAGCGGCGGCTTTATCGAAACCTTCTGGAGATGAGAGAGAGAGCCCTAACAGCCAAAGAAGAATACCTAGTGCAACAAAGGTAATAACCCCTGAAACACGGTGGAGAATGGATGCTATTGCAGTAACGGGAAACCGGATCGTCGAGAGATCCAAGTTGACAGGTCTTTGTTTATTCACGGTTTTGCCCACACAGCTCTTTTTTATTTTGTCTCCTCCGGCCCTGCTGTTTGCCAGCTTCTGGTGAAGCTCACGCACAGAACAGTTACATCCAGTGTTAGACGAAAAACGCTGGCTGCCTCCTGAAACAGGTAAATCCGGAGACCTAGTAGGGATTATAGATAGATCACATTATTATTACAATTACTCTACAATTTCTTTGTGTAAATAAAAACAAATCAGTGATCTCTCTCACTATAACTGATATTTACCGATTGCTAATCTACTGATTTGATGTAAATAAATAACTATTCTTACAGCTAATCACACTAAAACATAAAATGAAATTTTGTTATTGTGAGCCGATGGTTTCATAGCTAAAGGTTATGAAACCATCGACCCGATCACGAAACTGATTTTTTTTATTGAGCATTCAAATCCAGCAATATTAAGTAAAATGATTTTAAAACAAGGGCATCCTACTTAGTTACGAAAATATCGTAGGATAACGCCTTATTTTAGCCCATGATGAGCTCTATACGACCTTACTCAGTTTTGATATAAATTGATGACAAAAATTTAACAATTTCGCGAAACTGTATTGGGATACCGTTCCAACCGTTCTTTTTGGAGGCAATAAATGACAGATAAAAAGGTGACACTTACACTAGGCTCCGGTGAGTCAGTCGTCGACCTTAATGTACTTAAAGGAACATTAGGCCAAGATGTTATAGATGTACGTACGTTAGGAACTCATGGCGTCTTCACTTTCGATCCTGGTTTCACATCTACCGCCTCTTGCGAATCTAAAATTACCTATATTGATGGTGAGGAAGGTATCCTACTACATCGCGGATTCCCAATTGCCGAATTAGCAACTCAATCTGACTACCTTGAAGTTTGCTATATACTCCTGAATGGTGAAGTTCCTACTGCTGAACAGTACCAGCAATTTAAAACACAAGTGACCCGCCATACGATGATCCACGAGCAAATTACTCGACTGTTCCATGGATTTCGTCGGGATTCACATCCAATGGCTGTCATGTGTGGCGTTACGGGCGCATTAGCCGCGTTTTATCACGATTCGATGGATGTTAATAATCCTCGCCATCGGGAAATCGCTGCTTTCCGACTTCTCTCTAAAATGCCAACCGTCGCAGCAATGTGTTACAAGTATTCAATCGGTCAACCTTTTGTTTATCCGCGCAACGATCTCTCTTATGCCGGTAACTTCTTACACATGATGTTTGCCACACCTTGTGAAGAGTACAAAATTAACCCTGTTCTTGAACGAGCGATGGATCGTATTCTTATCCTACATGCTGATCACGAACAAAATGCCTCGACGTCTACAGTCAGAACCGCTGGTTCTTCAGGTGCAAACCCATTTGCATGTATTGCTGCGGGTATTGCTTCACTTTGGGGGCCCGCTCATGGAGGGGCTAACGAAGCAACCTTGCATATGCTTGAACAAATTAGCAGCGTTGAGCATATTCCTGAGTTCGTACGTCGAGCGAAGGATAAAAATGACTCATTCCGCTTAATGGGATTTGGGCATCGCGTGTACAAAAATTACGACCCACGTGCCACGGTAATGCGTGAAACCTGCCACGAAGTTCTTGAAGAACTCGGTATGAAAGACGATCTTTTAGAAGTCGCGATGCAGCTTGAGCATATTGCCCTTAATGATCCTTATTTTATCGAACGTAAGCTCTATCCTAATGTGGATTTTTACTCAGGATTGATCTTGAAAGCAATGGGAATACCAACCTCTATGTTTACGGTTATTTTCGCTATGGCGAGAACAGTTGGATGGATTTCTCACTGGATCGAGATGCATGAAGAGGGAATGAAAATCGCACGACCTCGTCAACTGTATACCGGATATGCTGAACGCAAATTTGAATCGAAACGCTAAACATATCCAGTAAAAATGGGGAGCTTTTAGCTCCCCATTTTTACTTATTTGGCCTCGAATATCTCTTTAAGAGAGGCTTTCATAGGTTCACGATCTACTTTTTTTCCAAACCAATTATAAATATTTTGCGCACCTTGATTCACCAACATATTTAGTCCGTTAAGCGTTGTACACCCTTTCTTCGCGGCTTCACGCAGTAACTTGGTTTCCGGTGGGTTTGGGATCACATCTGCGATAATCATCTCTTTGTGAAGGCTATCCATATCAATATCAGGGATCGCTTGTGCATCATTAAGGCCAATGGAGGTGGCATTAACCAAAATTTCAGTTTCACTTTCTATGCTGACATGTTTAGTCCACTTAACGAACGATGCTTTAGCTTTAGTGTTTTCTTCTATCAACTTCACAAGAGCTTCACCACGTTCCTGATTACGATTAACGAGGGTGATATGTTTTGCTCCAGCTAAGGCCGCCTCGACAGCAATGGCTCGGGCCGCCCCTCCCGCACCTAACAACGTGATATGTTTTCCTTTAACCGATGTAATATCACAAAGCGCTTCGATAAATCCTTTTCCGTCCGTGTTATACCCTGTCAGTTTCCCTTCTTTAATCACTACACAGTTTACGGCACCGATTACCTGTGCTGAGGTATCTAAATCATCAAGATATTGAATGACTTCTTGTTTATTTGGCAGCGAGCAGCTAAATCCTTTCCATCCCATAGCAATCGCGCCATTGATCGCATGTGACAATGTTTCGGGTCCCACTTCGCAAGTGATAAAACGCGCGTTCATCCCTTCGTTCTGGTAAGCCGCTTCGATCATGCGTACCGTTGGATTTTCACTACAAGGTGTAGAGAACGAGCCGGTGAGATCACTCAGAAAATTAATTTTTTTTGCCACGTGAAAACTCCTTGTTAAATTTAATGGGACCGGTACCTATTAAATACGGTAGCCAGAGTAATATAGGATAAGTGTAGTCAACAAATGTCAACTACAACACCCTCGTGACACTAAAAGTGCATGTTTTACTCTCAGATAGCCACTTCAAAACAATGAGATAGCGCAGAATTATCGTTTACTGATTTCGTGTAACGCCCCACTCGATCATCGTCAGCACTTGCTGCTGTGCGCGTGCAGCGATCTTAGCTTGCTCCAAAGTACAATAGATAAAATGTAACGGCTCACGTGGACGCAATTGTGCCAAATGATAAAGATCACAATCGATGACTTGCCCTATGCGAGCGTAGCCACCGGTAGTTTGGGCATCGGCTAATAGGACAACGGGTTGACCGCTGGGGGGGACTTGAATGGTTCCAGGTAATACTCCATGAGAAAGTAACTCTTGATGATGAGTCAATTTTAGCACTCGACCCTGTAGTCGATGTCCCATACGGTTACTTTGCGTCGTCACTGTCCATCCAGTACGCCAAAACGCCAGTTGAGAGTCACGACTAAACTGTTTAAATTCGGGTCCGGGAATAACCCTGACACGATTTCCCCAAAGGATCTGTCTTACCCCTACCGAACGCTTGAAGGTTCGTGATGGATCATTAAAGGTCAGGACATCACCATTTTGCAAGAATCGACCTTGAAATCCACCGAAACCAGCATTTAAATCAGTGCTTTGTGACCCCATCACGGTCGGTAAGTTAAATCCGCCACTGACCGCTAAGTAACTCCGCATCCCTCTTATTGGGGAGTGTAATCGTAAACACTCTCCCGCACGTGCATGATATCGCCATCCCGTGACCACCGCTTGTCCAGATAAGGTACTTTGGCACTCTGCACCGGTCAAAGCAAACCAACAGTCACGCTCAAATTGAAATACCGCATTACCTTGTGTGATTTCAATTACCGCTGACTCTCTCGGATTTGCCACCAGCAAATTCGCGGTCTGCATTGCTGGAAGGTCAAGTGCGCCACATCGACCTACCCCAAATTGCGCTAAACCAAAACGTCCTTGGTCTTGCAGTGACGTAGCTAAACCCGCTTTAATCACCGTTAGCATACGCCCTCCTTTTGCGGTAAAAAACGTACCGTATCACCCGGTCTGAGCAAGAAAGGGTCAGCTCTTTTCTCATCAAATAATTGATGAGACGTTTGACCAATGATTTGCCATCCTCCAGGAGAGGCAAGAGGATAGATTCCCGTCTGGCTACCCGCTATGCCTACACTGCCTGCTGGGACCCGCAATCGTGGAACAGCAAGACGTGGACAGGCTAGTGCAGGAGAGAGTCCCGATAAGTAAGGGAATCCTGGCTGAAACCCAATAAAAAAGACGGTATAGCGCGCTGCAGTATGTTGTTCGACAACCTGTTGGGGAGTCAATCCTACCTGCTCTGCCATCGACAAAAGATCCGGGCCGTAGTGCTTACCATAAATAACCGGAATATCAATATTGCGAGAATGGGGTTGGTAAGATTCTGCATCATTCCACCAACGTTTTAGACAGGCTATCGCTTCCTGCTTAGAGGTGGGTATATGCGTGAGATGGATGGTAATGTTATTCATACCCGGAACCACTTCCGCCACTGTCGGTTCATGAATGACCGTCTGTGCAAGTCCCCAAATACGTTGTTGGACAGAAAGAGACACTGGCGGTGGTGATTCGATGACCAGTGTCTTTTCTCCCAACATATAATAACGCGTCTCTAACAAGGCTCACTCCCTAGTGACTGTCACAATAGGTCAATGATACGTTAGATTACATTATCAGTTATTTGTGAAAGGGTTAAGAGAACATCATCTTTTTATGAGTATTTAAGGCGTTAACCTAAACGGGATTCTCAATATCAATAAAAGTCACCTCTAATCCATGATGACGTTTTAGCCATTCGCCTAATGCTTGGATACCGCCACGCTCTGTAGCATGATGTCCTGCACCGAAAAAATGTATACCTCTTTCCCGGGCGATATGAACAGTCCGCTCTGAGACCTCACCCGTTATAAAGGCGTCGACACCTGCATCGGCCGCACGCTCGATAAAGTCTTGGGCACCTCCAGTGCACCAAGCGATCCGTTTTATCTCTGCTTGATCATCTGGGCCACAATACAGTGGCTGCCGTTGTAATTTCTCGGCTAAACGTTGGGAAAGTTGTTCAGCCGTCAGTGGTTTTTCAAACTCCCCTTCCAACAAATAAGGCTCAATTTCCCCTTTCAGGGTGATACCGAGCAACTTTGCTAATTGAACGTTGTTACCCACTTCCGGGTGTGCATCTAAAGGGAGATGCCATCCGTAAAGATTAATATCGTTAGCCAACAGCGTCTTTAATCGTTGACGCTTCATATTTTTAATGACTACCGGCTCATTTTTCCAAAAATAGCCGTGGTGCACGATGATGGCATCGGCCTCTAACTCAACCGCACGATCGAGTAATGCTTGGCAAGCCGTGACACCAGTTACAATCCGCTTAACGGATTCCCGTCCTTCGACTTGTAAGCCATTAGGTGCGTAATCTTTGAACTGATGGCTATTTAAGTACCCATCAATATGCTGTTCTAAGAGGGTGTTTTTCATTCAGTATCCTAACTCTTACAATTATCGATATTTACGCGCATCTTCAAAGGCCCGTAAAGTAGCCTCTCGTGCTTGACGATGCTCCACAATTGGCCTGGCATAATCAAGTTTCTTCTTTAGCTTGTCAGCCCATAGCCAAGGTTCGTGAATACTTTTTTCAGGTACTGCGCTGAGCTCAGGCAGCCACTGACGTATAAATTTTCCCTGAGGGTCGAAACGCTCGCCTTGGCGCGTAGGATTAAAAATACGAAAGTATGGTGCGGCATCGGTACCGGTAGAGGCTGCCCATTGCCAACCGCCATTGTTCGCAGCAAGATCACCATCAATAAGCTGTTGAGAGAAATAACGCTCTCCCCATCGCCAATCAATCAGCAGATCTTTGACTAAAAAGCTCGCACACACCATACGTAATCGATTATGCATCCACCCCGTTTTGTTTAGTTGACGCATCCCCGCATCAACAATAGGAAATCCGGTATTACCTTCACACCAAGCCGTGAACTGTTGTTGATTATTTTGCCATTGAATATGATCAGTCCAAGTTTGAAAAGGTTTATAACGACAAAGCTGAGGTTCCGAGACTAATAAATGCCGATAAAAATCTCGCCAAATTAATTCGTTAAGCCAGGTTGCTGGGCCGCCGGGCTGTTCAAAAACATTAGGGTAATCATGAACAATACGTTTGACACATTGTTTGGGAGAAAGAAGCCCTATCGCCAAGGCCGCAGAGAGAAGACTGGTGTCGTCGTCAGCCGGTAAATCGCGTTTGTCTGCGTAATGTTCTACCTGATGTGTTGAAAAGTCGCGTAATCGATGTAGTGCAGCATCATGTCCTAGCGGAAATCGTGTTGTGTCATATTGTCCTTCCGGACTGGAGAAGTCACGGAGCGTCGAACCGCATACCGACGAAGGATATTTGCGTTTATGAGGCAGAGGGCTGCATTCTATCTCCTCTGCTACAAGTTTTTTTAATACCGCTCGCGCAAAAGGCGTAAAGACATGATACATCTTACCCTGCCCAGTCAGCACCGTTCCGGGAGGAAAAATCGTTGCATCATTAAAGCCTTGGCAGATAATCTTATTTTGATCGCAAAGCGCTTCAATACGCTGATCCCGTTGGCGTTCGTTCAATTCATATTGATGATTATAAAAAACCTTATCTATCTTATGTTCCGCACATAAGCGGATAAAATCCTGCTCAAGGGAGTGATAGTCTTTACTCTCAATAATTAATAAAGGAATGCCAAGTTCCCGTAAATCCTGCTGTAAAACGCGCAACGCATCATATTGATAGTTGAGCTGCCGTGGAGAAACGTTATGGTGTTGCCACTGGTCCGGAGTAATACACCATAACGCAAGCACCTCTGCTTCATTATCTAGACACGCGGCAGAAAGCGCGGGATTATCACGTAAACGTAAATCGTGGCGAAACCATACTAAATGCTGCTGCGACATGTTATAGCGCCTATAAGTCGTATTCAATAAACCAAGGATAAAGGTAACGTTGTTGAGCTAACCAACCGTGGGGAGCGGCCTCTTGTAAAAGACGAAGCTGATGTTTAACGGCCTGCAAAGAAATCTCACCCAGTCGGTATTGATGAATCAGTGTCGTTAGCTGCTGACGCGCTTCATCACTCACTTTCTTACGAAAGTAACCTTGCAGATGCATCACGACATTAGTGTGATTTTGTACTGTTGCTGGGTAACGAAGTAAACGCATAAAATGTTGACGATATTGGTGGGCAAAGTCATGCAAAGAAGGCTCATGTTTTATCTGAGCGATCAATGGCCCCAACTGACGATAAGCAGGTTGTGAATGGGCGAGAAATAACATTTTGTAGCGGGTATGAAACTCAATCAACCGATGTGCAGTCAATGTCTCGTTCAACAGTTGATTGAACTCATGTAATACACTTACCTGTTCAATAAAATGTTCCCATTGAGTTGAATCCGATAAATCATTCTTATTAATAATAGGAATCACATCGAGCTCATCCGCTAGTAGACAAAAAACTCGCCTAATCTTTGAGCTATCGGGATGTTCAGGGGGATAATAGTTATCAATCACGACACCGCACAATGTATCGAGATAGAGACCTTGTTCTTGAAACCACTGCTCTAAATAAAACGGCGGCGTTAATAATGCATTAATACTTTTATGCGTTAACGGAATATCGATAATAGAAACGCTTACTGAGCCCGCTTCACTTTGAACAACGTCAGGAAAGTCCAGTGCCTCGACCAGAGCCTCGGCAGGCCAATAAAATCTGGCAAGTGTAAGCTTCATGGATTGTCATCCTTTTCAATTTTTTTAGTAAAAAATAGACCAGTAAGTGTTTATAAATAGGTCATAAGTGTAGTCAAAAAACAAAAAAGGCGCCATCTAGGCGCCTTTTTACAGCATAAGAATTACGCGTTTTTCAAGACTTCGCTGACAATTTCTACCGCTTCTTTTTCAATACGCAGTCGATGTTCAGCACCGAGGAAACTTTCACAGTAAATCTTATAAGCATCTTCAGTGCCAGAAGGACGCGCCGCAAACCATCCATTCTCTGTCATCACCTTTAGCCCGCCAATCGAAGCATCATTACCTGGCGCACGCGTGAGACGAGCAATAATGGGATCCCCGGCAAGAGTATCGGCGCTAACCATTTCGGGTGAAAGTTTAGATAATGCACTTTTTTGTGCAGACGTTGCCGCGGCTTGTAAACGATTGTAGCTGGGGGAACCAAACTTTTCAGCAAGCTCATCGTAATGTTGCTGTGGGTTTTTTCCAGTAACTGCCGTAATTTCTGCGGCAAGAAGACACATAATAATGCCATCTTTATCCGTCGACCATGCAGAACCATCAAAACGAAGGAAGGAGGCCCCGGCGCTCTCTTCTCCGCCAAAACCTAACGTCCCCTCGTAAAGCCCCTCGACGAACCATTTGAAGCCGACCGGCACTTCAATCAGTTTACGTCCAATATCCTTAACTACACGGTCAATCATCGCACTCGATACTAGGGTTTTACCGACAGCAACATCTTGGCCCCATTGCGGGCGATGTTGGAAAAGGTAATTGATTGCAACAGCAAGATAGTGGTTGGGGTTCATCAATCCAGCAGGCGTGACAATGCCGTGACGGTCATAATCGGGATCGTTACCAAATGCTAAATCAAACTGCTCACGATAGGCCAGTAAACCCGCCATCGCACATTCAGAAGAGCAATCCATCCGAACTGCACCGTCTTTATCTAGATGCATAAAGCGAAATGTCTGATCCACATGGTCATTGACCAAGGTGATATCAAGTGCGTAATGCTCGGCAATACGCTTCCAGTACTCAATACCGCTACCCCCTAGCGGATCGACACCGATATGTAATCCTGCTTTTTTTATTGCATCAAAATCAATAACCTCAGCAAGACCTTCTACGTAAGGTTGAATAAGATCAACTTGTTTTAATAACGGACTGGCATGGACTTCTGAAACAGAAAGGCGTTTAACCCCTTGTAACCCGGATTGAATCAGCGCATTAGCCCGATCTTCAACCACTTTAGTCACATTCGTATCCGCCGGGCCGCCATTGGGTGGATTGTACTTTATACCACCGTCTTCAGGGGGATTGTGCGATGGAGTGATAACGATACCATCTGCTTGTGGACCTTGCTGAAGATTATGTACGAGAATCGCATTAGAAATAGCAGGTGTCGGCGTGTAGCCATTATCAGATTGAATAATCACTTCAACACCATTAGCCAGCAGAACTTCCAGTACCGAGATCATCGCAGGCTCTGAGAGCGCATGCGTGTCTTTACCAACATAACAAGGGCCAGTAATACCTTGTTTTTGGCGTTCTTCTGCAATGGCTTGCGCTATGGCTAAAATATGCGCTTCATTAAAACTATGGCGTGCCGCACTACCGCGATGTCCAGAGGTACCAAACTTCACAGCATGCTCCGTGTTAGCTAAATCAGGAGTCAGTACATAATATTGAGCCGTCAGCTGTGCGACATTAATCAAATCATTTTGCCCAGCTGGCTGTCCAGCTCTAGGGTGAGTTGCCATGAGTCCTTCTCCGGTACAGGTAGTGTATTTATAGCGTTCCGCAAACTTTATCTGTCAGTTCCTGCGGTAACTTCATTGTTTGCATAATATGTTCGATCATACTGCACTTGCGACCCGTATTGGTATTGGTGATCACCCAGTAAGGGGTATGTGCGATATGCTTAGGTTTAGTATGATTACCGCTTTGTAATAATGTTAATTCGTCACCCGCAAAATAAAGACGAGTCCGTCCCTGCATCGATTGGGTCGCCTGCGCAAAGGCTTCTGTATCAAGTTGGTAAAGCGTAGAGAGTATCAACATGAAACGGTTGACGGCCCTCTTTTGCTCAGCATACTCATCGGAAAGCAGGAGTTCACGGACTGCACGAACACGCTCAGCAGGCTTTTTATCGTTCACCGCTTTCGCCTTAGGAGCAGCTTCTGGGATCACCACCGAACTCTCTGCAGTGAGCAACGTTTGTTCAGTGACTTGTAACATTCTGCGTAAAATCTCAGATGCGCTCTCACCGATATGTTGAGTATGGCTGGCGATATAGCGATATAGGTCGTCATCTATTTCAATCGTTTTCATTGTAGTCCGTACAAAAATATTTGAGACTTAAGCCCGCTTTAATCATAAGTGAATTCATAGCAGTATTTAAGTCGGTGCGATTATAAAATTAAACTGGCGTCGGCCAAACGCTTTTGCCTGTTTTACGCCAAAACTCAGATAATGCCTTAAGCTTTCAAAATATAAGCTCTAAGATAAATTTAATGATACCTTAACTTAGCCTATTAACAGTAAGATCTTTAACGATGATTTTAAATAACCGCCTGCATTCTGCACAATACGTCACAAATCAACCTGCAATACTTCTTATACATGGCTTATTTGGGAGTTTAGATAATTTAGGCATCTTAGCCCGTGACTTGCGTCAAACACATACCGTACTTCAAGTTGATGTACGCAATCACGGCCTATCTCCCCGCTGCGACAGTATGAATTACGCTGAGATGGCACAAGATATGTTCGATACTCTCGATACGCATAGTCTTTCAGAGGTTATCGTTATTGGTCACTCGATGGGCGGCAAAATTGCGATGGCCATGTCGGCATGTTACCCGGAACGTGTTAAACAAATGGTTATTATTGATATTGCGCCCGTCACCTATACCATTCGTCGCCATGACTCTATGTTTAGCGCATTAGACGCGGTGACTCAAGCCCGTGTCACCGATCGTCGTGAAGCGAAGACGATTATGGAAGCGTATATTGACGAGCCCGAAGTCATACAATTCTTACTAAAATCTTTTCACCAAGGTGAGTGGCGGTTCAACATTCCAGCCTTGTGGAACAATTATGACACTATTTCCGGTTGGCAAGAGCTCCCCACGTGGCGAGACCCTATTTTGTTTATTCGCGGCAAAAATTCAGCATACCTTGACCCTAAATACCAGACCGCACTACTGAAACAATTCCCACAGGCCAAAGCTTATATTATTGCCGGTGCTGGCCATTGGGTACACGCTGAAAAACCGCAAACAGTCCAGCGAGCAATTCATCGTTTTCTCGCTGAAGACTGATAAAAAACGGCCTGCCCACGATTTTCGATGGCGCTGCGCGATACGGTAGAGTATCATTGCGCGCTCATTTTGGCAGGCATCAACGACCTATATCATGATGCAGCAAAGGCTTAACCCTAAGACGTTCTGCAGGTACTCATTTTCTCATCATGGCAAAAGAACACACTGACCGAACTACTCTGGATTTGTTTGCAGAAGAGCGCCGCCCAGGACGCCCTAAAACAAGTCCCCTCACACGAGATGAGCAGTTACGTATAAATAAACGTAATCAGTTACGACGAGATAAAGATAAAGGCTTACAGCGGGTTGAACTCAAAATGCCCAGCGAAATCGTTGAAGCGCTAAATACTTTGGCAGAGAAGCATCAGATGAGCCGAAGTGAACTGATTGAAACGATGATCGCCTCGCAACTCGCTCTGGCGGGTGATTAATGAGCACACACTGATAAATCAACAGGCTTTACAAGTTCCGCAAGAATTTCAGGTCTGCTATTATCGTAACTATGGTTATTCATTCTATTAGAACATAGATTCAAGAGGTAAAGCTTCCCATGGCAATCGTAGGCATCTTTTTCGGTAGTGATACCGGCAACACTGAAAATATCGCAAAAATGCTTCAAAAGCAGCTAGGTAAAGAGGTTGCTGACGTTCATGATATTGCTAAATGTGCCAAAGAGGACCTTGAAGCTTATGATATCCTCTTATTAGGCATCCCTACTTGGTATTACGGTGAAGCCCAGTGTGATTGGGACGATTTTTTCCCAACGCTCGAAGAAATTGATTTTAACGGCAAGCTCGTTGCACTGTTCGGCTGTGGCGACCAAGAAGATTACTCAGAGTATTTCTGTGATGCTTTAGGAACAATCCGCGACATTATCGAGCCGAAAGGTGCGGTGATCGTTGGACATTGGCCAACCGAAGGTTACCATTTTGAAGAGTCTAAAGGTTTAGCGGATGATACGCATTTCTTAGGGTTAGCCATCGATGAAGATCGTCAGCCAGAGTTGACAAATCAAAGGGTAACAAGCTGGGCTCAACAAATTTCTGATGAAATGCAGTTAAAAGAAATCCTCAATGCTTGATGGGGTTTTGCTACCTAATGTGTTAGTGTAATGAGCGAATTTAAATATAAGAGGTGCTGATTAATGCTCCTCTTAATAAAGTAACAGGACAATATTGCATGACTGATAACAACTCTGCATTGAAAAAAGCTGGACTGAAGGTCACGCTACCAAGACTCAAAATTTTGGAAGTGCTTCAAGAACCAGAATGTCACCACGTCAGTGCGGAAGATTTGTATAAGCGGCTTATTGATATGGGTGAAGAAATTGGTTTAGCCACCGTATACCGTGTCTTAAACCAATTTGATGACGCAGGTATCGTTACCCGACATAATTTTGAAGGTGGAAAATCAGTCTTTGAATTAACCCAGCAGCAACATCATGATCATCTGATTTGCTTAGACTGTGGTCGTGTCATTGAATTTTCTGATGAGTTTATCGAAACTCGACAACGTGATATTGCGAAACGCTTCGGTATTAAACTGACTAACCACAGCTTATACCTTTATGGACATTGCACCGGCGGTGATTGTCGCACAGACGATACCTTGCACGAAGAACGCTAAGCCGATCGTTAAAATAACCCACTTATAGTGGGTTTTTTTATATTCAGTGCTCACTCACTCCATCACCATAACCGTTTTAGCCACTCTTGTTTTGAGTTCAGAAGGCGTGTTTACCCCATTTCGTGATGAATAACTGAGTTTATCAACCTCATACTGCCGAGTTATCGCACAAAGTGCCCCACCAATATCAGGTTGGCTATAATTAGGCGGCATCACTAGTTCGCCAGTCTCTGGCCGATAACAAAGCTCCCCGCCCTTTTCCTCAATAAATCTAAAATGGTTAATGTCCCATTTCTGACGATGGAAATACTGCAATTTATCCTGTTTCGCTATCACCCATTTCTGACTAAGGTGGCTTTGGTAAAGGGCCTGAAGGAAAGGTTTCATGTCAACAGATGCTGTCCTTAGTAAATAAAAGCCCATATTTATCATGACATAAAGACGATTCATTAGGCGGCGATAATATTGGTAACCCTCAAAGTTGTTATTTAGAAAGCCGTTAACCGAGGCTTCATATGCAGACTTTTTGAGTAATTCGCTTGTCGTAACCGCTTCGTTAAAAAAAGCAGTCAGCATTAACGGTAATTCTTGGTGCATTTCAACGAATTGACGATAAGGGTCAAAACTTTCGGCTTTATTATAAAGTGTTGCCGCAAGAAAAAGACCTTCTTTATCGGCAGAAATTGTACTGGTAGCGAGATAGAGCTGTTGTCCAACAGCCATAAGCACTTGCGTAAAATCGATGTTTTGCAAGGCTTTTTGCCCTTGCTCAGCATTCTGTCTTAACCGTTGTGCACTCACAGTTAAAAATGAATCGTGGGTTTTATCACTGTGTAAGTAATGGGTGTTAGCAGTATATCGATATAAGAGAGAGAAGGTTTCTAGATACCCGTCACCTAGCTGATAAAACTGTATGCTATCTGGCTTAATACCGAAATAGAAATCTCTATAACGACGTAATTTTTCGCATCCCGCCAAGACAGTCTTAATCATTATTACCTCATCCCACAATACTATCACTCGATAGCGATTATTATGCCTATTGCTTTTAGCAATACGCGCTTAAACCAGACGTCAACATGCTCTTATACGCAAGAATAATTAAGATAAGATTAAAAAGTGAAGGAAGATGAAGATAAATGCTGGGGCTAAAGAGATGTTGTAGGGATAGAGAGATCAATCAAAGCCTGCAAACCAGTAGGACACCGTTAAAATGTCCTACTGATGGCGATCACTTAAACTGCTTTTTGCCAGGTATCTCGTAACCCAACGGTGCGGTTAAAGACCAGATGAGTGGCACTGGAATACTGACTATCGGCGCAGAAGTAGCCTTCCCGCTCGAACTGATAAGGCTGATCCGCTTGCGCTTTAGCTAAACTTTGCTCGACAAACCCCTGACGTATAGTGAGTGATTCAGGGTTAATCGCCGTCAAAAAGTCATCCTCAGCCGCCGGATTAGGGACGCTAAATAGACGATCATAAAGACGAAATTCTGCTGGCAGTCCGGTGACGGCTGAAACCCAGTGGATAACACCTTTAACTTTACGCCCGTCCGCAGGATCTTTACCCAGCGTTTCACGATCACAAGTACAGTGGATGACGGTAATTTCACCCTGTTCATCTTTTTCGACACGCTCGGCTTTGACAACATAAGCATTACGTAAACGAACTTCTTTACCCAACACTAAACGCTTGTAGTGTTTGTTCGCTTCTTCGCGAAAATCAGCACGATCGATCCAGATTTCTCGACTAAAGGTGACTGCACGAGTCCCCATGTCAGAACGGTTTGGGTGCTCTGATACCGTTAAGGTCTCTTGATAATCATCAGGAAGATTGTCAATAATCATCTTAACGGGATCTAACACCGCCATTGCGCGTGGTGCATTCTCATTTAAATCATCACGGATACATGATTCTAGCGAGGCCATTTCTACAATATTGTCTTGCTTAGTGACGCCAATACGACGACAAAACTCGCGCAGCGATGCGGCGGTATAACCACGGCGACGTAGACCTGAAACGGTCAACATACGCGGATCATCCCACCCCTCGACAATGTTCTCCGCAACAAGTTGAGTCAATTTACGCTTTGACATCACTGCATATTCGAGGTTAAGACGAGAGAATTCATATTGACGAGGACGCGCATCAATCGTGATATTATCCAATACCCAATCATATAAACGACGGTTATCTTGGAACTCTAAAGTACAGAGCGAGTGCGTAATACCTTCAATCGCATCAGAAATACAGTGGGTAAAATCATACATTGGGTAGATACACCACTTATTACCCGTTTGATGATGCTCAGCAAATTTAATGCGATAGAGCACGGGATCGCGCATCACAATAAAATTTGAGGCCATATCGATCTTCGCACGTAAACAGGCAGCTCCCTCAGCAAATTCCCCTGCACGCATTTTCTCGAAAAGCGCTCTGTTTTCATCAATACTGCGGTCACGATAGGGACTATTTTTGCCTGGTGACGTCAAGGAACCACGGTATTCGCGAATTTGTTCAGGCGTCAATTCATCCACGTACGCCAGACCTTTGTTGATCAGTTCAAGGGCATAGTCATAAAGACGATCGAAATAATCTGACGAAAAACGGGGCTCACCCTGCCAAGTGAAACCTAGCCATTCCACATCACGCTTTATTGACTCAATAAACTCGATATCTTCTTTTACCGGGTTAGTATCATCGAAGCGTAAATTACACTGCCCTTGATAATCTTGAGCAATACCGAAATTTAGGCAGATGGACTTCGCATGTCCAATATGTAAATAACCATTAGGTTCAGGTGGGAAGCGAGTATGAACTTGGTTATGTTTGCCACTCGCCAGATCTTCATCAATGATCTGACGAATAAAGTTGCTTGGGCGGGCTTCAGCCTCACTCATCGTAAATCCCTCAATTTCGGTGAACGGTATTGTCTATAAACTGTTTTCCTTATGATCCATAAAGCTAGACAGATAAACAACCGTTAGTTAGAAAACAGCGATAAAAAAGGCAGGATTCTCTCCTGCCTAAGTGTGAATTGCTGTTAAGCGACTATTTTATAATCGCCAAGATTTCAGATTGTCCAGCAACAACATTTTTTTCAGCTTGCAATACGATACTCGTATAGTCGTCACTATTGCTAATCACGATCGGACTTATCATTGATGGCGCGTGGCGTGATAGGTAGTCCAAATCCATTTTCAAGATAGGCTGCCCTTGTTCCACATCGGCACCTTCTTCAACTAAGCGCTCAAATCCTCGCCCTTCCAGCGCAACAGTATCAATCCCCATATGCACAATAATCTCTGCTCCCTGCGTCGATTCGAGACAGAAAGCATGATTGGTCGCAAAAATTTTAACAATTGTTCCTGATAGCGGCGCAACAACGGTATCGCCGGTTGGATTGATGGCAATTCCGTCACCGACGGCTTTTGAAGAGAATGCCGCATCAGGAACTTGTTCTAACGGTACAATTTCCCCGCTAACGGGTGCAACGAGCGTGGCCAAGGCTGGCGTCTTATGGATTGCTGTTAACTGCGGTGCGACGGTTTCATTATTTTTGATTGAAATGGGCGAAGAGAGCGCGGGTAACACTGCACTGATCGGCCCTTTTTTACTGACCGACTTCATTGCCTCGGCTATCGCTTCTGCTTGGGTTCCAATCACAATTTGAATGCTCTGTTTATTGAGATGTAGCACCCCAGAAGCACCAAGTTTTTTCGCTAGTGCATCATTCACTTTATCCGCATCAGCAACCGATAAGCGTAAACGTGTGATGCAGGCATCAATATGAGTAAGATTAGCGGTCCCACCGACTGCCGCTATATAACGACGAGCCAATGATTCATTACTTGATTCGCCCGCCTGTGAGGCGCTAACGTTCTCTTCGACACCTTCCATTTCAATGATATCCCCTTCCGGTTCACGGCCAGGTGTTTTAAGGTCGAATTTCAGAATAGTAAAACGGAAAACAACATAGTAGATAACAAAGAAAGCAAGACCTTGTGGGATGAGCATATACCAATGTGTTGCAAGCGGATTACGCGAGGATAGGATCATATCCACTAATCCTGCACTAAACCCAAAACCGGAAATCCAATGCATTGACGCAGCAATAAAGACCGATAGCCCAGTTAATACTGCGTGTATCACAAATAATACCGGCGCAACAAACATAAAAGAGAACTCAAGCGGCTCAGTGATACCCGTGAAGAAAGAGGCAAACGCGGCGGCCAGCATAATACTGCCGACTTTGGCTCTGTTTTCAGGACGAGCACATTGCCAAATAGCTAAAGCGGCCCCCGGTAGACCAAACATCATTACCGGGAAAAAACCAGCCTGATAGCGCCCCGTAACCCCGACGATCCCTGTGCCATCCGCGATAGATTTTGCGCCGCCCAAGAAATTGGGGATATCATTGATGCCTGCAACGTCAAACCAGAATACGGCATTCAATGCATGGTGAAGACCAACTGCAATCAATATACGGTTGAAGAATGCGTAAATCCCCGCCCCAACAGCGCCCATTTTTTGGATATGAATCCCAAAATCGACTAACGCATTGAAGACCAGTGGCCAGATATACATCAAAATGAAAGCGACTGCGATCATCAAAAAAGAGACTAAAATCGGTACCAGTCGACGGCCACTAAAAAACGAGAGCGCTTTGGGCAGTTCCACGTGACTGTAACGATTATAGACCTCGGCAGAACAGACACCGACTAAAATGCCAATGAAGGGATTTTTAATTTTTTGGAAAGCGAGAGGCACTTGATCAATTGGGATGTGTTGGATCAGACTCACTGCACTTGGAGCACAGAGATTTGTCACAACCAGAAAGCCAATAAATCCAGTTAATGCCGCAGCCCCATCCTTATCTTTAGACATCCCATAAGCAATACCGATGGCAAACAGTGCAGGCATATTATCAAGTATCGCTAGCCCTGAGGTCGTCAGTAATGCGGCTAACGCATTATGAGAATTGCTGCTGCTTTGTTCAATCCAATACCCCACCCCCATCAGTATTGCCGCAGCGGGTAAGGTCGCAACCGGCACCATTAGTGCCCGACCTATACGTTGTAAATAATTTAATAGACTCACCTTGAACCCCTTAGCTGCGCACGAACGATAATAAGTACAACGACACAGATGCCGTGCTCACGCTTGACACCATCACCAATCGTATATGTAAAGTGAATTAATTTTCTTCGCAAATTAAATGAAGCAATTTTATGACAGACATCAACAAAATAATGATGAAAAATGGATAATCATTGGCGTTTATAGCCCACTTATTTTATCATTAAAAATATCATTCCTCGAGTCCGGACGGTGGTTAGTCAGCTAGGAGTGAAATTATCCGATGACCGAGTTTCTTATTAATGCATCAACGAGGTAAATATGAGATTAATTCCACTCGCCTATGCAGAACAAGTTGGCCGATGGGCAGCTCACCATATCGTCAAACGAATCAACACATTTCAACCTACCGCGACTAAACCCTTTGTATTAGGGCTACCTACCGGTGGAACCCCCCTGCAAACCTATAAATGCTTAGTTGAACTTTATCAGGCCGGACAGGTCAGTTTTGAACATGTGGTCACTTTCAATATGGACGAATATGTCGGGTTGCCACAAAATCATCCTGAAAGTTATCATAGTTTTATGCATAAAAACTTCTTTGATCACATCAATATTCAAAAACAGAATATTAACTTACTTGATGGAAACGCAATTGATGTAGAGGCTGAGTGTCTTCGCTACGAAGAAAAAATCCGCGCCTTGGGTAAAATTCATCTTTTTATGGGCGGCGTCGGTAATGATGGGCATATCGCCTTCAATGAACCCGCTTCTTCACTCTCTTCACGTACGCGAATTAAAACGTTAACGCATGAAACCCGTGTCGCCAATTCACGCTTTTTTGCGAATGATGTCGATGCTGTGCCGAAGTATGCGCTGACAGTCGGCGTAGGAACACTGCTTGAAGCTGAGGAAGTGATGATTTTAGTCACCGGGAGCGCAAAGGCGCTAGCTTTACATGCTGCAGTAGAAGGAAACGTTAACCATATGTGGACCATTAGCTGCCTACAGCTCCACCCTAAATCATTGATTGTTTGTGATAGAGCGGCAACCATGGAACTTAAAGTCAAGACGGTTAATTACTTCCAAGAAATGGAAGCAGAAAATATCAAAAACGTTTAGCGACGACACTAGACACACAGTTATAGGCTTTGGAGTGTAACATGTACGCATTAACTGAAGGCCGTATTTTTAGCGGCACACAGATTCTGGATAATCACGCCGTCGTCATCGATGGCCATCGGATCACCAAGGTCTGCCCGATTGAAGCGTTAGACACTTGCATTACACGCCGTTCAGTGGATGGAGCCAACATCGCACCAGGGTTTATCGATCTCCAACTTAATGGTTGTGGCGGCGTTCAATTTAGTGACTCGCTCAGCGCAATCAGTGTCGACACGCTGCATAGAATGCAACGTACAAATCAAGCCTCCGGCTGTACCAGTTTTTTGCCAACACTCATTACTAGCAGTGATGAGATGATCAAACACGCCGTTGAGACCATGCATCATTGGCTGGCCCAATACCAGAATCAGGCATTGGGATTGCACTTAGAAGGACCATGGTTAAATAAAGAAAAAAAAGGCACTCATGATGCAGCGTTAATTCGTTCACCAACGCCAGAACTGGTTGATTATCTCTGTCAAAATGCTCAGGTTATTAGCAAGATTACCCTCGCACCTGAATGTGTCCCAGAATCAGTGATACAGCAACTGGTTAATGCCGGAATTATTGTCTCGATTGGCCATTCTAATGCCACTTACGAACAAGCTATGTCGGGTTTCGCTAACGGAATAACATTCGCAACCCATCTATATAATGCAATGCCTATTCCTGCTGGAAGGGCACCTGGCGTCGTTGGGGCAGTATTGGATTCACCTGCTATCTACTGCGGCCTAATCGCCGATGGCCATCATGTTCATTTTGCGAATTTACGCAATACCCAAAAAATAAAGCAGGCGCATGCCATTCTGGTTACTGACGCTACCGCTCCTGCAGGCGCAAATATTGAGCAGTTCACTTTTGCAGGAAAAACTATTTACTATAAAGACGGTCGTTGTGTCGATGCCGATGGCACACTGAGCGGTTCGGCACTCACCATGATCGAGGCCGTAAAAAATAGCGTCGAATATTTGGGTATTTCGCTTGATGAAGCGTTAAGGATGGCTAGCCTTTATCCTGCCAAAGCTATCAATGTGGCTGAACAATTAGGCAGTATTCAGCCTGGGAAAATTGCTAACCTCACTCTTTTCACTCAAGAGTTCGAGATTATCGAAACTATCGTCAATGGTGACACCGTTTATCATAGGTAAAAATCTGTATGCCCAATAGTGGTGCTTCACAAATTGGTAACGTTGATCTGGTCAAACAACTTAATAGTGCTGCAGTATATGGCCTTATTGACCAACATGGGCCCATTTCGCGTATTCAAGTCGCCGAATTAAGTCAACTCGCACCCGCCAGTGTAACAAAAATCACCCGGCAATTGCTTGAACGTGGTTTAATTAAAGAGGTTGAACAACAGGCGTCTACGGGGGGTAGGCGGGCGATTTCCATTATCAGTGAAACGCGGCCCTTTCATACCGTCGCCGTAAGATTGGGTCGAAAAGATGCCACAATCGGTCTCTTCGATTTAAGTAGTAAAATAGTCGCGGAACTAAGCTATCCCCTGACGGCAAAAACCCAACACTCACTCCAACAGCAGCTCTTTACTATTATCGAGCAATTTATTGCTCAGCAAGCGAAAATCACCCGTGAATTAATTGCTATTTCAGTTATTTTGCCAGGACTCGTCGATCCGGAAAATGGCGACGTGCGCTACATGCCACATATCGATATTAAGCATTGGCCACTTGCCGATGAGCTGCAAAAACACTTTTCACTCGCGAGCTTTGTCGGCCACGATATTCGCAGCCTTGCACTGGCTGAATATTACTTCGGAGCCAGTAGCGATTGTTCAGACTCATTGCTGGTCAGAATTCACCGTGGTGCCGGAGCCGGGCTGATTATCAATGAAAACATCTTCGTTGGACGAAAAGGCAATACTGTTGAAATTGGCCACATACAAGTTGATCCCTTAGGAGAGCGTTGTGATTGCGGACACTTTGGATGTTTAGAGACCGTGGTCTCCAATCCAGCCATAGAAAAGCGAGTAAAGCAACTTCTCCAAGCTGGGCATCCTAGTCATTTGTCGATTGAACACTGCTCAATGAACGATATTTGCACTGCCGCTAATAATGGCGACCCTTTAGCGTGTGAAGTACTTAAACATGCGGCATTAACGCTCGGTAAAGTCATTGCCTCGACGATCAACCTCTTTACACCACAAAAAGTGATTATTGCCGGTGAAATCACGGCAGCAGAAACTATTCTTTTTCCTATAATACAACGCTGTATCGACACGCAAACCTTGAATGCTTTTGGCGAAAATTTACCCGTCGTAAGCTCGCAATTGGGTAATCGCTCGGCGATTGGCGCCTTTGCATTGGTAAAGCGTGCTATGTTAAATGGTAAATTACTCCAACATCTCTTAGATGATGAGAAAAAACCCCAAGCTCGTTCGCACTATTAGGAAGATGGATATGACACTTAAAAACGTAATTTGTGATATTGATGGCGTACTTATGTACGATAATAAAGCGGTCGAAGGAGCTGGTGCATTCTTACATCGCCTTATCGACAACGACGTTCCCGTAGTGTTACTGACCAACTATCCTTCGCAAACAGCCCAAGACTTAGCAAATCGTTTTCACTCCGCGGGAATTGAAGTACCTGCCTCGTTATTTTATACCTCGGCGATGGCAACGGCTGACTTTCTTAGTCAACAACCCGGTAAGAAAGCCTATGTGATTGGTGAAGGTGCATTAGTCCATGAGCTGTATAAGGCAGGATTTACCATCACCGATGTTAATCCAGACTTTGTTATTGTTGGCGAAACACGCTCTTATAACTGGGAAATGATGCACAAAGGTGCTTACTTTGTGGCGAATGGCGCCCGGTTTATTGCGACAAATCCCGATACTCATGCGAAAGGTTTTGTTCCCGGCTGTGGTGCATTATGTGCAGGGATTGAAAAAATCTCAGGACGTTCGCCTTTCTATGTGGGCAAACCGAGCCCTTATATTATTCGTGCTGCACTAAATCGTATTCATGCACATTCAGAAGAAACAATTATTATCGGCGATAACCTACGTACCGATATTCTTGCTGGCTTCCAAGCGGGATTAAAAACAGCACTTGTTTTATCAGGCGTTTCGCAACAACAAGATGTTGAAAACGTGCCTTTCCGTCCAGACTGGGTATTCCCTTCTGTGGCCAGCATTGATCTCGCTGACCTTAACGAGTCATGATAAAAAGGCCTCTTAGACTGAGAGGCCTTTTAATATATCGTAGTGATAGGGATAAAAATTAAATAATATCTAATTTTTGTTTGTTATTTTTAGATTAAATCAAATAAAAAACCTTTCTCTATATCTATTTTACGATTTTCTTTGAAACTGCTTGCATTCGACCTACCAAATAGCGCATTTTCTTATACAAGGCGTCTAGGACAGGCCCAAATCAATAACTTAAACGCAAAACAGCTATCATCACTGCATGAGTTCAGGAGTAGAAATATGTGTTCGATTTTTGGTGTACTGGATTTACAAACTGAGACAACAGAATTACGTAAAAAAGCATTAGAGCTTTCAGGATTAATGCGTCATCGTGGACCTGACTGGTCAGGGATTTTTTCTGATGACCATGCCATTTTAGCCCATGAGCGTCTGTCAATTGTCGATGTTAATAACGGTGCCCAACCTCTCTACAATGCAGATCGAACCCATGTTCTAGCGGTCAATGGTGAAATTTATAACCACCATACTTTACGCGAGCAATTACGTGATAAGTATGAATTCCAGACAGACTCTGACTGCGAAGTTATTTTGGCGCTCTATCAAGAAAAAGGCATTAATTTCCTTGATGATCTGCAAGGTATGTTTGCGTTTATCCTCTACGATACAGTCAAACAAAGCTGGCTAATCGGTCGTGACCATATTGGTATTATTCCTCTTTACTATGGCCACGACGAGCACGGTAACCTGTTTGTTGCCTCAGAAATGAAAGCATTGGTTCCGGTATGTCGAACCCTCAACGAATTCCCTCCTGGAAGCTATATGAGTAGTGATGATCATCAAATTCATCGCTACTATCAACGCGACTGGATGGACTATGAGAACGTCGCAGACGCAGTCACTGACAAAGCAGTGCTCAAAGATGCACTGGAAGAATCAGTAAAAAGCCACTTGATGTCTGATGTGCCTTACGGGGTGTTATTATCTGGTGGGCTGGACTCCTCAATTATTTCAGCCATTACCAAGCGTTTTGCGGCCAAACGTATTGAAGATGCCGATCAAAGCGAGGCATGGTGGCCACAATTGCACTCCTTTGCGGTAGGATTAAAAGGCGCGCCCGACCTTAAAGCAGCAAAAGAAGTCGCCGATGCTTTAGGTACCGTGCACCACGAAATTAACTTCACGGTACAAGAAGGTCTTGATGCAATTAAGAACGTCATTTATCACATCGAAACCTATGATGTGACCACGATTCGGGCGTCGACGCCAATGTACTTAATGTCTAGAAAAATCAAGGCAATGGGTATCAAAATGGTGTTATCCGGTGAAGGTGCTGATGAAATTTTTGGCGGCTACCTCTATTTCCATAAAGCACCTAATGCCAAAGAGTTCCATGAAGAAAACGTACGTAAACTGGCTGCTTTGCATATGTACGATTGTGCTCGGGCGAACAAAGCGATGTCAGCTTGGGGTGTAGAAGCTCGTGTTCCTTTCTTAGATAAGCAATTCTTGGATGTTGCGATGCGAATCAACCCGGCTGACAAAATGTGTGGTCAAAACGATAAGATGGAAAAACATATTTTACGTGAATGTTTTAGTAGCTACCTACCGGAAAGCGTTGCTTGGCGTCAAAAAGAGCAATTCTCGGACGGTGTAGGTTACAGCTGGATTGATTCATTAAAAGAAGTCGCTGCACAACAAGTGACTGACCAGCAATTAGCAACTGCAAGCTATCGCTTCCCGTACAATACACCGGCTTCAAAAGAAGCGTATCTTTATCGTGAAATTTTTGAAGAGCTTTTCCCTCTGGCGAGTGCTGCAGAGTGTGTACCAGGCGGGCCTTCTGTGGCCTGTTCTTCTGCAAAAGCGATTGAGTGGGATGAAGCATTCAAAAACATGGATGACCCATCAGGACGTGCAGTTGGTGTGCATCAATCAGCTTATTGATTATTGAATAAAAATAGTGAAATGAAACCCTCTTAACCGAGGGTTTTTTTATTCTTCACGCTCTTTTTTTCTCCACACTGTGCGCCATGAATTCATCATTTTGTACAACTTGCCGCCATCTTGCATATTCCGCAACCAAACAAACGCTAATTTAATAAAAAGCGTAAAAAAGAGGTTGACCGACTCGGTGCAAATTAGCATAATGCGCCCCGCAACGCCGACAAAGGTAGCGCAAAAATAAAGATGGCTACGTAGCTCAGCTGGTTAGAGCACAGCACTCATAATGCTGGGGTCACAGGTTCGATTCCCGTCGTAGCCACCATCTTTAATGCGGAAGTGGCGAAATTGGTAGACGCACCAGATTTAGGTTCTGGCGCCGCAAGGTGTGCGAGTTCAAGTCTCGCCTTCCGCACCATTTTGTACTATCTTTAAACGCTAAGCATGTTGGGATATCGCCAAGCGGTAAGGCACCGGTTTTTGATACCGGCATTCCCTGGTTCGAATCCAGGTATCCCAGCCAT
>NZ_JABBFO010000050.1 GCF_018494035.1 Rosenbergiella australiborealis
ATACAAGCGGCTAGCGCAGCGGTACAAGGTCTTGCTGGCGGAGATATTACCCATGCCTTGGCGGGCGGGGCGGCGCCCTATATTGCTCATATGATTGGCCAAAGCGGCCTGGATACCGCGGGCAAGTCTTTGGCTCACGCAACGGTGAATGCAGCGCTTGCTGCCGCGCAGGGTAAAAACGCATTAGCCGGTGCCGCGGGGGCAGTGAGTGCAGAGTTGGCCGGAATGATAGCGGTTGACGCCTATGGCAAAGGGGTTGCGGAGCTAACGGAAAACGAGAAACAGACGGTGAGTGCGCTAGC
>NZ_JABBFO010000051.1 GCF_018494035.1 Rosenbergiella australiborealis
GCGGATGATGCTTGCGGGTCGGCAATAATTTTTGCATGCACGGGGAAACTGATACCGCCAACGGCCAGCAGTAACCCAAAACTGAGGCGAGTGAGGCGAAAAGAAGCCGATGAAACGGGACGTTTTTGTCGCGCACAAGGTGCCGTCAGTGCATGAGCGGCCACCGTAATATCGGCGACAACCATCAGCATCCCTCTGGCTCGATTGAAAACAATGCGATAGCAATTTTTATTCATCCTTGAATCCTCAATAAACCCAATTTACCGTAAAGCCAAAGGTGACGGGGTCT
>NZ_JABBFO010000052.1 GCF_018494035.1 Rosenbergiella australiborealis
CCGCGCTAGTGCCGCCAGGCAAATTCTTTGTGCTAAAAACGCGTCTTTTTAACGTACTCGGCGTTAACGTCCCGCTCGCTGTTCAGTCACATACCTGTGTATGCTCCTTCTCATCGCTTGGGCGTCGCCTTGATTACGATAAAAATACATCGTTTCTACAAATTCGTTTCTTAATAATCTGTCAACGCGCTGATAAATCTCTCATTCCAAAACGCCTCTGGCGTTGTAAGGTTAAGCCTCACGGGTCATTAG
>NZ_JABBFO010000053.1 GCF_018494035.1 Rosenbergiella australiborealis
TCTAGCCAAGACAATGAAACCCTGAGTGGTAAAAACAGCAGTCATGGCGGGTCATTGGGGGTAGGGATTGGGGCCAGTGGTAACAGCGCGGGCATTAGCATCTCTGCCAGCGTCAATGCCAGCAAAGGCAAGGAGAACGGATAGCGGCACAGGTTGGGCGTAACTTAACGTTAACCTCTGAGCAAGACAGCAACCGCTACTATTCCAAGTAAAAAAGTGCCAGCGCGGGTGAAAGCTGTACCTTTAGC
>NZ_JABBFO010000054.1 GCF_018494035.1 Rosenbergiella australiborealis
TGACTTATTCCATATCAGAGTTGGAGCCGGTAGCTAACAATACTCAGCTTCACGAAGACAACTTCAAGAAAGGGGTATTGGCAGCTGTTATTTCCGCGTTGACAATAGAGAAGCCTATATCCAGTAATTCGCGGTTGCCTTCGTTGACAAAAGAGCAGCAGCTAATGAGAAATGCTGAAACTATCACGACAGCTAAGGGTATACAAAATCCGTTCCCGCGAGATTTGAATGAGAAGGTTCTGTG
>NZ_JABBFO010000055.1 GCF_018494035.1 Rosenbergiella australiborealis
GGCTTGTAGCTCAGGTGGTTAGAGCGCACCCCTGATAAGGGTGAGGTCGGTGGTTCAAGTCCACTCAGGCCTACCAAATTCATCCTCACACTGTGTTGTAACGCCACTCGCATACTGAGGAGGTATGCTTCGTAACGTTACGCCTTGTCTGAGAATGAATTGCTTAGGTAACTCTGATGTTTGCAAAATCGATGGGGCTATAGCTCAGCTGGGAGAGCGCCTGCCTTGCACGCAGGAGGTCAG
>NZ_JABBFO010000056.1 GCF_018494035.1 Rosenbergiella australiborealis
ACGATTGATGTGGGTAAGCATACGCAATTAAACGGTGCCGTTATCGGCTCAACGGCGTCAGCAGAGAATAATCAGTTACAGACCGGTACCCTTGGCTTTAACAGCATCCTCAACCATGCGCAGTATAAGGTTGAGCATCAAAGCGTGGGTCTCAGCACGGGCAGTGATATAGCAAAACAATTACTGAGTCATGCGGCGACCAGTTTGTTAGTCGGCGCGAAGGGCTC
>NZ_JABBFO010000057.1 GCF_018494035.1 Rosenbergiella australiborealis
ATTAATCAACTTACCGTCTGTCGGTTCTCTATCCGGTTTCGGGAAGACAGTGATTAAGCCTTTTTGATCCTGCCCTACCATATAATTATAGGCAGCCCGTTGTTCCGGGGTTAATTGTTCTATCAGATCAGCCTTGCCGGACATGGCTACGCTAAAGACATAATCTCGTTCAGATGACGAGAGATTATCTAGCACAGTGTTTGCGGCACCAATACCTAGCAG
>NZ_JABBFO010000058.1 GCF_018494035.1 Rosenbergiella australiborealis
GCATCCGTAGCTCAGCTGGATAGAGTACTCGGCTACGAACCGAGCGGTCGGAGGTTCGAATCCTCCCGGATGCACCATAATGGTTGTTATACACTTCTTCGGTAAGTTTGTTACCTGTCAGTTACAAGAATTCTGTTATGCATCCGTAGCTCAGCTGGATAGAGTACTCGGCTACGAACCGAGCGGTCGGAGGTTCGAATCCTCCCGGATGCACC
>NZ_JABBFO010000005.1 GCF_018494035.1 Rosenbergiella australiborealis
CGCAGACAGGGTGTTCTTAAGCGTATCTGTCAGACTCATGATTTTGACTCCATGGGATAACCTGCAGTCCATGACTTTCTTGCCGACGGGCAAGTCACAGGTTTAATCAGGGGTACTCAGCGAGTACGAAAAAGCGTGATTACGGCTCCAGCTTCGAGGGTGCAGTCGAGGGTTTTCATCAGCAAAACGGTTATTTCAAAATTATTCATGCCGTATTCGCCGTCGCCACTAATGGGGATAAAGCGCTTAACGAATGCGTAAAAACACGTCTCCGGAAGAAACAGCACTCCCACCACCACTAGAGTTAAAAAGATAAAAACCTTCATGGCGTTATACCGAAGCACTATTCAGAAACTTCAATTGAGCCATAAGGCCTTAAAATTTCGCGGTCGGTCAAAGGAAAGTTATATACTTGAGTATCATTAACGCCTATTCCGACAACAAAATTCCGGGGTTTATCTTGGTTGTTTGCTGAATGAAGCACGAATTCAACAATATATTTATTACCATTCATAAAATGGTAGTAAGACGGTGGAATGCACAATGCACCATCAACAATCTTAAGGTCTGGTGAGAAGTTGAATTCTTTCTCTTTAGGCGGAGTACCCCGAAGATTGATACCCATGTCTGCAGGCTGATAATCTCGAGCATCATGAATACTCATACAAACGTCATTACCTTTCCTGCTTACTTGCGCAGTTTCATCCAGGCTCATTCTGTCACCAGGGCCCGGGCAGCCAGTCAGGGCTACCGACGACATGCCTAATGCAACGATAAAGATAATTTTTTGAAAATGATTTACGCTCACCATGGGAAACCTCTCAGAGAATTTTTATACCCTTCACGTATTGCCGCCTCAGAAATGTCGCCATCAAGCGTAATGTCGGGGTACTTTTTATTTTCAAGGTGCCACCAGATTTCATAGCCAAATGTCTGTAAAATAAAATTATCAGCAATAATCTGTGCCTGCTGCTCCATCGGATAGTCACTCAGCAGGCGACCATCAAGCGTATAGCGATAACTAACAAGCCAGCTAACAAGACCTCGTCCAATAACATTCATCCCTTTTTCACGCTGCCAGACATGGCTCATTTCGTGTATAAACAGATGCTGAAGCGAATACAGTGATTGTGAAAAATCATCCCGGTAGTGATTGATGAAGTAGATTTCACCATTAGGCGTCATTGCCGTATTCGCATCCTGCGCATTAAATGGCAGATAACTGCCATGATGCATTTTTACCTTCTCATAATCGACCCGGTTACCGAATACCGTTCTAGCTAAAGCGATTTCCCCAGAGGTCAGTTTTCTGACGGAATCGTCGCCGTGATTCTTGCTGTCCTTCTTTTTCTTCTTCCCTGCATCATGAAGGGTCATTCTCTGCCTCCGAATTAGCGTTCAGCCGCGCCTGAAAATTCAAGCCCAATCCCTTCTTCGACATTCCAGCTAAGCGTCAGGGTGTGTGGTTTTTGTTTTGCGGCCATATGGGTCAGCAACTGGTGGCTCAGCACTGGTAGGATTTGCTGATTGAGTAGGCTGTCGACGTTGCGAGCCCCGGTATCCGGCAACAGGCAGGCCGAGGTCAAGGGTACGCAGAGTGAAGCCGCGCCTTCCATCGCACGGGCGCAGTAAGGGTTAAGACGTCGCAACAGGATGGCTGGATTTTCCATAAAGTTCTCTCTTTGTCGGCTCCTGGACACGCTACCGCCCATCGCTGTTTCCCAGGATGGGGACCAAAGCGCATTAGGTCGGGCTGGCAGTTCGTGGGTTTCTTTGCTCAACGCCCGTACGGGCAGACGTTCAGCAAAGACAAAAAAAGCGGGTAGCGGGGACTGTCCGCTTATGACTTAGGCGGTAGCTCGTTCGTTCCAGGAATCGGAATGAATGATGTTGCCGTCTTTGTAGGTCCAGGTGATTTTTTCGTAACGTAACTCAATTTCTTCAAGGTGATTGTGCTTCTCGAAAGAAGGATCCTTGACGTCGTGCATCACCGGGTTCACTTTCACCACTTTCACGTTCTCGAGTTTAGTGTTGAAGTATTCAACTTCTTGGCCCGCGTCGTTAATTTTGTACCATTTGAATTCAGCAGACTTCAGGGTCTGACCAGTGGTTACAGCCTTGTACAGGTACGGGCTGGAGGAATCGATTTCCTTGGTGAACAGGAACGGGGTGTGGATACGAGTACCGGTCAGCTTGCCGGTGTTATTGTCGGTCGGGATGTACAGGTTATGCTCCTGCGCGACAACCTCCATGCTGCCTTCACGGTCCTGAACGTCCACAGACCCTTTAATGTCCGCGCCACCGTCGTCTTTCAGCCAAAGATAAACAGGAATTGCCATAGAATTACTCTCCATTGTGCTGTGATGCGTCATCATCCTGCGATGACGCCGGGTCTTTGCCCGGTATCTGACAGGCGTTGGCCTGCGGTACCAGACTAATTTCGACACGACGGTTGAGCGCGCGCCCATTCGGGGTGTCGTTGGTTGCGATCGGACGGCTGTCGCCATATCCTTGCACCGCAAAACAGCTTTCTGGTACGTCACCGGTGTCACGCATCCAGTCGCGTACCGCTGCGGCACGCTCAAGCGACAGCGTCTGGTTCAGCTGTGCTGTACCGGTATTATCGGTGTGGCCGGCGACCACAATCAGCCAACCCGGCTTCGCCTTAACGCCAACCAGCGAATTCACCAGCATTTTGGTGGACCCGGCTTTCAGCGCCGATTTGCCCGAATCGAACAGCGACATACTGTCGAGACGAATGGTTTTCGGACCCTGGATGATTTTCTTGATGGCCGGTGGCGGAGGAGCCCAGTCGCTGACGGCGGCCTCAACAGGTGGAAGCAGGCGAAACCCCTGATACAGCCCCAGGCGATAACGCAGTGGCTCTCCGCGACGCTGCCAGTCATCCAGCAATGCACCATCGGCTCTGAGGCGCTGTTGCGCATGCAGTTTCGGGGCAACAGGTTTACCTGTCAGCTGGTGATATAACGCAAGGTGATCGCCAACATTACGAATAAGACGCTGGTTATTAATCCAGGACGCCAGCATAGCCAGCGCGAGGAAAATCCCGCCCAGCAACCCGGCGTAACGCCAGAACACCCTTCTGCGGCTGACACCACATCGGCGCGGCAACGCCGGCAGTTCTCCCTGGCGTACCGACAACAGGTCATTCACCGCACAGCTCTGCCAAGCAAGCAGACTGTCCAGCCACAGGCCCTGACTCAGACGCGAAAGACGCCCGTCTGAGCCGGTCTCCCGGGTCCACTCCGTCAGTGACACATTTCCCTGACCAAGCTGATACACCTGAATACCGCTTCGCTGGCTGACCGTGGTAAACCAGAGGGGCTCTGCCTCTGCGCAGGCCACAGGAGGCGATACCCAGGTCACGGTCCACAGCGGGGGAAGCGTGCCAAATGCCGCACGGCACTGGACAACGGCCCGCTGCCACCCCCGAAGATTCTGAGTAAAATCATCGCCGGAGGTGTGCTGTTCAGGTACCACCGCCAGCATGACGGATATTTGCGACACCAAGGCCGGGCGCATCAGGCTTAGGTGCTGTGCCAGGATTGGTAGCTGTTCCGTATCCTTCACCCACAGATACCAGCCCTGCCGGGTTTCCCGGTGACGGGAACCGGACACAAACAGCGGGGCGTTATCGCCACAAACGAGGATCACCGCCCCCTGAAAATCTTCCGGCGGCAGGTTTTCATCCACAATATCCCGGACAGCGGTCGCCCGCACCTGCGAAGCTCGACGCTGACGCCAGAACATCACGCCTGATACCAGAATAACCAGCAGGCTGGGTGCCACACGGCTGTCTGTGGACAGTGGCCAGAATCCCAGGATGAGCCACAGCGCCAGTATGGTACCTAGGGCAGTTAACAGACTTCGGTACACATCCCGCATCGCTTACCTCGGCCTGACGGTCTGGCTTACCAGGTCAGTAAGCGAAGACGAAAGGAAGAACCAGAGTGCCACCAGGGCAACGGCGGCCACAATCCAACTCAGCCAGTACCCGCGATGACCGCTGCGCAGGCGTGATGCCCGGGCAACAATAGGAGCGTCCTGTGCAAGCGTAAAGGCCGGCACCCGCTCCGCGAGTGCGCGAACAATATCTTCCCGACGCTCATCATCCTGGGCGCGATACTGACCGACGAACCCCAGCTGCAGGGTCCGGTACATGCAGGTCAGGACGGCTGAGTCAGGGGCGGTTTCCTTCAGCAGGTTACGGATCCGTTCCCACAGCTCCTCACCGGCATTGAGGGTGCCAAAGAGGTGTGCCTGCAGCGGGTCACGACGCCAGGTCAGGTAACCATCATCGGTGGTTCCCCGGTTCATCACGCTCTCATCAAGCAGAGCACACAGGGCATACACCATGTGGTCACGACTGATGTCGCTGTAACCTGCCTCCGTGAGCGCCGCTTTTGCCTCCTGCACCAGACGGCAGGCCCGGCGATAGAGCCCTTCCCCGTCACGGACTTCCTGACCGCCCCGCAGCTGGCTGGCCATCAGCCAGCCGGGGTAGAAAATACGCTCAATTTGACTCATTTCTGATGTATTCATGTGCGCAGCACCGCAAAGAGTTCAAGTTTCACCTCCCCCAGTGAGCGCGGGGTGTAGAAGGTGCAGCTTCCCATCTCAAGCATTGCGCGAGCCGCCTCAGTACTCAGATCCAGCGAGAAATACTGGTTCTCAAGGCGCAACGGAATTGCTGCCGGAACATGGCTGACAGGTTTGAGGGTGATCCCACTCAGGGCCACATTCACCACATTGGACACATCTTCAAAGCTGCCCGCTTTACACAACTGCGGGAATTTCGTCTGAAGCTCATGATTCGGCATGGAAGAGCGTACCGAGAGCCAGAAGTCTGCCCCTTCGCGCAGACGCGCATCGTGCAGGGCTCCTTTCCAGATTTGGTCGTGATGCTCCAGTTGAATACTGACCACGCGTGATGGCAGGCTTGCTTCCAGTAGTTTGTCCAGCAGCGTCAGCAACGGTGGGAATACTCGCTCCGGCACATCGTGCTGATAAGCCGGAATGTCCCCAGCGTCATGCTCCAGTGAGAAGGTCAGCAGGCTACCGGCCAGACGGGTCAGTTCGCGGTATAGCAGTTCCGGGTGACGCTCCGGTGTCTGCAGCAGTTCCGTCAGCACCGGCTCGACGCTGTTCAGGGCATTGAGCAGCCAGAACAGGGAGATATCCGCGACCGCAAAGTCGGCCATCCGCTCATTGCTTTCACGGCGCATGGCCATCAGGCGACGGCGGCGGGCCTGCAGACGCACCAGCAGGTCCCCCAGTTCGGTGGTCAGCAACGGGCTGGCAGAAACAGATAGCATCGGCGGGATAAAGGCCGGGTCACGGCTCCACTGCCCCTGCGCATTACGCACCAGACGCGCCACCGGACAGGTCAGGTATGCCGTGTTTTCCTGGCTGGACAGACGCAGGGTCAGCGCATGACGCAGGATCGCAAGATCCCCGCTTTCATTACCGGCCAGCTCCTGCACCACCACACGCTCCGCTTTCCAGCGATGCGGGCGCCCACAGTCCTGACCGTTATCGAGGTTGCCACCGCTGGCGCTCAGCAGCGGCAGCGCGACAACCACGTCAACAACCTCGCTGCCCGCAGCCATAGACAAATCACAGACAGGAGGAAGTGTGTCTGCCAAGTCTGTATCAACAAGGGTCCCGTCCTGAAAGCGCACCACCAGACGGGTAGCGTTCAGGCGCGAGAGCGCCAGCGAGGCATCATCAAACTCTGCCGCCACCACGCCCCAGGGATGAGAAATCCCCATCCGGGCGACCATATCGGCAACGTGCTCACTCCAGCGGGCCTGCTGCTGGAACTGTTGCGGAGCCAGAGCGGCCCCATCCTCCCAAAGTGGGCGGTAAATTTTCATCCCTGATTTTCCTCGCCTTACGACTTGGCTTTTGGCATCTGAGAAACCAGTGACAGGTTAACGTCCATGCCTTCCACCTGAAAGTGCGGCACCGCATAGAGTTTCACGCGGAAGAAGCCCGGATTGTCTTCGATATCTTCCACCACCACTTTCGCATCGCGCAGCGGGTGAGAGGCCTGCAGTTCGTCGCCCGGGTCGGTCATTTCGGTCACCAGACCACGTACCCAAGTGTTCAGCTCCAGCTCCAGCAGACGACGGTCTTTGGTTGTGCCGATATTTTCACGCTGAATCAGCTTCAGGTAATGCGCAATACGCGACAGCAGGAAAATGTACGGCAGACGGGCATTGATGCGGCTGTTAGCCGTTGTATCTGCGCTGTCATACAACGCAGGCTTCTGCGTCGAATTCGCCGAGAAGAAGCAAGCATAATCGCGGTTCTTGTAGTAGGACAGCGGGATAAAGCCCAGATTGGCAAACTCGAATTCGCGGGTTTCAGGGATCATTACTTCTGACGGGATCTTTACCTGATTACCGGTACCCAGATCGTACAGATGAATAGGCAGGTCTTGCACGGCACCACCGGCCTGCGGGCCACGAATTTGTACACACCAGCCGTTGTTGATGAAGCTGCGCACCATGTTAGAAGCAAACGCAAACGAAGCGTTGGTCCATAGGTATTTGTTGTGATCCGGGCCTTTAACTTCTTCCACATAATTGAAGCTGCGTACGGGTACGGTATCCGGACCATACGGCAGGCGACCCAGTACACGCGGCATCACCAGACCGATATAACGAGCATCATCCGTCTCGCGGAAGGATTTCCACTTGATGTACTCGGCACGGTCGAAGTAGTTGCCAATATCCTTGATGGCCGCCACTTCCTCCATCGAATCTTTGAGGAAAAATTTCGGGCCAGTCGATCCAATAAACGGCATATGCGCGGCGGCAGATACTTTTGAAATATTGCGCAGGAGCGCGATATCCTACGCAGACGCATCAAATTCGTAAGCGGAAATCAGCGCAGCGATCGGCTCTCCCCCCAGTGTGTCATACTCATCAATATACGTATGTTTATACAGTCCACTCTGGATGATTTCCGGACTGTCTTCAAAGTCCTGACGTAGGTCTTCTTTGGACATATCCAGCAGTTCGACGCGCACGTTCTGGCGGAAATCGGTTTTGTCGACTAGGGATTTTACGCCACGCCACAGGCTCTCTACCGCCTGGAATTCTTCGCTATGCATTACCGCATCCAGCTGACGGCTAATCTGCCAATCCAGTTCCGCGATATGGTGGTCAATCAGGTTTTTGTCGAGTTTTTCAACGGTTGAGCCCGATTTTTTCAGACACTCTAGGAATACCTGCATCCCAGCGGTTAATCGTTCATCCGCAGTCGCTTCCGACATCGCCTGTGCGTCCTGCCAGATGTCCAGCGCACTCAGCTCGGACACCGGGTTCAGATTAATTTTTTCAAACAGGGACGCATAAACCCCATCCGCAGCAGGACGTTCCAGTACCACGCTTTCGGCACTCGTCCCATTCTCATTTTTTACCGACATCAGCATCTTCCTTTTTAATCCGTTAAATCATGGTGACCGTTATGGCTGTTTCGGGGCTAGGGTAGAAAGCTCGGCTCTGAGTTTTGCACTCAACGTCGGGTCGAGCAGAATTTTTTCCAGCTCCTTACGGAAAGTCTGATTGTCCAGCAGGTTCGCTTTTAAATCGCGAAGCAGGTTACGCATGGAAAGCATAGCCTTCAGTTGGGGGATTTGACGGGAAACCTGCTCAGGGGTGAAATCCTTCATGCTTCGGAAGGTCAGATCGATGGTGTCTTCGCTGCCGTCATCAGTCAGTGTGTTTTTAACGGTTAGATTGAGTTTTGGGGAGTATTCGGACAGCACAGAATCAACATTATTTTTATTCAAATCCACTTTTTTGCGCTCAGATAGGGGGACAGACTCTTGGCCATTACTGAAGTCGCCTGCTATGAGCAATTTCAGGGGGAGTTCCGTTTTCTTGCTCGTTCCTCCTGTATGCAGGTCAAGTTTTAGATTAATACGTGCCTTTGGCACTTCATTCTGGAAACTATCAGCCATCTCATCATCCCTCGGTTTATCGCTGCGCGCACTTTCAGACTAAAGTGATTTTCACACGAAAACAGAATAATGATCGACTTAAGATCAAACAAACCAAACTTTAAATTGTAAAAATGTAATCTATAAGAATTTTACACTAAAATTGTAATGGATGATTGCACTCTAATGACAGTAAAATGAACTGCCATTAGCTAACAAAACAAATATTTATATTGCTGTAGTAAAAATGAACGGATAATTGTTAACGAAAAGATCTTGAATTGATTTACATCAATATCAGGGGAGGTGAAATGCCCATGTTTTTTGAAGATAGGGTTTTAGATCAGAAATAGATAAAAGGGGTGGAAAGTTATAGTTTTGCTTTATGTGGGAAACACAGCAGTAACCATAAGGAAGCGTCAGGAACATAATCGGTTTTATGCCCGGACAGAGAGCGTTTCATTTGCTGTCAGGACTGTAATGCCAGCCGGTCAGTGCCGATTTTATGACCAGCAGTGCATTCGTATCGCTGTATTCTCAGTTAGACCTTCACTGCCCTATTCCCCGTCACTGATCACCTCATTGACCCAGCCCTGCGATTTAAGCTGTTCAATTGCCTACGTCAGCCGGTACAAATCCGACTGCGTAGACACCGGCCGCGAGCACGAAGACCAGAGATATTCCAGACGACTGAATAAACTCGCGGCAAGACCTTCCTAACGCCCCAGTACTTCGAGCCATTAGGATGAACAAGCAAAAACATGTTACCGCTATCGGCAAGTTTATAAGGTTTTTCATCCGGTTTAGCTGCACGGGTTTTAGCGTCAGTGAGCGCCATTAGCGGTATCTCCTGATAGACAAGGGGTATATATTTTATCGAATCAGACTATATCCTCAGTTGTACCCTCGCAAGGGACTTGATGCAGGTTGAAGTTAATTGAGTTGGGTGGAGTTAAGGGATTGTAGAAGCGTTGATTTTGGCGGGCTTAGAATGCAAAAACGGACCTCTGTGGAGGTCCGTTAATATGAATTTGGTGCCCGAACTCGCACCCGTAAAATATATTAAGAATATAATTATATTGATATTTTTTCATATAACTCTCTTTTGTACCATTAAATATACCATCATATTATTATATTAATCGAGAAAAAAGCCAATTAAAAACAATTGGTTGTTGTCATTATCTTGTAACTATGTGACTTTAAATTATTTTTTATGACAACATCATATTTTATTTGTGTTTTTATTTCTTGCATAATAAACAATTAGTTATGGAAACAAAATATTTTCTTTTATTGTTTGTGAATGTTTTCAAAAAAATAATCCTGAAGGGCACTACAAACCATTTTGCTTATTTTTAGTGTATTTACCATTTAAAACATTAAACGCCTCAGAATCGCATACAAAGCGTTTTAGGGCTATATATGAAAAAAATAACTGACAGTAAATAAAAGACTAGGTTTTTATCTGGCCTTTTTTATTGATGTCTTTTTCTAATTGATCATGGTGTTAAAAATATTTTTTATTTTTTATTGACAGGTTATATATAGAGATCTATAAACAATAAAGATACAAAAAAAGCCAACTTATTAAAGTTGACTTTTTAAGGACTAAAAAATTTCGACGACTTTTTTAAGTCTTGTAATTAGTTAGAGGATTAACGTGATTACAAGTATAATAAAGCATTAAATAATCCTTTCATATTTGTCAAATCTAAATCTCAACTTTTTACAAGTATTTTAAATACCATTTCCAGAATCCTTTTAGTTCTCAAAAGCAATAACGTTAAACCTGTGTATCAGGTCTAAGAGTCTTTGGATATCATGTGTTAAAGACTGTTTTATTCTTAGGTTATTGTAGGTGGCATATAAACGGGGGGAAGTCGGTAGCCACCAACTTGAAGCGTTCATCTAAAATCTATTAAGCGGTAGTGTAATTTTCTTTAGTAAAACGAGAAAATGCTTTAAATCATCATGATGTATCCGTAGGAGTCCGATGGGGTATCCCAGCGTCGGAAACGTGCTGGAACTCAATAGCTACGGTGAGAATCGCCAACCTGCGAACCTAATAAAAAATATTACAATAGTATTTTTTTGCGGGGGATTAAGCTTGCAGAAAAACTAAGTTTTCCTGACGGAAAACTACTACGACTGAAAGTCGCCATCTAAAACCCCAGAACCTAAGCTGATAAAATTCTAGTACTATTAGTACAAAAAATAAATAAAAGAACATGAAAAACCAGAACTGGGAAATATAAAATAGTAAGGTGACATTTCATGAGACACCGATAAAAAATAAGTTAAACTAGAACTGTAAAGAATAGAAAAATCCCGCCACAATGATTTCTTAAAAAGAAAATAAATATAGATTTTTATCCTGCTATATTTTTTATTGAAAAAATCAGCAAGAGAATAAAATTTCTCGCTTTTCTTTTTAGCCATTGACTCTATGACGTGTAGCGTCATTAAATAATAGCTTAACGCTCTATGTGGAGTGATGTTAGTAAAATAAAAGTCAAATCTTCTTACCGCTACTTATAATCTTTACCATTTATAATCATTAAAGTAATAGCTATACTCATTATAATAATAAGCATAATCAAGCATTGCACATTCAATATTAAGATCAGGATATTTGAAACCCCAATCGAAAAACTCGGATACGTCATTTTCTCTTAATGATTACTGTAAGCATTAAAGATCAAACGCAGCATTGTATATGACAATATTTTTATAATCTAAAAAAATAGTTGTTAGCTCATCCATATAGAAGGATAACTCTTTTTCATCCTTAAGCATCTCCACAGACATATGATGAATAGCTTCAGCGGTAGGTGTTATTTTTTCCTCTTTAGGTTTTATCTTGTGACTGAACAAAACAGAATCTTCATTATTAATTATTGCGAGCTCTATTACTTCACCATATAGATCAGTTTTTTATGTATATAAAATAATACATCCTTCATCCAATATTTTTTATACTTTTCAGATATCTCATTTATATTTAATGTGTCTATCATTTTGATCGTCCGCTTTTGGTTTATGTTTAGGTTCTTGTGATAGCATCTTTTTATGCTCCTGTTCAGCTTTAAGCATCATTTCTTTTTTGCTGTTCAGCTCAATACCGCTTTTATTTACATCATCAAAAAACTTCTTCAGCTTCGTATATTCATCTTCCTTGCGTTCTTCTGGTATAGGTTGGATATCATCCTCAACTGAATAATCATTATCTAAATTTCTAGCAAAACAACCGCCTTTGCCACCACCTATTTTGTCTGCCTTTTCTATCTTCTTTATTCTTTTATTTATTTTCTTACCAATAGATTTTTTCTTGTACTCGTTATACATTATTTTAATGTTTAATATTAACTTACCAAAAGTACTATATTTGAGATCTATTATCTCTCCCACTTTATCAGCAGTTTTTAAAACTGCTTCTGGGGCGGGGTGTGTTTTTTTCAATAGTAGTTTTTTTTGGATTTTTATTTTATTTTTTTAGGAGTAAAGTTATTTAAAACTATCTCTTGTGGTAAAGACAAAACACTCCTTTTAGTCTCTTCAGCAATAATGAGCTGCAGATCTCTTCTGTCTTGTTGTACTTCACGTAAAGCCTTGCCTTCTTCTGTATCTAACTTACTACGCCAAATATGCTGTATTGCTGGTCTGTCAAGACTTACAGCACGGGATAAAGCTTCTGCTTTTGCTTCCACAGTGGTAGCCATTTCAAATTGTTCGATAGCTTCATCACGTTGCGCTGATAGTGTTCTGTGGTCAATCCTGACCTGATGATCAAGCTTTGCCAGATGAGTATTAGCAGTATCAGCCCAGCCTTTCCTCAACCCTTCAAGAAAATCATCATCGTTCCACGTTCTGCCTATAACGTTCTTTTTTGCAAACTCTAATTCTGATTTATCAACTTCTCTTGTAGTGCTCATCAAATGGGCATGAAAATTATTAATATCATCTATATGAATGGCGTAGTTTACAATCCTACCTTTGCTTGTCATATGGCTTTTAATGTAATCTTCAATCAATTTTTAATTTTTTTCTGGTGTTAGCTTATTTGGTAAAGCAATAATAAAAGACCGCGCCAAACGACTATTGGATCTATTTTCCTTTTTTTCAACTTCACTCCATAAATAAGACAGGTCAGAGAATTTTTCATCTGCCTTATCTGGAAGGATAACACCAGATTTATATACATCTTCGTTGCGATGACCATAACGCCATTTTGAGCCATCACGGCTATTATCAAGATCAATACGGTTAATATATTCCGCATGAGTCACAGCATTATTTAAAAATTTTGTTCTTACTACAACCTACATTGAAAAAAATATATATCCATATGAGCAATCCTTTTTTCTTTTAATTTTGACTTTTGTTTTTGCCTTTAACCTCGTAGAGACCACTACAAACTTGCGAAGAAAAGTTTGTGTAAGTGGGCATTGATTTTTATTTTTATCCTCTCTTTAGATTGGCTTAAAATAAGAAATGTCGCTTTACTTATATTTATTTAATAACAGAAATTAAGCCTTTTGACAAATGAGTGAAAATATATTACTGAATATTCATAAAACAAAAATAATGAGCTAACGATGTTTATCATAAGTGCAATAATAATGTGTTTTTTATTTTTTTTATATTCTGGGTCGGTGCTTCATACATTGAAAAGAAAAATCATAGTGATGATATAAAGGTAGCTGGGTATCATTTTGATAAAATGACCAAACAGGCTATTGCTAATGCCAGAAAGAAGGGGGTTTAAAGTATGAGTAAAAAGATAGATAAAATAGAAAACAGAGTTCTGTATCATCAACAATAGCTTGCACAACTAAAAGCAAAGAAGAAAGAATAAATCAGCAAAAGCAAAGATGCTGAAAGAAGAAAAAAAGAGCAAGAGTTCTTATTGAAATGGGCACTAATATTTGTAAAGTGCTTGGTATAAAATATTTAGAAATAGATGAGCATTTACCTTCTGTTATTGGTTATTTATATTTAAAAAAACAAAACTTAAAAAATAATATATATGCTGATAGAGGTAATGAACTTTTAGACAACTGGAAAAATGGCGGCGACAGAAACGAGTAAAACTTGCTTTTACTCGTTTCTGGTGTCTATATATTAAATAATTATAATATATACTTTTTCTGAGGTGGTCGATAAAATATTCAAAATATCATGCACTAAAACAAAAATAAAATAGGCATTGTGATTGTGTTTATATAGAATTATTTTGTCTATATTTTGTATGAAACTTATTCGGTTTTATACAAGAAGTACTTTATAACTCAGTGGGATGATATCGGGCCGGATGGCCCTAATAGGTCGTAGGTTCTTATCATCTCACATAGAAAAAGAATTTACACTCTTACTATGTTATATTATTACTGCATTTAAAAAATTTATTGCAGCGATACTTGATGAAAACTCTGCTTTTATATGGTCATCATTCATATAAACAACATATATTAAAAAATTATTGAATGCCAAATATCCTGTGGCGGAATTTTGTGTATTATAACTAGTAATAAAATCTTTTGCGTCGTTTAAACTATTAAATTCATAGTTATTTCCATAGAGTGGAGTTATAATTAATTTTTTCAAAGATTTACTTATTTTTCCTTCCAGTACATTAATAAAAGTGGATATACTATCTCTATTTGAATCAATAATTATTCTTTTAATGGTGAGAAGCTGCTCTTGGCTTATATTTTCAATTGCAGAAACCTTTTGGCTAAGAAGAACTTCAGAAGTGCTCTCATCAAAAGACATGTCAATGCCAGATTGAGAAAAAGCAGACACTATCTTTATATAAGGGATATATAACACATGAAAACCACAATTTGCCAGTTGCTTTAGTGAGGGTTCAGTAAACTCTCCAGCAAGTATAGCGCCTTTAAAAGGACATTCGATATAATATTTATCAGCAATTGGTAGAATAGCTCCTTGAATTTCCTGAGCTTTATTTTTGGAGTGTTTAGTGTATCTTCTCCACGCGGATTCAATGAATGCTACGGGTCTTCCTAATTGTGTAGATGATCCACCATATTCAAAAACGATATCCAAGTCATGAGTGCTTCCATAAGAGTCGGCCCAAGTTATTTTTTTACCCTTCCTTCCTTCTCGTGGTTGCCCAACAACATCCAAATACATGTTATGTCTATCTGCAACCCCCTGAAGTAGAGGGATGAAAATGCTTTCAAGCATATTGCCTAAAAGCTGTCCTAACTTATGTGATGGGGATGTAGCCATTTTTTATCCTTTTATCCAAAGCCTACCTTCATGCAAAGGTACCGTATGTGTTCTATTTTTCCACTTAACGTTTCTATCTCTCAGTTTCTCAAAACTATACTCAGAGAAGCCAGCTGCAAGAGCTAAATCTCCTAACCATCGTTCTGCTGGAACATGAATTCCGTAAGGTGCTGAATCACCAATAACAAAGCAGATCTTTGACCCTTTATCCATATTATTTCGTAAATTTACCCATGTCTGCGCTAAGTCTAAAAAATATGCAGCAATCATAGTATGGTATGTTTTTTTTCCACCTTTTGTGTGACGAATAACATCTAATTGCTTGGTGACGTCCGCTATTTCATCTTTAATTGGGGATAATAATGGATTGCTAATGTATTCATCTAAGTCAATCTTATCGGCAGCAGAGTGTTGAGAACAAGATCTCATAAGAGATGGTCTTACAACTTCTTTCAGGTCTCCCCAGCCATTAATTTCTCCCCAAAACATCATTTCTAATCGCGTAGCATCAGCATAATCGTAATTGTTTGGATATGGTGGTGATGATATGAGCAAATTACATTTTTCAGTTAGAAATGGACGTCTTACATCCTGATGTTCTATTTTAGAACAACTTTCCCATCCAGAAGAAACGGCATGCAACATATCAGACTTCATTAGTTCAAGCTTTCCTGAGAAAGCCTCGAAGGGATCAAGAACTTTTGATTTAGATTTATTTGGCAATACATATTGCCATTGTGCAGTGCCTACGTGACTACAAGCTCGAAGGATCGATGTAATATTTAATCGAATTAGCTCCCAAACTGGTTCTGTAGTCGATAATTTTTCATAGGCTCTTTTCAAACGGTCCAGTTTTTCAAATGATTCAAGCGAATAACATTTTCCAAGAAGGTTATCATTTTTATATCTATCAATTTTAGTGTCCGATTTAATAGACATCGCATAATTAAGAGTTGCTTTTCCTGCTTCATCAAAGTCTAGGATACTTGTATCCCATAACTGTTTTGCTTTAGCGATCCTTGCAATAAAAGGATGTCCTTCAAATCCATAAGACTTAACTTTTAATGAGTCAGCAGATATATTTGTGGTTCCTGAACCTGTAAACGGTTCAAGTACTATAGCTTTATTACCGGTTTCTTCTTGGTATTTTAAAATCTCAGAATTGACCCACTCAGCAGAAAAACCTGCTGAGTATCGAAACCAACGATGAACAGGCAGTTTCATATTATCTGTGAATGTTCCAGAGCGTGCTGTTTTTTTGAGCATAGTAATTTACCAATCTAAACCAATATATCAAGTGCCTTTGATTGTACCTCAAAAGTACTTGGCTTTTAATGAAGTATTAAAATATAATAAAAACAAACCCTTACATTTTTAATATGTAAGGATATTATCTTTGTCTAATTTTCTATTTTCTATATACAAACTCAAACGGCCTAACCATACTTTTCCTGCTGGCATCAAGATATTCAGCCCACCACTTGAGCATCATCCTTCTCTCATCGAGATGTTGAGCGAGATGGATGTAAGCGGCACGAACGTTGTTACGCTCTTGATGGCTCATCTGCCGTTCAACAGCATCTTTTGACCATAATCCTGACTCAATCAAGACACTAAAAGCCATAGAACGGAAACCGTGACCGCAAACTTCTGTTTTGGTGTCATAGCCCATTTTTCGCAAAGCGTTGTTGATTCTGTTTTCACTCATAGGCTTATCTGCATAGTGATCGCCCGTAAAAATAATTTTCAGATCTTTGCTGAGATTCTGGATCTCTTTCAGAATAGCGACGGCTTGTCGGCTCAATGGGACAAGATGAGGCATTTTCTTCTTGGAGCCGCGGCTGGAGTGCTTCATACCCAATAACTCTTCCCGTTCGGCTGGAATGGTCCACAGCGCATTCCTGAAATCAATTTCAGACCAACGGGCAAAACGTAGTTCGCTGGAACGAACGAAAGTCAGCAGAGTTAGCTTAGCAGCAAGGCGGGTGAGCGGCCTTCCTCTGTAGCTCTCAATGCGGCTGAGAAGCTCTGTAATGCGTTCAAAAGGAAGAGCAGGGCGATGAACCCTTTTTGCTGTTGCAATGGCTCCTGCTAAATTCTGAGCAGGATTGCTCTCGATAATACTATTATGGACAGCATATCGCATGATGGCGGTGATACGTTGCTGGAGACGGGCAGCAATCTCAAGATGCCCGGATTTTTCAGCCGTTTTGATTGGCTGAAGCAGGTCGCGGGTTTTAAGGTCAGTAGTGTTGCGTTTGCCAAGAGCAGGGAACACATGGTTAGTAAGGCTATTGATCACTCTTTCAGCATGAGTTTCTGACCAGTTGATGTTGCTTGCATGCCAGTCTCTGGCAACGGATTCAAAAGCCAGTGCGCCGCTTTGTTCAACTTTATCGGATTTTTTCTTTTCCGATGGGTCAATACCAGCAGCAATTAATCTTCTGGCATCATCACGGCGATGACGTGCGTCAGCAAGTGATAGAGCGGGATAAACCACCAGAGCAAGTAGCTTTTGTTTTCCTGCAAAGCGGTATTGCAGACGCCAGTACTTGGAACCATTCCGATGAATCGGAATATGCATGCCGCTGCTATCTGTGAGCTTTACAGGCTTATCGGCGGGTTTGGCATTTCTTACTTTGACATCAGTGAGAGCCATCATTCACCCCCCTCTTTTGATGGTACAAAACGTATCGAACTAAAGATACCAACGAATATACCATCAAATGATAGCGCTTGCCGATGAGAGTCAGAGAGCGGTAGGAGAAGGCTTGAAGTCAATATTTTGTTGACTTTAAAAGGAAAAATGGACGTCAATCGACGTCCATTTATAGAATAGTGGTGCCCGAACTCGGAATCGAACCAAGGACACGGGGATTTTCAATCCCCTGCTCTACCGACTGAGCTATTCGGGCAACGGGGCGTATTAAACTGGATTAGCGTCACTTCGTCAATGAAAAATCTTCACCGGATCGTTCGTACGCCTATTTTTTCTGCAAAGCGTCGGTATTTCACTCAAACCACCGTCTGGGTAGCTTCTCAGGGCCTTACCACCGTAGCTCTTGGCGTTGAATTACGACAGGTTGATGGGATTTCTATTGGCACTAGAACAAGCATCCCCTGCTCGTTATCTGCCTTGGCTTATGTCGGAGATCTCTTCATTCACTATCCGCCAGTCCCTAACCTCTGCCTAATACACTAAGTATCATTAATAATAAGTTTGAGCCACTAAGCGTCGTAAGTAAGTTAGTCATCCTCATTATCCTACTCTGTATTAAAATCAGCCTTAGACACCTCGTCGCGACGCGTTGAAACACCGAGGTTTTCAGACTTACCCATAGCAAAAAGCCCTGCTTTACAGCAAGGCTTTATGAATAGGAATAAAGTATTCAACCTATCTTAATGCGTCGTTTCCGGCTTCGGCGCTGGACTCGCTACAGGAGCCGTTGGCGTCGCCAAAATAGCTCCTGGATGCGCACTTTCCACCGGTAGCATCGCTGGGATGCCTTCGCCTGGTGTTAGACTGTTATCCGATTGGTTGGGAAGCATAATATGATCAAGGATTTTCCTCATCACCGGTGCTGCAACCACCCCATCACTTCCGCCATTTTCTAAGATTAAAGTGACAGCCACCTTAGGATCATCAAAAGGAGCAAATGCCGTGTAAAAGATATGGTCACGTAGCCGAACCGGAATCATTTTCGCGTTATATACCTGGTTTTGACGCAGGCTAAATACCTGCGAGGTCCCACTTTTTGCAGCAATCCCGTAAGGAGCGGTATGGAAATACTTATACCCCGTACCATTAGGCGCATTGGCCATACCAAACATTGCTCGGCGCACTAATGCCCAGTAAGGGGAGTCCGCTGTGCCGACTTGCGTAAACGTTTCAGGCGCTTTGTAGGGTTCAACTTGATTACCGAGTTGCTCTTTCTGCAATAAATGCGGAATCAACACCTTCCCATTATTTAACAAGGTAACAAGCGCTTTCTCCATCTGAATAGGGGTGGCTATCCAATAACCTTGCCCGATCCCTACGGAAATAGTATCCCCTTGGTACCAGGCTTTTTTCCGCGCCTTAAGTTTCCATTCACGACTAGGTAACAGGCCGCGATACTCTTCATTTAAGTCAATGCCGGATAATTTGCCATAGCCAAATTGGCTAAGCATATGATGGATCCGATCGATACCCATCATGTAGGCGACTTGGTAGAAAAAGGTATCGGCTGATTCTTCGATCGCTCGCGTCACATTCAACATCCCATGACCGGTCTTTTTCCAGTCACGATAACGACGGTCCGTTCCCGGAAGCGTCCAGGTCGGTGCGCCAAAGAAGCTGGTTTGCGGAGTGATCACATTATTTAAGAGGGCCGACATCGCCATATAAGGTTTTACTGTAGAAGCCGGCGGATAGAGACCTTGTGTCACCCGGTTGATCAACGGAAGATCTTTATCTTGCAGTAACTGTTTGTAGGACTGGTAACTGATCCCCTTCACAAAAGGATTTGGATCATAGCTCGGGCTCGACACCATCGCGAGTACCGATCCATCATGGGGATCTTCAACTAGTACCGCAGCCCGCTGCCCCACTAATTGGCTTTCGATATATTGCTGTAGATGCAGGTCGAGCGTCAGCCAAATGTTTTTACCGGCGGTCGGTGGAACCTCATTGAGCACACGAATAATACGGCCGTGGTTATCAACCTCCACTTCTTGGTAGCCGGTTTTGCCATGTAGTGCCGATTCATAATAGCCTTCGATACCCTGCTTACCAATATTATGATCTGCCGCGTAGTTCTCCCCGACTCCCTCAGCGTTCAACCGCGCAGCATCACGATCGTTAATTTTAGACACATAGCCGACAACATGAGCTAATGATGCCCCGTAAGGATAAAAACGATCTTGGAATGAATTGATACTTACCCCAGGGAAGCGGTATTCATTAACAGAAAAACGCGCAATTTCCTCTTCACTCAGCTCTTCTTTGACGATAATCGGTTTATAACGACTGGTCGCTTTTAGTCGTTTCTTAAAATCAGCGATATCATCCGGGCTTAGGTCAATAATTGGGGCGAGTTGATCCAACAATTGCTGCATGTTGGCAATATTATAGGGTGTCAGTTGTAAGTCATATTGCGTAACGTTTTGAACTAAAGGAATTCCATTACGGTCGTAAATCATCCCTCGCGTCGGCGCAATCGGGATCATTTTTATATCGTTCGCGTTCGATCGCGTTTGATAGTAAGCATGTTGCTGAATCTGTAAATGCCAGAGATTAACACCGAGAATGGTAAAACAGACGCAGACCAACCCCAGCGCCACTAGCGCCCGACGGATAAACAACTTTTCTTCAGTTTCAAAATTACGCAGATTCATTGACAACAACTATTGGAGGGCCACAAAATTTTCGACGCTCTATAATAATAGGATTCGTATTTAGCGCCAGTAACATTCGCAGCTAAAAGTGAATAAAGTGTGTCATTTAATAACAAAGAAGAGCGCCTAAGCGCTCCTCTGTTTAATTAAAAGAGTAATGGAACAATAGGTTAGTCACCTAATAGTACAGATTCCAAAGCAATTTTAATCATATCATTAAAGGTCGTTTGACGTTCTTCTGAGGTTGTTTGCTCGTGAGTCCGTAAATGGTCGGAAACGGTACAGATCGCGAGTGCTTTTGCGCCAAACTCAGCCGCAACACCATAGATACCTGCAGCTTCCATTTCTACGCCCAGAATGCCATATTTTTCCATGACATCGAACATTTCCGGTTGCGGCGTATAGAATAAATCAGCGGAGAAAATATTACCGACTTTAGTTTCTACCCCAAGGGCTTTCGCTGCATTGACGGCATTGTTCACCATATCAAAATCTGCGATAGCGGCAAAATCGTGATCTTTAAAACGGGTACGGTTGACTTTCGAGTCAGTGCTAGCGCCAAGACCAATAACAACGTCACGTAGTTTGATCTGAGGCAGTACCGCACCACATGAGCCGATACGGATGATTTTTTTTACGCCATATTCAGTAATCAGCTCCTTGGTATAAATTGAGCATGATGGGATCCCCATTCCATGCCCCATTACCGAGATTCTGCGCCCTTTATAAGTTCCGGTATAACCAAGCATACCCCGTACGTTGTTGACTTCTACCGCGTCATCTAGGAAGTTTTCTGCGATAAACTTCGCACGAAGCGGGTCACCGGGCATCAAGACAACGTCAGCAAAGTCACCCATTTCTGCATTAATATGAGGAGTAGCCATGTTTACATTTTCCTTCTTTTTCGAGGCGGTGACTTATGCACCGCCTTATCATTATTAAAATAGTGCTTTGCCGTATTGCATCGGCGCTAGCTCAAAATATTTCGCCAACGTCTGTCCGATATCGGCAAAGGTTTCACGCTGACCTAATGAACCTGGCTTAATACTTGGCCCATAGAGTAAAACGGGAATATGCTCGCGCGTATGATCAGTACCTGCCCAAGTCGGGTCACAACCGTGGTCAGCCGTTAGGATCAATATATCACCCTCTTTTACCTCAGCCATTAATTCAGGCAGGCGACGATCGAATAATTCTAAGCCACCTGCATAACCGGCAACATCTCGACGATGCCCCCAGCTCGAATCAAAATCAACAAAGTTGGTGAACACGATACTGTTATTAGGTGCTTGCTGCATCTCGCGAATTGTTGCGTCAAACAATGCGTCTAAGCCCGTGGCTTTCACTTTTTTAGTGATGCCTTGCTCTGCATAAATATCGGCAATTTTTCCTACCGAAATCACTGCACCGCCCGCTTCTTTTAGCTTCGCTAATACGGTCGGAGATGGCGGTTCGACGGCTAAATCATGGCGGTTACCTGTTCGCTCAAAATGTCCGGCTTTATCGCCAACAAAAGGACGAGCGATAACACGACCAATGTTATATCCCCCTTCCGTCAGGGCTTTACGGGTAATTTCACATAACTCATACAACCGTTCAAGACCAAAGGTTTCTTCATGGCAGGCGATTTGAAAAACAGAATCCGCTGAAGTGTAGAAAATCGGTTTTCCCGAACGCATATGTTCTTCTCCCAAGGCATCTAAGATGACCGTCCCTGAGGAGTGGCAATTACCGAGATAGCCAGGAAGTTGTGCTTTTTCAACTAATAATGCTAAAAGCGATTCAGGAAAAGAGTTTTCCTTCTCTGGGAAATAACCCCAGTCAAAAAGGACAGGTACACCCGCAATTTCCCAATGTCCTGAAGGGGTGTCTTTTCCAGATGAGAGCTCTTGCGCGCTGGCGTAAGCACCGATCACTTCGGCATCGCTATCCATGCCTGCTGCAATTTTACCCGTTGAAAGCTCTGCGGCTTTGACAAGACCCAGTGCCGTTAAATTGGGTAGATCTAGCGGCCCTTTACGACCTTGATCGGCTAAGCCTTGCGCACAGGCTTGAGCAATATGGCCAAAGGTATCTGATCCTTTGTCACCAAATTTTTCTGCATCATGGCTGGCGCCAATTCCGAATGAATCGAGAACCATTACAAAGGCACGTTTCATACTCATCTCCTTAATAAGGCTATTGAGATAAAAATTATCGATCAGGCCAGTATGCACTGATTAATAATAAGAGTCTCAATATTTCGCTTGTAGATCCTGCTCGCCGTGGCCACAACTTGCGAGTAAATTCCCTAATAGCCCCGAGGCGCCAAAACGGAAGTGTCGTTTATCCACCCAATCCGGGCCGACAATATCAGCGGCTAACGCCAAATACGCGGCGGCATCTTCCATCGTTTTCACGCCACCGGCCGCTTTAAAACCAACTTCATTTACTTTATTTTTATCACGGATCACTTCAAGCATGATGCGCGCGGCCTCAAGGGTCGCATTAACAGGGACTTTCCCCGTTGAGGTTTTTATAAAGTCGGCACCTGCGTCAATAGCGAGCTCGCTAGCTTGGCGAATCAGGCTAGGTTCTTTGAGTTCACCACTTTCGATAATCACTTTTAGCAGTACGTTACTCAGCGCACAGACGGCTTTACATTCACGGACTAATTCAAAGCCAACCTCGCTGTTTCCTTCACGTAATGCGCGCCAAGGAAAAACAACATCAACCTCGTCTGCACCGCTCGCAATGGCTGCGCGAGTTTCCGCGACCGCAACCGTGATGTCTGCATTTCCATGTGGAAAATTAGCGACTGTGGCGATCTTAATTTCAGGAGTGTCTTGTGACTGTAAGGCTTCACGGGCTGCTGCAATAAATTGTGGGTAAATGCAAACCGCAGCAGTGTTTCCCATTACGGTTTTAGCCTGCTGACACAAGGTTTTGACCTTTTGTTCAGTGTCATCGTCATTTAGGGAGGTTAAGTCCATTAGTCCCAAGGCTTGGGTCGCTACCTGCATTACATTACTCATCTCTATCACTCAATCTTTGTGTTTTACCAATTATACCCAATTGTTCACTATCGCGTAGAAGGTATTCACGATAAGTGATATAGGTGACGGCATAATTACGTTAATTCTGCGGTTAATTGGGGAAAAAGCCGCAGACTATTTTGCCACATGACTGCCATCACCTCTTCAACCGGTTGCCCTCTGAGTGTTGCCAGTGCTTGGCATACCTGCACGACACGCTCAGGTCGATTCGCTGTACCTTGATACCCGTAAAGCGGCATATCTGGGGCATCAGTTTCTAATACTAAGAACTCAATAGGCACACGGGCCAAAGCCTCTCGGGTTTTGTTCGCCCGTGGGTAGGTAATACTTCCCCCTACCCCAAGATAAAATCCCAAGTCGATAAAACGTTTAGCCTGTTGATAACTTCCAGTGAATCCGTGAATCACTCCTGTGGCGGGGAGAGAACTTTCTTTCAGTAAGCGCGAGAGAGGATCGTGGCTTTTACGAGAGTGTAGAATTACCGGTAAACGGTATGCTTTCGCTAATTGCAGTTGTGCCGATAACAGTGCCCATTGGCGAGACGCTAGCGCAGTGAGCTGGGGTGTATAAAAATCAACGCCAATTTCACCTATAGCGATCACTTGATTGCCGCTGCTTAAGGCGTTTTCCAGTTGGATAAGATCGTTATCATGATGCTCGGATATCCACAGTGGATGCAGTCCGAGCGCCACAAAAAGCTCAGCATGCTGTCGAGACAATGCTAGCAGAGCCGAAAAGTCTGTCGCTTTCGTCGCGGGAATAATCACCGCACTCAGGTTGGATTCTCGAAGTTGATGCAAGCTTTGAGCAAGATTGTCGCTGAAGACGGGAAAATTGAAATGGCAGTGAGTATCGATATATCTCATAGTCGTTGATAGTGTGCCAGCGTCCCTGCTAGCGACGTTTTTAATAAAGGTTATAACCTTTTACGCCCAGTAAAAAGGCTGATCAAGAATAAAATAATACCGACCACGAAAACAATTTTTGCGGCCCAAGCCGCCGTGCCAGCTAAAGAGCCAAAACCAAGTGCAGCGGCAATTAGCGCTATAACGAGAAAGATAATTCCCCAACGAAACATAAGTACACTCCTTATCTATATGTCACTGCCTATGATTAGTGACTCGCCTCTGTATCAAAGAGATTAGTGCGGCACCTTCAACTCATTATTGACCTTGAGTACACCTGAGATCTCTTCCACTAACTTTTCAACCTGTTGCTTTTCTGATTGACTCGGAACCGTACCCGTTAAGAAAACTTCACCATGCCGTGTCGCGACGTGAACGTCACGAGTATTAATCTGTTTGTCTGCAAAAAGACGCATCATCGCTTCACTGGTCGTTGCGACATCACTGGCGTAAACTCTGACTGAATTTTCGTGTGAACGACGTACTCGCACCCGATTATCCAATTGTTTCACCCCTGCGATTTTTGGAACCTGCACACTGATAAGATTTTTCTCCTGCCAATCAGGAACAAAACCACTCACCGTTACCTGTCCCTGCTCTGTCTTCACGGACAATGACGAAACATGGATCTTTTTGTTGTCCAAAATAGCCGCTTTAACCTTTGCAGTAACCGTTGTATCACTCAGAAAACCATCAACATGGTCGACAGATTGGCTGACGAGTGAAGGATTCTGTTGTGCAGCCACTTTTAAGCTATCCAGTACACCCAAACTGAGCAGAATAATTGCCACAGTGTTAATAATTAATTTTGCTTTCATAACGTGTTTTCTCAGAAACGTGAGATCGAACCCTTGGCTGAGAAAGTCGCTTTCTTTTGTTCAATCATTACAATAATAATGATAGACGAGATTACGCATCGCGTAGCGTTTTAGGATTTAACTTACTGGAAGTGAAAAAAGCCCATCTTTTGACGATGGGCTAGGCAAAAAATTAATGCTCGCGAGTTTTACGGAAGCGAACGTCAGGGTAACGTTCTTGAGTGATAGAGAGATTAACCATTGTCGGAGCGATATAAGTCAGATTGTCGCCGCCATCTAGCGCAAGGTTAACTTCATTTTTACGTTGGAATTCGTCGAATTTTTTTACATCATTGCAATCAACCCAACGGGCCGTTGACACATTCACCGACTCGTAAATCGCTTCGACGTTATACTCAGATTTTAAGCGTGCGACCACCACATCAAACTGCAGTACACCAACCGCCCCAACAATTAAGTCGTTATTGCTAATCGGACGGAATACTTGCACCGCACCTTCTTCGGAAAGTTGAACCAATCCTTTAAGAAGCTGCTTTTGTTTTAAAGGATCGCGCAGACGAATACGGCGGAAAAGTTCAGGGGCAAAGTTAGGAATGCCGGTGAACTTCATCTTTTCACCTTGGGTAAAAGAGTCACCAATCTGAATCGTACCGTGGTTATGTAACCCGATAATATCGCCGGGCCACGCCTCTTCAACATGTGCACGGTCACCCGCCATAAAGGTCAACGCATCAGAAATCACCACATCTTTGCCGGTGCGGACTTGGTACATCTTCATTCCCTTCTCGTATTTACCAGAAACAATACGCATAAAGGCAACACGGTCACGGTGCTTAGGGTCCATATTCGCTTGGATTTTAAAGACAAACCCCGTAAATTTCTCTTCACCCGCTATAACCTGACGTTGGTCAGTAGCTCGTGGCATGGGAGAAGGTGCCCACTCGACCAAACCGTCTAGCATATGATCAACACCAAAGTTCCCCAATGCTGTACCGAAGAAGACTGGGCTTAATTTACCTTGTAAAAAGAGTTCACGATCGAACTCATGGGAAGCACCTTGAACTAACTCTAATTCATCACGCAGCTGCCCTGCTAACTCTTCACCGATAGCTTGGTCAACGTCTGGGTTATTCAACCCTTTAATTTTACGGACTTCTTGGATGGTATGACCTTTACCAGATTGATAGAGAATAACTTCATCATCATAGAGGTGATAAACCCCTTTGAATAACTTGCCACAGCCAATTGGCCAAGTGATCGGCGCACAGGCAATTTTTAATTCACTTTCAACTTCATCAAGTAGCTCCATCGGATCGCGGATGTCACGGTCTAACTTGTTCATAAAAGTGATAATCGGCGTATCCCGCAAGCGCGTAACTTCCATTAGCTTACGGGTACGATCTTCAACCCCTTTGGCCGCATCAATCACCATCAAGCAGCAGTCAACCGCGGTCAGGGTACGATACGTATCTTCCGAGAAGTCTTCATGTCCAGGGGTATCGAGTAAGTTAACCAGCTTATCGTGATAGGGAAACTGCATCACAGAGGTCGTTATAGAGATTCCCCTCTGTTTTTCCATCTCCATCCAGTCAGATTTTGCGTGTTGATTTGAACCACGTCCTTTAACTGTCCCCGCTGTCTGAATAGCCTGCCCGAAAAGAAGGACTTTTTCAGTGATAGTGGTTTTACCTGCATCGGGGTGAGAAATGATGGCGAAAGTGCGCCGGAGGGCGACTTCTTGCAGAAGGCGTTCTATAGACATGCTGTTATCTTAATTTCCTGACGTTGCGAGCACTTAAGCTACTCGTTAAATACAATTGCCGCTAGTTTACACGATTTCGCTATTTTTCGATATTCCCCAATCACCCCCTCATTGATAAAAACACTCGCCATTGAGGGGGCAATACTCAACGCAGAACAGAAACTAAGAATGATTAACAATTACATTCAATAGATGGAATGATTTCTATTATTAAATAATTGATTTAACTAGACTTATTAAAAAACTTCACTTTATTTGCTCGGCTATCTCGCGTATGATTATTGACCATAAATGACCGATTATCTTTCTGGGGAAATAATTATGCTGACACCTGATATGGTTTCTCGCTTAAACGAGCAACTCAATCTCGAATTTTATTCTGCTAACCTTTATTTGCAAATGAGTGCATGGTGCAGCGATAAAGGCTTAGAGGGCGCTGCCTCTTTTTTACGTTCACATTCACGTGAAGAAATGGACCATATGCAGCGTTTATTTAATTATCTTAGTGATGCAGGGGCATTACCGGTACTGGGTACCATTGAAGCGCCTCCTGTGACTTTCGAGTCGGTCACTGACGTGTTCACCTTAACTTACCGCCATGAGCAACTGATTACGCAGAAAATCAATGAACTTGCTCATGCGGCTATGACGTCGCAAGACTACTCAACCTTTAATTTCCTGCAATGGTATGTGGCTGAGCAGCACGAAGAAGAGAAGTTGTTTAAAACGGTACTCGATAAATTGGGAATGCTGGAGAACAGCTCTAATGGCTTGTTCTTGATCGATAAAGACTTAGCGACAATGAATACTGAGTCCCATACCAACAATCCTCATAACTAATTGAATGGTCGCGGATGCTGTTCTTCATCCGCGACGACTGCTTTAGGCTCGTGCTTGATACTTTGTCGCCGCAATAATAATTTCTGATGGTGGGACCGGCCGGCTAAAATAGTAGCCCTGATGAATATTACAGCCCAAACCCACTAAATGTCTCTGCTGTTCCTCACTCTCTACGCCTTCCGCAACAATATTCAAATTCATATTTTTAGCTAACTCGATAATCATTGAGAGTAAGCGTGGATCCGTTTCTTTATGGCCAATACTATTGATAAATGCGCGATCGATTTTCAGTTCAGTGGCGGGCATATTCTGTAAATAAAGTAAGCTAGAGTAACCGGTTCCAAAATCATCAATCGCAACCTGTACACCAATCGCTTTAAGCTCTTTGAGGATCTTGATACTTTCTTGAGGGTAACGCATCGCCGTCGTTTCGGTGATCTCTAAAATCAGCTTTTCAGGCGAAATTCGATATTGTCCAAGGGTTCTTGTCACAATATAGACTAAGTTTTTTTGTTCAAATTGCTGTGCGGAAAGATTGACTGAAATAGTCAGATGTTCGGCACCTTGCTGATGCCAAAATGCAAGTTGGCGACAGGCTTCGTTCAGTACCCACTCACCCAAGGGAATAATCATGCCAGTACGCTCTGCTATAGGCAGAAATTTCTCCGGCGATTTCAAGCCTCGCTCGGGATGTTGCCAGCGAACTAGCGCTTCGTATCCAACGATTTCCCCTGAGGTTACATTGAGTTTAGGCTGGTAATATAAACGTAGTTCATTGTTATGGATGGCCCGCCACAACTCATTTTTTAACTGAACTTGACTACGTCCAATCGGGCTCATCGAGGTGTGATAGACACTGAAGCCATTTCGACCACTGTTTTTAGTGTGGTACATAGCGGAATCAGCATTAAATAACATTTCACGTGCTTCCCCGCCATGTATCGGGAACATCGCAATACCGATACTTAATGAAACCCGTAGCTCATAGCTCTCTACAATAAATTCAGGTTCTATTGTTTTAACTAATTTATCTGCTAAAAGAGAGGCCTGATGTTCCGAGCTGGCATTCGATAGCAGGACAAATTCATCACCGCCAACACGTGCAAAGGTATCACTTATAGCAATGACTTGGCTAAGACGCTTCGCCACTTCGACTAAAAGTTTGTCCCCAATATCGTGGCCATAAGCATCGTTAACTATTTTAAATCCATCAAGGTCCATATAGAGTAGACTGAACGTGGAAGTCATTTGATTTGCCTTGGCAATATACTCGTGTAACCTCTCTTCAAATAAAGTGCGGTTAGCCAAATTAGTCAATGGATCGTGTAACGCCATTTGTCGTAATTCTTCATTAGACTCTTTTAACTTGCTAGCCATACGCGAAACACGTATTTGCGATTCAATCATCGCACCAAAAAGGTTACTGCCTAATATCACTAAAGTAGAAATAAAGACCCAAATAGTGAGACGCTGAGAACCTAATCCCCCCGGCAATACTGTCATCGATTCACTAAAATTGGCTGCGTACATACCGGTATAATGCATACCGGCAATGGCTACTCCCATAACAACTGCGGCATTAAAACGACGAAATATAATCCCTGACTCATTATTACGTAAACGAAACGCCAGCCATAACGCAATGGCGGAGGCAGCATAAGCAATAATGAAAGAGAGAATCATCGGTGTTTTGTGCCAAATTATCGGTTGGCTAATACGTAAGCCGCCCATACCGATATAGTGCATACCAATCACGGATGAGCCTAAAACTGTTGCACCTAAAAAGATATTAATGAGCGTAATTTGGTTGTGTCTAAATACTGTCCATAAGGCAATAACTGAACCAATAATAGCCAGAAAAATAGAGAGTAAGGTTTCACTGAGGTTGTAGCCCATCGGCATATCGAAATTCATCGCCATCATACCGATAAAATGCATTGACCAAATCCCGATGCCCATAGCAGCACCACCACCGAACAACCATAGCAACGCATTAAGGCCTCGACTTTCAGAAAATCGAGCCACGGTATCCAGGGCTGAAAAAGAGGCGAGGAATGCAATAAATATAGAGGCCACTACCAGACCACTATCCCAAGTCACATGCATCATATTCATTGTATTCAACTGATTCTCCTACCCGGTGTGCCAGAGAGAAATTTTTCTGACCGAGCGATGAATGATTAGTAAAATCAATATTACGTGATTAGTAACTCACTAAACAATTACTTTTATAAGTATTAAATCATTTTTTACTTTTCTTTCATAAATTAATCAATAAATGGATGTATAAAATTGGTTTTAACAATGATAATGCTTTTCAATCCACGTTAGATCAGTAAAAACTTTTTATAACTAGTGACTAATATGTCAAAAAAATCAATGTGATGATACAAAATAATGCAATATGCAATTCTGTTTTTGGCGGGATCTAATGATAAAAAAATTCGATTATACATAACCAAATAAGCTAAGAGTCATCAAAAATAGTTCAGATAATTTTTAGATTTTTATAACGGAAAGAGTAAAGATTAATAGCTATATTCATCATTGACATAAGGTAGGTAGTGAGATGCAAATAAGAATTATTATAGAAAACAAATAACGATACGTTATTATTGGGCAGCAGATTAATAGTTGCCTACCACCCAATACCGTAAAAATGTCACTAATATTTAGGGTGATAACGTTTTATTAATCGCCCTAAACTCATCGCACCGATAAACCCACATACTGCAGCAAAGGTTAACCAAGCACCGGGCATCGCTTTATCACCGGTACTGTGAATTAAATAACTTGAGATAGCCGGCGTAAAACCCCCAAATAGTGCCGTTGCGAGACTATAAGCCAGTGAAAATCCAGAAGCCTTGACTTCAACGGGCATCACTTCCGCTAGCCAAACAACCATCGCACCGTTATAACTGGCATACAAAAATGATAGCCATAATTCTGTTTCGATCAGATGAGTCAATGTAGGCGCCGCAACTAACCAACGCAATATTGGCCATGCCGTCGCAATCATTAGTAATGTAAAGATTATTAATAATGGCCGCCGACCGACTCGGTCCGAGAGAGCCCCCATAACCGGTAGCCAGAATAAGTTTGAAACCCCTACCAATAAGGTGACAAGAAAACTTTGCTGGTCAGTCATATTCAGCACGGCCTTACCAAAGGTTGGTGTAAAGGCCGTGATCATATAAAACATTACCGTAGTTGTGACGACCATAAACATCCCAGCAATCACTAATGGCCAGTTACGCAATACCGAACGGGCAATCTCTTTCATACCCGGGCGATGTGTTTTTTGTTTAAAGGCCGAGGTTTCTTCCAATGAGCGACGGATGTAAAAAAGAAAGGGAACTACCATACAGCCGACGAAAAAGGGGATCCGCCATGCCCATTCTGAGACCATCTCTTTACCGAGTAGGTGATTGAGAAGCAGACCAAGTAATGCTGCAAAAATAACTGAAACCTGTTGGCTCGCTGACTGCCAGCTGACGAAAAAACCACGACGTCCCGCAGGAGCAATTTCAGAGAGATAAACAGAAACGCCTCCTAGCTCAACACCCGCTGAAAATCCTTGGAGTAAGCGACCCATTAATACCAAAATTGGCGCAAAGATCCCCAATGTGCTGTAGCCGGGTACCACGGCAATCGTTAAAGTACCGAGTGCCATTAAACCCAAGGTGATCAACAATCCTTTACGACGGCCATGCTGATCGATGTAGGTTCCAAGAATAATGGCACCGAGGGGGCGCATCAAAAAACCCGCGCCAAAAGTCATTAGCGTCAACATTAACGAAGCAAAAGGGTTACTACCGGGAAAGAAAGTGTTGGCGATGGCGGTAGCGTAATAGCCAAAAACCATAAAGTCGTACATTTCTAAAAAATTTCCGCTGGTGACGCGGAAGATAGATTTGGTATGTTGCCAAGCAGAAGAGGTTTCAGGGATCTCAGAATAGTTCATTAAATATTTCTCACATTTTTTGTTTTTTGTACCTAACCTCGTCAATTTTTAATGTTATCCAAGTCACCTTTCATTAAAATAATGACAACAAATAACAAACAAATGTAATAAAAAAATCCTCCCGTAGGAGGATCTCCGTTTTTTTAAACGCTATTTTGTCGCTGTTTCTAAGCCCATCAGCCCTATCTTTAAGTATCCAGCACCGCGAAGTTCGTCCATAATGCTCATTAATGTCGCATAATCGATACTTTTGTCTGCTTGGAAAAAAATTGTCGTCTCTTTGTTCCCTTCCGTTTGTGTCATGATGCGTTGTATTAAGTTCTCTTTACTAACCGCATCATTCCCTACAAAGAGTTGATTGCCTTCTTTAACACTTAGATAAACCGGTTTTTCAGGCCTTGGTTGTGGTGTACTGGTGGAAGCGGGTAGATTAACTCGAATATCGACCGTTGCCAGCGGCGCTGCAACCATAAAAATGATCAGCAGAACCAACATCACGTCAATGAATGGCGTGACGTTAATTTCATGCATTTCACCATCACCTTCTACTTCATCATTGAGTCGCATTGCCATAACAGTTAACCCGCACGCAGTTTTTGGCTGGATGAGTGAAGAGTCGTTTGCGTAAAAGTCCTTTTTTGCAGATCAGCATCACGGCTCTGTAATAAAATAATTTGTGCTGCGCTATCGCCTAACGATGCTTTGTAGCCAGCGATCATTCGTGCAAAAATGTTGTAAATGACGACAGCTGGAATTGCCGCGACGAGGCCGACCGCGGTGGCCAACAGCGCCTCAGCAATACCAGGAGCCACCACCGCAAGATTGGTCGTTTGTGTTTTCGCAATCCCGATAAAACTGTTCATAATGCCCCATACGGTACCAAACAAACCGATAAACGGAGAAACGGAACCGATAGTGGCTAAGAAACCATTATTACGACTCGCATCGCGAGCAATACGCGCGACTTGACGCTCTAAGCGAAATACTGTGCGTTCTTTGATTGCGGCATGATCATCGCTTTGTGTAGAGAGCTCACGCTCATCAAGTGCTTCAGCAATCAACCGTGCAGCATGACTTCCTGTTGAAAACTGCTGTGCAATTTTGCCTGCACTTTCAAGCGTTTTTGCCTCGCTCAAAGCATTTTGCTCAGTTTTCAATCGACGTTTCGCTGATGTTAATTCCGTATATTTGGCGAAAAAAATCGCCCATGTCCCCACAGAGGCGAGTAATAAGCCTATCATCACGACTTTGACGACAATATCAGCATGTTGATACATGCCTAACACAGATAAATCCGTTTGCATTAGATTATTGGTAACGACACTCATTTTCTCGCCTCGGGTTGTTGCACAATACAATTGCACTATCATACCAAAAGCAAACTCTATTGATAGTAGTTATCATTACTATTTACATATAGAAAAAAGGGCTTCGCATAATATTTTCTTAAAACAGGAAGTTATAATCATAAATCGGGATAAGTTTTTTAAGAGAGGATAAGTATACTGTTATGACTGAAAAGACTAAGAAAAACCTCCCCTTTTCTCGCTGACTCTGCATACTCTAGCGCTTATCCGAAATATTATTCTAGGAACCGCTATGTCCGATAAAAAAAATATTGAAACGACCCTTATTAGCGCTGGACGTAAACCTCGCTACACGCAAGGGGCAGTCAATAGCGTCGTTCAACGTGCCTCCTCTTTAGTTTTTTCTAGTGTGGCTGAGAAAAAGAAGGCCACCGCGGGTCGAGCGAAAGGTGAGCTTTTTTATGGCCGTCGCGGCACGCTTACCCATTTCGCTTTACAAGATGCCATGACCGAACTCGAAGGCGGTGCCGGTTGTGTTCTCTATCCTTGCGGCGCAGCGGCTGTGGCAAATGCCATTTTAGCGTTTGTTAGCGCTGGTGATCATATTCTCGTTAGCGGTTCCGTCTATGAACCGACGCAAGATTTCTGTTCAACAATTTTAAAAAAACTCGCCGTTGAAACGACCTTTTTCCCTGCACAGAGCGGTGAGGAAATTGCACAGTGGCTACGCCCAGAGACGCGTGTAGTCTTTCTTGAGTCGCCTTCCTCGATCACTATGGAAGTCCAAGATATCCCTACCCTTATTGCTACTGTGCGTCGAATTGCTCCGCAAGCCGTCATTATTCTGGATAATACGTGGGCGGCAGGTATTTTATTTAATGCATTAGAGGCTGGCGTCGATATCTCCATTCAAGCCGGTACGAAATATTTAGTTGGCCATTCAGATGCCATGATCGGAACAGCCGTTGCGAATGCACGTTGCGTAGAACAATTGCGTGAAAATTCCTATTTAATGGGACAAATGGTTGATGCAGATACCGCTTATGTCGCAGCTCGTGGACTACGAACGTTATCCGTGCGGTTACGGCAACACGAGGCGGCGAGTATTGAGATCGCAACATGGTTGAGTCAGCGCGATGAAGTTTTTCGGGTAAACCATCCGGCTTTACCACAATCTCCGGGTCATCAATTTTGGAAACGTGATTTTTCTGGAAGTAGTGGATTGTTCTCTTTTATCCTGAAGGAAAAATTAAGCCCATCCGCTCTGGCCCATTACCTCGATCATTTCACGCATTTTAGTATGGCTTACTCATGGGGGGGCTTCGAGTCGCTGATCCTCGCTAGTCAGCCGGAAGAGATCGCGGCTATCCGTCCTGTTGGCGAATTAGATTTTACCGGGACGCTTATTCGATTACATATCGGATTAGAGCATCCTCAGGATCTTATTGCTGATTTAGCGCGAGGCTTTGCGCGATTGAAGGATCTGGCATAAATCTGTCTGAAATTTGGGGCTCTGCCTCAAAAAATAACTTTTTTGACTACACTTAGGCTCATTATCCCCGATCGAATGGTCAAGAGAAGGAGCCTAAAATGTCTCAGCAATTAGACGTCTCGCTGCATGATGGTCGTACCATGCCACAACTTGGCTTGGGTGTTTGGCAAGCCTCAATTGAACAAACTCGTGATGCCGTCAGTCACGCGCTGAATACCGGTTACCGTTCTATCGATACTGCCGCTATCTACAAAAATGAAGAAGGGGTTGGGCAAGCCTTACAATCGAGCGCAGTGGCTCGCGAAGATCTCTTTATCACCACTAAACTTTGGAATTCCGATCATAACGATTGGCAGCGAGCACTAGAAACCAGTTTGGGTAAATTACAACTCGACTATGTTGACCTTTATCTTATGCATTGGCCTTGCCCACAACAGGATAATTATGTTGCAGCATGGCAAGGAATAATTGATTTACAACGTCAGGGGTTAGTGAAAAGTATTGGCGTCTGTAATTTCCAAGAGACACACCTTGAGCGTATTATCCGTGAAACTGGCGTCACACCGGTGGTTAACCAAATAGAATTACATCCATTATTCCAACAGCGCCAACTCCATACTTGGAATGCACTACACAAAATACATACTGAATCATGGAGCCCTCTTGCACAAGGCGGTGAAGGCGTCTTTGATCAGGAAATTATCCAAAAATTAGCCAATAAATACCAGAAAACCCCTGCCCAGATCGTTATTCGCTGGCATCTCGACAGTGGTCTTATTGTGATTCCTAAATCGGTCACCCCTAAGCGGATCGATGAAAATTTCGCCGTTTTTGACTTTAAACTTGAAAAAGACGAACTAAAAGCCATCACCACGTTAGATAGCGGTAAACGGTTAGGCCCAGATCCCGACTCTTTCGAGAAACGCTAGCCGAATAAGCCTCCCCACTAGGGGAGGCATTATCAGTAACTATTGGAGGTAGACTGCGAAGGTTGTACGACTAACTGGCCTACTGCACCTTGGTCAAACAGTTCAAGGCTCTGACTACCATAAATAAATGGGAAATGTGCAGAAGAGGTTTGCGGGAACGTGACCAGTAACTCAACACTTCCGTCGACCCATAACGTATCTTTCCAGCCACGGTCTTCAACCATCGGCGGTGCACCATTAACACTTTTGATAAGGAACATTGCTCCCTGTACAGAGAAGGATTGGGGTAAATCAGCCTCGACAGTCCATTGTTCAAAACTGCCCTGCTGTGTCGTCATATCAACACGCTTCATATCCCAGGCTTGATCATTAATACCTGCAGGCGAGTCATTTAAACGAATATGCCGATGTTGGCTAGCAAATCCTGTCGCTAATGCAGGTGCCAAGGCGCTAGGAACGCTATCCGTTACCAATGGCAGTAGCCCCGTTGGGCGCAGCGTGAGCACTAAGGTCGATGTCAGAACCGTTGACGGCTCAAAAATACCCCGGATCCGTTCCATAATCGTCGCTTCAGTGCCCGCGGTAATCGACACATTATGACCGTCAGAGAGATCCACCAGCACTTCGCGTCGCTCACCAGGAGCAAGTGACAATTGCGTTGTTATCACCGGGGCAGACATAAAGCCCTGATCGCCAGCGATTACCGTAAAGGGACGGTTATCCGAGAGCTGTAGCAGGTAGCGCCGTGAGTTAGAAGCATTCAATAACCTTAAACGAACCCAACCCCGCGAAGCATTGAAATAGGGTTTTTGTGTGCCGTTAACCAGCAGTGTGTCGCCAAGAAATGGGCTTGAGCTATCGCTGTAAACCAACGATCCAAAATTATCTAACCGCTTATCTTGGATAATAAGAGGGATATCATCAACACCATAGTGTTTGGGGAGGGCAAGCTGCTTACTGACATCATCCTCAACTAGCCATAAGCCGGCTAATCCCCGGTACACTTGCGAACCTGCGTGCTGATAAGTATTCGCGTGATACCACAGAGTCGCCGCTGGCTGTCGAATAGGTAAAATCGGTGACCAATCGACTTCTGAGGAGATTAACCGAGGTGGGCCGCCACTTAAGGGTCCAGGTACCTGTAATCCACTGACCATCATTGAGACTGACTCGGTTAGACGATTGCTGTAAATGAGTTTAACGTCATCACCGTTCCATACCTTAACTGTCGGCCCCAAATACATGCCATTAAAACCGACACAATCCGCTTGATTACGGCCGTTAAAAGGCCAATGTGCTTCCTGCATCATTAAAAATATAGGTTGGCCACGTCGTGATTCTACCAATGGTGGAATATAGAGTGGATTACTTCCCTCATTATCCGCGGCATCGACCGATCGTGGCAATAACGAGGAACCAACAGCCGCAGCGGCTGAAAACTGAATAAATTTGCGTCGGGTAAAGGACATTAATGGTTAACCTTAAACAAAATAGCAGCGAGTCAATAGTCGTCTAATACAATGATCACTTTACGCGCTCAGCTTCACGACGTTCCACTTCCGCATTCAACTCATCAAATTTCTGCTGCATAATTTCACGACAATGGCTGGTCAATTTTCTGGCTGATTGCTCTTGGAATGGCGTAGTATCAATCGGTGGTAACATTTCAATAATGACCAACCCATTTTTTAGGCGGTTAAGGTTAATTTTTCCATGCGTATTTGAGACGACAATAGGAATAATCGGTACGCCGGCTGCTAACGCTGCATGGAAGGCACCTGTTTTAAAAGGCAGTAGCCCCCGCCCACGACTCCGCGTACCTTCGGGGAACATCCAAAAAGAAACGTGGCCATCTTTCAATTGTTCTACGACTTGGTTAATGCTGTTATGGGCTTTTGCTTTATTTTCACGATCGATAAGGAGATTCCCTGTTAACCAATAAAGTTGACCAAAGAAAGGGATCCACGCAAGGCTTTTTTTCCCGACGGTAACCGTTGGGGCCTGTACCATATTCGCGGCGGTAACCATATCGTAGTTATTCTGATGGTTGGCAATATAAATTGCGTTTCCGACCTGTTCGATCCCCTCGGGTCGACGCATCTCCAGTTGAATACCAAACAAATGACTTAACTTACCAAACAGGTGCGCGAAGGTAGCCACATGGCGCGGATTGCGCGGAGAGGTGAGACACCATAAACATCCCAACACACTGACTAAAATAGAATACACAACGACTATTATCGCTCGTAAAATTAACAGCATAGCATCCTCAATACGTTCATCATTCAAGGACAGATATCAAGCCTATTTGGATAATCTGAGTGGCTCAATACCCGCCTTCACATTAGGTTTTTCTCAGCGATAGAGAGAGAAACGTTATTCAATATCGACACGATCGATGCGTTGTAATCCTCGCGGTAGCAATGTCCCTTTACGGCCTCTCTCAGCGTTAAACTTCTGCAGTTCTTCACTGCGTAATTTCAACTTACGCTTTCCGACATGTAAGGTAACGCTACTTTGTGCTGAGATTAACACCAACCATGCCAGCTTATCTTTTCCTGCAGCAAAATCGGCACTGGGGATTGCAACAATTTTATTCCCTTTCCCTTTGGAAAGCTGAGGGAGGTCATCCACAGAGAAGATCAGCATACGTCCAGCCTCAGTAATCGCTAATAGCTGATCCCGCGACTCATCAAGAAACTGCGGTGGCATGACTTTCGCCTGATCTGGAAGCGTAAGTAGGGCTTTGCCGGTTTTTGTCCGAGATTGTAGATCAGCAAAAGTACAAATAAATCCGTAGCCCGCATCGCAAGCCATTAACAGCTTAGTCTCATCCGGTGCCATCAGAACCTGCTGCACCGTAGCACCGGGTGCTAAGCTCAGTTTACCGGTAATCGGTTCCCCTTGCCCACGCGCGGAAGGTAACGTGCTCGGGTCAAGAGTATAACTACGCCCTGTTGAGTCAATCAGGCTGACCGGTTGATTACTTTTACCTTTTGCTGAAGCTAAATAGCTGTCCCCTGCTTTATAGCTCAAACCGGTTGGGTCAATATCATGGCCACGTGCTGCTCGTATCCACCCCATTTGTGATAACACAACAGTGATGGGTTCTGAGGGAACTAAATCCGTTTCGCTAATCGCTTTCGCCTCTGCACGCTCTTGTAGCGGTGAACGACGATCGTCACCATACAATTTCGCATCAGCTTGAAGCTCTTTTTTCAGCAAGGTGTTCATTTTACGCTCTGACGCTAATAAGGCTTGTAGCTCACCACGCTCTTTTTCTAACTCTTGCTGTTCACCGCGAATTTTCACCTCTTCGAGTCGAGCTAAGTGGCGTAATTTCAATTCGAGAATAGCTTCTGCCTGAGTATCGCTCAGTCCGAAACGAGCAACTAATGCAGGCTTAGGGGCATCTTCTTGGCGAATGATCTCAATCACTTCATCGATATGTAAAAAGGCAACCAATAGGCCTTCTAAAATATGTAATCGATTCAGTACTTTCTCTAAACGATAAGAAAGCCGACGACGTACCGTATCACGCCGGTAAGTTAACCATTCGCTAAGGATCTCGCGCAGGTTTTTAACCGCTGGTCGATTATCTAACCCAATCATATTTAGGTTAACACGATAGCTTTTCTCAAGATCGGTCGTTGCAAAGAGGTGGTTCATTAAGGCATCACTGTCGACACGATTTGAACGTGGAACAATGACAATGCGAGTTGGACTTTGGTGATCTGACTCATCACGGAGATCTTCGACCATCGGCAACTTTTTATTTCGCATCTGTGTCGCAATCTGCTCTAACACTTTCGCCCCAGAGGCTTGGTGAGGCAACGCAGTCACGACGATTTCGCCCTCTTCTACATGCCATACTGCACGTTGACGGATACTGCCACGCCCCGTCTCATAAATCTTACGGATTTCTTTACGTGGAGTGATGATTTCTGCTTCCGTCGGGAAGTCTGGCCCTTGAACGATATCCATCAATGTGTCTAATGACGTCTCGGGCTTATCGATCAACGCAATAGTGGCTTGAGCCACTTCCCGTAAGTTATGCGGAGGAATATCAGTTGCCATACCGACGGCAATACCGGTCGTCCCGTTGAGTAAAATATTCGGAAGACGTGCCGGTAGCATTCTCGGCTGTTCTAAGGTGCCATCGAAGTTGGGAATAAAATCGACGGTTCCTTGGCCGAGTTCCGCTAATAAGGTTTGCGCATATTTAGAGAGGCGTGATTCGGTATAACGCATAGCCGCAAAGGACTTCGGATCATCGGGAGCGCCCCAGTTACCTTGTCCATCGATTAACGGATAACGGTAAGAGAACGGCTGAGCCATCAGTACCATGGCTTCATAACAAGCACTATCACCATGAGGGTGGTACTTACCGAGCACATCACCTACGGTACGCGCTGATTTTTTGAATTTAGCGCTCGCATTGAGACCCAGTTCTGACATCGCATAAATAATACGACGTTGAACTGGTTTAAGACCATCACCAATATAAGGCAATGCGCGGTCCATAATGACGTACATCGAATAATTGAGATAAGAATTCTCAGTAAATTCGTGAAGAGCACGACGCTCGACACCATCCTGCGTGATTACACTCATGAAATACTCCTCACTTCACTCCCGAACTCTACATTTCTAACGGGATTATTTGCCCGCGATAGTACATTATTAGACGTCGTTAGTCACAATAACTCTCTTCGCCCTCTACCCAGCGATCGCATAGGGTGTTAATTATTGCTATGCCAAAACGGTTTACTGTACATCGACCGATTTTCCCACATTGACACATGAGAACATTAATGAGCCATATCCATATTATTGACGGCGGGACAACTTTTGGGCTCTCCCAAGGTCAACTTAATCACACCCTAGCAGCTACCGCTGTCGATACCCTTCAGTTACTCGGGCATAAAGTCACGAAAACCCGCGTGATTGATGACTATGATTGTGAACACGAGGTGGCACAATTTTTGGCAGCCGATAGCCTTATATTACAAATGCCAGCTTGGTGGATGGGTGAGCCTTGGACGGTAAAAAAATATATCGATGAAGTACTAAGCCTTGGACACGGTAGCCTTTATGCTAACGATGGCCGTAGCCGCGCAGACCGCGACAAACACTATGGTTCAGGTGGGCTGTTACAGGGCAAGCACTACTTATTGTCCCTAACCTGGAATGCTCCTCTGCAGGCTTTTACTGATAAAGATCAGTTCTTTGAAGGCATCGGCGTGGATGGGCTTTATCTTCATACACATAAAGCCTTCCAATTTTTAGGGATGACGCCTCACCCAACCTTTATCTGTAATGACGTGATTAAACAGCCTGATATTCCGACCTTCGTTCGCGACTATCAGCAACACTTGACCGATATTTTCGGCCAAGTGTAATCCGCTCGGCGGTTAGAGTTCGATGTCGACCTGATCGCCTTGCTCCTGTAACCAATTACGCCGATCTTCAGAGCGTTTTTTCGCGAGTAGCATGTCCATCACGCGTAAGGTTTCCGCTTCATCTTCGTCGCTAATCGTTAGTTGTACTAAGCGACGAGTATTCGGATCGAGCGTTGTTTCACGCAGTTGTGAAGGATTCATTTCACCTAACCCTTTGAAACGTTGAACACTGATTTTCCCACGCTTACGACTGAGCTTTTCAATGATGATCGCTTTCTCTTCATCGTCCAAGGCGTAATGCACTTCTTTACCCAAATCAATCCGATAAAGCGGCGGCATCGCAACGTAAACGTGGCCATCGCGTACCAGGCGGCGAAAGTGCTTAACGAACAGCGCACAGAGCAAGGTGGCAATGTGTAGACCATCGGAATCAGCATCCGCTAAAATACAAATTTTGCCGTAGCGCAGTTGGCTTAAGTCTTCGCTATCGGGATCAATACCGATGGCCACCGAGATATCATGCACCTCTTGTGATCCTAGCACCTCATCCGAAGAGACTTCCCACGTATTGAGAATTTTCCCTTTAAGCGGCATGATGGCTTGGAACTCACGTTCACGTGCCTGTTTGGCTGATCCTCCCGCAGAATCGCCTTCAACGAGAAAGAGTTCAGTACGTGACAAATCTTGGGCAGTACAGTCAGCCAATTTTCCTGGTAATGCAGGCCCGCTGGTCAATTTCTTACGCACGACTTTCTTCGCAGCACGTAAGCGCCGTTGTGCACTCGCAATGGCCAACTCCGCCAATTGCTCGGCGACCTGTACGTTTTGGTTTAACCAGAGACTAAAAGCATCTTTGACGACGCTGGCTACAAATCCTGCCGATTGGCGAGAAGAAAGTCGCTCTTTAGTTTGTCCCGCAAATTGCGGATCTTGCATTTTTACCGATAATACGTACGCACAACGATCCCAAATATCTTCCGCGGATAGCTTGACGCCGCGAGGCAAAATATTCCGGTATTCGCAGAAGTTACGCATTGCGTCCAACAATCCTTGGCGCAATCCATTAACGTGAGTACCGCCCTGCATGGTGGGGATCAAGTTGACATAACTTTCAGTCAGCAGTTCGCCGCCTTCCGGCAGCCAAAGCAGCGCCCAATCAACCGCTTCCGTCTCGCTCGAAAAAGTGCCGACAAAAGGCTGATCTGGCAAGGTTGGTAGGCCATTTATCGCTTCACGTAAATAGTCCGTCAAGCCATCCTGATAGCACCAACGTTGTTCGCTATCATTAACCTTGTCTTTGAAGATAATCTCAACACCGGGACACAGCACCGCTTTCGCTTTTAACAAATGGCTTAAACGACTGACTGAAAATTTGGGTGTATCGAAAAAATGGCTATCTGGCCAGAAATGGACACGAGTACCGGTATTACGGCGACCTACCGTACCAGTTACCGTGAGATCTTGAACTTTATCACCATTCTCAAAGGCCATGTCATAGACTTCACCGCCTCGTTTAACGGTGACTTCAACGCGAGTAGAGAGCGCATTGACGACCGAGATACCGACGCCATGTAGGCCACCGGAAAACTGGTAATTTTTATTGGAGAACTTGCCTCCCGCATGCAGACGGCAGAGAATAAGCTCAACCGCCGGGACACCCTCTTCAGGGTGAATATCCACAGGCATTCCTCGCCCATCATCGATCACTTCCAGTGATTGATCGGCATGAAGAATAACCTCAACGCGTTTCGCATGTCCCGCTAACGCTTCATCAATACTGTTATCAATCACTTCTTGAGCTAAGTGATTAGGTCGAACAGTATCGGTGTACATGCCGGGTCGACGTCTAACCGGCTCAAGGCCAGTCAGCACTTCGATATCGGCAGCATTATAACTTGATTGAGTCATTGTCTTCTTTCATTTGTACAGAGTGAGTGGCTAACAATAAGTTAAACCAAGAAATTCGATGATTGATGGGAAGTGACGTTCAATCGCGATAAAGGCATGATTTCCCCCTTGTTCAATCGTTTGACGGCATGCTGAATAATACGTAACCGCTTCGGTATAATCTAATACCTCATCACCGGTTTGCTGGAGTAACCATAACTGTTCAGGCGCGATTAACGGGGTCACTTCGAGCGCTTTCAAATCGTCAATATGGCGAGACTCTACCATATATTTTTGCCCAGTGTATGGATTCTGATTCTCACCTAAAAAATTGAGTAATAACTCGAATGGCTTCACTGCAGGATTAATGACTACAGCCGGTACGCGGTAACGTTGTGATAACCAAGTCGCATAATAACCGCCTAAGGATGACCCGATAATCCCGACTGGCTGGTCAGTACAGCCTTCAAACTCTGTGATTAAAAAAGTTTCAATTGTTTCCGGCGTAGCGGGCAATTCAGGAATACGCAACTGAATATGTGGGGCGTATTCAGCTAACCAATCAGCGAGTCGCGCGGCTTTTTCTGAACGAGGAGAGCTGTTAAAGCCATGCAGATACAGCAATGTTGACATGCTTAGTACCCTTCTGAGTGAAGATCAGGTTGAAATTGTGTATCAGATAAACGTTCTACACGCGTCGAAATCTCACCATTTGGATGCAGCTCCAGCCAACGCCAGCCAGGAGAAAGCGAGTCAATCGTAAACCCAGTGCATTGTGGACGAAACTGTACGCAGGTGGAGGGCGTCGATAACACGCGTCTTCCCTGCCAGCCTGCATCCATCTCTTGATGGATATGGCCGCAGACAATAGTTTTAGCCAGAGGGTAATGCTGTAGGACCTCTGCCAACTGATGAGCATTGCGTAAGCTATGTGCATCCAGCCATGTGCACCCTGACGGTGTCGGATGGTGATGCAGCAAAATAACCGTATGCCGTTGAGGGTGACGAGCCAGTGCCTCGCTTAATCCTTGCAGTTGGTAGTCACTTAATAATCCATGTGGCACACCATGAACTTGGCTATCAAGCAGTAATAATTGCCAATGTGCGCCAAGTAACACCGATTTTTGCGGGCAGATCCCTTGGTGCGCCAGCGTGTTCACCATCGCTGGCTGGAAGTCATGGTTACCCGGTAACCACACACAGGGTTTTTGCAACTGATGAATGCCCGCGGCAAACGCCAAATAGGCTTCAGGGCTTTGGTCTTGAGCGAGATCGCCAGTCGCTACTACGAGGTCGATATTATGCCGTTCTGCACTAACAGCAGCCAATACGGCTTGATAACTCTGCCACGTATTCACCCCTAATAAACTTTCATGCGGAGTTCTAAAGAGATGCATGTCAGTGAGTTGTAGCAGTCGGACACTCCGATTATCAGCGATCTCTAGCACTAACGAATTCACTAAGACGCACCTTTTATCAGCGTTAAAAACTCTATTGTCTCATAACTCGTGCTGGGCGGTAGCCATTACACCTTGCACAAGACAATAACGTAACCATTCGGAAAGGAACTGGTTAATTTGATGCTTTTCATCGCGTTGATGTAATTTTCTATTAGGATAATCATAGCGTGCTTTGAAACGATAGATCTGCTGGGTCGAACACACTTCTGCGACCATTGCATCATGATATAGCCTTACCGACATCGAAGGTAGTTGCCAATAGCTGACCACTGGAGCGACCTGCTTGATCATGACTTTCGTCGTATAGCGGGTCGATTCTTCAATCATAACTTGATAGTGAATCCCCTTAACTTGGTAAGTCAGCGCTGCCCCTTCCACTTCATCTCTTGGGATCAGTCGCCGTAACTGTGCATAATTTGTTTCATTTAAACGCATCATTTCCGGAAAATTGGGAATGTATTGCTGTTTCATGGAGATAACCACTCATTACGTAATTGCTCATGATGTAAGGTAAGCCATTGCAGCGCAATGATAGAGGCTGCATTATCAATCACGCCTGACTCCACCCACTGATAAGCGAGTTCACGACTCACAACTCTGACGAGAATGTCTTCATTTTCACTCGCTAAACCATGATTCCCTTCTGCTTTCGCTGCATCTACCTCGCCGACCCAAATAGCCAGCCTTTCGTTGCTTCCTCCTGGACTCGAAAGATAGCTTAACACCGGTTTTGTCCGACCTAGTGCTAGACCTGCTTCTTCGTCGGCCTCTCGACGTGCAACCTCTTCCTCCGACTCACCGATTTCACAAATGCCCGCCACTAATTCAATCAACCAAGGCGTGCGATCGGCATCCAGTGCTGGGATACGGATTTGTTCAATAAGTACAACTTCATCTCTAACGGGGTCATAAGGCAATAGTGCAACCGCTTTTCCTCGTTGGAATACCTCGCGCTCGACAGGATTACTCATGCCTCCAGCGTAGAGTCGATGACGAAAACGGTATTTAGTGATTGAAAAGAATCCCTTATACATGGGTTCTTCGTGCACTATTTCAACATCGTCGCGTGTAAATTGGGTGGGAGATTTTAGCTTTTTGCACATATAATAGACCTCGGATGTAGGGTTGTTCCAATTACCTAGGACAATTTTTACTAATAACTCAGCAATTCAGGCATTATTTTACGCTAACGCTCCATTTAAGGCACGTTCAGCCAACTTATTTCATTCTGCCTGTCTGGTACAATTCGAGATATTTTTGACCTGATAACTTTATTTTTTGCAATTTCGCTGCAACACAAAGGAACGCAAATGAAAAAATTGCTCCCCGTACTCGTTGGTCTGAGCTTAGCTGGCTTCAGTCAATTAGGCCACGCTGAAAACTTATTACAAGTTTATCAACAAGCACGTGATACTAATCCTGATTTACGTAGTGCAGCGGCTGATCGCGATGCTGCTTTTGAGAAAATTAATGAATCGCGTAGTCCACTACTCCCGCAACTAGGCCTTGGTGGTGATTACAATTTTAACAGCGGTTTTAGGGATTATAGTGGTATACGTTCCAATACTTGGGCAGGCTCACTGCAACTGACGCAAACGATTTTTGACATGTCTAAATGGCGTGCCTTAACGTTACAAGAAAAGACGGCAGGTATCCAAGATGTGTCTTATCAAGTTGCCCAACAAGAGTTAATTTTAAATACGGCAACCGCTTATTTTAATGTATTAAACGCCATCGATACGCTTTCTTACGTCGAAGCGCAAAAACAGTCCATTTATCGTGAACTGGATCAGACGACTCAACGCTTTAATGTCGGCTTAGTCGCCATTACTGACGTACAAAATGCGCGCGCACAGTACGACAGCGTTTTAGCCAATGAAGTCACTGCACGTAATGATATCGATAATAAAATGGAGGCATTACGTCAGGTAACGGGAAATAGTTACTTCTCTCTCTCGTCTCTCGACATCAATCGCTTTCAAACCGAAAAACCACAGCCTATTGATACGCTGTTAGCGAAAGCGGAAAACCACAACTTATCGTTGCTCTCTGCACGCCTTTCTAAAGATCTCGCACGTGAACAAATTCGTTATTACGAAACCGGCCACATGCCAACATTGAGCCTCAATGCCTCAACGGGTGTGACCAATAATAAATACGACGGTTATCGCGCTCATACCACCTCTACGACACAAGATTATATTCAGGGAAGTAATCAAGTTGGGGTAAGCCTATCGATTCCTTTATATAGCGGCGGCTCTGTAACCTCTCAGGTAAAACAAGCTGAATACAGCTTTGTCAGCTCCAGTGAAAAGTTAGAAAGTGCTCACCGTTCAACGGTACAAACGGTACGTTCATCCTTTAATAATATTAATGCCTCTATTAGCAGCATTGAAGCCTACCGCCAAGCCGTTGTCTCAGCACAAAGCTCATTGGATGCGATGGAAGCCGGCTACCAAGTCGGGACTCGTACTATTGTTGATGTGTTAGCGGCCACCACTACGCTCTATAATGCCAAGCAACAACTTGCCAACGCACGTTATGGTTATCTCATTAACCAGATCAACATTAAGTATGCGTTAGGAACGCTTAACGAACAGGATCTTGCTAATTTAAACAATACTTTAGGAAGAGAGGTTGCTACGTCACCGGAAGCGGTGGCACCGGATAACCCAGTACAAGATCGTCTTGCTGATGGTGAAACAACGGTTCATGCTCAGCCAGCTGCAATGACATCTGTAGCGCCGGTTACGCATTCTTCAAGAGTCCGTGCGCCAAGTGCAGGCAATCCGTTTCGCGAGTAATTAATGCAACCGCAGGTAAGACAATGACGTCTTTCCTGCGGTCAATTATCCCCTTTTATCGCACTAACACACTGGTCATACTAATACTTCCCATATCCATTCCCGTCACCGGTACAGTAATAGTATCGTCCGCACGCGCTGCGCCTAAAATATACAGCAACGGAAGGAAATGTTCCGGTGTTGGATTGGCGAGTTGTGCATTAGGGAGTTGCTGATAATCAACCAGCGGATGATGTCTATCCCCTGTCTCAGAAGTTAAGGCATTTTGCACAAAGCGGTCAAAATCCTCTGCCCAAGGATAAATATTCCCTTCCGCTCCCCAACGCGCCATCGCGAGGTTATGCACAGTGTTGCCGCTGGCGAGCAGTAAGATCCCCTCATCGCGCAGTGCGGAAAGTTGTTTGCCCAGCTGGTAATGTTCTTCGGCTGATAAGCCCGCATCCAAACTGAGTTGAACAACGGGGATATCTGCCTCAGGATACATTTTCACTAAGACTCCCCAGGTACCATGGTCTAATCCCCAGTGTTGATCGAGGGTCACATTAGACGAGGCTAAGCGCTGTTTGATTGATTGCGCTAGCTGTGGATCACCGGGTGCCGGATAGCGAACATCAAACAGCGCCTGGGGGAAACGACCAAAATCATGAATCGTTTTCGGCCGATCCATTGCCGTCACCGCAGTGCCTTGGGTCACCCAGTGTGCTGAGATCGCCAAGATAGCTTTAGGACGAGGTAACTGTGCACCCAGTTGGCGCCAGACCTCGGTGTAACGGTTTTCTTGAATGGCGTGCATCGGATTACCGTGCCCTAAGAACAGTGCAGGCATAGGTTGAGTCATGATAACTCCTCTTATCACAAGAATTTACGCCTAGGATACGCCGCTGGATAAAAAATACACCTAGTAAGCCGTGATGATCATTTTCAAAAAATTTGAATATCGGTCGCCTTCTGTGTCGCGACGACTCTTAGCACGCCGGAGTGTTAATTTGAGACCTCATTAACATCATACTCTGTCGCCAAATGGTAAAAGAGGTAGACCATCAAGAAGTGATCTTGGGGTTGAAGGTCAAGTGTGCAAAGGACCATATTGTGAGGCTTCTGCTTTTCCATGGATTTTTGTGTATTCTTGCTGATGAAAGGTATCTACATTTAAGGATGGAAGGTAGGTTGCTATGAAAGTGAGTGAAACAGCATTGCTAGAGTCGGGATTTCGTCATGATGAACTTCAAAAAATCAAAAACAACGTGGTAAATTATGGTGGAACGCTTGAAGAGGCTATAAATGATCTCGCCCGCCGATTCAATGCGTTACTCTGGGTCACTGGTGTATGTATTGTGATTTTTCTATTACTGGTCGCTTTTAGTTCACCGAGTAGAATAATGGCAGACGGGCTGGCAATGATCTTAGGGATAATCATCATGTCATTTTCTCAGCCCTTAGTCGTTTCATATAAATCATGGCGTTACAGGAAAAAAAATAGGCATTAACCCTTACCACTGTCTGTCGTTAAAAGATCGAAAATCACTTTTGCTTTCACACCGTAACCAACAATCTTAATTGTTAATGTGGGACGGCTCATTGTTTCGACTCTGCGATAATAGTCACTCGGCATCCATCTGAATAATCTCCATGCTCCCGGTTTTCGTATAAGACCGAAAATACTGTAAACACTGGCACCAAGAGTGATCCCGTTATAAAAAGCCAGTCCTGCTTTTGAACTGAACCCCATAAACTGAGCAGTTTGCATCACTGAATCAGCAAAAATTCCTTGTGAAAAACTATGACCCGCTGACTGTGTCAAATTTCTCAATTCCTTAGATAAACCGTTAAATCCATCAACAACTAACACCGCGCCGGCTAACATTCCTATTGGCCCCATCGTGGTTAACATAATAGACCCGCCAACTATCGTAACCCCCGACAGAACTATGTTCACAGCTGAAATCACATACCCCACAATTTTGTTATTTTCCCGAACGAACTCCACTTTTGCGTAAATTTTCGCCGCTTTAGTGCGGAGCATACGCCCCTGTTCTTCAAGACTTTCGGTCTCTGCCCTGAGGTTTTTTACGCTGGCCATGCACTCTTCATCAGACTTTGCGCGTCTGGCGGCTGCAAATTACTGATCAATAACATCTTTTATTTCCTGAATAAATTTCATTCGGGTGAAACTGTCTCTGAGATGGAAAGCTGACAGCATATTAGCTGTATTGATAAGCTTTCTGGCCTCAAGGTTAATCATTGTTTCTGCCCAGTTCTTATTCCTGCCTGAGCGCATTATATCAAGTAATGCAGTATCCATTTCTTTCCCTGTATGTTATGTCACCGATAATACTCATCAAGTTAAAACTTACATCGATAAAAAGGCTAAATAAAGTATTAGCTATTTTTTTAGCACTGTTCCTCGCTTGGTCAACCCTAAAACCCACGCTTGGTTTGTTAAATTTTAGCGTTTACTAGTAAGTGGTATGTAGATGAAAGATTCACACGACAACAAATTGGAAAGTTACTAGAAATGAAAAATTACCGCTCGAAAAAAAGAAAATAATCATTAGGGATATGATGACCAATAACTTTCTTTTTTTAGTTTTATTATTTTTATTAGATGGTGGGCTCGATTATCTACTTGCCCCCGTCACTCACGAGGATATTATTCGAGGGGTATCGAGGTGCGACTGAACGCGACTACTGCTACCGGCTTGAGGCTAAAACTTAGCGTAGAGCCGATAGCAATAAGTGTAGAGATTAAGCGTAGGATTTATACCGCTTTTTGTTGATCATAACGTTGACGCCAAGCGACGAGATCGTCGATGGTCACGACAGGCATATTATGCTGCCTAGCAAAAATAATCGCCTCGGGGGCCCGAGCCATCGTCCCGTCATCGTTAGTCAGCTCACATAGTACGCCCGTAGGAGAAAAGCCTGCTAATCTGACCAGATCGATCGTCGCCTCGGTATGTCCGCCACGAGTCAACACCCCACCTTCGCGTGCACGCAGAGGGAATACATGCCCAGGGCGATTCAGGTCACCCGGAACAGCGTTCTCAGCAATCGCAGCACGTACCGTCGTTAAACGATCCGCGGCAGAGACACCCGTGGTAACGCCTTGAGCAGCCTCGATAGTCACAGTAAACCCCGTGCCGTAAGCACTGGAGTTGTGTTCGACCATCATTGGTAATGATAATTGCTGGCGACGTTGCTCAGTAATACATAAGCAGACGATGCCGCTACCATGACGAATGGTGAGGGCCATCTGTTCGACGGTCATGGTTTCGGCGGCAAAAATCATATCGGCTTCATTTTCACGGTCTTCGTGATCTAAGACCATTACACCGCGATTTTCACGAAGTGCTTGTAGAGCCGATTCTACACGCTGTTCTGGCGTGCCAAATTCAGATAAAAGTGTGTTCTGATTCATGGTAAAAAATCCTATATCTATTAATAAAATTACCAGAATCAGGGCATAGGAGTGACGTCGTTAAACGTAGCAATACAGCAGAGATCGCAGTGATCGGAACAGTATCTTTACCCTCTCCCGTCCGGACTATAACCGTCGGCCCCGGATTTACACCGGATCTGCTGACCTTTATTCCAGTAGAATAAAGCGCTCGCGGGCTTTCAGAGAGTCTGATTTACCGCCGGTGGGGAATTACGCCCCGCCCTGAGAATAAGCCTAATCACTATATCGGCAAAATAATTAATACGCAATGAACCCTAATTGCTAAAATTGTCATTTAATGTGCAGAAATTAGGTTTAACCTTAGTGAATTAGGGATTACACTTAAATTACTTACAGCCTGTATGCCAGAAATATTACTGTTTCTCCGGCGTTAACCTCAGGGAATAATTATGATTGATGCAAAAAAAATTGAACAAATTGCACGCCAAGTCCAAGACGCTCTCCCGCAGGGGATCCGTAATCTTGGTGATGATGTCGAAAAGAAAATCCGTCAGGTACTCCAAGCACAACTGAGCCGTATGGAGCTGGTTAACCGTGATGAGTTTGATGTGCAAACGCAGGTATTAGTTCGCACGCGTGAAAAACTGGCATTGTTAGAAAAACGCCTTGAAGCGCTAGAGAGCAAGCAAGTCACCGCGACAGGCCCCCAAGAAGTCAGCCCTGCCGACGTATCTAACGAAACACCTATTGTTCCAGACGTCAAATAAGTTTCAGCATGATGACGTCGTCCCTGCAGGGACCGACGTCTTATTTCAATCACTGACCGTTAATTTTCTTAATAATGTTGCTGGTCGATAAGCCTTCCTCGAAATTAAGGATGCGTACCTCGCCGCCATTCGCAATGACTTCTTCGCCTCCCGCAACTTGCTCTGGGCGATAGTCTCCCCCTTTAACCAGCAAATCGGGCAATAGCTCACCAATCAAACGCTGAGGCGTATCTTCTTCAAAAGGAATCACCCAATCAACGGCACCGAGAGCGCCTAAGACAATCATTCGATTCTCTAATGGGTTAACCGGCCGTGTGGGCCCTTTTAAACGAGCAGTTGATGCATCGCTGTTGACCGCAACAATTAATCTGTCGCCCAGCTTACGTGCGTGAGTCAAATAGGAAACATGACCGGCATGTAAAATATCAAAACAGCCATTTGTCATAACTATCTTTTCACCACGCTGACGTGCTGCGGCGAGAGCCTGTTGCAAACTCGCTTCATTCATAATGCCAAATCCCTCTTCGGGACGAGCATGTAACGCATTTTCCAGTTCGATAGGTGTCACCGTCGAGGTTCCTAACTTACCGACCACAATACCCGCAGCAGTGTTGGCGAGAAAACTGGCCTCTTCCAACGAACATCCGTTTGCTAAGGAGGCAGCGAGCACGCCGATAACCGTATCGCCAGCACCCGTGACATCGAAGACTTCTTGCGCTTGTGTAGGAAGATGAAGCGGGGCAACTCCCGGTTGCAGCAGAGTCATGCCCTGTTCCGAGCGCGTGACTAATAAAGCGCTTAGCTGACACTCATCCAGTAATGCCATCCCTTTTTCGACTAATTGCGCTTCTGTATGACACTTGCCGACAACGGCTTCAAACTCGGAAAGATTGGGTGTCAGTAACGTTGCGCCGCGATAACGAGTAAAGTCATTGCCCTTAGGATCAATCAATACCGGGATACCCGCTTCTCTGGCTTGAATAATTAGCGGTTGAATATCCGCTAACGCACCTTTTGCATAGTCCGATAAAACGATGGCACCCATGTTATCGAGGGCGAAAGGCAGCCGTTCGGTAATTTTCTCGCTATGTTGCGAATCGAAGGCATTTTCAAAATCTAAACGAATTAATTGTTGGTTCCGCGAAAGTACACGTAACTTAGTGATCGTTGGGTGCGTCGAGACAGTAACAAATTGGCACTCCACCCCCACGTCTGTCAATGCGGAGTGTAACTGTTCGGCGGCTTCATCTTCCCCGGTTAAGCCAATAATCCGCGATGCTGCGCCTAGGGCGGCAATATTCATCGCTACATTCGCCGCACCGCCCGGACGCTGTTCTACCACATCCACTTTGACAACAGGGACGGGGGCTTCTGGGGAGATTCGTTGTGTTGGGCCGTACCAATAGCGATCTAGCATTACATCGCCAATCACCAATACTCCTGCACGATTAAACTCAGGCAGTGAAACCTTCATGCCAGCAACTCCAAGCTAGATTTGTTTAACATTTTGCGCCTATCATACCACAGCCTAATGATAATCGCGGAGCTTGCATCAGCGCCAGCTCCCCTTTGTCTCTCACTCACTGGCTAGCCATTGCTGCCATACCGATTGAGTGAGGGATCGCTCTTGTAGAAAATGATGCTCCTCGACTCCACCATTTTCCCCCTGTAATGCTAAATGATGCAGTGCATCACGTAACGTGATGTAGGCATGGGTCAATGCCTTAGCGTTTTGCTCTGTGAGTAATCCTTGTTGTGACAAGGTTTCAACGATGCGGACGTTGTCCGACCAGCGCGTTAAATCAGGGTAGTCCGTAGCAAAACGTAATACCCAATATTGCGCTAAAAACTCAATATCAGTGATCCCACCTAAATCTGCCTTAATATCCCAAAGTGGCAGATGTTTGTTGCCCAAATGCTTGAGCATTTTCTCGCGCATCGCCGCAACATCGGTCGTCAGTTGCCTAATATCGCGGGGCTGACAGAGGATATGATGTCTTATTTCGGCGAATTTTTTCTGTAAACGAGGATGACCAAATACTGTCCGAGCTCGCACTAATGCTTGATGCTCCCATGTCCAGGCCTCATTATGTTGATAGGCTTCAAAGGCCTCAAAAGTAGTCACCAGCATCCCTGCCGCCCCAGATGGACGTAACCGCGCATCGACCTCATATAAAATCCCCGATGCAGTACGTGTACTAAAAAGGTGAATAATTCTTTGTGCCATCTTTAAGTAAAACTGACGCCCTTCTATGCTTCGTTCGCCATTCGTTACGGTATTGGCAGGGCAATCATGCAGAAAAACCAAATCTAAATCAGAGCGATATCCTAATTCCCATCCCCCCAATTTACCGTAGCCAACCACAGCAAAACCTGGACCTTGTTCATCGGTCAAATGATTAGGTTTACCATAACGCTGCACCATTAATTGCCAGGCTTGCCAAACCACGACTTCTAATAAGGCTTCAGCGAGCCAAGTTAAGTGATCACTGACTTTCATGACCGGTAAAGTCCCGGCAATGTCTGCGGCGGCAATACGTAATTGTTGGGTCAATTTAAATTGGCGTAATGCCTCAACTTGTTGTTCTTCATCTTCTTGCGGGATACGTAATAAATATTCGCGTAACTCTTCGCGATAGCTATTATTCGGTGCCGGTTGATAGAGGGTCTGGGGATCAAGAAGTTCATCAAGTAGCAATGGATGGCGCGCTAATTGCGTAGCAACCATGGGTGAGGCGGCACACAATCTTACAAGATGTTTTAATGCCCCTGGGTATTGAATCAATAACTCAAGGTAGGTACTGCGGCTTGCAACACTAAGTAGAACTTGTAATAACCGCGAAAACGTGGCGGCGGCATCGTTTCGCGGGCAAACCTCTGCCAAAATCATTGGCATGAGTTGGTCCAATGCCTGACGCCCCCGAGGGCCGACAGTACGCCGTCCGATATCGTGATGAAAATTCTGTAGCGCGCTGAGAAACTGCTGCTGTTGATCAACGGCGAGTTGTGGAGTCAGTAGTTGAAGTTCGTCGAGATCGGGTATTTCGAGCCACAGATGCTGGTAATGATTCTCCACTTGCTCCTCTGATGCACTTTGTTCTTCATCACCAATTAATGCGACAAACAGGGTGTGAATAGACATCATCAACTGTTCAAGGTGAGTATGAAAGGTTGACCACTGTTCAAATCCCATTGCCCAGGCTAAACGCTGACGATTTAAGTCATCATCGGGTAGCGTTTGCGTCTGTTGGTCAGCGATACTTTGTAGGAGATTCTCAACACGCCGCAGAAAAAGGTATCCCTCATGTAATAGCCCTACCTGCTCGCTCGGAAGTAATGAGAGTGTATCAATAGCTTGCAACGCTGTTAATAGAGAGCGACTCTGCAAGCAACGCTCACGCCCTCCTCGGATAAGCTGGAAAACTTGTACAATAAATTCGCATTCTCGAATTCCCCCTGCACCTAGCTTAATATTATTTTTTAAGCCCCGACGTCTGACTTCTCGATGGATTTTACCCTTCATCGTCCGCAGCGATTGGATGGCACTGAAATCGATATAGCGGCGGTAAATAAAGGGCCGTAGTAGCTGTTGCAGCTCTTCAGTAAAAGGGGGTTGATCTTCCCCCATCAAGCGCGCTTTCACCATCGCATAACGCTCCCACTCGCGCCCTTGCTCCTGATAATAATCCTCTAGCGCGGCGAAGCTCATCACCAATGGGCCACTCTCACCAAAAGGACGCAGTCGCATATCGACACGATAAACAAAACCGTCGATGGTCGGTTGGTCTAGGAGTTTAATAATCCGTTGCCCCATTCGCAGAAAAAATTGGGCATTATCCCATTCGCGTCGTCCCCCTCGCGTCGACCCGTTCTCTGGCCAGGCAAAGATCAGATCGATATCTGAAGAGAAATTCAGCTCTCCTCCGCCCAGTTTTCCCATACCGAGAATCAGTAATGGCTGAACTTGCCCTTCGGCATTGCAAGGTGTCCCCATTTCGGAACAATATTGCTGCCAACACCATTCGCGTGCGGTGGTAATAAGCTTTTCTGCAAGATGGCTTAACTGCTGCAAAGTCTGCTCAGTGGTAGCGATATTGAGAATTTGCATCCAGGCAATGCGTACTAACATCTCTCGGCGAAACAGTCTTAATCGCCGCATGATTTGCGCTTCCGTCTCAACGTCTACGCGCTGTTGTTCAAGCCAGCGTTCATAATGTTGCCACTCTTGTGCATGAGGTGGCTGGTCATACAAATTTTGTTGCCACTCAGGGTGTTGCTGTAAATTTTCTGCCACAAAGTCACTGAAGGCGAGGACAGTAAACAGAGGTTCTTGCGGCGATAATTGCCCTTTTACACGGGATTCAGCCTGCTGAGTCAATGCTAATGGGAGTGGCAACATAATATTCTCTCTTAACCGTTAAGTGAGTCTTTCGCTGTATTACTGGTTAACCAAAAGGGGGATAAAGGTCGTACCGGAAGCGGTAAACGGATTGCGTCTTGATCAGAGACAAAATACTGTCGTGCTAAGACCCAAGGTGCTAACCATGCTTCAAGCTGCTCACGCGGGTAGGCGCTGCTCAGTAAGGTGATAGACAGTATCAATTTGTCGAGCCTCAACAAGGTCATACCAGCCTGATTCGCAATTAAGTTTTCTGCAGCCAGCGCATGTAAGTCGGCGGCACAACGACTTAACATCACATCACAAAAGCGTTTAAAAGAGCCGTCGAGACGTTTGAGCTGCCGAGCATTCGCCGATTGACGCCACTGCTGTGCAACGACCAGTTCGGTTAATTGCAGTTGTGCTTGTACCCCATCAACTGAAAAACAGAGGCTCTGGGCATTCGGTTTTTTCTGCTGTAAAGCCTCTTCAATAACCGTGAGACGTTGGCGTATTTCGCTACTCGCGGAACGGGAAATTAATCCCCCGAATAACGTGAACGTTTCACGAATCGCAAGCAATGTTTGCAGTAATAAAGGTAACGCCTGTGCCTCATTTTCTAACCAGTGTGACTCCAGTAATTGCCAGCGACGAATTAAGGCACTAAGCAGTGTAGAGAGGCCCTGTTCACAGCTTGCTTTAGGTATTACTGAAAATGGCATTAATGGCTGAATAGCGGGCAAACCCACGCCTTGTGCTAGCCCATATCCGCGTGCAGCCTTGCTTTGCCATCCTAATCTTATTCCGCCATGGTTGATAAGCTCAGCGGCTAAGGCAAATAAATCAGACCTTTTCCCGTTGAGCAGTTCGAGCTCAAGTTCTAGCAACGGTATTGTTTGCTCACCGGCACCGACATGCCCCTGATCAAAGGCCACTTCAATCTCACTCTCACGGTAGGTAATCACCCATTTTTCACGACGGAAATCGGTACTGAATAACGGAGAAAGTGCCGCTTGCAAGGCAGAAATATCCGTATCCGCCGGCCATACTTCTTGCGGTAATAATGTCAGGTCGAGTTGATGCTCTGTTAACGGAATATTGTATTCCGGACGTTGATGCAGCCCACCAATCTCTTGACCGGCGGTTTTAAGCGTCATTTCGTACTGACCATTTTTTCCGCGGATGCGTAACCCCATATCCCAACGTCGTAGTTGGTTATCTGCCGTTTCATAATAGTGGTTGGCAAGTAGCACAGGTGGCGTATAGCGATTGGGGTATAAATTCAATTGTTGCTTAATACTGTCGATATGATTGGTATCGACAAGAAACTTTACTTCGATTTCGATGGTCATAGATATCCTGTTGCTACTCATTCGTTGCGAGATCTTCACTGTTATTGCCAAGCAAGGGTAATCCACTAAAGACGAGCTGTCTCTGATTTGTTAGGATCACCGTGCAAGGAGAACAGGAAACTTCTCATTTATAACATAACTTGACGCCTACAGACTGTGGCGACTCTTACTATCAGAACTGTCATCTAATGAAAAAAATAATTTTTGCAGGTTGCTTACTGCTTACACTCGGCCAATCTATCTCACTCGCTCAAGCAGAGACCACCCGTTATATTTCGGATGATCTCTCGACATGGGTACGCAGCGGTCCGGGTAATCAATATCGACTGGTTGGACAAGTGAATGCCGGTGAAGCCGTCACCCTGCTTAGTACCGATGCCGATACCCATTATGCTCAAATTCGCGATCAACAAGGTCGAACGACTTGGATCCCTGAATCACAGCTAAGCGAAAACCCAAGTTTTAAAGTCCGTGTGCCACAACTCGAACAACAGGTAAAAACGCTTAGCGATAAATTGGCGAATATCGATAACAGTTGGAATCAGCGCACCGCGGAAATGCAACAAAAAGTTGCGGGAAGCGATGGAGCCATTAACCAACTTAAAGACGAAAATCAGCGCTTAAAAAACGCCCTAATCGTGGCTCAGAAAAAAGTTGATGCGGCAAATGTGCAACTTGATGATAAACAGCGCGCAATCATTATGCAGTGGTTCTTATATGGAGGCGGGGTATTAGGCGTTGGATTGATCTTTGGCCTATTCTTACCTCATATGATCCCTCGTCGTAAAAATAAAAATCGTTGGATGTAATACGTGCAAAAATATCTTGTGGGGGGCGCGGTGAGAGACCGCTTGCTGGGATTACCCGTAACGGATCGTGATTGGGTGGTAGTGGGGACGACTCCCGAATCATTGTTGGCACTCGGCTATCAACAGGCTGGCCGAGATTTTCCGGTGTTTTTACACCCCAAGACCCATGAAGAATATGCCCTAGCGCGTACCGAACGTAAGACTGGAAGTGGTTATACCGGGTTTGATACACGGTTTACGCCTGAGGTGACTCTCGAGGAAGATTTACAACGTCGTGATCTGACGATCAATGCGATGGCTGAAGATGAAGCGGGCGCTATTATTGATCCGTGGCATGGACAGCAAGATTTAGCTGCTCGCCGTCTTCGACATGTTTCTGCTGCTTTTATCGAAGATCCATTGCGTGTTTTACGGGTCGCTCGATTCGCCGCACGCTTTGCACCTTTGGGTTTCACTATCGCAGAAGAAACCTTGATACTAATGAAGCAAATTACCGAAAGTGGTGAATTAGCCTATCTTACCCATGAGCGAGTATGGAAAGAGACCGAAAAGGCACTGTCGAGTGCGTCACCTTCGACCTATTTTTCTGTTTTACGCCAATGTGGAGCACTCGCGGTACTGTTTCCTGAACTGGATGCGCTATTTGGCGTTCCTGCTCCAGCGAAATGGCATCCAGAAATTGATACTGGCGTACACAGCCTGATGTCGTTAGATATCGCTACACAGCTCACGGTGGAACCTGCATTACGTTTTGCAGCCTTGCTGCATGACATCGGTAAAGGCTTAACCCCACCTGAACTCTGGCCTTCGCATCCAAACCACGGTATCGGTGGCGTGCCGCTGATTGATGCGCTTTGTCTGCGACTAAAAGTCCCTAACCACTATCGCGATATTGCACGATTAGCCACAGAATTTCACGATATGGTACACAGCATTGATAAATATCCTGCAGAACAGGTGATTATGGTGTTTGATAAACTTGATGCATGGCGAAAACCCGAGCGGGTCACCCAACTCGCCTTAGTCAGCGAAGCGGATGTCCGCGGGCGTTTAGGATGGCAAGATAATCCCTACCCACAAGCCGCACAATTTGTTGCACGCTTCGCCGCCGCACAAGCAGTGAGTGTGGCTCCCATTATTGCTGCAGGCTTTACAGGTAAGGCAGTGCGTGAAGAGCTAACGAGGTTACGTGTCCAAGCCGTTGCGGCTTATTCCCATTCTGAGTAGCAGATAACACGACGTTTTCGGTAAAATGAAGGCTTATTTTCGCCTAGCGGTGTTCAGAAAGAGGCTGGCGAGATGAGCGCCTTCATGGAGGTAAAGCGCAACAAGTCTTGATGAAGATAGGCATTGTTGCGCTTAAAATACTTTACATAAAGACAACCCACACCAGTAACGCTACAACAAATCGATATAAAGCAAAGGCCACAAATGAAATACGTTTGATCACCGTTAAGAACACTTTAATAGCTAACAGTGCTACCAAGAAAGCGGTGATAAAGCCTGTAGCGAACATTGGAAGATCGTGTAAGGTCAAAAAACCAAGACTCTTTACCAAATCCAATCCGGTTGCCCCTATCATTATCGGCACAGCTAATAAAAATGAGAATTCCGAGGCCGCATAGCGACTAACCCCCAGCAGTAGCCCACCACTGATTGTCGAACCTGAGCGCGAAAAACCTGGCCAAAGCGCTAAGCACTGAAAACAGCCGATCAAAAAGGCTTGCCGATATGAAATATCATCAATGCCTACAGCTTTTGGTTTTGCAGGTTTTAACCACTCAGCCACAATCAGTAAAATACCGCCTGCGATTAAAGAATAAAAAACATTTTCAGGGGTAAATAACGTTTTGATTTTGTCATGAAGCAGTAAGCCCAATACGACTGCAGGCAACATTCCACAAAGAATATGCACCAGTGAAAGTCGACCTTGCCCCACCCCTTCATGAGGAACTTTACCGAAATGAATACCAATTAATCCAAATAGACGACGCCAAAACATCACGACGACAGCAAGAATCGATCCTAACTGAATAACAATCTCAAATGTTTCTGCTTTCTCTCCTTGGAATCCCAGTAAGTGCCCCACAATAATCAAGTGCCCAGTAGAAGAGACAGGTAAAAATTCCGTTAACCCTTCAACAATTCCAAGCAGCGCCGCGACACCCAATGGGTGGATATCAATCATTAATCGTTCCTCTTCTCATAACCTAAAAAATAAAATTTCAAAAAATATTAGTAACTTATAATTAATCTAAAAAAATATGACCGTCAGCTCCCGTAAAAGTTGCGATCTGTATTTATGAATATTGAGGAAAAACGCCTCGGGTGATTTTGACACCGACGCTACGTGCCTGTGCGACCGCCCCGGGTTTACTCACGGTAATACGAACACCTGGAGTGTTAAATTCACGCATTAATAATTCAGCAACCTCTTCCGCTACGCGCTCCACCAGCGCGAAGCGCTGATGCTCGATATGCTTGAGAACAGCGGTAGACACTTCGGCATAGCTCAGACAATCCTCAACATCATCGCTACGCGCAGCGATACGGTTATCCCATGCAAGTTCAATATCCAATACGAGTTTTTGGGTAATGTGTTGTTCCCACTCAAAAGCGCCAATCGTTGTAAAGGCCGTTAATTGTTCAATAAAAACAATACCCATATCTCAACTCTCTTTGTTTAATCATGCCTAGGTGATACCACTCGGCAGCGTTTATGCGTATTATCATTGTCATTGCTCACGACAGTACGCTTATTAGGTTGGGATATTATGACAGCTATCGCCGTAGGAATGATTATTTTTGCCTACCTTTGTGGGTCGATATCAAGTGCCATCGTAATATGTAAACTTGCGGCACTTCCTGACCCCCGTTGTCACGGCTCGGGAAACCCTGGCGCAACCAATGTTCTGCGGCTAGGAGGACGCGTTGCCGCCCTCTGTGTACTGCTGTTCGATGTCATAAAAGGTATGCTTCCCGTATGGTTAGCGTACCGCTTACAACTCCCTTCATTCAGTCTTGGGCTGGTCGCTATCGCAGCCTGCCTTGGTCATATCTATCCGCTGTATTTCAATTTTCAGGGGGGTAAAGGTGTCGCCACCGCATTAGGCGCCATTGCACCTATCGGCCTCGATCTTAGCGTTCTGCTCATTGGAACTTGGCTTTTAACCGCCTTTCTCAGTGGTTATGCCTCGTTGGCCGCGATTATTAGTGCGCTAGTCGCTCCCTTTTACGTTTGGTGGTTTACGCCACAATTTACGTTTCCGGTCGCCATGCTCTCTTGCCTAATATTGTGGAGGCACCACGAAAACATTCAGCGTTTATGGCGAGGGGATGAAAAAAAAGTATTCAGGCGTCGACGGGATCGTGCGTTAAAAAAATAACCCGGCAAGCCGGGCTATTACAATTAAATCGGGGAGAGTTCTGACAGGGGCCATCGTGGCCGAACCGTAATACGAGTATCTGCAAGACATCCGGCTTTCAGCCTAACCATTCCCGCGTAAGCAATCATTGCACCATTATCAGTACAAAACGCTGGGCGTGCATAGAATACCTCACCCCCTCGTTTACTCATCATTATTGATAACTTCTCACGTAAATTCTGGTTAGCACTGACGCCGCCCGCAATCACAAGATTTTTAAAGCCAGTCTGTTGCAACGCCCGCTTGCACTTAATTAATAAGGTATCGACCACTGCATCTTCAAAGGCTCGGGCGATATCCGCATGAGTCTGGGTATCACTGGCATTGGCGCGAATTGTATTCGCGGCAAAGGTTTTGAGCCCTGAGAAACTAAAATCGAGCCCAGGGCGGTCAGTCATTGGCCGCGGAAATGTAAAACGCCCGACAGTCCCCGTCGCGGCCATTTTCGCTAATCGTGGCCCGCCGGGATAATCTAGCCCCAATAATTTTGCCGTCTTATCGAAGGCTTCACCCGCCGCATCATCAATCGACTCACCGAGCAACGTATATTCACCAATCCCTGTAACGCTGATCAGTTGCGTATGCCCCCCCGAAACTAAGAGCGCCACAAAGGGAAATGAAGGAGGCGTTTCTTCAAGCATCGGTGCAAGTAGGTGACCTTCCATATGATGAACGGCAATAGCCGGGACATCCCAAGCAAAGGCAAGCGAGCGGCCGACGGTCGCACCGACCATCAATGCCCCCACTAATCCTGGGCCAGCGGTATAGGCAACCGCGTCAATATCATCACTGGTTAAATTCGCTTCTTGTAACGCAGCATCGATCAACGGTAGTGTTTTACGCACATGATCGCGAGAAGCCAGTTCAGGGACGACACCACCGTAATCGGCATGCAGCGCTACCTGACTATAAAGTTGATTGGCAAGTAACCCTGTAGCATCATCATAAATGGCTACACCAGTCTCATCGCACGATGTTTCTATACCTAATATACGCATGATCATTCCCCTCACTCATTGCCGCGCAGTGTAACACAGCCATTCATTAAGCGAATAATGCTTAGGCCCCGCAATTAAATATTTATCGACCTTGGCAGGGTTGTTAGGCTATAATTTTCGCCTTCCTAAAACCGGCATCCACTGCACAGGCATTGTTCCGTTGGTTTGAAATTGTTCATGGTGCTTTACTTTACAGCTCATGTTGAAGTAAAATGCTGCACCATTTTGAAATATGCTGGCGAGACAGCCAGTCAAAAATCGAATTTATCGAGGTAAGAGTTACATGCCGGTAATTAAAGTACGTGAAAACGAGCCATTTGACGTAGCATTACGTCGCTTCAAGCGTTCCTGTGAAAAAGCAGGCGTTCTGGCTGAAGTTCGTCGTCGTGAGTTTTATGAAAAACCTACGACTGAGCGTAAGCGCGCTAAAGCGTCTGCTGTTAAGCGTCACGCCAAAAAATTGGCTCGCGAAAACGCACGCCGCACTCGTCTGTACTAAATAGTACGGAGAAGTTCTCTTCTCCATTGCGTTATTAACGCAGACAGAGTCAAGTATCAGGCCGTGCTTTCCGAAAGGAAGCGCGGCTTATTGTCGTTTGTAAGCAGAAAAAACAGGTGTCATGGCTGGTAGAATACCGAGTAGTTTTATCAATGACTTATTAGCGCGAACCGATATTGTCGACATCGTCGATGCACGGGTACGTCTTAAGAAACAAGGTAAAAACTTTCACGCTTGCTGCCCTTTCCATAATGAAAAAACCCCCTCTTTTACTGTTAACAGCGAAAAGCAGTTCTACCATTGCTTTGGCTGCGGTGCACACGGCAATGCTATCGATTTCTTGATGAACTTTGATCGCCTTGATTTTGTCGAAACGATCGAAGAATTAGCCACATTACATGGCTTAGAGGTTCCTCACGAAACCGGGCAATCCGCAACCCCTATGGAGCGTCATAAGCGGCAAAGTCTCTACCAACTGCTAGATGGATTACGTCAATTCTATCAACAATCGTTGGCAGAGCCTCAATCGACCTCAGCCTCAACCTATTTGGCTGAACGTGGATTAAGTGAAGCGGTTACCGCACAGTTTGCCATTGGCTACGCGCCAGCGGGATGGGATAACGCATTAAAACGGTTCGGTAAAAACAGCGATGATCGACAATCGCTGGTTGAAGCCGGCATGTTGGTCACGAAAGATAATGGCCAACATTATGACCGCTTTCGCGATCGGATCATGTTTCCGATACGAGACAAACGTGGCCGCGTTCTTGGTTTTGGCGGACGAGTATTAAATAACGAAATTCCAAAATATTTAAACTCGCCAGAAACTTCAATTTTTCATAAAAGCCGTCAACTTTACGGTTTGTATGAAGTCAGCCAAGCCCACAGTTCGCCCGCGCGGATTTTGGTGGTCGAAGGCTACATGGACGTTGTTGCTTTAGCGCAATACGGTGTCGACTATGCTGTCGCTTCGCTAGGTACCTCAACCACCAGTGAGCATATTCAATTACTCTACCGCAATACTGAGAGTATTATATGTTGCTACGATGGTGATCGCGCAGGCCGGGAAGCTGCTTGGCGAGCCTTAGAAACGGCTCTCCCTTATTTAAGCGATGGCCGACAACTTAAGTTTATGTTTTTACCGGAAGGTGAAGATCCCGATACTCTGATACGCCAAGAAGGTAAAGCGGCGTTTGAGCAACGAGTCAGTGAAGCCACCAGCTTATCCGATTTTTTATTTGATAGCCTGTTATCACAAGTGGATCTTAGTAGCCGAGAAGGAAAAGCGCGGTTAAGTCACTTAGCCATACCGCTTATTAATCAAGTTCCCGGGGGGACGTTACGCATCTATTTGCGCCAAGTCCTTGGACAGAAGCTCGGTATTCTCGATGACCAGCAGTTAGAAAAACTATTACCGCAACAAGGTACTAGCTCTTCTCTAACGCCAGCGCCAGCATTGAAACCGACAACAATGCGTGTGTTGATTGCCTTACTGCTGCAACGTCCAAGCCTAGTGAGTACAGTGCCAGTATTAGATGCATTAAAAGAGGTTAAGTTACCCGGCTTACCTCTCTTTCACGAATTAGTGAGTTTTTGTCATGCACACCCAGGAGTGACCACCGGACAGCTCTTGGAGCATTATCGTGATAACGAAATGCGCCAGACCCTTGAAACCCTGGCGACATGGCACCATATGATTGTAGATGAAGAAGTTGAAACCGTTTTTATTGATTCATTAGCCAGTGTTTATAACATCGCGCTAGAACAACGTTTAGAGTCGTTAATCGCCCGCGAACGTACGGTCGGTTTAAGTAAAGAAGAGCGGCAAGAGCTACATGCCCTCTTGACTGCACTCGCGAAAAAATAGTTTCGATTGCAGCAAAGATTCAGTCATCACTCTGACATAATGTGTAGAGTGCAACTATAATGACAGATACACAATTGCTAAAAGCACCATTATCCTGCGGCTTAAGTGCCGATTATTGAGGGCTGATGCCCGTCGCTGCGCAAAGGCTGCAGCCCCTGAAACGCCTTTACAGATTAATTGGTTCTGCCAATTACCTCTTTATACTAACAGAAGTGTGGATACCGTCTTATGGAGCAAAACCCGCAGTCACAGCTTAAGCTACTTGTCACCCGTGGTAAGGAGCAAGGCTATCTGACCTATGCTGAGGTCAATGACCATCTGCCGGAAGATATTGTCGACTCCGATCAGATTGAAGACATCATTCAGATGATCAACGACATGGGTATTCAGGTGGTTGAAGAAGCCCCTGATGCCGATGACTTGATGTTGAATGAAAATAGCACGGACACTGACGAAGATGCCGCAGAAGCCGCAGCTCAGGTGCTCTCGAGCGTTGAATCGGAAATTGGCCGTACCACTGACCCAGTCCGTATGTATATGCGCGAAATGGGTACCGTTGAACTATTAACCCGTGAAGGTGAAATCGATATCGCGAAGCGTATCGAAGATGGGATTAACCAAGTCCAATGTTCGGTTGCTGAATATCCAGAAGCTATTACCTACTTACTGGAACAGTACGACCGAGTGGAAGCTGAAGAAGCAAGACTCTCCGATATTATTACTGGATTCGTCGATCCAAATGCTGAAGAAGACATTGCACCGACCGCGACTCATGTCGGATCAGAGCTGTCTGAAGAAGACCGTGAAGATGACGAAGATGAAGACGAAGACGGTGATGACGATAGCAGTGAAGATGATAACTCGATTGACCCTGAGTTAGCACGTGAGAAGTTCGCGGAGCTACGGACTCAGTACGAAACGACGCGTGATGTCATCAAATCGAAAGGCCGCAGCCACAAAGATGCGATTCAAGAAATCAATAATCTTTCTGAAGTATTCAAACAGTTCCGCCTAGTGCCTAAACAGTTTGATTATTTAGTCAACAATATGCGTCAAATGATGGATCGCGTTCGCCTGCAAGAACGTACCATTATGAAGATCTGTGTTGAACTCAGCAAAATGCCGAAAAAGAATTTCATTACGCTATTCACCGGTAATGAAACCAGCTCTACTTGGTTTGAAGCCGCATTAGCGATGAAAAAACCTTGGGGCGAAGCCTTAAAAGAAAACGAAGAAGAGATCCAACGTTTTGTTCAAAAACTGGTTCAAATCGAAGCGGAAACTGGGCTAACGATTGAACAAGTGAAGGACATCAACCGCCGTATGTCGATTGGTGAAGCGAAAGCTCGCCGCGCGAAAAAAGAGATGGTTGAAGCTAACTTGCGTCTGGTAATCTCTATTGCCAAAAAATACACCAACCGTGGCCTGCAGTTCTTGGATCTTATCCAAGAAGGTAATATCGGTTTGATGAAAGCAGTAGATAAATTTGAATATCGTCGCGGTTATAAGTTCTCAACTTATGCAACGTGGTGGATTCGACAAGCCATTACGCGTTCGATTGCTGACCAAGCAAGAACTATCCGTATCCCTGTGCATATGATTGAAACGATTAATAAACTTAATCGTATTTCACGGCAAATGCTGCAAGAAATGGGTAGAGAACCATCGCCGGAAGAGTTGGCTGAGCGCATGTTAATGCCGGAAGATAAAATCCGTAAGGTATTAAAAATCGCCAAAGAGCCTATTTCGATGGAAACACCTATTGGTGATGATGAAGATTCTCACTTAGGCGATTTTATCGAAGATACGACTCTTGAGCTGCCATTAGACTCGGCAACCTCAGAGAGCCTACGCTCGGCAACCCATGATGTTCTCGCCGGTTTAACCGCGCGTGAAGCGAAAGTATTACGTATGCGTTTCGGTATCGATATGAACACTGACCATACGTTAGAAGAAGTGGGTAAACAATTTGATGTGACGCGTGAACGTATCCGTCAGATTGAAGCGAAAGCGCTTCGTAAATTGCGCCATCCAAGCCGTTCTGAAGTTCTACGCAGTTTCCTTGATGAATAACTCACGCTAACTGCTGATGAAGCCCTTCCTTGTGAAGGGCTTTTTTTTATGACAACGCTGCGATTTGTCACACCAAGATCAATTTAGTGCAGGCAACACTGCTTAAATTTTTTGCCGCTGCCACAAGGACAAGGATCATTACGACCAACCTTAGTTTCAGCAATTTTAGGTTGAGGTGTATTTTGCTGGGCATAAAACAGCCAATACTGATAGAGATCTAACACTGCCGACGGAAGTGCCGCAATATTGCTCTCGAACTGCTCGGCGCTCAGTGCATTGACCTCTTCTGCATGATCTTCAGTACCATGTAAGGCAATAAGTTGATACGCCGGTTGTAGCTGCTCAGAGACCGGTGGTAAGTTTACCAAACCAATACCACGCATATATCCATAACACCAATCGTCAATGACGGTGAACACTTGCCCTTCGAGCTCTTGCTCGCCGAACAGAGGTTCAAACTGTTCAGGAAAATCGACTAAGCGCTCTTCAATATCAGCCATATGCTGAAAAGTAAGATCCATAAAGCGATCACGTTCACGGCTGTTTCGCCACTGCGGAATATGTTTCTCTCCTCCCCAAAGCGCGACCATCCAAAATTCGGGTTCAAGCGCAACAGGTGCAGAGAGGATAGCAGTCAGGTATCCATCAAGTTCGGAAACATCAATCACTGAATTATCGCTAGCATAGTGCTCTAACGTATCATCAAGCCATTGCAATTCGTTTTCTGTGAGTGGGCCTTGTTTCATTTTCTCTTCTCCGCCAATACACCAGGCGCAAACAGCGCCTGAAAGGCTCATCATAACAGTGAAGTGAATAACAACCTAAAATTAGCCCATTAACAATGGCGATTATTCGACACTCGCGGCGGGAATACCTTCAGCCTTAAACTGTTTTTCAGCGGCTTTAGGCAGTACGATGTTTAAAAATATCGCGACAATTCCTCCACTCGTCACCGCACCATGTAAAAGAGTCTGTAAAAAAATCGGTAGCCCATGAATAATTTGCGGTTCTGCTTCTATCCCTAATCCCACACCAAAGGCAATGGCGATAATCAGCATACTACGATTATCAAGTGCTTCACGCGTCATAATCCGAATACCCGCGGCAATCACATTACCGAACATCACCAGTGTCGCTCCCCCCAATACCGGTTTCGGTAATTGTTGGAGTAGATGGCTAAACATTGGGAAGAAACTGAGCAGTAACAATAGGCCGCCGATCCAGTATCCGGCATAGCGGCTGGCCACTTGCGTCATTTGAATAACACCATTGTTTTGAGCAAAAGTCGTATTTGGAAAAGCGTTGAAGGTCGCGGCAATCAGACAACTCACGCCATCGCCAATAATCCCCCCTTTGATCCGTTGGGCAAATTCCGGGCCTTCAAGAGGTTGCTGGGAGATCATACAGTTTGCCGTTAGATCCCCTACCGCTTCGATAATCGCAATCAATGCCACTAACGCAATGGGAAAGAACATACTCCAGCTAAAAGCAAAGCCAAAACGGAAAGGAATCGGTAACGTTACCGCAGGACCCAGCGTGGTAAGCTGCGGGTGGAAACTCCCTTGAAACACAGCAATAATTGAACCGATAACAATACCACTGACAATGGAGGAGAGTCGTAACCAAGGAGATTTGCAGCAATTGAACGCAATAATAACGGCTAAGGTAATTGCCCCAAGCAGTAAATGAGAAGGCGCACCAAAATCTTTCGCCGCAACCCCACCCCCCCAATCAGTGATGCTGACTTTGACCAAGCTAATACCAATAAGCACAATCACGATACCCGTCACTAACGGGGTTAAGATTTTCGCAAAAAGATGAATAAATCTGCTGACAATAATTGGGATTAACGCGGCAACGAGGCTTGAGCCGAAGATCATAGCTAAAATATCTTCAGGCAGTGCCCCTTGTTGCTTCATGGCTAGGCCTCCTGAAATAATGACGCCTAAGAACGCGAAGCTCGTACCTTGTAAACAGATCATGCCAGCACCCACTTTCAGAAAACGTCCTGCCTGCAATAGCGTGCCTAAGCCCGATGCAAACAAAGACATACTAATAAGGTAAGGGAGATAGCTATTCAAGCCTAATGTCGAGCTGATGATGATGGGGGGAGTAATCACCCCAACAATACTCGCCAATATATGTTGGATAGCGGTAAAGAAACCGGCAGCCAAAGGCATTTTATCGTTCAAGCCATAGAGTAATTGATGTTGGCGAGCGGGCTGTTGCATGATCTAAGCTCCAAAAGTTGCAATGAAACGATTTTTGCAATTTTTAGGCCAAGCCAGAAATAATAGGTTATAAAAACCATAACACGATGAAAATTAACCCTTAATTTTGAAACAAAAATATCAAAAAAAATCACCTTACCAGTATAAGGTGAATGTTTGCGCTATTTTTATGCATCAAAACATGGCGCTGCACCAAAGGGTGGCAACTTAACAGGTCGCCGATGCCTTAATCTCCCTGAATAAATATTGATACCACTGCATAAGACGCTTTCGCTGTGCCGGGGTTTGTGGATAGATGCGTCGAAACGCAATGCCTTCAACCATAATCGCAATCAACTCAGAGCTATCCGCTAGATATTCATCATTAACCTCGGGGATTTGCCGACGGATCATGGCAGCAGCTTCCGTTTTCATCTGTTGATCTGCCTGCTGTAAAATGGCAAGTAATCTCGGGTTACGTAACGACTCCGCATTAATTTCCATCAGTAAAGCATCGTCCAATCGTTGTGCTGCGTGAGGCGGGATCTCTGCCGCCAAACGCTCTGCTTTATCATCTAAATTATGATTTTCTTCGAGGAATGCGGCGACTCTTTCGCAAATAATTTGGTTAACAACCGCTTCAATAATTTCTTCTTTATTTGTGAAGAGACGATAGATTTGGCCAACACTGAGTGCAGAGGCTTTTGCGATAACCGCTAACGTTGTGCCGTGTAACCCATTTTGTTGAAAACTTTGTCGTGCAATCGCGATTAGCGCTTCCTTGCGCTGTTGTTGTCGAGAGGATAACGCCTTATTTTCCATCATAGTTCAATCTGTCCTCGCCGGTCAGTCTGCTCAGTGCCATCCACCGCCGAGTACCTTGTATAGCGTTACTTGCTGTGCCAGGGATGAAGAGAGTACGGTAATGTAAGTTTGCTGTGTTGAGTATAAAGAACGTTGCGCTATCAGTACATCAAGATAACTATCGATGCCGTCTTGATAACGACGCTGCGCTAAAGCGTAATTATGTTGGTTAGTGGCGACATCCACGGCACGAAGCCCCACTTCTTGCTGATAGGTTTCTCTGCCCACCAGCGCATCCGAAACCTCTTGAAAGGCAACCTGGATCGCTTTTTCATACGCCGCCACATCGCTGCGTGCCGTTACTGTCGCTAAATCGAGGGCGGCTCTATTTTTCCCGCCCTCGAAAATAGGGACTGAGAGCGTAGGCATAAAGGTCCACCCTCCGGTTCCCGCACCAAGTAGCTGAGAAAGTCCACCAGAGAGGCTTCCTCCCGTCGCCGTCAGAGAAATCGAGGGGAAAAAAGCAGCGCGAGCCGCACCAATATTTGCATTGGCCGCTTTAAGCGTATGTTCAGCGGCTAAAATATCGGGACGCCGTGTTAAGACCTGTGACGGTAACTCACTGCTTAATGCCGGGAAAACGTGCAGGTTACTGAGGCTTGAGGTAGAGGCAATATTCGTCGGCAATGTGGTTCCCAACAAACGTTGCAATGCGTAAGCGGCCTGTCGACGTGCACGATCGTAAGCAACGATATCGGCTTGTGCTTGCACTAATGCAGTACGTGCTTGTAATTCGTCTTGTTCTGTCACCAGACCGGCTGCTAATCGTTTTTGGACTACATTAAACGATGCTTGCTGACTGGCCGCCGTATTGATTGCCAATTGATGAAGGTCACTATCGGTCGCCAAGGTGATATAGGCGCTCACCACCTGGGCCACCAATGACAGTTGCGTGGCTTGCTGGGTGGCTTGGTCACTGAGATACTGTTCGAGAGCGGCTTCTCGTAAATTTCGTAACTTACCGAAAAAGTCGAGCTCCCAGCTGGCCGAACCTGTTGCCTCGTACTGTTGATAAGTCACAGGGCCAGTGCTCTGTGTCGAATACAGATTACCGGGTAAATGTTCCGCCGTCTTCGTCACTGTGCCAGAAATTGAGGGGAGAAGATCAGCTTGCGTCATTCCTAGCTGTGCACGTGAGGCTTCAACATTCAATGCCGCAATACGTAAGTCACGATTATTTTCCAAAGCCAGACGAATAAGCTGCTGTAACTGAGGATCGGTGAAAAACTGTGACCATCCCAGTGAAGAGGCTTGCGCCCCTTGCACTGACTTCTCTTGCCATTGTGGCGTAATCGGTGCTTGAGGGCGCTGATAGTGTGGGGCAAGGTTACACCCACTGACTAGCAGAACTCCCGCAAGGCTAAGGGTAAGCGATAACGATCTATTCATGAGGATTATCCTGAGCAGTACCTAATACTTGAGTGATTTTTTTCGTTATAGCCATCACGCCGACATAAAAAAGCGGCACCATAAAAATGGCAAGAAAAGTGGCAGAGAGCATACCGCCGATGACCGCTGTGCCAATCGAGTGCTGACTCCCCGCCCCCGCACCACTTGAGAGGCTCAAGGGTAACACTCCCAAAATAAAGGCCATTGATGTCATAATAATCGGCCGAATACGTAAACGTGCTGCCTCTACTGCGGCAACAACAACCCCTTTGCCCTGCTCATGGAGTTCTTTGGCAAACTCGATAATTAAAATCGCATTTTTGGCCGCCAAACCAACCGTGGTTAATAAACCCACTTGGAAGAAGACGTCATTGGCAATCCCCCTAAGCATCACGGCAGTCACCGTGCCGATCACTCCCAGAGGTACCACTAACAGCACAGCGAAAGGAATAGACCAACTTTCATAAAGCGCCGCAAGGCAGAGGAAAACAATCAGTACAGATAGACCATACAGCAGTGACGTTTGGCTCCCCGATGCCTGCTCTTCATAAGAGAGACCGTGCCAGGCAATGGTATAACCCTGTGGAAGTTTAGCGGCAATCTCTTCAACTGCTTTAACCGCATCGCTGCTGCTATAGTCAGTGGCGGGAGAACCTTGAATATTCACTGCCGATATGCCGTTAAAACGCTCATAGCGCGGCGATCCCATTGACCAGTAACCGCCCCCAAAAGCAGAGTAAGGCACCATCTGATCGTGGCTGTTACGTACATACCACTTATTGAGATCTTCCGGGGTAACGCGTGATGTTGCTCGCCCTTGCAGATAAACATTTTTAACACGGCCGTTGTACAAGAATTGATTCACATAACTACTGCCCCATGCCGCCGACAACGTACTATTAATATCACTTTCAGACAGTCCCTCTGCTTTGGCTTTTTCGTCATCGATAGTCAGCTGGTATTGTGACTCATCATCCATGCCGTTATGCCGAACCATCGATAAACGGGGATCTTTATTCGCCATCGTCAGAAACTGCTGCATAGTTTGCATCAATGCCGCATGTCCTTTGTTACCCTGATCCTCCAGATACAGATCAAACCCGCTACTATTGCCAAGCTCCATTACCGCAGGTGGGACCATCACGATGATTTTTGCTTGGCTATCATGTGAAAAATGTGCCATAGCACGGGCCGCTATCGCTGAAACATTCTGACTAGCTGCCGGGCGATCCTTCCACAATTTTAGCTTCACAAAGGCGATAGCCCCATTTTGCCCACGGCCCGCAAAGCTAAAGCCATTCGCGGCAAACACAGAGTCGACATTCGCTTTTTCTTCCGTTAAGAAATAATCATCTATCTGCTTAATCACCGCTTGTGTCCGCTGTGCCGACGCATTTTGTGGCAGTGTCGCTTGCACCATTAATATCGCTTGGTCTTCTTCTGGAAGAAACGTGGACGGTAAAGAGATAAATAAATAGACCGTACCGGCAACGACTCCCGCATAGAGCAGTAAAAATAGCGCCCGGCGCTTTAGTACACCCTCAACGCTTCGGGAGTAGGTGTCAGTGCCGCGTTCAAAAGCGCGGTTAAACCACCCTGATAGCCCTTGCTGTTTTTTCTGATGATTAACCGGCTTTAATAACGTCGCACACAACGCAGGGGTGAAAATCAAAGCAGCGAGAACAGAAAGCGCCATCGCCGAAACAATGGTGACCGAAAACTGCCGATAAATAATCCCTGTCGAGCCACAGAAAAAAGCCATCGGTAATAGCACGGCACTGAGCACCAATGCGATACCAAACAACGCGCCCTGAACTTCTTGCATCGATTTTAGCGTAGCGGCTTTGGGTGAGAGTCCCTCTTGTTCCATCACCCTTTCGACGTTCTCTACCACGACAATAGCATCATCGACTAACAGACCAATTGCCAACACCATACCAAACATCGATAAGGTATTAATGGAGTAGCCAAAAAGGTAAAGAACACAGAACGTCCCCATTAAGACAATAGGAACCACGAGTGTCGTGATCAGCGTGGCACGCAAATTTTGCAAGAAAATAAGCATGACGAAGAAGACCAGCACAATCGCCTCAATCAAGGTTTTTACCACTTCATGGATCGATGCGCTGACTACCGGAGAGGTATCGTAGGGAACCACTAACTCAACCCCTGATGGGAGAGTTTCCTTTAATTGATTAACGGTATCCCTGACTCGATTCACGGTATCCAGTAAGTTAGCCCCTGTTGCGAGACGTAGGGCGATCCCAACAGAAGGTTGTCCATTATAGGTCGATGAAATACTGTAATCTTCAGGGCCCAAATCGACATTCGCCACATCTTTAAGCCGTATTTGCGACCCATCTTGATTCACTTTCAGCAAAATGTTTCTAAACTGTTCGGCCGAATGTAAACGGGTTTTTCCTACAACCGTCGCACTGTATTGTGTGCCGGGAACGGTGGGTAAGCCGCCAACTTTGCCCGAAGATACTTGGGTATTCTGATTCTCTATCGCGGTAGAGAGATCGCTGGGCATCAGCCCATATTGAAACAGTTTGCTGGGATCCATCCAAATGCGCATCGCGTACTCCGATCCCATTACCATAAAATCCCCCACCCCTTTAGTTCGCGCGATAGGGTCTTCAAGTTTAGAGACTAATAAATCGCCTAAATCGGCATCAGAGAGCTTACCGTTTTTCGAGACTAAGCCGATAACCATCATAAAGTTAGATTGATACTTAGCTACGGTAACGCCTTGTTCTGTAACCTCTTGCGGTAAAGAGGTTTCAGCGACCGAGACCTTATTTTGCACCTGGACTTGGGCGATATCCGGGTCAGTTCCCTGTTCAAACGTTGCAATGATGGTGGCGCTGCCATCGCTATTACTGTTCGACTCCAGATAACGCAAATTATCGATACCGGTAAGTTGTTGCTCAATAACTTGCACTGCCGTGTTTTGTACCGTTTCGGCACTGGCACCCGGATAAGTAATAGTGACTGAGATGGCCGGTGGAGCAATCGAGGGGTATTGATTGACGGAAAGATTACGAATAGAGAGTACACCAGCCACGACCATCAAAATAGCGAGTACCCACGCAAAGACCGGACGATTAATAAAGAAACGAGACATGAGCTATATTTTCCTTCACTGGGCAGATTTATCAGTCATGGAAAGAGAGATAGGCGATGTAGGGGGAGACGCAGAGGCAGGCTGCGGGCTCACGGTGGCGCCAGGGGAGAGATCTTGCAAATGATCCAGCGCGATCCTATCCCCTTCTTGTAAACCTTGAGTGACTTGCCATTGCCCTTGTTGCATTTGGCCGAGCGTCAGCGACTGTTGAACCACTTTGTTCGCTTTATTGATCAGATAGACATAAGGCAGATCACGGCTATCACGTAAAATGGCTCGCTGGGGAATGACGATTCCCTTTTGTGCCACACCTTGTTTCAAGGTGGCTCGCACAAACATACCAGGTAGCAATACCGCTTCTGGATTTGGGAAAATCGCTCGCAAAGTCACACTGCCGGTACCTTCATTCACATTAACTTCTGAAAAGGCCAACTGACCGGCAAGGGGGTATTCGCTACCGTCTTCTAAACTGAGCTTAACCCCTGCCATATTATCGCCCACTTTTTCCAGTTGCCCATCACGCAAGGCTCGGCGCAGTCTGAGTAAATCGCTCGCTGACTCAGTAATATCAACGTACATCGGATTAAGCTGGGTAATGGTCGCTAATGCCGTGCTCTGATTAGCCGTCACTAATGCCCCCGGTGTCAGTGAAGAACGTCCTATCCGGCCGGAGAGGCTGGCTCGAACTTGGGTATAGGCGAGATTTATTTTCGCCGTATCCCGGTCAGCCTTCGCTTGTAAATAGGTCGATTGAGCGGTTTGCAGATCTTGCTGACTAATCGCTTGGTCCGCCGCTAAGCGCTGATAACGCTGATAGATACGCTGACTATCACTATACTTGGCATTAGCCTTTTCCAGTGCAGCCTGATAAGTCGATGGATCAATCAAATAAAGAGGCTGCCCGGCTTCAACATTTGTTCCTTCTTTAAATAAGCGTTTAATCACAATCCCCCCGACTTGAGGGCGGACTTCCGCCTCTTGGGCAGACGAGACACGACCTGGTAAATCAGCGGCAATCGTTACGGGCTGTGCAACGACCGTTTCTACTGAGACATTAAGCGGCGTAGTCGCAGAAGGCGTCTGCGAAGCATTATCGCAGGCGGATAAAAAGAAGGTGACGCAAAGAAGTGAATGCCTGAGTGTCATAATAGTCTACCCTAAAAATGAGAATGATCATTCTCATTCCCGATGACTATTGACTCAAGACACCTAACCGATATTTTCGATAAAATTACGCTTTGCTAATAAAAAACAAAAAAACCCGGCGATAGCCGGGCTTGATAGTCAAGACAGGGACTATTTTTTCCCTTCTTCACCACTACGTAGTCGTTCAACTTCTGCATGTTGTTGGCGTACCGTGTCTTTAATTTCTTCATCATGGTGAGTATTCACTTTTTTCACCACGACCTCTTCTACAACATGGGCGGTCTTATTGACGACCGGTTTTTCAGCCAGTTCATCGACCACAACGCTCTTATCACTCCAATCAATCTCTTTGTCGGTGACTGGGCGATTTACTGTGTTACGAACCACTTCGGCATGCTGCTCTCGCAAGTTAACGGTTTGCGAAACATTTTCAGTCGTGACGTAACGACGAATACGTGTCGTACCCTCTTTCACTAAGCGTTTACCGACTTCTAACTCTTCCTTCGCTAATTGCAGGATTTCATCTTTAGTTTCATTGCCGGTCAGCGGTGGGCGAGTATCGCGAGGCTTTGCTGCCACTGGCGCTGCGGCGGTTTCAGTGCCACGAGCCTTCGCCGGTACATCGACTAATTGGTGACGGTTAAGAATAGCGAGCGCTTTTGCATGCTCATCTTCACCTTTAGCAACAACGGTTAATACTGCGCCGTTTTTATGCAGTGCTTCGCTATAAAGCTCTGCATGCTCTTCTTCAACATCGTTTCCAAACAGGCGTTTCCAAATACTCGTGTCTTTGAAAACGGTGCTGTCGCTGTCTAAATCGCGACCATGAATCACACTGATGTCGCTTTCATTAAAGTCAGCTTTGATGAGATTACGTTCAGCCGCTTGTGCATGTTCAAGAGTATCAAATAATGTAACAATTTTTTCGCTAGACATACTTTACCTCATTCATCGGTGAATATTCTTTTTTCAGAGATAGTTTGATATCTCACTGTTTCTTCGGATGTAAATTCATTAATAACATGATGACTTTCTATTCTAATCTCCTCCTTAAGATATATTTTCTTGATAATTTCAATATGCTCTTCAAAAATAGGAATAATTTTTACACCATTTTCTTCACGAACTTCAGGGGGAGAATTAATATATTCCCCGATAGGTACGCGTTTAATTTCCGCATATTGACTCATCAAACTTTCATTAATCGGAACTTGTTTAGATTCCGTTTTTCTTTCAACATGAAATTGACTTTTTACGTATTGTTGCTTAGTAACTTCGATACTTTCCTTAGCCAGAGGAACAATCTGTTCCTCTGAATTTTCATCGGGAGTGTTTGTTATTTCTGGAGGATGTTCAGAATTCATCACACTTATTCCCTACTGATTTATTGAGCGGCTTTAATTTGTAACGCTACGCGGCGATTTATATCACGACCCTGTGGAGTGTCGTTATTCGCAATCGCATGGTCTGCGCCTTGACCTTGAATAGAAACCTTAGCGGCATCAACACCATGTTGAGTTAACCAGTCTTTAATGGCATTCGCACGTTGGCCTGACAGAGGTTGGTTAATCGCTTGAGTACCCGTGCTGTCGGTATAACCCCGGATCACTACGCTATGATCAGGATGCTGACTAATTAAGTTCGCAACCTGAGTTAGCGACTGTACATCGTTGACAGAGGGCGAAGCACTGCCCGTCGCGAAACTCACTTGGTTAAGATCAATCCACGGGCTGTCCGTGTTACCCTGACCTGAATAATAGTGCTGCAGTGCGGTCAGTGCTGGGTCATTGTCTGGTGCAGCCGGAGCCTGTTCAGCGGGAGCTGGGGCTTGGGCGGCAGTATTAGTATCAGTGGTTGACGCCGGTTGCTGCGGGGCTATTGTCGCAGAGGGTGCCGGTGCGTTGTTGGCATCATTGTCATCGTGGCGATGTGTACCGAAACGAATCGCAAGAATAATAATGATGAGTGCCAATAATAACCACCATATTCCTTTACCCTTTTTCTGCTTAACAATTTTTTGATCAACAACAGGGTCCACAAATTTTTTGTCAGTTCTTTTTTCCATAAATCACCTCGGTTATTTCATCTCATCATTATAACGTTTTAAAATAGCAACTTTTCACGATTAAACGTATTAACAATAATCGTAGAACAAGCTCGAATTAGATCAAGATTCGTTATTTCGATTTTTAGTAGAAAAACCTGATAACCTTATGAAATTAATAATAGGTTTGGCATAAAAAATATTATTAGAATATTAAAGTTAAGAATTATCTGTATAAGACTGATAACGCTTTCTTTAAAAAAAAGAGAGCGTTATTAATCCGTTATTCTCCGTTAGTGCTACTGGTGAAGAGCTGCTATAGTCTGCGCCTTTTGGCGTTCTCATTGAGGAGTACAGATGCCCTTTCCCAATAAACCGACACTGCCCTCTAGTATCTGGGGAGCGATGATCATTTGTGGAACCGTCGCCGGCGCAGGAATGTTTACCCTTCCGATTGTCATGGCCGGCGCATGGTACCGTTGGTCTGTCATGATGCTCATGCTAAGCGGGTTCTGCATGCTGTTATCGGGACTACTGTTTATGAAAGTCAGTCTGCGCTTTCCCCCTGGAGCCGGCTATGACACGTTGACCCAGACACTGACTCCCAGTTGGTGGCGTAAAATTAATGGTCTGAGTATCAGTTTTGTACTGGGTATTTTGACCTATGCTTATATCTCCGCCAGTGGCCCAGTTTATCAACACTCGATCAATGCATTGGGCATTAATATCAATGATGCTGAAGCCAAAGGCCTGCTAACCCTACTTGTCGCCAGCGTAGTATGGCTAGGTACTCAAGGCGTAAGCCGACTGATCACCCTCTGTCTGGCCGCCAAGCTACTACTTTTTTTTTTATTATTCGGTGGATTAATTCACCATGTCGACGTTTCATTACTGCTTAGGCCTAACAGTACGGCCGCGCAAAACCGCTATTTCCCCTATCTGTTAGCCACTCTCCCATTTTGTCTCGCTTCCTTTGGTTTTCACGGTAATATCACAGGTCTTATCCATTATTATCAAGGCGATGAACGCCGTGTTAGGCATGCTCTCGTGTTCGGGATATTACTGGCCTTAGTGATTTATCTCTTTTGGCTGACCTGTACGATGGGGAATATTCAACGCCAAGATTTTCCGACAATCGCCCGCCAAGGTGGCGATATTCATGCGCTGATCCAAGCGATGCACGATCGGCTTCCCCAACAATCATTGGGGCTGTTATTGGATATTTTTTCTCACTTTGCTGTGATCTGCTCCTTTCTGGGAGTCACCGTTGGGCTATTTGATTTTCTTGCCGATAAACTGGGCACGGATAACAGCAAACGTGGCCGAGCAAAAACAGCACTGCTCACCTTCTGCCCTCCCCTGCTGGCCTCAATACTTTTCCCGCAAGGATTTTTACTGGCCATTGGTTATGCCGGTTTATTTGCCACCATCTGGGCGCTATTTACCCCCGCATTCCTTGCATGGCGGGCCCATCAGCACTTTTCAGGTGACCTTCCACGTGGGAAAAAACAGTGGGCGGCGATTATCGTGGTGGTCCTGTTTGGCGGGATAAATATTATTGCCTGGTTAGGCAGTCAGTGGCATATGATCCCGGAATTTTGAGGATTAGTGCGGCGCTCAGAATAATGCACAGACCCACACTATACTTAATTAAAAAGTCTATCGGGGGTCTATCATGTCTGAACGTTCAGTCGCTGCACTCATTGTCGAACAACTCGAAAAAGCCGGTGTACACCATTGTTACGGTATTGTTGGTGACACACTCAATGATATTACCGATGCCATGAGCCGCAGTACGGTCGACTGGGTGCATGTTCGCCATGAGGAAGTCGCTGGGTTTGCCGCTGGGGCAGAAGCTTTAATGACCGATAGACTGACCGCTTGTGCCGGCTCTTGTGGTCCGGGGGGATTACATTTTATTAATGGTTTGTTTGAGAGTCACCGCAACCGCGCCCCTGTTATTCTACTCGCGAGCCAAATTAGCCGTGAACTACTGGGTAACGACTTTCCCCAAGAGGTCGACTTTCTCTCCATTTACCGAAATTGTTCCGTCTTTTGTGAACAGATTTTAACGGCTGACCAAGCTCCAGCAGTGATTCGGCGCGCTTGCCAAGCAGCGTTAACGCAACGCGGTGTGGCCGTAGTCGTCATTCCTGTGGATATTAGCAAAGCTAAAACAGAGGCTGTGACGCAAACTATTTGGCACCCTCACCCCCAGCTGTTACCTAACCCCGATGAACTAGACATTATTGCTGCATTACTTAACCAAGGAAAGCGTATCACCCTTTATGCCGGCGCTGGCTGTGAAGGAGCCCATGACGCTCTGGTTACCCTCGCTGAAAAACTTAATGCCCCCATCGTCAACACCTCACGGGGAAAAGATTTTGTTGAATACAATAATCCTTTCTCGGTAGGCATGACGGGGATCTTTGGCTGTGAAGCGGGTTTTGAAGCCATTAAGCAGTGCGACGTGCTGTTACTCTTAGGCGCTGACTTTGCGTGGTCTCAGTTTTATCCGGATAACGCGACTATTATCCAAATTGATCAAGAGGCTACCCACTTAGGCCGTCGTCATCCTATTGCTTTTGGCGCGGTCGGTCGAATTACCGATACCTTGGCAGCCCTCCTACCGCGTATTCATCAGCATTCCGATGACCGTTTTCTACACACAATACTTCATCTACGTGAAAAATCCGTCCATCGGCGGCTAAAAGAAGAACAACGTGCAACCGGTCAGCCTATTCATCCGCAATACTTAGTCAGTTTACTGAACCGATATGCCGAACAAGATGCGCTATTCACCGCTGATGGCGGATCAGCCATGGTCTGGTTGCTGCGCCATATCGATAGCCTAGGGACTCGACGTACACTGACGAGCCTGCTACACGGTACGATGGCCAATGCCATGCCTCAGGCTATCGGGCTACAAGTGACTTTTCCGCAACGCCAAGTGATCGCACTCTGCGGGGACGGTGGATTAAGTATGTTACTGGGCGACTTATTTACCCTGATGCAAGAAGCGTTACCGATAAAACTCGTGGTGATTAATAATGGGTCATTAAACTTTGTTGAGCTGGAGCAGAAAATTGAAGGTTTGCTTGATCACTATACCAAATTAAAAAATGATAACTTTGCCAAGGTCGCGGGAGCCATCGGCTTATACAGCCAAAAAGTGATTGAAGCGGAAACATTAGAACAGGCAGTTATCCGCTTTCTGGCTCATCCGGGCCCTGCACTACTAGATGTTCATACTCATCCTAACGAGTTGGTGATGCCGCCGGAAGTCTCCTTAAAACAACTCACGGATACCGCACTTTATGCGGCAAAAGCGGTTTTTCATGGTCGACTTTCCGATGTGGCTCAGTTAGTAGGGAGTGAAATTAGCCAGAAACTGGGTAAGTAACCGCCGACAATATTCTCCGCCCCGAACAAGACGTGCCGGGGAGTTTAGGCTATGCTTAACACTTTGAACCGTTTTGGGTCGTATTTGTAAGGAAAGCCTATGCTAAAAATTAAACGTAAAAAAGTAAAACCTATGGGTCTCAATGATGTCACCATCATTGATGACAGCCGTCTAAAGAAAGCAATTACTGCTGCCGCATTAGGCAACGCCATGGAGTGGTTCGATTTTGGTGTCTATGGTTATGTCGCCACCGTACTTGGAAAAGTTTTCTTCCCTAATGCCTCTCCCGGCATACAAATTATTGCAGCGTTAGCCACTTTCTCAGTCCCTTTTATTGTTCGTCCTATTGGTGGGATGTTTTTCGGTAAACTCGGGGACAAATATGGTCGTCAACAGATTCTTGCCATGACCATTATTTTAATGACACTCAGTACCTTCTGTATCGGGTTAATTCCTTCCTATGCCACCATCGGTATCTGGGCGCCTATCCTGCTTTTAATTGCTAAAATGGTACAAGGTTTCTCCGTAGGGGGAGAATATACCGGTGCATCCATTTTTGTCGCCGAATACTCGCCTGACCGTAAGCGTGGGTTTATGGGAAGCTGGTTAGATTTCGGTTCGCTGGTTGGTTTTATTTGTGGTGCGGGGATTGTCGTTATACTTAATGCCGTTTTAGGCCAAGAAACCTTTAACGAATGGGGCTGGCGCATTCCATTTTTCCTCGCGTTACCTCTCGGCCTGATTGGACTTTACTTACGTCATGCTTTAGAAGAAACGCCTGCTTTCCAAAAACATGTTGAATCGTTAGAAGAAGGTTCTAAGCAAGGATTAAGCGAAGGTCCTTCCGTACCCTTTAAAGAAGTGGCGCGTAAACACTGGCGTAACCTGATTTCGTGTATTGGTATTGTCATCACGACCAACGTCGCATATTACATGTTGCTGACCTACGTACCTAGCTACCTTAGCCATGACCTGCACTATTCTGAAAATCGTGGTGTGATGATCATCGTGGTTATTATGATTGCCATGTTGTTTGTCCAACCGATGATGGGACTATTAAGCGATAAATTCGGTCGTCGCCCATTTATTATTATCGGTAGTTTAGCGATGGTCTTATTCTCTATTCCTTCGTTTATGCTTATCACGCATCACAGCTTAGTTGCCCTATTCTTCGGCTTACTTATCCAAGCGATCATTCTTAACTGCTTAATTGGCGTGATGGCTTCAACGCTTCCGGCGATGTTCCCAACGGAAGTCCGTTATAGTGCCCTAGCCAGCACCTATAATATTTCGATTTTAGTCGCAGGTATTACGCCAACGCTGACTGCATGGTTAGTCGAAATGACGGGTAATCTATATATGCCTGGCTGGTATTTAGTCGTGGTAGGGGTTATTGGTGTGGTTACCGGGGTTACCATGCGTGAAACTGCCAATAAACCGTTATACGGCGGTACACCTGCCGCTTCATCATTAGAAGAAGCGAAGGAGCTCCTGCAAGAGCACCATGATGGTATCGAACAACGTATTGAAGATATCGATCAGCAATTAGAAGAACTGAAACAAAAACGCAGCAACTTAGTCGATCAACATCCCAATATCGATCACTAATATCGGTCAACGGCTACTGATTTCAGTAGCCGTTTTTCGCTAGTAGACCCCTCGCCTAACACCGATTTCTGTCCGTAACCCCATCAACATCCTGTTAAGACATTCGCTACTGACTCTGAGCGATCACGGCCTCTCTTTTCAACCTGTAATGTGGGATTACGTCTCCTCTAGCTAGATGAGGAAATTTTCTCAACTTGGACCTCGTACAACTGTGTCTATTTGTGTTATGTTATAACAAAACGTAAATAGAGGCTTATCATGTTATTCAATCCTATAAAAAAATGGGTCGCTATCGGCTTACTTTTTACCACCAGTGGTTCCGTACTGGCACATGGCAGCCATAGTCATACGCTAAGTGCTGAAGAGAAAAAGATTTCGCAAGGTGAATTCGACGATAAACAAGTCGCACCACGCCCGTTATCTGATTGGGATGGCGTATGGCAATCCGTCTACCCCTTGTTAGAAAAAGGGGCATTAGCACCGGTATTTAAGGCTAAGGCTGCGGCACAACATAAATCGGAAGCCGAGATAACCGAGTACTACCGTACCGGATATCAGACAGATATCGACCGTATTGAAATAGAAAACGGACTGGTGGAGTTTTTCCAAGGTCAGAATAAAACATCCTGTCATTATGAAAATGCTGGCTATAAAATTCTGACCTATCCTTCTGGCAAGCGTGGCGTAAGATACTTGTTTGAATGTCGTGATCCTGCTTCAAAAGCACCACGTTTCCTACAATTTAGCGACCATCGAATCGCCCCTCATCACTCTGATCACTTTCATATCTTTGTGGGTAATGAATCTGAACAGGCGCTGCTGACAGAGCTCCATCACTGGCCAACCTACTTTCCCTATCAAATGATGGAGAAAGAGGTGATCGACGATATGTTACATCACTAATTTTCCAGCCATTTGGCTTGAATTGCGAGGCGTTGCGACTCTGTAACGCCATATTCCTGCTCAAGCCAACGTTGGGTCGACCCATAACGTTGCCGAATAGCCGTAAACGCCGCCGCAAGCCAGCTCTCATCAACGGCGAGTAAGCGTCGAAAATTATCTCTCGCCATTTGGTTAGCATCGGCGGGCCAGCGCTGTAACGTCTCCTCAACAATGGCGTCCAATTGACCGCTAGTCGCCAGATAGTCTTCAAAAATAGTCGCTTCGTCACACCCGAGTAACAGTAGCGTAATGGCGCTGCCGATCCCGGTACGATCTTTACCTACGGCGCAATGCTGGATCAAGATAGTGCAGTCATCACTGCAAAGTGTGCGAATCAGTTGTTGCCAAGCAGGATTATTGAAGGGCAACTTTTGATAGAGAGTCACCATAAAAGTATCAACCTCTAATGCCGCTAACCCTTCGGGAGAAAACTCAACTACTTTGGCATCGACGTCAATATCAGCGGGGTTAGCAGGGGTACTCACATACGACGCGCCCGGGATCCGCTGATCCGGGTGTAGGCTCGCTTCATATTGATCCCGATAGTCGAGAATCGTTATGCCCGAGTATTGTGCGAGATAGTGTATATCCTGATGACTGATAGTATTCAGCGCACTACAACGAAATAGCCGATCGGCGATGATTTTGCGCCCTTCAGCTCCGATTAGCCCGCCAAATTGACGGCAATTCGCGACACTTTCTAATGCGGTATTGTGCTCCATACTACTGCTCTCCTCGTAAAGTGATTACAGGATCATCCATAACGTGCTGTTTGGATCGATATAGTCCTTCATCATACTGCCAATTTACTATCAAAGAATGATCACCATCACGGGGCGTGCAGTCGCTATATTTCCGCTGCAAAAAGCGGTGGGTCGATCGGGGCTTAACAGCGATAAATGACGGGCTTACATAGCCTCTCAGCGTGGCTGATCGAGGTGTTCAGTCATCGTCGCTTTCCACTCTTCGGTAAATAATTGTGTGCAAGCAGAGAACAGTTTCTTATTTTTATGTTCCGATCTCGTTAAAAACTCCTTAAAAAAGCGATAATAACGAGAAATTTACATGAAAAATTCCTAAATATACGAGCGTTATTAGCCTCATGGGCATCTAAGTCTAACGCTTGATTGCCACCATTAGGCGCCTATAATTAAATGAATCCCGCCTATCCTAACGGAGTGAGTTATGTCGAATAAGCGTCATGTTCCTGGTATCCATCCTTACAATGGCCCTGCTGGCGGTTGGGGGGCATTGAAGGCCACGGCAATTGCCGTGAAAAACCAAATGGATACTTTGGTCGCGCCAAAAGCCCTACTGAATACCAACCAGCCCGATGGCTTTGACTGTCCGGGATGTGCTTGGCCTGATAAAGACCATCACTCCACCTTTCAGTTTTGTGAGAACGGAGCAAAAGCCGTTACTTGGGAAGCGACCTCACGACGTGTAACCGCAGATTTTTTGAGCAAAACGCCGGTCAGTACCTTACTCACTCGCAGTGATTATGAGTTAGAGGGCTATGGCCGACTGACACAACCTCTTCGTTATCATGCTGCGACCGATACTCTCCAACCACTGAGTTGGGAAGAGGCATTCGGCATCATTGGACAGACATTACAGCGCCTGCCCCCAAAAGCCGTTGAGTTTTATACTTCAGGCCGGACGTCTAATGAAGCGGCCTATCTCTATCAACTTATGGTCAGAGAGTATGGATGTAATAATTTCCCTGACTGCTCAAATATGTGCCATGAAGCCACCAGCGTTGGCTTACCTCAATCGATTGGGATCGGTAAAGGGACGGTTTCTTTAGATGATTTCGATAAAACCGAGCTTATCATCTCTATTGGCCATAATCCGGGTACCAACCATCCGCGAATGATGGGTACACTCCATGAAGCGGCCCGCCGTAATGTGCCAATTATCGTGCTAAATCCGATGAAAGAGCGCGCGCTTGAACGATTTGCCGATCCACAGAACCCTATCGAAATGGCTACCTATCAGTCGACCGATATTGCATCGTCTTACTATCAAGTAAAAGCGGGTGGCGATGCTGCCGCCTTGAAGGGGATTGCGAAGGCCGTTCTAGAGGCCGATGAGAAAAGCCAAGATGTCCTCGATCATCAATTTATCGAGGATCATACCCTCGGGTTTGCTGAATTTGCCGATGATTTGCGTGCTACCTCATGGGAAGCCATCGAACAGGCGAGCGGATTACCACGAGAGTCACTCACTCGCGTGGCTGAACACTATGCAAATTCACAAGCGACAATCATCACTTATGGAATGGGCATAACGCAGCATCAGCATGGTACTGAGAATGTTCAACTGATCGCGAGCTTGTTGTTGATGCGGGGTAATTTCGGTAAGGCGGGTGCAGGCATCTGCCCACTGCGTGGTCATTCCAATGTCCAAGGAAACCGAACCGTCGGGATCAGCGAAAAGCCCGCCGAGCGTTTTCTGCAAGCACTCGATCAACATTTTGGTATCAATTCGCCTCGTGAACACGGACATGATGCGGGAGCCGCTATGGAGGCGATCATCCGGGGGGAATCAAAAGCGCTAATTTGTTTAGGCGGTAACTTTGCCGTCGCGCTCCCAGATCCTGAGCGCTGCTTCCCTGCGCTTAAGGAACTGGAATTAAGTGTTCACATTGCAACAAAACTGAATCGAAGTCATTTACTCATCGCTAAAGAGACGCTGATTCTACCTTGCTTGGGACGTACTGAAATCGACCAGCAATCCACAGGGAAACAGTCCATCACGGTAGAAGACAGTATGTCGATGGTGCATGCCTCTGCGGGGAAACTCAAACCCGCGTCCCCTTCACTGCGCTCAGAAATTGCGATTGTCGCCGGGATTGCACAGGCAACATTACCGAATTCCCCCATCGACTACCTGCATTATGTTGAGGATTATGGACGCATTCGTGATGCGATCGAAGCAACCCTTCCAGGCTTCAACGACTACAACGAACGAATCCAGCATCCTGGTGGATTCCGTATGCCGTTACCTCCGACTCAACGACAATGGCCAACACCTTCAGGCCGAGCTCACTTTCTTGTCTACCAAGGATTGAATGAAGATGATGCGCTGACCGCACAAGGGGCATTACGACTGATTACTCTACGTAGCCATGACCAGTACAATACCACCCTGTATGGTTTAGATGATCGCTACCGTGGTGTCTTTGGACGACGAGATGTTCTGTTTATGAATCCCGATGATATGCGCGCACAAGGACTGGAGCACGGAGACGTGGTGGATATTGTAACGGCCCTCCCAGATAGCGATTCGACGATGAAAAATATCACTGTTATTGAATACGCCATCGCGCGAGGATCGGTCGGGGCTTATTATCCTGAAGCGAATATTTTAATTCCATTAAGCTATCGCGACCAACAAAGTGGCACCCCTGCGTATAAATCAGTTCCCGTAAAACTATTATCAAAGGTTCAAGAGCCCGCATAATCCATTGTGGCTAGGTACAGAGAAATACTTACCTAGCCCCTTTTCCTATCGCAACATTCTTTCATCCATAAAGAAAGTTTATAAAAATTGTTTAAAAATGTTTTTTTTGTGATCTAAATTTTTATTTGCCGTTTTTTTACAAAAAATTACGTTACTATTTTGTTACGTACAGCGTTTATCAATGGCTAATTCTAAGAATAAATATGATGAAAAACGAAAAACACTTTTCTGAGCAAAGTCTGAGTAAAGAGGGGGCCGCCCGTCGTCGGCTTTTTGGTCAATCGGGGGGGCTAGTCGCCAGTTTTGCTATTGGCAGCGTGCTCACCGGACAAGCTATCGCCGCCACCCCCACGACATCCCAAGCTCCACAAGCCGATTCACAAACCCTTAATCAATTTCTAAAAATTTCTCGTCTACTCACCGGCCATCAAAATCTGGATACCACATTAGGCCAGCGTCTATGGCAAGCACTCAATCAGCATTCAGCGTCGTTTTCTGCTCAGTACACAGCGTTGAGCCAATGGATCAGCGAACACCAGCCGACAGACGTTGAGGCGCTAGACCAGCAGCTTCAAGGCCAACCCCTGCATGATGTCATGATGTCTATCATCCGTGGTTGGTATCTTGGTGTGGTGGATAATAGCCCTCATACACAGGTGCTCTCTTATCAAAATGCCTTGATGTATCAGGTTCCTCGCGACGGTATGGTCATCCCCACCTATGCCCATAATGGGCCTGACTATTGGACGGCTGAGCCCCCGCCGGTTGATCGTTTATTAACATTTTAATAGCGGGCTGCGTTGTTATCTCCCTATTGAACGTTACTAACGACTGATTCCACTTTTTTGGAGTTATTGTGAGGAATTTTATGTCAAATCGCCGCGTCGTGCGCAAGCTCACCCTGCAAATCTCTGCCATTTGCTTAGGTCTAGGTGGTCTTCTTCCCCTTTCCTACGCAGCAAAACAAGTGCCTGTGCAAGCCCCCTCCGTACAAGATACCCAACAAAACCTGATCGCTCGCGGGCAATACCTCGCGATAGCTGCAGACTGTGCCGCCTGTCATACCGACCCAGGTACTCAGCAACCTTTTGCCGGGGGCTATGCCATTCACTCACCGATGGGGGTCATTTACTCCACAAACATTACACCATCAAAACAATTTGGTATCGGTACCTATAGTGAACAGCAATTTGAACAAGCGGTGCGTCATGGTATCCGTGCAGATGGCAGCCATCTCTATCCGGCAATGCCTTATGCTTCTTATGCCGGTTTAACTGATGATGATGTTCACGCACTGTATAGCTACTTTATGCAAAACGTGACTCCGGTGGATACCCATAACAAAACCACTGCACTAAGTTTTCCCTTTAATATCCGTCAGATGATGTGGGGATGGAATTTACTCTTCTTAAAATCGGGGAGTTACCAGAATGATCCTTCACAAAGTGCAGAATGGAATCGCGGTAAGTATCTGGTCGATAACCTTGAGCACTGTGGCGAATGCCACTCACCGCGTAACATGATGATGGCGCAAAAACAGGGGAATGATGCGTTAAGTGGTGCCGCATTGGGAAGTTGGTATGCTCCGAATCTGACCTCCGATAAACTCAGCGGTCTGGGGAGCTGGTCACGCGAACAGTTAGCACAATATTTGCAAACCGGCGATGTGCCGGGTAAAGCTCAAGCCGCTGGTCCAATGGCAGAAGCCGTGACCAATAGTTTGCAGCATCTGCATGATGACGATATTGAAGCGATTATTACTTATCTACAAAGCCTCCCGGCAGTGGCTCACCCACAACAGTCAAAACCCACTGGTGATTTTGGACAAGCCTCTAATGTCGATACTGATGTGCGAGGAACGGCTCCGATGGGAATCGGTTTATCGCAAGAGATGAGCGGTAAAGCACTCTATGACAGTGCATGTGCCAGCTGCCACCAACCGGATGGACAAGGTACAGCCGATCACTTTTATCCTTCACTGAGCCATAACACGGCAACTGGCGGCAATACGCCGAATAACCTGATTTCCGCCATTCTGTTTGGTGTGCAACGTGAAGTAAAAGGTAAAGCCATCTTTATGCCCAATTTCGGGCCCGATTCACAAGTACAAGCCCTGAGTGATCAGCAAATTGCGAGCCTCAGTAATTATATTTTCCAACAATATGGCAATCCCGATCTGCATGTCACGCCAGAACAAGTGACTGTATTGCGCCAAGGAGGAAAACAACCTCTGCTCGCACGGATCGCCGGTCCGGCTAGTATTGGCGGTATCGTACTCGTGGTATTGATCGTCTTAATTGTGGTGATCCGCCGCGCTCGTCAAAAGTCACGTGGATAAACCAACCGTATTTGTAGGGTGAGGATAATATGTCAGAACAATATAGTGCAGATGTTGTCGTTGTTGGCGCAGGGATCTGCGGAGGCACCGTTGCCAAAGAGTTAGCTGAAGCCGGGTTATCGGTATTAGTGCTTGATGCAGGCCCGCGTTGGGAACGCGGCGAAGTGGTGGAAAACTGGCGCAATATGCCGCCTGTCAATAAGTCAGAATCAGACTATGCAACGCCCTATCCGGACCAACCTTGGTCGGTGCATCCACAGCTTAATCCTTATAATAATTATCCCGAAGTCTCCGGCCCGGATGCCAGTGCTTTTCGTCAAGGAATGATTAAAGGAATCGGCGGGACAACCTGGCACTGGGCAGCGTCCTGCTGGCGTTTTCTTCCCGCAGATATGCAATTAAAAAGTACCTACGGTGTTGGCCGTGATTGGGCCGTAACTTACGATGAGCTGGAAGATTACTATTATCGTGCGGAAGTCCTGATTGGCGTTAATGGTCCCAACGATACCTCTCTAAAATATGTCGCTCCTCGTAAAAAACCCTTTCCGATGGAGCCGATGCCTTATGGCCCCGCCGATCGCCGCTTTACCGAAGTTGTGGCCCAAGCAGGTTATTGTAATACGCCTGTGCCACAAGGACGGAACAGCCGCCCTTACGACGGTCGCCCACAGTGCTGTGGTAACAATAACTGTATGCCGATTTGTCCAATCGGTGCAATGTATAATGGGATACACAGCGTTATTAAAGCTGAGAATGCCGGTGCAAAATTTATTGCCAATGCTGTGGTTTATCGTATTGATACTGATAAAGATAACACGATCACCGCCATGCACTATTACGACCCGGATAAAATTTCCCATACCGTAACGGCAAAAACCTTTGTTTTAGCCGGTAATGGAATTGAAACTCCCAAACTATTACTGCTAGCTGCCAACGACAATAATCCTAATGGGATCGCGAATAGTTCCGGTCAAGTAGGTCGTAATATGATGGATCACCCGGGGATCTTAATGAGCTTCCAATCGGCCGAGCCGATCTGGACAGGGGGAGGATCCGTGCAAATGAGTTCGATCACTAACTTCCGAGATGGTGATTTCCGCCGCGACCATTCCGCTATTCAAATTGGTATGAACAACACTTCACAAAACCATAAAGCAGGGGTGAAAGCCTTACAAATGGGCTTAGTGGGCAAAAAATTGGATGCAGAGATCCGTCGTCGTGCCGCTTGTGGTATGGATATTTACGTTAACCACGACGTACTGGCTAATCCAGATAATCGCCTTACTCTCAGTACCGAACGAAAAGATAAACTCGGCATTCCTTATCCGCATGTCACTTATGATGTTGGTGATTATGTGCGTCGGTCCGCGGTTTTCTCACGCCAGCATTTAATGAATATCGCAAAATTATTTGGTGCGACCGAAATTGAAATGACACCTTGGTTTAACCCTAATAACCATATTATGGGAGGCACCATTATGGGCCATGATCCAAAGGACTCAGTCGTGGATAAGTGGATGCGTACTCACGATCATAAAAATCTTTATATCGCATCGGGTGGGGCTATGGCCGCAGCCGGTACCGTTAACTCAACATTGAGTATGGTTGCCCTTTCTTTACGGGCATGCGATAGCATTAAACAAGAGATGCTGCATAGCTAAAACGATAAACCGGCCAATAACGGCCGGTTTTTATCTGAAGTATAATCTTAGGTTAGAGAATATTTATTTGATTGCCAATATGGGAGTCGATGATGCCTTATTTAAATCGTTCAATAAAAACCCACTGCTAAGTATATTTATATTTTTCATAAATAAACGAAATTAAGATTAACGATAGAACGTACATTTCCGGCTGTTATTCTCGTCGTTCCCAGTTGATTATACCTTGCGCTCAAACCTAAATCAGTACCTGATGTACCCACAGTACCTATAGTTTGTTGGGTATTGACCGGCAAAACGCTTCCATTTCTGAGCAATTGAACCCCGACACCATGAGCGGCGCCAGAATCGTTATTACTCTCCAATGTATTAACAAATGTTGATCCATCCGTTCCCGTAGTCCCATATATATAAAAACCCAATCGTTGATTTGAGGAACACGTCACTTTTAAAGGAATCGATTGCGTTCCTGGATAATTAGGGAGTTGTGCTGAAATCGTCGTGTTGTCTACCGAACATGATGGCACAATAAAATTGATGAGAGATAAAGAGTAAATATTCCATGTGAAATTAACAGAATCACTATTTCTATTATTTTGCTGATTCATCACAATTGAGGCTATTTTTGAACGGTAAGTTATCACCGTGTTAGTTGAAGAACTTTGTATCGGTGTGAGTGATAGTTGAATCGGTATAGCTATATTCTTTAACGAGGGTAAATCAATTTTATTTGATGATGTAGAACTGAACGGAATAGGGTAACTATTACCATTAAAATTTATTGTTCCTGTAAATCCATTTAATGCACCATTGAATGTAGTTCCTTGTACTAATCTTAATTGATCGGTCCAATTGGAATCTCCTGAATCATTTTTACAAGTCACATACTGTGATAAATCAATACTTAAAATAGTATTACTATAAATAGATGAGGGTAACGTTATATAGACAGAGGCAGTACCTCCGCTCCACGAAAGGGTTTGCCCACTTGTTGTTACACAGGTAAAAGCAAAACTGAAGGGTGTCCATAAGAAGAGCAATGGAAGAAGAAAAATTTTTATTCGGCCGTTCATGTCGCACCTCGATTTATGACAGGCTAAGTATTTTACGATAAAAAATTAGCACTATTATCAAGGATTTTAGCCAATCATTTATAAAATTACTATTTATTTTATTACCAATATATCTTGCACCACGGTTATTGAGTAAAAATTATTTTCCTTATAAAAATAAATGGTTTTCAAATTAATTATTTGAAACCATTTATTTTATTATCGAGGGGAAAATTGAGCAATATTTATGCCGTATAGCTGATTAGCTGATTAGCGGACAGCTGACCAGGTTAATGCTGCGACAACCATCGCCTCTAACCCCGCTTGTATCGTCTCTTCCAAATGAAGCGTAAATTGTGAAGAGTGGTTAGCAGGGATCGTTTCAATGGCCCCGGCTTTTTCCGCTTTTAGCCAGACTTGCGGGTCGGTTCCACCGATAAACCAAAATACATAAGGTACCTGCCAATGGCGACCAAACTGGCTAAAATCCTCACTGGCAGTGGCCGGTTGTGTCTCAAAACAGCGCTCACCAAAATGGGCGATAAATTGTTCACTCAAACGTTCAGTGGCTTGCTGATCGTTAACGGTCACCGGATAGCTATCAATAAATTCAATCTCCGGATCGCCCGCTCCCGAAGCATGGCTTTCGCAACAACAGATCCGTTTCACTGAACGGATCATCTTGTCACGCACCGTATCTTTATAACTACGCATATTCAGTTTCAAAATCGCATCGTCAGGAATGATATTTTCTTTCGTTCCGGCTTGGATAGAACCAATAGTGAGTACTGCGCTATCCAACGGAGCCGTTTCACGCGACACAATGGTTTGTAATCGTACGGCCGAATAGGCTGCAATCATAACGGGATCGATCGCATTTTGCGGCATCGAACCATGAGCCCCCTTCCCGTGAAACTTAATATGCACACTGTCTCCAGCGGAAAGAATAGCGCCAGCCCGATACCCCACCGTACCGGCCTTCCCCACCATAACGTGCTGACCGAGGATAATATCCGGTTTAGGAAAATCGTCTTTCATATCCGCAATCATCGCCAAAGCCCCCTGACCAATCTCCTCGCCCGGCTGAAAAACGACCATCAGCGTTCCATGCCATAACGAACGGTGATCAGCCAATAATTCGGCCGCCCCCATTAACCACGCGACATGCAAGTCATGGCCACACATATGAGAAACCGGTGTTTTCGACCCATCTGGCATTTCACCGATGGCTTGGCTGGCATAGGGTAAGCCCGTTTTTTCCGCCATAGGTAACGCATCCATATCTGCGCGCAGCATAACCACTGGCCCTGAACCATTCTTCAATATCCCAACGACCCCCGTGGTGCCTAAGCCTTCACTCACTTCATAACCGAGGGTCTTAAGATGATCAGCCGCGATGCTGGCCGTACGAAATTCTTGCATGGAAAGTTCAGGATGCTGATGCAGATCCTTATAAATTGCGGCGAGTTTAGGTAACAGGGCGTCAATTTCCGGACCTAACTGCTTAAGTGTCGTTGTCATAATGGCCTCTCGATAATAGATAATCCGTTTTACTGCGATCGAGGCACTAGAGTGTGACAATTTTTGCGCAAGTATATTGCTGTGGGATAATTTATCCGTGTTTTAGCACGTAATACTTAAGCAATGGGGAGAATAAAGCGAAGGGGTGGGCTGCAAGCTGGGCCACCGTAAAAACGATGACCCGATCCAATTAGAAAATAGACAGTGGGTATTGCGCGATGATCCGGAACTCATTACCCCCTAAGTTATAACCAGAGGCATCTGAAGAGACACGTAAGACGGAATAACGTAACCCTATACGAAGGTTTTTGGCGAAACCAGCAGGCACTTTATACTGAACTTGGTTAAAGAATTCATGCTCGTGACCGTTGCTCGATGCTGAGGTTTTAATATTATCACCGCGGACATAAGCCACGTCATAACGCAGACCTTCAACACCTAAACCAGACAGATCCAAGGAGTACGCCGCTTGCCATGAACGCTCATCTTGACCGTTGAAGTCTGACCAATAGGAGTTAGCGACCCAAATCGTGTTACCACCGTCACCCAGTCCACCGCGATTACGATAACCGCCATACATATAGCCAGTGCTGCCACTGTTCTGCTGATAAGCAATTTTAAAGGTATGAATATCGTAGACGTAACTGGCCGCTAAACTCCAAATAGTATTACTGCGTCCACTATTCAGTTTTTCTGCATAGGTTTTGTCTAAACGCGTATTATAGCCGTTGAAATCCCAAATCATCTTTTGCTTTTCAGTAAAAGGCTGGGTGTAGGTAAAGCCTAAATATTGCTTATTGTCGACATCTTGGTTATGCGACGCATAGGCTGAAGCTGTAAACTGGTCATTGAAGACGTATTTCGCGCCACCAAAAGTAATGGAATCTAGCCCGGTATTGTGGCTTTCAGCACTTTTGCGCTGCTCTGCAGTGAAATAACCACCGCTAATATCCAGACCATCAATCTCTTGTGAGTCTAGCATCACACCGGTATAGGTTTCGGCGAGCAGACGTGAGCTATCAGAGGTTAAAATAGGGAGTGTGGGCCGTTGTGTGCCATAGCTCAATACGGTATTCGAGACGCGCATTTTTGCCGTCGCACCGAATTTCACTAAATCTGATTTAGCACGACCGTCGCTATCTTGCGCGAAGAAGTCGATCCCGCCCGCGCCACTGCGTCCGCGGCCACCATCTAGGCGCACGGCATATTGCCCTATCGCATCAACGCCAAAGCCGACAACACCTTGTGTAAAACCTGAACTATAGGTACCGATAAAAGCCTGGCCCCACTCGCGACGCGTGCGAACGCCGTCATCTTTATAGTTACGGTTAAACATCGCATTCTTGATAAGAAGATCCAGGTGGCTATCTTCGATAAAACCGTTACTTTCCTGTTGAGATGCTGCAAAAGCGGGCTGGGCAACCAACAACGCTAAAAATGAGAAAGAAAAAACCTTATTCACTGTGTCTGCCTATAATGTAAATTTATATGAATTTTTATACATAACTTGTTACTTACCTTGACAATCTACCATTGTTAGTTGTTTTTTTAAAATTATTACGTTCAATTATTTTTACGCTACGTGGATATGCCCGGTGTGAGCTAACCCAAAGACAGAGGGACGATGAGCATATCCGCCGTCAACAGTGAACCGGTTAAGTGAGTCTAGGGAATGACATAGGAATAACAGCATTGAAAGAGCTTAGAGAGCAGGCGAAACAGATCGTCGATGTTGAATGGCTAACAGAGGGCTACTGACTCGGTAAGTGACGTGGCGTTCTGTGATAGCTTGGCGGGGAGCCACTAATAAGCGTTAGTCAGATAAATCAGCCCCCAACGGGGGCTGATTACGCTTTTAGTGTGAAACATCAGCACCGAAGTATTTTTCAGAAATTTTCTGATAGGTGCCATCTTTCTTCAACTGTGCCAACGCTGTATTGATAGCACTTTGTAATGAAGTATCTTCTTTTCTAATCAATACCGCAGAGCTGTTCGCATCACTGTCTGACGCGACAACTTTCACCGGAGCATCAGGGCGATGCTTTTTAAAATCAAGGTAAGAGAGGCTATCATTAACGGTTGCATCTGCGCGTCCCTGCACAACTAAGTCTACAGATTGACTGAAGCCGTCAGTATTGACGAGCTGTCCACCATAATGACGAGCGATTTGTGCATAATTACTGGTCAGTGATTGTGCGGTGGTTTTGCCTTTCAAATCGTCAAATTGATGAATGGTGTTGTTATCACTCTTCACGATTAATACGGCCTTAGAAACAATATAGGGTGAAGAGAATATATATTTTTTCTGACGCTCAGGGCTGATCCCAACTTCGTTCATCACCACGTCATAACGTTTTGCATCTAATCCGGCAATCAGACCATCCCACTTCCCTTCAACAAACACCGGTTTCACCTTGAGCTGCTTAGCAATTGCTTCGCCTATCTCGACATCAAAGCCGGTTAAATCGCCCGAAATAGTATGGTAGGTGAATGGTGCATAGGTCCCTTCAGTACCAATTTTCAGTTGGCCAGAAGCCTTCACGTTAGCCAGAGTATCGGCCATTGCGGAACCCGCAAAACCGAGAGGGAGTAACATTGCGAGTAACGCCAAATAATTTTTTTTCATGGGATTTCCTGGTCAAGTTAAAGGGGGTTCACGGTAGGTAGCCCAGCCGTTAAGGTGGCGATATACTTCGCCGTACGTGCTTTTTGTGGCGAGTGAAAGAGGGTCGCCGAATCACCGGTTTCCACAATTTCTCCAGCTTCGAGAAAAATCGTTTGGTTCGCAACCGAAGCGGCTAAACGAAGATCGTGTGTCGCCATCAACATAGTTGTGCCTTCATCAGCAAGCTGGCGTAATACCGCAACCACTTCTGCGGCAAGCTCAGGGTCAAGCGCCGATGTCGGTTCATCACACAACAGGACTTTTGGCGAAGGTGCCAATGCCCGTGCGATGGCAACACGCTGCTGCTGCCCCCCTGATAACGTTGCCGGTAAAACATTCCGCTTATGGGCAAGTCCGACCTTTTCCAGTAATTGCTCCGCGCGCGCGATGGCCTCAGCCTTCGGCATACGGTGGACAATTAGCAATCCTTCGGTGATATTTTCCAGTACGGTCTTATGTGGAAATAAGGAGAAATTTTGGAAGACCATTCCGGTTTGACGGCTAATCTTCATTATGTCCCGAGTACGTGGCGGCTTTTGACCAAATACCAATTGTTCTTGATCTAATTGCATCTGCCCCGATTGCGGAATTTCCAGTAAATTTACGCAACGCAATAGGGTGCTTTTTCCACTCCCCGAAGGGCCAATCAATGCGGTGACTGAGCCTCGAGGTAGCGTTAGGCTAATCTCTTTCAGGACATGATGGTCGTGAAAGTATTTGTTGATCCCTTGTAGAGAAATCATCTCGCTATACTCCTGTCACGGTTTCACGTGAGAAATGCTTTTCTAGCTTATTTTGTAAGGCCGACAAAATAGTGTTGAAAAACAGATAAATTAGCGCGGCTTCAATATAAAGGATCATCGGTTGATAAGTGACCGCTGCAATCCGCTGCGCTTGCAAAAACATCTCAGGAACGGTGATCACCGAGGCTAAAGAAGTATCCTTTACTAAAGAAATAAAGGTATTCGATAATGGAGGAACGGCAATTCTTGCCGCTTGCGGCAGAATGATACGTATCAGTGCTTGACGCGAACTCATTCCGATGGAATGTGCGGCTTCCCACTGACTGACCGGCACCGATTTGATGGTGGCGCGAATGATTTCTGAAGAGTAAGCCCCAATATTTAGCGTAAAACCAATGACTGCGGCAGGAAATGCAGAAATGGTCACCCCAACACTCGGCAGTGCGTAAAAAATCAAAAACAGTTGAACTAATAGAGGGGTACCACGGAATAGCCACACGTAGAAACGCACAATATATTGTAATGGCTTTGGCCCATAAAGACGGGCAAGCGCGATTAAGAAACCGAGCGTTAAACCCAGTACAAAAGAGACCAAGGTCAAGGGTATGGTGAAAGTCAGTCCGGCATGCAGCATCGGCCAAAATGATTCCACGACGAGATTCAGCCAATCTGGCACAGTCCACCTTCCATAGAATACGTTAAGTAAAATTGATGACATCAGCGATGATCACTCCCTCTATTTTAGGCAGGAAATAGAAAGAGCGAAATATCATTTAGATATTGATTTAGAACCGAAGTTAACCGTCTATGCTTTTTTTCGATAATTGGGTGAAAAATTACTCAATACAGGATAACTATCCCGCTACGGATCGCCCTCATTAAGTCAACGACTCAAAGCTACGCACCAAACTGTCGATAAATAATCGTGTGCGTGAAGGCATTAACCGTGTTCCCGGAAATACGATCCATACCGGACGCTTTTTACTCTGCCATTCCGGTAATATTCGTATCAGTTGCCCGCTTTCCACGTAGCTGCGAGCTGAGTGTGCGGCAATCCGAGTAATACCCGCACCACGTAGCGCAAGATTCACTAAAATGTTCGGCGAATTCGCCACTGTCTTGGTCGCTAATTCCCCTTGCCATGAGTGCTGACCGTGGAATAATTCGACCGGTCCGCGATCGCTGTGTAAGCGTAACAAGTGGTGTGATAAGAGATCGTCTGGGGTACTAATCACTGCTGTTTCCCGTAAATATCCCGGCGCTGCATATAACCCAAGCTCAAAATAGCCGAGCAAACGTGCCGCGAGGGTGGCATCGTCGGCTAACACACCGATACGCAATGCCAAGTCAAATCCCTCCGTAATTAAATCGACCCGTCGTTGTGACACATCAATGTCTAAATGGATCTGTGGGTAGGTAGCAATAAATTCAGCGAGAAACTGGCTGATAAGTTCTTGCGTAAAATCACTGGGTAACGATACACGTAATTTGCCACTGGGTAAGACGTTGCGGTGCTCGATCAGTGCATCGATGGCCGTCAACTCGGAGGCCATCTGCTGAGTGTGACGCAGTATGGCTTGCCCAAAAGGAGTGATGGTCATTTTGCGGGTGGTACGAATAAAGAGACGCTCACCCAGCTGCTCTTCAAGCGCAGCAATACGCCGTGACAGCGTAGAGGTGGGGAGATCAAGACGATCCGCCGCCTTAGTGAAACTGGCTTCCTCGGCGACCCGGTTGAAAAGCAGTAAATCATTAGCATCGAGACGCATTGATTATCCCATATATGAAATTATTTAATTCATTTTAGACATTTATTTCATCAGTATCGAGCGTTAAAGTCTGCACCATCGATTGATTAACGAAGAATTAATTAGGAACTTTTATGCAAGATTTTACTTTTTCAAAACCGCAGTCATCAATGCTGCTGATTGCACGCGTGTTATTGATGCTATTGTTCGTGTTGTTTGGTTATCAAAAACTGATTCATTTCAGTGGAACCATTGGCTATATGGCGTCGCTCGGTACACCGCTACCGACAGTTGCCGCACTGATTGCCGTTGTCCTTGAGTTTTTTGCCGGACTGGCGATCGTGGTCGGCTATTTTACCCGTCCTATCGCGCTTATTGTGGCCATTTATACTTTAGGAACAGCCATTATCGGCCACCCTTTCTGGTCACTATCCGGGGCTGATCAAATGGCGGCTGAGATTAACTTCTATAAAAATATCAGTATTATCGGTGGGCTACTGCTGCTATCGGTGACCGGTGCAGGTCGCTATTCACTTGATAAACACTAAGCATTCAAGCACGCTCCTGCCTAGAAGGAGCGTGCTTTCCCACTAAGAGTTGCTTTGATAAAACGCACATAACTTGTTACCCGAAGGATCACGCAAGTACGCCACACACTTCCCGTCAGGACGAATATGTGGCGGTGACTCAGCGGACTGACCGCCATTTTCCACACCGGCTTTATGCCACGCATAAACTGCCTCACAACTGGTGAGTTCAAAGCCAATTGTTCCACCGTTCGCATGCGTCGCAGGCTGACCGTTTATCGGTAAGGTCACGATAAAACGTTGCTTTCCCTGACGATAAAATGGACGATTTTGCACATCGTATCCCTGTTCATCGACTGGCATCTGTTGAAAAATCGCATCATAAAATTGCTTTGCAACGTCTACATCTAGAGCACCTACAACCACATGACTAAACATCATCGACTCCTCATTAAGATTTTCTTACTTCACATTAACTGAACGATTAATAGGCTGGCAAGTATTCATCGCACCGCTCGCCACGGCGTCATTCCTCAACTATGCTAGTTTCTACCTGCAGCGACCCACCTTCACTCTTACACTAAAGAGCGAAAGGTGTTAACTCACTATTGATAGCGATATGAAGCCGGTGGCTTCATCGAGGACTTATTGCATGCCTTGGTTTGTTAATTTACTCATTACATTAGTCGTCGTTCTTGTTATGGAGATTGTCGCTACCTGCTTACATAAGTATGTCATGCATCGTTGGGGGTGGGGATGGCACCGCTCGCATCACGAGACACGGCACGGCCTATTTGAAGTCAATGATTTATATGCGTTGGTCTTTGCCGGTTTAGCCATAGGGCTTATTTTTGCCGGAACACGCGGTATATGGCCGCTGCAATGGATTGGCGCGGGTATGACACTTTATGGCCTGATCTATTTTATTCTGCATGATGGATTAGTTCACCAACGCTGGCCGTTTCGTTTCGTGCCGCGTCACGGCTATTTACGTCGGCTTTATCTCGCCCACCATTTCCACCACGCCGTAAGGGGTAAAGAAGATTGTGTATCGTTTGGTTTTATCTACGCCCCGCCGGTCGCGAAAATTCAAACACAGCTTAAAGCGATAAAAAAACGTCAAAGAGTCGTTGCCAGTAAACAGAAGCGTTAAGGGATGGCGGGGCCTCTGCTAGTTGAGATCGCAAAGCTCCCCGTTTTCGGTTATTGAAAACCTTTGATTTTTTCTGGTGAATGCCTCTATCGTGCGAGACATTACTCGACGGCGTCGTGATCCTTCATCCCGATAATCCTCCATTCTGCCCCGAGCACGAGCGGTAAGCGGCAATAGCCGCCCTAACTATTGCGGGCGCTGCCATAACGACGCGTCACGCCGAGTTATCGGCATGATCCGAGAGAGAAGGACGTCACCGACTGCCGCAACCAGCAATACTAGCTTTTCACCACGCGAGGTTGAAAGCCGTTGCTGCCAAGCCCCGGCCCCTGCCTGTTTAACCCGTTGACCAATTTTACGGTAAACACGCCGTGCCGTTGCCACAGCCCACGCAGAACGGAAAGGTAGAGCACGCAGCCCTTGGTAGGAGGAGTGGTAGTAAGGCTCCGCATGATCAACCAATTTTGCCGCGACTCGACTTAACGCTGATCGATGCTGTGGCTGAGCATAGTTCTCACGGGTTAATCCCTCCTCGGCAAGCCACTGTTCAGGAAGATAGCAGCGGTCCATGTCGGCATCATCAATAATATCTCGCGCAATGTTCGTAAGCTGAAACGCGATCCCCAGATCGCAGGCGCGATCTAACACGTCGTGACTTTTAGCGCCCATGATTTGCGCCATCATAAGGCCGACCACTCCCGCAACGTGATAGCAGTAGCAAAGGGTTTGCTCAATAGTCTGATAGCGTGCCTGTGCCACATCCATCGCATAACCGTCGAGATGCTCAAAAGCAAATTGCTGACTGAGTTGATGTGTGACAATCACCTGCCGCAGTGCGGAAAAAGCAGGCGTCAGCGGCGTTTCGCCTATAAAAGCCGCCGTGGTTTGCTTTCGTAAATCAGCTAAACGCTGCTCAATCATCGTGCTCTGTGGCTGTTTGGCCTGAAAACCCAACACTTGATCATCAATCGTATCGTCACAATGGCGGCACCAAGCATAGAGCATCAGCACGCTACGCCGCGTGGGCGGGTCGAAGAGTGCCGAGGCCGCAGCGAAACTTTTTGAGCCGACTTGTATCGTCTGCTTAACATGATCATCAAGGGAAGGATTATTCATACAGATCCTCGATCATTAAACTTGCCGTCGCCTTCGCTGAACCAATCACACCCGGCACTCCGGCACCGGGATGAGTACCAGCACCGACCAAATAGAGGTTTTTGACGTGACTATCGCGGTTATGCGGACGAAACCACGCACTCTGCGTTAAAATCGGTTCGAGGGAGAATGCCGATCCCTGCCACGCATTCAGTTGATCGCGAAAATCAAATGGCGTGAACATACGCTCTGTCACCAGTTGACTGCGTAACCCTGGCATATAGTGTTCTTCTAAGTAAGCGAAGATCCTATCTCGTAAACGAGGCCCTTCAATATCCCAGTCAAGATCCGCCGTTCCCAAATGCGGAACGGGAGCTAGAACATAGTAGCTGCCACATCCTGCAGGTGCGAGGGAGGGATCGGTGACACAGGGCGCGTGTAAGTAGAGCGAGAAATCTTCCGCCAAACCATTCTGGTTAAAGATTTCGTCAATTAATTCGCGATAACGTGGCCCAAAACAAACGGTATGATGCGCCAACTGATCGTGATGATGATTAAGACCGAAATACAGCACAAACAACGAGTTACTCATGCGTTTTTTCACTAAGCGCTGTGCATAATCCACCGAAGCCGGATTATCCCGCAAAAAGTGGCGGTAGGTATGCACCACGTCTGCGTTAGAGGCCACCGCTTTAACACTGAAATAACGGCCATCGGTTAAGGTTAATCCATTGATATGCTGTGATTCGCAGTGGATGTGATCAACCTGTGCATTCAGTAATAACTCGCCACCTAACTCTTCAAAAAGTTTTACCAGTGCTTGCACTAATGCCCCGGTTCCTCCCCGCGGGAACCAGACCCCCCACTCCCGCTCTAAAGCATGAATCAAGGTGTAGATGGATGAGGTGGCAAATGGATTTCCCCCGACTAATAGCGAGTGAAAAGAGAAGGCTTGTCGTAAATGCTCATCTTCGATATAGCTTGCCACTTTGCTATAAACGCTTCGCCAAGCCTGAAGACGGCCAAGTTGTGGCGCAACTTTCAGCATATCGTTAAAGGATAAAAAAGGGATGCTCCCAAGTTTCAAATATCCCTCTTTAAATACCGCCTGTGAATAGGCGAGGAAGCGCTGATAGCCCTGCACATCTGCCGGATTAAACGCTAAAATTTGTCGATTTAATCCCGCTTGATCGTTGTCATAATCAAATGTTTTGCCATCTTCCCAACATAAGCGGTAGAAAGGTTTGACGGGTAGCAGTTCAACGTAGTCTTCCATTCGCTTACCGGCTAAGCTAAACAATTCCAATAGTGCGGTAGGATCGGTAATTACCGTTGGGCCGGCATCGAAGGTAAAACCTTGATCTTGATAAACATAAGCGCGGCCTCCTGGCTTATCACGTTGTTCTAAAAGCAGTGTTGGTATCCCTGCGGCTTGTAAACGAATGGCTAAGGCTAAGCCACCAAATCCAGCACCGATGACGATTGTTTTTTTCATTTTTAGACTCATTTAATAAGCGGTTTCATTATCGCTCGCAGTGCAGCGATGATCGGTACAGGCGGTTTTCCACTCACGATGCGTAATTTATCCCAAAATGTAAGTTGGCCAGCGTAGAAACGTGCAATCAATGCTTCATTTAGACGGTAAAAACGCTGCATCACACCTCTGCGCGCTGTTGGGGGACCGGCAAGAAAAAGCATACGGTTCAACATACGAAAAAAACGCTGTTTCACCCAAGATTGTCGCGCGAATTGATCGGTGATCGCTTGTAGACAAGGGCTCGCAATACAACTGAGTTCCGCTATCTGATCGGCCAACGCTACCGCATGAGGAAGCGAGTAGCCTGTTGTCGCATGGTATAATCCCGCCCTTAAGCCGCTGCAAGGGTGAGGATGCTCGGAGGAAAAACGTGAAAATTTTCCCGCTAAGGTGATGGGTAAATGACCTTGTTCTTCACGAAGCTGCTGCGCTAATTCCCAGCCTTGTCCGGCGGCGTAGTCGCGAATATTGCGTCGGCCTTGTTCAACATCAAGCTGGGCTTGGTCAATATAGTGTGTGTCTTCAATTAACAATTGGGTAGCGGATAGCGGTAACGTGTAGACAAAACGATACCCTTGCTGTTGGTCAACGGTCGCATCCATCAAAATAGGTTGCCGCAGTCCATGTGGCTTGGCCAATTGCCAAACTTGCCCAACGAAAGCCTGTATGCCTATCGCCATCGATGGGCTGTGCGAAAACCCCCGCCCATCAATCACCGCTTGGGCATATAACAGCCTTCCATCGTCCAGCTTTACCTGATTAGCGGAAAGATGCTTCACCCGACAACCGGTAAGGATCTGTCCCGCAAACTGCGTAGTCAGCTGTTTTGCCAATTGTTCGGAGGTGATCGAAAAATACTCTCCAACCAGATGGCGTTTTAACTCAGGAAAACGCACATCATAACCCGGCCAGCAATAGTCGACCCAAGGTAACACCCACTCCCGTTGTTCAGAGGTCAAATCGCTACCATGAAAAGACCAGGTATGATTACCCAGAACCTGTTCTGATCCTTCGATAATTAACAACCTAAGCTGTGGCTGCTTTTGTTTTAACCGTAAGGCAATCAGTGCGTTTGCGAGTCCGGCTCCCACCAATATTAAATCGTATTCAGCCATGATAACCCCGTGCTAATACTGGCTGCCCTTGACTGAGCGCCGCAATCACTATATTTGCCGCCTGTTGCGTTCCCCCCGCGCGTTGTAATGCGTGCTGTAAGCGAGAGAGATTATGATCGGTCTGCGGCTGACGGGTTAACTGCATAAGCTGTGTTGAACAGGCTTTACGGCTGGCAAAACGCGAAAGACGCTGGCCAACACCGTGGTGAACAACCCGTGCCGCGATACCGGGTTGGTCGAAAGCCAGAGGAATGACTAACATCGGTTTACCCTGCTGGATACTGTCTAATACTGTGTTCATACCGCCGTGGGTGACCGTGATATCGGCGGCGGCAATGGCATCGGATTGGTTAACAAAATCCACAACCTCAATGCCGGGTGTTTTCGCTAATTGTTGTGCTTGCGAGGCATTTAGGCCACCACAATGGGTCAGTAATAATTCGGCACCCACAGCGTGGCACGCTGTGGCCAATTTCTTAAATAAAGCGTAGCGATGGCCCTGTAAAGTGCCCAGTGAAGCATACACCTTGAGCCCATGCCTTTTTCGACTCGGCGAGGTATTCAAGACGGCTGAGGACGAGCGCAATGGCCCGGTCGCATGAAAGTGGGCAGGCAAGTTCCGGCGCGGGAAGTCTAACTCTGGGATCAACTGGCTAATCTGTGCCAAGGGTGAGAAGCAGTGATGAAGCTGCGTGATACCGGTTAAACCAAAACGTTGCGCCTGTTCTGAAATAACATTGTCATGTTTACGCATCATCCAATCATAGACACGCTCACTGCTTGCATAGTATTGACGCGCCTGCTCGTTCTGCTGATAACGAAACGGCATGACTGCAAGGGGAAGCCCCGGTTCACGATTAAGCGGAAGTGCACAGGCAATTGAAACATAAGGAAGACCTAATTTCTGGGCAACTAAGGCGCCTCCTGGTTCCATCTGATCGACAATAAGTCCATCTATCGCTAATTGTCGGCAAGCGGCCGGTAATTCTCGACAAAAGAGTAACGTGCTTTTTGCCATTTCGCCGATCAACCTAAACATTGCAGGACCGAGGGGATTGGCCGCTAACGCTAAGGTTTTCTTTAAACTGCCCAGCGGATGCGTTTTGTAACCAAGGGCATAAAAGCCAATACGCTCTGAACGTAATAAGGGCTTTACATCAATTTGATGAAAAAAGGTAACTCGGTGCCCTGCCTCTATTAATGCTAAAGCGAGCTGTTCAAGCGCATAAATATGACTATAGAAAGGCGGGGCTATAACTGCATAGTGACTCATCGATTAGGCCTAGATGATCATCGCTAATTTTTGCTCAAACCACTGTTGAACAAAATACTGAGTGGACTGGCGGTGTCGGCATGCTTGAGCAAAATAATGATAGGCAACGTCTAAGTGCTCACGTAGCTGCTTTTCACTTTTACGCGTGCCAAAGACATTAACCCATGTCGACTTTCCGGCATCCTGATGAGGATCTTTACCTGTCTCATTCGATCCATCAGAAAGATCATCCAATAGTTGAAACGCTTGGCCGAGATTAAATGAACAGTGTCGCAGGTGTTCACGAACGGTCATCGTCGCTCCCGTGGCAATCGCGGCCATCTGCAATGCCGCGCAGAATAACGTACTGGTTTTATAGTGATTAGTTAATGCGATAGCTTCTTGGCTGCGCGGTTGGTGACCCTCGTTAATATCTTGATATTGCCCTTGTACTAACCCTTGTAGCCCGATGGCTTGGGCAAGCTCACTGACTGCGCTATTTTTCGCTTTTTCGTCAATGCCTTCTGCTTGGCTAATGATTTGAAAGGCTTTGCTGACCAACGCAATAACCGCTAATAACGCCACCGGCTCGCCAAACTGACAGTGAATAGTCGGCTGATTACGACGCAACAGTGCGTTGTCCATACAAGGCATATCATCCAAGATTAGCGATGCGGCATGAATAATTTCAACTGCACAAGCAAAGTCGAGCATACCGGTCGTCGATGAGCCACCGCCGAGATCTTGAGCCATCAATAATAGCAGTAGCGGTCGGATGCGTTTACCGGGAGCCAGAGTCCCTTGACGCATAGCCATGCTCACTTTTTCTCGCTCTGAGGAAAGGGGCAACCAGTAGTCTAAACGCTGCTCGATGGCTTTAAGGGTCAAGGTGATCGATTCCGGCGCGACCCTTTTGCTTTCATCAATACCTACCGACATAGCCTACCCCACATCCAAACATCGCTTGGAAAACTAGATTTTTTATCATTAGATTAAGCGTAGCCGACCTATCGTAAAATGTTAGAAAAAAAGTGAAATTAATTAATCATTTACTTATTGTTCAAGCATACCGAAAAGCTGCTGCCTACACCACGCTAAGCATTCGCCCTGATGGAAGAAAATGACCTTTCCTTGTGGGTCAGTGGCAATAATCGCAGCACTCTGTGCCAGTAACTGCCATCGATGGGCTGCAATACCACTTTTATCGATCACGAAGCTGTTTTCAGGTTGGTGTTTTTTGCTGCTCATAATACTTTGCTCAACAAAAGGGCCACTGCCCCAAATACTGTCATCAAGGTTTACGATAGTTGTCGTATGTACGTGATAAAGAGAGAGCTGTGCCTGCGGCAATAAAGCAATAAGCCCACTCAATTGTTGTTTGGCCGATAATCGCCCGGCCACATGAATGATTAATTGTCTCGTACCGGCTTGCCGCAGGGCGCTGTGCCAAGGCTGTAATGTCGTTACCGCTCCATCACTATGCACCTCTCCACCATTTTCAATCGCTACCTCTGGTAACGGTGAACCGAGCTGTATCGATTGTGCGTATATATTTGATGCAAGAAATAACAGACTGAGTAGTAAGCCCTTACCCTTTTTTATCCGTGCCATGTAAGACTATCTCTCATTCCCGGTTGCCTTAATCATAGCGGGTTATTCCTAAAGGGTTGAAATAAGCGATGAGGCGTTATCTTTGCTTTGTCTTTGTAGCCGTTTTTCTGGCTGTAAAAGAGTCATCGCCCCCATGCTCACTAGCGCAAAGCTGCCCGTGATCAGGAACATTGCGTTATAGCCATAATATTGAGCTAACCAACCACACAGTATTGGAGAGATGATGGCCGAACTGTTTGCGATGGCTAACGTCATACCGCTAAATGCTCCAACGGATGATTTTGGCGTCACATCAATCACCACTGACCAATAAATATTATTTATCAGTGCATTGCAGGCATTACCCAAGGTCATTAGCGCGATAACCGCCGCCGCTGAGCCCGCAAATGGAATAGCGATAAAACATGCCGCTGCCCCCGCTAAACTGACCGCGGCAAAGGCATTACGCGCAACACGTAAACGTTGAAAACGTTTTAATAAAAAATCCGTGATCCGCCCACCACATAGCACCGTGATGGCTGCCCCACTCCAGGGGATCATCGCCACATACCATAAGGCGTGGAGATCGTAATGGAAGGTGTCTTGTAAATACTTGGGCATCCATGTCACTAACGTGAAGGTAATGTATAAAAAGCTAAAATAGCCGATAGCATTACAGACCAGCGTTCGCGAGGTAAAAAAAGTCCACCAGGGTAATGGCTGTTCATCTTCGTCGATATTATGCTGATTGTCAGCAATATAGCGCCTTTCTTGCTGATTAACTTGAGGGTGAACTGCTGGCGTATTATGAAAGTAACGCGCAAAAATAACCATTACCAGTAGCGAGCCGCCGCCCAATACGATAAACATGGTCTGCCAATGTCCAGTCAACAAAAGTAAGCCGACCGCAATGGGTGCGGTAAACATAGCGCCTATTTGGGTACTGAGTAATCCCACAGATAGTGCCGTACCCCGTTCATGATCCGGCGCCCAATAGGCGATAGTTTTGTTCATCAAGGCATAAGCAGGGCCTTCAGTAAATCCAAACAGTATACGAAGTACCGCAAACCCTAATAAGGCGGAGCCGCCGAATAACGACATCCCTAGATCGCCGGCCCAAGCGGTCATCACTTCCAAGCAAGACCACGCAACCCCTGCAATTAACCATACTTTTCGCGTACCGTAACGGTCGGCAAGGAATCCTCCACAGAGTGATCCCAAAAGATAACCTATCCCAAAGTAGCCAAGTAGTGTACCCAGCTGCATACGGTTAAAGTGGTAATGCTCGCCGATCGCTGTCGCGGCAAAAGAGAGTGCACCGCGGTCAATATAATTAACCAGCGCCACCAGTAGCATTAAAGCAAAAATACGGTAACGAACAGTCGACATAGTAAATTCCCCCTGAGGTAGTAAGGAATTATATTAAGCAAAGGGTATGCCAATAAAAAAATCGCTTCATTACTCTCAGAGAAGACGATTGCCCTCTCGTGACCGGAAAATGATAGCTGTTATGTTTTGTAGCACAGCGTTAATGACTTAAATTTTATTAATTAATTCGATTACTACGCACCGGAATCATGCCATAAATCAATATCGTTGAGCCAAAACTACCGTATAGTTTTTGCGCTATCGATCGTTACTCGTTTTCCTTAAGGAATTGAAATGATGACGGATTTACACCTCTTTTTACTTGCGATAACGCCACTCGCACTTTTAATTTTCTTTATCCTCGGCCTGAAATTAGCCGTTCACTATTCAGTGCTGATCACCTTAGTGATGACAGGGTTTATTGCCAGTTATTACTTTGGTTTATCGCTAACAGCCTTAACCGCAGCGTCACTTTATGGGGCAACCAAAGGTTTATGGCCGATTGTGATCGTGATTTTTGCAGCCATTTATGGCTACAACCTTATGCTACAAAACGGCAGTATGGCAGTTATCAAGCAGGCCTTAGCCGCAATTAGCGATGATAAGCGTATTCAAGTGTTGATTATTGCATGGGGCTTCGGTGGTTTTCTCGAAGCGGTCGCGGGTTATGGTACTGCTGTCGCAATTCCGGTAGGTATTCTGATTGCACTCGGTATTGCACCACTTAAGGCTGCTGTTGTGTCGCTAATTGCCAATTCGGTGCCCACAGCCTTCGGGGCCGTGGGTATTCCTGTCATTATGTTGGCAGAACAAACCGGTTTAGAGGTACAGCAATTAAGCACCCATATTATTCTACAACTGGCCGCGTTTAATATTCTGTTGCCGTTTGTGTTGGTCGCAATTATTGGAGGCGGTATTGGCGCTATCCGCGGTGTATTTATGATTACATTGCTGTGTGGTGTGGCTTCATTGGTGCCACAATACTTAGTCGCCCATTATCTTGGCGCGGAGTTACCCGCGTTTGCCGGCAGTCTTGGAGGACTGATTACCACCATATTCCTTGCTCGACGTCAGAAAAAAGGTGCGATAAGCGATGGGGTTGCGTTACCTCAGTTGCTCAAAGCCAGTATTGTTTATCTCTTCACTTTTGTCTTTATCATCCTCTGCTCGCCGCTTTTTCCAGCCATTAAACAGCGCTTAGGATCGGTAATGAGTGTGATCGATTTTCCTTTCAGCGCCACAGACACACTACAACTTCATATTGAATGGCTAACCACTCCAGGGGTATTGATTCTTCTCGCTGCGTTAATCGGTGCTCGCATTCAAGGTAGCCAACCGAAACAGATGGTAGAATTATTTTTTTCCACGTTGTTCCAGCTAAGAAAATCTATTGTCGCTATTTTAGCGATAGTCGCGATGGCGACAGTGATGGATAAAAGCGGGATGATTACCATTATTGCCACGACGTTAGTGTCAGTGACCGGTATTGGTTATGTCTTTATCTCGCCGGTAATTGGCGCACTCGGGACCTTTGTGACCGGCAGCGATACCAATGCCAATGTGCTATTCGGTAAACTTCAAGCAACCGCTGCGCATCAACTAGGAATAGATCCCTATGCGCTGTCTGCTGCCAATACAGCTGGCGCCACCGGGGGTAAAATGATCTCTCCACAAAGCATTGCTATCGCGGTATCCGCCAGTAAACTTGACCACCTGAGTGGCGATATTATGTCCACAACGCTGAAGTACTGCTTGTTATATATTACAATGCTGGGGTTAGGGATTGGACTGTTTTATACGTTGTAATCTGAGTAACAACGGACTACGCCATGCTGATTAGCATGCTGTGATCAAAAAAGAGAGTAGTCGATAATCTTACGACTATTCTCTGCAATAGAAATAGAATATGACATCGCTGACTTAACAATACCTGTTTTCGCCTTGGACAAAACAGGCGACTGTTATGTCGCAGGTGCAGTCACAAAGACCTTAGTTCTATTATGAGTTTTTACTGATGACCTCCCCTATTACACCGCGGTTCAATGCCTGTGCCAAAAGCTCCAGTAAACGTTGATTATTAACCGATGTCAGTATCGATACTGATGTGCCGGCATTTTCTACAATACCCACCGAAACACGTAAAGGAGGTCGATAGCGCCAGCTCATACCGCGGGTAATGCCTGGACGCAATTCAATACCTACCCGGAAATCGTCAACGGTAGCGACGTTTGGATCGAGTAACCAAGCCACGACTAACGCATCATGGATCCAACATCCCGTCAGTCCGCGCGATAACATCGAGTACGTTATCCAAGGAGTCATCGTTTCACGGATAAAAAGAGCCAAAGATGTACCACTTGCCGTCATTTTATTCAGGTCTGTGGGCGTTAATAAGGTATTCACTGTGACATCCATCGGTACTAATGTCACCTTTGCCTTGCTGTGGAGGACTACAGCCGCCGCCTCGGGATCAAAACCAAAGTTTGTATCTTTTATATAATCATCAAGACAAAATGCCCCCCCCATGACGACTATCTCGGCCACTGCGTCAGCCATTTGCGGATAACGCAGTAACGCCTCAGCAATATTGGTAAGAGGTCCAAGACAGAGAAGCGTAATACTGCCGGGATTAGCACAAACCCGCTCAGCAATTTTTTGTGCGGCATTTCCTTCACAGCTAGCCATTAACGTCGGTGTCTGGGTATCCTTCCATAAGTATTCAAGTGATAACTCATGGACACGATGATCAAGCTGTTCTCGCCACGCCGCCATCGGTTCATATAAAGCCGCTTTAGCGCCCTGAAAAACAGGGATATCGAGACGACATCGAGCTAATAAATCATTAACAACTTGCGCACCCGTTTCGCACGGGGTGTTGCCACTGACCGTAGTGATCATCTCAATTGAGAGCGATGGAGAGCCAAGCGCGAGCGCGAGGGCTAGCCCGTCATCAGTATTCGCCCCTGGAATGCCATTGCCAGGATCGCAATCGATAATAATACGTTTCGTTAACATGTTATGACTGACCATTCCCTTCATTTACTGGATAACGATTAACAGATAAACCATCCCTACGTGTTCAGCCTATGCCTGCTGTAGCATCTCCTTGATTTTTTAACCGCTATCGACAGTGTTTACAAAGAGCGGCAGTCACTGGAGAAACATTAGATTGCATCATCGACCGAATTGAGATCTCTACCACGTGTTTCTGGAGCAAGAAAGGTGGTTAAAAAGCCAATCGAAGCCATCACGGTAAAATACAGTGCGATAGCCCACCAATTACCGTAATAAGAGAGTAATGCTGCCGCGATTAACGGTGCTGTTCCGCCAGAAAGAATAGCCCCTAGCTCTTTGGCAACGGCCATATTTGTGTAGCGATGCCGGACGCCGAATAATTCGACTCCCCAAGCAGCCTGTACACCGAAAATACCGAGCGAGGCCAACCCCATACCGGTAACGATCGTGGCAATCACTATCCAAGGCTCATGGCTATCTAAAAGTGTAAAGGCTGGCCATGCATAAACCATTAATAACAGGCAAAATAGGCGATAGACCTTACGTCGACCATAGCGGTCGGATAACCAGCCCGCGAGGGGGATAATGAGAAAACCTAATATTGATGCGATTAATACGGCTGTTGTCGGTACCGACTTATCCATCATTAAGACTTTTGCGACATAGCCGACCATAAAACCCTGGGCCAGATAAGAGGGACCATTTTCGCCAATTCTTAACCCGACCATGATCCAAAATGCTTTCCCCGGACGCCCCAAAGAGCCCTCACTCGTTTCTCCACGGGTAGTGGCTACACGCAATTGTTTCATCCTTTGTTCAAACACCGGTGTCTCACGTATCGAACGACGTATCCAAAGTGCAGCGAAGGCTATTAATACACTAGAGAGAAAAGGTAGCCGCCAGCCCCAACTCAGTAAATTTTGATGATCCAATTGCACCACAAGTAACCACACCAACGAGGCCAGTAAGGTGCCACTATTAGAACCCAATGCAATGACTGAAGAGACTAACCCTCGATGTTTTGGTGAAGCATATTCTCCCAACATCACGGTACCGCCGGATAACTCAGCTCCAGCGCCAAAACCTTGAGTAAAACGCAGTACAACCAAACAAATTGGGGCCCAAATACCGATAGTATGGTAGTCAGGGATCATTCCAATTAATGTCGTTGATAACCCCATTATAATAATGGTTATTACCATCACATACTTACGACCCCGCCGATCGCCAAGCCAACCAAAAAAGAGTGCCCCAATCGGCCGAGCGATAAAGCCGACAGACCACACCGCAAAACTGGATAATAATGCGAGCGCTGGAGTAACTTCTGGAAAAAAAACATCACCAAAAATGATCCCAGCCGCCAATCCATATAACGCAAAATCAGCGTATTCCATTGCTGTACCCAGCCAACATGAGAAGGTGGCTCGCCAAAAATTTCTTTTATGATCAGTACGGTCAAGGGCAGACGATGAATGGGGGTAACCCTGTTTATGTTTAATCATTATAAAATCGCTTTCTATAAAGAGTTTTAGGTACCGCTATTCCAGCCAGAGATTCGACAGCAGAATTATCGCCTCAGTATGCCTATTTATCAGCCATTGTATTTTTTATATTGGTGTATAAAATGTCGACCAAATGCGACAATAAAATGGTATAAATACTGATAGCAGAAACCTAACCACTTACCTCGTGCAATAGCAGTATTTTATTAGTGGTTAACTCAGCCTATATATTCGTGTAAAAATAAGTTTATTTTTAGCTAGACTATTAATACCTCTTACTTCCCCTAGATTAATTAATCAACCTAATGACGGATTAAATACGACTCACTGATCATATAAAACCAGCATCCACCACCTAGAATAAAGCAGGTATATTTCATGAATATGACAAGGCTATAATTATTAATTAAATATATGATTAATAATATTCAATTAATTTTTATTTTTTAAAAAAATATAAAGAGTTAAAATGAAAAATAATTAAATATAGGGTGGTTTATTTTTTAATATAGCAAAGTATTTTTCATGATCTGACTAGTAGTTACTACACCTATTACCGATACACTTTTGCCAGCCCATGTTTACCGCCGAGAAATTTGCACCATGATCGGTATAGCTTAGTCTAGTTGGTGGTTTGGGATGTTTAGCGATTGATTAGATCACACAATCCGGGCTGAATCCCTTTTAATTGATTGACTATTCGCGCAGCTATTTAAGCGAGGTGATGGGATGGCGTTAACGCATCAGATGCATCCAGCGACTAACGCAATGGTTGAATTCCCAGCCTACACGAGGTTCAGTTATTAACTAAGCGAACTAAAGTGCCAGATGCCCCGTTCGATCTTGAGTGAGTGTAAATGTTTTTTCAAAACGGTGGCGCACTTTCCCCTCCGCAGTTGAGCTTACGACTAACAGAGAGTAAGTCCCCGCCCGCCAATTGATCGGTGCATCATCAAAACATTTTTTCTGTGGGATGACTGAGAGGGGGGGCTGCAATGACGATTGCCAAAGCACTCGCCATCCCTCTTCTTCTCGCAGACTGATCGATGCTCCTGCGTAATATAACGCCCCATGATGGTTCATCACTTCTGGGGGTAGACTAAAGCAGAGGCTATTATTTTCGACAACAACCTTTAGCGGGAGTAAATATTGCCTTGGGAGGTGACAACTCACCAATAATAACGTTAAAGCGAGCAGTAGAAGAGATCTCCTCATGGTAAGTTTATCCTTGAGGAGGGATGGCTAATAAACCCGCGCATCACCCACTGGTAACGTTTTATTAATCTCGTATCCCTCTCCTCTCCTTCAAGATTAGAGACAAAATCAAAGCCTGAAAATCCAAACCTGACCAACCAGAAATAGTCAGCGATCATACTGGCTTGTGCCTCCATACCATAATCTGAGAGGAGTTTATGATCAGCAAGCCGATATCGATAAGAAGCCGCCCAACTCAGCGCCCCACGAAATTTTACATTAAGTCCTAATTGATGCTGCCAGACATGAGCCATTTCATAAATAAACCAATGTTGGTAGGCGGGTGCCGCACGTAAAAAATCATCCTGATAGTGCCGAGGCATAAAGTAACTATTGCCATTAGGCGTCACCGCTGTATTTTCGTTTTGTAGAGAGAAGGGAAAATAACTACCTCTGTCTACAGAAACCCTCGTGTAATCGATGGCATTTCCAAAGACAGAAGTAGCAAGGATTATTTCACCTGAAGTCAATTTTCGGTTATTACTTGTTGATTCACTGATAATAGCCTCCTTGCTAATCCGAGTGTTTTTACTTAACTGGCTAAATTATAAACTATATCTATCTTTACTTATCGCCATCAACGAATAATAGTAGTAATAACTATTCGTTTATTTGATATGAGAGCTGAGCATTCACATGCTGATCATTTAAAGAATAGGTGATCGCATTGCTTAGAGAATAGATTTTCCCACTGTAGAAAACTTTTATTTTATGACTATCCACCGCTTCGATCTTACTCAGTGAACCACCACCGACTAGGAAGGGAACTTCTTGCCGTAACTGACTCATAACCTCTTTAGCCGTGCCTATTATTTCCGCCGTCAAATAGTATCGATTAATAAAGGGTACTGTAGCATCACCTTCTCGGTTTTCGGTGATATATAGCCACAAGTGATTGTTGATTTGATAACGGTGTTGTAATTCATCACCAGAATCGGCATGGCGAGCATAACTAATGAAAAATACACTAATAACCGCTATTACTAATAAAAACACATAAAAACTATACGTCCTTGTAATCGTTTTTTTGACGTGCATCAATAATTCCTTCTTTGATATAACGTTGGTTATTATAATCATTGCCATAGGGCGGGTTTAACTTTCTCCCCAACTACCCTGTTTCGGGTATCCAAGCAGTAGTCCGTTCTTTATTAACATTAAACTTATCAATGTTAGAGTATCTAATCCGAATTTTAGCAAGATGCTCGCTCTTTAGATAGGATACAGACGATAGGCCCAACAGATATTAAATAGGAAAAAAAGACAATTATACTCTCGGGTATGAAACTATCTACTTAATATAACCAACGTCCAGCTTCTGCCGAGGCAATTAGCATATCTATAGTCAAATCTTGTGGAATATGATGGTCGATTTTAAGGTAATCAGGAAGAATTATATTCGGCAAAAAACGAATGCCCGTTTTAGGAAAGTATTTACGGAAGTTGAATCCGACAGGATCGATACCAAGCGTATTGAAATACTCTTCAAAAAAATCCGCGGCATCCTCGGGCAAAACAGGTGTATTACCGGTGCTCAAAGATTTCCCTTCCGCCATATCCCAAAAATGTTTTTTAACCAACTCTTTTACTAACAGGGCCTGACTGCTCATTATTAAACGCCTATACCTGTAATGAGTTTATATCGATATAGGATATTTTTTGTAATTACGCTGATATCCCCTGCTGTTAATACTGCCCCTAACCACGGTACCCACTGCCCCTCGAAGAGTTGTTGCCATGTAATCGTGCGCTGTCTTGTTTTAAACCGGTGCCGAATTAATGAACGACTGGCCAACAAATCGATAATAAAGAAAAATTTTCCAATAAGTTGTTCGACGGTATCCATAATCACACCTCCCTGTGTTAATTGTCTATTTCCATGTTATCTATACTAATTTGATTTATCTATGACAGTTACTGACTAATCGAATAAATAAGATAATCGCCCGAATCTCTTAGCATAAGTCTATGTCAACGATCTAGTTCCGCCGATTGCGGCAAACAGCCGTTCCCTAGGCCTATCTGGATGATAAACTTTACTCACTGAGTACGATCACACTGACCGTTATCGCGCTAGCTACTCACCATCTTTTTTATACATCCGGTAGCATAGCGCAAAATTTCTACAGCCAATAAAAAATACAAAACAAAAAAGCCACTCAGTTGAGTGGCTTAATGTTCTGATTTAAAAGAAAAAACCTGGTAGCCCCTCCCAGACTTGAACTGGGGACCAAACGATTATGAGTCGATAAAAGCCCTTGTCTCACTATGATGCATGAGCTTGCGGAACTCGTCATAACCAATTTAAAATCATACGTCTTATTACATCTGGGATAAAACAAGTGAAAGAGGCTCAGGGCGTTTAGGTGTGAAAGTTGAAACCTCTGGTCAGAAAATTTTTTATTTCCGGTTCTATTGGGAAGGGAAACGTAGCTTTATCTTATTAGGTCGCTTCCCAGAGATGTCTTTAGCAAAAGCGAGACAGTTAATCCATGACTATGCTGGAAATCTTAAAGAGAGTATTAACCCTAAAACTGCACGTGAAGAACAAGCCATTCAAGCCGAAATTGCACAACGTCAAAAAGAACTACAAGGCAGCATTGAGCAACTCATCAACGGTTATACCACTAAAATGCGAGAAGACGGCAAAAGAACGTGGAAAGCCGTGTTGTATGCATTAGAAAAAGAAGTCTATGCGATCATTCCCCGCTCAACTAAGGCGAATGAAATCACGTCCATACATATCAAGCGTATTCTCGCAGGAATGATTCAGCGTGATGCAGTTGTGGTTTCTAATCGATTACGCTCTTATTTAATGGCAGCCTTTAATTATGGTCTAAAGGCCGATAATGACCCCGCTAACCACCAGCAAGACGTGTTATTTGGTCTGCAAATGAATCCTGTAAGCGTCATTCCTAAACAGTCAGCAGCCGAGAAACCAGGCACTCATTGGTTAAAACTAGACCAGCTATTATCGTTATTAGGTGACTTTCCGAAAGCCCCAAAAGTCGGTAGAAGTGTTAGCCAACTTCTCAATCTATGTGTGTACACCGGGGGACAGCGCCCTTACGAACTCGTTTCAAGTCGCTGGGAGGCGATTAATTGGGAAGAAAAAACATTATTAATTGTCCCTGAGGTATCGAAAAATAAACGTAACCACCTTATCCCCCTCACCGATTCAGCGATTGATATGCTTAAACAATTACAGAGGGAAAATGATCAGCAAAGTGCTTTTATTTTTCCCCAAAGAGTAAAACCGGAACAACATCTTCGTACCGATAGTTTTGCTCAAGCAATTATTTATTATCGAAAACACTTTCCCGATAGCCCCTCCTTTATTGGCAGAGATATCCGTAGAACGTGCAAGACGCTAATGGGGGAATTGGGCATCAGTAAAGAGTTACGTGACCGTATACAGAATCATGCTTTACAAGATGTGAGTTCAAGGCACTATGATCGATATGACTACTTAGCAGAAAAACGCGATGCGCTGGAGCAATGGGATCGAAGGTTGAACGGCACTGAATATACCACCAGCAATGTGGTCAGTTTGTTTCGGCGGGCATAATTATAGTAAATGAACTCAAGCCGCAGGCTACATTTTTTCAGATGTGTAAGCAGGCCTTAAAATTCTGTCGTGTCCGACGCTATGCCGGGAGTAAGTATTGGATGATTTAACAATTAATGATGTGGGTAAAAAACAGGCGAAGCGTGACCGTATTCATACTGATTAATAGTTAATCGATATTTGGCAATTGACGGAGAGTGACCGTTTTCTGCAGACTTCCTCGACACCAGTGCCGGTTTCAGCCTGTTTGAGTGCAAAAGCGATTTGCTCCTCGGTATAACGTGTCTTTTTCATAACGAATGACCTCTTTAGGGACGGAAAAGAAAGCCGAAAACTCTACTTTACACCGGTACTGAGCAAAGGGGGAAGGTCAGAGAAGGTCACGCATGACCTGATTCTACTTATGACCTCCGTTAAAAATGGGGGGATTACCCTGTCAGTGTGGGAAACCAAACCATCGAATAATAAGGAAGGTTTAATTCATCGCAGACGTCATCGGGTATTCGCCAAGCTGCATGCTGAAAATGCCCTTTCTGATAGCCAAAACAATTTAGTGCATCTTTATGTGTTCTAAATTTAGCATGAGGGGAAACGGCTATAAAACCTGCTTCGAGGTAAGGTTGAGCTGTCCACATTTCACCCTTTGTATTGTCAACTTTACTCATCGTCGTGGCCTTAAGTTTGGAAGATATCACCCACTAGCACTGAGCCGTTAACTTAGCTGGTCAATATAGAGAATGATAGTGGTTAAAAATCAAACTTATTTTTAGCTAAAAAATAGAGGAACTAAAAACGTTTATTGTTTTTTTCGACCCTCTAGCAAAATCCTTACTGCGCCTATTACTGCACCTGTTATCGCACAAAACAAAAAGGACCTAGCTTATTTCTAAGCTAAGTCCTTGATATATCTGGTGGCCCCTCCCAGACTTGAACTGGGGACCAAACGATTATGAGTCGTCTGCTCTAACCGACTGAGCTAAGGGGCCTTAATGTGGCAAGGAGTATAAAGCATCCGATCGCGGTAATCCAGTACTGCTGAATTAGTTGCTGTTTTTTAAGGCAGATTAGTGTTTATCGCTAAGAATAGTACGTTATTTTGCGCGAGATTATTGTTTCAATCTTGAGGCTGTACTTGATAAACCCACGCCTCAATAGTATTCCCCTCAGCCGTCAAGGCTGTAACCGTGACACGGTCATACCCTTCTTCAAAAGCGTCAAGTTCAGGCCAGTGGTCGGCAAGCTGTTCACTAAAAAAGAGATAACCGGTTACCTCACTGCCCTGCGGGTCTAAAATAAGCCCCGGAAAGTCCGCAGCCAGTCCCCAAGCCTTCTCATAATAAGTGCCACGCACCGTTGCCGCGAGCCATTTGCCGCCTATTCCTGTTAATAGATGTTCGTTCTCACGCCCGGGCTGTAATGTCCCATACACAAATAATGGCTTCATTTTTATCTCCCTTACTCAAAACGAGTCAGTATCATGCAATGATTGGCATCTTGAGTGCAATAATTCCCTTGGGGGAGAGAGAGAAACCCTCTACATTGATCAATCAGAGTCAGAGTTAACATCTGGGAGAGCAAAATGAAACTTGCAGTAGGTCAATTTCAAGTGAGTCGTGACTGGCAAGATAATGCCTCGACAATTATTACGCTGATGCAACAAGCTAATGCTCAGGCAGCACGATTGTTAGTGCTACCAGAAGCGGTGTTAGCTCGCGATAATCAGGATAGTCATTGGGTTATTAACGCCGCGCAACCTATCGATGGTCCTTTCCTTGGTCAACTTCTTATCGCCAGTCAAACCTTGGCGGTGACGACTATTTTCACCATGCATGTTCCTGCTGAAGGGGGTAAAGCGCGCAATGTCCTTATCGCACTGCGCCAGGGTGAAATCCTGCTAACCTACGATAAAATTCATCTTTATGATGCCTTTACGGTACGTGAATCGGATAACGTGGTTGCCGGAGAAACCTTGCCTCCACTGCTGCATATTGACGATTTTACCGTCGGTGTGATGACCTGTTATGACTTACGCTTTCCCGAGATGGCGCGTGCACTTGCTCGACAAGGCGCAGAACTTTTGGTCTTGCCCGCGGCATGGTTAAAAGGGCCAAATAAAGAGCTGCATTGGGAATTGCTGACGCGAGCCCGTGCGTTAGAAAACACCTGCTATATGGTGGCCAGTGGAGAGTGTGGTCCTAAGAATATTGGCCATAGCTTGGTTGTTGATCCATTAGGATTAGTGATTGCTCAAGCGGGAGAGCGCCCACAGCTCGTATTTACCGAGATTGATAAAGCCCATTTGTCAGCAGTACGGGAACAACTCCCGGTATTACAGCATTGTCGTTTGCTCTAACTCTGCGCCATTGAGGCTGAGTCTTTTGCATAAAACATAACAAAACATTATTTATTCTACTGCGTTATCGGTTTACAACGCCGGGTAGAGTTTTTATAGTCAAAATGGCAAAAAATACGAAACATCATATACTTTTTTAATCAATAGCTTGGCTCAATATAGGCGCAGCCTCGCTGAACAGTCCAGAAAATAGCGTGAGCGACGTCAAATAAGGGAAAATCATGGTGATGGAAACGGATCAACAAGCGTCTCAGCCACAACCGGTACTGCAGGTTGAAAACCTTCAGATCGCTTTTCCCGGCGAGACGACCCCACACCTTGTCGTCGATCATCTCAATTTGACGGTACATCGCGGTGAAACACTGGCTTTGGTCGGTGAATCGGGGTCTGGTAAATCAGTCAGTTCTCTAGCCCTAATGGGGCTCTTACCCAATGGGACAAAGGTCACCGGTTCGCGCTGGCTACAAAAACGTGACGGACAACGGATTGAGCTCGGTACGCTGAGTGATGCGCAATGGCAAAAAGTCCGGGGCGCTGATGTAGCAATGATCTTTCAAGAGCCAATGACTTCATTAAATCCCGTCTTTACTATCGCTGATCAACTTGCCGAAGCGCTACGTCAGCATCAACATTTATCCGCGTCTCAAGCTCAACACGAAAGCCTGCAACTTTTAGAACGAGTGCGTATTCCCGCAGCAAAACAGATAATGCAGCGCTACCCACATCAACTGTCTGGGGGAATGCGTCAGCGCGTGATGATTGCAATGGCACTGAGCTGTCGACCCGCACTACTAATTGCGGATGAACCCACAACAGCGCTTGATGTGACCTTACAAGCAGAGATCCTTGCGCTTATTCGTGAACTACAGCGCGATTTAGATACCGGGGTGCTATTTATTACCCACGATATGGGGGTGGTAGCGGAGATGGCCAATCGCGTTACCGTACTGCGCCACGGTGTCCCTCTGGAAACCGCTCCCGTTAAACAACTGTTTCAGTCACCACAACACACCTATACTCAGCAATTACTGGCCGCGGTACCACGTCTGGGTGATATGAAAGGGCATGATTTTCCAGAAAAATTCCATCTAATGACCGACGCCCCCTCTTCCGTCCCGGCTGTCGACACCGTTGATCATCACTCTCCTCCCTTGTTACAGGTAAAAGATTTGGTGATGCGCTTCCCGATACGTGCCGGGATATTTAACCGAGTTGTCAGTGAAGTGCATGCCGTTGAGCACCTCAGTTTTGATCTCCGTGCCGGCGAAACTTTGGCACTGGTGGGGGAATCGGGATGCGGCAAGTCGACCACTGGGCGTGCGCTACTGCAATTGGTGGCGAGCCAACAGGGATCCATTACGTTTAATGGGCAGCGCGTCGATCAGTTAACAGGATCTGCGTTAAATACACTGCGCCAAGAGATCCAATTTATTTTTCAAGATCCCTATGCCTCGTTAGATCCGCGTAAAACGGTTGGCTACTCGATTATGGAGCCGCTTCTCATTCATCGACTCGCTTCCCGTTCGCAAGCGGAACAGCGAGTTAAAGAGTTATTAGAAAAAGTTGGATTATCTGCTGAACACGCACAGCGTTACCCTCACCAATTTTCGGGAGGACAACGGCAGCGGATCTGTATTGCGCGAGCACTCGCGTTAAATCCAAAACTGATTGTCGCTGATGAGTCCGTGTCGGCGTTAGATGTTTCGGTACAGGCGCAAATTATTAATTTGTTATTAGATCTGCAGCGCGAAACTGGGATGGCATTTTTATTTATTTCGCATGATATGGCGGTGGTCGAGCGAATTAGCCATCGCGTCGCCGTGATGTATCAGGGACAAATCGTGGAGATAGGCCCACGCGCCGCTGTCTTCACTCAGCCTCAACATCCCTATACACAGAAATTACTGCGCGCGGTACCGGTTGCCGATCCTACGGTGCACCGCCCTCCTCTTTCTTCTAACGTGGAAGAATTACCCAGCGCGATTTATCCCGTTGGTAAAGGCCCGGAACGGGTAAATCTGCATGAAGTATCCCCCGGCCATTTCGTTGCGCATTCCATTGTACGTCGTCCTTTAATACCTTCATATCCGGCATCCTTATCAGTGAAGACAGGAGAAACTCATTTATGAATACACGCCAACTGCCTTGGCTACTTGCTGCAGGTGTTACGGCCAGCTTACTTAGCGTGCCGAGTTTTGCGGCTAAAAATATTGTGGTTGCGGTCGGTTCAAATTTTACGACCCTTGACCCTTACGATGCTAATGACACCTTATCTCAAAGCGTCGCCAAATCTTTTTATCAAGGACTGTATGGCTTTGATGAATCGATGAAAATTAAACCGGTTTTAGCCGAGAGTTATCAAGTCAGCCCCGATGGCTTAACCTACACGATAAAACTTCGCCCCAATGTGACCTTCCAAGATGGAACACCGTTTAACGCTGAAGCGGTAAAAGTTAACTTCGATCGCGCGAGTAATCCTGATAGCCATTTAAAACGCTATAACTTATTTAACGATATTGCTCATACGGAAGTGGTCGATCCCTTGACCGTTACCATTACCCTTAAAAAACCTTTTTCGGCCTTTATTAATACTTTGGCCCACCCTTCGGCGGTGATGATTTCGCCAGCGGCATTAAAAAAATACGGCACACAAATCGGCTTTCACCCAGTAGGAACTGGGCCTTACCAATTTGTGAGTTGGAATCAAACCGATGCCATGACAGTGAAAAAATGGCCGAATTACTGGCAAAAAGGGTTACCGAAACTGGATAGTATTGTCTGGCGACCGGTTGCCGATAATAATACCCGTGCGGCTATGCTACAAACCGGGGAAGCTGATTTTGCTTACCCAATCCCTTATGAGCAAGCCCCTCGCCTTAAAGCGGACAGTAAATTAGACGTCGTCAGCTGGCCGTCCATTATGCAGCGCTATATCAGCTTGAATGTGACACAAAAACCTTTCGATAACCCGAAAGTCCGTGAAGCGCTCAACTATGCCATTAACCGTGAAGCATTAGTAAAAGTCGCTTTTTCGGGTTATGCGACCCCTGCGACCGGTATTGTGCCTCCAGCAATTGCTGACGCGCAGAGCTACCCGGCAATTCCTTATGATCCGGCAAAAGCCCGTGAATTATTAAAAGAGGCTGGTTACCCGCAAGGCTTCCAGACGACTTTATGGTCGTCACATAATCATTCCACGGCACAGAAGGTACTGCAATTTACGCAACAACAATTAGCGCAAGTCGGTGTCAAGGTGCAAGTCACGGCGATGGATGCTGGCCAACGTGCTGCCCAAGTCGAGGACAAAGGGCAAAAAGAGAGCGGAGTACGGATGTTCTATACCGGTTGGGCCGCCTCTACCGGCGAAGCCAACTGGGCATTAACCCCGCTGTTCGCCACCAGCTCATGGCCACCCGCTATCTTTAATACGGCTTTTTATAGCAATCCACAAGTTGATAAAGACTTAGCCGATGCATTGACCGCGACAGATAATGCAAAGAAAAAAGCCTTTTACAAAGCGGCTCAAGATACTATTTGGCATGACCAACCGTGGATCCCACTGGTGGTCGAACAGCTTGTCTCCGCGAACAATAAGTCTCTGACCCACTTCAACGTGATGCCAGATACGGGTTTTGATTTTGACAATGCCGATCTGAAGTAACTGTTTAGGGCGGGGTCATCCCCGCCCATAATCCGAGAATTCGCATGCTCAACTATTTTATAAAACGCTTGCTAGGGATGTTGCCGACGTTGTTGATTGTCGCCATTCTCGTTTTCCTTTTTGTGCATATGTTGCCCGGTGATCCGGCGCGTCTGCTCGCAGGGCCAAACGCGGACAATACCGTCGTGGCGATGGTACGTCATCAACTTGGGCTTGATTTACCCCTGCCCCAACAATTTTGGCACTATCTTGTACGCTTAGTTCAGGGGGATTTTGGCCAATCAATGGCTTCACAGCGCCCCGTTAGCCAAGAGATTGCCAGTCGCTTTATGCCAACGTTGTTATTGACCTTAACCAGCATGGCTTGGTCATGCTTGTTTGGATTAGTGATCGGTATCGCCTCAGCCGTTTGGCGTAATCGTTGGCCCGATAAGCTCGGTATGATCATCGCCGTTTCCGGGATCTCCTTCCCGGCGTTTGCGTTGGGTATTTTATTGATGCAAATTTTCTCCGTGCAGCTCGGCTGGTTACCAACCGTTGGGGCTGACGGCTGGCGTAACTATATTTTACCCTCATTGACCTTAGGCGCTTCGGTCGCCGCTGTGATGGCACGTTTTACCCGCGCATCCTTTATTGAGGTCTTGGGCGAAGACTATATGCGAACTGCACGCGCCAAAGGCTTAAGCGCACGCAAGGTTATCTTCAAACACGGTCTGCGTAATGCACTGATTCCCGTTATTACCATGATGGGCTTGCAGTTTGGCCTACTATTAGGGGGGGCGATTGTCGTCGAGGTCGTCTTTAACTGGCCGGGGCTTGGGCGATTACTGATCGATTCCGTCGAAAGCCGCGACTATCCCGTGATCCAAGCTCTTGTCTTACTCTTTTCCTGTGAATTTATCGTGATTAATTTAGTTGTCGATTTACTCTATGCATGGGTTAATCCGACGATTCGTTACCGCTGAGGAGCTGTCATGAAAAATTGGCGCCGCACAGCGGCTCTTAACGCCTTACCAACGCTAGATCCAGCCACACCGCAACCACCGTTACGTGAATTCTGGCGGCGATTTCGCCAGCAACCCATTGCCGTCATTGCCGCAATCTTCGTGTTGGTCCTTTTACTGGTCGCCATTTTTGCCCCTTGGCTGACGCCCTTTGATGCAGAAAACTACTTTGATTATGACCGCATCGATCAAGGCCCTAGTACACTGCATTGGTTTGGTGTCGATGCACTCGGTCGCGATATTTTTAGCCGAGTACTGCTGGGCACTCGGATATCTCTACTCGCGGGCGTGTTTTCCGTAGCCTTAGGGTCGGTGATAGGCACAATACTCGGTCTACTCGCCGGTTACTACGAAGGCTGGATGGACAGAATCATTATGCGTATTTGCGATGTCCTTTTTGCCTTTCCAGGGATCCTGCTAGCGATTGCCGTCGTCGCATTGATGGGACCGGGGATGTCGAATGTGGTGATTGCCGTTGCCATTTTCAGTATCCCGGCGTTCGCAAGACTGGTACGAGGAAATACCTTGGTCTTGAAACAACTGACTTGGGTGGAGTCCGCACGCAGCATTGGTGCCTCTGACCTACATATCGTGTTTAGACATATCTTACCGGGAACATTCTCCTCCATAGTCGTCTTTTTCACCCTACGTATTGGCGTTTCTATTATCTCAGCCGCCAGCCTCTCTTTTATTGGATTAGGTGCGCAACCGCCAACCCCGGAATGGGGAGCAATGCTTAACGAGGCACGTTCGGATATGGTAATGGCCCCACATGTCGCGTTATTTCCAATTCTAGCTATTTTTTTGACGGTACTGGCCTTCAACTTGCTGGGTGATGGATTACGCGACGCGCTTGACCCGAAACTACGCAGTAAATAACGACTCAGCCTCGAACAACCAGGGCTCCTACTGGAGCCCTGGTTGTTCGAGGGGCACGCCGCCGCCAATACTCAGTTTTTTTCCTGAAACTGCCCTGTACCAGGAGAAATCGCCTTCACAACCTCTCCCCCAACTTCCATACTGAGGCTCCATTAACGCAAGGAGCGACTATGAATCAAGCAGCATACCTTTCAGCCCTTTATCAGAAAAAAATGTGGCCGGTATGGGGGATACTGATTACGTTTATTTTGTGGAGTGTTTTTGCCTCATCATGTTTAGCAGAAACGCGCCCTGATGTTGCCACGCGAGTCATTGCCTATCAGGGTAATCAGGGGGTAAAAGTCTGGACATTAAGAATTGGTGAACGAAAAGCGCACGAAGCTCTGGTTAAGATAGAAGATGTTGATCATGACTGGAATCTATTAATTCTAAAAATGAAAATTACCCGCTTGAATGACGAACTCCACTATTCCTATACTCAAGGAAAAAAACGTCATACTGTCTTGGTCTTAAAACAGAATGGTGGACTCCTTTATTTACCAGGAGAACCTATCGCCATTAATTTGTCCTATAGCGATAGTCTTTCAGACGATATTGATGCGCAAAGGTTCTTAACCGAATATTTATCTCAGTAGTCCTTTAGCGCTTAGGCCTTCAACTAACGGGCTAGATCCTGTCGGAGCTAGCCGCTAATTGCGACAATAAACGTTGATCGAGACGATGATAATTGACCTCTTCCACCACTCGCGCACCGAGAGACGTATAAAAATCCTGTACCGCCCGGTCTTCTCGTACCGATAGCCAGTCGAGGTGAGTACAGCCTCGCGCCTCAGCGCGCTGGGCAATAAAATGCATTAATTGGCGGCCAAGCCCCTGTCGGCGGTACATTTTTGATACAAAAAGCTCTTTAATAAACATCTGCCCAGTGAAACGGGATGCGGGATAAACCACCGTTACACAAGCAAACGCAACAATATGACCTTCACGCATTCCTTTATAAATTTCAGTCCCCGAATCCGCAGGAAATACACGTTCTCTTAAGTATTTTGCCATTTGTTCTGCGGCAATGATGGCTTGGGGATGATGATAACGCTCCATTTCGGAAAATATCTCTACCAGATCAGCCCACTCGTCAGGTTTACAACACGTGATATCCATTACGACTCCTCTACATAATTCATTTATTGACTATAGACGAGGCATGAAATTGCGGCATAAAAAAAAGCGCCAACTGGCGCTTTTTAACATTATAGGTAGAGAGACACTTCACCCGGTGGTCGAGTTTTAAACCGGCGATGCAACCAAAGATATTGCTCTGGCGCACGTAATATTTCAGTCTCAATCACTTTATTCATGTAACTTGCCGCGGCTTGCGAATCCTCATAAGGATAATTTTCAAGCGGTGGTTGGATAATTAATTGATAGCCACTTTTATCTGTATTTCGGATTAAAACGATAGTGAGCATAATAGGCTTGGCTAATCGAGATAAGACAAAAGTTCCGTTAGTGGTGGCCACTTTATCAACGGCAAACAGCGGTGCAAATACGCTGCCTTTAGGTCCATAATCTTGATCAGGAGCAAACCATACTGCTTCACCCTGTTTTAGGGCATGCACCATACCCCGTAAATCACGGCGGTCGATCATCGCTTTATTTGAACGCATACGCCCTTTGGTTTGAGCCCATTCCATCGCCTGATTGTTATGAGGCCGATACATCGCCATCATCGGTTGGCATAGCCCGGTAATACGCCCCCCTAACTCCAGCGACATAAAGTGTACGCCGATAACCATGACGCCACGCTGTGCTTGTTGCGCCTGCTGTAGATTATTGATCCCAGTAACGGAGTAAAATTTGCGAACGCGTTTATCTGACCAAAACCATGCGATTCCAGTCTCCATCAAGGCCATGCCTAATGATTCAAAATTCTTTGCGACTAACGCTTCCATTTCCTGCGGTTGAATATTAGGAAAGCAAAGTTGGACGTTACGTCGAGTGATCGATTCACGTCGTTTTAAAACACGACGGGAAATCTTACCTGCTTTCGCTCCAAGCCGGATCAAAATAGGATAAGGGAGTTGAACTAAAAGCCACAGTACGCCTAACCCAAACCAAGTTAGCCAATAACGCGGGTGGAGAATTTTAAACTTAAATTGACCAGTTTTTTTCATAAAGCCTTCACTAAAAGAAGCCTCTACGCCAGAAATGCCATATTTCTTGGCAACGTATAGCCTCGATACTTATTTTGACAACGAAAAGTAGGAAAAGTCACCGCAACGTCACGCAAATAATGAAAGAAAATGTATCTGATAAATTTACGGTGTTGTAGCAACCAGCACGATATCGATATTGATGGGATCAGCGACAAGTGCAGGATATTGTCCCATACCAAATGCCTGACGCGATAAGGTGATATTACCAGAAAGTCGTAAATAACCACCACTACTAAGGAGGCGTGAGTCACCGCTTCTTTTCCCGTATAACATGACAGGGCGAGTTATTTGCTTGATTTTCAACGTCCCTAACACACGATAGCGACCATCGCCCATATCAACAATACGGCTGCTAGTGAAAGTGACATTCGGATACTGAGCTTGATCAAAGAATTGTGCACTTTTTAATGCCCATGTCAGAACGCGGTGATGGGCATCTAATTGGGCAATCGGCATATCAACCTTCAGATAATCCGCCACATCATGCTGTGGGTCCACCACTATTGAGCCACGTAAACCGGTAATTCGGGCGTGATAATCGGATTTTCCAATCATCTGCCAGCGTAGCAAAACGTAACTACTGTCGGCCAAGTGAAAAGATAGGGGCGCAGCATGCGCGGTGATGACTCCACCAAATAGTGTGAACAATAACACTCCAACACGAAACATCACGCCTTCCCATATCAATGTTCAAGTTGGCTAGCTTAACGTGAATTGAACTTAAGTAATAAGTATTTTTGCTTCTTAAAACGCTGACATGAGTCAGTGAGCAATCCTTGAAGTCTTGAGTGAACCCACCCAATAAAACGCTTAGCCAAAAGAGCTCATAGACTATCCGTCAATAAAAGGGTTTGTTCCTGCTTTGTTCCCTCCTACCAATAGGGTGAGAAAAAACAGATCAAAGCACTTGCTGTATTTAGCCGAATATATATTAGGCTTTCGCTTTAATCTCATCATCAGTATCGATATTTTCGCGATCCCCTTGTGTGCTAGGTTGAGAAATAACGAGGAATTCAACCGCCATATCTGAGCGATTGCAGGCTTGATGAGGGGATAAAGGCGGGATTTCAATACCCTGTTGAGGGTGCAAGCAATGAACCTTATCCTGCAAAACCATCGTTAGCTGACCCGATAACACAAAGAAGAACTGTCGAGCCCGATGGTGGTAATGGCGTTGTTCAGCAGTATGCGCAGGCATCTTTTCGTGGATAATTAATAAATCTTGCTGCTTGAGTAAGTACCAGCCGTCACAGTGGTCGCCCCATATATAATGCTCTGCACTCTCTTTATCGATCATGGCTTATTCTCGCTATAGATTAAAAGAGTCATTGAATACGATAAAATTGGCTAACTAAAGCGAAATAATGACTAACGCTAATATTGCCTGAATAATAGTTTTTTATTCTGTTTTTGAAGGGTATATTTTTTGATATGACTTTTGATGACTCTCTTTAACGATAAATATCTCCCTTATAGCATTGTGATATAACGTTTGCGTTTAAATTATTTATTTAATGGAACCGAATTCACTACTGTGAGAGATATTGAACGCCTAAAGAGTACATCTCATGAATTTTCAGCAACTTAAAATTATCCGTGAAGCCGCCCGCTGCCAATGCAATTTAACTGAGGTTGCTAAAACTCTCTATACTTCACAATCAGGGATCAGCCGACATATTCGTGAGTTAGAAGATGAATTAGGCGTCGAGTTATTTATTCGTCACGGAAAACGTATGCTGGGACTTACTGGCCCCGGTAAAGAGATGTTGATTATTGCCCAACGAATATTAGATGAGTCGGCAAAAGCAAAACGTTTGGGGCAATTATTTACGGCGCAAGAAGCAGGAATATTGACCATTGCGACCACACATACCCAAGCCCGCTACTCATTACCGGCTATTTTAAAACAGTTTCGTAGCCGCTATCCGCAGATCCAAGTCGTGCTTAATCAAGCGACCCCGGATGAAATCCGAGAACAAGTTATTTCCGGAGAGGCGGATATTGGTATTGCCTCAGAGGGGCTCGCGCATAGCGGTAAGCTGACGACCTTTCCTTGGTTTAAGTGGAATCATCGTATTCTAGTTCCTCATCATCACCCGTTAGCGCAAGAAGAGAAACTTACCGTGGAACAGCTCGCAGAATGGCCGCTTGTCACCTACCGTGCAGGAATGACGGGACGATCCGTGATTGATGAAGCCTTTCAAGCCGTTGCTTTATTACCTAATGTGGTGCTCAGCGCGCAAGATTCCGACGTCGTTAAAACCTATGTTCGCCTTGGAATGGGCATAGGTATTATTGCTGAAACCGCCGCTGATGATGATGATCCAGACTTGCTATCACTGGATGCCCGTCATCTGTTTAGTAGTAATACTGTTTGGCTAGGGGTGAAGCAAGGGCAGTTACAGCGCGATTATCTCTGGCAATTTATGACACTTTGTAATCCAAATCTTTCAGAAGAGGACTTGAAACAGAGAACGCTCGGCTTAAATGAAAATCCAGAACTTGGCTATGATTTTCAGATTTAAACGCACGTATTCCTCCCTGCTACCGAGGTCAGTGACTAAGCTAAAAGGAAGTCCCCCTGCGCTTAGGAGTTGATACATGTCTTACCCGTGGCAAAAACTTGGTTTAAACGCTGATCAACAAGCCGACAGTGTTTTAGCAGCAATGACCGATGGCGAAAAGTTTGCATGGCTTTCCGGGCCAATGGCCATTCCTCTCCATAAAGGGGAAAAAATTCCGGCTGAAGCCATCGGTTCAGCCGCGTGCTACCCGTCAATTCCAAGGCTGGGTATTCCCGCCATACAACAAAGCGATGCCAGTTTGGGCGTCAGCGCGTTAGGTGGCGTTCGTCCCGGCGATCACGCCACTGCCTTACCGAGTAGTTTAGCCTTAGGGGCTGCCTTTGACCCTGATCTCGCTGAAACGTCAGGGAAGCTGTTAGGGCGTGAGGCATTTTGCAAAGGCTTTAATGTTCAATTAGCGGGTGGAGCCAACCTAATTCGTGAACCTCGTGGCGGGCGGAATTTTGAGTATATCTCCGAAGATCCCCTGCTTACCGGTATTATCGCGGGTCACAATGTGCGTGGTATTCAATCACAACATGTGGTGTCGACGGTAAAACATTTCGCCCTGAATGCACAAGAAACCGGTCGAGTCGTGGCTGATTCACGACTTAACGAAGCTGCGTTGCGTGAATCAGATTTACTGGCCTTTGAACTGGCCATTGAGATCGGACAGCCGGGCGCCGTAATGCCCGGTTATAATCTCGTCAATGGCGAATGGGCCTCGGAAAATCCTTTTCTTTTATCGAAAGTTCTCAAAGGCGACTGGCAATATCCCGGTTGGGTAATGTCAGACTGGGGGGCCACACATTCTGCTACCAAGGCAGCGCGCGCTGGATTAGATGTGCAATCTGGATCGAATTTAGATGAATGTGCGTGGTTTGATCATCCCCTTCGAGAAGCGGTGGCGCGAGGCGAGATCGATGGCTCGTATATTGATCAAATGATCCATCGGATCTTACGTAGTCTCTTCGCCTGCGGCGCTATTCAACATCCCGCACAGCGTGGCACGCCTTTGGATTACAGTTGGCATCAGTTAATGGCTCAACGCGAGGCGGAACAAGGCATTGTCTTGCTCAAAAATGCCCAACAGACGCTACCACTTCCCCCCGAGTTATCGCGCCTTGTGGTCATCGGTGCTCATGCTGATCAAGGGGTTTTAGCTGGGGGTGGCTCTTCAGCGGTGACTCCTCAGGGCTGTTTGCAGTTAGAAGGGGTGGATTTTATGGGAATACAGACCCCAAAAGTCTATCACCCTAGCTCGCCACTTGCGGCTATTCGTCGTAATTCTCTGGCTAAAAAGGTTGATTTTGTTTCTGGCGATTCCATTGAGGAGGCCTTAAATTCGGCACAAGGGTGTGAGGCAGTCATTGTTTTTGCCCAAGAGTGGCGGTCTGAAGCCCTTGATGCACAAGGACTGGATCTTGATGATCACCAAAACCTGTTAATCGAACAGCTTGCCGCCGTCCACCCTAAAGTGATCGTCGTCTTGCAGACTGGCGGTGCGGTCACCCTGCCTTGGCTGAATAAAGTGTCTGCCGTACTTGAAGCGTGGTACCCCGGTTCAGGCGGAGGTGAAGCTATCGCCGGGGTATTATTCGGTCGTATTAATCCGGCGGGTCGACTACCCATCACCTTTCCCGCGAGTGAACAGCAACTGCCCCATCCTAAACAGGTTGACCCTAGTACCACGACTTCACTTCCCGGCGTGAAGGTAAAAGGAGATATTTTTCAGATTGACTATAACGTCGAAGGCGCTGATGTGGGCTACCGTTGGTTTGAACGCCAACAACAAAAACCGCTATTTCCGTTTGGATTCGGCCTCTCCTATACACAATTTAGCTACGACGATTTACAACTTTGTCAAAGTTCGGACACGGTGACTGCGAGCCTCACGCTGACCAACTGCGGCGATCGCAGCGGAAGTGAAGTGATACAACTTTATATTCGACCGACTTCTGGCCGTTACCCATCGCGATTAGCAGCGTTTCGTAAGGTATTTCTCGCTCCGGGCGAATCTCAACGAGTGAGCCTCAGACTCGAACCAAGGGTGATAGCCCAGTGGGAGACGACTAAGCAGCTTTGGCATATCGTCGCCGGTGAATATGATATTTTTCAAGCAACCGATGCAGCAACCCCGGGATTGTGCGGCACACTGACGATTAGCGCACATGCCTTTGGCTATCGAGTCGCCTAACCATGACAAGACGGTCGGGGGATGCCGATTAATGCCCCGGCCACTGTCACCGCTTACCGTCATTAATCTGTCATACTCCTCAGGCAGATTGGGTCGTGTCATCGGCACAATGAAGAGGTTTTCCCATGAGCGAATATGATAACGATCTCTATGAAACACTGTTTGCAAGCCGTCAACGTCCTTTTCCTGAAGAGAGCACTACGCCCGTTCGTCGTCGTTCCGTCCCCGATGAAGGTGATTACAATGAACTACAATTCAATGATTAATCGTCAATTGACTCAATCGCCCGACGGACTGCGCTGAAAAGACAGGCTGAGTGACCGCTCATTCAGCCTGATACCTTGCTCGCCTCATCTCCCGACAGCTTAAAACCACGGCCTACGTCCCAAACGACTTATTTTTTGCGTATGCTTAGCCGGTCTCCTAAATTTGGTTCAGTGATCACTGGCAAGATCCGAATACTAGGAGCATCAGTCGACGCAGTGTGGTATTTAAAAAAAACCTCTCATATCGCGAAAAATATCCCCTCGCTACCATCGGTCTTGGTTAACTGGATCACGATAATGCCCGCCTACCGCGGTGATCATGAGTCACCCTTAATGTAAAAACCGTTTTTTTTTATTCGGTTGGCGTTACTTACATCCCCCCATTGCGATGCTACAGTAAATGAATCGATTCCATTTATTCTGGAGGTCTCTGTGTTTGCTTGGATAATACTTCTTCCCGCACTCTACATTAGTGGGCGGTTTATCTTGCCACTCCCACTTCCCGTAACTCTACGTTTACTGTTTTTTATTGGTGTTGTGTTGATCGCAGAGTGCCATCTGGTCTATAAATTTGTCTTTGGTAACCGCTTTGCGCCAGAATTTCCCTATACCATGATGGTGATTATTAATGCCTTGTTCGGTACGTTAATCGCCTTTACACTCTTACTCCTACTCTGTGATGCGGTCAGCGGTGTGCAATATGCGATACAGAGAACATGGCCTGATTACCATCACGTCCATTATTTTTTACTCGTGATATCCCTTGCAATAGCCAGCTATGCCGCCTATCAAGCCGTCAAAGTTCCGGCGATAAAAACCGTTACACTCACCTTGCCGCATTTACCGAAGGCTTTTGAAGGTTACCGGATCGTGCAATTAACTGACCTGCATGCCAGTACGCTCTTTACCGGGCGGTGGATGAAAAAAGTGGTCGATCGCACGAATTCGCTAAATGCTGATGTCATTCTCTTTACCGGTGATGTGGCGGATGGCAGTGTTGAAAAACGCTTTAATGATGTCGCGCCTTTGGCCGAGTTGCGCGCCGACGCGGGTTGCTTTGCGATTCCAGGTAACCACGAATACTATTCCGGCTATCCCGAATGGATGGCACGTATGCAGCAGTTAGGCTTCCACGAGTTGATTAATAGCTCGGTCACTTTAACCAAAGCGGGAAGCCATATCTATCTGGCAGGAGTCAGCGACGAAGCCGCACTACGTTATCACCAACCCGGCCCTGATCTAGCACGCGCTTTAGATGGCGTTGATCGGCAATTACCGATTATTTTACTCGATCATCGCCCCGAAAATGCCCGTCAAAACCTAGCTGAAGGGATCGATTTACAACTTTCAGGGCATACGCATGGCGGCATGGTCTATGGCCTCGCCGCCATCGTTAAGCGCTTTAATAAAGGGTTTTCATCCGGCCTTTACACGTTGGAAAATGGTTACCTGTATGTCAGTAACGGGACGGGATTATGGAACGGTTTTGCCCTGCGTTTGGGTTACCCTTCCGAAATTACATTATTTATTCTCAAGGGTGCACAATAGTTTAACCGGAAATATGTCGTTATCGTGCCACTCAGTCCCAAGGAATAACACCGTAGCCGTCAGGGAAACCTAACGGCTCACATCAATCACGATAAGCCTTTCTTCCTGAAAATTCCTCAACACCGACCGCCTTTTCCTCTTCAATCATGAAATGGTAATGCAGAAAGCGTGCCTTGCAGAAGATAGTGGGATAGATGGCCCTGTTAATCGTCATGCTGATTTCACCAATTAAATGAAGAGGTGGTGACGGCAGGCGGTGATAAAAACGTTGGCTTAACGATCTATCGCCGTTCCAGCTGTTTTCTCAGTCGATGCTTGATAAAACACCCTATTTTCCAACTGGCTGTGTCTTTTCAAAATTCATTATTATGTAAACATATGTAAATTACACCTTACAATGAATCGTAATAGAAATGATAATAATTAGCATTAATAAACTCATCTATTACGTAAAATGAAAAATAAAAATAATGTATCGCCGTCGCTGAATGTGCTGGGCCATCTAACACTTTTTACTGGTTTATATGGTGTTATCGGGAGTGCCTATGCCGCAGACACATCATCAACGGTGAAAAAAAATAGTGATATTGTCGTGACGGCGAACGCGCTTCCTTCTCTCTATGCGCCTCAAAAACTTTCAGGAACCAAGTTCACATCGCCGATTGCCGACACTACACGTACTGTACAAGTCGTTCCGCACAAAGTTTTACAAGAACAGCAAGCCACTACATTGAGTGATGCCTTAAAAAATTCGCCTGGGGTGGGCGCATTTTTTTCAGGTGAGAATGGTTCGAGCAATATGGGTGATGCGATCATGATGCGGGGTATCGATACCTCAAATAGCATTTATGTCGATGGCATACGAGATATTGGTAGTATCACTCGCGATACCTTTAATACCGAAAATATTGAGATTATCAAAGGCCCATCAGGATCTGATTATGGGAGAACCGCCCCTTCAGGTTCAATCAATATGCAGAGTAAACAACCGGAACTCTACACCGGTGTCGATGCCTCAGTGGGCTATGGCAGTGCTTCAGAGCGCCGTGGCACACTGGATTATAACCAAATGCTTAATGACACCACGGCCTTTCGTGTGAATGTCATGGGCGACAAGGGAAATACGAAGGGCCGTAACAACATCAACCATGAAAAATACGGTATTGCTCCCTCGATCGCTTTTGGCTTAGGGACGTCTACCCGGCTTTACCTTGATTACTTACATGTCCAACAAGACAGTACCCCGGACGGTGGGGTATATACCGTTGGCCTACCGGGGTTTAGTAGTACGAATTCGCTATTAAATAACGCGTCACCGGTTTCCCGTAAGACCTATTACGGTACGAATGCCGATTATGAACATGATGTCCAAGATACCTTTACCTCGCGCTTTGAACATGACTTTAACGACAATCTAACATTAACAAACACCACTCGCTGGTCGGAGATCCGTCAACAATACTTACTCTCAGCCGTACTCGGCCGCTCGATCACTACGCGTAATGGAGAGGTATATGGCACACGATTGATGAATTCCAGCAATACAGTCAACAAAATCCTGACCAACCAAACTAATCTGCATGCCACGTTTTCAACACTGGGCGTTGGTCATTCAGTCAGTACTGGGGTGGAGTTAACACAAGAAAATTATAATAGTTACCCTTATGCTTTCGCTTCTAACAGCGTTAATTTACTTAATCCGTCGGCAGATACCGCAGTGACACCGACAACTGGCTATGGTTCGTTTGGCCGCACCAATACCCTAGGCGTATATGCGTTTGATACCGTAACCTTAACCCCACGTTTATCGCTCAATGGGGGGATGCGGGTTGATAGTTATCAAACACACTACATCGGCGATAGCGCCAGTGGGCACAGTAATCTCAAACAGTCAGATAACTTATTTAACTGGAAAGCCGGTGCTCTTTATCATTTAACTGAGAACGGTAATTTATATGCCAACTATGGTGTCTCACAACAACCGCCGGGAGGCGTCGATTTCAAGCTAAGTAGTGATACGACTGACCGAACCTCGCGGAGTGGTGAAAATATTAATTTTACCCCTGAGAAAGCAGAAACGGCTGAGGTCGGGACAAAGTGGTCACTTTTCCATAAAAAACTTTTACTGAGTGCCGCAGTGTTTAGAACAACCATTAAAAACGACGCGGAACTCGATAGTACGACCAATGAATATGTTCAGAATGGTTCCAAAAGAGTGGAAGGTTATGAGCTAAGTGCCGCGGGAGATGTGACCGATACACTGCATCTCATGGCCGGTTACGCGCAGCAAAACACCCGTACCGACAATACCAATAGTACAAGTGATGGCACAAATACGCTGCCTTTCACCCCCAAACACTCCTTTACATCGTGGGCGACATGGGATGTCGCAGATAATGTGACTCTGGGAGTTGGGGCTCGCTATGTTGGTACCCTGCACAAAATTAAGGATAGTGCATCTGGAACACCTTCCTCCGTTGCTCACTACTGGGTGGCAGATTCAATGGCCGCGTGGCGGATTAATTCGACCCTCGACCTGCAGCTCAATGTCTATAATCTGACGAATAAGAAATATATCGCAGCGCTTAATCGTAGCGGCTATCGGTATACCCCCGGTGCACCACGCACATGGATGTTAACCGCCAACGTGCATTTTTAAGTCTTACTTAAGGGTGACGCCTTGTGCAAGCAAGGCGTCATAACTTAGTGGTTTCATCGATGGCGATTAATGTAACGAGTTTCATACTCGTATCGGGGACCCGTTGCCAGCTCGTTTGTTGGTAGTGAATAAGACCACGTTGCGGATGGTTGAAACTTCGCTGCCCACCTTCTCGCTGCACAACGCGGTATTTCTGCCACCATTCAGCAAACTCAATACTGCTCTGCATTAAGCGCGCAATCATCGCCGTTAAGGGCGCATAATCACCGTAATGGATCGATTCTGCGCGTAACTCCGCAACAATACGTTGTGCCCGTTGTGGCCAGTCTACGACTCGTTCACGGGCTAACGGGTTGATAAACATAAATTCAAGCATATTAGGCTCCGCCTCCACGTCCAACCAACCAATAAAGAGCTCGGCAGCCGCATCATTCCAAGCCACTAATTGCCACGTTGCGTCCATAACATAGCAAGGTATGATCATACTATTGACCACTGCGGTGACGCCAACATCGGTCGCGAGCGGTAACGGCGTAAGCGGATCAGTGAGCTCCGCTAAACTAAATAGGTAGTCTCGTTCAGCCTGCGAAAGCTGTAATGCACTGGCAATACGACTTAAACTACGCACAGAGACAGTAATACCCCTTCCCTGCTCAAGCCAAGTGTACCATGTGGTACTAACAAAACTGAGCTGAGCTACTTCTTCCCGGCGCAATCCCGGAGTACGCCGCCTTTCTCCCCGAGGTATTCCTACATTTTCTGGACTGAGTTGTTCCCGTCGCAGCCGTAAAAATTGCCCGACTTTTTTTGCTGCGCTCAACTTGGCCTCAGCCATAGCCTATTACCTCTTATACTAGGATAATTTAAGATATTGTACCGGTATAATCTGTTCTGTAGCGTAGTGTCAATACCCGGACAATCACTTAGGAAAATCTATGACTGGTGCAGAACACACTCAACGTATTCGTGAACAATTTAGTCCACAGGCCGAGGCTTACTCAACCAGTACGGTGCATGCTGAAGGTGCCGATTTAGTGAGGCTGAAAACATGGCTAGCCACAGCCGGCGAGGCGCATGTGTTAGATATCGGATGTGGCGCAGGCCATGCGAGCTTTAGCGCAGCCCCGTTAGTCAAACAGGTCACTGCCTATGATCTGTCAGCTGAGATGTTAGCGGTGGTGGAGCGTGGCGCACAAAACCGCGGCTTAACCAATATTGATACTCAGCAAGGGGTAGCCGAATCGCTTCCCTTCGCTGATCAGCAGTTTGATCGGGTAATGAGTCGCTATTCTGCCCACCACTGGCAAGACGTTCCCCAAGCCTTACGCGAAGTTTATCGCGTGCTAAAACCAGGTGGACGCTTAATTATCATGGATATCGCTTCCCCCGGCGCGCCCCTCTTTGATATTTGGCTACAAAGTATTGAGGTACTGCGTGACCCGTCTCATGTTCGTAACTATTCTCCCGGTGAGTGGTTACAAATGACGACAGAAAGTGGTCTACGTATTGAGCAGTTGGTGACTGATCAGTTAGCGCTCGATTTTCAACAGTGGGTGGCAAGAATGAAAACGCCTGAAGCGACGATCACCACCCTTCGCACTTTACAGCAAGCGGTATCGGCACCAGTACAGGCTTATTTTCAATTGCAGCCTGATGGTTCGTTTCATTCCGATACAGTGATGTTTTCCGCGCAACGTCCTGTTTTAGGCTAAGCGCCATCGCCGATAGCGCTAGAGCTGCTGCAATTGCTCGGTAATACTGTCGACGATCTCCTGAATTCTCGCATTATTACGTCGATAGTACGTCCATTTGCCGACTTTTTGCGCCTCGACAACACCCAGCTCATGTAACGACTTTAAGCATAACGAGGTGGCGGGCTGAGATAAGCCAGCCTTATCCTGAATAAGGCTGGCACACACGCCATACTGTTCATAAGGATAAAGTTGGCTATAGGCCGCAAACGTGACATCTGGCTGTTTAAGCCAACTTAAGATAGCCACACGTAACGGGTTGGCTAGAAGTTTCATCGCATTTTCAGCCAGCATCTTCTCTCAGTATTTATTCATTGATGGTTGGGTAATCAGTATACCCTTTCGCTGTGCCACCATACAAAGAACTTGGGTCAACCGGGTTTAGCGCAAGATCCGCATTGAATCGCGCCGGTAAGTCGGGATTAGCAATAAATGTTCGGCCAAATCCAAACAGATCACCCCAACCTTGCGACAAAACAGACTCCGCTTTGGTTTTATCATAGCGCCCGGAATACATAATGACACGATCAAAGCTGTCGCGTAGCGCGTGACGAAAACTGTCTGGTAACGCTGGGCTATTGTCCCAATCGGCTTCGGCTATCGATAGGTAACCAATCTGCAGAGTATTAAGCATCTTGGCTGCGGTAAGATAGGTTTGCGCCGGATCGGGCTCAACAAGTCCTAAGTAGACACGCTCTTCGTCTGTGGTCGTAAATAATGGTGAGAATCGTACACCGATTCGCCCACTGTCAAAAACGGTAGCGACGGCCTCGACAACCTCTTTCAGAAAACGTAAACGATTGGTAAGGTTACCGCCGTATTGGTCAGTACGAAAATTAGTGTGTACAGAAAGAAATTGATTGAGTAAATAACCGTTTGCCGCATGTAACTCAATCCCCTCAAAACCGGCTTGCTTTGCGTTAACCGCCGCCTGCCGATACAACTCAACCAGTTGCTGAACTTCTTCTGTGGTCAACGCCCGCGGCGTACTAGGAGAGACTAATTCCCCTTCCCCAGGCGCTGTTTCAATAAATACGCGGACATTAGTGGCCGCAATAGCCGAAGGGGCGATAGGCGGCTGCTGCCCAGGTTGAAGCGCCGTATGGGAAACGCGACCAACATGCCATAACTGACAGAAAAGCGTGCCACCTTGTGCTTTAACCGCTTGAGTGATCGCTTGCCAACCGGCAATTTGTTCAGGGGTATGGATCCCCGGTGTCCAGGCATAGCCTTGTCCACGAGGTTCAATTTGGGTTCCTTCTGTCACCATAAATCCGGCGCTGGCGCGTTGGGAGTAATACTCACACATCAAAGCATTCGGGATATTACCCGGCTGAGTGCTGCGACAACGAGTCAGTGGCGGAAGTGCAATTCGATTACGTAAGGTTATTCCACCAAGATCCAGCGGAGTAAAAAGTGTTTGGGGCATGGGTATCTCGTTTCAGTATTTATTTTGCATCATTATACATTTATAAATTTAAATATGTAAATACGAATAATCATTGAATTGACTGTTGACGATAACGTCAGGGATAGCGTCATCCTCTCGCTATCCCGTGATCACTGACGATTTCTCTTTACGGAAAATGTCAGCCGTATTTATAAGTATTGACTGATCCGTTCAAAAACCTGACTCACCGCCCACGCTCCGGGATCGCTATGCCCTTTTAAACTCTCAGCGTTGAGATACGATGAGCGACCGGCGTTCGCTTTTTCCATATTTTTTGTCGATTCGGCCCCTAAAGTTGCCGCTTGACTGATCTGCGTACCATTTTTACCCGCTTGCATCGCCTCAAAGGCCGGTTGGAGTGCATCAATCATGGTACGATCACCCTGTTCAGCCCCACCATAATCTTTCATTTTTTGTAATCCGGCTAATAGGCTAGTTGCCAGATCCCCCGACTCTTGGTAGGCCACCGCCGCGGCGCTAAACAGTAGCGACAACAGAACTCCTCCTGATCCTCCCATTGGCGTCGTAATTTTTTCACCGAACCAGCGCAGCAGTGCCTGTGGCTCATTTAATGGGAGTTGCTGTTCGGTTAACGCATTAAGGATAAAACGTGCACCCGTTGCTAACGTTGAACCGGTATCGCCATCCCCGACTTGACTGTCTAGCTTGTTAAGAGGCTCCTCATTGTCAATTAAGGCTTGGCAAATGCTCTTTATGACCTTTTCAATATGAGGGTTCTGCGAAGGTGTTCCTAACTCTGCGCTAGGCAATGCGGGGGATTCTTGCCATTGCATCGTCTGGCAGGCAGTGATCGGTAACCAGCCGGCGACATTGACCGGAGCCTCAAGCGCCGTAAGTAACTGATCATCCAGTGGTAAAACTGTCAGTGATAGCCCTTTCATATCCAAAGCACTGACTAATGTTGCCGGCCCTTGTAGATAGCTAATTCGATCACCTAAAGGAGTATGTAAAATTTCCTGACAAGCGAGGGAGAGTTCAAGTGACGAAAGCCCGCCGAGATTATTGATCATCAGTAGAAGATTATCGTCTTCACCGATATGTTTGAGTAGCGTGTCGGCGAGTTGTTTAGCAATTTCACGGCTGTTTTGGGTATCAAGCGTGGCGACGCCATGTTCACCATGGATCCCCATCCCTAATTCGCTTTTTCCTTCGGGGATACGCTGAGTATCATCGCTATCGGGTAGATGACAGGCCGAAAGTGCAACACCTATTGTCGAGACACTCGCCAACATTTTTTGAGTCCGTGTAACGATTTCCGCCAACGATGCGCCTTGTTGGGCATAGTAGCCGGCGACTTTATGCGCCCAAATTGTGCCGGCAAGCCCGCGTGGCTGGGGATTATCTGGCAGGGAGATATCATCTTGAACCAAGATGATTTCAACGTCGTAACCTAGCGCCCGCGCTTTTTCCGCCGCCAATCCAAAATTAAGACGATCCCCGGTATAGTTTTTTACCACTAATAGACAACCGGCTTTGCCGGTAACACTCAAAATGGCGGTTAAAATCGCCTCAACGCCTGGAGAGGCAAAAATATCGCCGCATACCGCAGCGGTCAGCATGCCCTGTCCAACAAACCCCAGATGCATCGGTTCATGTCCTGAGCCACCCCCTGAAATAATGGCGACCTGTGATTTATCCCAATCTTGGCGTACCACTATCCGCAGACTGGGGTCAGTATTAAGCCGAGCTAGCTGTTGATTGGGGGCAGTGCGAATCATGCCTTCGATCGCTTGATCGACAATTGTTGTTTTATTATCAAAGAAAAAGTGGCTCACCGCAGGCTCCTTAAAGACGTCGTGATATCGATTAAGTGTGGCTAAAAATTGGAATTCTGCGGATTTTATCCCCTCCTTCAGTGAGTAAGATCACAAAATAAATCTCGTTATTCTCCCTGCAAGATGCGTAATTATGACTACCCTTAACAAATATAATTTTTTTTCCACGTTAATGGAGTCAATGATGTCAACAGAGAAAAGTCGTTTCCCTCGCCCACCTTTTGACCAGCAACCGCAGCAATTTCCGGGGCTTGCCTCGGCAATGCATCCATTACCGGACCACGGTGAAAAAAGCTATCAGGGCCGTGAGCGTCTTGTTGGGAAAAAAGCGTTGATTACCGGCGGGGATTCTGGAATTGGCCGAGCCGTCGCTATTGCCTATGCACGTGAAGGAGCCGACGTCGCTATTAATTATTTACCGGCTGAAGAAAGTGATGCACAAGAAGTCATTGCCTTAATCCGTGCCGAAGGGCGTAAAGCCGTTGCGATTCCTGGTGATATCACCCACGAAGATTTTTGTAAGACACTTGTCGAGCGCGCAGTCAGCGAATTAGGTGGGCTGGATATTCTGGTTAATAACGCGGGCCATCAACAATTTTGCGAGAGTATCAGTGAACTGACGACTGAATCTTTCGATGCGACCTTCAAAACTAACGTCTATGCACCGTTCTGGATCACCCGGGCGGCGGTGGCACATTTAGGTGAAGGAGCAGCCATCATCAATACGTCTTCAGTCCAAGCCTTTAAACCCAGCGATATCTTGCTTGACTATGCACAAACCAAAGCCTGTAACGTGGCCTTTACTAAAGCGTTAGCCAAGCAGCTTGGTCCAAAAGGAATTCGGGTTAATGCCGTTGCACCGGGTCCTTATTGGACACCCTTGCAAGTCTGTGGGGGTCAGCCACAAGAAAAAGTCGCTCATTTTGGGGAAGAAGCTCCCTTAGGCCGTCCTGGACAACCCGTTGAAATCGCACCGTTATACGTCACCTTAGCTGCAGATGAGAACTCTTTTGCTTCTGGCCAAGTATGGTGTTCAGATGGCGGTACAGGTACAGCATAATTTGGCCGTCTATTGATAGGCTAGCCACTAGAAAAAGGGGGCATCGATAATTCAGTCGATGCCCCCTTTTTCATTACGCCTCTTTGCGTCTTTTTATCCAACCGATGAGCAAAATAAGGAGCGCACACACGCCCCCGACAAGATGCTCATAGAAGGCAGGATCATGGCCGGTTAAATAAGTGCGTAGCCACGGATCGGTGGGCACCATACTGCCTGCAATCCAACCAATCAGTGCTCCCCCTAACAGAATAATCACAGGCCAGCGATCCAATAGACTCAGTACCAAACGGCTGCCGGCGACAATAATAGGAATACTGAGCAATACGCCTATCGCAACAATCAATAAATGTCCTCGCCCTGCCGCGGCGACCGCTAGAACATTATCCAGCGACATAATGACATCGGCGAGAGTAACGGTCAGTGCCGTCTTCCAAAGACTTGAGGAGGTTTTACCTACCTCCTCTTCCTCATCTTCGCCTGAGACAAGTTTATAGCCAATCCACAGTAGTAATAATCCGCCGACCAACTTTACCCCAGGTAGGGTGAGGAGATAGACGGCAACGACCAATAGAATAATTCGCGCTACAATAGCGCCGACTGTGCCGATAATAATCGCTTTACGCCGTAGCGCTTCGGGTAATCCTCGACAGGCCATCGCAATCACCACGGCGTTATCGCCGCCGAGCAGTAAATCAATCAGTAGGATCTGCGCTAAGATCGCTAACCCATCCCAATGCTGGAAAATTTCACCCATAATATCCTCGAAGCAGTACCCAACATGGCTACAGTTGGGCATAGGCTACTGTTTATCAAACTTTGTTACAAAGTAAAGTTTCGTTATTACAGGAATTATTATCGTGCGATTAATTTATCTACAAACTTTGCATTTTGACTATTTGTGCTATAGTTACAAGTAACATTCTAACGTAACAATTGTCGATTACGACTGAGGATGCCCTTTGCAAACTACAGCACACGTTTCACCTAATCCCCACTCCTACTGGCTTCATCTTGGTGCCGGTGCCTTTCATCGCGCCCACCAAAGCTGGTATCTCAATCAACTGCATCAGCTTGGCGATACGCGCTGGACGCTGGCTCTTGGCAATATTCGCAACAGTGCGAGTCAAGCAACCTTGGATCAGTTAGGTAAGCAACAAGGTGTCTACACCTTAGAGGTTATCAGCCCTGACGGTGAGATCGATTACCAAACAATTACCGCGATCAAGACCGTTATCCCTTGGGATGCCGAGCTCGAACAACTGATTAGCGTAGGGTGCGATCCGCAAACCAAACTGATCTCTTTTACCGTCACAGAAGGCGGCTATTTCCTGAAAGATGATGGACATCTTGACCTTAAGCATCCCGTCATCATTCAAGAACTGACCGACCCGAGTAACATTGCCACCATTTATGGGGTACTAGTCGCGATACTGCGCCGAAGAATGGCCACACAAGCCGGTCCAGTCACGCTGCTTAACTGCGATAACCTGCGTCATAATGGTGACTGCTTACGTACTGGGCTTAATGATTATATTGCGGCTCTGGATGAGAAAGCCTTAGCCGCATGGTGTGAAAACTCGATCAGTACACCAAATAGTATGGTGGATCGTATTACGCCGAAAAGCGATGACGCCTTACAAGAGCGGCTTATCGAACAAGGTATCCATAACGACAACGTTCCGGTCGCCTGTGAAGCCTTTTCACAGTGGGTAATCGAAGATGATTTTATTGCCGGACGTCCTGAATTAGAGCGTGTCGGAGTCGAATTTGTCGATGATGTGATCCCTTTTGAAGAAGCTAAAATACGGGTACTGAATGCCAGTCACAGTGGTATTGCGTGGGCAGGCTCACTACTCGGGCATCAATCCATCGATGAAAGTTTGACGCCTCAAGTCCGCGAATGGATCCGTCAGTACGTCGCACAAGATGTGGTCGCCGCCCTGCCTCAAGGATCGATTGACCTTAATACGTATTGCACGACGACCCTGCATCGTTTTAGCAACGCGAAGGTGCGTGATACCAATCAACGCGTTTCTTCTGATAGCATTGCTAAATTGCAGCAATTTATTCTGCCTACACTTAAAACACGCTATCAGCAAGGTGACGTGCCTAAAGCAACCTTAGTGTTAGTCGCTCTATGGTATCTATTTATGCAGCGCCGAGCCGCAGGAACCTTGCCCTTTGAATACCAAGACCGTGCTTTGGAGAGTGTCCCTTTTGCGACGATTTTTGCCCAAGAGGATAGCGTAAAGGCGTTTGCGCAATCACCAGCCTTAATGGGAACGCTCGCCGAACATCCGACGTTTACTGAGGATTTACGCAATGCGGTCAAGGACGTAGAAAAGACCTTAGGAGATTCCTAACAGCACTATGAAAAATATCCTTATTGTCAGTCTCACCATAGCACTCGCCTTATTATCCATTGCTTTCCTTACCCCCTGGCCTGTATGGCTGGGGACGCTCGCAGCATGGGTCACCACCGGTTCTTTCTGCCTTCAGGTGTTACATATCGTCAAAAATAAAGAGACAAAAGCGCTCTCTTTAGGGATGTGGTCGGCACTGTTCTTTGGCGTCGCCTGCTGGACTGGCTATGGCCATCGTGTTCACGATATTCCGGTGATGATGGCTAACGGTATCACCGCACTGCTGGCGATGACAGTCATAGGCATGAAGTTATGGTTAGAACGACCAAGATTAATTAAAAGTCGGCGGCGCATTCGCAGAATGCATCGTGTTATATTAAAACCACGAATACATAGTCTGCGACCTTTGCAGCGCACATTGAATGCACGTGCTGCAAAAAAAAACAAAAAAAAGCAGACAGCAACTGAACTTACTGAGTAATTAGATGCCTTCTTTATAACAGAGTCGGTCTTTTATAATACTCCTACTTTGATAGAGAAGGTAAATAATGCTTATAGATAGAAAATCGGGACGTACCGGTAATGAAGACCGACAGCTTGCTGTTGCGTTAGCAGGTTGCGCAGGTATGCTAAACGTACTCGCGCTTGGTGCGTTTGGCCTTTTCCCATCGAATATGACAGGTAATGCGACACAGCTCTCTAAAGAGCTATTGCAATGGGATAAGCTAGAGATCATCCCCCTAGTTTTACTGCTGAGCTGCTTTCTCTGTGGAGCATTCACTTCCCGTATTGCTGTCTCTCTCGCTAAAAAAATTAATCTGCGGACTATTTACGCTCATATCTTATTGGTTGAGGGTGTGCTGCTCATCGCGCCGATTATCGTCGGGTTTTGGTATCCACAAAACTTACAGCAAGGTTACTATCTTTTTGGCTTGAGCTTCCTGCTGGGTGTTCATAACGCAACCTCTACTCAACTTTCACAAGGTAAAGTTCGCACCACACATATTACAGGCACCCTTACTGACGCAGGAATTGTCATTGCGAACTTACTGCTTCACCCAGTGCTTCGCCATCCACCAGCACAAATGAAACAATTTCGCTATTTGCTCAGCGTCTATTTTACCTCGTTCACCTCGTTCTTAATTGGGGGTCTGATTGGTATTCTCGGCTACGATCTGTGGGGAATTAATGCTTTCATCTTGGCGGGCTCCATCTTGTTAGCGGTATCATTGCTCACATTGATTCGGGTGATGTTTCGTAAACGAGGTAAAGCGTTACAAGGCTGTACGGCCGAAAGATAGCGCGAAATATTGCTTTCTCTGCTGCCTGCTATATATTAACACCTATTCATATGTTTATTTGTTATCTATAGCGAGGCAGCAATGTCATCTCATTCTCACCATCATGATCACGACCACAGCCACGATCATCATGATCACGACCACTCACATGTGCCCAAAGTCAGCCAAGCTAATCAGAAAAAAGTTCTGATTTCGTTTGTACTGATCTTTACCTTTATGATCGTTGAATTTGCAGGCGGTATTTATGCAGGTTCCCTCGCCTTAATGGCGGATGCAGGGCATATGCTGACCGATGCTTTCGCACTCGCTCTCGCGTGGGCTGCCTTTTATTTTGGCCAGCGCCAACCCAATAACCGATTAACATTCGGTTATATCCGCTTTGAAGTGCTCGCCAGCTTATTCAATGCCATGACTCTTTTTCTTATCGCTATTTTTATTGTCTATGAAGCTTGGCAACGGTTAGCCGCTCCCCCTACGGTAATGCCCGGTCCCATGTTTATCGTTGCGATTGCCGGATTACTGGTCAATATTCTTGTCTTATGGATTATGACCCGAGGTGAAACGGAAAACGTCAATATTAAGGGCGTCATCCTGCATGTTATGGGGGATTTACTCGGCTCAGTTGCAGCGATTGTGGCGGCTATCGTGATTGCCTTGACGGGTTGGGCACCGATTGACCCTCTATTATCCGTGGTAGTGGCATTGCTTATTCTAAAAGGGGCTTGGACGTTAATTCGTAAAACGTCGCATATTTTATTGGAAGGTGCCCCTGATAACGCCGCACCTAGCCTGATCCGGACTTATCTACACGAACATATTTCCGGCTTGAGCGAGGTATCACATATTCATGTATGGCAGATTAGTACTGGCTTTACCCTTGCCACCTTACATATCCGCGCGGATGATGACACGCAAGCCAAATCGATTGTTCGTGCAGTCTCACAGGCATTGAAAGAGAAGTTCTCGATTGCACACAGCACTATTGCTATCGACTGGGCGGACGACGATACCTCAACACCCTGTTTACTCAACGACGTCACTGAGCAAGAGAGCAATAGTGACGCCACACATACTCATTCACATTAGTCGTGAATCGATTCTTCCGTCAGGTGTATCGCCATATCCAATAACACGTGCCTGACATGATTGTCTGCCACACGATAGTAAACATGGCGAGCATGCCGCTCGCCAATCACTAAACGGGCTGCTTTCAGTAGCCGTAAATGGTGACTGACCAACGATTGCGAAAGCTGTAAACTTTCAGCAATATCGTTCACCGCAGCAGGCTGGGTTAAACATTGCAAAAGAATACGCAGCCGTGATGGATCACCCAATAATTTAAAGGTATCCGCAAGTCGGGCAATATCTTGGCTGCTTAATAGGGGAAGGGGTGAAGTATCTACCGCTTGCGGCTCAATACATGGGTCAGTGGGCATATTCTATTCCCTAATAAAAACTCGCTTATTGCGTCTTATTACAGCCTAGATAAGAAAGTGCGTCCAGCTTTTCCTTACTTGACCTTTCCCTTGCAGGAAGCTGTAGGCTGGGTTTACTTGAACAGGAGGAGTTCACTATGTCTCGTCAATCATCCCCATCCCGGCTTGAATCATCAGCCACGCAACTGGCGATAGAGGGAATGTCTTGTGCAAGCTGTGTGGGACGCGTTGAGCGTGTATTAACCGCACAGCCAGGTGTCGAACAAGCGAGTGTTAATCTTGCCACGGAGCGAGCAACGGTTATCGGCGATGTGAATGCCGATGCGTTGGCACACGCCGTTACAGCGGCTGGATATCCGACCAAAGTCTTTGTGGCAGCAGCGCAAACCCGCCAGCAACAGCAGCAGAAAAAACAGCAACATTACCAGTCGCTCAAGCGTAATGTGATACTGGCCATCCTGCTCACTCTACCACTATTCCTGTTAGAAATGACGATGCACAGTAGTGCTGCATTTCAACTGTGGATCAATCAGCACGTCTCAACCTCCCATCGCTGGTATATCGAAGCTCTACTTTCAACACTGGTGTTAGCTGGCCCTGGGCGGCAATTTTACCGTCTTGGTCTTCCCGCCTTATGGCATCGCGCCCCGGATATGAACTCATTAGTGGCAATCGGCACCCTCGCCGCTTGGGGGTATTCGCTGGTTGCGACGTTCGCGGCCCACTGGTTACCCGCGCAAAGCGTGCATGTGTATTATGAAGCCGCAGCAATGGTCGTCTCGTTAGTGTTGCTGGGACGATTACTGGAAGCGCGCGCAAAGGGAAAAACGTCTCAAGCTATACAACGGTTATTGCAACTGCAACCGAATATTGCACATCGCTGGCATGACGAGCAAAGTGAAGATGTTGCTACAGAGACATTGCAGCTCGGTGATGTGGTAGAGGTGAGACCCGGAGAAAAAATCCCCATTGACGGTGAAGTGCTGGTTGGAAACAGCCATGTCGAAGAGTCGATGATCAGTGGCGAGCCACTGGCAGTCAGTAAGCAACCGGGCGATACACTTACCGGTGGTACCGTTAATCAACAAGGTTATTTACGCTTTACTGTCACCGCAACGGGTGAAAATACGGTGCTGGCACAGATTGTGAGTGCGGTCGAACAAGCCCAAGCTGCGAAATTACCTATTCAAGGATTGGTCGATAAAATTACCTTATGGTTCGTACCTGCAGTATTAATCGCCGCACTGCTCACCTTTATCGGTTGGTTGTGTTTTGATCCACAGAGTACGATCAGTTTAGCCATCGTCAACGCCGTAGCAGTCCTGATTATTGCTTGCCCTTGTGCTATGGGACTGGCCACACCAACGTCGATCATGGTGGCCACCGGTCGTGCGGCAGAGCAGGGAATACTGTTTCGACAAGGCCAAGCTCTGCAACAATTGCGCGAAACAACATTAATCGCGTTCGATAAAACGGGGACGTTAACCGAAGGGCGCCCAGCGATGACAGATTTACAGCCTGCACAGGGGTTCACCGCAGAGCAGGTTCTGGCTTACCTCGCCGCCGTGGAGCGTTTTTCTGAGCATCCACTTGCCCGTGCAATCGTTACTGCAGCAGATCGACAACACGTTGAAAAGCTCCCTGCGAACGATTTTAGCGCGATCGCTGGAATGGGCGTTAGCGCCACCGTGAATCTGCATCAGGTGAATATTGGCGCTCAGCGTTATATGCATAGCCTAAATATCGATTATTCGACTCTTGATGAACTTGCGGTGCAGTATGCTAAACAAGGTAAAAGTCCATTTTATCTCGCTATCGACAACCAGTTAGCCGGTATCGTTGCTGTCGCCGATCCGATTAAAGAGTCGAGTCGTTCGGTGATCAAGCAATTGCACAAACAGGGTATCACCGTTGCCCTCGTTACGGGTGACCATCAGCTTACCGCTCAGGCCGTTGCACAGCAGTTAGCGATTACGCAAGTGATTGCTGACGTTAAGCCACAAGGTAAGGTTGATGCGATTAAAGCATGGCAGCAACAGCAGTATACGGTCAGCTTTGTGGGGGATGGTATTAATGATGCACCGGCTTTAGCGTCTGCTCATGTGGGTATCGCCCTAGGCAGCGGCACGGATATTGCGATGGAGTCTGCCGATGTAGTGTTAATGTCAGATAGACTCGATAATGTGTTAAACGCTTTGCACTTATCACGGATGACCATGCGTAATATTCATCAGAATCTTTTTTGGGCATTTATTTATAATCTGATCTTAATTCCCGTCGCTGCAGGAATACTTTATCCCCCCTTTGGTATTCTACTTTCACCGATCCTTGCCGCGGGCGCGATGGCGTTATCGAGTGTGTTTGTATTGGCTAATGCGTTGCGATTAACACGTGTCAGATTGGGGAATTAGAAAAAAGCCCTGAACCGATCACTCAGTACAGGGCATTAAGACTCAACGTTGGTGGTACCCTTGCTTAATAGACAAACCAATCATCGGCGTAAGCGGCAGGCGTGAAATTTGCGTTAATTGCCATGCGTGGTAGAGATCGGGTTTTCCTTCCCATACCACCGTTGACGGGTGTTGTTGCGGATCGACTTCGTGCCACCAGCTTCCATTTTGGGTGTCGATTAAATAGCACCCAATATAATCCCATAGACGCCGGTACCAGTCTTCATACAGCTTCTCTCCGGTACGTTTAAAGAGGCTAGCAGCAGTGCTGCAGCTCTCAGCCAGTGTCCAGTGTATGCGGCTACGCGTGACAGGCTTACCTTCCCAGTCATGGGTATACACGATGCCGGGGGTACCATCGACCTGCCAGCCATGTTTTAGACCTGCGGCAAATAGCCCTTTGGCATCGATCAATAACCACTCTGGAACCGGTTCCCCTGCGGCTTGTAAAGCGGCCTCAAGGTGTAATAATAATCGGGCCCATTCGCATGCATGACCTGGCGTAACACCGTAAGGATGAAAACTATCCGTCGGTTTATCTTTGTTGAAATCATGCCACTCTTGCCAATCTTCATGAAAATGCTCAGCCAATAAATACTTATTGGCGGGCGCATGTTGATGAATAACTTTATCGATAATCGATAATGCACGCTTTCGCCAAATCGGATCACCCGTAAAGTCAGCAATTTGCAAAAAGAGTTCGGTGCAATGCATATTGCTGTTTCCACCGCGATACGCACCACGATCTTTCCAGCTACGGCTGTAGCTTTCACAAATCGCCCCTTCATCCTCTAACCAAAAATGCGTTTCTAAGGTTTTAACTGCTTGCTGAAAGAGTTCTTTTGCACGGGGAATGCCCGCCAAACTCGCGCTGCATCCCGCTAAGGTGACAAACACATGTAAGTAAGAGGCCTTACGTTCATCCGCCACATTCTCGGGCAAGGTGCTTAACCACCCGCCATACTGGGTATCTTTTAGTACGCCAAGTAGCGAGTCTATTCCCCATTGTGCGAGTTCTGCAGCACCGGGTTCACCCTGCATTGAAGCCAAAGCAAAACAGTGTGTCATCCGAGCGGTTAGCATCGTATCGGGCTGGCTGTCTTCAGCCTGATGCCCTTGATCATCCAGAGCGGTAAACCCACCGCGTTCACATCGCGAACGCTTATAAAACGCTAATAATTGTCGGCCTTGGTCTTCTAACCAATCATGGTGATACTCTTTACTCAGCCAACTATGACTAAATTGCGTAAATAACATAACCACACCTCTTTAAGGAGTTGACGAATCAACCGCCTACCATGATGCCACCGTTAGGGTGGATAACCTGACCGCTGATAAAAGAAGAATCTAGGCTGGCAAGGAAGACATAAACAGGACCCAGTTCAGACGGTTGTCCTGCGCGACCCATTGGCGTTTCATGACCAAAGTTTTCCAGCAGTTCAGGATTGTAGTCACCAAGCGTTGCAGGTTGTAATGGCGTCCAAACAGGACCCGGAGCCACGGCATTGACACGAATACCTTTCGCCGCGACTTGGTTTGAAAGCGCACGGGTGAAGCTGACAATTGCCCCTTTGGTTGCGGTATAATCAATCAGCATTTGTGGCCCAACATAAGCATTTACCGAGGTCGTATTGATAATGCTGTCATCTTCACCAAGATGAGGAAGTGCTGCTTTTGTTAAGAAGAAAATACTATGAATGTTGGTATCAAAAGTATTTAGCCACTGCTCATCACTCAGCGTGGTGAGATCTTCATTCGGGTATTGGATTCCAGCATTATTGACTAAAATATTTAATTTCCCGAAGGCTTCAATAACATCGGCCACCAATTTACGGCAATTTTCAGCGTGGCGTAGATCGACAGGATAAATTGCACACTGACGGCCTTCTTGCTCGATCAACGCTTTGATGGAACGTGCATCTGCCGCTTCATCTTCATTGTTAGGGAGATAGGTCAACGCAACGTCTGCCCCTTCGCGCGCAAAATGTAATGCCGCTGAACGCCCTATTCCACTATCGCCGCCCGTCACTAGTGCAATTTTGCCCACCAATTTGTTACTGCCTTGGTAATCTTCACGGATCATAATTGCCTTGGGTGACAGTTTCTCTTCTGAACCCGGTAACTTTTGCGATTGCGCGTGAATTTCAATTTTTTTGACCATTTGTTATCTCCGTTGTCAATACATTAGCTTTAGGTTAATAACTATAGTTGACGAAGATCACACTGCCCTGTTGATTTGATGAAAAATTTTTATCAAGATGTAAACGGCCCTGACGGGCCGTTGTTATCAATGATGATCCGGTAAGGCATAGGCAGTAACCCGTGCAACGTTGAGAGGGAGAAGATTCTATTATGCTCGATATGTTACACATTAGTTAATTAATAACATAATTTGTTAACAATAGAACATACTCTCACCCTTTACTGGTCAAAAATTGATTAGTATCCCTGATGTAAATCAATCGTCCCTTCAATCCGTTGCTCCGTCAGCCAGCCGATAATTTGCGGCACGATCTGCGTCAAAACTTGGTCAATATGTGTCTTACCTGCAATATGCGGAGTAATACGAATTTGAGGCACTTGCCACAAGGGATCATTTTGGTCCAGCGGTTCGTGTTGGGTCACATCAAGGGTTGCTCCACGCATCTTACCCTCTTCAACTAATTGGATAAGATCGGATTCCACCAGATGTCCTCCGCGTGCGACATTCACTAAATAGCTGTCGGCTTGCAACAGAGAAAGATGCTGATAATTCAAGATACCACGGGTTTTATCGGTAAGCGGCAACACACAGATGAGGATCCGTGAAGCGCGTAAAAAGTCTTCCAGCTCGTCACCTTGGTAGCAGGTGACACCTTGAATCGATTTGCGGCGGTGACTCCAACCGTTAACCGGGAATTCAAAAAAGCGCAGTGCTTGCACAATTTTCTCCCCCAGTACGCCCAGCCCCATCACACCGACAGGATAGTATTCGCGGTTTTTCAGTATATGGTTCTGCCATTGGTGCTGCTGACGCTGTTGTTCATACTCTGGAAATTCACGGTAAAATCGAATCACCGCTTCACAACAGTATTCGGCCAACTGTACCGCCATTCCACCATCTTTTACCCTTATGATGGCAATATCTTTAGGTAGCTTTAAAGCAAGAATGGCATCCACACCAGCACCCATATTAAAAATAACCTTAAGGTGAGGATGTGCGTCGATAAAGGCTTGATCAGGCGACCAAACGATAGCAACGGTCGCCGTCTGATCGTATTCAGGCCAAACATGAAGCGTCGCGTCAGCGAGTGCGCTCTGCAACGGCGCCAGCCATAGATCGGTTTCTGCATGGCGGCTATAAAAAGCAATCGAAGGCATCGTGAACTCCCTTACATAAATGTTAAATAATTTTTAATGTTATATTATTTTGATAATTGTTAAAAAAAGGATAATTATATTGATATCAATCAATCTCCACCCGCTATCAGATGTTGATGCCTCCCTGCGCTATCTCTATAATCCCCGCCCTGAGTACTTATCAATCAACTAAAAATTACTGTGCAAGAGACTCGAAATAGCGTCCTGCTTTTTCTCAAGTCATCCGCCTCACCAGGGCTAGAAGATCACTATCTTCTGTTGCAACTCAGCGTAGCTGCTTATTAACGATAAGACTCATGAGCGGTCACTCCGTTTCTCAATCATCGTCGGTTGACGAGGCTGAGAAACGGAGGCGACTTTTCCTGAATTTATCTACGGGAAAAAACATCATTAAATTCCCCAGTAAAATAATCCCCAAGCCAACAACAGCATGTAAGTGCCATTGATATCCCTCAAAATATGTAGAGATCGTCAGCGCAACCAAAGGAAAAAGCAACGTCGTATAAGCCGCCTGTCCAGCACCGATACGGCCAACCAATAAATAGTAAGCGCCGAAACCAATGACCGATCCAAATATCGCTAAGTAAAAAAGCGCCCCCAGATACAATGGCTCGACAGGTAAGGTAAACCGGTAGCCGAGTAAGCCTGCAAGTAGCCCTGCAATCGCCGCACCGTAACACATTGCCCAACTGTTGGTACTCAAAATATCCAATCCATGCCGCTGGTGGCGCATGCTCAACATATTGCCCAATGAAAAGCCATAAGTCCCTAACAGACTTAGCCCTATGCCCTCCCATAATGCGGTAGAGACCTGATCGCTCCCCCATTGGTCGGCAAATAAAACAGTAATACCAATAATGCCTAATATCGCCGCAGGCCAAAAACGTTTAACGGGTTTGATGCGATAGAAAAAGGCCTGATTAAGGGCATTAAACAGGATCGCCATTGAGAAAATCACCGACTCAATACCCGTTGTAATATGGGATGCCGCTAAATAAAAACAGAAGAAATTCAGGCTAAATGCACACATGCCTTGCAGCAAACAAAAACCATGATCGCGCCAGGTTAAGCGAGCACGGTCCTTACGCCAGTAATTAACCAAAAATAATATCCCGCCAGCGAGAGCAAAACGCCAAAAGATAGAGACAAAAATAGGAACTTCACCCTGTTGTAAAGCAATCGCAATCCATGTAGTTCCCCAAATAAGTACAACAATGAGGTATAACAACCCATTCATGAGTATTCTCCTTATGACCGATTACCTATCATGCAGCCTTCGTAACAAAAAAGCTGTCATCCTTATGGAACGACTTATACATTCTTGCGCTTTTTCATGCTTGTTGCGGGTTAACGTCTAGTAATTAATACCGGGGGTGCCTACACTGAGGCTCCCCCGATTATCTGAGCGCGGCGAATGAACTACAAAACCTTTGACACATTGAGCCAGCAACGTGCGACTTTACATCAAAAAGTTGCTCTGAACTCGGGGATTCAATTAGCCTCATGGTCGAATCATCACGATCAAATCACCGTCAATAGTGATCACCATACGCTAAGTCTGTATGTCGAAGGTGGCTACCAAAGTTATCAAAAGTGTCGCGGTGGGTGGCACAATGGCGGTGGGCCGGATAAGCTCTGCATCATGCCAAAAGATGTTGAAAGCCACTGGGATATCCGCGGCCCGTTATCCTTCGTACATCTATATTGTACTCAGCAGCATTTACGTCAAACTGGCGAACAGATTTGGGATCGTAGCCCTGCTGATTTTTCGCTAGTAGAGACCAGTTTTCAACGTGATGATAAGGTGACGGCTTTGTACCGTCACTTTTTACTCAGTTACGATTGGCAGGATAGTGCCAATCAGCTGGTATTAAGTTCTGCCAGCACGCTATTACTGACACACCTTATACAGCATTACAGTCAGGTTAATTGGCGATTACCGACGGTCACCGGAGGGCTTTCTCCTTATGTCTTGCGTAATATTCGCGACTATATTGATGCGCATATTGCTGACCCGTTAACCTTAGCGATTCTCGCCAAACAAGCCGCCTTAAGCGAATACCATTTTGCCAGAATGTTTACCGCATCGATGAACGTGCCCCCTCACCATTACGTGATGCAGCGTCGTCTGCATCTCGCGCAACAGCTGATGAGTACCACTCATCTGAGTTTTACTGAAATCGCCTATCGTTGCGGATTCAGTTCGGCCAGCCACCTAAGCAACAGGTTCAAAAACGAGACGGGGTTGACGCCGACGCAATTTCGTCAGCATCGTTAAAAATAAGCTGATACAGATCAACGCCTGGAGTGATTGCGCTCACAAATACTTCATAAAAAATGGTAATTTTATCCCGATGTTAACGACAGTTGTTTAATTATAAAGAACCGTCTTATCGTCTGTTAAAAACGATAACGTGGATGATGCTAGCCCATATTTCTCTGACTCGAGGAAAGAAAATGAAAATAACACGTTCGATACTTTTCGCAGGTTTGTTTGGTTTAAGTTGTAGTCTCACGGCGCAAGCTGCTCAGAATATTTCAAAGGAAGAAATCCAACATTTTAAATTAACCAAAGTGGGCTCCGTCTCGGTTTCTGAAACCGGCGGTTTGATCTCTTCCCCAATGGATTTACATAAAGAAATTTCAAAGCGAGCAGATGAAAAAGGGGCGAAGTATTACGTGATTATTGCTGCGCGTGAACACGGGCCTAATTTCGACGCCATTGCTGACCTGTATAATTAATCCTGCTTCATATGATTGGGGGCCATAGGCCCCCAATTTTTTGCTCTTTTCAGTATAAAGATCCGACTGGGGTACTAACAAGCTACTCCGCGAGCTTCATCACCACCATACCGACAAGCAATAGCAGAACACCGACTCCCCCCATCCAGTTCAGGCGTTGGCCAAATAAGATCCAGCCAAAGGTGATGGTGGCAAGTAAGCCTAATCCCCCCCACAAGGCATATGCTACCGCGAGATCAATCCCTTTTACCGCTTGGCCTAATGCACTAAATGCCGCTAAAACGCCCAATAACGAGAGAACACCATAAATTTTTTTCTGAAAGCCATTTGAGAGCTTGAGTAATAGATTCGCTATAATTTCAAGTACGACCGCCAGCAATAGCCATAGGCTATGTTGCCATTCGAGTAATAGATCGATCATGATGCTACCTCGTCTTGCTGCGGATCCTTGATGCGAGAACCGAATTTGATCAGCGTGATCCCAAGGATCAACAGTGTTAAGCCCAATAATTTATATCCCGACAGCGACTCATTGAATAATCCCAAACTGAACAGAGATATAAGAATAATTCCTATCCCTTCCCACATGGCATAAGCCACACCCAACGCGATCTTTTTTATTGCTATGGAGAGAGAAAGATAGGAGCACGCGATCATAAGCAGCATGATATAAAAGCCACTGGCTGATCCTGTCAGCGTTGACCACTTCATTGACAGCGTACCTGTCACTTCAAAGAGAATTGCGAGAACTAAAAGTATCCAATAAAACATGATGATTCTTCCAAATCATAGTAAACGGCTCTGCGCCACTTATTGGCGAGAGAGAAAAAGAGAGTTCGATTAGGAAGAGTGACGCTAAAGCGTTGAACGCCAGTGTTGATCTCGGGCAAAACAGGAGAAAGGGGAAGTTTGCGTTAAAAAAAAGAATGCTTCTTTATGATTCGGCATACGCATAAAAATTACAATTTATCCGCGGGGTTGCTTCTCATCGATGCGGAAAAAAGTTGTCCTCGGTAATAATATTACGTAAATTATGCCAGAGTTAATGCCGCTCATCCTGCTGATTTGCGAATCTTTACGTCTTGTTTTATCTCTTTCGGTACTGAATTAGACTGAACCGGCTTTTTCTACTACTAAAATCCTAGCTTCACCCCGGGGATAAGCCACATGTTCAGTACCCACGCTTGCATAAAAAATGTCGCCCGCCTCTAAAACCACACTTTTCTCTTCCCCGGCAATACGATAAAACATCTCTACGCAGCCCTGCATCACCGCAAAGACTTCCTGACCATCGTTGATATGCCAAATGTAGGGTTGATCCGTCCAATGTAAACGCACAGAGGTTCCGTCAAAATCAGCAATAGAGAGCGCTTCCCAAGCACGACTTCCCGTAAAAGCGTTACTTGAGATAATTTTCATTTTTTGTCATCCATTCAGAAAGTGTCATGACGTGGGCAAAATCTGCCGCCAAAAGCCCTAATGTGCTTTTCCAGAGTAGTTCTGCTGTTAAGTCAGGATTTGGAAGGGAGAAACTGAGTGTTGCATCTTCAATAACGGTTACCTTAAACCCTAAATCCGCTGCGGCGCGTACCGTGGAGTTGACACAAAAACCCGTGACGGCTCCTATCACGATAAGCTGTGTGATCCCTTGCGTATGTAAGTAGTCATTTAATCCAGTATGACTAAAGGCTGATGAGTGATGTTTGATAAAGAAAATTTCTTGCGGTAAGGGTTGATAGCCGGCAAGAGGAACAGCCGCGGGGCGGTCAGGATGCAAAGGGTCTTCACTGTGCAGGTCATGATGGAATATATGGATAATCGGCAGCTTCGCTTCCCGATATTTATCAAGCAGTGTCTGGCCATTTTCTATCGCATTATGCGGAAATAAACCACACCCTGCCTGCTGGCGTTGATGAATAAATTCCTGCATATCGATAATTAATAACGCCTGTTTCATGCCATCACTCCTCAGTAATCACATAATCTCGAACGATACCTACGGTTTTCTCGCCCCATTCAGAAGCCATCACTCGTTGTTGATGATATTCAAAAGCAGGATAATCAATGAAGGATTCCTCGACGCGCCAGACTTGTGGTTCAGCGGTTTGCACCACAGAAAAACGGATGCATCCGGCTTCTTGTAAAGAAAGTTCGCGGTGGGCGGGAAGATATTGACTGACAATCTGTGATTCTTCCGGTGTTCGACAGCGTAAATAACCATTGAGTGTGACCATTGTGTTCCCTTCGTCTCCAATAAGTCTTTCTACGTTAATTTATCACTCACTAAAACGCTAGCGCTTCGCAGACTGAAACAAAAAAAGCAGCACTTATTTTATACCACTAGCGACAGGCCCCGACTTGCTTAATCTTAATAAGTTAATGACCTTTTCGTCACGAGCAGCGGGAGCACAAGGTGTCGGTAATCAGCAATGTTAGGATGAGCACTCTAACTTTTTTTGTAAATAATGACGTTGCATCCCTACTTTTGGAAAGTCACTCAGTTGCATGACTTGCTGGTAGCCGAGCTTGAGATAGAAATGAGGGGCTTGAAAGCTAAAGGTATCCACCAAGCTCCATTGACAGCTTTGACTCAGGGCATAGTCTTCTGTTTGTAACAGTAACTTGCCACCAATACCTTGCCCACGTACCCGTTCATCAACCCAGAGATAATCGATGCATAACCACTGACCTTTGATCGAGGCATTTATCCCTCCAAGCATTTTTCCCTGCCCATCTCGGCAATACACCCCGAAATGACCGATTTCTTGCGGAGGTAAAAAAGAGTGATTATAACGACGTAATCCAGCAAACAGCTCTTGCTGATCCGCGGAGTGTAACGTCGGCGTCAAAACATAATTCATAGCGGGCCCTTTTAGAATCAGCGTGTGTTATAGGTCAACATCATCCTAGCCATAAAAACTACAGTAAAAGTATCACTTGTCAGTCAAATAGAGTGTTTCTGACTATTTCCTTGGCAGCTTGCCGGCTTCACATTGCGATAAGGGAAGATTTGCTGAGATGTATTTAGTTCAGGTAGCGAACGACGTAACCATAAGGGTTGAGCGGATAATTGGGGGCGATGAAAAATAATTGTCTTATATCGCTGGGATAGCACGCTGTCTGACGACGATCAGGATTAACGGCTAGATTTAATCGCTGTGATCAGCGGCGTCGACCTAACTGCCCGCTGCGTTCAACTCGCTGTCACCACCCAGTGGAGCATTGCTGCACTGGGTGGAAATAACCTTGGGTGTAACTCACTGGCAGGTTATCGGTATACCGTCTGCTATGAAAGTAAGTTAGTACTTACCACTCAAGGCAGATCTTGCCAAAGTGCGCACCACTTTCCTGATAAGCAAAGGCTTTATCCAGTTCTGCGTAGTGAAATACTTTATCGATAACTGGAGGTTGCCCGATAACTTCAAGCGCTTTCACAAAATCTTGTTGATCTTGACGGCTACCGACAATAACCCCTCTTAAATCAACTTGCTTGCCGAGGATATCAAAAATAGAAATGGCGGCATCTACCCCTGAAAGAATCCCGATTTGCGAGATATGTCCGCCGACTTTAATCGCTTTTAGGGATTCATTGATCGTGGCAGGTCCTCCGACTTCAACCACATGGTCAACACCAAAACCCTCGGTAAGTGCCAATACGGCGTCACCCCATTGCGGGGTCTTTTTATAGTTAATCGTCTCATCAGCACCCAGTTTTTTCGCCGCGTCTAATTTTTCATCTGACGAAGAGGTGGCGATCACTTTTGCCCCCATTGCTTTTGCGATTTGTAAGGCGGTGATGGAAACGCCGCCGGTTCCTTGGACAAGTACCGTTTCCCCCGCTTTGAGCTTGCCGTTTTTGACAAGCGCTCGCCAAGCCGTGAGGCCCGAGGTGGTAATTGTTGCGGATTGTGCATGACTCCAGCCTTTAGGCGCTAAGGTAAATGCGTTCTCTGAGCGGACAACGTACTCGCAAGCCATGCCATCAACACCATCACCAGGAGTGAAGGTAAATCCCCCCACTTCAGGTATAGGTTTGCCTGCTGGCCAAACAGGAAAGAATGTCGAGACAACGTGATCACCGACGTTGAAGTCTTTGACGCCTTCCCCGACCTCTTCCACGACACCAGCCCCATCAGAAAGTAAAATCAAACCATCCGCTTTAGGCTGCCAGCCTTTAGCCACAATTAAGTCATGGAAATTTAGAGAGCTGGCCTTGATTGCAACGCGAATCTCACCTCTACCAGGTCGTCCGGGGTCGGCGATATCAGAAAGAACAATATTTTCAAGCCCAGCTGGGGCTTTTAGCGTTAATGCTTTCATTTTTTACCTCATCGTGTCGTAAGCAATTTTTGACTATAGGTAACAAATTAGTTGATATGGTATAAAGAGTAAATACTACACTTTTTGTCACTAAGGTACATTATGGATACTACTAAGCGTGCACGATATGATAGTTATGAAGCCCCCGCTTGTCCGGTGGAAGCCTCATTAGAACTGATTGGTGGCAAGGGTAAAGGCATACTGCTTTACCATCTTTTGGAAGGAAAATTACGCTTTAACGAATTAGGTCGCCGTACGGGTGGAATGACCGCACGTATGCTGACGAAGCAACTGCGGGAATTAGAGTTTGTCGGTCTTGTTCGACGAGACGTCTATCCAGAAATACCGCCCAAAGTGGAATATAGTTTAACCGCTGCCGGCGTTTCACTGACCCCCTTATTGCACTTATTAAAAGAGTGGGGCGAGCAACACGCGATTGAATTACTGAATAATCTTAAGACTCCGCAATAGCCGCCAGCTGCTACCGAGAAGCCGATAATTTTTGCGATGGCAGAGATTCTTTTGGAGCCCTCCGTGCTGGCTGTTATGTCTTACACGATGACGATTAATAGCGGTTTTTTCACTGACGACGTAATAGAATTATTCATCCTATTACGTCGGTATTTATTATTGCCGTCCAATAAAAACGTGTTGAAGAGCAACATAATATTCATTGTGCTCAATCATCTTGTAATTCTCTTGGACATCATCACTTAAAGCGACAATTGAACTCACCTTTTTCGATACTTAAGTGTAAGTGTTGATAACGATGCTGGTCGCGACTGGCCGTAAGTAATTGCTGACTTATTTTTGGTAATAAAGTATTTGTTAAGATTGCGTCGACCATTCTGCCTCCAGACTCTATCTCGGTACAACGCTGAATAATATCGCTAATGACATCATCATCAATTTCCGAAACAATCTGATAATTGTCAAATAATCGGCGTTGAATCCGGCTGAGTTGTAGCTGGACAATTTTACCAAGCATCTGATCATTGAGTGGATAATAAGGCACTGTCATTAATCGCCCTAATAGTGCTGCAGGAAAAACGTGTAATAACGGTGTACGTAGTGCGGCGGCCAGCGTCTGCATATCCGGTAATTGCTGAGGATCCCGGCAGAGTGTGCTGATCACTTCGCTACCAATATTTGACGTTAAGATAATCAGGGTATTACGAAAATCAATATGTCGCCCTTCTCCATCTTCCATCCAGCCTTTGTCGAAGACTTGGAAAAAAATTTCATGCACATCAGTGTGTGCTTTCTCAATTTCATCTAATAACACCACGCTATAAGGACGACGACGGACGGCCTCGGTCAATATCCCTCCTTCGCCATAACCCACGTAGCCAGGAGGTGCTCCTTTTAAAGTTGAAACGGTATGCGCCTCTTGGAACTCACTCATATTAATGGTGATAATATTTTGTTCACCGCCATATAACGACTCCGCCAGCGCCAATGCTGTTTCCGTTTTCCCCACACCAGAAGGCCCACAAAGCATAAAAACGCCCACCGGTTTGTTCGGATCGTCCAAACGTGCGCGCGAAGTTTGGACCCGTTTTGCGATAAGTTCCAGTCCATGACGCTGACCAATTACCCGTTGATTCAAGGTTTCTACAAGGTTTAGTACCGCATCAATTTCATTATTAATCATCCTCCCTAACGGGATCCCTGTCCAATCAGAGACCACGGCTGCCACGACATTTTCGTCCACCGAAGAAAAGAGTAAAGGGGCGTCCCCCTGTATCTGCGTTAAGCGCTGCTGTGCGTCAACCAACTGTTGAAGGAGGCTCTCGTCGGGTTGTTGATGGAGTTGTGTACGTAAGCCGATAATCTCTTTAGTTAACTCCCGCTCTTGCTGCCAACGTGCTTCCAACTGCTGACGTTTAGTATGCTGAAGCTGTAATTGGTTGGTTAACTGGGCAACGCGTTCACTATCAGAGAGTGAAATACGTGCCTCACGCGTAGCAATTTCAATTTCCACATTAAGCGCAGCAATCTGCTGACAACAGTCATCAAGCGCTGCCGGAGGTGCACTTTGGCTAACGGCTACCCGTGCACAAGCGGTATCGAGTAAGGCAATCGCTTTATCCGGTAATTGCCGTGCAGGAATATAACGGTGCGAGAGTTTGACTGCTGCCTGCACGGCTTGGTCTACGATAAAAACCTGATGATGACGTTCTAGAGACGCAACAATACTGCGTAGTAACAAAATCGCTTTGGTTTCATCCGGTTCTGCAACATGGACCGGTTGAAAACGGCGGGTTAATGCCGGATCTTTTTCGATATATTTTTTATATTCTGCCCATGTTGTCGCGCCAATGGTTCGTAGTTGGCCACGTGCAAGAGCGGGTTTTAATAAATTCGCCGCATCACCGGTGCCTTGTTGCCCCCCCGCGCCGACTAAAGTATGCATTTCGTCAATAAACAAAATAATCGGTGTAACACTGGATTGCACATCGTTGATCAGTGATTGTAGTCGTGCTTCAAACTCCCCTTTCATGCCGGCACCGGCTTGTAGTAAGCCCATATCAATTAGCCATACCTGAACGTTTTGTAGCGGTTTAGGAACATCGCCAGCGGCAATTCGCTGAGCAAAACCTTCTACCACCGCTGTTTTACCGACGCCAGCTTCGCCAGTGAGTAAAGGATTATTTTGCCGACGACGCATCAAAATATCGATTAATTGCCTGATTTCTTCATCACGCCCGACAACAGGATCCATTTTTCCATCGCGCGCGCGTTGCGTGAGATCTTGACCATAGTGTGCCAATGTCTGTTGGACTACCGGTGATCCACTCGGTTGTGTCGGATCGACAAAGACTTGCGAAGTCTCTTTACTCTGTAATAACAGGCTATCAAACTGCTCAGTTAAAATATCAACATTGATACGGGTAAATTGCGCAGAAATACTCTTGAGGACATTCGCAAGGTTCCAATTAGTGAGTAGCCCAATGATAAGATGGCCGGTACGAATACGATGAGTATCCATTTTTAACGAAGCAATGACCCAAGCTCGTTCCACCGCATTATCGATATGTTCCGACAAGTCAGAGACCGAACTGGCACCATGTGGCAAGACTTCTAATGCAGTAAGAATGTCGCGGGTAAGTGTGGTTTCATCTAATGCAAAGTGCTGAATAATATAGTGAAAATCACTCTGTTGCTGCTGCATAAGTTGATGTAACCAATGAACCAGTTCTACGTAGGGATTACCCCGTAATTGGCAAAATGCCGTCGCACTTTCTAATGATGAAAATAATAAGTGATTTAATTTACCAAATAGTATGGCGCGGTTAATTTCTGACATATTCAGTTCCGTTGAAAGGGTTGATAAGTAATACAATAAAAATTACTTAATCAAGAAGATGAAAATAAGTATCTTTACTAGATTTTTTCTTTCGTCATAGTCGTAATCTAGCGATTTTCTCCATTGTCAAATTAACCGTTAATGATTTCCTCATTAAAAAAACCCCTAACGGGGATTTTTATAACTAGAGATATTTACCATTTTATTTGTTTATCAATAATTACTCTTAAAAATGGCGACTACTGATGGCGAATATCACGTTTTAGTCCTTGGATCATAATCGAAATAAAGAATAAGAAATAATAGAGTATTACTTTTACTCTAAAATAGTTATTAACTAATCTGACTATTATATTGGCTATTGGATACAGGTTTTCAACACTTGTGTGTCTGTCTCATTCCTCGCCACCATCGATAAGAGTGATGAAATATTCTTCGCGCTATAATAAAAATTTATTTTTTAATAACTATAGCGTTATTTTCACTGAATAGTCGCTAGAGAGAATTTGATTTATGAAGCGCTATGATAATTTAACAGTCAGATTAACAAACCGCTATTAAATCAACTGTACGCCAAAAGTTGGACACCCGACTGAATACGGTACCGTTCAGTAAGCAGTCCAAAATTTCCCATAAATTACGGCTCAGCAGCTTGTGACGTATAACGTTGAAATGGATAGATAGCTCATTACCGCTATTGCATAAGGAGATCACCAAAGACTAATAAAGAACAGGCTGATCAGCTTGAAGATGCTTTAGCGACTGCGGTACCGATATTGTTTGCGTGTTGAAAGTAGTGAGATCGGGGAAGAGGCAAAGCAGTATTAGAATAACCCCCAATAATTGAGTTGAGGCATTCCTTTGAATTCCCCGACTAATTGACTTAAGGTCGGGGAAAATCTCAAAAATACCCTTATCCACTATGCCGGGTCAGTTCATTACATGGGGCTTGCAACGAATGACGGCATACCGTGTGACTCGGTAAATTCTAGAATGGGATATCGTCATCAAAATCCATCGGTGGCTCGTTTCCACCCGCTGGTGCTTTAGGCGATTGAGGTGCTTGACCACCGCCGCTAAATTGTGCGCCAGAAGATTGTGGTTGCTGTGGCTGGCCCCAACCATTGTTATTATTGGGCGCACCACCGGTTTGTGGCGCATTGCCGCCCTGACGACCGCCCAACATTTGCATGGTGCCGCCAACGTTCACCACCACTTCTGTGGTGTAACGATCTTGACCGCCTTGGTCTTGCCACTTGCGAGTCCGTAATTGACCTTCGATGTAGACTTGAGATCCTTTACGTAGATATTCACCAGCGACTTCGGCTAATTTTCCAAACAGTACAACACGGTGCCATTCTGTAATTTCTTTATTTTCACCGGTTTGCTTATCACGCCAGCTTTCGGAGGTTGCCAGTGTAATATTCGTCACAGCTCCTCCATTTGGCATATACCGGACTTCGGGATCTTGCCCCAAATTACCGACAAGAATCACTTTGTTTACGCCGCGACTGGCCATTGCACTCTCTCCTGATGAAAAATTACCCAGATACTATCTGAGGGATGATAGCACGTCGTGACTCAAAATGGATAGTTTCGAGCACTCGCACAAAGCGATTGTATTAACTGAAAACTACTGGATATTTATTCAGGTTAAATTTTGTGCCATACTGTAGAGTCTGCTTGAAATTGATATAAAGCGATGTCATCTCAACATTTAGGCAACCAAATTGGGAAATGTGAATGGATAAGATCGAAGTACGGGGTGCACGAACCCATAATTTAAAAAATATTAATATCACCATCCCCCGTGACAAGCTAGTGGTCGTCACTGGTCTTTCTGGATCAGGTAAATCCTCGCTGGCCTTCGATACCCTTTACGCTGAAGGGCAACGACGCTATGTCGAATCATTATCGGCCTATGCGCGGCAGTTTTTATCACTGATGGAAAAGCCGGATGTCGATCACATCGAAGGGCTGTCACCGGCTATCTCTATCGAGCAAAAATCAACCTCACATAACCCTCGCTCAACGGTCGGGACAATCACAGAAATTCATGATTACCTGCGTTTACTTTTTGCTCGAGTCGGCGAACCTCGTTGTCCTACACACCACCAACCTTTAGCGGCTCAGACGATAAGCCAGATGGTGGACCAAGTGTTGAAACAACCGGAAGGGCAAAAATTGATGCTGCTTGCGCCGGTGGTGAAAGATCGTAAAGGCGAACACGTCAAAACCTTAGAAAGCCTCGCCGCTCAAGGCTATATTCGTGCCCGGATCGATGGGGAGGTGTGTGATCTGTCCGATCCACCTAAACTTGAATTACAGAAAAAACACAGCATTGAGGTCGTCGTCGATCGTTTTAAAGTACGCGATGATATTGCAACCCGTCTGGCTGAATCTTTTGAAACGACGCTCGCCTTATCCGGCGGTACTGCTATCGTTGCCGATATGGACGATTATAAAGCCGAAGAGTTACTTTTTTCGGCCAACTTTGCTTGCCCGGTCTGTGGCTATAGCATGCGCGAGCTTGAACCACGCCTCTTCTCGTTTAATAACCCCGCCGGTGCTTGTCAAACCTGCGACGGATTAGGCGTACAACAATATTTTGATCCAGAACGCGTTATTCAAAACCGTGAAATATCCTTGGCTAATGGCGCAATACGTGGCTGGGATCGCCGAAATTTCTATTACTATCAAATGCTACGTTCACTCAGTGAGCACTACAAATTTGATGTTGAAGCACCGTTTGAATCCCTAAGCACAGAGATACAAAAAGTGATCCTGTATGGGTCCGGTAAAACAAATATTGAATTTAAGTATGTCAATGACCGCGGAGACACCTCTGTGCGACGACACCCTTTTGAAGGGGTGCTGCACAATATGAAGCGTCGCTATAAAGAGACCGAATCTAACGCGGTACGCGAAGAATTAGCGAAGTTTATCAGTAACTGTGCCTGCAGTAGCTGCCACGGTACGCGATTGAAAGAAGAAGCCCGCAACGTTTTCGTGGCCGACAACACATTGCCAGAAATTTCGGAAATGAGCATTGGTCATGCCAGTGATTTTTTTGAGCAGCTGGCACTAAATGGCCAAAAAGCACAGATTGCTGAAAAAATTCTTAAAGAGATCCGTGAACGCCTCGGTTTTCTGGTCAACGTTGGGCTAAATTATTTATCCCTCTCGCGTTCAGCAGAAACTTTATCGGGGGGAGAAGCCCAACGTATTCGCCTAGCCAGTCAGATTGGTGCGGGGCTAGTCGGGGTGATGTATGTATTGGATGAGCCTTCAATTGGTCTGCATCAGCGCGATAATGAACGTCTCTTAAAGACACTTATTCACTTACGTGATCTGGGTAACACGGTGATTGTGGTTGAGCATGATGAAGATGCCATCCGTGCTGCCGACTATGTGATTGATATTGGTCCTGGTGCTGGCGTCCACGGTGGGTCGATCGTGGCCGAAGGTAATGTCGATCAAATTATGGCGAATGAAGATTCGTTGACCGGACAATATCTCAGTGGTAAACGAGCCATTGAAGTCCCGAAAGAGCGAGTCAAAGCCGACCCGCAAAAAATGTTACGTATTGCGGGTGCGCGCGGTAATAATCTCAAGAACGTGACTCTTTCGCTCCCCGTTGGCTTATTTACTTGTGTTACCGGTGTCTCTGGCTCGGGAAAATCGACGTTAATTAATGATACTTTGTTCCCGATTGCCCAACGCCAGTTAAACGGTGCAACTCTCGCCGAACCCGCGCCTTACCATGAAGTTAATGGGCTAGAGCACTTTGATAAGGTGATCGATATTGACCAAAGCCCGATTGGTCGTACACCCCGCTCGAATCCTGCAACCTATACCGGTATCTTCACCCCGGTGCGTGAGCTATTTGCCGGTGTGCCTGAAGCCCGTTCTCGCGGTTATACGCCGGGACGTTTTAGCTTCAATGTTAAAGGCGGTCGCTGTGAGGCCTGCCAAGGGGACGGTGTCATTAAAGTGGAAATGCACTTTTTACCGGATGTCTATGTGCCCTGTGATCAGTGCCAAGGTAAACGCTATAACCGCGAAACCTTAGAGATCAAATATAAAGGTAAAAACATTCACGAAGTGCTTGAGATGACAATCGAAGAAGCAAAAGACTTTTTCGAGGCCGTTCCGGCGCTTGCTCGTAAGCTACAAACGTTGATAAGTGTTGGGCTGTCTTATATTCGTTTGGGGCAATCAGCGACTACACTTTCTGGAGGCGAGGCACAACGGGTTAAATTATCTCGCGAGCTTTCTAAACGTGGTACCGGCCAAACGTTATACATTCTTGATGAACCGACGACCGGCTTACACTTTGCCGATATCCAACAACTGTTGGGCGTGCTGCATCAGTTACGTGATCAAGGAAATACTATCGTCGTGATCGAGCACAATCTTGATGTGATCAAAACCGCAGATTGGATTGTCGATCTCGGCCCGGAAGGCGGCAGCGGCGGCGGCGAAATTTTGATTGCTGGTTCACCGGAGACGGTAGCAGAATGTGAGCAATCACATACTGCACGGTTCTTGAAACCTCTACTTAAGAAATAACTGTACCTGCCCAGTTTGACTGGGCTTATTTGTGAAACTACGAGGAGTTATCATGGCAGAAATTCATGCTTATGCCGCACGGGATGAAAAATCTCCCCTTGCCCCTTTTGAATATTCACCACGGGAAGTGCGAGATAACGACGTCAAGATTGAAATCCTTTACTGTGGTGTTTGCCACTCTGACCTTCATATGGCGCGTAATGAGTGGAGAAATACGCTCTACCCTATCGTGCCCGGACACGAAATTGTCGGACGTGTGGTTGAAGTCGGTAAGACAGCAACACAGTTTAAAGCCGGCGATTTAGTCGGAGTGGGCTGCATGGTCGACTCATGCCGGACGTGTTCAAGCTGTCAGGACGGGGAAGAAAACTATTGTGAGAATGGCTTTGTCGCGACTTATAACAGTAAAGATCGTTTTTCTGAAGCGATTACTTACGGCGGTTATGCCACGGATATTGTGGTCGATGAAGCCTTTGTACTTAAAGTTCCCGAAAATCTGGATCCTGCCGGTGTTGCGCCACTGCTTTGTGCGGGGGTCACCACCTATTCGCCATTGCGTCACTGGAATGTCGGCCCAGGACAAAAAGTGGGTATTGTCGGCTTAGGCGGTCTTGGACATATGGGCGTAAAATTGGCCCATGCAATGGGTGCTAAAGTCGTTCTATTCACGACCTCAGCCTCAAAAGTTGAAGACGGTAAACGTTTAGGCGCCGACGAAGTTGTGATCTCTAAAGATGCCGCGCAGATGGAAGCCCACGTCAATAGTTTCGATTTTATTCTGAACACCGTTGCCGCACAGCATGACCTGACGCCATTTATCCGCTTATTAAAACGTGACGGTCACCTTGCACTGGTAGGCGTGCCGGAACACGATCACCCTGCGCCAAGTGTCGCTGAGCTAATTTTCAAACGCCGTACCGTCGGCGGATCACTGATTGGAAGTATTGCGGAAACACAAGAAATGCTCGATTTTTGTGGTAAGCACAATATCACCGCAGATATTGAGTTGATTACTATCGAACAGATTAATGATGCGTATGAACGTATGTTAAAAAGTGATGTGAAATATCGCTTTGTTATCGATAATAATTCATTAAGAAAGTAAGTAATCACTTACCGTTCCCTTCCAGAGGGAACGGTATTCTCGTTAAGAGTTACCCTGTAGCGTAGCAATAATTCTACGCCCTCCGCCATGAATACGATGCTCCCCAAGCCAAATCCCTTGCCACGTGCCCAGTAGTACACGACCTCGTGAGATGGGTAGTAATAACGAGACACCTAATAACGATGATTTAATGTGGGCAGGCATATCATCGGCCCCCTCATAATCATGTTGGTAATCGCCTTTGTCTGGAACGGTACGCAAGAAATACTGCTCCATATCACTGCGAACTGTCTGATCACAATTCTCATTAAGTGTCAGCGACGCTGACGTGTGCTGTAGGAACAAATGAAGCTGTCCAACATTTACCGCTGTCATCTCAGGCAGTGCTGATAACACCTCATCAGTAATAAGATGAAATCCACGTCGCTTCTCTTTGAGCTGAATTATTTTTTGATGCCACATATGTTTCTCCTTAATCTCTTCTTTACAGTGTAGCAAGACATTCAGCGCCTTGAGTCGGGAGGTTAAAACCGTGTTCGCACTCTGCGACTCATCTTGTTGGTTAGAAGAAATAACCGTTTTCATTAGCCCGTTAGCATTAATATCTTCACACATAAAAAATTGAACTAATTCTCACTATTGATAATGAAAATGATTGTCATTATGATTCGTCATCGCTTTTATAGGCTAAGCGAAAAAACACAACAATAGCCCTAGGCTGCCCATAATAATGACAATTAGGTAAGACACATGAGATCCACATTTTCACTACCAGGAAATAAATTCTCAACGCTTTCTTTACTCGCTACCGCTATTGGATTAGCACTTACTCCACCATTAGCTTACGCCGAGGACATTGCTTCACAGACCCTCACCGTTACCGGAAAAGCCCAAACCACTTCAGACTCACAACCCCAGCCAGATCGCCACCGTTATACCGTCGAAAGCTCACGAAGCGGGACGAAAATGAATTTGACTGATAGGGATATCCCTCAATCAGTCAGTGTCATTACCGAACAGCGAATGAAGGATCAAGATCTTCGTACATTAAATGATGTGCTTAAACAAAGCCCCGGCATTTCATCAAACCAAAGTGATAGTGAACGCTATTCATACTTTGCCCGCGGTTTTTATATTAATAATTATAGCTACGATGATATTCCGGTTACCCAAGATGCACCGTGGAACTTTGGTGAAACGGATGATGATATGGCGAAGTATCAACGTGTTGATATTATCCGAGGGGCAACCGGTCTGATGTCAGGGACGGGGAACCCTTCAGCAACGATCAACTTGATCCGTAAGAAAGCAGAGAGTAAAACCTTTATTGGCGACCTGAGCACGAGCTACGGGAGTTGGAATAATCAGCGTTATGTCGCTGATCTACAAGGCCCGCTTAATGATAGCGGGACGTTGCGCGCTCGTGTTATCAGCGGCTATCAGGATCAAAATAGCCAGTTAGATCGTTATCATAAAATCTCAAAATTCTTCTATGGCGATCTGGCCGCCGATCTCACCGATCACACCACACTGGATCTGGGTTATGACTATCAACAACGTCATACCAGTAACCCGACTTGGGGGGGACTCCCTACTTGGTTTACCAATGGGGAGAAAACGCATTACAGTCGGAGCACCAACGCTGCAGCAGACTGGACGTTCTACAACACACTCGCACGTCGACAGTTCGCAAATCTCGTCACACACTTTGATAATGGCTGGGAAACGCATATCAATGCCATGCATGGTGAGACATTGATGGACAGCCGGCTTTTCTATCTCAGTGGTTTTCCCGATCAGGCAACGGGGATCTTACCATCGACTGGCTATGGCTATGCGGGCTGGTATAAAGGTATTCGTACGCAAACTGCGGTAGATGCCTTTGCTACAGGTCCCTTTACATTATTTGGGCGCCAACATCAGTTAGTCGCTGGTGTCGATTATAGTCGCCAACGCAACCGTTATGATTACTCTTCAGCGATCTACAGCCCGGCGCAGATTGGTAACTATAACCAATGGATGGGAGATATCGCCCAACCTGATTGGCCTGCATGGGCCCTCTCCTCTAACGATACGATTCGTCAACGTTCCGGTTATGTCGCCGCTCGTTTCTCGTTAACCGACCCGCTCTCATTAGTGACAGGAATGCGTTATACCGAGTACACCACTAACGGGAGTAGCGCGATGATGCAGAAAAACAATCTGACGCCTTATGGGGGAATCGTTTATGATCTTACCGATTCTCTATCTGCTTATGCCAGTTATACGTCGATCTTCCAACCGCAAACTTATCGCGACACTACCGGTCATTATTTAAAGCCGGTAACGGGTAAAAACTACGAAACGGGGCTTAAAGCGGATTGGTTAGAGAGTCGCCTGACTTCCACGCTGTCACTCTTCCGAATTGAACAGACCCATTTAGGCCAAGCTATCGCTGGTACTTATGTCAACAATAGTAGTGAAACCGCCTACCGATCGGCAAATGGCGTGGTGAGTCGTGGGGTTGAGTTTGAAGTCAATGGTGCGGTTACCGATAACCTTGCGATGACCTTTAGTGCATCGCGTTATGTCGCCCAAGACAGCAGTAAAGATCGGATTAACCCAGAACTCCCACAAACATCATTTAAACTATTCACCAGCTACCTTGTGCCTGCAATGCCTGATCTGACAGTGGGTGGCGGTATCACTTGGCAAAATGCTACCTACCAAGATACCACTGACGCGAACGGTAATACCGTACGGGTTGTCCGGGGAAGTTACCCACTGGCCGATCTGTTTGCACGTTACCAAGTGACCCGTCAGCTCTCTGTACAAGCCAATGTGAAGAATCTGTTTAATCGCGATTATTACACCAACCTAAGCAACTATGTTGTTTATGGCGAATCACGTAACTATTCAGTCAATCTTAGCTATCACTTCTAATTTGTGGTGGGGAAATCATTTCCCCACTTTTCAGGGACTCTATAGATAAGGTACTTATAATGTTAAAACAAAAATGCTTTTGTACTCCCCGGTTATTGGCGGTTGTCGCCGTAACCGCCGCGTTACTCAGCGGTTGCCAAACACATACGGCAAAAACCACGACAGTCCCCATCGTAACGACAGCGACAGCAGCAAAGCTTCCCTCTTCAGTCATGGAGAAAGTTTTAGGGGAAGGTTTATATGAAATGGTACTTTTCCCTTCAATAAACCGCTTATATGTCGCCAGTGCCCAAAGTTTTAAACAAGACAATGGCGGCGTGCTCTACAAGGTCGATCCTGAAACGCTTACGGTCGTCGGCACCACCCATACCGATTTAAAAAATTTTGGAATGGTAAGCCAACCGGGTAAAGACTTTTTCTATACCACCAACTCCGTTGATGGTACCGTCTCAAAAATTGATGTGACAAGCGGTAAAGTTTTACAGCGTTTGACGCTAAGTAAAAAGAACGATAAAGGTGAGATTGATGGCGCGCGCGAAATGTTATGGGTGGGGAATGAACTCTATATTGGCGCGGTAGCTAATCCCGGCTATATCAGTGTTGTTGATACCCAAAGTTTTAGGCTAAAAACTCGTATTACCCACGCTGGTAAATGGGTCACCGGGCTGCTTTATTCTCCTTCAACACAGCGTATTTATGCCGGTAACGGTAGCGGCGAAATAATGGTTATTAATCCGAAAACACACCATATTGAACAACGTTGGACGTCGGGTGAGAGCAAACCCAACTTGTTCCTAAATTTTGCTGAAGATCCCCATACCCACCGCCTTTTCGTGACAGATAATTCAGAGGGTAAAGCAACCTATGTGTTTGATGAACAAACGGGCAAAGTGATTAAGAAAATTCCAGGTGATAGCTTGAGCATCAAGTTCAATGCGCAGCGTAATGAGCTCTATATTAGCCAGCGTGAATCCCGACAAGTGCTTAGTGTTGATGCGACGACCTATGCCGTGAAACAGCGTTGGCATTTTGCCGGTTCACCGAATAGCTTATTACTGACTGACGACGGGAAAACGCTGTATGTCACTGTCAAACAAGACTTTAATAGCGATTTTTCTTCAAAAGGTCCAGATAGCTTAGTTCGTATCAGTTTGGAAACTAACAAATAGCGATAATAAAGGGCGCTGAATGCGCCCTTCTTCACTAGATCACGGCGGCGATAGCCGTAGCCACCTTTTCGACATTATTGAGATTGAGGCCGGCCATACACATTCTGCCACTTCCAATCAGATAGACACCGAATTCTTCACGCAAACGAGTCACTTGCGCCAGAGTTAATCCCGTGTAGCTAAACATACCACGTTGAGAGGTTAAGAAACTGAAATCCTGAGTTGGGATTTTTTGTTTTAAGGCGCTGGCTAACGCTTCACGCATGGCTTCTATACGTAAGCGCATCGCTTCAAGCTCCGCTTTCCAATCCGCAAATAGACTTTCATCGGTCAGGATAGTCGCCACGACTTTCGCGCCAAACGCCGGCGGGCTTGAGTAGTTACGACGAATTGCTGCTTTCAACTGGCCTAGCACACGATCAGCTTCCTCTGCACTGCCACATGCCACTGATAAGCCTCCCACACGTTCCCCATACAGCGAGAAGATTTTAGAGAAAGAGTTACTGACGATAACAGGTAATCCATGCTGTGCCGCCTGACGAATTACATAACAATCCGCTTCAAGACCTGCACCAAAGCCCTGATAAGCAATATCCATAAAAGGAATCAGTTTATGTGCTTTGAGGATCGTAATGGTCTCATCCCACTGTGCATTGGTTAGATCGGCACCGGTAGGGTTATGACAGCATGGATGCAGCAAGACGATACTCTGTTCAGGCAAGCTCTTTAATTTGTCGATAAACCCTTGGAAATTTACCCCTTTAGTGGTCGTATCGTACCAAGGGTAGGTATTAACCGGAAAACCAGCGCCATTAAAAATCGCAATATGGTTCTCCCAAGTCGGATCACTGACCCAAACTTGCGAGTCAGGAAAATAGCGCTTAAGAAAATCAGCCCCAACTTTTAATGCGCCTGAACCACCGAGCGTTTGGATCGTAGCAATGTTAGATGCCGCCATATTCGCACCAAATAATAATTGTGCTACGGCTTGGCGATAGTTTGGCAGCCCTTCCATAGGGAGATAGACAGATGCCTCATGAATAGAGGCTTGTAAACGCGTTTCTGCTTCAGCAACGGCGTTGAGCTGTGGAATAATACCTTGCTCGGTATAATACAAACCAATACTTAAGTTAACTTTTTCGGAACGAGGATCTTGTTTGAATTTTTCCATCAGCGATAAGATTGGATCGCCAGCATAAGCTTCAACATTCTGAAACACAGTAGATATCTCCATCATGGGGCTAAAATGCGAATAGCGCTGTTATCAGCGCGTTACTACCTTATTATCAAATGAATCAAGAATGAAGATATAATCACGTAAAATAACGTTTTGCGATGGGTTATTTCTACTCTTCGTCGTAATCCGGACCGGCATAGTTATCAAAACGCGACCATTGGCCATTAAAGGTGAGACGAACTGTCCCGATTGGCCCGTTCCGCTGTTTACCAATAATGATTTCAGCAATCCCTTTTAAATCACTATTTTCGTGATAAACCTCATCACGATAGATAAACATAATTAAGTCTGCATCCTGTTCAATCGATCCTGACTCCCGGAGGTCCGAGTTAACCGGACGTTTATCTGCCCGCTGTTCAAGAGAACGGTTAAGCTGCGATAGGGCGACGACGGGGACATTCAATTCTTTCGCCAAGGCTTTTAGCGATCGCGAAATTTCCGCAATTTCTAAGGTTCGATTTTCGGTCAATGATGGGACACGCATAAGCTGTAAGTAGTCGATCATGATCATACTCAGCCCATTGTTCTCCCGATAAATTCTGCGTGCACGAGAACGCACTTCAGTCGGCGTTAGACCCGAAGCATCATCAATAAAAATATTCTTTTTCTCTAAAAGAATTCCCATTGTGGCGGAAATACGTGCCCAATCCTCGTCGTCCAATTGACCGGTTCTGATTTTAGTTTGGTCAACACGCGAGAGGGATGCCAACATACGCATCATCAATTGTTCACTGGGCATCTCTAAGCTGAAGATAAGTACTGGTTTATCTTGTAGCATGGCGGCATTTTCGCAAAGATTCATCGCGAAAGTGGTCTTCCCCATCGAGGGACGAGCAGCAACAATGATTAAATCAGAACCCTGCAAGCCAGCGGTTTTTTTATTCAAATCTTGGTAGCCAGTATCTACGCCCGTGACCCCATCATGGGGTGTCGATACCAGCGCCTCGATTCTATTTATGGTCGCTTCGAGAATTTGCTCAATATTTTGCGGGCCTTCATTTTTATTCGCCCGTTTCTCTGCAATCTTAAATACACTCGATTCTGCGAGATCTAAAAGATCTTCACTTGAGCGCCCTTGCGGATCGAACCCTGCATCCGCGATCTCATTTGCCACCGAGATCATTTCACGCACCACGGCACGTTCGCGAACGATATCGGCATAGGCGCCAATATTGGCAGCACTTGGGGTATTTTTTGCCAATTCCGCTAAATACGCAAAGCCCCCAGATAGCTCGAGCTCTCCGCGTAGTTCCAGCGATTCTGACAGTGTAATAAGATCGATCGGTTGCCCCTGTTCCAACAACCGATGCATCTCTGAGAAAATGAGACGATGAGGACGGCTATAAAAATCTTCAGCCACGACACGCTCAGAGACATTATCCCAACGTTGGTTGTCGAGCATCAGCCCGCCTAAGACCGATTGTTCCGCTTCCACTGAATGGGGGGGCATTTTTATTCCCTCAAGCTGTTTATCTTGAGAGGTCGGTTTGTGAGAGGGTTTGTTTACAGCCATAGTGTTCATACCAATCGTCGATAAGGGGCTTGCCCATTATACGTTTTTCGCGCTAATTGTCGCCCCAAGTCTTGGTTAACCTCGGCGTGACCACATAGCCATGATTGACCTGCTTTGTGCCTTTATAAAGAGAAATAGACGGTACCGATAGCACGGATGATGGATACCCTCGATCGTTTAATCGTCGGGAGGATGTCGCCGAGCATAAAAAAGCCTCCCAAATGGGAGGCGATTTTATGTAAAAATGTAGGGACAGAAGGCACAAAAAATCTCAGTGCTTAGGAGCTATCATGGCAGAAGATAGTTAAAAAAAACTTAACTTAACTCACACTTTCTCGGTATTGCCGCGAAACTTTTGCGAGCGCTTGCTCTAGTACCTGCAAATCAGCCCCCGGTTTATGGGCGTTTTCACTCAAATGACGACGCCATTGTCGAGCGCCAGGCACCCCTTGAAATAGTCCTAACATATGACGGGTGATATGACCCAAGTAGGTACCCTGTGATAATTCTCGTTCAATATAGGGATACATTGCTTCAACGGCAGCCACACAATCAACCGGGGATGAAGTGCTAGCGAAGAGTTCACGATCAACATCAACTAACATACCCGGATTTTGATAAGCCTCGCGACCGACCATTACCCCATCTAGGTGCGTAAGATGGACCTTAGCTTCCTCAAGAGTCTTAATACCCCCATTAAGGGCAAGCGTCAGCTGTGGAAAATCTTTTTTCAATTGATAGACCCGTGGATAGTCCAAGGGCGGGATCTCACGATTTTGCTTAGGACTCAAGCCGGATAACCATGCCTTACGAGCATGGATGATAAAGGTGTCGCATTGGCCGCGCTCGGCTACTGTACCAATGAAATCACAGAGGAATTGATAGCTATCTTGCTCATCAATTCCAATACGCGTTTTAACCGTCACAGGAATAGAGACGGTTTCTTTCATCGCTTTGATGCAATCGGCCACCAGCGATGCATCCGCCATTAAGCAAGCACCAAAGCGCCCGTTTTGAACACGATCAGAAGGGCAACCGACATTTAAATTGATCTCATCATAGCCACGAGCCTCAGCAAGACGTGCCGCATGTGCGAGGTCATGAGGATCGCTACCCCCCAGTTGCAGGCAAACCGGGTGTTCTTCTTCACTGAAGGCTAAGTAGTCGCCTTTGCCATGAATGATTGCTCCCGTCGTCACCATTTCCGTATAGAGCAACGTATGGTGTGTAAGCTGACGCAAGAAATAGCGACAGTGGCGATCAGTCCAATCCAACATTGGCGCCACAGAAAAACGGTTTGTTGAATACGCCGCAGCGCTGGCAGCATGGCTATTCGCTGACGATAAGGCGTGAGAGGGATTTTTTTCAAACATATTATTATCTTAAAATCATCATATTACTGGAATATTCCCCCAGCAATGCCGATGCTTGATGAGGTGCCAGACGGGTGAATTGCAAAGACTATCACTATAACACATAAATACCCGCGCCAAGGGATGCGGTGAGGGTGGCCGGTACGCTTCGTCGATTTTTTCCCGCTCATAGAGTATTGAAGAAAAAATGCTCACACCCCCCTGCTTGTCAGTCGATAAAGGGGAGTGCATGTTCTGCGCGTAAGCTAAGAATTGTGTTAGAATCAAAGCTACAAATTCAATGATTGAGGCGTTTTATGCAGCCACGCTCTGCTAAGAAAATAATCGCTGATGCCGAACAACTCTGCATTCAGCGTGGCGTTCGATTAACTGCACAACGTGCAGAAGTGTTACGACTAATGATTGAACACCCCCATGCTATCAGTGCTTATGATTTACTCGATAAATTACGTATCAGCGAGCCCCAAGCTAAACCTCCTACTGTCTACCGAGCCTTAGATTTTTTATTGGAACAAGCTTTTATACATCGCGTCGAATCGAATAATAGTTATGTGGTGTGCCCGCACTTTGACCACCCTTCCCATAGTTCAATGCTGTTGATCTGCGACCAATGTGCATCTGTCACGGAAAGACCTGCAGAAGGGATCGAAAACGGGATTAAGGAACAGGCTAGCGTGTCAGGATTCACCTTGCGGCATAGCATTATTGAAGCGCATGGATTATGTCAGGCTTGTGCAACTATTTTACAGTGTGACGATCAAGAGCATTGCCATCACGACCATAAAAACATTACTGAACCAAAACGTAAACCTGGTCGTGCGTGATACTTAGCGCGTAAGATCAAACCAGCTGTTATTGCGTCGATGGGCTATCCAAGCATAGCCTAAAGTCACCCCTCGCAACGCTAAAAAGACCATCAGCGCTAACCATAAGCCGTGATTACCAATGACGGGCACTGAGAGTAGCGTTATCGCAAAACCGAGCGCCGCAACGAGCATGCTATTACGCATTTCTCGACCGCGTGTTGCGCCGACAAATAGTCCATCCAGTAAGTAACACCATACGCCAATAATGGGACAGATTGCCTGCCAAAATAGGTAGTGACTAGCCTCTTGTTGCAAAGAGGGCAATGAGGTCAGCAGGCGAACGATCCTTTCCCCAAAACAACCATAAATAATACAGAAAATAACCGCAACGATAGCTGCTTGCTGGCAGGCGGACTGCCATATAGCCTGTAATGCGGCACTGTTTTTCTCACCAAATGCTTCGCCTGAAACGGATTCTACCGCGTAAGCAAACCCATCCAACGCATAGGAGGTAAAGGTGATAAACATCAGCAAAATGGCATTCACCGCCACGATAGAGGTGCCCAAACGCGCGCCGATAATAGTGAAACTGATTAAGCAGAGTTGGAGTAATAAGGAACGCAATAAGATGTCGCGGTTAAGGCGAAATAATCGACTCAACCCGTGGGTTAACTCGGCCCAATGGAGCTTGAGTGATAAATGCCGCTGTCGCGCCACCCGCCATACTAAATAAAGCCCCAATAATAGGCTGAAATATTCGGCGATCACTGTCGCCCACGCCGCACCGCTAACCGCATAGTGCCAGTGCAGCACAAATAGCAGCTCTAAGAGGATATTAACAGTGTTGCCACCAATAAGCAGGATAAGCGGTGCTTTTGCGTATTGTACCCCTAATAGCCAACCGAGTATGACCATATTGGCTAAGGTTGCCGGAGCACTAAGCCAGCGGATGGAAAGAAAAATCGCGGCTTGATCCCCTGTCTTCTGCTCGGTACCCATCACCCTGAGTATCCATTCTGTCAGCGGATGATGAAATAAGGCAAAAAAAAGACCGACCGCTAAGGCAAGTAATAATGGTTGCAGCAGTGATTGGCGGAGTTTATTGGGCTGTTTTTCGCCCCACGCCTGTGCTGTGAGGCCTGTTGTTCCCATCCTTAAAAATAGGAATAACATAAAGGCAAAACTGGTCACACTGCTGCCAATCGCCACACCCGCTAAGAAGACTTCGTGGCTCAAGTGGCCGATTACCATCGTATCGACCAAGCCGAGTAACGGGACTGAGATATTAGAGAGGATCATAGGTACTGCGAGTTGCCAGAGTTTTTTGTCTGTCGCAGTCAACCCTCTTAACATGGGGATACCCCTATAGCCATTCGCCGTTACGGATAATACCGACTGCCAACCCTTCAACCATAAGACTTTGCTGGCGAGTATCGACCACAATCGGGCTGAACTCACTGTTCTCGGGTAAAAGGTGAACGATATTACCTTCTTTGTTCCAGCGTTTAACCGTGACTTCATCGTCAATACGGGCAACCACAACCTGGCCATTACGCACTTCTTGTGTTTTATGAACGGCCAGTAGATCACCATCCATAATACCAATATCTTTCATAGACATACCGCTGACCCGTAATAAAAAGTCGGCATTAGGTTTGAATAGTGCTGGATCAACATGGTAGTGGCTTTCGATATGTTCCTGCGCGAGGATCGGTTCCCCTGCGGCAACTCGCCCGATTAACGGTAGTCCCTCAGCCTCCGGCTCTTCAAGTAACAAACGAAGACCTCGTGATGCACCAGAAACAATTTCAATAACCCCTTTACGCGCCAAGGCCTTGAGATGTTCTTCGGCAGCATTTGGTGATCGAAAACCGAGTTGAGAAGCAATTTCAGCTCGGGTCGGAGGCATGCCAGTCTGATTAATATGATCACGAATCAGGTCATAAACCTGCTGCTGCCTTGTGGTTAACGCTTTCATCCGACCCCCTGGTTGTTTATACAGTCTCTGTGAGTATATACAGGTATTTTATAAATAGAAACCAGCTAAAAAGATAAATTGGTAACGATTACGAGAAATAGTGGTGCCAGCTCTCTATCAGTACGGCTATCCACACCGCCAGTGACCAGAGCAATGAGAGTAGAACCGCCGCCGATCCCATATCTTTTGCTTGACCTGAAAGCGTATGCCATTCCCCGCCAAAACGATCCACCACCGCTTCAATAGCGCTGTTCAGCAGTTCAACGACAATCACCAATACCATTGACCCTATTAGCAGTAATTTGGCTAACAAGCCCACAGGCAGTAAAATCGCAATCAAGGTTCCGACCAGCGCAAGGACTGTTTCTTGTCGAAATGCAGCTTCATGTTGCCATGCCGCACAAAAACCTTTCCATGAATAACCCGCAGCATTATAAATGCGACGCCATCCGGTGACTTGGTTAGCCATTAATCTTCCTCTCTTGTCATGATGATGCTTGCTGTGATAGACCCGATAATACATTTTTACTGGACAGATCTTCCGACCTGTTTCTGTTATTATGACTACGCTTTGCTCATTTAAGAGGCTATGAATTTATCTATGTCCGGTTGGCGTATTTTATTTTATAAATTATTAAACTTACCCCTCTCTTTTATCGTTAAAAGTCGGGTAATTCCTGGTGATCCTATTACTGAATTGGGTCTCGATTCTACGCGTCCTATTATGTACGTTTTCCCCTACGATTCCAAAACGGATTTGCTCGCATTGCGTACTCAGTGCTTGAAGCATGATCTTCCCGATCCGTTACTGCCTATTGAGATAGATGGTGTTCTATTACCCCGTTATGTTTTTATGCACGACGGGCCACGGGTATTCCCCTCGTTTACGCCACATCAAGAATCAGTGAAGATTTTTCATGACTGTCTCGATTTGCATAAAAATAACCCGTCATTGGACGTACAACTCGTCCCGGTTTCCGTGATGTTTGGTCGAGCGCCATCACGTGAAATCAATGGTGAACCCGGTCCTTCTCTACGTGAACTTAACGGTATACAAAAACTGTTTGCCGTACTGTGGTTAGGCCGCGACAGTTTCGTTCGTTTCTCTGCCAAAGTCTCAATGCGTCAAATGGCTGACGAACATGGCACCGACAAATCGATTGCCCATAAATTAGCGCGTGTGGCGCATATACACTTTGCTCGCCAACGCTTAGCCGCAGTTGGGCCGAGCCTGCCAGCACGCCAACAGCTATTTTCAAAACTCCTGCAATCGCCCGCGATTGCCAAAGCCGTCGAGGATGAAGCTCGATCTAAAAAAATCACGCTCGATCAAGCACAAAAAAATGCGGTCGAAATGATGGAAGAAATCGCGGCGGATTTTACTTACGAAGCTATTCGTATTACTGATCGTGTAATGAGTTGGCTGTGGAGCCGATTATATAAAGGTATTACGGTCAATGGTGGCGAGCGTATCCGCCAACTGGCACAAGATGGCCATGAACTGGTCTATGTACCTTGTCACCGTAGCCATATGGACTATCTGCTACTTTCCTATGTGCTTTACCACCAAGGGTTAGTGCCACCGCACATTGCGGCAGGGATCAACCTCAATTTCTGGCCGGCTGGCCCGATATTCCGCCACCTTGGGGCTTTCTTTATCCGCCGGACATTTAAGGGCAATAAACTGTATTCCACGGTATTCCGTGAATATTTAGGTGAGCTATTTAGTCGTGGATATTCTGTCGAATATTTTGTCGAGGGTGGGCGTTCGCGTACTGGCCGCTTACTTGATCCGAAAACCGGCACTTTAACTATGACCCTACAAGCCATGCTACGAGGAACCAACCGCCCTATTACACTCGTTCCGATTTATATCGGTTATGAGCATGTTATGGAGGTTGCGACTTATGCAAAAGAGTTGCGGGGAGCCGCGAAGGAAAAAGAAGGCTTCATGCAAATGCTGCGGGGGTTAAGAAAGCTGCGCAATCTCGGTGAGGGATTTGTTAACTTTGGTGAACCATTACCGCTCAATACTTATCTCAATCAACATGTTCCAGAATGGCGTAATGATATTGACCCTATCGAAGTCCAACGCCCAACCTGGCTAACCCCCGTTGTGAATGATATCGCGGAACAGCTTATGACTCGTATCAACAATGCGGGCGCTGCAAATGCGATGAATTTATGTGTGACGGCATTATTGGCCTCGCGTCAGCGCTCCTTGACTCGCGAGCAATTACTTGACCAACTCTCCTGCTACAGCGATCTCTTGCGAAATGTTCCTTATTCCTCGGAATCAACACTCCCGGAGATGACGCCTCAAGAGCTGCTCGATCATGCGCTTGAAATGAACAAGTTTTCGATTGAGCAAGATACTTTAGGTGAAATCATTGTACTGCCTCGAGAACAAGCGGTGTTGATGACCTATTATCGTAATAATATTCATCATCTATTAGTCTTACCTTCGTTATTAGCCAGCATTATTCTTCAACATAAATCCCTGAGCTATGACGAACTCTGCAAGCAGGTCAAACTTATCTACCCAATGTTAAAGCGTGAGCTTTTCCTGCATTGGAATGATGAGCAGTTAACACAAACCATTAATTTATTACTGAGTGAGTTAAGTCGTCAGCAGCTCATTACAGAAAGTGAAGGCGTTATTACATCCACATCGACATCGCGTTATCGCACACTTCAGCTGCTTGCAGCCGGTGTTCGTGAAACACTACAACGTTATGCAATAACCTTTACGATTTTAAGCGCCAGACCCACCATTAACCGCGGTACGTTAGAAAAAGAGAGCCGAACTCTGGCTCAACGACTTTCCGTTCTGCATGGTATCAATGCCCCTGAATTTTTCGATAAAGCGGTATTTACTGGATTGGTATTAACGTTACGTGATGAAGGTTATATCAGTGATCGTGATGATGCAGATATCCAAAAATCGATCGTGATGCGTAATCTGCTTTTAGATTTGATGGGGCGTGATGTACGGCAAACGATTGAAAATGCCGATACGGTAACGCAAGACAGTCACAATAGTTAAAGGATAAAAAAAGGCGACCTCAGGTCGCCTTTTCATTTAGGCCGATTACATTAAGTTAATAAAAGGCAGCATATTGACGATAATCCCGACAAAAATCGCTAATCCTACATAATTATTATTTAAAAATGCTTGGAAACACGCAGCGCGTTCACGATGGAAAATCAGCTTTTGTTGCCAGACAAACAGCACTGCCGCCACCGCTAAACCGAGATAATAAAAGATATTGAGGTGTAACATCCTACCAACCAGCACCATCAGAAATAGCGTAATAAATTGCAATAAACCAATGATAGCGCGGTCATGTCGGCCAAAAAGAATAGCGGTAGATTTTACTCCAATCTTGAGATCGTCATTTCGATCTACCATTGCATATTGCGTATCATAAGCAACCGTCCAACACACATTCGCGGCAAAAAGCAGCCAGCAAACCGTCGGTACCGTTCCGGTGACGGCAGCCCAAGACATCGGTATCGCCCAACCAAAAGCCGCGCCCAGTACCACTTGTGGCAAATGTGTGTAGCGTTTCATAAAGGGATATACAGATGCCAGTAAAACCCCACCTACCGATAACAGAATCGTCATTCTGTTCATACTCAGAACCAGTAGGAAAGAACAGAGCACCAGTACAATAAATAGTCGCTTTGCTTCTTTGGCTGTGATGCGTCCACTGGCGAGAGGACGATGTTTTGTTCGCTCAACATGCCCATCAATATTGCGATCCGCGTAGTCATTAATGACGCATCCGGCGGCACGCATAAAGATGACCCCGAGCGTAAATACCACAAGCACCGATACCGGTGGGAACGACATGCCGGATAACCACAATGCCCAGAACGTTGGCCAAAGTAGGAGAAGGGTACCAATCGGCTTATCCAGCCGCATAAGTTGTCGATACGCGTTTATTTTTGAACGGGTAGCAGAGTACACGCTGAAGATCCTTTTGCCGATGACTGATAGAGGGGTGAATCAGGTAAAAAAATTTCGGTTAATAATAGCGGTTTTTTGGCAAGGCGTAATAAAGAACGCCGTGCCCATAATCCACCGATTATTCCGGGATTTAAATAATCTCGACTCAATGATGTATTTTGAAATAAATAATGTCCCAAAGGGCGATTACCCAATGCCGTTAACGCTGTCTCCGGCCCCTGTAAGGTATTTTCGGGAATAACGGTTCTCCCAGCTAACCAGGGAGAACCGTCCGCAATCAGTTGTACTTCTCTTAACCAAAAGCGCTGATCGTTGGCGTGCGGCCTCAATAAAGATTGCTCATCCGCAGAGAGCCCGAGCGCCGTAATAAAGCCTTCTTTGACGATAGAAACCTCTAACACTCGACACAGCGCTTCTAAACGTGCCGTCATCGAGGACTCATCCACCAGCCAAGAGTAGATTTCGGGTAAACACGCTGTTGCGGAAAGCGCAGAAAAATGGTCAGTGAGTAATGTCTCCACCGGCTGATAACCCATGAAATAATCCGTATTTACTCAGAAATGAACATAATCATACCAGAATACCACTGAATCTTCTGCGAAAAGCCGTCCTGCATATCCTTATTCGCGCTTTAACCGGCGGCTATTCGCTAACCATAAGGTCACGACTAATACCAAAATTGCCGCTGAATAAATCAGAGTATCTAAGGGGTTTTTATGGTCAACAATGATCAGCCGCACAATAGCGGTAATGCCAATATAAATAAAATAGCGTAAGGGGAAATGATACCCTGATAGGAAGTATTTGATAATTAAGGCTATAAACTCAAAGTAGAGAAAGTAGATAACAATACCCTCTATCAAGAGGTAAGAGGATTGCTCTTCACCACGATGAAAAAGTACCGTTACTAGGTTATAGGTCTCTTTCCCCAAAAAAATAGCCAGAATGGCGGCTAAAACGATAAGTCCAATATTAAGTACCCATTGTAAAATATTGGCGATAATGCGAGGTATTTTTGAAATAACAACTTGATCATTCATTATTTTTTCTCATTTTTATAAGAAGCGAGCTGAAAAATAATAATGCTTTAATGTGACAGATATCTCAATAACTACTGACTTTTAATCAAAAAAAGCGGCGTTTAAGCCGCTTTTTTCTGTAATCACTTAACTTAACGCCACGATTTATAGTGATTGATCAGTCCATTGGTTGAGCTGTCATGGGAGCTGATAACATCATCGACTTTTAACTCAGGCAGAATGCGGTTAGCCAGTTGCTTCCCTAGCTCCACTCCCCACTGGTCAAACGTGAAAATATTCAGTATTGCCCCTTGGGTAAAGATTTTATGCTCGTACATCGCGATTAAAGCACCGAGACTATAGGGGGTGATCTCTTTTAATAAAATCGAGTTAGTCGGACGATTCCCTTCAAAAACTTTAAAAGGAACAATGTGTGCAACGTCTTGCAGCGACTTCCCTGCTTCGACAAACTCTTTTTCAACTGCATCTTTCGTTTTACCAAATGCTAAGGCTTCGGTTTGTGCAAAGAAGTTAGACAGTAGTTTGTCGTGATGATCACTCAGCGGGTTATGGCTGATAGCCGGGGCGATAAAATCACAAGGGATCATTTTGGTCCCTTGGTGAATCAATTGGTAAAAAGCATGTTGACCATTAGTGCCCGGTTCACCCCAAATGATTGGGCCAGTTTGGTAATTCACCGGATTGCCATCACGATCGACATATTTCCCGTTAGATTCCATATTACCTTGCTGAAAATAGGCAGCAAAACGGTGAAGATATTGATCGTAGGGAAGAATCGCTTCTGTTTCCGCACCAAAGAAATTGTTATACCACAGACCAATCAGTGCCAAGGTCACCGGTAAGTTATCTTTGGCTGGTGTCTGAGAAAAGTGTTTATCCATGGCATGTGCACCGGATAACAGCTGCTCAAAGTTATCAAAACCAATAGACAGGGCGATAGAGAGACCGATGGCCGACCATAAGGAGTAACGTCCGCCCACCCAGTCCCAAAATTCAAACATATTGTCAGTATCAATACCAAATTCGCTGACGGCAGAACTATTGGTGGAGAGTGCGGCAAAGTGCTTAGCAACGTGCTCTTCGTCACCCGCTTGTGCAAGGAACCAATCACGAGCACTGTGTGCGTTAGTCATAGTTTCTTGCGTGGTAAACGTTTTTGAGGCCACAAGGAATAGCGTGGTCTCAGGGTTAAGAGGTTTTAAGGTTTCGGCAATATGCGTGGCATCGACATTTGAGACAAAGTGCATGGAAAGATGGTTTTTATAAGGTCTCAAGGCTTCGGTGACCATAAATGGCCCAAGGTCTGATCCACCAATCCCAATATTGACCACATCAGTGATGGCTTTACCGGTATACCCTTTCCACTCACCGCTAATGATACGCGAAGAGAACTGTTTCATTTTTTCCAGCACAGCATTCACTTCGGGCATAACGTCTTTGCCATCGACATAGATCGGCGTATTGCTGCGGTTACGTAAAGCGACGTGCAGTACGGCACGGTCTTCAGTGTGGTTAATTTTCTCTCCCGCGAACATCGAGGCAATCGCACCAGATAAGTCGCACTCTTCCGCCAAAGTCAGAAGTTTATCCAACGTTTCTTGAGTGATACGGTTTTTTGAATAGTCGACTAAAATTTTATCTTCAAAGGTTGACGAAAAATGAGAAAAACGTTGAGGATCTTGAGCAAAAAGCGAGGCAATGTCCGTTTCATTGATTGTTTGAAAATGCTGCTCTAACGCTTTCCATGCTGCTGTTTGTGTAGGATTAATATTTTTCATAACCACACTCTTAGTTAGTTAATAAACTGTCGACAGAGATAAACCTCGCACACGCTTCGCGGGCAGTTAGTCCATGCCTGGGTTGTCGTTCGACACACTGGTGCCGTCACTGCCATCTTGACTGAATTTATCCAAGATAACCATGCGTTAGCCACTAGGGTGCCTCTTAATTATCCCTTACTCTAGAACGTCCTCATCAAGGAGATTTGCTAGGAGGTGCTATTTAGCGCCTAAATAATCAGCTCGATTTCCATAATAGTAGAAAACTTTACTATTAAATTTCTGTGATAAACGATTTAGCGTTGACAGCACCGGTATTAAACGATATTTCTACTCAATGGCGTATTAACGCCGTAATCAGAAGAGGCGCATCACCCAGGCAGTATGTCGGAGAATCCGTGTTCCATGACGACATATCAGGGGGAGTGATGCCGAGACACTAAACAGACGGACTGTTTAGTTGTCGGCTACAGGGGCTGAATCCCTTGAGCTGTCACCAAGGCATCAATTGATGTTAATGACGTTAGGTGGGGGGCTTCTGAGTCGAAAGCGCTGATGCTTTATCGTCCTCCCTCACCTAAAAATGAATTGTTCGTTGATAATTTTAGAATCGAGGGTGTAAAGCATGTCCCAATCCACATTCATTGTGGCAAAATTCGGTGGTACCAGTGTTGCTGATTTTGAAGCAATGTCACGCAGTGCCGATATTGTACTCAGTTATCCAGAAGTCAAACTTGTTGTTTTGTCGGCGTCTGCTGGTGTCACCAATCTTCTCGTTGAACTCGCCTCAGGTCAAGAAGCTGCTCGTCGCGCATTTTTACTCGATGAAGTCCGTCGTATTCAGTATGCCATCGTCGATAATCTGAGTAGTGCTGACGTTGTTCGCGATGAAATTGACCGCATCCTCGAAAGTATTACAACTCTCTCTGAAGCCGCTTCACTGGCGACCTCCCTTGCCCTGACCGATGAACTTGTTAGTCACGGTGAATTGATGTCTACCCTACTGTTTACCGAACTTATCCGTGAAAGAAAGGTATCAGTGAAATGGTTTGATGTACGTAAGATTATGCGTACTAATGATCGTTTTGGTAACGCAGAACCCGATCTTAAGGCCTTAGGTGAGCTTTCTAGCCTACACCTTGCTCCGCTGCTTAATGATAATCTGGTGATTACCCAAGGGTTTATTGGTTGTGAAAGTAAAGGGCGCACCACCACTTTAGGCCGTGGTGGCAGTGACTATACCGCCGCTTTGCTTGGCGAGGCGATTAAAGCAAGCCGAATCGATATATGGACGGATGTAACGGGTATTTTTTCCACCGACCCAAGAGTCGTTCCTACCGCGAAACGTATTGCAGAGATTTCATTTGAAGAGGCCGCTGAAATGGCGACCTTTGGTGCGAAAGTATTGCATCCCGCCACCCTCCTTCCCGCAGTACGCAATAATATTCCTGTTTTTGTCGGCTCAAGCAAAGCCCCTAACGATGGCGGTACTTTTGTTTACCACGAGACGAATGAGAAACCGTTATTTAGAGCCCTGACCTTACGTCGGCGTCAGACATTATTGACGCTGCACAGTCTGAAAATGCTCCACGCACGAGGTTTCTTAGCTGAAGTTTTTGCCGTTTTAGCACGCCATAATATTTCTGTGGATTTAATTACCACATCGGAGGTCAGTATTGCTCTAACCCTTGATACGGCCAATACCAGTGGCCAGGCTCGTGGTTTACTGACTCAGGCGCTGCTGACCGAGCTATCCACACTATGTCGTGTTGAAGTTGAAGAAGACTTATCGTTAGTGGCATTAATTGGTAATCATCTTTCGCAATCACCAGGGGTGGGCAAAAAGGTTTTTGGCGTGCTATCGGACTTTAATTTGCGTTTAATTTGTTATGGTGCAAGTGAAAATAATCTCTGTTTCTTACTGCCAAGTAAGGACGCGGAAGCAGCGGTTCAAACATTGCACCAACATCTTTTTGAGTAAGGAACAATGATGTTAGCCATGTTTACCAGGCTATTTCCACTTTGGGCAGTCTTGCTTTCTGCTATCGCTTATTGGCGGCCAGCAACTTTTACCCCGGTGGGTCCTTGGGTCAGCGAATTACTAATGCTGATTATGTTTGGAATGGGCGTTACCCTGAGTTTTGATGACTTTCGCCGAGTGTTAACGCGTCCTGCTCCTGTATTAGCTGGGACGTTTTTACACTACTTGGTGATGCCCGCAGCCGCTTATGGACTCGCTAAGGTGATGCATATGCCTGCAGATCTCGCCGCGGGAATGATTTTGGTAGGTAGCGTTGCCAGTGGCACAGCCTCAAATGTGATGATTTACCTCGCTAAAGGCGATGTCGCGCTCTCGGTCACTATCTCCTCGGTGTCAGCATTAGTGGGCGTGATTGCCACGCCGTTGCTGACCCGCTTATATGTCGATACGGCTATTCAAGTCGATATTGCCGGTATGTTATGGAGTATTGTGAAGATAGTGCTAATCCCTATTGGATTGGGGTTGATCGTGCACCATCGCTGTAAAAAAGCCGTTGATCGTGTCGAGCCTTATCTTCCCACTTTGTCGATGATCGCTATTCTTCTGATTATTGCAGCGGTGGTCGCAGGAAGTCAGAACTTTATCACTCAGGTTGGCGTTACCGTTATTATTGCCGTTATTCTGCATAATGCTATTGGGCTGATTGCTGGATACTGGGGAGGTAAATTATTTGGCTTCGATGAGTCAGTATGTCGAACGTTAGCGCTGGAAGTCGGTATGCAAAACTCTGGATTGGCGGCAACTTTAGGTAAGATTTACTTCTCGCCATTGGCAGCACTGCCAGGCGCACTCTTCTCTGTGTGGCATAATATCTCTGGTTCTCTACTTTCAGGATATTGGTCAGGGAAGAAAACCCCTTAAAAGCAATAAGGCTCGACAGTAAAATACTGTCGAGCCTTACTATTCGTTAGCTATATCCCGCTTTTCGCCATAAACCAGAAAACGCATCGGCTCTTTTCCTCTCGCTCAATAAGACAATACAGCGCAGCCAAGTGTCACTGTTTTGTTTATTGGGTCAGGTCACAAGACCAAAAGGCATTAAGCCTACCCCCAAGATCCGCATTATGCCAAATCAAAAACGACGTATCGCCCAAACTCATATAGCGAAATTATAGGATAAGTAAAGCGCGGTCGATATTCATGATCAAATAGCCTTATTCCAAAGTAGGGTTCATCTCACGAAGGTCAAAAGGTGTAATTTGATAAACATAGTAATTAAGCCAATTAGCAAATAAGAGATGGCCGTGGCTGCGCCAGGCGGCTTTAGGTTTTTTACTTGCATCGTTGTGTGGGAAGTAATTTTCGGGAAGTACTGGCTGTAGCCCTGCCTCCCGATCACGAAGATACTCAGCACCTAACGTATCAGCATCATATTCAGGATGGCCCGTCACGAGAACTAAACGCTTATCCCGAGATGCCATCAAATAAGCCCCCGCTTGTTCAGATGTCGCTAATATATCTAAGTCGGTAAAGGCTTTAATCGTTTCTACGGGAAAAGCTGCATAACGTGAATGCGGAGCAAGAAAAGTTTCATCAAAACCCCGTGTCAGGAGAGCATGAGGTTCCAAATTTATGTGCTCGTAAACCCCTGATAGTTTTTTATCTAATGTTTGCTTCGGTAGGTCATAAAGAATGTTCAGTGCGGCTTGTACCGCCCAACAGATACAGAGTGTTGAGGTGACATGTTTTTTCGCCCAACTTAAGATTTCACTGATCTGCGGCCAATAAGCGACATCATCAAAGTCAACCAGGCCCAGTGGAGCACCGGTAATAATCAACCCATCATAATTATTGTCTTTGATGTCTTCAAAATTACGATAAAAAGTATTCAGATGCTCTGTGGGAGTATTGCGTGACTCACGATTATCAATACGCAAAAGTTGGATATCAAGTTGTAAAGGTGAATTAGACAATAAGCGAAGAAATTGATTTTCAGTTTCAATTTTCTTCGGCATTAAATTGAGGATCAGTACCTTCAAAGGGCGAATATTTTGCAGATGGGCGCGCGTATCTGTCATAACAAATACATTCTCATTACGCAAAAAATTCACTGCAGGGAGTTCATCAGGTACTTTAATCGGCATAACACTTAATCCTCGAATTCTATTTTAGACGTCCAGATAGCCAATATAACGTGGTCGTGTAACAGTGTCGAGAAATGGAAGGGATAGGTGAAATAATTTCAGCTTAACTTAGCAAAAAAAGGAAAAAGCAAAAAGGCCACCCTATTGGGTGGCCTCTTCTAAAAGGATCCTGGCAGTTCCCTACTCTCGCATGGGGAGACCCCACACTACCATCGGCGCTACGGCGTTTCACTTCTGAGTTCGGCATGGGGTCAGGTGGGACCACCGCGCTAGTGCCGCCAGGCAAATTCTGTATTTTTCCGAACTCATGCTATTTGTATCTGGTGCTGATACCCAGAGTCGAACTGGGGACCTCACCCTTACCAAGGGTGCGCTCTACCAACTGAGCCATATCAGCA
>NZ_JABBFO010000006.1 GCF_018494035.1 Rosenbergiella australiborealis
TTTTAACTCGTTGTCGCGAGGTGGCGTATATTACTCGCTTCACCTCAGGAGTCAATCATTATTTTGATTTTTTCTCCTGGACTAAATTGCTTTAGTGCCTGTCACCGCGCTGCGTATCGTGCTTTGCCGTGTCAGTGGATGCGCATTATAGGGAGTTCCGCCGAGAGCGCAAGGGATTACTTAAACTTTTTTACCAAGTGGTGATAATTAAATCATTCCGTGCAAAAATAAATCATATCGTTGTTCTAATACACAATTCTAGGCCGCTACACACTGTAATTAAGGTTAAAACGCCATGCAGAACTCTCTACGCGCTTTCAACGGACATACCCCAAAAATTGGACAAGAGGTTATGATTGATCCTTCTGCTGTTATTATTGGTAATGTGATCATTAAGGATCATTCAAGTATATGGCCGTTAGTTGTTATACGCGGCGATGTTAATACGATTACGATCGGGATGAGAACTAATATACAAGATGGTTCCGTTCTGCATGTCACACATCGTTCACAGAAGAACCCGTCCGGCTATCCCCTTATCATTGGCAATGATGTAACCATTGGTCATAAAGTAATGCTTCACGGCTGTTCAATAGGTAACAGAGTGATCGTTGGAATGGGAAGTATTCTTCTTGATGGAGCAGAGATCGAAGATGACGTGTTGATTGGCGCCGGAAGCCTTATTCCACCAAGAAAAAGGTTAAGTAGTGGTTTTTTATACCTGGGTAATCCGGTTAGACAAATACGCCAATTAACTGCTGAAGAGATACATAGCCTGAAACAGTCCTCGGACAATTATAGAGATTGGAAGCAAATTTACTTGGACAACCAATAATATCCTTGGGCATCATCCTGCTGGGCATTAATCACTTTTTCAGCCATCTCTTCAATGTCCCAGCGGTACCGGTTAAAAATGGTTAAGGGTTCACCTTCTTCAAATAGCTGACTTAATGTTACGATACTGAGCCCGCACGCTAACTTATTACCCTGTGATAACGCGGAAAAAATTATCGCTTGGCGCTCTTGATCCAAGTATTCATCTTCTAAAAAATGTATTGCCTGATTCATTGAGCCATCTCTTTACGTAATATGTTAATTACGGGTTCGACCTCCGGCATAACACCGTGCCAAAGATGAAATGCATGAGCTGCTTGACCGACCAACATACCGAGGCCATCTGCAGTGTTGTTCACACCTAAGCTCACCACCCAGTTGATGAACGCGGTGTTACCCACCTTATAAAACATGTCATAACAGCATGTTGATGGCTTGAAGCATTGTTCATCCAGCAGTGGAACTTCCTCAGATACGCCACTGGACGTTGCATTAATCACGAGGTCATAATCATTATAGGTATCATCGGCTTTATGCAGACGAAGTAAACCGATATCCTTAAAGTCTTCAATCATCGCCTCAGCTTTAGACTCAGTTCTATTACTCAGAGAGAGTTGATAACCACAACCGAGTAAAGGCTGTACCACTCCTCTCGCCGCACCACCAGCTCCTAGGATCAAAATTTTAGCATTTGCTTTTAAGCTAAAATGTCGATGAATATCCGACACTAAACCAATACCATCCGTATTATCTCCGAGTATTTCACCCGTTTCTAAAAGTTTGAGCGTATTAACGGCACCCGCGCATTTGGCTCGTGCGGTGAGCTTATCCGCGAGTTTAAAGGCCTCTTGTTTAAAAGGTAGGGTAACATTCGCCCCTTTCCCACCTCGTTGAAAAAAATCTCGTGCCGCATTTTCAAAATTATCTAGCTCTATGAGTAAACGCCCATAACGATGTTGAATTACCGTCTGCTCACTAAATTGTTGGTGAATGAATGGTGATTTACTGTGTGATATTGGATTGCCCATGACCACGAACTCGTTTGTATTCATTCGATTACCCTTCCCTTATACGTTCACCAGTTAGCGCATCCCTTATTTCAGAGGGATTTTCACGGCCACCAGTCGGAGCCATAACGACACTGAAGTCATCCCCAAACTGTGTCATTACATCCCCCCAAACTCGCGCCGGAGGCTGACCTGATAAATTTGCGCTCGTCGACACTAGCGGTTTACCTAAAGATTCGCAAAGTAACCTTGCTACCGGATGATCTGTAACGCGGACAGCAATACTATCAAATTTTCCAGTTATCCACTTAGGCGCATATGTGGATGCTGGCACAACGAATGTTACTGGACCGGGCCAATGTTTTAACATTCTTTCTGTCTGTTCTGCGCTAATTTTATTAGTCGCAATATAAGGTAGTAACTGTTCGTAGGAAGCCGCAATAAGGATAAGTCCTTTTTCTACTGGCCTCTGCTTAAGTAATAATAATTTTTCAACCGCTTGTTGATTATCTGGGTCACAACCGAGACCAAAAACAGCTTCTGTTGGATAAGCAATAACGTTTCCCTCATTCAGTGCCACAAGGCAGCGGCTGAATGAATCTTGGTAGTTGATGTTGGGCATGAATTCACTCTTCAGAAATAGAAATAACTTCGATTCCACATTGTTTATTGGCGCAGAAGGTTTTTAGACCTTTAGCACTCTTTTTTGTATAGAGTAGCTTGAAACCACAATGAGGACAGACATCATTTATAGGCAGATGATTAAGTGCATAGCGACACTTGGGATAGTCTGAACAAGCATAAAACGTTTTACCAAATCGTGATTGTCTTTTGACTAACGTTCCATGCTGACATTCAGGACAAGGAATCTGCGTTGAATCTGCTTGGGTGATCGCTTCGGAGTAATCACATTCAGGAAACTGTGTGCAGCCAATAAACATGCCATAGCGGCCCTGTCTTAATGCCTTATCAGCACTGCATTTAGGACATGGGTGATTTTCGAGAACCTTCACAATATGTCCATCAGATGACGGTATTAATGAGCGAATATAATTACATTGAGGATATGTAGAGCAGCCCAGAAATGGACCATGCTTACCTGAACGAATAACGAGCTCTGCTCCGCACTGCGGGCAGAGCTCTTGCTGCGCTATAGAAAATAACTCGATTTTGGACATGATTTCACAATTAAAACAATTCTCAGTGGATAACTTTATCAGTCACATCGAATAAAAGCTCTTCCATCTGTTGGTAAGCGTTTTCACATCCAGGAATATTGAATAGTACCATCAAGATTACCCATTTTAGATCGTCCAACTCAAATGACTGGGTATCCAGAGCAGTTACGCGTTCAATAACCATTTCACGCGTTTCAATATTCAGAACTTGCATCTGTTCAAGCAACAATATGAAGCCACGACATTCAGCATCTAATTTCATGCTCTCTTGTTCCGTATAAATACGAGCAGAGAGAGGGTCATTAAGCATAAGTAATGGTTCAACTAAGCCATCTTGATAATCAGCAAGTTTTTCCAACCAGCTCAAAGCATTATAGATATCTTCTTGGTGAAAACCGGCATCAGTTAAGTCATTAGTCAACTTATCCTGATCCACCTGAGTTTCAATTTCGCTGTGGATATATGTTTCAAACAAGTACATTAGAACGTCGAACATGGCTTGCCCTCCTTAATCGGACATAGCCGCCGGGTACAGCTGCGATCCATCCTGCTAACTCCAGTTCTAGTAAGGCTACAACTGTCTCTGGCACAGGTTGGCCGGCACGTTCAGCGACAACGTCAACAGATGTTACTTCATCTCCTACGTTAGCCAAGAGATCGGCAAATGGCAATGGTACTTTATCACTCTCTGCAAAATTTATTGACTGAAGAGCGGGATATAGCACAGAAGGATGTGCAGGATGTATGTCTTCAATAATATCGGCAACTTCTTTAACAAGTAGCCCACCTTGCTGAATGAGCCAATGACAACCCGCTGATTCGGGACTACTCAGAGAACCAGGAAGTGCATACACGTTCCTATTTTGTTCTAAGGCATACCGCGCTGTAATTAAAGAGCCACTACGAAGGGAAGCCTCAACAACTAAAGTTCCAACACTCAATCCGCTAATAATACGATTTCTTCTTGGAAAATGAGCTGCCTTGGGGTGAGCATTTAATGGAAATTCGCTAATCACTAATCCTTGGTTATGGATAATTTTTTGAAATAGTTCACTATTCTCACGTGGATAAATGTGTTCAAGACCACTTCCCAGTACAGCAATCGTTGATCCAGACACAGAGAGCGCCGCACGGTGTGCGATAGTATCAATCCCCAAAGCAAGACCACTTGTCACGACTACATTGTGATTGGCAATTCCACTAGCAAAAATTTCAGCCCAGTATTTACCGTAATAGGTACAGTGACGACTCCCCACAATAGCTAATTGAACTTTAGTTAATAACCCTATATTACCGATAGCAAAAAGATATAGAGGCGCCGTCACGCATTGCTTAAGGGATGAGGGATACTGGCTATGGCGATAATGAATAAAGTAATGATTTTCCCCTCTTATCCACTCTTGAGCACGAGCTATCTCTTCAGCAGAGATAGCATGATAATATTGACTAATCTGCCGCTCAGAAAGCTTAAGAAAACGAAGTGACTCCCGATTAATAACAGGTAACTGGCATAAAGTATCAATGAGCTGGACGCGATAGTGATACTTCATATTCTTTATTGCTGAACAACGTAACCAGATTTCCATATCATTTTCTATCGTTTGCATTAGCTCATTCCTCCACCTTATCAAGACTGTCAATCATGCAGTGAAAAGGCTACAATAAAGATAGATAATTAACTTTTTTAGAATAGAAATTTGGAAATATATGTCAGTGTTACAAGTCCTACATTATCCTGATGAGCGGCTTCGCAAAGTAGCGAAGCCAGTTGATCAAATTACCGCGGAAATCAAACAAATCGTCGATGATATGTTTGAAACGATGTACGCGGAAGAAGGTATCGGATTGGCCGCAACTCAAGTAGACATTCACCAACGAATCATTGTTATCGACGTCTCTGAAGAAAGAAATGAACGACTGGTGCTCATTAACCCTGAAATCCTAAATAAATGTGGTGAAACAGGAATTGAGGAAGGTTGTCTCTCCATCCCAGAACAGCGAGCGCTTGTCCCTCGTGCTGAGAAAGTGACAGTACAAGCATTGAATCGTGACGGTGAACAGTTCACATTAGAAGCTGATGGCTTACTCGCGATCTGTATCCAACATGAAATTGACCACTTAGAGGGAAAACTTTTCATTGACTACCTTTCTCCTTTAAAACGTCAACGTATTCGTCAGAAACTAGAGAAACTTGCGCGCCAGAACCACCGCGGATAATCCTTAATCATCACCGAGAGAACGGTACAGTGTCAGATTCCTTAAAAATAATATTTGCCGGAACGCCAGATTTTGCTGCTAAACACCTTGAAGTTTTACTCAGTTCTTCTTATCAAGTTGTAGGCGTTTTCACGCAACCTGATCGTCCTGCAGGACGAGGGAAGAAACTGATGCCGTCTCCGGTGAAAGTACTTGCTGAAGAAAAAGGGATTCCAGTATTTCAACCTGAATCATTGCGGAGTGCTGAACAGCAGCAATTAGTTGCTGAGCTTAATGCTGACGTTATGATTGTAGTGGCTTATGGATTATTATTGCCGGCGAAAGTATTGGAAATGCCAAAGCTTGGCTGTTTAAACGTGCACGGTTCACTACTCCCAACATGGCGCGGTGCTGCACCAATCCAACGAGCGCTGTGGGCCGGTGACACAATGACTGGTATTACTATTATGCAAATGGACGTCGGCTTGGATACTGGTGATATGTTATTTAAAGTATCTTGTCCTATTACGCCTGAAGATACCAGCGCCACGTTATACGATAAACTTGCCCAACTAGGCCCACAAGCCTTACTTGATAGCTTGATTTTGTTAGAACAGAATCAGTTAACACCTGAAAAGCAAGATAATACTCTCGCAACCTACGCCCATAAACTGAGTAAAGAAGAAGCACGATTGGACTGGAATCTCTCTGCATCTGCTTTAGAACGCTGTATTCGAGCTTTTAATCCTTGGCCCTTTAGCTACTTTGTCGTCAATGAGCAAAGTATTAAAGTTTGGCGAGCTTCGGTCATAGCCAGTCACGAATCTTATACGCCGGGAACGATCCTTGCTGCAGAGAGATCGGGTATTCAGGTTGCGACCAGCGAAGGCATTCTAAACTTAGAAATTATGCAGCCCGCAGGTAAGAAAGCTATGTCTGCACAGGACCTGCTTAACTCACGACAAGAATGGTTCATCCCTGGAACTGTATTAAATTAGAAAGCCTCCCGGCTCTAATCACCCGATGAGTAATTAATGAAAAATATAACTAACCTGCGCGGGATTGCTGCACAACTGATTGAGCAGGTTATTGATAAAGGTCAATCTTTATCAACAGTTCTCCCAGCTGCACAAAGGCTGCTCGCTGAAAAAGACCGAGCGCTCCTTCAAGAATTAAGTTTCGGCGTAATACGTTATTTACCTCAACTCGATTATATTATTCTTCAGCTTATGGACAAGCCGATGAAGGGTAAGCAACGTATTATTCACTATGTAATTATGGTAGGTCTGTACCAACTGCGGCATACTCGAGTTCCCCCACATGCCGCTATTGCGGAAACGGTACAAGCCGCTGTTTTTTTAAAACGCCAGAGTCTAAAAGGTCTTGTTAACGGAGTTTTAAGAACCTACCAACGTCGCGAAACTGAGTTTACGTTTGATAATATTGCAGACCCAATACGTTATCTGCACCCATCATGGTTTATTACCCGCATTAAAGCAGCGTGGCCTGATGATTGGGTATCTATCTTAGAAGCCAATAATAGTCGTCCCCCGATGTGGCTAAGGGTTAATCAGAGTTATATCTCAAGAGACCGTTGGCTTGTTCTATTACAAGAATCAGGCTTCGACGCTACAGCAACTGCTTTATCCCCACAAGCACTCTGCTTAGAAAAACCTGTTGGTGTCACTGCACTTCCTGGCTTTAAGGAGGGATGGGTGACCGTACAAGATTTATCGGCCCAACGTTGTTCGCTGTATTTAGATCCACAACCCGGTGAAAAAATATTGGATATTTGCGCTGCACCCGGTGGTAAAACTACGCATATACTCGAATTAGCTAGTACCGCAGAAGTTACTGCTGTTGACGTCGATGCACAACGTTTATCAAGAGTGGCGGAAAACTTAGAGCGTTTGAATTTAACCGCAACGTTAATTTGTGGAGATGGACGCTACCCAGAACAGTGGCTCGATGATCAATACTTCGATCGTATTCTACTTGATGCCCCTTGCTCTGCGACCGGCGTTATTCGTCGGCATCCAGATATAAAGTGGCTAAGAAGAGATAACGATATCGCTGAACTTGCTTCATTACAAAAAGAGATCCTTGAAGCAGCATGGAAACGGCTTAAATCTGGGGGAACTTTACTTTATGCGACCTGTTCAATTCTTCCTGAAGAAAATAGCCGTCAAATTAATACTTTTCTTAGCCAACATCCCGAAGCAATCCACGAGATTTTACCTGGAGGAGGCAACAATGGACTACAAGTTCTCCCTTCCGAACTAGGCGGTGATGGTTTCTTCTATGCAAAAATCTTAAAAAAATAATTCGACGATAAGAGTGTCACGACAATGAAAATTATTATCCTGGGTGCGGGCCAAGTCGGTGGCACTCTTGCAGAGAATTTAGTGGGCGAAAATAATGATGTAACGGTTGTCGATACGGATCCTACACGGTTACGGAGTTTACAAGATAAGTTCGACTTACGGGTAGTAACCGGATCAGGATCGCATCCTAGCACCTTAGAAGAAGCCGGTGCAGAAGATGCTGACATGTTGGTTGCTGTTACGAGCTCGGATGAAACCAATATGATAGCCTGCCAGATCGCCTACACCCTCTTCAATACGCCGAACAGAATTGCAAGAATTCGCGCATCTGATTATCTACGTGATATGGATAAGCTGTTCATTCCAGAAGCTATTCCTATTGACCATTTGATTGCCCCAGAACAACTAGTGATTGATAATATTTTCAGGTTAATCGAATATCCAGGTGCATTACAGGTTGTTAATTTTGCCGATGATAAAGTCAGCCTAGCGGTTGTGAAAGCCTACTATGGCGGGCCATTAGTTGGAAATCCACTTTCGACGATGCGCGAACATATGCCACATATAGAAAGTCGAGTCACTGCCATTTTTAGGCAGGATCGTCCGATCCGCCCACAAGGTACAACGATTATAGAAGCTGGGGACGAAGTCTTTTTTATTGCTGCCAACCAACATATTCGGGCGGTAATGAGTGAAATGCAACGCCTTGAAAAACCTTATAAAAGAATAATGCTCGTCGGTGGTGGAAATATTGGGTTTGGATTGGCTAAAAAACTTGAAAAACAATACAGCATTAAATTGATTGAGCATAATAAAGAACGCGCAGCAGAACTCGCTCAACAGTTAAACAATACAACGGTATTCTATGGTGATGCTTCCGATCAAGAGCTTTTAGCAGAAGAGAATATCGATCAGGTTGATCTTTTCATTGCCGTCACCAATGATGATGAAGCAAATATCATGTCTGCAATGCTCGCCAAAAAGATGGGTGCTAAAAAAGCAATGGTATTGATTCAGAGACGTGCTTACGTTGATTTAGTTCAAGGTAGTGTTATCGATATCGCCATCTCCCCACAACAAGCGACAATTTCTGCTCTGCTTGGTCATGTTAGAAAAGCTGATATCGTGAGTGTTCACTCACTGCGCAGAGGTATTGCTGAAGCGATCGAGGCTGTTGCACACGGCGAAGAAAATACGTCGAGAGTAGTAGGGCGTACTATTCAAGAAATCAAACTCCCACCTGGAACTATTATCGGCGCAGTTGTCAGAGGAGATGAGGTGATTATTGCCAACGATAATACCCGAATTGAACAAGCTGACCACGTCATACTCTTTTTAACAGATAAAAAATACGTCCGTGACGTAGAGAAACTTTTTCAGCCAAGTCCCTTTTTCTTATAGCAAGTCGCGATGATTGATTGGAAAGATGCGTAGTAATATAAATTATATTTTAGTAAAGTACGCTTTCATTCATCTTATAAGGGAATAGCCTGCATGAGTTTATTTAAAGAGTTTCGTGATTTTGCAATGCGCGGGAATGTTGTCGATTTAGCTGTTGGTGTAGTGATTGGTGCTGCATTCGGCAAAATAGTTTCTTCATTGGTCGCCAACATTATTATGCCACCATTAGGTTTATTGATTGGTGGAATCGATTTCAAAAATATGGCTTGGACATTAAAACCTGCCGTTGGCGAAACTCCTGCGGTTGTTATGCAATACGGTATTTTCATCCAGTCGATCTTTGATTTCATCATCATTGCATTTGCTATTTTCTTAGCGATCAAAGTAATGAATAAACTTTATAAGAAGAAAGAAGTTGAAAAACCTGCACCTAAGCCTAGTGCTGAGGAAGTATTACTGACAGAAATCCGTGATTTATTGAAAACAAAATAATCTTCACGTTACACTGAGAAGCCATAACACGAACGTTATGGCTTTTTTATTTACAGTTTCTCTTCAACAATCTCTCTTTAACGGCATCTGCATAATCACTTTTATCGAGAAAATCTATCGTAAATCCTGCGTGAACGAGTTTCGTTTTAACTAAGGTTAGTTCTGCATGATAACCATTTCGTTCTTCAGTATTGGTAGCATGTATAATAAGTGTCTGAAGATTCAATGCATCTTGTCTGAGTTGCAACTCCTCTGGGAGATAACCGCTCATTTTCATTATCCGATAAGACATTCGTAAATTCTCTGGGACAAGACTATCATCATCGAGTAAAAGAGGTCGACCGGCACCGGGAAGATTATCGAACTGACCTTGCTCGATAGCCTCTTTAATAGAACGCTCAACAAGAGCTTCAAGGAATAGCATAAATATCCCCTCACTAAATTCAGTCAATAAAAAAACCCGCCGAAGCGGGTTTTTTTATTGCATCAGCAGGCAGATTACTCTGCAGCTTCAGCCTGAGCTTCTGGACGATCAACGAGCTCGATGTAAGCCATCGGAGCATTGTCACCAGCACGGAAGCCACACTTAAGAATACGAGTGTAACCACCAGTACGGCTCGCGAAACGCGGGCCTAACTCATTAAATAATTTTGCCACGATCTCGTTATCACGAGTACGGGCGAATGCTAGACGACGGTTTGCAACATTGTCAGTCTTAGCAAGTGTAATCAGCGGCTCAACAACGCGACGTAGTTCTTTAGCCTTTGGTAAAGTCGTCTTGATAATTTCGTGACGGACTAATGAACCAGCCATGTTACGGAACATAGCCTGGCGATGGCTGCTGTTACGGTTCAGTTGACGACCACTCTTACGATGGCGCATGACCTTATCCTTCTCAGTGAAACCTTAACCTGTGATCCGGTTACTCATCTGCAATGCTTGCAGGTGGCCAATTTTCGAGGCGCATGCCAAGAGAAAGTCCACGTGAAGCCAGCACGTCTTTAATCTCAGTAAGAGATTTTTTACCCAAGTTTGGCGTCTTAAGAAGCTCAACCTCGGTACGTTGTACCAGATCACCGATGTAGTGGATAGCTTCTGCTTTCAAGCAGTTAGCAGAGCGGACAGTCAATTCCAGATCGTCAACAGGGCGCAGCAAGATCGGATCGAATTCTGGTTTCTCTTCCTTAACTTCTGGTTGACGAACATCACGTAAGTCAACAAAAGCATCGAGTTGTTCAGCCAGAATGGTTGCCGCACGACGAATCGCCTCTTCAGGATCGATTGTGCCGTTAGTTTCCATTTCGATGACTAGCTTGTCCAAATCTGTACGTTGCTCTACGCGAGCTGCTTCAACATTGTAGGCTATACGGTCTACAGGGCTGTAGCAAGCATCGACTAACAAACGTCCAATTGGGCGCTCATCTTCTTCCGAATGAATTCGGGCAGAAGCCGGCACATAACCACGACCACGTTGAACTTTGATACGCATATTTAATGATGCATTTTCATCAGTCAGGTGGCAAATTACGTGCTGTGGCTTGACGATTTCGACATCACCATCATGGGTGATATCGGCTGCAGTCACAGGGCCAATGCCAGATTTATTCAATGTTAAGATAACTTCATCTTTACCTTGAACTCTTACCGCAAGCCCTTTCAGGTTGAGCAGGATTTCTAGGATATCTTCCTGAATTCCCTCTTTGGTGCTGTACTCATGAAGCACACCATCAATTTCAACCTCGGTCACCGCGCAACCCGGCATGGATGAAAGCAGAATACGGCGCAGTGCGTTACCTAGAGTATGGCCAAAGCCACGCTCTAATGGTTCAAGGGTCACCTTGGCGTGCGTCGAACTCACTTGCTCGATATCTACCAGGCGCGGTTTTAGAAACTCTGTCACAGAACCCTGCATTGTGTCCTCTCTTTGGTACTCAAGCTTTACTTAGAGTAAAGCTCGACGATCAGGTGCTCGTTAATGTCCGCAGACAGATCTGTACGCTCAGGCTGACGCTTGAACACACCTTCCATCTTAGCTGCATCAACTTCCAGCCAGGTTGGCTTTTCACGCTGTTCTGACAGCTCAAGAGCCGCCTTTACGCGAGCTTGCTTTTTGGCTTTCTCACGAATGCTAACAACATCATTCGGAGTTACCTGATAAGAAGCGATGTTAACAACGTGACCATTTACCATGATTGACTTATGGCTAACTAACTGGCGTGCTTCTGCACGTGTAGCACCAAAGCCCATACGGTAAACAACGTTATCCAGACGACCTTCTAGCAGAGCCAGCAGGTTTTCACCTGTGTTGCCTTTCAGACGAGCTGCTTCTTGATAATAATTACGGAATTGACGCTCAAGAACACCGTACATACGACGAACTTTTTGTTTTTCACGTAATTGACCGCCGTAGTCAGACAGACGCGGTTTACGCGCTCCGTGTTGACCAGGGGCTTGTTCAATCTTACACTTGGAATCAATCGCGCGAACGCCAGACTTAAGGAATAAGTCAGTGCCCTCACGACGGCTCAGCTTGAGCTTAGGACCCAAATATCTTGCCATTTTCTTTCTCCAACTTACCTAGAAACGGACGCGTTATACGCGGCGTTTCTTAGGCGGACGACAACCGTTGTGAGGGATCGGAGTCACATCAGTAATATTAGTGATGCGGAAACCTGCGGCGTTCAGAGCACGAATCGTAGATTCGCGGCCTGGACCCGGACCCTTTACCATGACTTCTAGGTTCTTAATACCGTAATCTTTTACAGCTTCTGCACAGCGCTCTGCAGCGACCTGAGCAGCGAACGGCGTAGATTTACGTGAACCACGGAAACCGGAACCACCGGCTGTTGCCCAACCCAGTGCGTTACCCTGACGATCAGTAATAGTAACGATGGTGTTGTTAAAAGACGCATGGACATGAGCCACGCCATCTGAAACTTGTTTTCTTACACGCTTACGTGCACGAACTGGTGCCTTTGCCATTATTTACTCACCCCGATTATTTCTTGATCGGTTTGCGCGGACCCTTACGGGTACGTGCATTGGTCTTGGTACGCTGACCGCGAACCGGAAGACCACGACGATGACGCAAACCACGATAACAACCAAGGTCCATAAGACGCTTGATGCTCAGGGTAACTTCACGACGCAGATCACCTTCAACAACGAACTTGCCAACTGCTTCACGCAGTTGCTCAATTTGTTCTTCAGACAGCTCACTGATCTTAACATCTTCAGCAATACCCGTAGAAGCACAAATGGCTTTTGAACGAGTCTTACCGATACCGAAGATCGCAGTTAATGCGATGACAGTGTGTTTATGATCAGGAATGTTAATGCCTGCTATACGGGCCACTATGCACTCCTATTACTAATTAACTGTATTCTCATGCTGAAAAGCCCGTTTTCAGGATACTCAAATGAAGAATACACTTACATAAAAAGATTGGCTGGCTAATCTAGCCAGCTCAACCCGACTTTGCAAGAAAAATCTGCAATAAATCAGCCTTGACGCTGTTTATGCTTAGGTTCTACGCTGCAAATCACACGCACGACGCCGTCGCGACGAACAATTTTACAGTTACGACACATTTTCTTGACGGAAGCACGAACTTTCATTTTTACTCTCCGTAACTTCTCAAGCGCCTAAATTAACGGCCTTGGCCTTTTAGGTTTGCTTTTTTCAATGCAGACTCGTATTGACTTGACATCATCAGAGTTTGCACTTGAGCCATAAAGTCCATGATAACAACGACGACAATTAGCAGTGATGTACCACCAAAGCTAAATGGAACATTCATCGCATCACGCATGAACTCCGGGATCAGGCAGATAAAAGTAATATACAGGGCGCCAATAAGAGTAAGACGCGTCATCACTTTATCGATGTACCTCGCCGTTTGCTCTCCCGGACGAATACCCGGTACAAATGCGCCTGACTTCTTCAAATTATCTGCCGTTTCACGCGGGTTAAACACCAACGCAGTATAGAAAAAGCAGAAGAAGATGATAGCAGTTGCGTATAGTAACACATAAAGTGGCTGACCTGGTGCTAAATTATCCGAAATAGCACTTAACCATGACCACCCGGTACTTCCCCCGAACCAAGACGTTAACGTCGCTGGAAACAGGATGATACTGGAAGCAAAAATAGCAGGAATAACACCGGCCATATTCACTTTTAAAGGTAAATGTGTACTTTGCGCAGCATACACACGACGACCTTGTTGGCGTTTTGCGTAGTTAACAACGATACGACGTTGTCCACGCTCAACAAATATAACAAAGTAAGTCACTGCGAATACCAGAACTGCAACCAACAATAATAAGAGGAAGTGTAGGCCGCCTTGCCGTGCTTGCTCGATGGTATGGCCAACGGCCTGCGGAAGACCCGCAACAATACCAGCGAAGATAATGATTGAGATACCGTTACCGATACCTCGCTCAGTAATCTGTTCACCTAACCACATAAGGAACATTGTTCCAGTGACTAGGCTTACAACAGCGGTAACGTAAAATGCAATACCAGGATTAATAACTAAACCTTGCATGCCTGGCATATTAGGCAAACCGGTAGCAATACCGATTGCCTGAAACACAGCCAGAACGAGTGTGCCGTAGCGGGTATACTGGCTAATCTTACGACGACCAGACTCCCCTTCTTTCTTTATCTCTGCCAGTGCGGGATGAACCACAGTTAATAGTTGAATAATAATGGACGCAGAAATATACGGCATTATACCCAATGCAAAGATAGAGGCACGACTAAGAGCACCACCAGAGAACATGTTAAACATATCAATGATGGTGCCACGCTGTTGCTCGAGCAATTTAGCAAGAACTGTGGCATCAATACCAGGAATTGGAATAAAAGAACCAATTCGGAAGACGATTAGGGCACCAATTACAAACATTAGTCTGCGTTTTAGTTCACCTAGCCCACCCTTGGCACTTTGAAAATCTAATCCCGGTTGTTTAGCCATCAGCTCAATTATTCCTCGATTTTACCGCCAGCAGCTTCGATAGCCGCACGAGCACCTTTAGTGACGCGCAGACCACGAATGGTTACTGGTGCAGTAACTTCACCAGAAAGAATTACTTTTGCAAATTCAATCTGTACACCAATAATGTTTGCTGCTTTCAGCGTGTTCAGGTCAACGATACCGCCTTCAACTTTCGCAAGGTCAGACAGACGAATCTCTGTAGTAACCATTGATTTGCGAGAGGTGAAACCAAATTTTGGTAGACGACGGTATAAAGGCATCTGACCACCTTCAAAACCGCGACGTACGCCACCGCCAGAACGAGATTTCTGACCTTTGTGACCACGGCCACCGGTTTTACCGACGCCAGAACCAATACCACGACCTAAACGCTTAGCGGCGTGCTTAGACCCTTCGGCCGGAGACAGAGTATTTAAACGCATCTGTTACTCCTCCACTTTAACCATGTAGGAAACTGCGTTAACCATACCACGAACCGCAGGAGTATCCTCACGTTCAACAGTATGACCAATGCGACGTAACCCTAAGCCCAGAAGTGTTGCCTTATGTTTAGGCAGACGACCGATTGCACTGCGGGTTTGAGTAATTTTAATAGTCTTAGCCATGATAATTACCCCAGAATTTCTTCAACGGATTTACCACGCTTGGCAGCGACCATATCCGGAGATTTCATATTGCTCAGACCATCGATAGTTGCACGAACCACGTTAATCGGGTTAGTAGAACCATACGCTTTAGAAAGAACGTTATGTACTCCAGCGACTTCTAGTACTGCACGCATTGCACCACCGGCAATGATACCTGTACCTTCAGAAGCCGGCTGCATGAACACACGGGAACCAGTATGAACACCTTTTACAGGGTGTTGTAGGGTACCGTTAGTCAGCGCGACATTTACCATGTTGCGACGGGCTTTTTCCATCGCTTTCTGGATTGCTGCTGGAACTTCGCGCGCTTTACCGTAACCAAAACCTACGCGACCATTACCATCACCTACCACAGTCAATGCTGTGAAAGAGAAGATACGACCACCTTTAACAGTTTTAGAAACACGGTTTACCGCGATCAGTTTTTCCTGCAGTTCGCCAGCTTGTTTCTCGATGTGTGACATCTTAGACCTCTACCTTAGAACTGAAGGCCAGCTTCACGGGCAGCATCTGCCAGTGCCTGGACACGACCATGATATTGGAAACCAGAACGATCGAAAGAAACACCTGTGATGCCTTTCTCGATAGCGCGCTCTGCAATAGCTTTACCTACTGCAATTGCTGCGTCCTTGTTACCAGTGTACTTCAGTTGTTCAGCGATAGCTTTTTCTATAGTAGAAGCAGCAACCAGAACTTCGGAACCGTTCGGAGCGATTACCTGTGCGTAGATGTGACGCGGGGTACGATGTACCACCAGGCGAGTAGCACCCAGCTCTTTGAGCTTGCGACGCGCACGGGTCGCACGACGGATACGAGCAGATTTCTTATCCATAGTGTTACCTTACTTCTTCTTAGCCTCTTTGATACGCACGACTTCGTCGGCGTAACGGACACCCTTGCCTTTATAAGGCTCAGGACGACGGTAGGCGCGCAAGTCAGCTGCAACCTGTCCAATCACCTGCTTATCAGCACCTTTCAGTACGATTTCAGTTTGAGTAGGACATTCAGCAGTGATTCCCGCAGGCAATTGGTGCTCAACTGGATGAGAAAAGCCCAGAGAGAGGTTCACTGAAGAACCTTTAATAGCCGCACGATAACCAACACCGACTAACTGCAGCTTCTTAGTGAAGCCTTCGGTAACACCGATAACCATTGAGTTTAACAGAGCACGCGCAGTACCTGCTTGTGCCCATGCATCGGCGAAGCCTTCGCGCGGAGCGAAAGTTAACGCGTTATCTGCATGTTTAACTTCAACAGCTTTGTTGATAGTACGAGACAGCTCGCCGTTCTTACCTTTAATCGATACTTCCTGACCGTTGATTTTTACGTCGACGCCGGCAGGAACAACGACAGGTGCTTTAGCAACACGAGACATTTTACCCTCCGATTACGCTACGTAGCAGATAATTTCGCCACCAAGACCAGCTTGGCGCGCTGCACGATCAGTCATAACACCTTTAGATGTAGAAACAACTGCGATACCTAAACCAGCCATAACTTTTGGCAGCTCATCTTTTCTTTTATAGATGCGCAGGCCTGGGCGGCTTACTCGCTGAATGCTTTCTACAACAGCCTTTCCTTCAAAGTACTTTAACGTAACTTCGAGTTCTGGCTTGATGTCGCCTTCAATTTTAAAATCTTCAATATAACCTTCTTCCTTCAGCACGTTGGCAATCGCCAATTTCAGCTTGGAGGAAGGCATGGTGACCGCAACTTTGTTCGCGGACTGACCGTTACGGATACGGGTCAGCATATCCGCGATCGGATCTTGCATGCTCATCAGTGTCTACTCCCGTGATTCAATTGGTGACAATTACCAGCTAGCCTTTTTCAAGCCAGGTACTTCACCGCGCATAGCGGCTTCACGTAGCTTGATACGGCTCAACCCGAACTTACCTACATAACCGTGTGGACGGCCAGTTTGACGGCAACGATTACGCTGACGGGACGGGCTGGAATCACGCGGCAGTGACTGAAGCTTTAGAACAGCATTCCAACGATCTTCGTCGGTAGCGTTCACATCAGAAATGATCGCTTTCAGTTCAGCGCGTTTCGCGAAGAATTTGTCTGCTAATTTTACACGCTTAACTTCGCGTGCTTTCATTGATTGCTTAGCCATTAGTAACCCTACCTTACTTACGGAACGGGAAGTTAAAGGCTGCCAGCAGAGCACGGCCTTCATCATCAGATTTCGCAGTAGTGGTAATGGTAATATCCAAACCACGGACGCGATCGACTTTATCGTAGTCGATTTCTGGGAAGATGATCTGCTCACGGACACCCATGCTGTAGTTACCACGTCCATCGAAAGACTTCGCAGATAAACCACGGAAGTCACGAATACGCGGTACAGCAATAGTGATCAGGCGGTCAAAGAATTCCCACATACGTTCGCCACGCAGGGTTACTTTACAGCCGATCGGATAGCCCTGACGGATTTTGAAGCCTGCAACAGATTTGCGTGCTTTGGTGACTAGCGGCTTTTGACCGGAGATTGCTGCTAAATCAGCCGCTGCGTTATCCAGCAGTTTCTTATCAGCAATCGCTTCACCAACACCCATGTTCAGGGTAATCTTCTCGACCCGAGGGACTTGCATGACTGAATTGTAGTTAAACTCAGTCATGAGCTTCTTAACTACTTCGTCTTTGTAGTAATCATGCAGTTTCGCCATCGTACTACTCCAAATTACTTGATAGTTTCGCTATTAGACTTGAAAAAACGGACTTTTTTGCCGTCTTCAAATCTAAAGCCTACACGGTCTGCCTTACCAGTAGCCGCATTGAAGATTGCAAGGTTGGAAAGCTCGATTGCTGCTTCTTTCTCAACGATGCCACCTGGTTGGTTCATAGCCGGTACAGGCTTCTGATGTTTCTTAACCAGGTTGATCCCTTCAACGATAACTTTGTTGGAAGACAATACATTTTTTACTTTACCGCGTTTACCTTTATCTTTACCGGTTAACACGATAACTTCGTCGTTACAACGGATTTTAGCTGCCATGGCTCGCTCCTTAGAGTACTTCTGGTGCCAGAGAGATAATTTTCATGAACTTTTCAGTACGAAGTTCACGAGTTACCGGCCCAAAAATACGCGTTCCGATAGGTTGCTCGCTGTTATTATTTAAAATAACGCATGCATTACCATCGAAGCGAATGACAGAACCGTCGGGGCGACGAACACCCTTCTTGGTGCGCACCACTACCGCCTTCAGGACATCACCTTTCTTAACTTTACCACGTGGAATTGCTTCCTTGATGGTAACTTTGATGATATCACCGACGCCTGCGTAGCGACGGTGCGAGCCACCCAGAACCTTGATACACATTACGCTACGTGCACCGGAGTTGTCGGCGACGTTTAGCATAGTCTGTTCTTGGATCATTTTAGTGCTCCGCTAATGTCAACTACTACTTCGGGACCTACAATTACTAGGTCGTTTAAAAGCCCCATTACCGAGGGCGCGGCATTATAACACCGCTTCTCGCAGATGGGTAGAAAAAATAAACGGCTCTTGCGAGCCGTCTATCTGTTTTCACAGAAAAGTGATTCTATTACAGAACCGCTTTTTCCACAACACGAACAAGTGTCCAAGACTTAGTCTTTGACAGTGGACGGCATTCGCGGATTTCAACCACGTCACCAATACCACATTCATTGTTCTCATCATGGATGTGAAGCTTAGTCGTACGTTTGATGAATTTACCGTAAATTGGGTGTTTCACGAAACGTTCGATAGCAACAACTGCAGATTTTTGCATTTTGTCACTAACAACACGACCTTGCAAAGTACGAATTTTATCAGTCATTACGCACCCGCCTTTTGAGTCAGTAAAGTCTTAACGCGTGCAACATCACGACGAGCTTGTTTCAGCAGATGGGTCTGCTGTAGCTGTCCAGATGCTGCCTGCATGCGCAGGTTAAACTGTTCACGCAGGAGGTTAAGCAGCTCAGTGTTCAATTCTTCAACACTTTTTTCACGCAGCTCAGTTGCTTTCATTACATCACCGTCTTAGTTACAAAGGTGGTTTTGATAGGCAGTTTTGCTGCTGCCAGCTTAAATGCCTCACGGGCCAGCTCTTCTGGTACGCCGTCCATTTCATACAGGACTTTGCCAGGCTGGATTAGGGCAACCCAATACTCTACGTTACCCTTACCTTTACCCATACGCACTTCAAGCGGCTTTTCAGTAATTGGTTTGTCCGGGAATACACGGATCCAAATTTTACCTTGACGCTTAACTGCACGGGTCATAGCACGACGTGCTGCTTCGATCTGACGTGCAGTCAGACGACCACGGCCAACAGCTTTCAGACCGAAAGTACCGAAGCTGATATCCGTGCCTTGCGCTAGACCGCGGTTACGGCCTTTGTGCACTTTACGGAATTTCGTACGCTTTGGTTGTAACATAGCGACTCTCCTTACTTACGGCCTTTACGCTGCTGCTTTTTAGGTTGAGCAGCCGGTTTTTCCGATTGTTCAACAGCAGCCATACCACCCAGGATCTCACCTTTGAAGATCCATACCTTAACGCCGATTACACCATAAGTGGTGTGCGCTTCAGAAGTGTTGTAGTCAATGTCTGCACGTAGAGTGTGCAATGGAACACGACCTTCACGGTACCATTCGGTACGTGCGATCTCTGCTCCGCCTAAACGGCCACTAACTTCAACTTTAATTCCTTTAGCGCCAAGACGCATTGCGTTCTGTACAGCACGCTTCATAGCACGACGGAACATAACACGACGTTCCAGCTGTGAAGTAATGCTGTCAGCAACCAATTTAGCGTCAAGTTCCGGTTTACGGACTTCAGCGATATTGATCTGAGCAGGAACGCCAGCGATTTTCGCGACGACCGTACGCAGTTTTTCTACGTCTTCACCTTTTTTACCGATAACGATGCCAGGGCGAGCAGTGTGAATAGTCACACGGATGCTTTTCGCTGGGCGCTCGATAACGATACGAGATACAGACGCTTTAGCCAGTTCTTTAGTCAGGAACTGACGTACTTTAAAATCGCTGTCTAGGTTGTCAGCGAATTCTTTGGTATTGGCGAACCAAGTAGAGTTCCAGGGTTTAACAATACCCAGGCGAATACCATTAGGATGTACTTTCTGACCCATTGCTAGTCTCCAGAGTCTCAGCGATCGGACACAACCACAGTAATGTGGCTGGTGCGCTTCAGGATACGATCTGCACGACCTTTTGCACGCGGCATAATACGCTTCATGCTTGGGCCTTCGTCTACGAAAATTTTCGTAACTTTCAGATCATCAATGTCAGCGCCATCGTTGTGTTCAGCGTTAGCAATGGCAGATTCTAAGACTTTCTTAACCAATACAGCCGCTTTCTTATTGGTGTAGGTTAGAATATCCAGAGCCTGCGACACTTTCTTACCGCGTACGAGATCCGCTACCAGACGAACCTTCTGCGCAGAAGAACGAGCGTGGCGATGTTTAGCGATAGTTTCCATCTCTTCCTCCTGCCTTAGCGTTTCTTAGCTTTCTTATCAGCCGCGTGGCCGCGATAAGTACGAGTCGGCGCAAATTCACCTAACTTGTGACCGACCATTTCATCGGAAACAAATACAGGTACGTGCTGACGACCATTATGGACAGCGATGGTCAAACCGATCATGTTAGGAAAGATCGTTGAACGACGGGACCAAGTGCGCAAAGGCTTCTTGTCTCCGCTTTCCACCGCTTTCTCTACCTTCTTCAGCAAGTGCAGGTCAATAAAAGGACCTTTCTTGAGAGAACGTGGCATGGCTTATCCTCTAATATTATTTTTTGCTACGGCGACGTACGATAAACTTATCAGTACGCTTGTTGCTACGGGTCTTCTTACCTTTGGTTTGAACGCCCCACGGAGTTACCGGGTGCTTACCAAAGTTACGACCTTCACCACCACCGTGCGGGTGATCGACTGGGTTCATTGCAGTACCGCGAACGGTAGGACGAACACCACGCCAGCGAGTTGCACCTGCTTTACCAAGTACGCGGAGCATATGCTCTGCATTACCAACTTCACCTAGTGTCGCACGGCAGTCAGCTTCGACTTTACGCATTTCACCAGAACGAAGACGCAGGGTCACGTAGGAACCATCACGTGCAATAATTTGCACATATGCGCCAGCAGAACGTGCCAATTGGCCGCCCTTGCCAGGTTTCATTTCTACGTTGTGTACAGTAGAACCTACTGGGATGTTACGCATAGGCAGGGTATTACCTGCTTTAATTGCTGCATCAACACCAGATTGGATCTGATCACCAGCTTTCAGGCCTTTAGGGGCCAGGATGTAACGACGCTCACCATCTTTGTACAGAACCAATGCAATATTTGCAGAACGGTTCGGATCATACTCAAGACGTTCAACAACTGCTGGGATACCGTCTTTGTTGCGTTTAAAGTCAACAATACGATATGCACGCTTGTGACCACCACCGATATGACGAGTAGTGATACGACCGTTGTTGTTACGACCACCAGACTTGCTGTTTTTTTCCAGCAGTGGGGCGTATGGCTTGCCTTTGTGCAGCTCTGGGTTCACCACTTTAACTACGTGGCGACGACCCGGAGATGTCGGTTTACATTTAACAATTGCCATTGTTTCTCTCCTCCGACTTACTCTGCGCCGCCGACGAAGTCCAGATTCTGGCCTTCTTTCAGGGTCACGTAAGCTTTTTTCCAGTCGCTACGACGACCAACACGCTGTCCGTGACGCTTAACTTTACCTTTAACCAGTAAAGTGTTCACATCTTTAACTTCAACTTCAAACAGCTTTTCTACGGCAGCTACGATTTCTGCTTTGGTCGCGTCTTTTGCAACTTTGAGTACGATGGTATTTGTTTTTTCCATCGCGGCAGACGCTTTTTCAGAAACGTGCGGTGCACGCACTACTTTCAGCAGACGTTCTTCACGAATCATGCCAGCATCTCCTCAACTTGCTTAACTGCGTCAGCAGTCATTACGACTTTGTCGAAGGCAATCAAGCTAACTGGATCGATTCCTGCTGCATCACGCACATCAACCTTGTACAGGTTACGCGCAGCCAGGAACAGATTCTCATCCAGTTCACCGGTGATGATCAGTACATCTTCCAATGCCATATCTTTCAGTTTCTGTGCCAGCAACTTAGTTTTAGGTGCTTCTACAGAGAACTTCTCGACAACGATCAGACGTTCTTGACGTACCAGTTCAGACAGAATGCTTTTCAGCGCTCCACGGTACATCTTTTTGTTAACTTTCTGACTGTGGTCCTGCGGACGTGCAGCGAAGGTTACTCCACCAGAACGCCAGATTGGGCTCTTAGCAGAACCTGCACGCGCACGGCCAGTACCTTTTTGACGCCATGGTTTCTTTCCAGAACCAGTGACTTCGGCACGTGTTTTTTGCGCACGGGTACCTTGACGGGCACCTGCTGCGTAAGCAACAACAACCTGGTGAACCAGCGCTTCGTTAAAATCACGACCGAAGGTAGTTTCGGAAACAGTCAGCGCGCTCTGCGCGTCTTTCAATACTAATTCCATTGCTATCCCCTTACGCCTTCACAGCTGGTTTAACAATCAGGTCGCTACCGGTAGCTCCCGGAACAGCACCTTTGACCAGCAGCAGGTTGCGTTCAGCATCTACGCGAACGACTTCTAAGCTCTGAACGGTTACACGCTCATTACCTAATTGACCTGCCATTTTCTTGCCTTTGAACACTTTGCCCGGAGTCTGGTTCTGACCGATAGAACCCGGAACACGGTGAGACAAGGAGTTACCGTGCGTCGCGTCCTGGGTACGGAAGTTCCAGCGCTTAACGGTACCTGCGAAACCTTTACCTTTAGAGGTGCCAGTTACATCTACTTTTTTAACGTCAGCGAAAATTTCAACACTGATGCTTTGACCAACGGTGTATTCAGCGCTTTCAGCACGGAATTCCCATAAGCCACGGCCAGCTTCAACGCCAGCTTTAGCAAAATGACCTGCTTCTGGTTTTACTACACGGTTTGCTTTTTTAGCACCGGTAGTGACCTGGATAGCTTGGTAACCATCGTTCTCTAGGCTCTTAACCTGAGTAACACGGTTTGCTTCAACTTCGATTACGGTTACTGGGATAGAAACGCCTTCTTCAGTGAAGATACGCGTCATACCCACTTTCTTACCGACTAAACCAATCATTGTATCAACCTCTCAATCGCTCGATGTCCTGATTAACCCAGGCTGATCTGCACGTCAACACCTGCAGCCAGGTCTAGACGCATCAGAGCATCAACGGTTTTTTCAGTTGGCTCAACGATGTCTACCAGACGTTTGTGAGTGCGAATTTCGTACTGATCACGCGCATCTTTGTTAACGTGCGGAGAAATCAGAACGGTAAAGCGCTCTTTGCGAGTCGGCAGCGGGATCGGGCCACGTACTTGCGCACCAGTGCGCTTAGCAGTTTCGACGATTTCCGCGGTTGATTGATCGATCAGACGATGATCAAACGCTTTAAGACGAATACGGATTCTTTGGTTCTGCATGAGACCAGAGCTCCAAACATTTTATAAACGAAAATGATTACTCCTCGTACCCATTACGATTGATGGGAGAGTGTAATCGTTCAGCATATAACTCCCCAATCGGGAGTATTATTAGAGGTAGCAAATCGCTACTCTGCGATTCAGCTCGAATCGCGCCCCTATAACGAGCGAGCTTGCGCATTATACTTAGATATTTTGTCAATGCAACCCTTGTTTGGTTTTTGTACTTAACTGTGAGATACCTCCACGATTTTCGATGGCTTTAAATCGATAAGGGAGATATTTGCAGCGAGGTATGTACATTTCAGACTCATTCCTCGACACGACTCCCACCGATGTTTATGACTATTCTCCATAATGTGATTCTTCGAGGTCTAGTAGTATGCTTACACTCAATTTGTTAGCCTTATCTCTTTTGTCATTTACACTAATTCGGTGCAGCTTAGTCTGCTATGTACCCGGTATTCCAGTTCATCAATGGTATCTAAGGACGATGACTCGATGGTGTTCTTATACACCAAGGTTGACACGACTCGATCAGCTTTTCACTTCAATCTTATACCCGTGTTGGACTTTAATTTTGAGCTCTTATCTAGTATTACAATTCGCTACCGGTGCATTACCTTTCCACTATTTCATTTTCAGTTTATTTAGCACTCTTCTTTTACTTTTAGCCTGTATTGATTGGTATTATTTTTTACTTCCTAACCCTATAGTAGGAGCATTGACGCTGACCGGCGTCGGTCTTTCTCCTTGGCTATTAGGCCTTAATGTTATATCGATTCTAATTACGGCTTTAAGCTGTTATGTCCTGCTCTGGCTAATAAATCGTTTGTACTTTGCATTTAAAAAAAAAGTAGGTTTAGGACAGGGCGATATGAAATTTATCGTAGCATTGGCAACTTGGTTTGATGTTCAACAACTTGCAATTATTATTATTTCAGCATCACTAACCGCTATCCCCTTCTACTGCTATCACTACTTGTACTCCCACAGCAAAATCGTCATCATTCCCTATGGAACCTTCTTGTCCTTGTCCGGGATAGGCTGTTTTTATATTTACCACATGCCAAGCCTGTTTGATTGAGCATAAAATTCTAAAAAGATTTACCCCAGCGTCTATTCACCAGAATGTAAGCAATCAGGGACGTAACAATGAAGATAGCGAACAGATGAGATAGGTCATTTGTCATCTGAAAAATACTGTCCCCTTTTATCATAATACCCCTCACTAACCGTATGAAATGAGTTAATGGAATTAGACTACCGAGTATTTGCGACCATATAGGCATTGCTTCAAAGGGTGATAGAAATCCCGATAGCATGTTAGAAAATAGAAAGTAAAAAGACAGTATTTGCATTGCTTGAAGTTGATTATGGATAAGGGTAGTGAGAATGATACCGATGGTGACACTGAGAACAATAAACAAAATAGAAACGACTATAAGCTCAAAATAAGACCCTTGCATAGGAATTTTCATTACTATCACACTTACCATTAACATGAGGGTTAACTGAATTATACCAATTATCAGATAAGGTATAGATTTTCCAATTATATAATGTAAACCACCTATCCCTGCATTATGAATATGTAACAGCGTTCCCCGCTCTCTTTCTTTCACGATAGATAAAGATGCCATTAACATCGGCATTATCGATAGGATCATCCCTATCAAACCAGGAATGATATTGATCTTTGTATCACCCGTCGGATTATACCATTTTCTTGATATTAGAGTGGTTGTGACGTTAGATTTTCCATTGCCTGCAGAAAATTTACGCAGTTCCTTATCTTGAACATGGGAAATTAAGTATTGTAATACTTGTAACGCGTTAGCCGTGCTGTTGGGATCAGTTGCATCTGTTTCAACAAGAATTTGTGAATCGCGATTATTCAAAATATCCTTCGAGAAAGATGCAGGTATATGAATGACGATTTTCACATCTCCAGTAAATGTACTTTTCCTCTGCGGGTTACCATCATGCTGTACATCTACATTAAAGTACCCGCTTGTTCTCATTCCATTAATAATATTTCTTGAGAATAATGAATTATCATTATCAATGACAACAGTCGATATATTTTTAGAATCCATATTGACTGAATAACCCATAATAATCAAATTAATAATAGGCATAGCTATAATCAATAGAATTATAATTTTATCTCTAATGATTTCTTTAAATTCTTTTTTTATTAGTGCAGAAAAAATATTGTTTTGTAACATATATTTATTATCGCTTAGTGACAGGATAAATTATAGAGCACTGATTCAAGCGGGGTTGTGATGATTTCTATTACTAGATCAGGGTATTTTATTTTTAATTCTTCTATATTTAGATAGCCTGTAACAGATAACCATTTATCTCTATGTACTATTTGAATTTTTTTTACTCTCAACATTTCAGTAAAAAACTCATCAAAGGATTCACCTTTAACCAATATTGTAGTGAGAGAATGAGACTGAAGCAATTGCGATAAGCTCCCTGCAAAAAGCAAATCACCTTTATTCATATAAAATAATCTATCACACTTTTCAATTTCATCTATAGCATGAGTGACAATCAATATTGTCATACCTTGCGCTGAAAGTTCATATATCAAATTCCAAAATTCTTTGCGCGATAATGGATCAACACTTGCTGTCGGCTCATCAAGAAACAACATTTTTGGACTGTGAACTATGGCACAAGCGAGAGATAATTTCTGTTTCCATCCCCCTGATAAATGCCGCGCTAAGGTATTCTTAAAACGATCAAGACCCAGTCTTATCATCAATAATTCAACTTTATTATCAACATCGCTTACGCCTCTTATTGTTCCAATAAACTTTAAATTTTCTATGACAGTTAACGACTCCCATAAAGTAAAATTTTGTGTCATATAACCGATACTCGATTTGATTTTAGCCTGTTCGAGGGAGATGTCGAATCCCATGCAGCTACCACTACCGCCATCGATTGAGATTAATCCACATATAATATTAATAAGAGTAGATTTACCACTTCCGTTAGGGCCTATAAATCCTATTATTTTCCCTTCAGGAATTTCTAAAGAAATATCGTTTATTACTTTAATTTTATTGAATGATTTACATATACTACTTAGCTCAACACAGTGCTTCATTTTAAAATAATCTCTACTGGTATCCCTGCAGGTAAACTAACTCCTTTTTCTTTTATCCGAGCTTCAACTAAATAAACTAAATTATCATTTCTACTATCATACAACATTGGTGGTGTATATTCAGGAGCTGGGGATATGTAATTGACTTTTGCTTCATATTCTTTTTTTATATCATGAATATTTACGAAAATAGTATCACCCAGTTTAGTTTTATACAGTTGAGTTCTGTTCAGATAAAATATTATTTTTATTTCATCTTCAGGGATAATTACTATAATGGGACTCGCTACTGCAACTGCTTCACCTTTTTTACGTAAAATATCATGTACCATTCCATTTATTGGACTTTTTAGTGTTGATTTAGCAATATCAACATTTACTTTTTCTATCTGAATTCCTATATTTTCTATTCTAATACGTTGTGCATTGATCTCATCTTCTCTAGCTGGTAAAATCTTATTAGCCAATTCTGCTTCTTTACTTTTTAACTCATAATTTATTTTTTGTACTTTTAATTTTTCATTTTCTAACTCATCTATCGAAAGAAATCCTTTTTTATGTAGCGTCTGCTTTCTTTCTAAGATTGAATTCATTTTTTTACTTTCATTTGACAATCGTCTGATATCTATCGCGATAATATCTATCTCGCTTTGACGTATTCCTTTTTCAATATTTTTTAAAATGGATTCTTCATACTGCTTATTTTTTATAAGATTATCTCTTTGGTTAAGTAAAGCCTCACTATCTAGTTTTAATAAAGGCATATCTATCTTTACTTTATCACCTTTATTAACCATCATAGATTTAATTATAGAGGGATACTCTGATGATATATAAAAATATTCATTCTCTGTAAACCCTTGAGTATTACTATTTTTATCTTTACATGATGAAATTAAGAATATAACGATAAGAATCACTGGATAAAAAGTTAATCTCATAAAAATCCATTTATATTAAGCAGTTAACTTTCTAAATTATATTCTCGGTTTGAAATAAAACAAACAATATTTTCTTATTAAATTTACTTATATCCGTTATTATTATTTTTTTATTAATTAAAAAAAAAGAGCGCCTAAGCGCTCTTTTCCCAGTAAAGTTATATCAATTAAGCGATAACTTTAGCAACAACGCCCGCACCTACGGTACGACCACCTTCACGGATTGCGAAGCGTAAGCCGTCATCCATTGCGATTGGGTGGATTAAGGTAACAACCATTTTGATGTTGTCGCCTGGCATTACCATTTCAACGCCTTCTGGCAGTTCGATGGTTCCAGTCACGTCAGTTGTACGGAAATAGAACTGTGGACGGTAGCCTTTGAAGAACGGAGTATGACGGCCGCCTTCATCTTTAGACAGAATATAGACTTCTGACTCGAACTGGGTGTGTGGCTTGATTGAACCTGGTTTTGCAAGAACTTGACCACGTTCGATTTCTTCACGCTTGATACCACGCAGAAGAACACCTACGTTCTCACCTGCTTGACCTTGGTCAAGTAGCTTACGGAACATTTCTACACCAGTACAAGTCGATTTCGCAGTATCTTTGATACCAACGATTTCAACTTCTTCACCAACTTTAACGATTCCGCGCTCTACACGACCGGTAACAACTGTACCACGGCCTGAGATTGAGAATACGTCTTCGATTGGCAGAAGGAATGGCAGGTCGATGGCACGTTGTGGTTCTGGGATGTATGAATCTAAGTAACCAGCCAGTTCTACAACTTTAGCTTCCCACTCTGCGTCGCCTTCCAGTGCTTTAAGCGCTGAACCACGAACGATTGGCGTGTCATCGCCTGGGAAGTCATATTGTGACAGCAGGTCACGAACTTCCATTTCAACGAGCTCTAACAGCTCTTCATCATCAACCATGTCACATTTGTTCAGGAACACGATGATGTAAGGAACACCTACTTGGCGACCTAACAGGATGTGCTCACGGGTTTGTGGCATAGGGCCATCAGTTGCCGCAACAACTAGGATAGCGCCGTCCATTTGCGCAGCACCGGTGATCATGTTTTTAACATAATCGGCGTGTCCTGGGCAGTCAACGTGTGCGTAGTGACGAGTTGGTGTTTCGTACTCTACGTGTGAAGTGTTGATGGTGATACCACGTGCTTTTTCTTCTGGTGCGTTATCGATTTGATCGAATGCGCGCGCAGCACCGCCGTAAGTTTTTGCTAAAACGGTAGTGATTGCAGCAGTTAAAGTGGTTTTACCGTGGTCAACGTGACCGATGGTTCCCACGTTTACGTGTGGTTTATTACGTTGAAATTGCTCTTTAGCCATGGCTATATTCCTTACTGTTATGCCCTCATTCTCGATGAGGGCATGGGATCAAATGTAAACCGTAGTTTTATTTGCTACGTGCTTCAATAACAGCCTGCGCAACGTTATTCGGCGCATCGTCATACTTCAAGAACTCCATGGAGTAAGAAGCACGACCTTTAGTCAGAGAACGCAACTGAGTCGCATACCCAAACATTTCGGACAATGGTACTTCGGCATGAATCTCAACGCCAGTTGCGTTTGATTCTTGACCTTTCAACATACCACGACGTCTGCTCAGGTCACCGATAACATCACCAGTGTGCTCTTCCGGAGTCTCTACTTCAACTTTCATGATTGGCTCAAGCAGAACAGGGTTCGCTTGTTTAAAGCCTTGTTTGAAAGCTAATGATGCAGCCAGTTTAAACGCTAGTTCTGATGAGTCAACATCATGGTAAGAACCGAAGTGCAGACGAACACCTAAGTCTACTACCGGGTAACCCGCTAATGGACCTGATTTCAGCTGCTCTTGCAGACCTTTGTCAACCGCAGGGATGTATTCTGTTGGAATTACACCACCTTTGATATCGTTGATGAACTCGTAACCTTTCGGATTTGAGCCTGGCTCTAATGGGTACATATCGATCACAACATGACCATATTGTCCACGACCACCTGACTGCTTAGCATGTTTACCTTCAACATCGGTAATTTTGCTACGAATCGCTTCACGGTAAGCAACCTGTGGTTTACCCACGTTCGCTTCAACGTTGAACTCACGCTTCATACGGTCAACGATGATATCTAGGTGAAGCTCACCCATACCAGCGATGATTGTCTGGTTAGACTCTTCATCCGTCCATACACGGAAAGATGGATCTTCTTTTGCCAGACGACCCAGAGCAAGACCCATTTTTTCTTGGTCAGCTTTGGTTTTCGGTTCAACCGCGATTGAGATTACTGGCTCTGGGAATTCCATACGCTCTAAAATAATAGGCGCGCTAGGATCACACAGGGTATCACCAGTAATAACATCTTTCAGACCGATTGCTGCAGCGATATCACCAGCACGAACTTCGCTGATTTCTTCACGCTTGTTAGCATGCATCTGAACGATACGGCCTAAACGCTCACGTTGTGATTTCACTGAGTTCAGTACGGTATCACCAGAGTTAACAACACCGGAATATACACGGAAGAACGTCAAGTTACCGACAAACGGGTCGTTGGCAATTTTAAATGCTAATGCTGAGAATGGCTCGCTATCATCTGAACGACGTTCAGCTGGCGTATCTTTACCATCGTCTAACATTCCTTTAATAGCAGGAACTTCAACTGGTGATGGCAGATATTCGATAACGGCATCAAGCATCGCCTGAACACCTTTGTTCTTAAACGCAGAACCACAGGTGACCAGAATAATTTCGTTGTTCAGAACACGTTGACGCAGCGCATTTTTGATCTCTGCTTCAGTCAGTTCTTCACCACCAAGGTATTTTTCCATCAGCTCTTCTGACGCTTCAGCGGCAGACTCGATGAGGTTTTGACGCCACTCTTCAGCTAATTCTTGCAGTTCTGCAGGAATTTCTTCGTAGTCAAAAGTAGTCCCTTGGTCAGCATCATTCCAGTTGATGGCTTTCATTTTTACCAGATCGACAACACCGGTAAAACCTTCCTCTGCACCAATCGCTAATTGCAATGGAACAGGGTTAGCACCTAAACGTGCTTTAATTTGACCAACAACTTTCAGGAAGTTCGCACCCATACGGTCCATTTTGTTAACGAACGCGATACGTGGAACTTTATATTTATTAGCCTGGCGCCATACGGTCTCAGACTGTGGCTGAACACCACCAACTGCACAGTAAACCATTACTGCACCGTCAAGAACACGCATTGAACGCTCTACTTCGATAGTAAAGTCAACGTGTCCCGGGGTATCAATGATATTGATACGGTGTGGTTCAAACTGTTTAGCCATACCCGACCAGAATGCAGTCGTCGCAGCAGAAGTGATGGTAATACCACGCTCCTGCTCCTGAGCCATCCAGTCCATTGTCGCAGCACCATCGTGAACTTCACCGATCTTATGACTTACACCGGTATAGAACAGGATACGCTCGGTAGTAGTAGTTTTACCGGCATCGATGTGTGCACTGATACCGATATTTCGGTAACGTGAAATGGGTGTTTTACGAGCCATTTGATTCCTCTGAATTCTAGGACGTTCTATTTAAGTTAACCACAGCGGGTCAGCTTTTAGAGCGCCCGCTGGGTTAACAACTATACCGAAGGGATTACCAACGGTAGTGAGCGAACGCCTTGTTGGCTTCGGCCATACGGTGAACGTCTTCACGTTTCTTCACTGCAGTACCTTTGTTCTCTGCAGCGTCAGAAAGTTCGTTCGCCAAGCGAAGAGCCATAGATTTATCACCGCGTTTACGAGCAGCTTCAACGATCCAACGCATTGCTAATGCATTACGACGAACCGGACGTACTTCAACTGGAACCTGATAAGTTGAACCACCAACACGGCGTGATTTAACTTCGACTGTTGGACGAACGTTGTCTAAAGCAACCTCGAACGCTTCCAGTTCAGATTTACCAGAGCGCTGAGCCAGGGTCTCAAGCGCGTTATATACGATAGATTCTGCAGTAGATTTTTTACCATCTACCATCAGAATATTTACAAATTTTGCCAGTAGCTCTGATCCGAACTTAGGATCCGGCAGAATTTTACGTTGACCAATTACACGACGACGTGGCATGGAATATCTCCGTTGATAATTCAGGATTGTCCAAAACTCTACGAGTTTATTTTGACATTTATGTTAAAACGTTTGGCCTTACTTAACGGAGAACCATTAAGCCTTTGGCTTCTTCACACCGTACTTAGAACGAGACTGCTTACGGTCTTTAACGCCGGAACAGTCAAGTGCGCCGCGAACGGTATGGTAACGCACACCAGGTAAGTCTTTAACACGACCACCACGGATCAGGATCACGGAGTGTTCCTGTAGGTTATGACCTTCACCACCGATATAGGAGGTAACTTCAAAACCGTTGGTTAAGCGAACACGACAAACTTTACGTAATGCTGAGTTCGGTTTTTTTGGAGTAGTAGTATATACACGGGTACATACACCACGTTTTTGCGGGCAAGCTTCCAGCGCAGGTACGTTGCTTTTTGCAACTTTACGTACGCGTGGTTTGCGAACCAGCTGGTTAACTGTTGCCATTAAATAGCTCCTGGTTTTGCTTTTGCTTCGTAAACACGTATTAAATCTACCTCATATTTCTATGAGGACGCAGAATTTTAGGGCTGAGTATAGAGGGTGTCAAGAAATAACCAACATATCGTATTACCAAGTGATCTGTTTCGATTGCTTTACAGTCAATTCAACGAACTGATCGTAACTTACCATTTCAAACATCTCATCGATCAATGTAGTGATTCCTCGGGCTTGCGCATCCTCTTTTAAGAGGTACAGCCCAGTCCTCTTTTTTTCTAAAAACGAAAAAAAATAATGATTATTTTTTATTGCGCCATACACAGCATCTTGTAGCAGAAGAACATCATCCCTTTCACCGATGAATGTCTCAAGATACGTCATATCAATAGTTGCAGGTGATGACATTATTAGATGGAGCATCGATCCCCCTTAGAAACTAATAATTCTATCGTAGCCGTTCAACTGCATTTGGATTTCTGCTATTGAGAGCGCCTTAACAGCTATATCTCCCATTGCTTCTTTCAGCATACCCCGGGTCGTTAACGACTGCTGGCACACATACACATTCTCAATGTCATAAAGCTCAAGTAGCTTAAAGGCCACAATATAATCACGCGCAAAAATGGTCTTTGGTTGTTGGGAATTGAGAAGGTGGAAAACGCCCTCTCCAATAAAAAAAACCCCAATATCTTCACTTAATGCGGCTGTGGCAAGAAGTGCATCCAGTCCTTCGCGTCCAGAACTTGAGCCGTGCGGGGGATGTTTAAAAATAAAAGCGATTGAGTTCATTAAAATTGCACTGTTCTATCACATGTTAACATGGCCTTTGCCAACGAGCCCAACCCTGAAAAGTTGAACGATGAGTGAACATTATACATACCTTCGCACGCATGCTCACTGTCGACCATTCCACGTCGTAAAGCTGCTGATACGCAGATATTGAGTTCGATCTTATTTTCTTTACTCAGCTTTACCCATTCTTTGACAAGATCGTGTTCATCACTAGCTGGCGAAGTCAGTGAATTTGCATTGCTCACTGCATCTTGATAGAAAAAAATTGAATCAATACTGTGTTTTGCCTCAAGTAGTGCTTTCGCAAACATCCATGCACTAGTGGCATTTTGAGTCCCGTAGGCAGGCCCTGTCACTACAATGGCGTAGCGCATCACTCTGTCTCCAAGTCAATGCAAAGGTCAGAAAAAAGGGAGAACACCACTGCTAAGCAGTGGTGTCGAGCAGACTAGGCTTTTACTTTTTACTTGAAGATGTTGCATCTGCCGCAGGGGCTTGTGTCGCATCCCCAGCTTTTGGTGCAGGCTGAACATCAAGAAGTTCAACATCAAAGATTAGCGTTGAATTTGGTGGAATACCTGGAACGCCATTTTGGCCATATGCTAGAGATGGAGGAATTACTAACTGGATTTTTCCTCCCTTCTTAATGTGTTTTAGACCTTCAGTCCAACCAGGGATAACACCATCAAGACGGAACGAAAGTGGCTCATGTCGATCATAAGAGCTGTCAAACTGTGTACCGTCTGTAAGTGTTCCTTTATAGTTCACCACAACAGTATCACTATCGGTTGGCGTGGCGCCAGTACCCGGATTTTCAACTTTGTACAATAATCCTGATGCCGTTTTCTTCACACCTTTCTCTTTAGCAAATTTCGCTGCGAATGCATTTCCTTTCTCAGTATTTTCTTTCGCATCTTTTTCCATTTTCGCTTGCGCAGCAGCTTTTACATTACCTTCAAAGGCTTTAAGCGTCTGCTCAACTTCACTATCTGAAAGTTTGCTTTTCCCTGCAAAGGCATCCTGCACACCTGCGATCAATTGCTTATTATCTAACTTAATACCGAGCTTCTCTTGTTCCTTTAAAGAATTTTCCATGTAACGACCTAACGAGGCACCCAGTGCATAAGCCGATTGTTGGTTCTGATCTTTAAACGCAGAATTTAATGCCACTTGTCCTGAGGACTCAGCACTACTTTCAGCAGCCATTACCAGAGGGGCATTGAGGCTAACCGCTAAAGTTGCAGCCAACAGTGAGACTTTAAACAATGATTTCATCCATATCTCCTAACCAAAGTCAGGTACTTTGGTACTTTAAAAGTGTACGACGCTACACAATGACTTGTTAATGGCTTTACATCCTCACCATTACCGATTAAACAGCCCCTCTACGACACTACTAAAGTAATAAAGTTTCGAGGTTACTTCATCATATTGGGACGAAGCCCTTTTTTTCAAGTGCAAAGAAAATATAGTGGATTCCAAGGGATTTCTTCAAACTGAGAGCGGTATACTGTTCGGAACTGTCGTATTTGCAAATGTGGAGTACAAATAATGGATATTGAGGCACTGATTCAACGGCTTAATGATCTTGAAACCAAGGCCGCCTACCAAGAACACACGCTTGAAGAGTTAAATCAAACCCTAATAAGCCACGAACTTGAGATGGCAAAAATGCGAGAACATTTACGTTTGTTGATCAGTAAATTACAAACGGTTTCACCTTCGATGGTCGCATCACAATCCGAAGAAACGCCACCCCCCCACTACTAATCATAAAAAAAGGCTGCGTAATGCAGCCTTCTTAACTTAGTGGTGGCAGCCACAACCGCCGGTACCACAACCTTCTTCACCATTTTCATGCTCATGATCATGATGATGGCCATCTGCGCCATGCACATGGCCGTGTGCTAATTCTTCTTCAGTCGCTTCACGAATCGCCACAACTTCAACATTAAAGTTTAAATTTTGCCCCGCTAGCATGTGGTTGCCGTCGACAACTACATGATCATCACCGACTTCGGTGATTTCAACCGGTACTGGGCCTTGATCGGTTTCGGCTAAGAAACGCATACCCGGTTGCAGTTCGTCAACGCCCACAAAAACATCTTTAGGAACGCGTTGAACTAAGTTTTCGTCATATTGACCATAAGCGTCGTTAGCAGGCACATTGATGTCGAACTTATCACCAACTTCGCGATTATCCAGTGCATTTTCTAAGCCTGAAATTAAAGAACCGTGACCATGTAGATAGTCTAGCGGTGCTGTAACAGGTGCTTCGTCAACCAGTACACCATCTTCAGTACGTACTTGATAAGCGATGCTGACTACTAAGTCTTTTGCAATTTTCATGATAACTCCTAACCGTTGAGCGCTGTATTCCCGTCTCATTGGTCTATTTTTGCCTGCAATAATACCAACCAGAAAGGCCCTGACTATGTTGAAAAACTTTATCAGTTCTTCTGTAAGACAATTATAGTGGGAATGATTCTATCGAAATTCAATACCCGTGCCAGAAATTTGCGTAAAAAACTTATTCCGGGGTGAATACGCCGATTATTTTTTCGTCTTTACGTACCGCAGACCGGACTTGTTTATCCGCTTCGCGCATTTGGTCACCACATTTTACACATTCAACAACTTCCACCCCTGATTCACGCCAAAGAGCTAGTGTGTCTTTTGCCTGGCAATTACGACATATAGCACCTGCAATGAAACGTTTACGCATAATTTATCCTTACTATCGAGAACACGAAAAGGCCCTAATCAGCAGCATCCCAACGACCCAATGTTTGTTTATCTTGTTGCATTTCCCTACGGAAAATATCCTCCAACTCTCGACGTGCCTCTTTTACCCGAGAAACATGACCGGTTTCGTCATGATGAGGCATTAGATCCTTCAACATTTGCTCATCAAGCTGGGTAAAATATTGTTGCGCTCGCTCAGCCTGATAGGGATGGATCCCCAACGAGACTAATGCCTTTCCGGCTAACTGGACCGCACTTAAGAATGTCTCGCGTGTGATATCGGTAATACCCGCTTGCAATAGTTCATGGGCTTCAACTCGTCCTCGAGCTCGGGCAAGAATTTTTAAATGGGGAAAATGTTGCTGGCAAAGTGCTATGGTTGCCATCGTATCCGAGGGATCGTCACAAGTAACAATAATAGATTGCGCGCGCTCCGCACCCGCTGCTCGTAACAATTCGAGATCGTTTGAATCACCGTAGTACACTTTGTAGCCATAAGTACGGGTTAAACTCACGACACTAATATCTTTCTCTAAGACTGTGACTCGCATATTATTGGCCATTAATAATCGGCCAACGACTTGTCCAAAGCGACCAAACCCTACCAAAATGACCTGTGGTTCATCATCTTCAACATAATGCTTTTCTGCGTTTTCATCATCCTGGTTGTTAAAGCGGCTGACTAAAATAAGATCAATCAACTTCATTAATAGCGGTGTGGTGATCATTGATAACGTGACGATGACTAAGAGTAACGATAGCTGTTCTTGATGAAAAAGGCCGGCGCTTGAAGCCGCAGAGAATAGGACAAAGGCAAACTCCCCCCCCTGGCTCAATACCCCGGAGAACTGAAGGCGCTCTGAGCTTCTCATTCCGTATAATCGTGCAAGCAAATACAATACGAGGGCTTTAATCGCAACCAGCGTTATCACCGCAATAAGGACTTCAATAATATGGGTGAACAACACCCCAATATTTAGTGCCATACCGACTGAAATAAAGAACAATCCTAGCAGTAACGCCTTGAAAGGATCGATGGCAACTTCAAGCTCGTGGCGGTACTCACTTTCAGCTAATAGAATCCCCGCTATAAACGTTCCTAGTGCCATTGATAAACCTAAGGCATCCATAAATAATGCAGAGCCGATCACGAGTAACAGTGCTGAGGCGGTGAAGATCTCCTTAACCCCTGATGCCGCAATATAACGAAAAATAGGCCGTAGTAAGAAACGCCCACCGACTAGCATTCCCGCGAAAGCCAGTACTTTCATGCCTATCTTCATCCAATCCGTGGGATGACCCGAATCATTACCCGCCAGTAACGGAACTAAAGCTAAAGCAGGTATTACTGCTAAATCTTGAAATAATAGAACCGAAAAACCCAGTTGACCGCCTTCACTGCGGTTCATGCCTTTTTCTTGCATCAGTTGCAATGCCATCGCCGTTGAAGACATCGCCAGACCGATACCTCCAATAATGGCGGCTTGCCAAGAGAACTGAGTAACCCAGAGAAGTCCCGCCAATAATAGACTTGAAAAAATGACTTGCCCGGCACCAACACCAAAAATAGAACGTCTGAGTTGCCATAATTTCCCTGGGTTCAGTTCAAGACCGATAATAAACATCAAGAACACGACACCTAACTCTGAGAAATGCAAAATCTCTTGGACATCGCTAATGAATCCAGCCCCCCAAGGGCCGATAGCAATCCCAGCCAAAAGGTAACCCAGTACTGCACCGATTCCTAAACGTGCAGCGATCGGTACCGCGACGACCGCTGCCGCTAAATAAATGACACCTGCGGTCAATAAATCAGATCCGCCCATCCATAATCTCCTGTGGTAAAGGCTGAGTGAGCCAGTCTGAATAGGCCGCAGCGAGCGATTTTAATACCTCTAACGGTTGACGCCGCGCATGATAAATGACCATCGGCGACATCCACTGCATATGGCAGGTCTGAGCCACCAATTCAAAAGGGCGCATAATGTCCGCTAACGGATAACGATTTAAACCGTGTGATTGATAAGCACTTTCTGGCTCACCTGTGGTGACGACACAACGTAACGTTTTTCCTTCCAAAGCTGACTCCCCCATCCCTGAGGCAAAACCACGAGATAAAACACGATCTAACCACTCTTTCAGTAATGAAGGACAACTATAAGTGTAGAGTGGGTATTGAAACACAATGATATCGTGCTCACGTAATAACTGCTGTTCGTGATAAATATCGATAAAAAAGTTAGGATAGGTAGCATAAAGATCGTGCACGGTCACATGCTCAACCTGACGAGCAGCCTTAAGAAGCTTGCTGTTTACAACCGATTCCTGCGCTTCAGGATGCGCATAAAGTAAAAGAATTTTAGGTGAAGATGACATTGTCTTCCTCCAAATTATCGTCTTAGTAATGGTTTTCCGTTACCATGCGGCGATACAATAATGTGTGGTTAGTAACTTTAGTTATGCCACTAATTTACCATATTCCATCAATTACGGCGCTTATGATTGTCTTCTCTGCTTTACAATTACGACGCGGGACACGCGTACTTTTGGACAACGCCTCGGCAACGATTAATCCCGGGCAAAAGGTCGGCTTAGTCGGAAAAAATGGGTGCGGTAAGTCGACGCTTTTATCATTACTTAAACAAGAGATTAGCGCAGAAAGTGGTAGTGTCAGTTTCCCAGCAAATTGGTCCCTCTCTTGGGTTAATCAAGAAACACCCGCACTAGCGACTTCAGCGATTGACTATGTCATCGATGGCGACCGTGAGTTTAGAAGTCTAGAGGCACAGTTGGCCAGTGCAAACCATGCTAATGATGGTAACCAAATTGCACTCCTTCATGGTAAGTTAGACGCTATTCAAGCATGGAGTATTCATGCACGGGCCGCAAGTCTACTTTATGGACTAGGGTTTTCGCATACTCAACTGCAGTCACCGGTCAAAGATTTTTCCGGCGGATGGAGAATGCGTCTAAATTTAGCACAGGCGCTTATTTGTCGTTCCGACCTATTATTGCTTGATGAACCGACCAACCACTTAGATCTCGACGCCGTAATTTGGCTAGAAAAATGGCTAAAAAGCTATACTGGCACACTTATATTAATTTCCCATGACCGGGATTTTCTTGACCCAACTGTTGGTAAAATCTTACATATTGATCAAGATAAATTGATGGATTATACCGGCAATTACAGCGATTTTGAGCGCCAGCGTGCGACCAAACTCGCCCAACAACAATCGTTGTATCAAAGCCAACAAACTAAAGTCGCACATTTACAACATTATATCGACCGTTTCCGCGCTAAAGCGACAAAAGCAAAACAGGCGCAAAGCCGCTTAAAAATGCTAGAGCGTATGGAAATGATTGCACCTGCCCACGTCGATAACCCTTTTACTTTCCATTTCCGTGCGCCGGAATCTCTCCCTTCTCCCTTACTAACCATGGAAAAAGTAACCGCAGGTTATGGGGATAAGGTCATTTTAGATTCGATTAAGCTTAACTTAGTCCCCGGTTCTCGTATCGGTCTGTTGGGAAAAAATGGTGCTGGTAAATCAACATTAATTAAACTCCTATCAGAAGAACTGGCGCCGCAGTCAGGAACAGTTACCCTCGCAAAAGGGATCAAACTCGGCTACTTTGCACAGCATCAGCTTGAATATCTACGCGCGGAAGAATCACCATTACAGCATTTGCAACGCCAAGCCCCTAAAGAACTTGAACAACACCTACGTGACTATCTAGGTGGATTTGGTTTTCAAGGGGATCAAGTCAAAGCAGCAACGGCCCAGTTTTCTGGGGGGGAAAAAGCGCGGCTCGTCTTAGCATTAATTGTTTGGGAACGCCCTAACCTCTTATTACTTGATGAACCGACTAACCATCTTGACTTAGATATGCGTCAAGCGCTTACCGAGGCGCTTATTGATTTTGAGGGTGCATTAGTAGTGGTATCGCATGATCGCCACTTACTGCGTGCGACAACCGATGACTTCTATCTCGTTCATGGCGGTCGCGTCGAGATGTTTGCCGGTGACCTTGATGATTATCAGCAATGGTTAGCCGATCAGCAAAAAGAAGCAACGACCACTCATAAAGATGATACGTCGCGTGATAATAGTCAGAGCGCTCAAGCGCGCAAAGATCAAAAAAGACGTGATGCCGAACTGCGGACAAAAACACAACCATTACGTAAAGAAATTGAAAAACTTGAAAAAAAGATGAGCGACTATCAACAAGCATTGGCCACTGACGAAGAAAAATTGGCGGATGCGGGTCTCTACGATAATAGCCGTAAAGCAGAACTCACTGAGATATTGCAACATCGGACATTGATACAATCGCAACTAGAAGACGTAGAACAGGCTTGGTTGGCAGCACAAGAAGCACTCGAAGTTTTATTAGCTGAGTAAACTAAACTCGCTCTGTGAGCGAGTTTGTTGGTTTATATCCAGATCAGTCCCACACTCACTGCCGTTAATAACCCCATAAAAAGGTTAAACTGACGCCAGGCACGTGGGCTATGTAACCACCGACCAATAACGGTCCCGAATGCCAACCATACGCAACCAGCAAGAAGGTTGACTAAAAACATGGCTAAACTAATGTAGGCAATCGAGGTAATATAAGCCTGTCCTTCGAGACTAAAGCTAGCAACGGCGCCAAGCGACATCAACCAAGCTTTGGGATTAACGAGCTGTAACAGCGCACCTTGCCATAACGGTAAACTTTTTTCCTGATGGTTATCTACCTCAAGGGATTCGTAGGCTGCCGTCGTAATTTTCCAAGCAAGCCAAAGTAAATAGGCACTTCCCGCAATTTTTAACAACAGATGTAATGCAGGATAAAGGATAATCAGATTACCTACGCCAAAGGCAATGAGTAGTAACATAATCTGCATACCAAACATAATGCCCAGCATCAATGGTATAGTGCTCATGAAACCAAAATTGGCCCCTGAGGTCGTAAGTAGCATATTATTGGGGCCCGGGGTAATTGCAGCCACCCATAAAAAGCCAAATAATGAGAGAAAGAGACTGAGTTCCATAAAGTTACCATTATCCAGATTAACCTTTGAAACTATACAGTGAGTTATGGATCAGACAAGCCCTGAGAACCTGAATAATTGTCATAATAGCGATGAAGATTTCACGCCTATTCGTTGCTTGAGAAATGCACATATTCAGACTCTTTTACCCAGAATCTTACGCCGTATAGTTCGGATTAAACCTGTCTGGCAACGCCTTGAGCTTCCCGACGGGGACTTTGTCGATCTTGCATGGAGCGAAGATCCCATGCTCGCGAAACATAAGCCCCGTGCAGTTATTTTTCATGGCTTGGAAGGAAGTGTTAAAAGTCCCTATGCACATGGCCTTCTTGCCTCTTTTCAGCGGGAAGGTTGGCTTGGAGTTGTAATGCATTATCGTGGGTGTAGCGGTGAGCCGAATCGCTTACCACAAAGTTATCATTCCGCTGATATTGAAGATGCTAGTTACTTTCTTCGTTGGATGAAAGAAAAGCTTGGTCCTGGTTGGACATCTGCTACAGGTTTTTCATTGGGTGGAAATATGCTGGCTTGTCTCATGGGTAGCCAAGGTAATGAATGTTTGCTTGACGCAGGAGTGATTGTCTCCGCACCTTTGATGTTAGAGCCTTGTAGTGTCAAAATTGAAGATGGATTTTCACGTTTTTACCAACATTATCTTTTAACTCGCTTGAAAAAAAGTTTGCGACGAAAACTGAAGGCCCACCCTCATCTCTTTTCTATTGCACCAGGTGAACTTAAAAAGATAAAAAAATTACGCGAATTTGACGATAAAATCACCTCACGTATTTATCACTTTTCTGATGCGCTTGATTACTATCGCCAAGCCAGCGGCATGCCGTGGTTAGCCAGTATCACTAAGCCTCTATTAATTATTCATGCCGCTGATGATCCGTTTATGACGGACGATGTGATACCTCAGCCTGAACAACTTTCGTCCTCAATTACTTATCAATTGAGTGAATACGGTGGCCATGTAGGATTTGTTACCGGAACTCTCTTTAAACCTGTTATGTGGTTAGAGCAACGTATCCCACAATGGCTCGCCGCGCAATTAGAGGCTAAATGATGATCATTCCTTGGCAAGAACTGCCTGATGAAACGTTACAAAATTTAATTGAGTCTTTCGTATTGCAGGAAGGTACCGATTATGGTGAACAAGAGCGTACACTTACCGAAAAAGTGGCCGATGTGACGAAACAGTTGCATACCGGCGACGTTGTTATCGTTTGGTCAGAATTACATGAATCGGTCAGCTTACGCCCCGCACGTGATATTCGCTAAATAGCGATGTTATAAGAATCACTGTCCCTTATCGGCTAAGGAGTCAATTATGTCAGCCAAACATCCTATTATTGCTGTGACAGGTTCAAGCGGCGCAGGAACAACTTCTACTAGCCTAGCTTTTCGTAAAATTTTTCAGCAGCTAGGCATCCATGCAGCCGAAGTTGAAGGGGATAGCTACCATCGCTATACACGACCAGAAATGGATATTGCCATTCGTAAAGCCAGAGATTTAGGCAAACATATCAGCTATTTCGGACCAGATGCTAATGACTTTGCGCTCCTAGAGCAGACTTTCAAAGAATATTCAGAATGTGGAACCGGACGCTCTCGTAAATATCTTCACACTTACGATGAAGCCGTGCCTTGGAAGCAGGTGCCTGGTACCTTTACCCCTTGGCAGCAGCTTCCCGACCTCACTGATGTATTATTCTACGAAGGGCTTCATGGTGCGGTAGTGACCGAAGAGCATAATGTGGCAGATCTCGTCGATTTATTAGTCGGCGTTGTCCCCATTGTGAATCTAGAATGGATCCAGAAATTAGTCCGAGATATGCAAGAACGTAGCCATTCTCGGGAAGCTGTAATGGATTCTGTGATCCGCTCGATGGAAGATTACGTTAACTACATTACACCGCAGTTTTCTCGTACACATATTAATTTCCAGCGAGTACCAATGGTTGATACCTCGAACCCTTTCGCTGCAAACGCTATCCCATCGATGGACGAGAGTTTAGTGGTTATCCATCTACGAGGGGTGGAAGAGATAAACTATCCTTATTTACTCGCAATGATCCAAGGTTCATTTATCTCCGCGATGAATACGCTGGTCGTACCAGGCGGTAAAATGGGCTTGGCGATGGAACTGATTTTAACACCAGTGATCAGAAAATTGGCTGAAAAGCGACAGCATATCGTATCAGCCACATCCTAAGGAATTACGCGGTGTGTATTTCGTGACTGTGCGTAATCTCAACAACTTTACCCAACATTAAAGCAACCGAGCAATATTTCTCTGCTGATAGGGAGACAGCTCGTTCAACCGCTTTGTCAGTTAATGTGGTACCCGTCACGACAAAATGTAGATTGATGTGAGTGAACAGACGTGGAGCTTCCTCTCGTCGCGTGGAGGTAAGTATCACTTCACAGCCTTTTACCTCATGGCGTCCTTTTTCTAAGATCGAGACGACATCAATCGCACTGCATGTCCCTGCCGACATCAGTACCATTTCCATTGGACTCGGTCCACTTTCGCCGCGATTACCATCCATCACTATTTGATGCCCAGATGCAGATTCGGCAACAAATTTTAATCCTTCCACCCATTTTACTTTCGCTTCCATCAGCATGACTCCCATTTCAGAATTTATTGTCTAAAATACTCTTAGGCGTGTTAATTCGTAAACCACTCATTTGATTTAATACAATACAAGACAGTGGCCTTAACCTGTGCTAAAAACAGGTTAAGGATTAGTTTTTCATTAATCCCAAGATAAAATACCTCGCAATACGCTAAGGTAGATTTATCACTTAATAAAAAAAGAAATGGCACTTGATGCTTTCATATGAGTGGCGAAAAGCTACTTACCCTGGTTTTCCAGGTTCGATTACAATAGAGGATAGAAGAGAATGGTTCTCGGTAAACCACAAACAGACCCTACATTAGAATGGTTCCTCTCCCATTGCCATATTCACAAGTATCCGTCAAAAAGTACCTTGATTCATCAAGGGGAAAAAGCAGAAACCCTTTACTACATTGTAAAAGGATCTGTCGCGGTACTGATTAAAGATGAAGAAGGCAAAGAGATGATCCTGTCTTACCTTAATCAGGGCGATTTTATTGGTGAGCTTGGCCTATTTGAAGAAGGACAAGAGCGCAGTGCTTGGGTGAGAGCAAAATCAGCCTGTGAAGTCGCAGAAATTTCTTATAAGAAATTTCGCCAACTGATTCAAGTTAACCCTGAAATTCTCATTCGTCTGTCTGCACAGATGGCAAGACGCTTACAAGTAACGTCTGAAAAGGTCGGAAATCTTGCTTTTTTGGACGTCACCGGACGTATTGCACAAACTTTGCTGCATCTAGCTCATCAACCTGACGCTATGACTCACCCGGACGGAATGCAGATTAAAATCACACGTCAGGAGATCGGACAGATCGTCGGCTGCTCACGTGAGACAGTAGGCCGCATTCTCAAAATGTTAGAAGATCAAAACTTGATTTCCGCACACGGTAAAACTATTGTCGTGTACGGTACTCGCTAATCAGCGTGAGAGGCAAGGGTTCTCCCTTGCCTTGATATCATTGCCTCATAACTCATCAAAAAAGCTGCAGTGTTAATGCTACGTCGACTGATTTATCACCCTGAAGTGAATTATGCTTTCCGCCAAACGTTGGTCCTCTGTTTACCTATTGCGCTAGGTTGGCTATTGGGTGATCTCCATTCAGGTCTCCTTTTTTCATTGGTTCCATCTTGTTGTAATCTCGCAGGACTGGATACCCCTCATAAACGTTTTTTTAAGCGCTTAGTCGTGGGGGGACTACTTTTCGCATGCAGTAGTTTTTCAGTGCTTTGGTCTCTACAACAACAATATCCCCTACCGCTATTCTTATTCGCCTTACCCTTAATTATTGGTGTGACTGGTGAAATTAGCCCATTACATGGTCGCCTTTTACCTGCATCGCTAGTCGCAGCAGTGTTGTCCATTAGTTTAGCCGGCCGGATGCCATTATGGGGACCACCATTACTCTATCTGGGTGGAACAGTCTGGTATGGGGTTTTCAATTGGGTATGGTTTAAATTTTCTCAGGCACAGCAGCTTCGGGAAACACTGAGCCTGCTATATCGAGAACTGGGGCGTTATTGTGAGCATAAATACCGACATATTTTTAGCGCGACTCAGTCACCTGATAGCTTACAGGATCTTCTAAAACGCCAGCAGAAGGTGATTGACTTGATCACCCAGTGTTATCAGCAGTTACATATGCTGCCCACAGCAAGAAATCGTAATGACCGTTTTTTAATTCGTTACTTTTTGATGGCGCAAGATATTCAAGAGCATATTACAGTGAGTTTGAACCAGCCTGAGGAAATAAAGAAACTTTGTCACGATAGTTTTTGTGAAGAAATCTTGAACTGGAATGCGAATACTGTTGCCTCACAGCTTCACCGTTTGGCTGACGATATTTTATACCATCAATTTGTCAGACCCTTTTCAATGAGTAAGCAAATTTCCGCACTTGAAAAACTCGCACACCAATTTCCACAAAATCCTGTGCCTCAATTTTGCTTCTACCATTTCACGCGGATTGCTCGGGTTTTGCAAAATGAGAAACCCCTATATCAGCGTGATTTGATGCGTGATCGGCAACGACGATTACCTCTACTGCCAGCGCTAAAAAGCTATTTATCGTTAAAATCTACGGCGTTACGTTCAGCGGCTCGTTTTTCAATTATGTTGATGTGTGGGGGAGTGATCGGTCTGGCACTCAACGTCCCCAAACCCTATTGGATTTTGATGACTATTGTTTTTGTCAGTCAAAATAACTACAGCGCAACACGTGTACGGATACAACACCGAGCCTTAGGAACCTTTGCTGGATTAATTATTGCGGCGACCACGCTCAATCTACATGTCCCTGAATCATGGATATTGATCATTATGCTGCTTATTACCTTTTTCAGTAATTTATTTAATCGACAATATTATGGATGGGCAACGATTGGCTTCACCGTCACTGCGGTCTACTCGCTACAACTCCTTTCGTTAAATGGACATGAATTTTTACTTCCGCGATTATTGGATACATTAATCGGCTGCCTAATAGCCTTTGCAGGTACATTATGGCTATGGCCCCAATGGCAAAGTGCTTTACTGAGGGATAATACGATTGATGTTCTGACGGCTTATCAACAAGCCCTACAAGTTCTACTCGGCCCGGAGCAAAAAGATGAGGTGTTTGAGGCTGCTCGGGTTGATGCCAATCAGAAACATAATGCTCTCTTTAATGCCCTGAACCAGGCGATGCAAGAACCAAAATTTAACGATGAGTATTTAGAAGAGATGCATTTGTGGGTAAGCCACAGTCAATATATTGTTGAACACATTAACGAACTCACGGCTTTGGCTCGTGAACATACCATGCTCACACCAACCCTCGCCGAGCGTTATTTGCAAGCCTGTGAGATAGCATTGCAACAATGCCAACAACGCTTGCTGTACGCCAACGATCAGGAGCACTATCACTCCACACATGTTATGGACGAAACCGCTCATTTTGGTAAAGGCCCAAGCACTATCGTAGAACGGCATATTGAGCGAATTTTAGTCCATGTAAAATCAATGAGGACGATTTCCTCGATCATCTGGACTCAGCGGCCTAAACATGGGGCATGGTTTTTACGTCACCCAAAAAAATCCTGAGCAGTTTGCACTGCTCAGCATTTACTATTCACCAATGACTTGAGCAAAGGCTTGCTGTAAGTTATCCATGCCTTGTTCAATATCATCCTGGGAAATAAGTAATGAAGGCGCAAAACGAAGAACATCGACTCCGGCTGATAGCAACATAACACCATGCTCTGCAGCAACTTGAATAAATTCACGTATCCGATGGCTATACTCAGGTGCTAATTGCGCCCCAATAAGCAGCCCTTTACCACGAATGCAGGTAAAAATATGATGGCGTGCGTTAAGAGCCTCTAGCTTCTGTACAATCCATTGGTGCCGTTGTTCAACGCCCTGTAAAAGCTGATCATTATTGATGATATCGATGGCGGCTTCCGCCACAGAACAGGCTAATGGGTTACCGCCATAAGTTGTACCGTGGGTACCCGGCTTCATGGCTTTCGCAATCGTCTCTGTTGTCAACATAGCACTGATTGGGAACCCACCCCCTAATGCTTTCGCCGTAGTCAAAATATCAGGCACAATATCTAAATGTTGATAAGCGAATAACTTACCGGTACGCCCCATCCCTGTTTGCACTTCGTCATAAACCAATAAGGCTTGGTATTCATCACAAAGCTCTCGAAGGCCTCGTAGGAATGCTTCTGTGGCTGGCATAACCCCCCCTTCACCTTGAATAGGTTCGACCACAATCGCACAAGTATGGTCATCAATAACCGCCTTGACCGCATCAAGATCATTAAAGGGAACATGGATGATATCGGCAGGTTTAGGACCAAAGCCATCAGAGTATTTGGGTTGCCCACCCACTGTTACAGTGAAAAATGTTCTACCGTGAAAAGCATGATGAAAAGCGATAATTTTTGTTTTATAAGGGCTAATCGTATTTGTAGCGTAGTATCGAGCAAGCTTAAAGGCCGCCTCATTCGCTTCGGCCCCAGAGTTAGCAAAGAAAACTCGGTCAGCAAAGGTTGCCTCTGTCAGTTTCTTGGCTAGACGCAATGCAGGCTCGTTAGTAAAAATATTGCTAACATGCCACAGTTTCTCGCTCTGTTTGTGCAGTGTTTCCACCAGTACAGGATGGCAATGACCTAATGCCGTGACCGCAATCCCCCCGGCGAAATCGATATATTCTTTACCTTCTTGATCCCAGACTCGGCTCCCTTTCCCTCTTACTGGAACGAACTGTGCGGGTGCATAAATAGGTAAAATAACCTTATCGAAAAGCTCACGAGTAACGTTGGTCTCTGTTATCGACATCTTAGGTCCTTAGCAATGGCTACATTTAGAATAAACATACATTTATAATGCATATAAAATCAATCACCGCTTAATGATAAAATTATTTAGCAATGCCAAACCGCTTTCACTAAGAATACTCTCTGGATGAAACTGCACACTTTGTATTGGAAGATATCGATGACGAAGCCCCATTATCGTGGGCATCTCATTTCCCTCTTCAACCCATGCGATAACCTCCAGTTCTTGCGGAAGCGTCTGGGGCTCCACAACGAGAGAGTGATAACGCGTCACAGTCAATGGATTCGGTAGCTGTGTGAAGATCCCTTTGCCGGTGTGATAAACCTTCGATGTTTTACCATGCATGACTTGATGGGCACGGATAACCTTTCCGCCAAATGCCTGAGCAATAGCCTGATGGCCTAGACACACACCAAGTATCGGGATTTTTCCAGAAAAATATTGAATCGCAGAAAGCGAAATACCCGCTTCATTGGGGGTACAGGGGCCAGGTGAGATAACTAGATGGCTGATATTAAGTGCCTCAATCTCTTGAAGAGAAATGGCATCATTACGAACCACTTTGACTTCTATCCCGCATTGGCAGAAATACTGATACAAATTCCAAGTGAAAGAGTCATAGTTATCTATGATTAACAGCATAAAATTGCTTACCTAGAAAATTTTATTTAAGCAAAGATCCAAGCACGACATTAGACGTGCTTGGATGGATCATCAAGGCAGGACTTTTACAGAAAGAATCGTAACCGGTTTTGCCGGTACGTTTTGATAAGGCCCATTATTAGTTGTTTCAACCTGAGAAATTTTTTCTGCGACATCAAGACCTTTGATCACTTTACCAAAAACTGCGTAGCCAAAATCTCTTTGCCCATGATCAAGAAAGGCATTGTCGGCAACATTAATGAAAAATTGGCTAGTAGCACTGTCTTTATCGGCGGTACGGGCCATCGCAATAGTTCCACGTGTATTACGTAACCCATTGTCTGCTTCATTCTTAATCGGGGATTGCGTCGATTTTTGCTGCATATCGGCCGTAAATCCGCCACCTTGAATCATAAAATTCGGAATAACTCGGTGGAAGATCGTATTGTTATAGAAACCGTTATTTACATATTGGAGGAAGTTTTTAACCGTTACCGGCGCTTTTGCATCATTTAACGCTAATTCGATGTTTCCTTCGGAAGTTGTCATCAAGACATGAGTATCCGCGACGGCTGAATGTACCGTTGCCGCCAATGAAAACAGTGTTAATACGGTTACCAGTGATTTTTTAATCATAATTAGTCGCTCTTCGCTGCTGGGGTAAAATGAACACTATTGTAATAGTAAGGAGTTATCACTTACTACACATAGTTACTGACTGGTTTATCCTTTGTAATAGAAGAAATCTCAGCTTTTTCTCAATAAATACAGTTATTAGTTAAATATATAGCTCAATATAAGCATCATTATTTATAAACATTGGTAATGGCATTACAATCTTGCGCTTCACTCTTCGGACTATTCCTTTGACAGGTATTAAATGATGATGCAAATAAAAAGAACCGGGCTCACCTGGATAAGTTTTCTCTCCTATGCTCTGACTGGCGCACTGGTCATTGTGACCGGTATGGTAATGGACAACATCGCTCACTATTTCGACGTTCCAGTAGCCAGTATGAGCAACACCTTTACTTTTTTAAACACAGGTATTTTGATAGCCATTTTTCTCAATGCGTGGCTAATGGAGTTAGTACCGCTCAAAAAACAATTAATTTTCGGCTTTATTCTAATGTTAGTGGCAATTGCCGGGTTAATTCTGGGTCACTCCATTGCTCTATTTTCAGCGTGTATGTTTGTCCTTGGTATTGTCAGTGGTATTACCATGTCGATCGGTACTTTTCTTATCACCCATCTGTATGAAGGCCGTCAACGCGGCGCAAGACTCCTTTTTACCGATTCTTTTTTTAGTATGGCGGGTACCATTTTTCCAATCATTGCCGCCGCAGTATTGTCTCGTCATCTGCCTTGGTATTTAGTCTATTGTGCGATTGGGCTGATTTATGTCGCCATCTTTATTATCACGCTTTTCACACAGTTCCCAACCTTAGCAAAAACGGGTCAACAACAGCGTGAAACAAAAGAGAAATGGGGGCCGGGTGTGTTTTTGCTTGCCATTGCCGCCTTGTGTTACATTCTAGGACAATTAGGTTTTATTGCATGGGTACCCGATTATGCAACCAAAGTGCTGGGTTTTGAGTTAGGTCGTGCAGGACAATTAGTCGGTAATTTTTGGACTGCCTATATGATAGGCATGTGGGTCTTTAGCGTAGTATTACGCTTCATTGATTCTCAAAAGCTGCTGGTGTTACTCACGGCGCTAGCATCTGTACTGATGTACTGGTTTAACCATGCAGCAGACCCTAATACCCTACACCTAATCATTGCAGCACTGGGTTTCTTTTCCAGCGCCATTTACACCACAATTATTACTTTAGGCTCCCAACAGACTAAAGTCGCATCGCCAAAGCTAGTCAACTTTATTCTAACCTGCGGTACTATTGGCACAATGTTAACCTTTGTCGTCACGGCCCCGATTGTCAACAACGGTGGACCTCATGCAGCCTTAATGACCTCAAATAGCCTTTATATCGCTGTATTTATCTGTTGTTTATTGCTTGGATTTGTCAGTAAACACCGTATAAATCACGTTAATAATTAATAAAAAAGGCGGTAGAAGAATTCTACCGCCTTTATCGAACTAACGCTTCTCTCTTACGGACGGGCAACAAAACCTATGGCTTCGTACACCTTGTCGAGCGTTTGTTTTGCCTGAGCGCTCGCTTTCTCTGCCCCATCTTTCATTATTTGATTAAGAAGCTGTTCGTTATTACGGAAATGATGATAACGCTGCTGTAATTCAGTCAACATTCCCGATACCGCATCAGCCACTGCACCTTTCAGATGGCCATACATCTGCCCCTCGAATGTACGCTCTAATTCCGCAATCGGCTGCCCTGTTACGCCAGAAAGAATATCGAGGAGGTTGGATACACCCGGTTTATTTTTAACGTCATAACGGACTACAGGTGGCTCATCAGAATCAGTCACGGCACGTTTTATCTTTTTTACAACCGCTTTCGGTTCTTCAAGTAATCCAATGACGTTGTTACGATTATCATCCGATTTAGACATTTTTTTCGTTGGTTCAAGCAGTGACATAACCCGCGCACCCGATTTAGGGATAAAAGGTTCTGGGACTTTGAAAATATCGCCATAAATCGCATTGAAACGCTGTGCGATATCACGACTTAACTCAAGATGCTGCTTTTGATCTTCACCAACGGGTACTTGCTGAGTTTGATAAAGTAAAATATCTGCGGCCATCAGAACGGGATAATCAAAAAGACCTGCATTGATATTTTCAGCATATCGAGATGACTTGTCTTTAAACTGCGTCATCCGGCTCAATTCACCGAAATAGGTATAACAGTTAAGCACCCACGATAATTGAGCATGCTCCGGAACATGAGATTGAACAAAGATCGTTGATTTTTCAGGATCAATACCACAAGCGAGATAAAGTGCTAAAGTGTCGAGTGTCGCTTTTCGTAATGCTGCCGGGTCTTGTCGTACCGTAATCGCATGCTGATCAACAATACAATAAATGCAATGGTAGTCATCCTGCATTTGTACCCATTGGCGCAACGCGCCCATATAGTTACCGATTGACAGCTCTCCGGAGGGCTGCGCACCACTAAAGACTATTGGTCTTGTCATTATTTCTTATCCTGGACATTACTTCCCAATCAGGGAGAGAAGGTGATCAAATTGATGGATGACTTGGTCTGGGTGACTATCTTCAATCGGTTCGCCATAATTATAACCGTAGGAGAGTCCGACGGATCGCACTCCCGCGGATTTTGCGGCTTGAATATCGTTACGAGAGTCACCGACAAAAAGTAGTTGTTCCGTTAATAGCCCAAACTGACCAAGTACCATAAAAATTGCAGCGGGATGAGGCTTTTTAATCGGAACATCATCGCCGCCAATAATTAAGCTAAAAAAGTGATCGATATTCAGACTTTCTAATAGAGGACGTACAAAAGGTGTCGGCTTATTAGTCACTATAGCTAAAGGTATCTCTTTTGAAGACAGTACTTCAAGTACCTCAAGAACATGGCTGAAAAGTTGGCTTCCCGATTCTGCTGTATGCAGATAATGATGGTCAAAACAGCTACGCGCCTGGGCTACTTGGCTTTCATCAGGGCTTGTACCGAGTGCCCAAGTCAAGGCCCGATTAACCATAATATCGGCCCCATTACCTATCCAGCGAGTGACATTTTCTAAGCCAGCGACAGGCAGTTGCAAATCTTCCAGCATTAAGTCAATAGCTCTAGATAGCCCTGGTGCACTATCGACTAATGTTCCATCTAAATCAAAGGCAATACCACGGATATCAGTGAAAGGAGCCATTGGCTTTCTCCACTTCACAACGCATTTCAGCGATAACAGTGCGATAATCTGGCTGGTTAAAAATCGCGGAGCCAGCGACAAACATATCAGCACCTGCCGCAGCGATCTCTGCAATATTCTCGACCTTTACACCACCATCAATTTCTAATCGAACATCATACCCACTTTGATCGATACGCTTACGGACTTCACGGAGTTTGTTCAAGGTAGAGGGGATAAAACTTTGTCCGCCAAATCCGGGGTTTACTGACATGAGTAGTACAATATCAATTTTATCAAGCATATAGTCGAGGTAAGAAAGTGGCGTAGCAGGGTTAAAAACTAAGCCTGCTTTACAGCCATGTTCCTTGATCAGTTGTACAGTGCGATCCACATGTTCGCTGGCTTCAGGGTGAAATGTAATAAAGCTCGCGCCTGCTTTTGCAAATTGGGGAATCAGAGCATCAACTGGTTTTACCATCAAGTGAACATCAATCGGGGCAGTAATCCCATAATCTCGGAGCGCTTTTAAGACCATTGGTCCCATCGTTAGGTTAGGAACATAATGGTTATCCATTACATCAAAGTGAACAACATCCCCCCCGGCTGCAATGGCCTTAGCCGTATCTTCACCTAATCGAGCAAAGTCGGCGGATAAAATGGATGGCGCAATTAAATAATCTTTCATGCAATTCTCCGAGAGTATGATTTTCGGTCTCCACAGGGGGGCGAATCTCCCCAGCGGATTAAGTATACAGTGCCAACAGTTCGTCGACCTTAGTGCGACCATTAGCGCTACGACTAATAGAACGCCTTGCCGTCACAATATGAAGTGTAGCGTCTTGATACCATTTTCGAGTCAGTTCTGTATCGTGATTCGAGATTAGCACAGGTACCTCTTTTTTTTGTGCCAGTTTATGGGCTAATTCTGCTAAAAGTCTCTGTTCTTTAGCCGTAAAGCTATTCGTGTGATAAGCCGTAAAATTTGCTGTCGCAGAGAGCGGTGCATAAGGGGGATCGCAATAGACAACCGAGCCACGCCTTACTCGAGAAAGAGTTTGCACATAGGATTCACACATAAAAGTCGCTTGCTGTGCACGTTCAGCAAACCATTCCAGCTCTGCTTGTGGAAAATATGGCCTGACATAGCGCCCAAAAGGAACGTTAAATTGCCCACGTAAATTATAACGACACAAACCGTTGTAACCGTGGCGATTGAGATAGAGAAAGAGTAATGCCCGATAGTAAGGATCGTCACTCTCATTAAATAAATTACGATGCAGATAATAGCTGTCTGCATTGTTCATCTCAGGAGTGAAATAGCCGCGAGCATCGGCGATAAATTGACTACTACGATGTTTGACAATGTTATAGAGATTGATCAAATCACTGTTGATATCCGCGAGGTAGTACTTTTTATAATCACTATTGAGAAATACAGATCCGGCCCCTACAAAAGGTTCGACCAAGCAGTCGCCTTCTGGTAGATGGCGTTGGATATCTTCTAAAAGGAGATACTTGCCTCCAGCCCACTTTAAAAAAGCGCGATGTTTCTTCATGTTGTCGTATCAAAGATTAATTATGAGATGTTGCGGTTATCCGGACAACAGATTGGCGCTTAAATAGAGGGCTGCATAGCGCAGCCCTGTAGAGATCACTGAGCGGATTCTTTACGAACTTGACTCATTGGCTTAACCCAAGGTCCCTTAGCTTTTACTGCTTCAGGTAACGATGAGATAGCACTTTTTGCTTCAGCAGGTGTTTGATAACTACCGGTCGTTAGGACATACCACGCTTGACCATCACGAGATGTCTTGTAGACATGGTAGCTCGAAAGATTTTGCTGTTTAGCCCAAGCATTCAACGTATCTTCCCGGCTTGCAGCGCTAAGCTGCAAGGTATAACCCTTCCCGGAAGAGACCTCCTGCGAAACCACTGGTGCAGGTAAGGCTTTAGTAGGGTGTGATGTTGTAGCAACAGCCTCCCTTTCAGCCTTTCTTACCGGTGGCTTAGGAGCAACCGCTTTTTTCGCTACGGTATTTTCGCTTTCAGGTGGACGATGCGAGACGATTTCATGATGTTCTGGAACTGTATAACGCCCTTCAGAGCGATGAACGGGTTCACGAGGTTCAGCATGTGTTACCGGTGCTTTCGGCCGTAAGCGTTGTTCGCTCGGCACACGATGTACGGGCGGTGTCGGTGCTGTAGCAGCAAATTGTTGAGTCACCTGTGGCTGACTACCCAATTTAGCGCTACGGTCAAGTGTCGCGGCACCAACAGGTAAAGTAATCGCCGCAGTTTGATCAGTTGACGGCGTATTCGTCGTCGCAGAGGCAGCAGCATTAGTATCCACTGTACTGCTTGTTGGTACTGAAGTCGCTTCCGCTGAGGGAGGTGCAGGTGCATCGGTTTGCGAAGGCGTTGCAGCAGATTGCTGGGCTGTTGCCGTATTTGACGCATTGTCTGTTGAAGAATTCGTAGAAAGATCGATGTTTCTCTCACTTCCCTGTCCACTTGCTTCTGGCGTAGATTTAGAGGGGCCGTTCATCGCCGATCCAATACCCAACACCAATAACAGCAATACCAAAATTCCAACAGCAATCATAATGTGCTGCTTAGAAATCGGTAATTTAGAGGACGAAACAGGTTTTTTTCCACGAGGAGCAGGACGATCACTCGTGTCAGGTTTTAATTCGTCTTCCGGTTGAAAGTCATCCATTGATCCACCTCATACGTATTCGGCTAAGCACCACGACTGTGGCCCCGCTGACATTATTAGTTGTTGTCTTACCTTAGCTAACACTTAGTTATGGCAGCTAAAACAGTATCATGTCCCACTCCAGAACGCACCTCGGCCTGACCTAAATCGGTAGGTAAGACTAAGCGTAGCTCTCCCGATAACACTTTCTTATCTCGCATCATATGCGGTAAGTAGTCTTCTGCAGACATCTGATGCGGTCCTTTGACCGGTAATCCAGCACGCAGTAATAGGGCGATTAGCCGTTCTGTTAATGAGGAACTGAATGTCCCGAGTTGTTCTGCAGTACGAGCAGCCATTACCATGCCTGCGGCAACTGCTTCACCATGTAACCAATTACCATAGCCCATATGTGCTTCAATCGCGTGACCAAAAGTATGTCCAAGATTTAACAGAGCACGTTGACCCTGTTCTCGTTCATCTGCTGCAACAATCTCAGCCTTCAGTTCACAACAACGTTTGATACAGTAAGCAAGTGCTTTCTTATCTAAACGTCGAAGCGCATCAATGTTCTGCTCCAACCATTCAAAAAACACCTGGTCGAGGATTACACCGTATTTAATCACTTCAGCCAACCCTGAGGATAACTCACGAGCTGGTAGAGTCGCTAAGCAATCAAGATCTATTACGACTGATGTCGGTTGGTAAAAGGCACCAATCATATTTTTCCCTAAGGGATGATTAACTGCCGTTTTTCCACCTACCGATGAATCAACTTGAGATAACAGCGTGGTAGGCATTTGTATAAAACGCACACCACGCTGGTAGCTAGCTGCTGCAAACCCTGTCATGTCACCAATGACTCCACCGCCTAATGCGATGAGTGTTGTGTCACGGCCGTGTGGTTTTTCCAATAATGCGGTAAATACTTTATCGAGTATCGTTAACGACTTGTACTGCTCACCATCCGGTAAGATAACGGAGTCGGCCTGGATTCCTAACGTAAAAAGCTGCTCTATAACAGAATGTAGATAGAGCGGTGCAATCGTTTCATTGGTAACAATCATGACTGATTGACCGGCAGTTAATGGCCAGTAAGATGCAGAGTCACTGAATAAACCTGCGGCAATCGTTATGGGATAGCTGCGTTCGCCAAGTGAAACCATCATCTTCTGCATCATAGTACTGACCCTCAACTGAGTTGACTGCGGTGTAGCGACTTAATTATTTTCCAACATATGGATGATCTGATTAGCAACGACTTTTGCGCTTTGCTCGTCAGTACGGATGGTGACATCAGCAATCTCTTCATAAAGAGGATTACGTTCACCAGCGAGATCTTCCAGAACACCTCGAGGAGGGGAATCAACTTGTAGCAAAGGACGACGCTTATCACGTTGTGTCCGAGCCAGCTGTTTCTCGATAGTCGTCTCTAAATAAACAACCACCCCACGAGCCGATAAACGGTTTCGTGTTTCACGAGACTTTACTGAACCACCGCCCGTCGCGAGAACGATGCCTTGCTTCTCTGTCAATTCGTTGATGATTTTTTCTTCACGATCCCGGAAGCCTTCTTCGCCTTCTACATCGAAGACCCAACCCACATCGGCCCCGGTGCGTCGCTCAATTTCCTGATCGGAATCATAAAATTCCATATTGAGTTGTTGAGCTAACTGACGACCAATAGTGCTTTTGCCGGCACCCATAGGCCCAACCAGAAAGATATTACGTTTCTCTGCCATTTTTATCGGTACTACTAAGAATTCGTTGATGATACCCCAGAGCCACTATAGACAACGGGACAGAAACTGAGACCTCATAAGCATGTAACAAGAGTCATGTGAAAAATTATCTCAACACTCAAGACCATTTGGCAACCAATTAAATGATTTATCAGTAACCTTTCACCGATTCTTCTAGCGAAAAGCCACTGTCAGTCACTCTTATACTACTATATCTAGACGGGTTGAGTGATGATTTCTTAAACTCAGTGCTTAAGGTTCCTAAAAATTGATAACCTTTTATGCTAATTAGCGCTTTACGTCAACGGTGAACCTTAATCTTCGCAGAATTTACGGTGTATTTTCCGTAGGCAAAAGACGTGGAGTAATGAAAATAACCAATTCTCTTTTTTGATGTTGCTGTGTCTTTTTTTGAAAAAGTGTACCCAATACAGGAAGCCTTCCTAACCCAGGTACTGTTGCTAGCCCTTGATGCTGTTGCTGTTGGAAAATGCCTCCTAACGCTACAGTCGAACCATTGGCCACCAACACTTCAGTCATGATTTCCTGTTTGTCTATTGATGGAGGCCCTTTTCCCTCTCCTTGTAAGATTTTACCCGGTACATCTTGATTAAGCCTTAACCGTAAACGAATATGCTCTCGCCCCACGCGTTCCGGCGTGACTTCCATCCCTAACACTGCCTCTTTAAAACTGATTACAGGATTATCATTTTTTCCACTTACGGTTTGATAAGGAATTTCAGTTCCCTGCTTAATCGATGCGGTACGTCCCTGAGAAGTGACTAAATGAGGACTAGCAATAATATCTAACTGATTCTCTTGCTCTAAAGCGGTAAGCTCAAGAAATAACAGTTGGCTATCAATACGCGCAATTGCGGTTTTAACATGCAGCGAAGGCGCGCTAAACGCCAAAGACGTCGTAAACTGATGTCTTATCGTTGTCGTATCCGTTGTTCCAGACATTTCATTGAACCACGACACACCCAATTCACGTAAATTATCTTGGCTAATTGAAATCATCTGCGCCATGATTTCAATTTGGGGTTGGGGCTGATCATGCACCAAGATCCATTCTGCTATACTTTGCAAGGATTCTTCTTCATCCCAGATAATAATCTGCTGTTGATCGTGGTCAACAAACAGCTTACCTCTCCCTCCCAATCCGCCTAATGGTAGAGCCATTAACTGCTTTTCCAATACAGCTGCCTCAATATAACGAAGGGGAAAGACTCTCTGCATAATTTTTGCTTTCTTCGCTGAAGCAGAGAATGTTTCACTTTCTTCTTGCCGATGACTCGCTGGTAAAGGACGGAAAACAAGGATATTTCCTTGCTCAAAAACGTCAACATTTGTTAAATATTTCACGATATCTAACGCATCCTGCCACTCCACATCCACTAAATGCAGTGTGAGTGATTGGTCGATAGCGGGGTCTACAACTAAGTTAATATTCTTTACGGAGGCTAATAATGAAAAAATATGTGCAGCAGGCGTATTTTCAACATTTATCGAGATTTTTGTGTTTGCCACCACAGAAAAACTCATAATAATAAGTAGAAAGTATAAACAATTAATACGACATATTGGCACTAAGAACCTCCTTCAAAATATAGAAAGACTATTCTCTGAGGACAAGGAGGCAGTACAGCGAGTTGAATCTGGTTCAGCTCAATTTGAATAACCTGGCCACTACTATTCGGTAACTGCATACCTACCGCCACCTTTTTTGTCCCTAACAGAGGATGAGAGATGATAGCTTCACGGCCAGACCCACTGAGTAATGCCCCTTTTAACTGCCATTCTTCTAATCCCCGATTTAAAATACTGCACCGCGGCAAATCAACAGGCTGAAAAGGATCTTTCTTTGCGGCTTGTACATTTCCACTAATCATCACTATGACGAGTACCCTGAGTAGAATTTTTTGCTTTTTCATAGATAACGTTGATCAGTATTGCATCATCCTGTGCTGAAAGCTGAAGATAGAGAGGTAGCCAACGATATTTTAAATCCGCTAATTGCTGCCAAAATATTTGGAATTCAGGCCAACTCAGTAATAACTTCACATTCTGTTGTTCGTGACGATCTTGCCAACTCGAAATAAAGATACCGTAGGATAAAACCAATGCAGATAAACTCTCTGCTTGCTCTATAGGAACCCGCCGTTGAACCAGTAAGGAGTAAGCGCCCTTTTGTTGGTATTCGCTCAGTCGCTGCTCTATGTTTATCAATGAAGTTTGTAACTCTAGGTCTTGTTCATCTCTTTCGCGATGAATCGGAATTAAAAAGTGGGCCGTTAAAAAAATACCTGTGATAAAAACGATACCGAGCATTGCCATCCACTGGGTACGAATGGGGAGGTAAATAATTTTTTCCCATACAGTATTTTTCATTAATCCGTATATTCCTCAGTTGACGCTATTAGTAAAAAACTGATCTTAAATTGATAGTATTCTTCACTTCGTGTCAGCTCATTGATCCTAAATTCACTCACCTGCTCCAACATTTCTAACTGTTGAGTCAATTGTTTTATCTCTGCTAAAGTTAAACAATAACCCGTAATTACCCAACGAGATTGACTCAACGTCATGGTCGTCAACCAAGTATGCTCGGATAGGTTGTCAGTTAACCATTGAAAAAAAAACTGTAGGTGGCGAGTTCGTGCTGAACTTGTTCAATGCGCTTTCTTTCTACGTTTTGAAAATCGATCTGTTCTAAAAGTGATTGCTGCTGGTGTATTCGTTGTACCAGCGTCTTAGCCAGTTCTTGAGAAAGAGCATTCGTCATTCGTAAATCACCAATCTGAGTCTGGTGATATAAAAAGGTTATATAAGTCGATATACCTAATAAGCCAATTAATAAGATACCTGCAACAATTACCCGTCGCGTACGCTGAATGAGTTTCTTGCGCCGCCAATTGAGTAAATTCACTTTGCTCATAATTGGTCATCTTGTCGTAAGGCAAGTCCTAGAGCGACCACTGACTCACTCCGAGATGACAATGCGCAAAGTGAATCGCTCATTGAGGGTAAAGAGATAGAAAATGGCTTACTATCACCCCAATCAACATTACTATTTTGAGTAACGCAGTAAAATTGGTCACACTCATGTTTGATTTTTTTTATTACTGCCGCGGGTTCGTAAAGTTCATCTTTCAACAGTTGCCCGTGATAATAATGATGGTTGTGATATACCGCCCATAACCAAGACTCAGTCTCTTCAACGATAAGGCCACAATTCCTGAGAGGGTGGACTAAAGGATAAAGAGAGGTTGATGCAAGTTCGACGACATCAAGCACTAATCCAACACGTTTAAATAAAGCACAATACTCATTGAGTATTTTATGTCGGGTCACCGTCACAATAATTTCATTCGATTTGTCTGATCCGGCACGATAATCCCAGGTGAGTTCATGGAGATGGGTAAAAAGTCTCTCAATTGAAAGCCTGACAAAACGCTCTAAAAGCAGACCATTAAGCATCGCTGTCGGTAAAGATAAAGTGCGATGTAAAACACACTGTGCTGGATAGCTCACTCGCAGTGAATATCGGTAAGGAAAATGAGTACGAATTTTTAATAAAATCGTATGAAGTTCTTCAGTATTCATCAAAGAGCCTGTAGAGGTGAATACCGGTTCTGTTAATGGGAATACCCAAAACCCTTGCAGGGACCACTTATTAGTCTGGTATGTGATCGCAACAATACTGACGTGGACAGTATTAATATGCAGTCCTATTTGCCATCCTTGGTTAAACATTTTCCGACCTCCCAAGATAGATGAGTGATTTTGACGTATCAAAGCCGTGGTGATGTCTTTATACTACGGGGAAATTGTTTATAAACTACCCAATATCATTCGAGTGAGAGAGTTTAGGTGAAGTTCTTAAAATATTTATTCATATTGTTCGTTTGCTGCATTTTTTTGGGAGTAGGCTCTATTTACGGGTTATATAAATATATTGAACCTCAATTACCCGACGTAAACACCCTTAAAGATGTCAAGATGCAAACGCCGATGCAGGTCTACAGTGCCGACGGTGAATTGATCGCGCAATTTGGAGAAAAGCGTCGTATCCCACTGACTTTACAGCAAATTCCACCGGACATGATTCATGCATTCATTGCCACTGAGGATAGTCGGTTCTATGAACATCACGGGGTTGATCCGATAGGAATATTTAGGGCTGCATCAATAGCTATTTTTTCCGGAAGAGCTTCCCAAGGTGCAAGTACAATTACTCAGCAACTAGCCCGTAATTTTTTCCTCTCACCCGAAAAAACATTAATACGTAAAATCAGAGAGGCCTTTCTCGCAATCCGTATCGAACAGCTCTTCACTAAAGACCAAATACTCGATCTTTATCTTAATAAAATTTACCTCGGCTCTCGGGCTTATGGAGTGGGGGCGGCAGCACATGTCTATTTTGGTAAGGATATCAATGAGCTAAGTTTAAGCCAGATGGCAATGATTGCCGGTTTGCCTAAAGCGCCTTCTACTTTCAATCCACTCTACTCGCATACCCGTGCAGTGGCTCGACGTAATGTCGTATTAGGACGGATGCTAGATCAGAAATACATTACTCAACAACAATATAATCAAGCAATAAACGAACCATTGGTCTCACAGTATCATGGCCCGCAAGTGGCATTTACCGCTCCCTATATTAGTGAAATGGTACGACAAGAAATGGTTAAACGTTATGGCGATAACGCTTACAACGATGGATATCAGGTCACAACGACCATTACGCGAACCCTACAAGAGGGAGCACAAAACGCAGTAGTTACCAATGTTCTAAACTATGATATTAGACATGGTTACCGCGGGCCAACAAAGGTTCTATGGCACTTAGGACAACCTGACTGGGATCAAAACAAGATCATTAAGACACTAGCGACCTACCCAACATATGGGCCGCTTATTCCTGCCGTAGTACAACGCGCGGAGAGTGACTCAGCACAAGTATTACTTAAAGATGGCACAACTCAGACCTTAACGCTGTCAGGCGTAAAATGGGCTAGACCTTTTAAAAGTGATGATTTACAAGGCCCAACTCCACGTAGCGTTAGCCAGGTATTGGCTGCAGGACAATTAATCTGGGTAAGAGCGGTAGGCCAAGAATGGTGGTTAGCCCAAGTTCCTCAAGTCAACTCCGCGCTTGTTTCGTTGGACTCGCATACTGGTGCGATAAAAGCGTTAGTAGGAGGATTCGACTTCTCACAAAGTATGTTTAATCGCGCTACGCAGGCGTTACGTCAAGTTGGTTCAAATATTAAGCCTTTCCTCTACACCGCGGCGATGGATAAAGGGCTAACTTTAGCCACTATTTTGAATGATTTACCGATCTCGCGGTGGGATGCGGGGGCCGGTACTGACTGGCAGCCACATAACTCACCCAATGTTTATGCAGGTCCAATGCGCTTACGCGAAGGGCTTGGTCTCTCTAAAAATGTGGTAATGGTACGAGCTATGCGAGCGATGGGGGTTGATTATGCAGCCAAATACTTACTGCGCTTTGGCTTCCCTGAGCAAAATATTATTCATACCGAATCATTAGCATTAGGCGCAGCTTCTTTCACACCAATGCAGGTTGTGCGCGGCTATGCAATATTGACCAATGGGGGATTCCAAGTTGATCCTTGGCTAATCAGTAAAATTACTGACCAACAGGGAACAGTATTATTTCAAGAGGTCCCTAAAATTGCCTGTCCTGAATGCCAGTTACCGACTCTCTATACAAGCACTCAAGATTTGACGCAATTAGACGATGAAAAAGTTGAAAATGTCGCCCATGCGGAACAACCGATCCCTAGTGGCGCACCACAAACAGAACTACAAACTGTCAACAATACGGCTAATAATGATCCCTACGCTCCTCATGTCATCAGTACTCAGCTCTCTTTTCTAATTAAAAGTGCGATGAATTCCAATATCTTCGGAGAACCCGGTTGGCAAGGTACCGGATGGCGTGCAGGTCGCGATCTACAACGGAATGATATCGGTGGTAAAACGGGGACAACCAATAACTCGAAAGATGCATGGTTTTCCGGTTATGGCCCTGGAATTGCCACATCAGTCTGGATCGGTTTCGATAACCCTACTCATGCCTTGGGTCGGACTACGGTTTCAGGTACGATTCCCGACCAAATATCCGGCTATGAAGGGGGGGCAAAAAGCGCCCAACCTGCTTGGGATGATTTTATGAAAATTGCACTACAAGGTGTACCTTTACAACCACTCACACCACCTGATGGGATCACGACTGTGACTATCGATAGAACTACAGGTAAATTATCACACGGTGGTGCCAACAGTCGGCCGGAATACTTCATTACGGGGACTGAACCGAAAGAGTTTTCGGTACAGGAAACGAGTACAACAATAGGTTCTGGTTCACAAAGCCAAGACTTATTCTAGCGGTATACGCGGGTTAATATATTAACCCGCGTGACCCAGAAGATGAGAAAATCCTGTGTGTTTAGATAGCCATTCTCGTAATAAAAACATAGCACTCACATTTCTCGCTTCTTGAAACTGTGGGTGTTCCAGCAAATGAATCAATTCAGCCAGAGGCCAGCGATGGATTTTTAGGGGTTCTGGCTCATCTCCTTCAAGCCATTCAGGGTAGAGCTTTTCAGCAACCAAAATGTGCATTCGACTGGAAAAATACGAAGGGGCCATTGTCACTTGGCCGAGGGCGGTAAGCTGTGAAGCGCCCATTCCAACCTCTTCTTTCAATTCTCGTATCGCCGCCTGCTCAGGCGTCTCTCCGGGATCGATAAGTCCTTTAGGAAAACCTAGTTCGTATCCTTCTATCCCCACGGCATACTCTTCGATCATTAAAACATGATCGCCGTCAAGTGCGAGGATCATCACTGCTTCACGACCTGCTGGCTTCATACGCTCATAAATGCGCTCAACGCCGTTACTAAAGCGAAGCTGAACAGATTGAATAGTAAACAGACGTGAGCTCGCTACATCATTGATACGCAATATTTGCGGTTTTTTTAGCGAAGGCATAGTTTACCTCGTAAGGATGAAAAGTATCGCGCTATTGAAACATAGCCAGAGAAAGGCAACCAGCGTAATTTTTTGTCGTGGCATATCGTAAAAATATATTTTCAGTCAGTGAATAATAAGATTATCCTGATTTATTATTATGTTCTGCGATACTAGATTGATACAGGATAACGCCGATTATTCAATTCATCGTTTTTCTTGGTAGGTATCGTTGACATCAATATAGATTACTAGCCATGAGGCTCATCACTTCTTTGCTCCGGGTAACGCATGAGTGTTCTTATTTTTTTATTACTTGTACTTTTGTTTTGTGTGCTTTTTATCTGGACAAAAATACTGCTACCCAAAAAACATCTACGCTCGCAACACCAAGAATTGAATGCTCACCACCAGCGACCACTTACCGACGCTGAGCTAACACTCTGTCGTACTTACTTAGCCCAGCGACAACGCTCGCCAATTAGCTTTACTGAGCGGCTATTATCTAAATTAAATCTGGCTCGTAATACTTGCACACTGCGTGATAAATCAGTCTATACCCTCAATCATTCAATCACACACTATAGCTTGTCTACCAGTGTTCCTGAACTGAACCGTTATTACCTCGACGCCATTGAAATTCATCTGCCCCCAAATGGGCAACCTTTTATCACCGCTGATAACACGATCGAATTGGTGTATACCAATCAATCACCATTGGTGATTACATTAAATGGGCACCACTTGCTCGATGACTTGAATAGTAGCAGTACGCAGATACCACCAAGTACGACCACAGATACCTCCATTCGTAAAGAGACTAGCGAACGTGTTGCCATCTTAAATGTTCGTCGTCAAACAGTTGAAGAATATGCTTTAACTCACGCAAATAATATCAGTGAAGCGCTTATACTCTGCTGTGCCCTCTTGCTTATTTTCTGTAGTTTGCTTACGCCGCTGAAATTTATGCCTTGGATCTTACTGGCCAGTTTTTTGATTATATTGCCGTGCTTATGGCTGATGTATCGTCGCCCGCCACGCGGCCATTTACAAGAAATCAGGACAATGCGTGGACGGTTAAGGCCGTGGGGACTTTTTGGTGAAGCTAACCCCAAGCAGCAGAATCTCTCCTTGGGTATTCTGGACTTGCATTATCCAGAACATTGGTATCCCTATATTCAAAAAGATATCGGACAAGAAACAATTATCGAAGTGGATGAACAAAACCGTGTGGTACAACACGGCCCCTTACTTTCCCTCACTCATGAAGTGAAAAAATTCCCGTTACAAAACTGGCGGCACAATCTGACCCTAGCCGTTGGGTCACTCCTGATCCTCATCATGACAACGAGCTGGCTACCAACAGGAATTTCATTCAAAATTGCTCTGGCCCGCCTGCAAGGGGAACAACGCGTCACCGTGACCGATATCGACCAACTTACACAACATACCCTGCATGTAGGCGATGTCATCGATATAAAAGGTTCAGGGCGATGTATTGTTCCTCAGACCTACCAAAGTAACCGCACTTACGATTTTTTACCTTTTGATTGTTCAGCGATCTATTGGAATACGCACTTATCGAACACGTTGCCGCCTTCCCCCATTATTGAGAAAACTCAAGCCTTACTTGCTACAACGTCTCGACAACTCGATCCCGATAATAATGATCTTAAAGGGCTAAATCCTCAGCTTGCCTCAGCAATACAAAAGTCAGGAATGATACTACTGAACAATTTCTCTGATATTGTATTAAAAACCGCTCAATTATGTGCAACAAGCCAAGACTGCCCCCGTTTAAAAAGCGCGTTGGTGAATCTTGAGAATGCGAAAGATTGGCCAATGTTAGTTGAGCAAGCAAAATCGGGAAAACTCGATGGATTAAACGTTCTACTACGACCTAATAGTGCACAGAATTTAACAAACTTGGTAAATGTCGCCACCACGACATTTATGAGCAAAGAAACCCGAAAAATGGTTGAGACACTCAGTCATTTACCCCGTAATGGCTACCTATTCATCAATGGTCAGGGACAGTTACTCGTCGATCAAGAACAACCAGAAACCTCTCTCTTCGACTTAGAACCGGCAACACAGTGGAAAGAATTACAACGCATTTCAGCTCAACTTTTGAACACACCATTCTCGCTTTCAGGAATCATTACCTCGTTACAACGCGATGACCAAGGTACGCTGCATGTCGTCGTTCATCAGCAACCTAATACCCATGCTTTATGGCGTTATGTTGTGACTACGCTATTTTTAGTCTGTTTAATCGTATTAATTGTGGCCAACACCCTGCTCGGTATCCATCGACTGCGATCCAATTTTTCACGTTATCCACGTATTAAACAGGACTACGAGGCATCCCTCTCAGAAGCCTCGCCACTCCTTCTACGCCCTAAAGAATGATGGTTAAGGTTAAGTCTTACTGCTAAGCTTATGTTAGTTTGTCTCCAGGAGGCACGCATGCAGACACAGACACACTCATCCATCGATAAAGTCAGGCTCGATAAATGGCTTTGGGCTGCACGCTTTTATAAGACACGAGCGATTGCAAGAACGATGATCGAGGGGGGAAAGGTTCAGTATAATGGCCAGCGAAGTAAGCCAAGTAAGTGGGTAGAGCTTGGTGCCACGGTGCAAGTCAGGCAAGGTAATGATCTACGTACCCTCATCGTCCTATCTCTTAGCGAACATCGCCGTAGTGCCACCGAAGCGCAGCTACTTTACCAAGAAACGGAAGAGAGCATCGCCAAACGCGAGTCCATTGCATTAGCCCGGAAGATGAACTCACTAACTATGCCGCACCCTGATCGTCGCCCTGATAAAAAAGAGCGCCGTGATTTAATTAAATTTAAAATAACGGGTGAGTAACACGCCCTAAAGAGAAAAATTATGTCCGTTCAAGATTACCTTCATCGTTATTTATTTGCGGATGTCGCCGTCCGTGGTGAATTGGTCAATGTCAGCCATACACTGAAAGCTATTATTGAAGGCCACGAATACCCTTCTGCGGTCAAAAAACTGATGGCAGAAATGTTAGTCACTACAAGTTTAATGACCGCGACATTAAAATTTGAAGGTGATATTACCGTGCAGTTACAAGGTGATGGTCCTCTAGCGATGGCTGTCATCAATGGTAACCATAAGCAAGAATTGAGAGGCGTTGCGCGCGTTCGTGCTGAAATCGAAGAAGAAGCAACCTTAGCGCAGATGTTAGGTCAAGGCTACCTTGTCATCACCATTACTCCAGCAAAAGGTGAACGTTATCAAGGTATTGTTGCCTTAGACAAACCGACTGTCTCCGAATGCATTGAAGAGTACTTCTTGCGCTCAGAGCAGCTCCCTACCCGGTTAGTCATTCGCCATAATGAGCAAGGTGCAGCAGGGATCTTGCTTCAAGTCCTACCAAGTGAAGATAAAGATAGCGAGGCGCTCACCCACTTAGCGACTCTGGCGACAACCGTCACAGAAGAAGAGCTGATAAATTTACCCGCTAATGACATCTTATGGCGTTTATTCCATCAAGAAGAAGTGACTATTTATGAGCCTCAGGTCGTACAATTTAAATGTAGTTGTTCCCGACAACGCTGTGGCGAAATATTGAAGACTGTTGCTGCCGATGAAATTGATAAAATTTTAGCTGAAGACGGTAACATTGATATGCATTGTGATTACTGCGGGAGTCATTATGTCTACGATGCCGTAGATGTTGATAATATTCGTAACGACGTACCGCTTAATAACTCATCAATTCACTAGATAGACGAGTAGCGGGGGCTATCCCCGCTTACTTGGGCTAATCCTTCCTGACATGTTTGTCGATTTTTATGCCTTAATTTAACTTTGCTCACACTTTACTCTCTCCTTTCTTTTCCCTCTGAAGATTCAAGGTACACTTTTCTGACATCGATGTATCTTTGTTCAGCCATCACTTATGGAAGGAGTCCCGCCTCATGTCATCCAGCCGCCCACTTCCCGATCTCAGTGCTCTCGGCATTACTGGTTCAACCGAAATCATCCATAACCCAACCTACGCTCAGCTCTTCACGGAAGAAACCTCGCCAGACCTTATTGGACTTGAAAAAGGTATCGTCACTCAATCTGGTGCTGTCGCGGTAGATACTGGTATATTCACGGGTCGTTCACCTAAAGATAAATATATTGTGCGTGATGCCACCACGGAACATACCGTGTGGTGGAATGATACGAGTGCGGCAAAGAATGCAAACCAGCCTCTCTCCCCGCAAATATGGCAACATCTCAAACAGTTACTCTGTCATCAACTTTCAGAAAAGCGTTTGTTCGTCGTCGACGCTTTTTGTGGCGCTAATCCAGAAACGCGACTCAGTGTTCGGTTTGTAACTGAAGTTGCTTGGCAAGCACACTTTGTCACCAATATGTTCATCATACCAAATGCCGAAGAGCTTGCCGTTTTTGAGCCCAACTTTGTTGTATTAAACGGTGCTAAATGCCATAACCCAGACTGGCACGCTCAAGGTCTAAATTCAGAAAATTTCATTGCTTTTAATTTAACCGAACGGATGCAACTTATTGGTGGTACTTGGTACGGGGGGGAAATGAAAAAAGGGCTATTCTCTATCATGAATTATCTCTTACCCCTCCAAAATATTGCTTCTATGCACTGTTCAGCAAATGTCGGTGAAAAAGGTGATGTCGCCGTTTTTTTTGGATTATCGGGTACAGGTAAAACAACCCTATCGACCGATCCTAAACGTAAACTGATCGGTGATGATGAGCATGGCTGGGATGACGATGGCGTATTCAATTTTGAGGGAGGGTGTTACGCAAAGACGATTAATCTTTCCCAAGAGGCCGAGCCGGAAATTTACAAGGCTATTAGACGCGATGCGCTACTTGAAAACGTCGTTCTGAACAGTGATGGTAGTATCGATTTTAGCGACGACAGCAAAACTGAAAATACCCGTGTATCTTACCCTATCACGCATATCGACAACATTGTTCGCCCGACATCTAAAGCGGGTCATGCAAAAAAAGTCATTTTTTTAACTGCTGATGCATTTGGTATTTTTCCACCTGTTTCACTTTTGACTCCCGAACAGACGCAATACCATTTCCTGTCCGGTTTTACCGCAAAACTTGCAGGCACCGAGCGCGGAATAAAACAACCAACGCCCACATTTTCTGCCTGTTTTGGTGCAGTCTTCCTAACATTACACCCCACACGCTATGCAGAAGTATTGCTTAAAAGAATGCAGAATAGCGGTGCAAAAGCGTACTTAGTCAATACAGGATGGAATGGGCAGGGCAATCGGCTTTCACTGAAAGATACACGCCTTCTGATCAATGCAATATTGAACGATGAGCTGGATAACGCAGAATGCCATACATTGCCTATTTTCAATCTGCAATTCCCGAAACAGGTAGAAGGCCTTGATTCCAGAATTCTCGACCCGAGGTCGAGTTGGAGTCGTGCTAGTGACTGGGAAACTAAAGCTAAGCAATTAGCACAGCAATTTATCGATCATTTTGCGCCTTATACCGATACCGAGGTGGGAAAAGCCTTGGTCAGTGCAGGACCACAACTACCGTCATCATGACCAAGACTGCGCCACCTGAAAAATAGGTGGCGCAATAACGGGTTATACATTTTCAATAACAGAGGATTGCTTATGCGTAGGCAACGGCAACCAAGCTCTAATTTTCAAGCCGCCCCTTTCACTCACATCAAAACTTAACTCTCCCTGATGGGCGTCGATAATCCGTTGTACAATAGCCAGACCAAGCCCCGTACCGCTGGTCGTTCTGGCACTGTCACCACGAACAAAAGGTTGTAAGAGATGGGTAATCTCTTCTTTGTCGATACCCGGACCATCATCCTCTACTTGAAACCAGGCGCGATCCAGTTCTCGGCCACTGCTGACTCGGATCCAGCCATTTCCATAACGGGCAGCATTCACCACCATGTTAGCCACCGCGCGCTTGATACCCAGCGGATTGATATCAAGTAATATCTCATCGCTCGTCACTTGACTATCAATCTCTCGTTCATAGCCGCTTTCTGCAGCAACGACTTCACCCAACACCGTATTCAAATCTACCCGCTCTTTTTGAATTTCTTGTCCGGTACGGAGGTAGTCAATAAACTGCTCAATAATGGCGTTACATTCTTCAATATCTTTATTTATCGAGTCTGCTAAATATTGTTCGTCTGCCCCAATCATTTCCGTGGCTAAGCGAATCCGCGTTAATGGGGTACGAAGATCGTGGCTCACACCAGCCATCAACAGTGTACGATCGTCCGCTAATTGTTTAACGCCCGAAGCCATTTGATTGAAGGCTCGAGTTACAGACCGAACCTCAGAAGCACCATATTCTCTTAGCGGTGGCGGAATTTGTCCTCTACCAACTTGCAAGGCGGCGTGCTCCAGTGCGACTAACGGTCGGTTTTGCATCCGAATAAAGAGCCATGCCCCAACAATCGCCAACAGCATGATCATTAAGGTGTAACGAAAGAGAGGGGAAAAATCACCTTGATGAATTTCAGTTAAAGGAACTCTTACCCATATATCCGGTGATAACCACGTCTTTAACCATACAACAGGGGTCTTCTTATTCACTTCAACTCGAACATCTGTCGGACCACCGAGTTGATGTGCCATTTGTTCGCTCAAAAACGTATAGTGCTGCGCCCAGCGTAGACCACTCTCTTCAGCTGCGGAATTAGTATAGAGTGAAATTCCTAATTCACGGTATATCTCACGTCTAAAAGCAGGCGGTACTTCTAACTGGGTACCATCTTCAAGTTGCAGCTTATCCGTCATGAGCATCCTGACTTCATAAGCGAGCACTTTATTAAACTGCTGTAGACTGGGTAATATCGCAAAGTTAAGAACCACTAAATACGTGGTCACTAAGCTTACAAAAAGAAGTGAAACAATCAGCAGCAACATCCGCGCAAAAGAGCTGCGCGGAGAGAAGCGGAGTTTCTTCATGCTTTACTGCCATCAGGAACAAACACATACCCCAAGCCCCAAACCGTTTGGATATAACGGGGATGAGCTGGATCTTCTTCGACCATTCTTCTTAATCTTGAAATTTGTACATCAATAGAACGCTCCATCGCACTGTACTCTCTGCCACGTGCTAAGTTCATTAGCTTATCGCGGGATAATGGCTCTCGAGGATGGCTCACCAAGGCTTTGAGCACTGCAAATTCACCGCTGGTCAACGGCATAGGCTCATCTTCACGAAACATTTCGCGGGTACCAAGATTGAGCTTAAACTTACCAAAAGTGATGACAGCTTCCTCCTGAGAGGGGGCACCAGGTAGCTCATTGGCTTGCCGACGCAAGACTGCGCGAATACGTGCTAATAATTCTCGTGGGTTAAACGGCTTTGGAATATAATCGTCAGCACCGATTTCTAACCCAACAATCCTATCAACTTCTTCGCCCTTTGCAGTAACCATAATGATCGGCATTGGATTACTCTGGCTGCGTAAACGGCGACAGATAGATAACCCATCTTCCCCGGGTAGCATTAAGTCCAGCACCATAAGATGAAAAGACTCACGGGTTAGCAAACGGTCCATCTGCTCAGCATTTGCTACGCTACGCACTTGGAATCCTTGCTCGGTGAGATACCTTTCCAAAAGCGCCCGTAAACGCATATCGTCATCGACCACTAAAACTTTGTAATTTTCCTGCATTCTAAAGACTCCCAAAGGCATTATCGCCAGCCATGCTATTTTTAAAAATAATACTTACAGTGACAAATTTTATTGGTTTATATTCTTACTGAAATTGTTACAAAGCATATTAAACAGTATGTTAAGTAAAGATATAACTATAGGTGATAGAGGAAACCCTGTGAAAACCCAACTTATCACTCGTGAAGGTTACAACAAGTTGAAAAAAGAGCTCGACCAACTTTGGCGAGAAGAACGTCCAGAAGTCACTAAAAAAGTAACGTGGGCAGCCAGTTTGGGCGATCGCAGTGAAAATGCGGATTACCAGTATAATAAAAAGCGTCTACGAGAAATTGATCGCCGAGTCCGTTATTTGCGTAAAAGCCTTGAGACATTGCGTATTGTGGATTATTCACCGCAACAAGAAGGTAAAGTATTCTTCGGTGCACACGTTGAAATTGAAAACGATGACGGAGAGACTTTGACCTTTCGGATAGCAGGTTACGATGAAATTTTCGGACGTAACGACTATATCTCGATCGACTCACCGATGGCTAGGGCGCTGTTAAAAAAAGAAGTGGGAGATAGCGCGACCGTTCAGACACCATCAGGCCCAGCAGTCTGGTATATCAATGCTATCACTTATCCCGATACCGCTCAGGAAAATCCTTAATCTTACACCTAGACTGGAAATTCACAGAGCATCGCCGTATAACTGTCAGAAAATTTACCTTATTAAATCGCTACGAGCCACAATGAAAAAGCCGCTAAGTCAAATCATTGCTAACGAATTACAAGTCCGCATCGAACAAGTGGATGCCACAATAAAACTTTTTGATGACGGTAATACGGTTCCCTTTGTCGCCCGCTACCGTAAAGAGGTAACGGGAGGACTCGATGATACCCAGCTACGTCAATTAGAAACGCGTTTAACCTACTTACGCGAACTCGATGAACGCCGACAAACCATTCTTAGCTCCATTTCAGAGCAAGGAAAATTGACCGACGAACTTGCCAGTTCAATTGAGTCTGTGTTGAGTAAAACCGAACTTGAAGATCTCTACTTACCCTATAAACCTAAGCGCCGGACACGTGGGCAAATTGCTATTGAAGCTGGCTTAGCGCCACTGGCCGAACTGCTATGGACCTCCCCTAACCTAACCCCTGAATTAGTGGCTGCTGACTACGTCAATGAAGATAAAGGTATCGGCGATACACGGGCCGCTTTAGATGGTGCACGCTATATTTTAATGGAGCGCTTTGCAGAAGATGCCTCTTTATTAGCTAAAATTCGCCACTATTTGTGGAAAAATGCTCATATCGTGTCAAAAGTTGTACCGGGTAAAGAGGATGAAGGAGCAAAGTTTCGTGACTATTTTGACCATCATGAACTTTTAGCGTCCACCCCTTCTCATCGCGCACTCGCGATGTTACGCGGACGTAATGAAGGCATTCTGCAGCTATCTCTGAATCCCGACCCGCAGGTTGAGGAGGCACCAAAAGAGAGCTACGGTGAAATGTTAGTGAGTGAACATCTTCAGGTTCAACTCGCCAATGCACCCGGTGATACTTGGCGTAAATCCGTCATTAGCTGGACATGGAAGATCAAAATACTCCTTCATTTAGAAACTGAATTGATGAGTACGTTACGCGAGCATGCAGAACTTGAGGCTATTGACGTATTTGCCCGTAATTTACACGCGCTGTTGATGGCAGCACCGGCGGGGATGCGTGCAACAATGGGGCTCGATCCGGGATTACGCACAGGCGTTAAAGTTGCGGTCGTTGATGCTACGGGTAAATTAGTCGCAACCGACACTGTTTATCCCCACACAGGTCAAGCAGCTAAAGCTGCCGCGGCAGTCGCGATGCTTTGCCAAAAGTATAACGTTGAGCTAGTGGCTATTGGTAATGGTACCGCTTCACGGGAAACCGAGCGTTTCTTCATTGATATAAAGAAACAATACCCTAACGTTAAAGCAGAAAAAGTCATTGTTAGTGAGGCTGGAGCATCCGTTTATTCGGCCTCAGAACTCGCCGCATTGGAATTTCCAACACTGGATGTTTCACTGCGTGGCGCAGTATCGATCGCCCGCCGCCTCCAGGATCCACTCGCTGAGTTAGTAAAAATAGATCCTAAATCGATCGGTGTTGGCCAATATCAGCATGATGTCAGCCAAACTCAATTAGCGAAAAAGCTAGATACTGTCGTCGAAGACTGTGTTAACGCCGTGGGCGTAGATTTGAATACCGCCTCCGTGCCTTTATTGACCCGAGTGGCGGGATTAAGTCGTATGATTGCACAAAATATTGTGCAATGGCGGGATGACAATGGTCGCTTTATGAATCGTCAACAACTGCTCAAGGTGAGCCGCTTAGGCCCAAAAGCCTTTGAACAATGTGCGGGATTTTTGCGCATCAACCAAGGCGATAATCCTTTAGATGCTTCGACTGTTCACCCAGAAGCCTATCCGGTGGTAGAGCGGATTATTGCAGAAACTCACGAACCGCTCTCCTCATTGATGGGGAATAGTACCGCTATTCGTGCCTTATCAGCCTCGCAGTTTACCGATGCCCGTTTTGGTCTCCCCACAGTCAGCGATATTCTTAAAGAGCTTGAGAAACCCGGACGTGATCCCCGTCCAGCATTTAAAACGGCAACTTTTGCTGAAGGGATTGAAACTCTAGATGACCTCACTCCTGGATTAATTCTCGAAGGAACCGTGACAAATGTCACTAATTTTGGTGCCTTTGTCGATATTGGCGTCCATCAGGATGGTTTAGTTCATATCTCCTCACTGGCTAACCGTTTTGTCAGCGATCCACACGAAGTGGTTAAAACTGGCGAGATAGTGAAGGTAAAAGTGCTTGAGATTGATCTAGGAAGGAAACGTATCGCCTTAACTATGCGGCTTGATGAACAGCCCGGAGAAGCATCGACTCGGCGCAGCCCGGTGACAGAAAAAACGCAAACTAAGCCATCACGTCAACTTGGACGGCAATCAACCGCACAAAGTAATAGCGTTATGGGAGATGCACTTGCCGCCGCATTGAAGAAAAAGTAGTCTTATTAAATCCTGCCTATCGGCAGGATTTATATTTAAAGATCGCCGACTTTTTTGGTCAGTACAACTTCCAGTGTCGCTAAACCCTCAATCTCAGCAACCAGTTGTTTAAAAGGGGCTTGCTGCATATGTACGTCTAACGCCTCTTGATTTTCCCAGCGCTCCAACATGACATAACGATTTTCTTGTTGAATATCCTTAGTTAACACGTATGAATGGCACCCAGCTTCAGATTGTACCGCTTTCTCGGCCGTTTTTAGCGCACTCTCGACAACCGCTTCGCTGCCAGGTTTAGCCGTTATATAGGCAATAACATTGATCAATTGCTGCATAATTTTCTCCTAGTTGTTGTATTCGCTAATAATTATTATAAGAACTATTTCATTAAATATTTATTAACTATGCTAATCAATAAATTTTAGGAGAGCTTTACAAAAAAGAGCAGGATGAGAAATAAAAGGGGCATGCGCTGCTTGCTCAATAATTACCGCTTGGCTATTCGGCCATAAAGCATCCGTCAGCGGAATACTTTTCCTCGGAACTAAGCTATCTAAGGCTCCGTAAAGACGTAATGTCGGCACTTCAATATCCGCTAATTTCTCACGCAAATCGCTCTGTTGTAAAATGGATAATCCTTGATTGAGCACGGCTAATGATGCTTGTGGTTGATTGATCACGGCTTGCTTTAGTTTTTTCGTATTTAACGAGGCATTCGTCGTGCCCAAACTTTGTAACGCAATAAAGCGTTCTATCGTACGCCTAAATTCAGTCGTCAGTTGTTCCTGAAAAGCCGCCAATATCTGTGAGCGAACACCGGGCCACCCGTCTTGCTCGCTAAAACAAGGAGAAGAGGCGACAAGAATCAGTTTTTCGACCTTATTTTTGAAATCAAGAGCTAACTGAGTCGCAACGAGCCCTCCTAACGACCACCCGAGTAGAATACTCTTCTCTGGGATATGTTGAGCAATTTCACTAGCCATTGCCTCAAGACTGAGCACGGCACTGGGCTGACTTCGGCCATAACCGGGTAAATCGATCAATGTGATGGAAAAATGAGGGCTAAGTGGCGCTAAAATGAAATCCCACACCTGAGAATTCAATCCCCACCCGTGTAACAGCACAATTGATTGATTTCCCTCTCCAATTTTTTCTTTATAGATGGTCATATGCTCTTTTCTCCAACAGGTATCTCACCTATGTTAACAATCAAAAGCGCATGTTGGATATGTCTACTGCCCGTCTGGCATACTTCCGTCGGTATTTGTTACTGGTGTGAACAAAAACTACGCTTAGACAAGCCCCGCTGTCTTAATTGTGCACTGCCCAGTGAATCAGTATGCGACTCTTGTTCCCAGTGTCAGAAAACACCGAGTCTGTGGCATGGCATACTGACCGCCGCCGACTACCTACCTCCGCTCAGTAAACTGCTACACCAATTTAAGTTTTCTTCGCAGACAATACTTGCTCCGACACTATCAAGATTAATTTTACTAAACTATCTTCGTTATCGTCGGGCCTATCAGTGGCCAAAACCAGATTGTTTTCTGGCCGTACCTTTACACCCCAAACGACTTCGACAACGAGGCTTCAATCAAAGTGAACTGCTCGCTCAGCCTCTAGCACGTTGGCTTTCTTGTCGCTATTGGCCAGATGCGATACGTTGCACAAAAGTAACTGTTAATCAACATACCTTAGATAAAGCTGGAAGGCAGAGTAATTTAGAACAGGTGTACGAGGCCACGGCGGATCTTCGTGGGTATCATATTGCACTGGTCGATGATGTGGTCACCACCGGAGCAACTGCAAAGGCAATTGCTTATCAACTTCAGCAACGACAAGTGGCAAGCATACAAATATGGTGCCTGTGCCGTACCTTGTAGAGAGCCAGTGATGCGCGTAAGATGACTGTTAACATAGATAACATTGAGCGATGTCTTATGATCCATATAACTGATACAGCCCAACAACATTTCGCGAAATTGCTCACTAAGCAAGAACCTGGAACTCAAATCCGAGTATTTGTCATTAATCCCGGTACTCCGACAGCCGAGTGCGGTGTCTCTTATTGCCCGCCAGATGCGGTAGAAAGCACTGATAAAGAACTCAAATATGAATATCTTACCGCCTACGTTGACGAGCTAAGTGCACCCTATTTGGATGACGCCGAGATTGATTTCGTTACCGATAATTTAGGCTCGCAACTGACACTAAAAGCCCCGAACGCGAAGATGCGTAAGGTGTCCGATGATGCGCCGTTGATCGAGCGTGTTGAGTATCAATTACAAGCGCAAATCAATCCACAACTTGCTAGTCATGGCGGAAAAGTTTCGTTAATGGAAATTACACCTGAAGGCTATGCGATTTTACAGTTTGGCGGCGGATGTAATGGTTGCTCGATGGTCGATGTCACACTCAAAGAAGGGATTGAGAAAGAGCTATTAGCAACCTTCCCTGAACTAAAAGGTGTACGTGATTTGACTGAACACCAACGTGGTGATCACTCTTATTATTAAGCCATCAGGATCTGCCCGTAGTTTCGGGCAGATTCATCAACATAACTCAAGTTGTACCTTATGCTTAGTAAGTAAACTGAGGATGTTTTTCGGCGGCTGTTTATCTGTGAATAAAAAATCAACCATCTCCATTCCCCCTAAACTTACCATAGCCTTACGGCCAAATTTGGAGCTATCAGTCACCAACATGACACAACGCGAATTCTCGACGATCGCACGTTTAGTACGGACTTCGTGGTAGTCAAACTCAAGCATAGTACCCGCTTCATCAATACCACTAATGCCGATAACCCCAAAGTCGAGTCTAAACTGTGATATAAAATCTAGCGTTGCTTCACCAACAATAGCCCCATCACTCGCTCTTACCATTCCGCCGGCAATAATGACTCGAAAATCCGTCTTTGCCATCATAAGTTGGGCGACATTAAGATTATTCGTCACAATCTGTAGGTTACGATGCCCCATCAATGCATAAGCGACCGCTTCAGGTGTCGTACCAATATCAATAAATAGCGTCGAACCATCCGGAATTTGCTGCGCCACTTTCGTTGCTATACGGATTTTCGCAGTGGAATGCATCATTTTACGATCATGCCAATCCGTATTTTCAGCACTTGAGGGTAAGGCTGCGCCACCATGATGACGTTGGATTAGATTTTTCTCCGCCAACTCATTGAGATCACGACGAATGGTTTGTGGTGTCACAGCAAAAAACGCAACCAATTCTTCAGTGCTCACGTATCCCTGATGCTTAACCAGTTCAATAATGGCATCGTGTCTCTGTGTCTGTTTCATGGACACTCCTTACTTGTGCCTTTTGAGCTGATTTTGACTATCAACAAAAGCCATTACCAATCCAATCACTAGACCAACAATATAGGCCATATTGCTCATAGGATTACCAAAAACACCGTAATAACCCACGACTAACCAGAGTAAAGCAAAAACAATAAGACCACGTTCTAAATAGATACCACTTTCAGGATCTCGCTCACCACGCAACCAGCTATAACCCATTAATGCATAAACTACCCCTGAAAGCCCACCAAACCAAATACCACTAAACTTAGCCTGCATCCAACCGGACAATAGCGCTGAGATCACCGTAATAACGAATAGTTTACCACTACCTAAACGCTTCTCTATCGCTCCCCCTAAGTACCACCACCACATCAAGTTAAAGACAATTTGTAGTAGGCTAAAATGGAGGAAAATATGGCTAACCCAGCGCCAAATTTCAAAACCTTGCTGACTATTTGCCGGCCAACTTAGCCAATAAAAAATGGGCTGTTGACCTACAAACATTAATAATAGATAAGTCACCACCACGATTGCCATGACGCTCAATGTTAATGGCCCAGCACGATCTTTAATATTGCGCCATATCTCCGCTTTGGGGTACCCAAGGCGAGTCCCGGCACGGCCACTCTGCCAGCTCGCTGCAAGATAGCGTGGATGGGAAGGATCACGAATAAATTGCTGTAATGCTGCCTGAACATCGTCTATTTTCTGTTCATCTTTGAGCAACACGACATAATTCTCCTGTTGCTCTATATGCAGCGTAATACCCTGCGTCGCCATGTAATCAACAAATGCGTAGGCCATCCGCGGGTTTGTAAACTCTGTGACTCGAATCATAATAACTTCAAAACCTCGTATAAAGGGGGATTAGGTCTCTTTAACAACTTGATCGGGAAAACGGGTATACCATGCATCAAAGCCCCCATCTACACTATAAACTCGGTCAAAACCTTGATTAATCAAATATTGTGCTGCACCCTTGCTACTGTTTCCATGGTAACAAAGCACCAAGACAGGTTGGTCGTAATCACTCTCTTCAACAAATTGATTCAGCGAACCATTGGTCAGATGAAACGCCCCTCGAATATGGGCTTGTTCAAAACTTTGCGGATCGCGGATATCCACCAAACGCGCCCCTTCTTGTAGGTATTTTTCTGCAGCCAGCACATCAATGCATTCGTAGGTATCCATAACGACTCTCAACAATATTTACAGGTTTTCTATATTGTACCTGTAATTGAGCCACGATTAACCCTTTACGCAACGCGATTAAACATTCGCACCAGCATAAGTGTTAGCCCTATCACGCTTGCCAGTATTTCTAGGATCAAATATTGGCAAGCATGTTTGATTTCGATTATTATATTTTCGCAAACGAACATCATTAAATGAGGTATCGACGTGGAAACCAAAGACCTAATTGTGATCGGCGGTGGCATCAATGGTGCGGGGATCGCCGTTGACGCAGCCGGACGTGGTTTATCCGTTTTGCTGTTGGAAGCGAACGATTTGGCTTGTGCCACCTCCTCTGCAAGTTCAAAACTGATTCACGGTGGTTTACGTTATCTCGAACATTATGAATTTCGTTTAGTCAGTGAAGCGCTGGCTGAACGAGAAATCTTATTGAATATGGCGCCACAACTCGCCTTCCCCATGCGATTTCGCTTACCCCACCGCCCGCACTTGCGTCCAGCTTGGATGATTCACGCCGGACTGTTTATGTATGACCATCTTAGTAAACGTAACCGTTTACCTGCTAGTCAACGTATCAAATTTGGTGCTCAATCGGTATTAAACTCTGAGATAACCCAAGGATTTGAGTATTCAGATTGCTGGATAGATGACGCGCGTATGGTAGTCATTAATGCACAAAAAGTCATAGAAAAAGGGGGCGAAGTTCGTACTCGAACACGTGTAACTCGAGCTTGGCGTGAAAAGGGTTTATGGCATGTCACTGCTGAAGATAGCGAGACGGGTGAACAATTACACTGGCAATCAAAAGGTTTGGTTAATGCTACGGGACCTTGGGTTAAAGCTCTTTTTGATAACCAACTCACGATGAAATCCCCCTATGGGATTAGGTTGATCAAAGGGAGTCATATTGTTGTTCCCAAAGTTCATGATGAGAAACAAGCCTATATTCTGCAAAACGAAGATAATCGCATCGTCTTTATTATTCCGTGGATGGAGGCATTCTCAATTATTGGAACGACAGATGTCGAGTACCACGGTGATCCGCTGGCAGTTAACATCGACGAACACGAAATAGAATACCTACTTAAAGTATATAACCAATATTTTAAACAACCGTTAAGTAAGACAGATATCGTATGGAGCTATTCGGGAGTTCGCCCCCTTTGCGATGACGAATCAGATTCCCCACAAGCGATTACCCGTGACTATACCTTAGATGTCCACGATGAACAGGGACAAGCACCTTTACTTTCTGTATTTGGCGGAAAATTAACAACTTATCGTAAGTTAGCTGAGCATGCGCTGGATAGATTAGCCAAATATTACCCGAATATCGGACCCGCATGGACCAAACAGTGTGTCTTACCAGGTGGGCATTTCACAGGAACGCGTGAGGCATTCAGCCTGCATCTACGTAAACGTTACCCTTTTCTCACAACGGAAATGTCCCATCACTACGCGAATACCTATGGGAGTGACACCGACAAACTCCTCCAAGGCATTACCAGCCTAGAGCAGTTAGGCCAACATTTTGGCCACCATTTTTACGAAGCTGAACTACGTTATCTCGTCAAATATGAATGGGTACGTACTGCTGAAGATGCCCTTTGGCGTAGAACGAAACAAGGGATGTGGTTATCGGCAGACAAACAGGCTGAGATTAGCCAGTGGTTAGAGCAGCATCTGCCTGCGTTACTTAGCGATAGTCACTCAGGAATAGAGATACATCGATAGTTGGCCAAAACCGGGCAAAGCCCGGTTTCTTCATTTATCCAACCAATTGACGTAGCATTCTTCTTAAAGGTTCCGCCGCCCCCCAGAGAAGCTGGTCCCCGACCGTAAAGGCTGAAAGGTACTCTGGCCCCATATTTAACTTACGTAGACGTCCGACTGGCGTCGACAGTGTTCCAGTCACTGCAGCAGGCGTTAGTTCACGCATTGTTAATTCTCGGTCGTTAGGGATTACTTTTACCCACGGATTATGAGCCCCCAACATTTGCTCAATCTCGGTAAGAGGAATATCCTTTTTCAACTTAAGGGTAAATGCTTGGCTATGACAACGTAGTGCACCTACACGGACACAAAGTCCATCAACCGGAATAATATTTGGTGTCGCGAGAATTTTGTTGGTTTCAGCCTGCCCTTTCCATTCCTCTTTACTTTGACCATTAGATAGCTGCTTGTCTATCCAAGGAATGAGGCTTCCAGCCAATGGAACACCAAAATTATCAGTAGGTAACGTGCCTGAGCGTGTAAAATCAGTCACACTACGTTCAATTTCTAAAATTGCCGAGGCAGGATCTTGCAATGATGTAGCGACATGATTGTGGATCATCCCCATTTGAGTAAGCAGTTCACGCATATGACGCGCCCCACCGCCTGATGCTGCCTGATAAGTCGCCACAGATGCCCATTCAACCAGGTTTTGTGTGAATAACCCTCCTAGCGACATAAGCATCAAACTTACCGTACAGTTACCTCCAACAAAGGTTTTTATACCACGGTTAATGCCTTCTTCAATCACGGATTGGTTTACCGGATCAAGAATGATGATGGCATCATCTGCCATACGTAATGTGGATGCCGCATCAATCCAATAACCTTGCCAACCTGCCTCACGTAAGCGAGGATAAACATCGCTGGTATAATCGCCACCCTGACAGGTAACGATAATATCGAGACTTGTCAGAGCCTCGATATCAAAAGCATCCTGTAACGTCCCTTGATGATGTCCGGCAAAGGCAGGGGCTGGCTGACCATGCTGTGAAGTCGAAAAAAAGATTGGATTAATGACGGAAAAATCATTTTCTTCAATCATACGTGACATCAGCACTGAACCGACCATGCCACGCCACCCGATAAACCCTACATTTTTCATGATGTGCCTGCTGTAATAATAAATATGCTACATAACCGAGAGACGGATATGTCTGCACTCCCACCTACGGGAATGATACTATTCAACTCTACAAAAACTGGACATACTAGCAAGTGAAAAAAATCGATATTGCGTGATTAATTTATCGTCCGACTAATACTGACTGCCTGCAAGGATTACCCATCGTCATGACCGAACTTTTTTCCGCCTCAGTATTACTGATTTTAATTATGGATCCACTGGGTAATTTACCCATCTTTATGTCAGTGTTAAAACATATTGATCCGAAGCGCCGGAGAGCGATCATCATACGTGAACTGCTTATCGCGTTAATCATTATGTTACTGTTTTTATTTACTGGCGAAAAAATACTCGCATTTCTTAATTTAAGAGCCGAATCGGTATCAATCTCCGGCGGAATTATCTTGTTTTTAATTGCTATAAAGATGATTTTTCCCTCTCCTGAAACAACTACCTCCGGTTTACCGGCAGGTGAAGAGCCTTTTCTCGTTCCTCTCGCTATTCCATTGTTAGCTGGCCCTTCATTACTCGCTACGTTGATGCTGATGTCACATCAATATCCCGGTGATATGAAGATGCTCGTTATTGCACTCTTTATCGCATGGGGAATTACGGCAGCTATTTTGATGCTCTCAGGTCTTTTTTTACGTATTCTCGGATCAAAGGGAGTCAATGCATTAGAACGATTGATGGGACTTATTTTGATAATGATTGCGACGCAAATGTTCTTAGATGGAATTCGCTCCTATCTAAAACTTTGAAAAAAAGGGTCGAATTCTCGACCCTACTGATTATGAAAGCAGCGTAAACGCTATCATACCGATAATCCCACCGGTAACCCCGAGAATTGTTTCCATCATCGTCCAAGTCTTTAACGTTTCGATCTCAGTCGCACCTGTAAAACGGCCAAATAACCAAAAACCGGCATCATTAACATGACTGGCAATAATCGACCCACCCCCGATACAAATTGAAAGCGCGGCAAGCTGTGCTCCACTGTAGTGGAGTGGTTCAATCACCGGCATAATCAAGCCGACAGCAGTGAGACAAGCTACTGTTGCCGAGCCTTGGATGATACGAACCACTCCCGCCAAGATGAAACAAGAGAGTGCAACTGGTAATCCTAATCCGGTCAAAGAATGCCCAAGAGCTGGACCTACGCCAGAATCAACCAACACCTGCTTAAATACACCGCCTGCGCCGATCACCAATAAAATGATACCTGCTGGCTGAAGTGCTTCGCCACAAATTCTCATCACTCGTGTTTTATCCATTCCCTGCCGATAGGCTAGACCATAGATAGTCAGTAATACCGCAATTAAAATGGCAATAAAAGGATGGCCAATAAACTCAAAGCACTGATACAGGCGACTTCCTTTATCAATAAAATTGGCGGCAATCGTTTTCAAACCAACCAAAATCAAGGGAAAAAGAATCAATGAAAGACTAAAACCAAATGAAGGCAACTTGTCTTTAGGGACCTCGGGAAAACTATCCTCGGCGGGCGAGGTAAATTGCACACGCTTTGCGATAAAATTACCAAATAGCGGTCCGGCAATTAACATTCCGGGTATCGCCGCACATAGACCCAGCAAGATCATCCAACCGAAGTCTGCATGCATCTGTGAAGCGAGTAGCATAGGTGCCGGGCCGGGTAAGACAAAGGCCGCTGCTGCCGCAACTCCGGCAAAAAGGGGGATGACTAATTTGACCATATTGTCATTGGTACGACGTGCGACTGCAAAGGCAATACTGATAAGCAGTACGATAGCAACTTCAAAAAATAGTGGTAGCGCACAGATAAATCCAGCAGCACCCATCGCATAATGTGAACGCTTTTCGCCAAAAGTATTTAACATACGGATGGCAATCTGGTCGACAGCACCTGTCTCATGCAAAATTTTACCGAACATGGCTCCAAGTGCCACGACGACGGCAAGGAAACCTAAGGTTCCACCCATCCCTTTTTGCATCGTATCCGTAATTTTATCGAGCGGCATTCCTGAAAAGATACCCGCACCAACAGAAACTAACATTAGCGCGACAAATGCATGCATACGCGCTTTCATGACTAAGAAGAGCAGCAGTACGACAGAACCTGCTGCGGTTAAAACGAGTGTTGCCGTGCTCATGGACCAACCTTATTGAATATTATTCTTAATCGTTGCCACGGTCTCAGCAATGACCTCATCAAGCGGGTGGCTGATATCGACGACAAGTACATCGGATTCTGAATGGCTAGGTTCTTCCAACGTATCAAATTGAGTCACTAACATATTCGTCTTGAAAAAATGACCTTTACGCGCTTTTAACCGTTTTTCTATCGTCTCGAAATCACCTTTTAAGTAGATAAATTTAAGATTGTGATTTCCTTTACGCAAAATATCGCGATAGCTTTTTTTCAATGACGAACAAACAATAATAGAGACTTTTTGTGTACGCTGCATCGCAAAGGCGGCATCATTAATAGCCTGCAACCACGGCGCACGATCGTCATCATTGAGTGGCTGGCCTTCTGCCATTTTTAGAATATTGGAACGAGGGTGCAAAAAGTCACCGTCTAGAAAAGCGGTCTGCAACTTTTGTGAGACTTGATTAGCGACAACCGATTTTCCACTGCCTGAGACACCCATCAGGACGAACACATAATGTTGAGAAGAGGCTTCTGTCATATCTACTCCAACCTTGGTCATTCACAATGTTACCGATAACAATTTAATAACTATTGTTATGGCTTGTCGGTTGAAGTGCAATCTATTCGTTAATAAAAGGCTTAAACTGTGAACCCAATCATAAAAATGATTAGATACTTTCACCTAATCTCAGGGAAAAGCCCAGATCAATACAAGACTCATCACATCCTCTTCCTGAAAGACGCGCTAATAACATTTCTGCGGCAATTCTCCCCATTTTCTTCCGTGGTGTTACGACAGTCGCTAAGGTTGGAGAGACATTTTCCGTAATATCATGGCCGTGAAAACCGGCAATAGCGACCTGTTGGGGAACAGCAATACCTTGACGCTGGCATTCAAACATCGCACCGATTGCTAAATCATCATTAGTACAAAAGAGGCCATCAAGCTCAGGATAGCGCTGTTGGGCAATTTTTAAGAGTTCACCACCAGTACTAAAAGAAGAAGGTTGCTCGCTCATAACTGTTCGGGGAATTAATCCTGATTCTTCCATCGCTTGTAGGTAACCGGTTTTTTTTTGTAGTGTCCGCTCATCCAGACGCGCACCAAGATAAACGACATGACGATGTCCCCGAGCAACCATGCTGATAGTCATCTGCCGGGCAGCCTCAATATTATTGAACCCGACCGCCATATCGAGGTAGGGTGACGAAGAATCCATCATTTCAACAACCGGGATGCCAGCAACTTCCAGCATACGTAGGGTACCAGGGGTATGCTGACGCTCAGTTAAAATCACGCCATCAACATTCCAACCGAGAAGTGAACGCAATTGGCGTTCTTCTTTTTCTGGTTGATAACCAAAGTGCGCGACTAAGGTTTGATAACCGACATGGTCTGTAACAGACTCAATACCTTGTAGGACATCGGCAAAGACATGGTTGGTAAAAGAAGGCAATAAGATACCAATTGCGCGACTGGTTGCATTTGACAGCATATCGGGCACACGATTCGGAATGTAGCCGAGCTCATCAAGCGCAATGGCGATCTTTTCACCTAGAAGCACTGATACTTGGTTGGGGTTACGAAGATAACGGCTGACCGTCATTTTGGTTACCCCTACGCGATCAGCAACATCTTGCAATATAGGCCTTTTTTTCTTCATGACACTCAGAAATAGGTCAGTGGACAGTGTTGTATCATAGCACCAATTTCTAACAGTCAAAAAAAAGAGACGGCTATCTGTAAGCCGTCTCACATAACTTTACGAGTGATTTAAACGGGCGGTAAATCGAAAATTAAAATTTCCGTCTGTTCATTCGCTGAAATGACGACACTTTCTTCATCCCAAATAGCTGCTGCGTCACTATCTGTGAATACTTGATTGTTAATCGTAATATCGCCTTTAACGACTTGTATCCATACCTTACGGGAAGCCACAATATCGAATTTAGCCTCTTCTCCTGCAGCCAGTAACCAGCGGGATAAGGTCATATCTTGATGAACCTTTAATGACCCTTGGCTTGCGTCCGGGGTCAGTATGTACTGACGACCAGGTTGATCTGCAAACTTCCGCTGCTCATAACGCGGCGTAATATTTTGCTGGTTCGGCATGATCCAAATTTGGTACAAGTGTAAAGCTTGTTGGTTGTCAGGGTTATATTCTGAATGACGAACTCCTGTGCCCGCACTCATTATTTGAAACTCACCTGCTGGGATCTGTTCTTTATTCCCCATACTATCTTGGTGTTCAACCACGCCAGAAAGTACATACGTCAGAATTTCCATATTTTGATGTGGATGTGTACCAAATCCTTTGCTGGGCGCAATAGTATCTTCGTTAATGACTCTTAGCGCAGAAAATCCCATGAAATTAGGATCATAGTAATCAGCAAATGAAAATGTATGCCAACTGTCTAACCATCCATGATGGGCATGGCCACGTTCTTGCGCTTTACGGATATAAATCATGGAAACCTCCTCAATGTTTTCTATAGTTTGAAGAGATTAACGACAAAAAAATAGCTGAAAAACTTCACCACTCTATTCAAATTTTATGAACAATATCTGGACAAAAAAAAAGCCAGCACGCGGCTGGCTAAATACTGGAAGCAATGTGAGCAATGTCGTGTTCCGATAAGAATTACCCTTACCGGAACGAAATGAATGATAATCTAAATAATTATCATTTGCAATATGGTAATATAAAAATGGTGGTATCTTTTATGAAAAAAATAATCGCCCTGCTTATACTAATGAGCTCAACACCCTTATTTGCAGCCTACCCTTCTGATTATTCGGCACTTTCCCCCTCCCCCACTCAGCAAAGGTTACTCAATGAGATGTCAACACAGCAGCAACTTCACCAACAACAACTACATAGTGAGCAAGAAAGTAGTGCTCAGCATCTACAGCAGAATAACCAATATCAACAGCGGGAGATGCTGAATAAGCTACAACAAGATCAGCCCTAATAGGCAAAGTTAGGACCAATAAGGTCAATACGATCGGTACACAGCATATCAACACCTTGCTGTAATAGTTGACGGGCCCTGTTCGGATGATTGACGGTATAAGCAAGAATTCGCAATCCAGCGGCTTTAATTTGCTGAATTCGATGATCGGTTAATAGCTGTTCGTTAAGATGAAGTGAAACACAACCAAGTTGTTGTGTTACTTGCTGCCAATCATCCTGCCACTCGTCCATTAAATATCCGCGTGGTAGCCCTGGTTGTTCGTACTGGGCCGCAGCCAATGCTTCACGGGAAAATGAAGAAAGTAATGGCGCCGGCATATTTTGCCAATATGCAGCCGCTGCACATGCGACGTGTTTTCCAGTCAGGCTTTCTAGACCAGCCGTGGGTTTGATTTCAATGTTAGCGAACATCCCATAACGTTGACAACGTTCAGCTACTTCAGAAAGGAGCGGTAATCTTTCTCCCACAAATTGTTCAGAGAACCATGCTCCAGCATCGATATGCTTGAGCTCATTCCACGTCAACGCTCCCGCAACACCCTCAGTATTGGTTGTCCGAGTCAAGGTATCGTCATGCAATAAGAAAACTTGTTGATCTTCTGAAATCTTTGCATCGAACTCGATCATTGTGTGGCCATATTGGTGACCACAATCAATCGCTGATAAGGTATTTTCCGGGGCAAGTATTCCTCCCCCACGGTGAGCAACAATTTTTGGGTAGGACCAAATTTCATTCATCATCTAAACGCTGTCCTGAAGTGGCATCGAAGAAATGTAATGATTGGGGAGGTAAAACCACCCCTAGTAAGTCGCCGACACGTGGACAGGTCGATTGTGTCACACGGATAACCAGCGTTTGTGATCCGATTTTACCATGAATGATATTATCAGCACCGAGCATTTCGACCGCCTCAACTTCAATACAGAGACCCTCTGCATTTTGTCCGATGGGCTCAATGTGGATATGTTCTGGACGAATACCAATAATCAGTTGAGACTTTGCCTGATACGAAGCCATTGCCGTCACCGGAATAAAATAGCGTTTTTCAATTACCCAGTATCGGCCATCACGACTGATTTCAGCTGGTAATAAATTCATTGCAGGAGCGCCGAGAAAGCTAGCGACAAAAGTAGACATCGGGCGCTTGTAGATTTCACTAGGCGGCCCAAATTGTTCCACAACTCCCTTGTTCATTACCAAAACCCGTTCAGCCAACGTCATGGCTTCAACTTGGTCATGAGTCACATAAAGGCTGGTTATCCTTAAGCGTTGATGCAAACGTTGAAGTTCTAATCTCATTTGCCCACGTAAGCGCGCATCAAGGTTAGAAAGCGGTTCATCAAATAAAAAAACGGCAGGCTCACGAATAATCGCTCTTCCCATTGCTACACGTTGTCGTTGTCCCCCTGAGAGTTCACGAGGCCGACGCGTTAGCAAGAGATCGAGTTCCAAACTTTTCGCAACCACAGCGACTCGCTGCTTGATCTCAGTTTTAGACAGGCCGCGTATTTTCAGCCCATACCCCATATTTTGTTCAACCGTCATGTGCGGATATAACGCGTAATTTTGAAATACCATCGCTACTTGACGTTCTTTAGGCTCTTTATGTGTGACACGTTGGCCATTGATCCAAATATCACCACTGGTCACCGCCTCTAAACCAGCAACCATACGCAGTAATGTTGATTTTCCACACCCTGATGGACCGACGATGACGATAAACTCACCTTCATTAATAGTCACATCCAGTGGCTGAATAGTTTGATGAACACCGTCATAACTTTTTGTTAATGCTTGAAGCTGTACACTTGCCATCCGTTATTTCTCGCTCTCAACTAAACCTTGAACAAATGCCCGTTGCATAACCAACACAACAATGAGTGGGGGAAGTAACGTTAATAACATAGCTGTCATTATCTGATTCCAATGCGATATTCCTTCCCCACTGCTAATCATGCCGCGAATAGCGGCAACAGCCGTCGTAACATGGCTATCACTCGTGATAACGAGTGGCCATAAATACTGATTCCAGCCGAAGGTAAAAATAATGACAAAAAGCGCGGCTAGTGGGGTTTTTGAGAGAGGCAATACGATATCAATAAAGAATCGCCAAGGTGTTGCACCATCTATACGAGCGGCTTCCATCAGCTCATGTGGAAGAGATAAAAAAAACTGTCTCAATAGAAATGTCGCAGTCGCAGAAGCCATCATGGGTAATATTAATCCGGCAAAGCTATTATCTAGGCCAAGCTGAGTGACCACAGTCACGGTTGGAAAAATTCTCACCTCAACCGGTAACATTAATGTGATAAAAATCAGCCAAAAACAGAGATGACGTAAAGGAAATCTAAACCAGACTAAAGCAAATGCAGACAAGGTTGAAATAACTATTTTTCCAACGGTGATCCCCAGTGCCATCAGCAAGCTATTAAAAAGTAGATGAGAAAGTGGCACATTTTGCCCTCCGACCCCATGTATTAAAAGCTGATGAAGATTTTCAATAAGGTGCCCACCCGGTAATAAAGGAAGCGGTATCTGTGCGGCTTGTTGATCGCTAAGGGTGGCAGCAACAATAACACTGTAAAGAGGGAAAAGAATCAATAGACCAGATACCCAGAGTAAGAGATGGCTGAGTATCGTCGTTTTACGGTGGTTAGTGATCATTGATAGCGTACCTTACGGTCGATAAATCTAAACTGTACGACCGTCAGCAAAATCACCATCGCCATCAGGATCACCGACTGAGCGGCTGATGATCCGAGATCTAATCCTGTAAATCCCTCGCGATAGATTTTGTAAATTAAGGTCGTAGTGGCTTGAACTGGTCCACCCTGAGTAATAGCGTCAATTACCGGGAAAGTATCAAAAAAAGCATAAATGATATTTACAACTAATAAAAAGAAAGACACTGGGGTGATCAGCGGTAACGCAATATGAAAAAATCGGCGGATAGGCCCAGCCCCATCCAGTGCAGCCGCTTCCATTAAGGAGGGAGGAATTGACTGTAATGCCGCATAGAAAAAGAGAAAATTATAACTAATCTGCTGCCAAACCGATGCTAATACCACAAGAAACAGTGCTTGTTGACTATTTTGTGCGCTGTTCCAATTATATCCAAGTGATGCTAACCAGTGACTAACAATGCCAGGACCAGGACTAAATAAGAAAAGCCACATTATTGCAGCAATGGCAGGGGCGACAGCATAAGGGAGTAAAAAAAGTGTTTGATAAAATCTTTTTCCCCGTAACACATGGTTGACCAATGCCGCGAGTAGTAATGCAATAACTAATCCAAACCCTGTCACTAACCCGCTGAAAATAAAGGTTGTTTTAAAGGACTCAAGATAATAATTATCGGCAAAAAGTATTTTGAAATTGAGTAAGCCACTAAATTGACTTGAAAAACCAAATGGATCGCTTGTCTGTAGTGATGACCAAAGTGCTTGTGCAGCAGGCCAAAGAAAAAAAATAAATGTGATGATCAGTTGTGGCATCACGAATAGATAAGGCAGTAGTGAAGTTTTAAAGGTAGGAGGGGAAGATATAGCCATGGTTGATTCTCTTAGGCAAAGGGAGGGGGTTATCCCCCTCTCTTATTATTTTACTTGTTGACGAAAGCGTTGTAATTGCTGGTCACCACGTTCTACAGCACTGTCCAACGCGGCTTGAGCTGTTTTCTTACCGGTCCATACCGATTCCAGCTCCTCATCAACAATAGTCCGTATTTGTGGCATGTTGCCTAAGCGTAATCCTTTGGTGTAAGGGAGAGGAGCTTTATTAAGCATTTGCTTAATCGCAATATCTGCACCTGGATTTTGACTATAGAAACCTTGTTTTTCGGTCAACTGGTAGGCCGCAGTGGTAATCGGTAAATATCCCGTTTTTTGATGCCACTCAGCAGCAATATCAGGCTGAGAGAGGAAACGAAGAAACTCAGCTACCCCTTTATAGACATCTGGCGTCTGGCCTTTCATTACCCATAGACTCGCACCACCGATCATTGCATTCTGCGGTGCATCTTTTACACCCTGTTGATAAGGCATTGGAGCAACCCCATAGTTAAATTTAGCCGAATGCTTAATATCGGCTAAAGAGCCCGATGAGGCGGTAATCATGGCACAATCTCCGGCTGAGAATGCTTTAGTTGGCTCATCGGTTCGCCCTAAATAACTGAATGTGCCGTCTTGCTTCATTCGGGCAAGCTGTTCAATATGTTGTACTTGCAACGGACCGTTAAACAATAATCTAGTATCGGTACCGTCAAATCCGTTATTGGCGGTGGCAACAGGTAAACCATTCCACGCACTAAACTCCTCTAATTGGATCCACCCTTGCCAACCACTGCTATAGCTGCAAGTTTGTCCTGATTTTTTAAGCGCCTGAGCATCGGCCTCTAACTCTTGCCACGTAGCGGGGGCTTTATTGGGATCAAGGCCAGCACGTTTAAAAGCATCTTTATTAAAATATAAAACAGGGGTTGAGCTATTGAAGGGTTCTGCAACTATTTTTCCGGTCTTCGCATCAGAATAGTAACTGGCTATTGACGGTACAAATTGCTGCTCATCTAAATGAATGTTTGTCTCTTGAAATAATTCCCAGACAGGAATAATCGCATGAGAAGCCATCATTGTAGCGGTACCCACTTCATAAACTTGTAAAATTGCGGGGGGATGGCCCGCACGTATTGCAGCAATTCCTGATGCAAGGCTTTGTGAATAATTACCTTTATATACAGGTGTAATATGGTATTGAGTATGAGTCTGGTTGAAACGCTGGGCTAGGCTATCCACTTCTGTCCCCAACTCTCCTTCCATTGAGTGCCAAAAAGGAATATCCACAGAAGCGTTAGCGTATACACTCAGTGTGGTTAAGCAGAGGGCAAGTATAGAACGGCGTAGCGTCGTTGATCGCATAATGGTATCCCAATAAAGTATATTAAATAATTACAAATATTGGTCATTACCATGACAGTATAAAATGACAGAAATAAAACAGATTGGTGACAAATTAGTGATAGTCAGGGGTGTGTACAAATAGAAAAGGAGATGACTGAGCATCTCCTTTAATGAGGATGATATTAACTACGCTTCGATGGCAGCACGTAATTTTTTCATAGCATTTTTTTCAAGTTGACGAACACGTTCCGCAGAAACACCATATTGGTCTGCAAGTTCTTGTAAGGTAATTTTGTTATCGTCATCTAACCAGCGTGCACGAATAATGTTTTGGCTACGCTCATCAAGGGTCATCATGGCATCAGTTAACTTATCTGCTGCATGACTATCCCAATTATCCTCTTCAATACCATCCGCAAAATCAGAGGTTTTATCTTGAAGATAGAGTACCGGCGCGAGTGACTTACCTTCTGAGTTCTCATCATCAGAAGTTAGATCAAAAGTCATATCCTGTGCGGCCATGCGAGATTCCATCTCACGCACATCTTTACTGCTGACCCCTAGTTCGCGAGCCACCATCTCAACTTCATCTTGGTTAAACCAACCAAGACGCTGTTTTGTTTTACGTAGATTAAAGAATAATTTTCGTTGTGCCTTAGTCGTTGCAACTTTAACAATCCGCCAGTTACGCAGCACATACTCATGAATTTCAGCTTTAATCCAATGTACGGCAAAAGAAACTAGGCGTACGCCTACTTCAGGATTAAAGCGGCGTACGGCTTTCATTAAGCCAATATTACCTTCCTGAATAAGGTCAGCTTGAGGCAAACCGTAACCAGAATAGTTACGAGCGATATGAACCACAAACCGCAGATGTGATAGGATCAGCTTCTTCGCCGCATCCAGATCAGACTGGTAATGCAGCCGTTCCGCTAATGCCTTTTCCTCTTCGGCCGATAGCATCGGACAACCGTTGGCAGCTCGGATATACGCATCGAGATTACCTAAAGGAGCAATAGCTAAAGCTTGCATTTCGTTGGTCATTCAAACCCTCTCAATTATTTATGCTGTTCATCCGATAAACAGACTTGTTACCTTGCGCTAGAATGTCATCTTTGTTGCAAGAAACGAGTGCTACAAAGATTAGAACATAAACTTATCCACAGGTTCAATTATTGTTGTGAATAATTTATTCTGGCGCTTCTCCATGAGGGGCCGACATCGTCGGCCAGATAATAATAATAGTATACCAAAAAAGTATTTCTTAGCGTTAATCCGGTGTAAAACGTCGTAAATGTTGAGCTGTGGCAAGCCATGCAGCTACCCAACCTATAATTGCAGAGACAAGTAGTAGTAGTAATGCTTCATCCCAAGAAAAACCAGAGAGATTAAAAGAGGTACTAAACACTAATGCTACGTGCGATACTACTGACTCAAGACGAAATACAAGAATTTCAGAGAAAATCAAAGATAAGAACGCGCCCGCAAGACCCAGTATTGCCCCACCATAAACGAAAGGCCGTAAGATAAAACCATCCGTCGCACCGATCAGTTTTTGCACATTAATAGTATCTCGCCGCGCAAAAATACTTAGTCTAACACTGTTACCAATTACCAAGAAAACAGCAACAATCATCAACATACCGATCATAAGCGCAACGTGCCCCGCTAAACCAGTTAGTGCAGAAAGTCGAGCAAACCAACTATCATCCATACGAACTTCGTCAATCCCATTCATTTTACTAATACGATCGCGCAACGTGTTCATCGTGTCAGCATTTTGGAAATCAAGTTTAGGGGTAACCACCGCAACCGCAGGTAGTGGGTTTTGCTCAAGCATATCCATTGCACCGCCAAAGCCTGACCAATTACGGAATTCGCTTAAGCTTTCTTCGCGGGAGAGATAATCAACATGCTGCACTCCATCAAGCTGCTTTAGCTGCTGGGTAACATTTTCAGCGGCACTATCATCCAATGTTTTAGACAGATAAACCGTTAATTGAGGTGCGGGGTACCATTGTTTAGCGGCTTGGTCGACATTCTTCCACACAATATAACAGACGCTAGGTAAGGTTAATGAAATGGCAATAACCGTTACGGTCAATAACGTCGCTAATGGCTGACGAAGCATATCTGCCAACATACCGCGCCACGCATAATGTAACTGCTCTTGCCAGCCCCCGCGTAGCGCCCGTTGCTTGGACACTTTCTTTTGCTTAGGAACTCCCGGTTTTTTTAGGCGTTTATTGAGTCTATTAACCGCTTTCATTCCTCGCCCCTGTATAACCGGCCTTCATTAAGGTTCATTACTTTGTAATTGCGTCGTGAAATGAGAGAGATATCATGTGTTGCCATCAGAACCGTAACACCGACACGGTTAAATTCTTCAAATAAACGCAAAATATCCTCTGAGAGCGCATGGTCTAAGTTACCGGTTGGCTCATCCGCCAGCAATAACGCCGGTTTATTGACCACAGCACGTGCTATTCCTACACGTTGTTGCTCCCCACCAGACAATTGGATTGGGTAATTTCTAGCTTTATCGAGCAAACCCACTTTATCAAGTGCCGCCGAGACACGACGTCGAATGTCTTCCTCACTGGCACCAGAAATAATCAGGGGAATTGCAATATTATCGTACACTGTTCGATCCATTAGCAGATGGTGATCTTGAAAGATCATTCCGATTTGGCGACGGAGAAATGGAATCTCACTATTTTTTAAACGGGTAATATTGTGACCACTAAACCAGATCTGTCCTGCACTTGGTCGCTCAATTCCGCAAATCAGCTTAAGTAAGGTACTTTTACCGGCACCTGAGTGCCCGGTTAGAAACGCCATTTCTCCTTGGCGCAAATGAAAATCCACGCCCTGAAGGGCCTGACGCCCTCCTAAATAAGCTTTACTGACCTCTTCAAAGCGAATCATTCCATTATTCCTCTCGGGCGAATAGCGCCTCTATAAAATCTTCAGCCTGGAAAGGCCGTAAGTCATCAATTCCCTCACCGACACCGATGTAGCGGATTGGAATACTAAATTGGTCAGCAATACTAAAGATTACTCCCCCTTTAGCGGTACCATCAAGTTTGGTCAACGTAATGCCGGTAAGACCAACAGCCTCATTAAATAATTTAGCTTGGCTTATCGCATTTTGCCCAGTACTGGCATCAAGGGTTAACATTACTTCATGCGGAGCGTCTTCATCTAACCGCCCCATAACACGAGTAATTTTCTTAAGTTCTTCCATCAAGTGGGATTTATTCTGTAAACGTCCAGCAGTATCAGCAATCAGTATATCCACCCCACGAGATTTTGCCGCTTGTATAGCATCGAAAATAACGGAGGCTGAGTCGGCACCTGTGTGCTGAGCAATAACTGGAATATTATTACGCTGGCCCCATACTTGGAGTTGTTCTACTGCCGCCGCACGGAAAGTGTCACCCGCTGCTAGCATCACTGATTTACCTTCAGACTGATACTGTTTAGCCAGCTTGCCGATTGTGGTCGTTTTACCTACACCGTTAACACCAACCATTAGAATAACAAAAGGATTTTTCCCTTCAACAGACAATGGCTTTTCAACTTTATGAAGAATAGCTGCCATTTCTTCTTTTAAAATTCCGTATAGCGCTTCAGCATCTTTCAACTGTTTACGGTTAGCTTGTGTCGTTAACGAACGAATAATTTTCTGGGTAGTATCCATGCCCACATCAGCGATAAGTAATTGTTCTTCAAGCTCTTCAAAGAGATCATCATCAATTTTTTTACCGCGAAACAGACCAACAAAACCACTCCCTAAGTTCTGACGTGTTTTGACTAAACTCCGTTTTAGCCGAGCAAAAAAACCTTCTTTAGTTGGCTTTTCTTGCTCCTTAACCGGTGCAAGAGGTGCTATATCAGCGATATCTTCCAGATTATTCTGAGGCTCAGACAATGATGCGTTCAAGGTTTGCGGCTGGTTGCGTGCCTGTGCATTTTCAATGATTTCGATAACGTCGTCTGAAAATCTCTCTTCTGGCTCTGGCTCTGGCTCTGGCTCTGGCTCTGGCTCTGGCTCTTCAGGCAAAGAAGATGCCGCGACAGGGTTGTCGGCAGCAAGCTTAATTTCACTTTCATCCGCAAGAGAATCTGCCGCAATAGTAGGTTGCTGCTGAGCGGAATATTCTTGTTCAAGAGTCGTTTGTGGAACTTCATCATCTTTAGATTGTTGATGAACCTGTTCCTGCTTTTCTAGTTCAGTTTCAGTGCTTTTTTCCGACTCTAGTGCCTGAGCCTCGTCCTCGGCAGGCTGTTTTTCTTCGTCTTTACCGAAACCTAACCAGGAAAAAAAGCCACGTTTTTTTTCTTTTGCCATTGTTAGACACTTCTCCTTGCAAGGCCATCCAGAATAATCCACTGGAACAACAGCCACTGAAATTTATTTGTATTCGTCAGTAATTAACTACTGCCATACTGCGACACTAATGAGATAATCATCTATTCTACCATTTAACCCGTACTGCATCACAGTTCCGTTTCAGCGTTTATAAGACGGTAGGCAGTAAAATTAAGTAATAAATCATTTTAAGTATAAACTATGAGCAAATCGGCAGGAAAAATAGGTCAAATACGAATCATTGGTGGTCAGTGGCGCGGGCGTAAATTGTCGGTGCTTGATAGCGAAGGATTAAGACCGACGACAGACCGAGTAAGAGAAACCTTATTTAACTGGTTAGCCCCGTGGTTACCGCAGGCAAATTGTTTGGATTGCTATGCAGGAAGCGGTGCATTAGGTATTGAAGCCCTCTCGCGTTATGCGGAGACAGTAACTTTAATCGAAAAAGATGCACAAGTTGCTCGCCAACTTCAACAAAATATTCAAATGCTCAATACCTCAAAACTGTCGTTACACCGTGCAGATACCCTACAATTCCTGGCTCAATCTCGACCTGATGTACCTTATAATATCGTGTTTATTGATCCCCCTTTTCGACAAGGGCTGCTAGACCAGACTATTAAATTATTAGAAACATACCAGTGGTTAGCTGAAGATGCCGTTATTTATACCGAAAACGAAGTTGAGCAAGGTATGCCAAGTGTTCCACATAACTGGATACTGTACAGAGAAAAAGTTGCGGGCCAAGTATGTTATCGTCTCTATCATCGTCAGTGATTAAGGATTTTAATAATGTTAATTAATTTCGGCCGAATATTGATGGCATTTATTTGGGTGGTTTTACTGCTTAACTTAATTCACCCAGCCACAAAACCCTTAAAGTATTTTATTGATGTAGCTCTATTATTTATGGTCGTGATGCATGGATTACAGCTAGTGTTATTGAAAGCGACACAAACCCCCTCAGTACCCAAAATGACTAAGAAAGAAGAATTTAGAATATTTATTTTTGGCGTTTTTGAATTACTGGCTTGGCAAAGGAAAAATTTTCCTAAAAAATAGCAATCAAAAAAACTAAAAGAGAAGCTACCCTCTCTTTTAGTTTTATTCATTTATTTACATTTCTCTATACGATTCGATATAAGGCTTCGCTTTATCGTAACCGACTATACCACCATATAAAAAGCCACCAATACCTGCCCCAACCGCGGATGCGGTCAGTCCGACCAATTGTGCGATACCACCGACAATCCAACCACCTGCACCGCCATATTTACCACCTACCGCGGCTCCAGTTCCGAATCCATCTATCGCGCCAAGCACCGATCCCCACAAAGCGCCTTTGATATCGCCATCGATCAAGCCACCAGCGCCTGATACTTTATTCATATCTAATAATGAAATCTCTCTCATATACTGACTCCTTAGCTACTATTAATTTTTTATGAATTATTTAAAATAATAATGATTTTCGAGGTGTTACCATACGGTAATAATCGATACCACCCTATTGATATCACTCGAAAACTTTATACTGAATAAAAAATAACGCAACACTATAAAATCTTATTTATTAAAAAAATAACTCTTATCGTTTTTATTTTTCCAGTTAAAGAGAAAATAACAAATATAAAAAAATAATCTCAATTTAACACGTGCTTGAAAACAAATATTAGTTATAGCAAATAGCGTATATGAGTGGAGAATTACAAGCCTATTAAATACCCAGTAAGGATGACAATGTTATATATCATCACTAGGTATTTTATTAATAGGCCAAGAGTAGAGTAAGTAAAGTTTAACCAACATGAGGGATGATAAGCACCGTGTTATAAGCTTTACCGAGAGTATCTGAGCCGTATTAAACGCCTTTTTTGATAAAAAAATGGTAAGGCATTGCCTCGGTATATTCCGCCAATAATGTATGTTCCATAAACTCGCAAAAACCGGGTATATCACGTTTAGTCGCTGGATCATCAGCGATAATTTTAACTATTTCACCCTGATTCATACTACGTACCATTTTTCTCACCATCATCACTGGTTCAGGGCAACGTAGACCACAAGTGTCTAATAACTGATCGTACTCATTCGGCTCAGGGATCATATCATTTCTCACGGTAGGTAAAACTCGGAGTGTACTCTGCATTCAGCTGACAAACAATTTGAGCAACGCAATTCGCGGCAAGAGCTCTTGCATAATCAGCATATCCCGGTAAGATGCAGGCCGTAAAATCTTTAATCGTTTTATTTTTAAACAATTGGGTTCCCTCACCCCATCATACTAAAAAGGCTTATTATGTGTTATTTCACTGAAGCACAGCGTAAAAAATTGCTGTTACCGTTGGCAATTTTTCACCTTATTATCATTACGTCTAGTAACTACTTAGTACAACTCCCTATCAGTATATTTGGGTTAACTACTACCTGGGGAGCGTTTAGTTTTCCTTTTATCTTTCTTGCTACCGATTTAACGGTACGTATCTTCGGCGCACAATTAGCGCGCAAAATTATTTTCTTTGCGATGCTTCCAGCTCTACTGCTCTCATTTATTATTTCCAGTTTATTCTATCAAGCGGCTTGGCAGGGCTGGGGGGCGTTAGTAACCGCCAATAGTGTCGTCATTCGGATTGCCATAGCGAGTTTTGTCGCTTATGTACTAGGCCAGTTGCTCGATATTTATGTCTTTAATCGGTTAAGGATAACAAAGCAATGGTGGCTAGCTCCGGTGATGGCGATGTTTTTTGGTAACCTGAGCGATACTTTTGCTTTCTTCTCGATTGCCTTCTTTAACAGTAGCGATCCCTTTATGGCCGCTCATTGGCAAGAAATCGCTCTTGTCGACTATAGTTATAAAGTTTTGATCTGTTTTGTCTTTTTTATTCCTATTTATGGTTTATTGGTCAATACCCTGATCAAACGGTTACTTGAACAGTCACGCTTTCATTCTCTTAATTCAGAACATTTATAGGCTTTACAGAGGTAAAGTGAAAGATAATACTGTTTGCAATAACGGACTATTTCCGCTTTGATAAAGCTATAAATTGTAAGGAAAGGATTACTATGCGACCTATTACACACTATCTAAGCATCTGCTTAGTCGTGCTCGGTTTATCTGCCTGTGACCAAAAGAAAGATGTTCAGTCATCTCAACACGATAACCACAGTGCTTCTCAAAATGAACGTCAGAATATTTCGTTACTTGATGGCAAACTGACTTTTAGCTTACCAACAGGCATGAGCGATCAAACCGGAAAACTCGGCACAGAGTCTAATAATATGCATGTTTATGCTGACAGCACAGGCCAAGAAGCAGTAATAGTAATTATTGGTGATGGCACAACACTAACGTTACCGCAGCTCTCTCAAAAATTACAACAGCAACAACGAGACCGTGATCCACAACTTCAGGTGGTTACCGATAAAGCAATAACGTTAGGTTCTACCTCAGCTCAACAGCTAGACAGTGTGGTATCGACTAACAACCATAGCAATTGGTCGACTGTCGTTCTGACAAAGCTCAGTAACCAACTTATTACTATACAAATTTCTTTACCTGCCGATAACCAATCCCAGTCGCAAGCCACAGCTTCAGAGATTGTTAAAACTATTGTTATTCATTAATAATTATGATGGCCGTTATCATCGATAGCGGTCACTATTATCGTATTCTGTAACCCCCCCTCTCTCACTCTTGCACCGACCGCTATGCTCAAATATCGACCACAATATGACTTCCATCACATTAATGCAGTATACTTAGCTACGTATTAATATAATTACACTAGTAATCATTAAAAATAGATAGGCATAAAATTAACAACATCTCATATAATTTTACTGCAGATCTGTACTAAATCTAAAACAACTGATGAGTAAAATTCCGTCAAATTATAGGTAATATTATGAAATTACGTAGGAAGCGTATAAAACCCATTGGACTCGATGATGTTACTATCATAGACGACACTCGTTTACGTAAAGCCATCACAGCTGCTTCATTAGGAAATGCCATGGAGTGGTTCGACTTTGGAGTTTACGGCTTTGTCGCCTATGCGTTAGGTAAAATCTTTTTCCCATCGGCCTCGCCAGGCATTCAAATGATTGCGGCGCTAGCAACCTTCTCTGTTCCCTTTTTAATCCGGCCTTTAGGTGGACTGTTTTTCGGCATGCTCGGCGATAAATATGGTCGCCAGAAAATCTTATCTATTACAATCGTCATCATGTCAGTAAGTACATTCTGTATTGGTCTTATTCCCTCCTACGCTGCAATCGGTATTTGGGCACCAATTCTCCTGTTAATTGCCAAAATGGCACAGGGATTTTCCGTCGGTGGTGAATACACGGGAGCCTCAATCTTTGTCGCTGAATATTCACCAGACCGTAAACGTGGCTTTATGGGAAGCTGGTTAGATTTTGGATCCATAGTAGGCTTTGTGCTAGGTGCAGGCGTCGTCGTTCTTATTTCAACTATTATCGGCGAAGAACGCTTTATGGAATGGGGATGGCGTTTACCCTTCTTCTTAGCCTTACCTTTAGGAATTATTGGACTGTATTTACGTCATGCCCTAGAAGAAACACCTGCGTTCCAGCAGCATGTTGATAAATTAGAGCAAGGTGATCGTGAAGGATTACAAAATGGTCCCAAAGTGTCGTTTAAGGACATTGCGACTAAACACTGGAAGAGCTTATTGTCGTGTATTGGTTTAGTGATCGCCACTAACGTCACCTATTATATGCTACTCACCTATATGCCGAGCTATCTGTCACATAACCTTCACTACTCGGAAGATCATGGTGTCTTAATCATTATCGCTATTATGATTGGCATGTTATTTATCCAACCGGTTATGGGCATGCTTAGTGATAGATTTGGACGTCGTCCTTTTGTCATTGTCGGGAGTATTGCGCTATTTTGTACCGCTATTCCAGCATTTATGTTAATTACCAGTAATGTACTGGGACTCATTTTTGCTGGCCTACTTATTCTCGCTGTGGTGCTAAACTGTTTTACTGGAGTAATGGCTTCTTCATTACCGGCGATGTTCCCCACCAATATTCGTTATAGTGCGTTGGCCAGTGCGTTTAATATCTCCATTTTAGTTGCCGGTTTGACACCCACTGTCATCGCTTGGTTAGTCGAGGCATCGAATAATCTTTTTATGCCCGCTTATTATTTAATGGTGGTAGCAGTCATTGGATTAATCACGGGTATCTGTATGAAAGAGACAGCGAATAAACCCCTGATCGGTGCAACTCCTGCAGCCTCGGATTTAGACGAAGCGCGTGAAATTTTACAAGAACATCACGATAATATCGGGCAAAAAATTGAAGATATCAGCGAAGAGATACAACGACTCCAACAGAAACGGACTCGTTTAGTCGATCAGCATCCTGATATTAAAGAGTAATCGAAGTGCCCCTTCGGGGGCATATTGGCACACAAAGTAATATCTTTACCGCCTAAAAGGCGTAGAATTTTTACTTCTGACAATCAGTACGAGAGTGTCCATGTCTGAATTTATTCTTCCTAACCGCCCCAGAAGACTCCGTAAAACCGCATCAATGCGAGAGCTGTTTAAGGAGAATTCACTGAGTCTCAATGATCTCATTTTACCGATATTTGTTGAAGAGGGTGCGGATGATTATCAACCTATTAAGGCGATGCCGGGGATAGTTCGTATCCCGGAAAAACGACTTGCGTTTGAGATCGAGCGCTTTGCCAAAGCAGGTATTCGCTCAGTGATGACCTTCGGTATTTCCCATCATCTCGATGAGACTGGAAGTGATTCATGGGCAGAGAACGGTCTGGTCTCAAGAATGTCCCGTATCTGTAAAGATGCCGTACCTGAAATGATCGTTATGTCAGACACCTGCTTTTGCGAATACACCTCACATGGGCATTGCGGTATCCTCTGTAATAACGGTGAAGTACATAATGACAATACGCTGATTAACTTAGGCAAACAGGCTGTGGCCGCCGCACGTGCGGGCGCAGACTTTATTGCGCCTTCTGCCGCAATGGACGGGCAAGTGAAAGCTATTCGTCATGCTCTTGATAAGGCGGGCTTCCAGAATACGCCGATCATGGCTTATTCAACGAAATTTGCATCTTCATTCTATGGTCCATTTCGCGAAGCAGCGGGCACGGCATTAAAAGGTGACCGTAAAACTTATCAAATGGACCCGATGAATCGTCGTGAAGCCATTCGCGAATCCCTGCTCGATGAAGCTGAAGGTGCCGATGTTTTGATGGTAAAACCTGCGGGTGCTTACTTAGATATCATTCGTGATATTCGCGAGCGTAGCAATCTCCCGTTGGCGGCCTACCAAGTGAGTGGAGAATACGCGATGATTAAATTCGCCGCCCAAGCCGGTGCCATTGACGAGACCAATGTCGTGCTAGAAAGCTTAGGTGCGATTAAGCGAGCTGGGGCAGACACTATCCTTTCTTACTTTGCTTTAGAGCTTGCAGAAAAGAAAATTCTTACCCCCTAACCCGCCAATATCAGCAGCTTATTGATGACCATTCAGAGGTGCCTTCAGCGCCTCTGTTACTCTTTATTGTCTGCTTCATAATACTGCACGCCTATTTGAATCCGCTCACGGCCAGTCGCAACGCGATGGCGATTCGTATCACGCAATGAATAGATACATCCACAATATTCCTGTTGATAGAAACGTTCACGCTTACTGATGTCAATCATGCGTTTTGAACCACCGCCTTTACGCCAGTTAAATTCCCAATACATCATATCAGGGTAGCGTGATGCGGCTCTTACTCCGCAGTCGTTAATCTGTTCCATATTTTTCCAACGTGATATCCCCAAACATGAGGTGATCACTGGAAAACCATTCTCGTGTGCGTAGAGCGCAGTGCGCTCAAAACGCATATCAAAACACATGGTGCAACGCTCACCCCGTTCCGGTTCCCATTCCATTCCTTTGGCGCGCTCGAACCAATTATCTCGATCATAGTCAGCGTCAATGAATGGGATACCGTACTTTTCTGCAAAACGAATGTTCTCTTCTTTACGTAACTCGTACTCTTTCAAGGGATGAATATTCGGGTTGTAGAAAAAGATGGTGTATTCGATACCCGAGGCTAACATTGCCTCCATCACTTCACCTGAACAAGGCGCACAACAAGAGTGAAGTAGAACTTTATTATGTCCCCCAGGTAAGGGTAACGGTTTACGCTCTAACGAGTCAGACATACGTATCTTCCAAATAAATCTCATAACAATTACGCCGCATGAGCTAAGCGTAGACAAAGGCTACATTAAGTAGCAACACACAGCGTCAAACTAAAAACCAGTGTGACGAATAAAGCGTTACATCGAGTAACCGGGTTTTTTAATCAAATAGTCTTGCTGACCGATAATGTCAGGTTCATAGACCGATGATTGCCAATCCTCAGGTAATATATGCTGTAACGAGATACTTACCGCCTCTGTTCTCGAGGCAAAACGTTTGATAATCACCGCGGTAATGTCATCAGCTAACGCTTGTTTTTCCTGCTCACTAAATTCTCGAGGGAAACTTTTTATATCTATGTGTGGCATATATTCTCTCCGACAGGACGACTCAATTTAATATTCATTACCCATAATACGGTCACGATAACTTTCCCAATCGAATCTCACCCACAAACTATTACCAAGACGCATACGATCCATGACTCGCTCACCCAGTAATGAATTCATCCCTTCATGATTTAAATTAGAAAGCATGCCGGTAGGGCGTTTTGACGACGAACGGCGATCTACAATTTGATTGATAATGACCTTTTCATAGCGGGATTCAGTTTGCATTCCAATTTCATCAATGACTAGTAGATCCACCGTACTTAAATCATGTAAAAGGCGCTCTTCGGTCATAGAACTTGTGCCACTAAAAGTTCCTTTCATGGTCGACATCACGTCTGCAACAGTCATGATTAGGACACTTTTACCTTGGAGAATAAGGCTATTACCGATTGCTGCAGCAAGATGATTTTTACCCGTTCCCGGGCGACCAGAAAAGACAAAACTTGCGATACTCTTACCAAACTGGTCTGCATATTCACGAGCGGCAATCAATGCTTTACGTTGTCCCTCATTCTCTACACGATAATTATCAAATGAACAGTTCAGATGTAGTTCACGTATCCCTGATCGTCCCATAATGCGTTGCATTTTCATTGCGCGATTTTCTCGGACAATAGCTTCGGAACGTAGTCGTCCCTGTTCTTGATTCCAAGCAAGAAGATCTTTACCCTCGGTAAATTTAGGGGTGACGCCTTCAGGCATAAATTTTTTGAGTCTAACGAATAAATGCTCAGGTGTTTTCATTATTCACCTCTAAAACCATTTGGAATGTGGTAATCCGGTTCTGCGACTTGTGTACTATCGCGTTTAGCTGCCGAATGGGGAGCTCCACGGCTGACTTGTAAATGCCGTGCTAATTTTTGTTGCCATTGCACCTGATGGAAGATACGTCCTTCAGCCTGCCAATAAGCAATAAACGCTGCTAACTCTTCTTGAGTCACGGGTTCGTGTAGGGCTATTCCCCATAAGGCAGCTTGTCGTAAGAAGTCGCTATCGGGCTGCCAACCCGAATAGAGCGCAAACTTACCGGCGGGGACTTTTATGGTCGACGCCGGTTCGTCAAAAAATTCGGCTTCTAACGAAATAGTAGCGTGCTGTTGCAATTGCGCTTCAGCCACAAGTAATTCACTGAGACGCGCTGGCGATAAAGCATAGAAACTCGGTTGGTTATTATCAAACACTGCTACTGTCTCGCGTTCTGCCTGTTTAACTGCCGTAGCTGGAGCTTGAAAAAACTGTTCTAATCCTATGATTGAAGAAGATAAAATCTTTACCGACATATAATGACCCGTACCTCAGTGTTTGTGTATCCTTGCTTCGTTCAGGACACAACCTCTACATAACCGCTATAGTGTATCAACTTTGCCACCACTGATCGCGCAAAGCTTTGCTTTTCCTAATGGCTATTTAATCAACAGGAGTCATCAATGACTAAACATCGCTGTGGTTGGGTAACTAATGATCCTGATTATCTTGCTTACCACGATCACGAGTGGGGAGTTCCCTGTTTTGATCGCCAGCGTCTCTTTGAGATGCTCTGCTTAGAAGGACAACAAGCGGGACTGGCTTGGATTACCGTACTGAAAAAACGTGAGGCTTACCGAGAGGCATTTTACCATTTTGAGCCAGAAAAAGTGGCACAAATTAGCCCCGACCAAATGAAGGTCTTATTGCAATCGCCCACATTAATTCGTAATCAATTAAAAATTGCGTCAATCATTAGTAATGCACAGGCATTGTTGGCAATGGAAGCGAATGGCGAAGATTTTGTTGAAATGATCTGGCAAACCGTCGCCCACCAGCCAATTCATCAATCTTACACTGACTATCGAGAGGCTCCGGTCAGTAGTCCACATTCACAATTATTATCTAATACCTTGAAAAAAAGAGGATTTAAATTTATTGGACCAATTATATGCCATGCCTACATGCAAGCGTGCGGACTTATTATTGACCATCAAGTGAACTGTTTTAAATATTCAGAGACAAATAATAGTCGCAGCTAACACGCAATTTAAAGCGCAATATTGCTTCAGGCTTGGTATATTTAATAAATAATTATAATGAATTGGGAGATTTGATGAGCACCAAGTCAACAAGAGCAACAATCAGCGATGTTGCTAAAGCGGCTAATACCGGTAAAACCAGCGTATCGCGCTACCTCAATGGTGAGCATCAATTGCTTTCAGATGATTTGAAACATCGAATTAAACAAGCAATTAGCGACCTTAACTACAGTCCAAGTCAGATGGCACGCAGCCTAAAACATGGTCGAACTAAATTAATTGGCTTATTAATTGCTGATATTACTAATCCCTATTCCATTGAGGTCATGGGGGGGGTAGAAACCGCTTGCCGTGATAATGGCTTTACGTTGTTAATGTGTAACACTAACAATAAACCCCATCTTGAACAACACTACTTACAATTGTTAAGCAGCTATCAGGTTGAAGGCATCATTGTTAATGCTGCAAATATGCAAGAGAGCGCATTCGATTGTATTCAGCACACTCAAATCCCCCTTACGCTTATTGATAGAAAAGTTAGTAATTACGATTACGACGTTGTAGGTCTTGATAATTTTCAGGGTTCTGTCGATATTACGCAACATCTTATCGATAATCACTATCGTTCCTTGCTGTTTATCAGTGAACCTCTAGCACAAGTAAATACCCGTAAAGAGAGATTAGAAGGTTTTCTTAGCGTAGTGACACCCCACGACGAGATCACCGCTGAGCATGCTGAAGTGTCATTGGATAATAGTGAACTGTTACATCATACCATTGCTACTTTTATTGACCGCAATAGGCATCAACCCGCCGCCATCATAACCGCTAATGGGACATTAATGTTACTGGTAACTAAGGTACTTCATGCGATAAAGCTGGTCTGGGGCCAAGATATTGGCTTGGCGAGTTTTGATGAAATGAACTGGTCTTCAATTGCAGGATGTGGCATCACGACTTTGCAACAACCGACACAACAAATTGGCTATAGCGCATTTCAGAATATCTTAACTCGGCTTAAACATTTTGAAAATCCAGCACAAGAGACACGTTTCGAGGGTCGATTAATCGTTCGCCCATCAAGCCAAGCGTTAATTAATAAGAATTAATTATTAACAATCTCAGCATTTTCATGATTTCTTTCTTCCCTATGGAACCGATACCATCTATTCTATAGTGCAATGAAATAATCGAGAGGTGATGATGGAACGAAAAATTATTGTGGTGACAGCCGCCTTCGGTGCCGAGATTGTTAGGCAAGCGGGTGGCCAGGAATTTTTCATTCCTCTTATCGCTCAAGCTGGGGCTGATGGCGTTGAGATCCGCAGAGAATTACTGCCTTCGATCAATGAAACGCTGATTAACTTAGCGGAACTTGCTGAAAAAAATAATCTTTTTACCTATTACTCTGTACCTGAATACCTATTTATTGCGCCTGGAATACTCAATCCCCAATTAGCGCAATTTATCCAAGAGGCAACGTTACTCAATGCTCAAGCCATAAAGTTTGCTTTAGGAGCAGGGGCGGGAGCGCTGACAAAAGAGCAATTATCACAGCAGCTCTCTCACTTCACGATCCCTTTGCTTATCGAGAACGATCAAACATTAACCGGAAAGCTATCGCCAATGCTGACCTATTTTGAAAAATATAATGGGTTATCGGGGGCTCAGGGCATGACCTTTGATATGGCGAATTGGTTATGGGTAGATGAATCCCCTATTGCTGCTGCCGAGCAGCTTGCAGAGTACGTCTCTTATTGTCACGTCAAGGCCGCTACACGGAGTGCCTCCGGCTGGCGTGCTATTAGCTTGGACGATTCTAATGGCGAGTGGCGACAACTCCTGAGGATGATGCCCAAGGAAATACCTTTGGGTATCGAGTTTCCCCTAGAAGGCCCCGATTTAGCAGCGGTTGTTCATTACTACGTAGAGTTACTTCGTCACGCATGAAGCGCTCTATTTTTAAATAACATGATGAGAGGTTTGAATGAAACCCACTATTATCCAATTTATGCCCCTACCCGACGACCTCGTAAGCAAACTCACTGACCACTTCGAGGTCATAGAGGTAGATAACCTTGACCAAGAAACCGTTGATAAACATAACGAGGTATTTCAACGGGCAGTAGGATTAATTGGTTCAGGAGGTAAGGTTAACGAAGCTCTGTTAGCAAGAATGCCAGCATTGAAAGTTTGTTCAACTGTTTCTGCAGGTTATGATTCGTATGATGTGCAGGCGTTAACTCGCCACGCTGCGATCTTAACTAATACGCCTGGTGCACTCACAGAAACGGTCGCTGATGCGATGATGGCCCTTGTATTGTGTGCCGCAAGAAATATTCCTGCAATGGATCAATGGGTAAAAACTGGGGGTTGGCATACAGCACCCGAACAATTACCCCTTGCTATTGATGTACACCACAAAAAAATGGGCATTATTGGTATGGGCCGTATTGGGTTAGCTTTAGCAAAACGCGCCCACCACGGTTTTGGTATGGAGATTATTTATAACGCCCGTAAACCGCATAAGAATGCCGAACAAGAAGTTAATGCTCATTATGCAAGCGTCGATGAGCTGCTTACCCAAGCCGATTTCGTCTGTGTGGTACTACCTCTCACCGATGAAACTCATCATTTGATCAGCCATGCACAATTTGACCAAATGAAAGAGAGTGCTATTTTGATCAATGCTGGACGCGGGCCTGTCGTTGATGAGGAAGCGCTGATCGCCGCGTTAAAAGCGAAGAAAATCTATGGTGCTGGCTTAGATGTTTTTGAAAAAGAACCATTAGTGGGTAGTTCTGAACTTACCACGCTACCGAATGTTGTTACCTTACCTCATATTGGATCAGCCACTCACGAAACCCGCTATGCAATGAAACGTGACGGTGTACAAAATCTGATTTTAGGTCTACAAGGTAGTTTGACAGAAAATATTATTAACCCTGAAGCATTGAAGGCATAATTTTCTGTAAAGGGGGCCTTATCGAGGTACCCCCCTCTCCCGCCAATCAGTAATAGGATGATCATGTCGATAAAAGATGTCGCACTTGCCTTACTCGTCATTCTCATTTGGGGACTAAACTTTGTAGTCATTAAGGTCGGACTGCATAATTTTTCCCCTTTCCTACTGGCTGGACTTCGCTTTACGTTTGTTGCTTTCCCTGCCTGTTTAATTGTTTCTCGACCTAAAGTTCCGTTACGCCTACTCGCCGCTTACGGATTAAGTATTAGTTTTCTGCAATTTGCGCTACTTTTTCTAGCCTTGAATCTGGGTATGCCCGCTGGCTTAGCTTCACTGCTACTGCAGTCGCAAGCGTTCTTCACTCTTCTCTTTGGCGCACTCTGCTTAGGCGACAAGGTGAAAACACACCATATTATCGGGTTGATCATTGCCATAGTAGGCATGGTCTGGCTGGCCAAAAGTAGTATTCATCCCGCTCAAGCAACAGGTATGTCACTTTTTACCTTATTGCTCACCTTAGGTGCTGCATTGAGCTGGGGAGTCGGCAACATAATCAATAAAATAATTTTACGACACTATCCGGTCGAACCGCTGAAATTAGTCGTATGGAGTGCCTTTATTCCCATCCTACCCTTTTTCATTTGTGCAACGCTCACCGAAGGCGAAGAACGCCTTTGGCATAGCCTACAAAACATAAGCTGGTCTAATGTATTAACATTATTTTATTTAGCGATCCTTTGTACTGTTGTAGGCTACGCGATTTGGGGAGGATTATTGGGTAAATATCCAACCGCGACTGTTGCCCCATTAACACTTTTAGTACCGATTGTTGGAATGATATCAGCGGCCTTTTTTCTAGGCGAATCTCTCTCCTCCCAACAGATTTTTTCAGTTATTTTGATTATTTTTGGCCTCATTATTAATAGTTTTGCTCCCCATATTCTGCACATCTTACGCCGTAATCGTTCACCTCATATCGACGCTGGTAAAAACTAGACCATAAGAAAGGGATAAATGAACGAAATATGGGGATAAAAAAAGAATATGATTGTGTAACGAATCACACTTTTTTTTCATAAATGAAAGGAATTAAAAAGGAAAATGGCAAAATTTGTCATACACTGAAATACTAATATTTTAAGTAACTGCGCTAGGTCGACCTATCATATGTTGCTTATCTCAGCTGGACCACGGATGGAATGAGGAGTTACCCATGTGTAGAACGACAACTCTACCTAAGTTCGTTATGATCTTGAGCTGTTTACTTACGCTAACTGCATGTTCTAGTATCATGTCTCATACTGGCGACGATCATGGCTATTATCTTGGGACGCAAGCCAATAACCAAATCATCGGAAGTAAAGAAACAACTTGGCCAATAAAATCATTAGCTGTTATTGATTATCCTTTTTCAGCAATTACCGATACCTTAATCTTACCGTGGGACTATTATCGGAATCACAGTGGTTCCACCTCCTTAAGAGATCGAGTCGCAGCCAGCGAAAAACGTAACCATACTGACGAAGCGCTCGCTGAAGCTAGCACCAATACGATTCAGTGACTGCAACGGTAAATATCTGTCTAAAGCCCTCAATTTCGCGCATAAAAGCTATTTTACTTCCCTTGGGCGACCAAACAACTGCTTCGGCACATGGCGCTCTTGACGTCCTCGCAGTAACCGCTATTAACGATTTTTGCTCAAAATCGTAAATCACCACCTGATTATCGTAGATAAAAGTTATCCCTTTCCCTGTCGGATGCCAAGTGAAAGCTGATTGTACATTGTGACCACCTTCGGTGAGTTGCTCAGGTAACCCACCATTCGGTGATATTGTCCAAAGCTGTATAACACCCGCTGAATCGGCCATGAGAAAAGCAATCTTGCTACCATCTGGTGAGCTTCTTAACCAATGACGAGGATGAAGCGCGACCCCTGCACCTTCACTAAACGTTAATCTGCGTTGCTTGATTGCAGCGGGAGGAGCTGGTAAATGTCGTTCAGTACCTTCAATGGGATGTTGACCTGCCTGTGTGTAGGCATAGAAATCATCAGGTAAATCAACGATAAAAATTTCGGGAACTTTACGGCCGTCAAATGCGACCGTTTCACCAATGAAAGCTAACGCCCAACGCTGCCAATGTCCTGAAGTGGTTAAATAACCATTATGGCCGATCCAACCTTCCTCGAAAGCTCGTAAAATTTGGTCACTCCCGGGTTGAGGATGTAACGTCGTCTCGCTAACCACTACACAAAAATGAGAACCATCATGTTCGCGTGGAGCTTTATTTCTAAGAGAAACAGACTTGTGGGGAAGAGCTATCGCAACGTTACGTTGATCTTCTTCTAACGAACGTTGATGCATAACATGGTCGTTATAAGTGAAACTAATTCTGTCTCCGTCATGACTAAACATATGCACATGACTTCCACCTCTTAATGCTCCGACTGTATAAGGCGGTGTAATATCACACGCATCGATTGTCGTCGCTTTTCCGCCTGACAAGATCACACCACGGCGATGATGGATATCATACTGCCAAAATTCATCCGGATATTCTGGACCATGAATACAGATAAAACAGTCATTATCGTGTGGATGTGCAGTAATCACACCAACATGTGCCCCTTGTGTTGCACGATAAATCTCTGTGACTTGCCCTGTTTCCACGTTCACTTTCTCAACAGTTTGGCTAGTGAAAAGATGCTGAGCAGGGCGTCGGTCATACACTAGGCAGAGCCCATCAGCACTCCAAACTTGAGCATTGGTTAGTTGATGGTGGTGCGGGAGAGTCGTGACTTGAACTTCGTGCATACAACATTCCTAGTGCATGTTTTGAAAAAAGCACTATGCCGTAATCCTTGAAAACCGTCTAGGCAAAAAAAAGCTGCCTCTCGGCAGCCATTCAGGGAATAAAACGCTCTTATTATAATTAATGGATTAGACGACTTGCTCACAGTGCTAATCGTTGATATTGCGGAGTAATCTCGCAATGACTGAGTCCTGTAATAATAACGTTGGTTACTATTCTACGATTACCCAAAAATGCGATTTTTTCAGAGTCAATCATATCCGTTTTTGGATACGTTCCCGACTATTGCAGTGCCCACTGGCGAATCGCTTTCGCAACCCCATCTTCTTGATTAGACGCAGTATGATAAGAGGCTTGTTCTTTTACCGCATCAATGGCATTACCCATTGCCACACCATATCCTGCCCATGCTAACATCGTTAAATCATTTTCGTGGTCACCGACGGCTAAAACCTCTTGGGCACTAATACCCAACTGCTCCGCAAGATGGCGTACACTATTCCCTTTACTCACCCGTTTATCCAAAATTTCTAAGTAATGGCTAGCACTTTTTACTAAGGTGTAGCGATCAAATAACTCGGGGGGAAGCTGGCTGATAGCGTTGTCTAACAACTCGGGTTCGTCAACGATCATCAATTTAGGAAAACGCGCATTGGCTTGCATTTCATCGACTCCGCGATACCTTAGCGGTATTCCCGTTATCTCTGATTCATGTACAGTATAGCGGCTGATATCTTTGTTCGGTGTATATAGATACTGTTTGTCTAAGGCTTGAAAATGAACGCCTAAGCGTTGGGCCAATTGTTCAAAAAAGTGATAGTCATCCATACCTAGCGTCGTTTCAAGGATAGGCTGTCCGTCCTCTGCTCGCTGTACCAGACCACCATTATAGCTAATGCAATATTGCCCTGGTGTGTTCAACCCAAGCTCGGCGATAAATTTTTCCATGCCGATATAAGGACGACCTGAAGCCAATACGACCAATATTCCTTGCGCTTTAGCATCTTCTATCGCTGACTTTACCGCCGCAGTGATTTCATGCTGTGGATTGAGCAATGTCCCATCCATATCAAGTGCGATCATTTTTACTGTCATAGTTATCCCTCTGCATAAATAAAAAAACACCGTCAGCTAACCGCAGACGGTGTTTTTAGGGTAGCGTAGTTATCGTGATCCGACTACTGCCAAACAGTGCTAACGCACACTATCTTAAATATCAATATTCGCTGCTTTCAATGCGTTATCTTCAATGAACGCACGGCGAGGCTCAACGGCATCGCCCATCAACGTAGTAAAGAGTTGATCAGCCGCGATAGCATCTTTGATAGTAACGCGTAACATACGACGACTTTCAGGATCCATCGTTGTTTCCCATAACTGTTCCGGGTTCATCTCACCGAGTCCCTTATAACGCTGGATAGAGAGACCACGGCGTGATTCTTTGATCAGCCATTCTACAGCTTGAGCAAAGGTTGCAATCGGTTGGCGACGCTCACCACGTTCAACATAAGCATCTTCCTCAAGTAATCCATTAAGTGCATGACCTAGTTGAGAAATTTTACGGTACTCAGGACCTTCAATAAAGTCGCGGTCTAAGGTGTAATCCGTATCGACACCATGAGTACGAACTCTAATAACTGGCTCGTGAATATTTAATTCACGATTTTCACGGATAATGGCCGAGTAGCTGCTGCCATGTGCTTCATTTTCCGTGAGATAGGTGACTAAACCGTTGACCCAATTCTGCGTGTGCGTGCTATCGGAAAGCTCTACTAACGCAGGGTTATACACTAGAGCATTTAATAACGCGCTCGGATAATGACGCTCCATGCGTTTAATCATCTTACCGGTGCTGATAAATGAAGCGACTAATTGCTCAAGAGCTTCGCCTTGTAGCGCTGGCGCACCGCTTGTAGTGTGAAGTGCAGCCCCATCAAGAGCAATCGCGATGTTATATTGATCCATCGCATCACTGTCTTTAATGTATTGCTCTTGCTTACCTTTTTTCACTTTAAATAAGGGTGGCTGAGCAATATAGACGTGACCACGTTCGATCAGCTCAGGCATTTGACGATAGAAGAATGTGAGCAAAAGAGTACGAATGTGCGAACCATCGACATCGGCATCGGTCATGATGATGATGCTATGGTAACGGAGTTTATCTGGGTTGTATTCATCACGCCCAATACCGCAGCCTAGTGCAGTGATAAGTGTCGCTACTTCCTGTGAGGAGAGCATTTTATCAAAACGCGCTTTTTCCACGTTCAGAATTTTACCTTTCAGTGGAAGAATCGCTTGGTTTTTACGATTACGCCCTTGCTTCGCCGATCCGCCTGCCGAATCACCCTCCACCAAGTAAATTTCTGAGTGTGCAGGATCTCTTTCTTGGCAATCCGCCAATTTACCGGGTAGACCCGCTAGATCAAGCGCCCCTTTACGGCGAGTCATTTCCCGTGCACGGCGTGCTGCTTCACGTGCACGTGCAGCATCAATAATTTTCCCGACAACGATTTTTGCATCGCTAGGATTTTCAAGAAGATACTCAGCCAGCAATTCATTCATTTGCTGCTCAACCGCCGATTTAACTTCGGAAGAAACCAGCTTGTCTTTAGTTTGTGACGAGAACTTAGGATCAGGAACTTTCACTGAAACTACCGCGATCAACCCTTCACGAGCATCATCACCCGTGGCGCTGACTTTCGCTTTTTTGCTATAGCCTTCTTTATCCATGTACGCGTTTAGTGTACGCGTCATCGCGGCCCGAAAACCGGCTAGGTGTGTACCGCCATCACGTTGTGGAATATTATTGGTGAAACAATAAATATTTTCTTGGAATCCATCGTTCCATTGCAGTGCGACTTCAACACCGATGCCGTCTTTTTCAGTTGAGAAATAGAAAACATTTGGATGGATAGGTGTTTTATTTTTATTAAGATACTCAACGAAGGCTTTGATACCCCCTTCATAGTGGTAATGATTGGATTTATCATCACGCTTATCTTCAAGACGAATAGAAACTCCAGAGTTCAAAAACGAAAGCTCACGCAGACGTTTTGCTAAAATCTCGTATTCAAATACTGTGACGTTAGTGAAGGTTTCGTAACTCGGCCAAAAACGGACCTGCGTCCCCGTAGTGTCAGTTTCTCCAACAACAGCTAACGGGCTTTGGGGAACACCGTGTACATACGTTTGCTGGTGAACTTTGTTATCTCGACGAATAGTAAGTTCAAGTTTTGCGGATAGCGCATTCACAACCGAAACACCTACGCCGTGTAATCCCCCTGAAACTTTATAGGAATTATCATCAAATTTTCCGCCAGCATGCAGAACGGTCATGATGACTTCAGCGGCAGATACACCCTCTTCTGGATGAATCCCAGTTGGAATACCCCGTCCATCATCTTGAACTGAGACAGAGTTATCGGCATGAATGGTGACTGTAATCTCATTACAGTGACCCGCAAGGGCTTCGTCGATGGCGTTATCCACAACCTCGAATACCATGTGATGCAACCCAGTACCATCATCGGTATCACCAATATACATGCCTGGGCGTTTACGTACCGCATCAAGTCCTTTTAAGACTTTAATACTTGAGGAGTCATAAGAATTCGACATCAACGTTTCTCACTCATTTTTCTGAAGATTGAACGGTTATTTTACCCTTTTCTACGCTGAACATCTTGCCCTTTTCGTCATTCCTGTCGATTACCTGATCAAAATTAATTGCGCTTACGAAAACTTGAGCCTGTGTCGCCGTTAAACGGTCAGCTAATAATTGCCGACGCTTATCATCAAGTTCTGAAGCAAAATCATCAATCAAGTAAATACAGCGACGACCACTTTGCTGGGTAAGAAATTCACCTTGGGCTAACCGTAGTGCACACATAAGTAATTTCAATTGACCGCGTGATAAAAGGTCTTCGACCGGGGTCGCTTCTGCGCGAATTCTAAAATCCGCTTTATGAGGCCCGGACGAAGTATATGTTAGCCCGCGGTCACGCTCGAACTGGCGCTCGAGTAATTCGGCATAACCACTTTCTTTATCCCAGCCTCGATGGTAGGAAAATTGCAAAGTGAATTCCGGTAAGAACTGCTGGCAGGTTTGCTGGATCTCTCGCGCAATTTGTTGACTGTACTCCGCCCGCCACGCACTAATCTGCTCAGCCAAAGGTACCATCAGTTGGTCCCAAGGATGTAACTGCTGATAGCGGTGGACTTGTCGTAATGCAGCATTACGCTGTTTGATTAATCGACGATAATCATTCCACGCAGCAAAAAAACCCGGATAGCGATGAAAGCAGCCCCAATCGATATACGCACGCCGAAATTTCGGGCCACCTGTCAACAAGGTAAAGCCCTCTGGCGTAATCAGCTGCATCGGCAATAACTGGGCTAATTCAGCCACCCGATGCCCATCCGTGCCATCGATCCTCACTGTTGTCGTGCCGGTTCGATCTTTACTTAGCCCTAATGTTTGTTGATATTGCTCACCGTCTAAGCGGCCATGCAAGACAAATTCCGGCATCTCGTGACGGATCACTCTTCCCGTCTGGATACTACGAAACGCGCGACCATGCCCTAAGGTATAAATCGCCTCTAAAACACTGGTTTTACCGCTACCATTTTCACCAATCAAGTAATTAAACCCCGGAGCCGGAGTAAGATCTGCGTAATCGATATTACGAAAATCTTTAATAATTAAACGATTAATTGCCATGAGAGTAGCCTGTAATCAGCAAGTTATCCCTGCTTATTACCATTTAGAGTCTCATCGGCATAACTACATAAGCAGCATGCGGGCTAGCAACATCTTCAATTTGTACACTCGATACTGAATCGGTCAGCAGCAATCGTACATTTTCACATTTCAGAGCGTTTAAAACGTCCAATACGTAACTGACATTGAAACCAATCTCAAGGTCACTACCTTGGTAATCAACATCAAGAATTTCTTCAGCTTCTTCCTGCTCAGGATTATTAGCCGTGATACGTAACTGATTTTTAGTGATAAAAAGTCGTACACCGCGGAATTTTTCGTTAGATAAAATCGCCGCTCGTGCAAAGGCTTGTTTAAGAACATCACAGCCAGACGCTAATGTCTTATCCGGATTTTTCGGTAAAACACGTCGATAATCAGGGAAACGACCATCGACCAGTTTTGAGGTAAAAATATAATCCCCAACATGAGCGCGAATATTATTACTGCCAATCTGAATGCGTAAAGGTGTCTCACTACCGTCTAATAAGCGTACAAGTTCAGTCACACCTTTACGGGGAACAATCACAGAATGATGCGGTAACGACTGTCCCACAGACATAGCGCACACTGCAAGGCGATGACCATCGGTCGAGACGGTACGAAGTTCTTCACCTTCTGTTTCAAACAGCATACCGTTTAAGTAGTAGCGCACATCCTGATGAGCCATTGAGAACTGTGTAGCATCAATCAAGCGTTTTAACGTGGCATGCGGTAGTGTGAACTCCACATCACTTTGCCAATCATCAAGGTTAGGGAAATCTCCCGCAGGCAAAGTAGAGAGTGAAAAACGACTCCGACCAGAGCGAACCAGAATACGGTCACCCTCTAGGACGACATGAATTTCTGCTCCCTCAGGAAGTCCACGGCAAATATCGAGAAACTTACGTGCAGGAACAGTGGTCGCACCAGTTTCGTGCGGCTGCGTTAAACCCACCCGAGCGATCATCTCCATTTCGAGATCAGTTCCCGTTAGAGATAAACAGTTTTCCGTTACCTGTAATAGAATATTCCCTAAAATAGGCAGAGTAGGTCTACCACCTAAAGGGCTGCTAACTTGCTGTAATGGTTTGAGCAGTTGCTCACGTTCGATAATAAATTTCATAGCATCAAGAGGATAATGTTCTGATTAAATTAGAAAAGTCTTCTTTGATATCATGACTTTCTTCACGTAACTGTTCGATCTTACGGCATGCATGCAATACTGTCGTATGATCGCGTCCACCAAATGCATCACCAATCTCAGGTAAGCTATGGTTCGTTAATTCTTTTGCCATCGCCATCGCCATTTGTCGTGGGCGCGCGACTGATCGAGATCGGCGTTTAGAAAGTAGATCCGCCACTTTAATTTTATAATATTCCGCGACTGTTTTCTGAATATTATCGATGGTGACTAATTTTTCTTGAAGCGCCAATAAATCACGTAGCGCTTCGCGGACGAAGTCGATAGTAATCGCACGGCCGGTAAAATTTGCATTCGCTATTACTCGGTTTAATGCTCCTTCCAATTCACGGACATTGGAACGTAAGCGTTTTGCGATAAAGAACGCGACTTCACCCGGCAGACGGATGTTATTTTCGTCCGCTTTTTTCATTAAGATCGCTACTCGGGTCTCAAGTTCTGGTGGCTCAATAGCCACTGTCAATCCCCAGCCAAAACGTGACTTGAGGCGGTCTTCAACACCATTTATTTCTTTAGGATAACGGTCAGAGGTTAAAATAATCTGCTGATTACCCTCCAACAAAGCATTAAAGGTATGAAAAAACTCTTCTTGAGAACGCTCTTTATTAGCAAAAAACTGAATATCATCAATAAGTAATGCATCGACTGAACGGTAATAGCGCTTAAACTCTTCAATGGCATTATTTTGCAGTGCTTTAACCATATCCTGAACGAAACGCTCTGAATGCATATAGACCACTTTTGCATTTGGCTTACGCGCCATAATGCCATTACCCACCGCATGCAGTAAGTGAGTTTTCCCTAATCCCGTACCGCCATAAAGAAATAACGGATTATAAGCTCCGCCCGGATTATCAGCGACTTGTCGTGCAGCTGCACGAGCCAACTGATTGGATTTACCCTCGACAAAATTATCGAAGTTATGCCGGGTATTAACGTTTGATCGGTAAGCAACATCGACAGCCGCAGGCACACTATCCCAACTAGGACGACGATTGTCGTTTGGAATAACGGGTGGAACCGGCGCTGTAGCGACAGGCACCCTTTCAATAGCGGGGGCCGTATTGACGGTTTGTGTAGTTGCCGGACGAGCGCCGACTTCAAAACGTAATTGTGGGATATTTACGCCGCAAAATTCGTTTAGCAGGCCGTTAATATTATTGATGTACTTATCGCGTACCCAATCTAAGACAAAACGGTTGGGTGCATACAGAGCCAAAATGTTATCGCTTAGTTCAGCTTGAAGCGGTCTAATCCACATACTGAACTCAGTGGCAGGAAGCTCATCCTGCAAACGGGTAAGGCACTGTTGCCAAAGCGTAAGTGACACGGCGGACTCCACTCATACAAAAAGTAAGACAAGAAATGGCGCTAAGATATTGATAAATATGTTTTATATATATAAGCGTAGATACGTCAGCAGCGATAATTCCCCCTAGTTACCTTAGAGACAGGATAGGGATCGCTTGCGGAACCGTGGATCATAACGCAAAGCGCGCCAGAGATCTTCCTTTTCTACACTGATTTTACCCATTTTATCCACAGACTTTTCCAATAGTTGTACAGCCTAAGACAAAAAACCGTATTAGCCGGGGCAGAATGAACCGATCAATATCACCGCAACGATCTTGAACGATCCTTGCGCTTTATTAGGAAGCAAGTATAATCTTGGCCATTCTATTTTAGGGGCATTACGGTTTTTCCGTAAAATCACCTTCCAATAGAGAATAGGCGTATGATAATCAGCGAAGTAAATTGACTCCGGGCTGTACAATTATTACAATCCCGCCTCTTTGATAAAATATACCGAGGCGTTGGTCGTTTTACTGGCCTTATAACGCATCACCAAGTGAACATTTTCAAGTTTAGGTAGAAATCGCCATGAAACGCACTTTTCAACCATCTGTACTGAAGCGTAACCGTTCTCACGGCTTCCGTGCTCGTATGGCTACTAAAAATGGTCGTCAGGTTTTAGCACGTCGTCGTGCTAAAGGCCGTTCTCGTCTGACCGTTTCTAAGTAATAAAGCTAGCCCTAGTGGTTAAGCTCGCATTTCCTAGGGAGTTACGTTTGTTAACTCCCGCTCATTTCACTTTCGTCTTCCAGCAACCACAACGGGCTGGCATGCCGCAAATCACTATTCTCGGCCGCCAAAATTCGCTGGGGCATCCCCGCATCGGTCTCACCGTCGCTAAAAAACATGTTAAACGTGCTCACGAACGTAACCGAATTAAACGCTTAACTCGGGAAAGTTTTCGTCTGCGTCAACATGAATTGCCTGCGATGGATTTTGTGATTGTCGCGAAAAAAGGGATTGCGGAGCTGGATAATCAGTCACTTACGGAAGTGTTGGAGAAATTATGGCGTCGTCATTGTCGCCAAGCACGCGGCTCCTGATTGCTCTAATACGTGTTTATCAGCGGATAATTAGTCCATTACTTGGGCCACATTGCCGTTTTACTCCGAGCTGCTCTCATTACGGCATTGAAGCATTACGACGTTTTGGGGTAGTAAAAGGGTGTTGGTTAACGATTAAACGCGTATTAAAATGCCACCCTTTACATCCGGGTGGTGACGACCCTGTGCCGCCGAAAAACACTGAAACCAGAGAAAATTAACGATGGATTCGCAACGCAATCTTTTTTTCATCGCTTTTCTGTTCGTCTCCTTTATGGTCTGGCAAACGTGGCATACGGATCATAATCCGCAGCCTCAAACGCAACAGACGGTTCAGAATACGAACGCACCTGCGGGTGATGCCGCAAATCAGGCCAATAACAGTGGTCAAGGTAAAACCATTACCGTTACTACTGATGTATTATCCTTACAGATCAATACACGTGGCGGGGATATTGAACAAGCTAACCTTCTGGCTTACCCTGATAAATTAGGATCATCAACGCCCTTCCAACTACTGGAAACTGCACCCGACTTTGTTTATCAAGCACAAAGTGGACTGATTGGACAAAATGCACCAGACAGTAATGCCACACGTCCACTCTTCGCCACGACTCAGGATCACTACACCTTAGCCGATGGGCAGTCCGAATTACGTGTTCCGATGACTTGGACAGCAGCAGATGGCGTTGTCTATACCAAGACATTTATCTTCAAACGCGGCGGATATGCTGTCAATGTTGATTACAACGTTAATAACGTCACACAGCAACCGCTGTCATTAGCGATGTTTGGACAATTAAAGCAAACCATTACACTGCCTAAAGCACGCGATACCGGTAGCAGTAACTTTGCCTTACATACTTTCCGTGGCGCCGCTTATTCCACCAATGACGAAAAGTACGAAAAGTATAAATTCGATACGATTGCTGAAGACAAAAACCTGAATACTACCACCAGCAATGGTTGGGTAGCGATGTTACAGCAGTACTTCGCAACGGCTTGGATCCCTCAAACATCAGGCAACAACACGTTCTATACTGCAAAACTCAGCGATAACCTAGCCGCGATTGGTTTTAAATCGACACCAGTCACCATTGCAGCTGGGCAACAGCAAGATTTGAAAGCCACCCTTTGGGTTGGCCCTGAAATCCAAGATCAGATGGCGGCTGCGGCTCCCCACTTGGACTTAACAGTAGATTACGGTTGGTTATGGTTTATCTCGCAACCGCTGTTTAAGCTGCTGAAATTCTTACACAGCTTTATCGGTAACTGGGGCTTCTCCATTATCGTTATTACCTTTATCGTTCGCGGCATCATGTATCCATTGACGAAAGCGCAGTACACGTCAATGGCTAAGATGCGTATGCTACAGCCTAAAATCCAGGCAATGCGTGAGCGTCACGGTGAAGATAAGCAACGAGTCAGCCAAGAAATGATGGCGCTGTATAAAGCAGAGAAAGTTAACCCGTTGGGTGGATGTCTTCCCCTGTTAATCCAGATGCCAATCTTCTTAGCACTTTACTACATGCTGATGGGATCGATTGAATTACGTCATGCACCTTTTGCATTATGGATTCACGATTTAAGTGCACAGGATCCGTACTATATTCTGCCAATCTTAATGGGTGTAACGATGTTCTTCATTCAGAAGATGTCGCCAACAACCGTTACTGATCCAATGCAGCAGAAGATTATGACCTTTATGCCGGTCATCTTTACTGTCTTCTTCTTATGGTTCCCATCAGGTCTGGTGCTGTACTACATCGTCAGTAACCTCGTGACGATTCTGCAACAACAGTTGATTTATCGTGGATTAGAAAAGCGTGGATTACATAGCCGTAAGAAAAAAGGCTAATCCCGTATTACGTTAAATCGCGTTATACTTAGGCGGTCATTATGACCGCCTTTTTTTATGCTAGAGAGAATAACATGAGCCACAACGATACGATCGTCGCCCAAGCAACCCCTCCCGGCCGTGGTGGCGTTGGGATATTGAGAATATCAGGCCCAGCCGCCGCCGACGTTGCACAGGATTTATTAGGTAAATTACCTAAACCTCGAACCGCTGAGTATCTTCCATTCAAAGATACCGATGGTGCAGTGCTTGATCAAGGCATCGCGTTATGGTTTCCCAATCCACACTCCTTTACGGGCGAGGATGTGCTAGAGCTTCAAGGCCATGGCGGACCGGTTATTCTCGACCTATTACTTAAACGCATTCTGGCAACCAATGCGGTACGTATTGCAAAACCGGGGGAGTTTTCAGAGCGCGCATTTCTTAACGATAAACTCGATCTGGCTCAAGCTGAAGCTATTGCTGATCTGATCGATGCAAGTTCAGAGCAAGCCGCTCGCTCTGCCGTTAATTCTTTACAAGGTGCGTTTTCCGCACGCGTCAATCACCTTGTGGAAGCACTGACACATCTTCGTATTTATGTTGAAGCGGCGATCGATTTCCCTGATGAAGAGATCGATTTTCTTTCTGACGGTAAAATAGAGGCACAGTTAAATACCGTTATTAGTGACTTAGATGCGGTCCGCCAAGAGGCTCGTCAAGGCAGTTTATTACGCGAAGGTATGAAGGTCGTTATTGCCGGTCGCCCAAATGCGGGTAAATCCAGTTTACTCAATGCCCTTGCCGGCAGAGAAGCCGCCATCGTTACCGATATAGCGGGAACAACCCGTGACGTCTTACGCGAGCATATCCATATCGATGGCATGCCATTACATATTATTGACACAGCAGGCTTACGCGAAGCCAGTGATGAAGTCGAACGTATTGGTATTGAGCGTGCGTGGCAAGAAATTGAACAAGCTGACTGTGTATTATTTATGGTCGATAGCACGACGACTGAAGCAACGAATGCTGCAGAAATTTGGCCTGATTTTATCGCCCGTTTACCAACTTCTATTCCTGTTATTGTTGTTCGCAATAAAGCAGATATTACCGGTGAATCACCAGGCCTATCAGAGGATAATCATAATCTGTTGATTCGTCTCTCTGCGAGAGAGGGAACAGGTATAGATGCGCTGCGTGAATACCTTAAAAAGAGCATGGGGTTCGCTGGGAATATGGAAGGCGGATTTATTGCGCGAAGACGTCATTTAGAGGCATTAGAATCCGCGGGAACTCATTTATTGCAAGGTAAAATTCAATTAGTTGATGCACGCGCGGGAGAGTTATTAGCAGAGGAACTTCGTGTCGCTCAACATGCGTTAAGCGAAATTACGGGTGAGTTTACATCCGATGATTTACTCGGCCGTATTTTTTCCAGTTTCTGTATTGGAAAATAAATAAAAGGTTGGCACAGGAACGCTGTGCCTTACCTTCTACTGCTGGTTTTTTGACGCTTGGCCAACACTCATTAATACTCCAGCATTGAGTAGTCCGCCTACCGATTGCGCTAAGTCTGCAGGAATAGCAACTACTTTGCTGTTATCACTGGCAGCTAACTCTGACAATGCATTCACATAGTTATTCGCTAACTGAAAGGTCATTGCCTTCTCTCCCCCCATTTCCACTAAGGCTTGTGAGAGTTGTAAGGTCGCCTTACGTTGCCCCTCCGCTAAGGTCTCTAATGCTTCCGCTTCTCTTCTCGACGCCTCTAGCTTTGCTTCAGCCTCTAGGATCATCGCTTGCTTTTTACCTTCCGCTTCACGGATAGCTGCGTTTTTATTCCCTTCTGCGCGAGTTTCTGTCGCTTTACGCTCGCGTTCTGCCGCGGCTTGCTGTTCCATGGACTTACGCATTGAGCTTGATGGCGTAATATCTTGTATATCAACCGCTCTCAAAATCAATCCCCAATCGCTCATCTGTTCTTCCATATTAGCGCGTAGGGTTATCGCTAATTGGTCACGATTCGATAAGCTATCATCAAGATTCATTCCCCCTACCGCATTACGAATAGTGGTCATGACGAGGTTTTGAACTGCCTCGCTATAACTGTCAACGCCATAAGCGGCTTTTGCGGGATCAGCAATACGGATGAAGCAGATGGCATTGACCCCTACCGTTGCGTTATCGCGGGTAATTCCTTCAATACCTTTCACTTCAAACATTTGGTCTTTTGCTGACATACGATAAGCAACCGCATCAATAAAAGGGATAAGAATGTTTAAACCTGGATTTAAGGTTTTATTATATTTACCTAATCGTTCAACAATCCATTGATCGGCTTGTGGCACAATACGAACACATTTTAGAAATGTGATAATAACAAATACAACAAACAAGACAGCAACAATAATTCCCGGCATAATAATTAGTTAACTCCATTTTTTAATAATTCACTGGATTGCACTTTTACAATACCATTGTCCATTATGGCTGTAGCCACAACACGTGTTTGTCTTGGCAACGGCATATCACTACAGCAAGGCCATTCTTGCTTTCCCTGAATGGGTCGACTGAGAAGCAAAGTACCGATTTGTCCCGGCTTTATAGCATCAGCAAGGACGCCTTCATTACCAATCAATACTGTTTCGATATGCTCTGCAGGTTTACTTCTAATCCATTTAATCCAGATAAATGCACAGATCAGTGATGAGAATGTCCAAGTTAATAACTGTGTAATAACAGCTAATTCCGGAAAATAATAGGATATAACAGCTGGAACAAGTGCAGCAATTGCCATCCATAACCCGAAAAAGGTGACAGTACAGAATTCAATAATCGCGAATATTATCGCTACGCCGAGCCATATCCAGTAAAAACCCATCAAAAATCCTTAACATAAAAAATTCATAGAATGATACCTTTTATTTCGACTTAGAGACGGATAACAAAAAAAAATTTACATTTAATCATCCCTAGTTCTCATTGGTTAATTCAATAACGCGATCCGCACTAGCAATAGTCGAAGGACGATGGGCAATGAATACTCGTGTGATATTCAATGATCGGATTGAAGCATTCACCGCTGCCTCATTGTCTAAGTCTAAATGACTTGTTGCTTCATCTAAAAATAATATCGCTGGTCGCCGATATAATGCACGTGCAATCAGTAAGCGCTGTTTTTGCCCTCCAGAAAGGCTCCCACCCAACTCGCTGACTAAAGTTTCATAGCCCATTGGCATACTGATAATTTCGGTATGTAAGTGAGCCATTTTCGCACACTCAATAACCCTTTCACGGCTATTATCTTCACTAAAACCTGTAATATTCTCAGCAATAGACCCTGCAAATAATTTGTCTTCTTGCAAAACACAAGCGATTACATCTCTAAAATTATTCAACCCTACCTGTTGAATATCTAATCCATTAAAACGAATGGTTCCGCTGTCAGGAGTCAGTAATCCACACATCAATTTCATTAATGTCGTTTTACCAACACCTGACGCACCGACTATCGCTACACTTTCACCAGGCTCTATAGTAAATGAACGATGAGAAAATACCGGAGGTGTTAGCTTATCGTATTGATAGGATAGATTATCTACTTCAAACCTTGCTGCTTGGTTATATTCACATAAACGCGTTGAACTCTGTTGCGGTTCAGGCTCTTGATAAACAATATCAGCAACCCTTTCATTATGCAGGCTGAGCATCCTTAACTGTAAAAGCATATCAACAATTGCAGAGGCTCGTTCTGAGAATTGGCCACGATACGCGTTGAAAGCAACAAACATCCCCAACGTCATATGACCATCAATAACCATAGAAGCTCCTAACCATAGAATAAGTATCTGGTCTAAGGTGCTAATAAGTGAATTCACCCCGCCAAACAACATATCTAGACGTGTCATTCTAATAACAGCGTTGGTGGTTTCAATATTGAGATTTAGCCAATAACGAGAGCGCGTTTTGTTGAGCCCCAAGACTTTTAGGGTTGCAATACCGTACAACGTTTCCATGAAGTGCGAGCTCGCGCGCGCATCTTTAACAATTTGCTCTTCCTGAGCCTGGCGATAGCGATGATACGTCGCGAGTCGTAAGACAACATAAAGCAGAGTAAAAGCTAGTACTACGAAATATAGCCACCCACCATATATAAACATCATCACTGAAACACTGATCACCATCAAAAGATCGATGGTCCCTGAAACAACACTCGTTGTAAGCGTTTCTCTGATTGTGGCCAGCGAACTGAAGCGTGACTGAATATCCCCTAATTTTCGCTTTTCAAAATAACTTAGCGGCAAACGTAAAAGATGATCCATCAATCCCGTCTTCCATTGCACATCAATCAAGGACTGCATCACAAGCGTAGTCCAACTGCGTAACATGCCAATAAAGGTACGAAATAAAATAAAAGAGACGAGTCCCAAACAGATTAGGGTTAACAGTTCATGGTCCTTGGCGAGGATGACATGATCCATAACCAATTGCGTGCCAATCGGGATCGCTATATTGACGGCTTCCACTAAAACCGTTAACGCAAAAATTTTCGCTAATACACCGGGTAGACCAGAGATATTTTTTAATAGACTGAGAAAGCGAATACGTGAACGCGCCTTGATAGGTGTAAACTCACTATCTGGCCAAAGCTCTAAAGCGATACCCGTAAAGTGCTGAGACATCTCTTGTAAGCTCACCACTCGTCGCCCAAAAGCTGGGTCATGAATCGTAAATCTGTTTCTACCTGCTTTGATTAATACGACAAAATGACTCATATCCCAATGTAATAAACAAGGGCGTTTAAGCTGCCTAATTTCGTCTAAATCAAGAGATAATGCACGAGTTTGAAGGTTTAACTGGCTGCCAATATGAACGAGTGTTGCTAACGTTGCCCCCTGGGCGGAGAGTCCAAATTTTTGGCGTAGATTGAGGAGATCAATATTCATACCAAAATAGCGGCAAACCATCACGATGCACGCCAGCCCACACTCCGCAGCTTCAGTTTGTAAAACCTGAGGAACTTTACGAAAAAAACTGAATTGTAATTGCTGGCATAATGTTTTGAAAAGATGGCGTATTTCATCCATTTACAGGTCCCCCCAAACTACGTTTAATATCGTAATAAGGTGAAAGAATCCATTGATATAGCGGGCGTTTTTCAAGAAATAACGTCACTTCGGCCGACATACCATTTCCTATAGGTAGCGTTTTATTATCGAAATAGAGCACTTGATCATTAAGCTTTACAATCGTTTTATAAAAGGCTTCTTTAGATTGTTGCGGGGCTGTCGAGTGACTACTTTTATAGCTCATCATTTCACTGTCTGTCGCAGGCACTCGTGATAACGATGTAATTTCACCAGAGAATTGACCAAATTTTTCATAAGGATAAGCGTCATAGCGAATATTTACTTTATCACCGACATTTACAAATGGAATACTATGATTAGGAAGCCATAGCATGAGTTGATAATACTGCTGATCACCCGGTAAAATCTGTGCCAGACTATCGCCTAAGCTAAACATTTGCCCTTCCGTTAACGTCATATTTTCTATTTTACCTGTCACAGGTGCGGTAATCAGTAAAGTACCATTAGCTTCAACCTCTGCGAGCATCCGGTTAAATTCACTCAACTTTAATTCATACTCTGAAATACGATTATCAAAATCGACAGAAGTACTGATTATTTCACTTTCTAGATTAATAATTTGAAGGTTTTCTTGGATAAGCTGGCTATTCATACTTTGCCAAGATGATTGTTGCTGGTAAAAAAGATAACGTTGATTATAGGCTTGCTCTTTACTAATTAACCCTCTTTTTAAATATTCATCATAATTTTTCATACTCTCCTTCATGTCTTTCACGCCATGCGAGGAGTTTTTAACTAATAATTGCGTGTTATTATATGATTTTTTATACTCAATAAGTTGTTGTGTGAGTTTTTCTATATTTATTTTTTTATTTTCTTTTAGCTTATTAATAATATCATTAGTAAGTGTTATTTGTTGTTTAATACTTAATTTAGAGCTTTCACTTAAATTACCTAATTGGGTGTTACGACCAATATCAAGCTCGTAGATAGGTGAACCCTTAGTGATTTCATCTCCTGCTTTAACATAATTTTTTGTAACTCTTCCTTGCTGTGGTGCAATGAGATTAACTGTTTGTTGTTGTGAAAAAACTTCACCTTTGACATTAACACGACGAGTATATTCGCCTTTAATAAGGGCGATAAAAATAATGCTGATAAATAGTATTGTGCAAGAGATAATTATCCATGCTGGAATACCTTTTAATAATAATGCTTTGCCTAGCCAATGGTGACGCTGATGATAAAGTGCTTCCTTTCTAAACAGCTCATTGTCTTTCATATTAATTTTTACGTTCAGTTGCCGAATGGCTGGTAGGTATTAAACAAACAAAAAAACAAAGAGATTTATAAAAATCTCTTTGTTTTTAGTTAATTTATATTATTTTCTTAAAACAAGTTTGAAGAATGAAGTCACAGTATCGATCGCTGAGTCGATAACTAGGCCAGCATTTTTGGCAACATCAGTTGCGTTTGCTTTTGCGTTTTTCCAACCAAATGTTTCCATTACACCACCGATAGTCGATGCAACACCGCTAAATGTATTAGAAAATATACCTGCGCCAGAAACACTTTTCATCTCAACAGTATTTAACTCTTTCATTTTATCTTCCTTAATTTTTGGATTTCCGATTAAAAGTCAAAAAGGAATGCTTCTCTTCCTGACCTGGATAAGGTTACCGAGTGTTACCCTCGGTGACAATCTCATAACTTCATAAAAAAAGTAAAATTCTTCTTTTTTAGGAAATTAATAATCTTATTACTATAAATTAAGAAATCTTCTTTGGGACTAAAGGAAGGGAATGAGAAAAAGTGTAGTAAAAAAGCCAATATAGAGAACTCTATATTGGCTTAGGTTATTATTTTTTAATTGGGTTTATTTGCTAAAAATTTATCAAGTTTTTCACCGTCAAGGTGACGGACGTCTTGACCTTTGACAAAGTAAAAAATAATCTCGCAAATATTCTGACAACGATCACCAATACGCTCAATCGAACGAGCACAAAACAGAGCAGTTAAAATATTGGGTATAGTGCGTGGATCTTCCATCATATAAGTCATTAACTGACGGATAATGCCTTCGTACTCTTGATCTAATTTTTTATCGGCGTGGTAAATTTCAATCGCTGCTTCTAAATCCATACGGGCAAAAGCATCTAATACTTCGTGTAGCATTTCAACAGAATGTTGCCCGAATGATTCTAAACTAATTAATAGCGGTTGGTGCTGCTGGCTGAATTTTTCTAACGCTGTTCGGCTTATTTTTTCAGCTACATCACCGATACGCTCAAGTTCGGAGATCGTTTTTGTGATGGCCATAACTAGGCGTAAATCACTGGCTGTCGGTTGACGTTTTGCAATGATTTTAACGCAGTGCTCATCAATATCAACTTCCATCCGGTTTACTTTTTGGTCGTCTGCAATCACTCGTCGAGCTAATTCACTATCCATATTATGTAAGGCCATAATGGCGTCAGTCAGTTGTTGCTCGACCAACCCCCCCATGATCATAACTTGGGTACGAATATGCTCTAACTCGGCATTGAATTGAGCCGAAATATGCTTATTAAGATTTAAACTGTCCATATCACTCTCCACGCACTGAAATCGATTTACGCATAGTTGCTCTCCACGTCTTAGCCATAACGCCCAGTAATGTAGTCTTCAGTTTGTTTTTTGGCCGGTGTTGTAAAGAGCGTATCAGTATCACTAAACTCAACCAGCTCTCCCAAATACATAAAGGCAGTATGATCCGAGCAGCGCGCGGCTTGTTGCATATTATGTGTGACAATCACAAGTGTATAATCTTGTTTTAACTCAGTAATTAGCTCTTCAATTCTTCCTGTAGAGATAGGATCGAGTGCAGAACAAGGCTCATCTAGTAGAAGAATTTCTGGTCTAATGGCAATCCCTCTTGCGATACAGAGACGTTGTTGTTGACCACCCGAAAGGCTATACCCACTTTGATGAAGTTTATCTTTAGTTTCTGTCCATAAAGCTGCTTTCGTTAATGCCCATTGGACTCTTTCATCCATATCAGTACGAGAGAGCTTTTCAAACAAACGCACACCGAAAGCAATATTATCGTAAATAGACATAGGGAATGGGGTTGGCTTCTGAAAAACCATCCCAACTTTAGCCCGTAATAAGGCGATATCTTGCGAAGAGTGTAGGATATTTTCCCCATCAAGTAGGATCTCACCTTCCGCGCGCTGCTCAGGATAGAGTTGAAACATTTTATTGAATGTTCTCAACAGCGTCGATTTTCCACATCCTGAAGGCCCGATAAATGCGGTGACCTGATTACGTGCAATCTCTAAATTAATATTTTTTAGTGCATGGAATTTTCCATAGTAAAAATTTAAATCTCGGACTTCTAATTTACTTGGAGCTGGATTCAATTTCGCCATAGTCATAATGGTCTCTCTTTTTTCTTATTACTTACGCTTGACGAAAATCATGCGCGCTAAAATATTGAGGGCAAGTACACATAACGTAATGACCAGCACACCCGCCCAAGCAAGACTTTGCCATTGTGAGAAAGGACTCATGGCAAATTTAAAAATAGTAACCGGTAGGTTAGCCAAAGGCTGACTCATATCGGTACTCCAAAACTGGTTAGATAATGCGGTAAATAGTAGCGGTGCCGTTTCTCCTGCGATACGAGCAATCGCCAGCAACACGCCGGTCAGGATACCCGACATCGAAGCCTTCAACGTAATTGATAAGATTATCCGCCACTTCGGTGTGCCCAAGGCGTAGGCTGCTTCACGTAAGCTATCGGGGACAAGCTTTATCATGTTCTCAGTCGTACGGATAACAATAGGAATTTGTAATAACGCAAGCGCTAACATACCGGCCCAACCGGAGAAATGATGCATACGACTCACGACTAAGGTATAAACAAATAACCCGATCACTATCGATGGTGCTGAGAGCAAAATGTCGTTAATAAAACGGATAACTTCAGCAAGCCAGGTTTTACGCCCATACTCTGCTAAATAAATCCCCGCTAAAATACCGAGGGGTGTGCCCAATACCGTAGACCAAATAATCAATAGGCCACTTCCCATCAATGCATTAGCCAGGCCCCCACCATCGGTATTCGGTGCAGGAGTATCTTGGGTAAAAAGATCCCATGAGAAACCACCAATACCTTTACTAACGGTTGTCCACAAAATCCATAGCAGCCAAAATAGACCAAATGCCATTGTTAATAGAGATAGGGTTAGAGCAATATAATTTTTGAATTGGCGTCGGGCTTGACGTTTTTTACGTTCTACAATTTCTTGAGCGGTATAACTTGGTAAATAATCACTCATCCGCGTGCCCCTTCTTTTTTAGCAAGACGCCTTACCATCAAACGTGAAATTGCTAGCACAATAAATGTAATGACGAAGAGAATTAATCCCAGTTCCATCAATGCTGAAATATGTAATCCAGATCCTGCCTCAGCAAATTCATTAGCAAGCGCGGATGTGATGCTATTTCCCGGCATATATAATGATGCACTATCTAGCTGGTAAGTGTTCCCAATAATGAAAGTTACTGCCATCGTTTCGCCTAATGCTCGACCTAGGCCTAACATGACACCACCTATAACACCATTTTTAGTGAAAGGCAGAACAATACGCCAGATGACTTCCCACGTAGTGCATCCAATCCCATAGGCCGATTCCTTCATCATTACTGGTGTCTGTTCAAAAACATCACGCATGACTGAAGCAATGTAAGGAATAATCATAATAGCCAAAATAATACCGGCAGCTAATATACCAATACCAAATGCAGGCCCTGAAAAAAGACTTCCAACAATCGGGACGCTTGAGAGCAAATGACCGACTGGCGTTTGAAAATATTGTGCAAAGAGTGGCGCAAAAACAAAAAGCCCCCACATACCATAAACAATGCTGGGTATCGCAGCGAGTAATTCAATAGCCGTTCCCAGTGGTCTTCTTAACCAAGCAGGGGAAAGCTCAGTAAGAAATAGTGCAATCCCAAAACTAACAGGCACTGCAATAATCAGTGCGATCGCTGAAGTCACTAAGGTCCCGTAGATAGGTACCAGTGCACCAAATTGTTCATTAGGCGCATCCCACGTTTTATTCCATAAAAATGAAAATCCAAACTGGTGGATGCTTGGCCATGAAGAAATAATCAATGAAACAATTATCCCACCTAACATGAGGAGGACAATTAACGCAGCCGTTTTGACAAGGAGGCCGAATAGAACATCGCCGTATTTACTGGGAGCCTTAAAGGAAGACCGCTGTTGTACCATAACATTCTCGAATAAATAGATGACAGGGCAGCACGCTGCCCTGAAGATTAATAAATGTATCGTGGCGAGAACTAAGGATAAATCGCCTTTCCTGCATCAGTGGTAATGTTTTTCTTCCATGCATCACGCACTAATGTTACGACCGATTCAGGTAAAGCGGCATAATCAAGGCTATTAGCGGTTTTTGACCCTTTTTGATAGCCGTAATCAAAAAACGCTAATACTGCTTTGGCTTTATCTGTATCCATCGGCTTTTTATAGACTAACACATAAGTGGTTGAAGAAATTGGCCATGCATTATTGCCTGCTTGATAGGTCAGGTCTTGAGCAAAACTCTGCTGCCAATTGGCTCCTTTTGCCGCATCGCTGAAAGATTGCTCGTTTGGTGCAATCGCTTTACCGGCCGCATCGACTAATTTGGTATAAGTCAGATTATTTTGTTTTGCATAGGCATATTCAACGTAACCAATTGAACCAGGCAGGCGTTGTACAAACGCTGCCACACCATCATTACCTTTCCCGCCAAGACCTACAGGCCAATTAACGGTGTTACCTTTACCAATTTTACTGTTCCACTCAGGGTTAACTTTGTCTAAGTAACTGGTAAAAACAAATGATGTCCCTGAACCATCAGCGCGACGCACGACATTGATATTCGTGGCAGGAAGTTTTAGACCTGGGTTCAAGGCCACAATTTGTGGGTCGTTCCAAGTAGTAATTTTTCCTAAATAAATATCACCCGTAGTTTTACCATCTAAAATCAGCTGCCCAGATTTAATACCCGGTAGGTTGACGGCTAAAACAACACCTCCAATAACGGTTGGAAACTGAAACAAACCATTTTTCTCAAGGTCTGCATCACTCATCGGCGCATCGGATGCACCAAAGTCGACGGTTTTAGCGATGATTTGTTTAACACCACCTGATGAACCAATACCTTGATAGTTAACTTTACTTCCATTTTCTTTGTAATAATCTGCAGCCCAACGAGAATAGACAGGAGCAGGGAACGTTCCCCCAGCACCCGTCAAATCGGTTGCGGCAAAAGCGGAAACGGTAGTCAATGCTAAGGTGACTGCTGTCAGGTGAGTGGCCATCTTACGCTTCAGTTTCATACTCTCTCCAAAAAGACTCTTCAATTATTATCTATAATGTGTTGCCGCTAAATTAGGACACTTCAATGACATCAAGATGTCACTTTTATGACAGAAATATGACATTCATTTTGGGGTAAATATGATCGTCAGTGCGGGTTTTAACAGAAGTAGTGATCCCTATATTCTCAAGACCTCTCCTTCATACAATAGGGTAAGAGCCCAGTAGCCTCTACAAGCGTCGTCTGTGGGCGACCTGCTTTCAGGATTGAAAGATAAAGTAACCACTGCCTATAATTCTGCCAGTAGTACGCTGTCAGGTTTTTGATAACGAGTGAAAGGTACTGATTTTATAGGCTTTAACTTTACAGCCAGCCCGTATGAAGATGAAGGTTGGATACTCAAAGGCGGGATAGCAGTGTGACCTATTGTCTACACACGTGATGCTATAAACTTCTTAGGGTTGTTATAAATTGGTTTGAATTATAAGGAATTTTTCTAATTACCTGATAAAAAAAACCCCTCATCACTGAGGGGAAAGACAGGAATAATGTCTATGGCAAGGAAAGGGTATGGCATACTACTATGATGCGTATATCACAGTGTTACTACTGTAATTCATTACTACCACATACATTATCTATGCGGTTTTCATAATTTTGCTGAACTTGCTTTTTCTGACTAACCGTCAGAAGTCCATAAATTTGATTGCGTATATGCGCTAATTCCACTTGGGAATTGACTTGCTGGTCAGCCATTTTCTGAGCTTGACGGCGCACGGCTATCTCATCAAAGTCAGGCGATAAAGTTAGCTGTTGCATTAGCTTTACGTCACCAATATCGGTGGTCGAATGACGAAAACGAAACTGATCCGTTAAATCGCGCATTCTTTGGCGTTGAGATTCTGTCAGCTCTATTCCATCAAACATATGAGACTGAATTCGCTGAGTAAGGCTATCATTTATTGTGCAAGGTTGGTTAATCTCATCTTTAATTGAAGTTTCTTGCACTTGAGCATATCCGGCAGAAACTATAAATAAAGAGGAGAAAGCAAGAGCACAATAACGACGCATTTTACCGAGCCTCATAGCTGTTGTTGTTTAAGGCAATGGCGGGTAGTCTAAGCGAGTTGCTGCAAACATCCGTCAGGGGGTGTAAAACTAAGTAAAGTGATAAACACGTCACCATGGAAAAGGGTATTTTGCTGCCGAAGAGGAGATAACATGAATAAAATTTTACTCGTTGATGACGACCGTGAACTAACTTCACTGTTAAAAGAATTACTTGAAATGGAAGGCTTTGATGTAACCGTCGCGGGTGATGGGGAGCAAGCATTATCTTTAATGGATAGCAGCATTGACCTATTGTTGTTAGATGTCATGATGCCTAAAAAGAATGGGCTCGATACATTGAAAGAGCTACGTCAACAACATCAAACACCGGTTATCATGCTTACCGCTAGAGGCAGTGAACTTGATCGGGTTCTGGGGTTAGAACTCGGTGCCGATGACTACCTCCCTAAACCGTTCAATGACCGCGAGTTAGTGGCCCGGATCCGTGCAATACTCCGTCGGTCAAATTGGAGTGAGCAGCAACAAGTTCAAGAAACCAACTCCCCTACTCTAAAAGTCGATGAATTACGTTTGAATCCTGGTCGCCAAGAGGCGAGCTTCGACGACGAACTCCTTGAGTTAACAGGTACTGAGTTCACACTTCTTTATTTGCTAGCCCAACACTTAGGTCAAGTTGTCTCTCGTGAACATCTCAGTCAAGAAGTGCTCGGTAAACGATTAACGCCTTTTGATCGTGCCATTGATATGCATATTTCAAATCTGCGTAGAAAATTACCTGAGCGTCGTGATGGGCATCCTTGGTTTAAAACATTACGAGGTCGTGGTTACTTGATGGTTTCCGCAACATGATTGCCAGTCTGACTACCCGCATCTTTGCGATTTTCTGGTTAACATTAGCGCTCGTGCTAATGTTAGTGCTTATGGTCCCTAAGCTCGACTCTCGACAAATGACATCTCTATTGCCGAGCGAATATCGACAAGGGGCCATGGTCGAGCAACATATCGAAGCTGAATTACGTCAAGACCCTCCTAATGACTTAATGTGGTGGCGCAGACTATATCGTGCCATCGATAAATGGGCTCCACCCGGGCAGCACTTACTTTTGGTCACCTCTGAAGGTCGAGTGATCGGTGCACGCCACAATGAAATGCAAATTATCCGGAATTTTATCGGGCAGTCAGACAACGCCGATCATCCTCAGAAGAAGAAATACGGCCGTCAAGAAATGGCCGGACCTTTCTCTATTCAGGATGGAGAGGATAACTATCAACTTTATATGATCCGTCCTGCCAGTAGCTCTCAATTAGATTTTGTTAATCTCTTATTTGATAGGCCTTGGCTACTTTTACTCGTTACCATGTTAATCAGTACACCTTTACTGCTTTGGCTTGCATGGAGTCTGGCTAAGCCTGCCCGAAAGTTAAAATATGCAGCCGATGAAGTTGCCAGCGGGAATCTTCGCCAACATCCTGAACTTGAATCAGGCCCTCAGGAATTTTTAGCGGCAGGGGCGAGCTTCAACCAAATGGTTAGCGCACTTGAACGTTTAATCAAAGGACAACACCGTTTATTGTCTGATATTAGTCACGAGCTGCGCACCCCCCTTACACGTCTACAATTATCAACAGCATTACTACGCCGGCGCGCAGGAGAAAGTAAAGAGTTAGAACGTATTGAAACTGAAGCACAACGCTTAGATATCATGATCAATGACTTACTCGATCTCTCTCGTACTCAACATAAAAATGCGTTAGTCAGTGAAGCCTTACGGGCAAATCAATTATGGACCGATGTGATTGAAGATGCGCGTTTTGAGGCAGAACAAATGGGGAAAAAGATGGATATTCCCTACCCACCTGGTGCTTGGCCTCTTTATGGTAATCCACACGCATTAGAAAGTGCTGTAGAAAATATCATTCGCAATGCTCTGCGCTATTCGCACTCTGCGATAAGTATCAGTTTTTCAGTCGATCGAAGTGGAATGACGTTACATGTTGACGATGATGGGCCAGGGGTTGACCCACAAGATCGCGAACAAATTTTTAGGCCTTTCTATCGTACTGATGAAGCGCGTGACCGAGCTTCAGGCGGAACCGGGCTAGGACTTGCGATAGTCGATACCGTGATACAGCAACACCACGGACACGTTAAAGCCGAGGATAGTCCACTAGGTGGGTTACGACTAACAATCTGGCTTCCGTTATACTCAGCCAAACAATAATTTGGTATGCTGCGGCTCTCGAAAAGGGAGTCGCTATGATCAATATTGTTTTATTTGAACCAGAAATCCCACCCAATACCGGTAACATTATTCGCCTTTGTGCTAATACAGGATTTTCCCTGCATATCATTGAGCCCTTAGGCTTCGCATGGGATGATAAACGGTTAAGGCGTGCAGGACTGGATTATCACGAATTCACCGCCGTAAAGAAACATGCCAACTACGAAGACTTCCTCGTTAGCGAACAACCAAAGAGACTTTTTGCACTGACAACAAAAGGTACTCCAGCGCATAGTGCCGTTGACTGGCAATCAGGGGATTATCTTATGTTTGGGCCAGAAAGCCGGGGCTTACCGGCCGCAATCCTTGATAGCTTACCAGCGGAACAAAAGATTCGTATACCTATGGTAGAAAATAGCCGCAGTATGAACCTTTCAAATTCTGTTGCCGTGGTGGTGTTTGAAGCATGGCGTCAGTTAGGCTATCAAGGTGCATTACTCAGGGAATAAGCATCCGCTATATGCCATCACCATATTCAAATCCCATCGCTCCGGTGAAATGCTGATCCATTTCCATTGAGGGCTTTTGGCTGGTCGGACGCCCAACGATTCTCGCAGGAATTCCGGCCACTGTCGTATGGGGAGGTACCGCCATTAAGACAACAGAGCCTGCGCCAATTTTGGCACCTTCACCAATCTCAATATTACCGAGAACTTTTGCTCCCGCACCAATCAATACGCCTTCACGAATTTTAGGGTGACGATCACCAGATGTTTTACCTGTGCCCCCCAACGTGACCGATTGTAGAATGGAAACATCATTACCTACCACAGCCGTTTCGCCGATAACGATACCAGTTGCATGGTCTAACAAGATACCGCAACCGATGCTGGCGGCGGGATGGATATCCACCCCAAAAGAGACAGAAATCTCATTTTGTAGATATACCGCTAACGAACGCCTACCTTGGCGCCAAAGCCAATGACCTATACGGTAGGCTTGTAGCGCATGAAAACCCTTTAAATACAGTAGCGGTGTCGAGTATTTGTCGACAGCAGGGTCTCTCTGAGTCACCGCCATGATATCGCGTACCGCAGACATTATCATGGCAGGTTCTTGACGATACGCGTCCTCGACAATATCGCGAATAGCGATAGCCGGCATATTGGCATTGGCGAGCTTATTCGCCAACATATAGCTCAAAGCACTACCAAGGTTATCATGCTTTAACAACGTGGCATGGAAAAAGCTGGCAAGCATGGGTTCACCGGATGCCAATTCTCGCGCTTCAGCTAAAATAGCTTTCCAGATTTGCTCAAGCTCTTCCGCAGACATGACACACTCCTAATAAAAAAACGCCCAAAATGGGCGCAATAATGAGACAATGACTTAAAGTAACTTACTGACTTGTTTCGTCTTTCCTTTCTCGCCCTAATAGAGCGACTGCCGCATCACTGGTCGGCATCCCACAATAGAGTACCAGATAAATTTGTTCCACAATCGGCATTTCCACACCCACGCTGGTCGCCAACAGATAGACCTCTTTGGTATTTCGATAGCCTTCGACAACTTGGCTTATCTCTTCTTGCGCTTTCTCGACCGTCGCACCTTGGCCAAGAAGCATACCAAATCGACGGTTACGTGATTGATTATCTGTACACGTCAATACTAGATCGCCTAACCCTGCCATACCAGTAAAGGTACCCGCTTGCGCACCTAATGCCAAGCCTAGGCGAGACATCTCCGCTAAACCACGCGTGATTAGTGCAGTACGCGCATTTGCCCCAAACCCCATGCCATCAGACATTCCTGCACCAATAGCAATGACATTTTTGACTGCACCCCCAAGCTGTACACCAATCATGTCGTTATTACTGTAGACACGAAAACTTTTACCACAATGTAGTTTTTTCTGTAGATCTGCAGCGAACTGATGATTTTTGGACGCCAACGCAATCGCAGTTGGCATGCCCGCAGCAAGTTCTTTTGCAAACGTGGGCCCTGAAATGACGGCCAGCGGTATATCCGGGCCTAAAATTTCTCTTGCTACCTCTTCAAGTAAGCGACCGGTCTCAACCTCAAGCCCTTTAGTGGCCCAAACAATACGGCTATCTGAATGTAATAGCGGTTTTAATTGTTTTAATACTTGCCCAAAAACATGACTCGGTACAACCACCAGAAGATCACGACTTTGTGAAACGGCAACATCGAGTTGAGAGGTTAACGCAAGATTTTCAGGAAAAGGAACATCAGAAAGAAATTCAGCATTACAACGTTGCTCACTTAACCGCGCAATATGTTGTGGATTATGCCCCCATAACACCACAGGATAACCATTACGGGCTAAGGTTATAGCTAAAGCGGTGCCGTAAGACCCGGCACCGATCACACTCACGCTAGCTTCACGCATCGTGATTAAGCGTCCTGCGCGACTTCACCACCTTCTTGCTGCTGAAGGTAGTTCATAAAAAGTGCATCGAAGTTAACAGGGGCTAAGTTCAACTGAGGGAAGGTACCGCGTGAAACTAATGCTGAAATACATTCACGAGCATATGGGAACAGAATGTTCGGGCAGTATGCGCCTAAACAGTGGGCCATTTGTGAACCCTCAATACCCGAAATAGTGAAGATACCTGCTTGCTGAACTTCACATAAAAATGCCGTATCGTCGCCAACGGTTGCCGTCACGGTAACACGGAGAACCACTTCATAAATACCTTCTGAAAGCTGGGTCGAACCTGTATCGAGATCTAACTTGATATCAGGCTCCCACTCTTTTTGAAAGATTTGTGGAGCATTAGGAGCTTCAAAAGAGATATCTTTTGTGTAAACACGTTGAATCTGAAAAGTCATTTCATTCGGGTTCTGTTCTGACATGATACTCAATCCTTTAAAACAAAATAGAGCCTACTATTAGGCATTCAGTAATGGGTCTAATTCTGCACGCTGTTCCAATGCAAATAAATCATCGCATCCCCCAACATGGTGTTGACCAATAAAAATTTGGGGTACTGTCGTACGTTGACTACGATCTATCATTTCTGCTCGTTTATCGCTGTCATTATCAATAGCAATTTCGTGATATTTCACCCCTTTTTGATCTAACAGTGCTTTTGCACGATGACAAAAAGGACAGGTTTGTTTGGTATAGATATCGATGGATGCCATAAACGCCTCTTTAGGATTTATTTACCACGTACTAATGGAAGGTTTTCACTGCTCCACCCACTAATACCGTCTTTTAATACGGATACTTTTTCAAAACCTGCTGTATTGAGTTTCGATGCCGCATCACTTGCACTTTGTCCTGTTGCACAAACAACAATAAGCGGTTGAGATTTATATTTTTCTAACTCTGTGAAATTACCTTTCTTGATCTCTTCACTGCTAACATGCAAGGCACCAGAGATATGACCACGACGAAAATCATCACGGCCGCGAACATCAACAACGACTGCATTTTCTTTATTGATTAGGTGAGTAGCTTCACCACGCCCAATCATTTTTATTTTAGAAAACAGTCCTTTGAAGGTAGTGACAATAACAAGTATGAGTAATGCTACCCAAGCCAAACTTAAGATAAGGTGGTTATGTACAAATTCCATAATTTCTTGCATAAGAAAAACAACTCCGAGAACGATCTACTATAAAATAATCCGCGCAGCGTCTAAATTAGCTGCGTAGTTGGAACAGCGCTGCAAAATGGGAATTATCTAGTCTGATAACCATAGAGAGCCCCTTTCACACTACTGAATTCTTACCTATTATCTGATTATGCCACTATTATAGGCTGTACACTATAAAACCCGAGCGTTACTCTGGTAACCCGTGAAACATCATGGAATAATCTCAGCCTTATGACGGAAAAAAAGCGTTTCACTCTATCTCTTTCAGCTCGGCATAACACGATGTTGTCTAAACAATCTCGCCTTCTACCGCTGACCCCTAGCCTGCTGCTTTGCGCGGGCTTACTGACTTTACCTATTTTTAGTCACGCTGACGACAGTCAATCGGCGCTGCGCTCAATTCAACAAGATATTGCGGCGAAAGAGCGTAGTGTTCAAGCACAAAAACAACAACGTGACGATTTATTGGGTAAATTACAGAGCCAAGAGAAACTAATTGCTCAGGCTAGTCGGCAATTACGTGAAACGCAGTTAACGTTAAATAGTATCAATGCTGATATTCAACAACTTACTGATTCTATTGAAGAACTAATTCGCTCGCAAGCCCACGAGGAAGACGTCCTCGCCGCACAACTTGATGCAGCCTTTCGGCAAGGTCAACATAGCGGATTAGAATTACTATTAAGTGGTGAAGATGGGCAGCGAAGTGATCGCATGCTAACTTACTTCCGCTATTTAAATACCGCCCGCCAAGAGAATATTGAGTCCTTAAAACAAACTCGTGCTGATCTCGCTGATAAAAAGTCACAATTAGTGATCCGTCAGCAGCAGCAGCAAGCCCTCTTAACACAACAACAGGGCCAGCAAGATAAATTACAGGCGGCCCAGAATGCCCGTCAAAAAACGCTACAACAACTGAATGCTTCTTTACAGAGAGATCAAGCAGATCTCGCAGAGATGCGCCAGAATGAGAATCGGTTACAAAACCAGATAGCCAGGGCGGCTCAAGAAGCCAAAGCCCGTGCAGCCAGTGAAGCAAGGGCTGCAGAGCAAGTTAAGCAACGCCAAGCGCAAGCGCAAGCAAAAGGGTCGACTTACCGTCCAACGGAAGGTGAAAAAGAGCTCATCGCCCGAACCGGTGGGCTGGGGCGTGCAAATGGTCAATATCCTTGGCCAATTCATGGCCGTCTGATCCATCGTTTTGGTGATAACTTACAAGGCGAGTTACGCTGGAAAGGATTAGTTATCGGTGCGCCAGAAGGTACCGATGTACGTGCTATTGCCGATGGACGAGTCCTGATGGCCGACTGGTTACAAGGATACGGATTAGTTGTGGTGATTGAGCACGGAAAAGGTGATATGAGTCTTTACGGCTATAATCAAAGCGCTCTCGTCAACGTTGGCCAACAAGTAAGAGCCGGGCAACCTATTGCTTTAGTCGGCAGCAGCGGTGGACAAGGCACACCGGGGCTTTACTTTGAAATCAGACGGCAAGGACAAGCGGTCAACCCTTTAAGCTGGTTAGGAAAATAATGTGCGAAAGTTAGTGACCTCTCTTATCACTGTCGGTTTCTTGATATTCGTTCACTCGACGCAAGCAGGACAACTGGCATTGGTTATTGATGACTTTGGCTATCGTCCGGTCGAAGAGCATAAAGTGATTGCACTTCCCAACACTATCTCAATTGCGGTATTACCTGATGCGCCATACTCACGCACGATGGCGACTCTCGCCCACCAAGCGGGCCATGAAGTTTTGATTCATTTACCGATGGCTCCAATGAGTAAACAGCCATTAGAGATTAACACCTTAACGCCGGAAATGAGCCAGACCCAAGTTCAGAGTATTATCGAACATGCTATCCGCCAAGTTCCGTATGCTGTCGGGTTGAATAATCATATGGGAAGCCGGATGACATCCAGCTTACCGGCGATGCAAAAAGTCATGAATGTGTTGAATCACCATCAACTCTATTTCTTAGATAGCGTAACTATCGGTAACACCCAGGCTGTCAATGCTGCACGGGGTACCTCTGTAGAGGTATTGAAAAGAAATGTTTTTTTAGATGATACACAGGATGAAGCCGATATCCGTTATCAATTTCAACGCGCTATCAAACTCGCACAGCGTAATGGTTCAGCGATCGCGATTGGTCACCCACATCCGACAACAGTGAAGGTTTTACAGCAATTGCTCACGACCTTACCTCCGGATATCCATTTAGTAAAACTGAGCCAGTTGCTCCCTCATTCTCCAACCGCTGTTCAACAACAGCGACCGTCATTGTTGGTATTAGGTGCAAACTGCCCACGTATTGATCCTTTACGTCAGGGGAAACCTGCGGAGGGAATTATGATTATTTACACTGCGCTGCGTGACAGTCAGTTTGTCCGAGACGTGAAAGCCTTATTCTAATTCGCGTGGCCTTATCGGCGACACACTACCATCCTGATGTGTAGATGGTATGATTTACCTTAGTTAACTCGAGCATCAATCGAGTCTCCTCTTAGTCGAAAGGTGATTTATGATTATTGTAACTGGTGGTGCCGGCATGATCGGCAGTAATATCGTTAAAGCACTAAACGATCGTGGCTATAACGATATTTTGGTGGTCGATAACCTCAAAGATGGCACTAAGTTCATTAATCTCGCTGATCTGGATATCAGCGATTACATGGATAAAGAAGAATTTTTAATGAGTATCGTCGCCGGCGATGATCTCGGCCCTATTGAAGCCATTTTCCACGAGGGTGCATGCTCTGCAACCACAGAGTGGGATGGCAAATATATGATGGATAATAATTACCAGTACTCAAAAGAACTTCTTCACTTCTGTTTAGAGCGTCAAATTCCTTTCTTATATGCTTCTTCAGCCTCAACCTATGGTGGTAGAGACAGCGATTTCATTGAAGAACGTCAATACGAATCGCCATTGAACGTCTATGGCTATTCTAAAATGCTCTTCGATCATTATGTGAGAAGTATTCTGCCTGAAGCTGAGTCACCTGTCTGTGGGTTCCGTTATTTCAATGTTTATGGGCCACGAGAAGGCCATAAAGGAAGTATGGCGAGCGTTGCTTTTCACCTAAATAATCAAATAAATCAAGGTGAAAACCCTAAACTTTTCGCGGGAAGTGAGCAGTTTAAACGTGATTTCATCTATGTTGAGGATGTCGCTGACGTCAATCTTTGGTGTTGGGAAAATGGCGTATCGGGTATTTTCAACTGTGGTACCGGTAAAGCAGAATCCTTCCAAGTCGTTGCTGATACGGTATTAGCTCATCATCAACAAGGTGAGATCGAATATATCCCTTTTCCAGAGAAACTGAAGGGCCGTTATCAAACCTATACACAAGCTGATCTGACTCGACTTAGAGCCGCAGGTTATACCAAGCCTTTTAAAACTGTCGCTGAAGGCGTCAGTGAATATATGCGCTGGCTCAACAAGCCTTAAGAGAGTGGACGCCTTATCGATGAAAATATTAGTGATTGCTCCATCATGGGTGGGTGACATGATGATGTCACAAAGCCTTTATCAAACGCTGAAAGCACAATGGCCACAGGCTACTATTGATGTGATGGCGCCAGCTTGGTGCCGGCCACTGCTTGCTCGAATGCCGGAAGTTAATCAGGCGATAGCAATGCCAATCGGTCATGGAAGTTTAGCGCTTGGCGATCGTTATAAACTCGGTAAGGCGCTACGACATAATCATTACGACCGCGCTTACGTATTACCCAACTCCTTTAAGTCTGCCCTAATCCCTTGGTTTGCAGGTATTAAGCTGCGTACCGGCTGGTTGGGTGAAATGCGTTATGGTCTATTAAATGATCATCGACGTTTAGATAACGCCGCATTCCCCTTGATGGTTGAACGTTATATCGCACTTGCTTATGAAAAGAGCAATGTTTCACGGGCGACTGATTTACCCAAACCACTCGCCCGTCCAGCCTTAACCGTCTCACAAAGAGAAATATTAGAAACCGCTGCACTTTTCAGTCTTCATGCTGACCGGCCATTAATTGGTTTTTGCCCAGGCGCTGAATTCGGTCCCGCAAAGCGTTGGCCTGATTATCATTATGCGGCACTCGCCAAACTTCTTATCGCAAAAGGCTACCAAGTGGCACTTTTTGGCTCAGCCAAAGATAACGAAGCGGGTGCCGAAATTATTGCGCGACTTTCAGATGATGAGGCCACACACTGTATTAATCTCGCGGGTAAAACCGAATTAGATCAGGCCGTAGTTTTGCTTGCACACTGCCATGCAGTGGTGACCAATGATTCAGGGCTTATGCATGTCGCTGCAGCGCTTAATCGTCCTCTCGTCGCACTTTATGGTCCGAGTAGTCCCGATTTTACGCCGCCGTTGACCGATAAAGCACGCATCATCCGCCTTATTACTGGCTATCATAAAATTCGTAAAGGGGAGAGTGATCAAGGCTATCACCAAAGCCTGATTAATATTACCCCTCAGCAAGTCGCTAGTGAATTGAACGATCTGTTAGCTAACGTTCAGGAGCACGAATGCGCGTCTTAATCGTCAAGACATCCTCGATGGGCGATGTTATTCATACACTTCCTGCCCTCACGGATGCCTTGCAAAACATTCCCACTATTCGTTTTGACTGGGTTGTCGAGGAAGGATTTAGTCAAATACCTTCTTGGCACCAAGCGGTTGACCGTGTTATTCCCGTTGCTGTTCGTCGCTGGCGTAAAAATTGGTTTCGAGAAGATATTCGAGCTGAACGTAAGCATTTTTATCAACAGCTAACCTGCGTACATTACGATGCAGTTATTGATGCGCAGGGGCTGATTAAAAGCTCAGCGCTAATCACTCGAAAAAGTCGGGGGATCAAACACGGCCTCGACTGGCAAAGTGCGCGTGAACCAGTGGCGAGTTGGTGGTATGACCGTTCTTACCGATTAGCCAAACAGCAGCATGCGGTAGAAAAAATTCGTGCTCTGTTTGCACGCAGTTTAGGCTATCAAAAACCGACAACACCAGGCGATTACGCGATTGCCCAACATTTTTTGAACACGCTTCCCGAAGATGCTAACCACTATTTAATATTTTTACATGCCACAACGCGTGATGATAAACACTGGCCGGAAAGTGCTTGGGAAGCGTTGATCGATTTAGTCACTGCTCGTGGGCTAAAGATTAAATTACCCTGGGGGTCAGAGGTCGAGCATCAACGGGCCATTAGATTAGCAACTGGACGCCCGCAAGTGGAGGTTTTACCGAAATTGACACTCAGTGAAGTTGCTAAGCAATTGGCGGGGGCCAGAGCGGTAGTTTCTGTTGATACCGGACTGAGTCATTTAACCGCAGCATTGGACCGTCCAAATATCACGTTATATGGCCCGACTGATCCAGCGTTAATCGGCGGATATGGTAAGAACCAACACGTTATTAAAGGTCAACCGGAGGGTAAAATGAGTGAAATTGAGCCTAATACCGTTCTCGACAAACTGATCACTATTTGTGGTATCTGAGTCTACAAGACGCCTAGCTCCCTAGAGAGATAGGCGTCTGGACTCGAACTATTTTTCACGTTGTATATGATGAAAATAGCTAACCATACACCTCGCTGTAATAATCCAAGCAGAATTGATAAAGCTAGACACTCTTCGATATTGTGCAGCAGTAGCGAGGGCACATACGCTCTACTGGTTTTCATCATCCTTGATCAATGGAATGATGTCATAAGGAATCGAGGTGACCGTAGATAATGTATAGACAGGGGGATTGACCTTTTCTTTCATAAATCGCAATACGGCAATAATTTTTTGCGTATCTTTGCTAAGCTCTGACGGCATTGTAGCCTCGCCTCGCCGGTCATAAAAACGCTGGCCACCTTGTGTTAAATCGAAGCCTGCACAGATTATCTTTTGATAGGCAAGAGAATAAGCCAATTGTATCGCTGCATAAGCAACCGTCTTACAATTGCAATAACCGATAGTAATATCTTTTGAAAAGCCTTTTAATCTTTTCTTTCTCGAAAAGGGTACATCCATAATTACACTCGGATACTTAGCACAAAAAAGACCATATCTTATTTTTTTTAAAGGGCCTGCTTTTTCCCTTTTATATAATTCTTTTAAAATAAAACAATGGTCATTCAGCCAAGCTTGTAAATCGGCAGGAGCGGAATCATAAACCTCTTGATTAATAAAAGTAAAACAACTTTCTGTGCTAAAGCGTTTAAATTCTTCAAAACGTTGTAAAGGGAAACGACCATCAGTTACGAGATAAATGAAAGGTTTGATTTCATTATCAATCAGATAATGGGCGGAGCCATTTACAGCAATAATATCTTTAGCGCGTAATAATGAGAGGGATACCTCAGCAGCGGAAGGCCCAGAAAGAAAAATTAGACACTCTTTATGTTTTCTTTTCTGACGCAAATCGTTGAGCTGCACGGCTGAAAAAAATGAGCGCATTGTAGACCCTATGCTGAACGCTTAATCAAATACCCTTTAAACGCCTTAATTTTTTTGCGAAATTGAGATTTACGCTTGACCCACTGGTAAGAAAAACCACGCTCAAAATCGCAGATTCCAAAGTGTCTCTCAAGATCGATAAAATCCTTAGCGGCACGCAAGGGAGTATATGTTTTTCCTGATAAATCAATCACTCTAACTTGCCCTTTCGATAGCATAAAATTTTGCTCGTGGGCATCATCAAAAATAACATTATTTTGATGCAAAACTTTTACGCTTTCTAATACTTCAGATTTAATCTGATCAGTTAACTCACCTCTTTGAGCCAAAATATTCATTTCGACGCCAGGAATATACTCGATAATCATAATAAATCGACTGACATAATTGAAAATTTTGGTTTCAGCGAGGAGATAAAAATCGTTTGGAAACGTAATGTTACGCTGACGAAGCATGGCAGTCTGTTTAAAAAGTGTTAAAAAATAATCCCCTTTGAAAAAGGATTTAAAGAAACGTTCAACTGATTTTTCTTGCGGTACGAAGACTTTTAAAACGTAAAGTTTTCCTTCTTTTTCAACCAAGGTCACTTTAGTATCTGGGACATTTCTAAATACTTTCAGCGTCGTTAACTGACAATGAAGAAAATCATCCAACATACTGATGAAAAATTCATCATTGCCTTTCGTGTAAACGGTGTACCCAGCAAGTTTAGATTGAGTGACCATGGCTCTCTGTTTATCGCAAAGAAAGTAATTTACGGAGTAAGTATCTTAAAAAATATCCATATCCTTTAAGTCGTTTTTTCTGTTTTGTCAGATGCTTATAGCAGTAACGATATTGGTACGTCGACGTCGGTTGTTGCAACGGCTCACTATTCCAAGGAGAGTCTGCTTTTGCCTTTTGAAATGCTTCAGCACTCGCATACTGCGCCCAAAGGTGCCAAGGCTTAGTAGGCCCAATAAAATGTATAAAGATACATTGTGAGGTAAAACGTTTACGCTTAACCTCGTTGAGTTCATAGTTAAGGCTATATTGAGTATTATAAGCACTATTCAGAAAAATTTTTTTATCAATGAGCGCTAAATTCAGTAAATCTTGATCATAAAATGTCAATTTCCCTTGAATCTCTGGATTGGCGGCAAGCATTAATACTTGTTCTAAAATACCTTCTCGGCGCCAAGACTCTAAATTGAGTAGCATTACTCCTGAATTGAAATAGCCTTGCGCCAACGCTTTACAGCCAAGCACCTTAGCCTGATGAGCCCACCAAGTAGCATCACGCTCAGGGACAACGGCAGCCACGGTACTACTCAAATCAAGTTCTAATAATTCAGTAATACTGCCCTGACAAATCACATCCGCATCTAAATAAAGCATTCTATCCGCAGACTGTGCTAATACCTGAGCCATAATAAAACGATAATAAATAGCGGCAGACCAGAGCCGATTTGTCGGCAACTGTGCGAAATAGTCATTATCAAGCGTGTAGAGCGTAATCACTAACGCATACTGCTGAGCAAGGTGAAATAGCTTTTGCTGATCAAGTTGCGAAATATCATTACTAAAAAGATGAAAATGGCAACAAACTTCAGGATTATTAGTAATCACTGAGGCCATTGAAATCTGACATCCTAGTAAGAAATCACCATCAGCGCCCCAGCCAACATGAAGTTGAACCGCTCTCTCACTTACCGCACAAGGATTAATAACAGTCTGTTTTTTGATTGATTTCTCACATGCTAATAAAGACATAGCGGGTAAGTTTTTTTCAGCAGTCATAATAGCCCTACATCAATTAAAGATTTTTTCTCAGCGTACGCTGTTTAATTTTTTCTGCTTTTTTCTGGGCTTGGCGAATCAGCCCACGCTCTTTTTGAAAAATTTCATGTACTGTTTTTTCAAAATATTCAGCCAAAAAGTAACAATAATCGCGTAACGACAATGCCAGTGGAAAACTTGAATAGTAAAGTGCAATAAGATCTTTATCGCGCCAACGTAAAGGTGTTTTCTTGCGTATTTGCGCTCGATGCAGGTCAATGACCGAGAGTGTAGCTGTCCCCTTACACTCATCGAAGGGAAGCGCTAAAAGGAAATGACAAATATAACAATCACGATGATTAAGTCCTGACCGATGCATCGCGCCTACCGTTCGTGCAAGTTGTCGAATGAGCTCTCTTTTAACACAGTATCGCGGTGGCTCTATCGCCCAATTCGCACAGTAATCTTCAAGACTTACCGCTGGGTTTAAATCTTTAGTAATGATAAATGACTCACGTTGCAAGGGGTTCCAGTGACGTTGCCCATAGCCATAACAACTCATTGTCGGCACATTAACGTTGTGAAGATGTGCGATAGCTTGCCATTCGTTTTTCGCGCCTAGAACAGGTAGACGTAAAGTGATCAGGTTTTTGAATACTTCTTTTAAGGCTGTACCACGGTGGTATTTAACGAAGTAACTTTCCCCTTTAAAGTCAAAGCGCATTGTCTTTCTCGCTTCCACTTGTCGATAGGTTTCACCTTGTAGCGCTAAAATTTCAGCATACGGATCACTGTGTGCCCAAGCTTGTTTAAAGGGTTGTTCGAGTTGCAACATATTTCGCTCTCTTCTCAATAATGTCTGCTGCCTGTTCAGGTAGACCATACATATCGTGTTGATCACAGTAACGTTGTGCTGCCTGCGACCATAACAGTAGTTGCTCAGGATGCTTTAACGCATTGAGAACAGCTTGGTTAAAGTGGTCCTGGCTAAAAGGCTCGCTGATCACTACACCGCTCTCTGCGTCGGAAAGATAAGGCGCATTGCCGCATACCTCAGTACAAATTACCGGTAGACTAGACGCTAAGGCTTCAATCAAAACAATTCCTGCGGCTTCTTGGTGTGCCGGATGAAGAAGCAAATCTGCTGCGGCCATTAACTGCGGAATATCTTCTCTACCTTGGTGAAAGAAGACCCGATCCGCGATACCTTTTTTTTCAGCATATTTACGGTAAACAGCGGGATTGTCATCACCGACCACCCAAAATATCACTTTTTCCTTGAGTGGTGAGGCTAAGGCAGCGATAGCCTCTAGACTCCGCAACACCCCTTTACGACGAAAATCAGACCCTACTTGAAGGAGAAAAAAAGTATCCGTATTGATGCCTAAGGCGTGACGGATCTCATCTCGATAAACATTGCGTTGATGAGGTAAAAATTGTTGTCGATCAATACCAGGAGAAAGTAAATGAAAGCGGGTCGATGGTGTATGGTAAAACGCACTGAAGTCTGCTTGTTGCTGTGGCGTTAATACTAAAATTTCAGTATTTGAATGAGTAGAAAATACGGCTTTTTCTGCCTGGAGATAACTGCGATACCGCGGTGTTAGCGTATATAAATACCCTTTTTCCCTAGCGGCTTTAGCGGCGAAGCAAACATCTGCGGCAAAATAAATATCCAGCCCAGGCATTTTATTAAATCCTACCAACAAATCATCAGGATTGTTCAGACGATATGCTGCAATCCAACGGCTAAAGTGGTGGTTACGAGTATGATTAGATATCCCTTTTTTAGGTACAATAATCACTTCAAATCCTGGACACTTCTCTCCCTGCCATTCAGAGGTGTAGACGACTATATGATGTCCGCGCTGTTGGCAGGCTACTGCAATACGCCTAAAGTCTCGTTGCTGCCCGCCATAAGGGAAATATTTGTGTAAGCTAAAGGCTATTTTCACGTAAAACTCCTCACAAAGGGCTTTAGAATAAGGCCTACGCTTTCGTTTGGAAAAGGTAAACCTGCTACCACGGCCTTGTCGAAAAATGATAAACGTCGATAAGTATTTGTATTCCGTCGGCCCGATGATGGAAAGCTGAGTAAATATTGGGGAGTTTACACTAATTACGATAGGGGTGGGTCTATTCCGGTGATCTGTCAGCAAGTAACCGCGTATCGAAAGACGCATTATACCGATATTCTTGGTATTGCGGCCATAATGTGAGGTCGCTATTTTTCTGGTAATATCTACGCCTTTATTTCTTATTTCAGGCGAGCCGACAATACCATGCTTACTGCCGTTTATACCCTCTTACTTTATCTTATCCAGCCTTTGATTTGGATAAGACTTTGGCACCGTGGTAAAAAACTGCCGGGCTACCGCCTACGCTGGAAAGAACGCTATGGTTATTGTAAAGGCAAAGTCGTCCCGGGAGGTATTGTTTTACATTCCGTTTCGGTGGGCGAAACCTTAGCAGCCATCCCTTTAGTCAGGGCGTTACAATATCAATATCCTTCTATTCCAATTACCGTCACAACTATGACGCCAACCGGATCAGAGCGAGCACAATCAGCCTTTGGCAATAATGTTTCGCATGTTTATCTTCCTTACGATCTTCCCACGGCGATTAATCGGTTTTTAGATACGGCAGCTCCTCGCTTGATGATTATTATGGAAACTGAATTGTGGCCTAACATCATCCATACATTACATCGTCGTCATATCCCATTAATCATCGCTAATGCGCGCTTATCAGAACGTTCTGCCAAGCGCTATCAAATACTCGGTCAAGAACTCGCTCATCTTTTACAGAAAATTAGCTGTATCGCAGCACAAAATCGTGAAGATGCTGACCGGTTTCTCCAGTTAGGGGCAAATACAGAACAAGTCTCAGTGACCGGTAGTCTAAAATTTGATATTTCGGTAACACCTGAACTCGCAGCAAAAGCGGTGGCTTTACGCCGTCAGTGGGCCCCTCATCGCCCGGTGTGGATTGCGGCAAGTACTCACGAAGGGGAAGAGCGTATGATGTTAGACACTCATCGTCAGCTACTCGCCCAATTCCCTGATTTACTGTTGATTTTAGTTCCTCGTCATCCTGAACGTTTTCAAGCAGTGAAACAACTTGCACAAAAGATCGGTTTTACCCCTCTGATGCGCAGTGAAAATCAAATTCCGAACCAAGAAACACAGGTATTAATTGGCGATACTATGGGGGAACTCATGTTACTTTATGGGATTGCTGATGTAGCCTTTGTCGGGGGAAGTCTCATTGAACGGGGTGGCCATAATCCTCTTGAACCGGCAGCACACGCCATTCCGGTTATCATGGGACCTCATACATGGAACTTCAAAGATATTTGTGAACGACTCGAACGAGATCAAGGTTTGATCACCGTTACCGATCAAACCGCGTTGATTCAAGAAATGACACAACTATTAGCCGACCATGATCTGCGTAAATACTATGGGTTGCATGCTGTTGAAGTTTTGCATCAAAACCAGGGTGCCTTGCAACAACTGCTACATATTGTTGAACCCTATATTAATGCTCACCCCCATTAGGAGTGTATATGTCAATCGTGGCAATCTATCCAGGAACCTTTGATCCACTCACTCTTGGACATTTGGATATTATACAGCGCAGTGCAGCAATCTTTCAGACTGTAATTCTCGCTATCGCATTGAATCCGAGTAAAAAACCACTATTTAGTTTAGAGGAGCGAGTTCAGCTCGCTGAGCTCGCAACCGCTTCGCTTCCGAATGTTAAAGTGATGGGATTTGATAGTCTGCTCGCACAGTTCGCCGAGAAACATGATGCAACAGTGTTAATTAGAGGTGTTCGCTCAGTGTCGGACTTTGATTATGAACGTCAACTCGCACAAGCTAATCAACATCTTAATCCTAGTCTTGAAACAATATTTATGATCCCTAATGAAAAATATGCATTCCTCTCTTCAACGATTGTAAAAGAGGTTGCACGTCATCAAGGAAATATCGACGCGTTTGTGACCACAGAGATTCGTCACGCGCTGCAACATAAATTTATGATGACTTAGTGCTGACAGTGAGGACACCAAAATGTGCTACGCTGAGCATGTCGCCCCGATATGATTAGCGTGCCACACTGTAAGCAAGGCTCACCGGCTCTCCCATAGACGTTGAGCTGTTGAGCAAAGTAACCGGGTTTACCATCACTCTGTAGAAAATCACGTAGTGTTGTGCCGCCCTGCTCTATTGAACGTTGAAGCACTGTCTTAATACTAGTAACTAAGCGTTCACTCTCTTGTTGCGTCAACCCGCTTGCAGTACGGTCAGGATGAATACCGGCTTGAAAAAGCGATTCGCTTGCATAAATATTACCCACCCCAACGACTAACTTGTTATCCATAATCCAAGGTTTTACGGCAATTTTTTTGGTCGCTGATTTCTGCATCAACCAAGCCGCATTGAATGTATCACTGAGTGGTTCTGGCCCTAAATGACGTAAGACTCGACTTTGGGTCAAGTCAGTCTCCCATAACCACGCGCCAAAACGGCGTGGATCGGTATAGCGTAATATTTTGCCATTACTAAAAACTAAATCGACATGGTCATGCTTTTCAGGGGCTTTTTCTTCGCTGAGAATGCGTAAACGACCAGACATACCAAGATGGATAATAATCCAGCCATGTCTCAGTCCAAGCAGTAAATACTTTGCACGCCGCTCTAAACTAATAACAGGCTCATCACTCAACTGAGTAATTTCTTCAGATACCGGCCAACGTAGTTGCGGGTGCCTAACAACAGCATATAGCAATGTTTCACCCACGATGTGGGGGGCAATACCACGTCGACTCGTTTCGACTTCAGGTAATTCAGGCATCTAGAACTCCTTCTGACAAAAACAAAAAACCCGACCATAGGGCCGGGTTTTTATAAGAATACTAAAATTATTTAATTTTAGCTTCTTTATAAAGCACATGCTGACGAACAACTGGATCAAACTTCTTAAGTTCCAGTTTTTCTGGCTTAGTGCGCTTGTTCTTCGTGGTGGTATAGAAGTGACCTGTACCAGCAGAGGAAACTAGCTTGATCTTCTCACGAATACCTTTAGCCATGATTCAGTTCCTTAGTACTTCTCACCGCGGGTACGCATGTCTGCTAACACAGCATCAATACCCTTTTTATCGATTACACGCATACCTTTAGCAGATACACGCAAAGTAACAAAACGCTTCTCACTCTCAACCCAAAAACGGTGTGAGTGTAAGTTCGGAAGAAAACGGCGTTTCGTCGCGTTCATTGCGTGGGAACGGTTGTTACCCGTTACCGGACGCTTGCCAGTTACTTGGCAGACTCGTGACATGTCTTATCTCCAAAAATCAAAATCAGCTCGAGCTTTTCACTTAGGTTTTGGCCGCCTCGTCAGGCTTTTAACCTATCCAGGCGAGTTCAATGTGAACCCGCTGAGCAGGCCTAAACGCCAAACCCGAGATTCTCAAAGGTGGCGTAGTATACGCCCTGTCGACCAAGTGCTCAAGACCCGAACAGATAAAGATCTCCTTGGATCGACGAAAAAGTACACTTTTTCTGTTGGTTGTCTATTTTTTGCACTTTTTTTCGGCCTTATAGCCATCCACGCTGTGCAAATGAAAAAAACTCACCTTTTCCAATAACAAAATGGTCAAGAACGGAAATATCAAAAAGACGACAGGCTTTTTGTATTCGTTGGGTAATATTTTTATCCGCTGCACTCGGTTCAGAAATCCCTGATGGATGATTATGCGCCAATATCATCGCTGCTGCATTTTGGGATAGCGCTTCTTTCACAATTTCCCGAGGATGAACTTCTACACTGTTAATTGTGCCTTGAAACATAATTTTTGCTTGAAGAACACGATGTCGATTATCAAGAAAAATGACTTGGAAAACTTCCCTTTCTAGGTGAGCCAATTGAGTAGTTAGATAATGATAGGCTTCGGCCGGATCTGATATTGTCTCTTGGCATAAGAGTTTCTCTTGGTAAAAACGTTTACCAAGTTCTGCAATGGCATAAATCTGACACAACTTTGACTGACCAATACCCTTAACTGTAGAGTACTGTTCCTGCGTGGCACTCATGACTGCGTTGAGACTACCAAAGTGCGATAAAAGATGACGAGCAAACTCCATTACTGGCATTTCAGGGTTACCGGTACGCAAAAAAATGGCTAGTAATTCGCTGTCGGTCAATGCAGCAGCCCCTTTCGTTAATAATTTTTCCCGTGGTTTCTCGTCCATGGTATCTCTCCCAATCAAAATAAACCTAAAGTTAGGTATTATTTAATCGCATTAAAAGTCGGAGAGCCTAAACCTACGAGTAGGATCTAAGTTTTTGACTTTATCCAGATATTCAAGACTCAAAAATAGAGTAATTCTATTACTAATCAGTGTAATAGCCTTATTGATATGGCTAAGCTTTCTTTGTGATACCATACGAAACGTTTCTCTTCTGACCATCTTGACCTACTACGATGAGGCACCCTATGAGTAAGCTGACCAGCAAACGTATCCTACTTGGTGTGAGTGGAGGAATTGCCGCCTATAAAACACCTGATTTAGTCCGTCGGTTACGTGAGCAAGGCGCAGAGGTTCGCGTAATGATGACTCAGGCTGCCGAGGCATTCATTACTCCCTTAAGTTTACAAGCTGTCAGTGGTTATCCTGTATCCAATGACTTACTTGATCCCAATGCTGAAGCTGCAATGGGGCATATTGAACTTGCTAAATGGGCTGATTTAGTCATCATTGCTCCAGCCTCTGCAGATATAATTGCCCGTATTGCCCAAGGGATGGCTAATGATATTGTAACAACGGCTTGTCTCGCGACTGCGGCACCCATTGCTATAGTGCCAGCGATGAATCAGCAGATGTATCGTTCAACATTAACCACCAGCAACTTAGCTAAGCTTCAGGCACATCATTTTATGCTATGGGGACCTGATCATGGTCATCAAGCCTGTGGCGATGTCGGCCCAGGTCGTATGCTCGACCCTCTGACTATTGTCGAGCATGCAATTGCATGGAATCAGTCGCGTCATGATTTGGCTCATCTGAATATTATGATAACGGCAGGTCCGACTCGTGAAGCCTTAGATCCCGTGCGTTACATTAGTAATAAAAGCTCAGGAAAAATGGGGTTTGCTATTGCCCAAGCCGCAGCGCAACGTGGGGCAACGGTCACATTAATTAGCGGGCCGGTTGAATTAACAACCCCTTCAGGGGTTCATCGTCAAGACGTCGTTTCAGCAGAAGAGATGCAAAATGCCGTGATGGCAACCATTCAGCAACAACATATTTTTATAGGCTGTGCCGCCGTTGCCGATTATCGTGCGCAAGAAATTGCTGCCGAAAAAATAAAAAAAACCACTGAAAGTGACGTTATGACCCTACAACTGGTTAAAAATCCGGATATTGTTGCAGGCGTGGCTGCACTATCTGCACCTAAACCGTGGGTGGTTGGATTTGCGGCAGAAACCCAGAATGTGGAAGAATATGCCCGACAAAAAAGAGAACGTAAAAATATAGACCTGATTTGTGCTAACGACGTCTCTGACACAACTCAAGGTTTCGATAGTGATAATAATGCCCTTCACCTTTTCTGGCAGAAGGGAGAAAAACAGCTACCACTGTGTAGTAAACAACTCCTTGGCCAGCAATTATTAGACGAGATAGTCAACCTCTATGAAAAAGATCGATATTAAAATTCTTGACCCGCGAGTAGGTAAAGAATTCCCTTTACCTGCTTATGCTACCCCTGGTTCTGCAGGTCTTGATCTGCGAGCATGTATTGATGGATCAATAACACTCGCCGCAGGGAGTACCACACTGATTCCAACCGGTCTTGCCATACACGTTGCGGACCCTGAACTAGCGGCCGTTATTTTACCGCGATCTGGCTTAGGTCATAAACACGGTATCGTACTTGGTAATTTGGTAGGCCTGATTGATTCCGATTATCAAGGCCAACTGATGGTGTCAGTATGGAACCGGAGCGAACAGTCCTTCGTTATTGAGTCTGGCGATCGTATAGCACAATTAGTCTTTGTTCCTGTTGTTCAGGCAGAATTTAATCTTGTTGAAGCATTCACTGAAACAGAGCGCGGTGAAGGTGGATTTGGGCACTCTGGTCGTCAGTAATCGAGCCCCTTTAGATAACTTATCTCTGATGTAGCCCCACATTCCGGGCTACTCATTAAGATTTTTAGGATGGTTAACGGCATGACAGAGAAAAAAAATACGCGGGGCAACCGACGTGAAGAAATCTTACAAGCATTAGCACATATGCTGGAATCGAGCGACGGTAGTCAACGTATCACCACGGCTAAACTTGCCGCAAGCGTAGGAGTATCTGAAGCTGCACTTTATCGCCACTTTCCCAGCAAAACAAAGATGTTCGATAGCTTAATAGAATTTATCGAAGACAGTCTTATTACTCGAATCAACCTAATTCTTAGTGATGAAAAAGAGACACTGCTGCGGCTAAAACTGATCGTTCAGCTTATATTGGGATTTGGTGAAAAAAATCCAGGTTTAACCCGTATCATGACTGGCCATGCATTGATGTTTGAACAAGACCGTTTGCAGGGGCGGATCAATCAATTGTTTGAACGTATTGAAGTCCAGTTACGCCAAGTAATGAAAGAGAAAAAAATTCGCGATGGAGAAGGTTTTCAAGTCGACGAAGCGTTACTCGCAAGTCAACTCATCGCGTTTTGCGAAGGCTTGCTGTTACGTTATGTCCGCTCAGAATTTCGCTTCAAGCCCACCGCAAATTTTGAATTACGCTGGCCATTGCTCGCTACTCAATTTTACTAACGTAACAAGGATAGCGGGTAACCCCGCTAGCCTTATCAGATCCCATACTGTTCGCGATACGCTTTTACCGCGACTAATGCCTCAGCCATTGAAGGTTGCTCTTCCAGATAACTAATCAGATCACTGAGGGTAATAATCGAAATAACGTGGCACTGATAATCGCGTTCCACTTCCTGAATCGCAGAGATGTCGCCTCTTCCTCTTTCTTGTCTATCCAGTGAGATCAATACCCCCGCAAGACTTGCGTGATGTGCGGCGATGATTTCCATCGACTCACGGATCGCTGTACCAGCCGTGATCACATCGTCTACTAACATGACACGCCCTTCGAGTGGACTACCAACCAGTAATCCCCCCTCACCGTGGTCTTTAGCTTCTTTACGGTTGAAACAATAAGGAAGATCACGATGGTGATGGTCAGCCAGGGCAACAGCTGTCGTTGTGGCGATCGGGATACCTTTATAGGCAGGCCCAAACAGTAAATCAAAACTGATCCCTGAATCGACTAAGGCTTGTGCATAAAAGCGGCCAAGTTGAGCTAAATCACGGCCAGTATTGAATAAGCCAGCGTTGAAAAAGTAAGGACTTTTACGCCCTGATTTTAAAGTAAACTCACCAAATTTTAGCACTTTTTTACTGATTGCAAATTCAATGAATTCACGCTGCCACGGTTTCATTTTCTTTCCCCATAAAAAAGCGACCTAATGGTCGCTCGGTACCTATTATTGATTAAGCGCTGCTTTCTGAGCAGTAATTAAATATGAAATTCCATCTTTCGCTAAAGCGAGTAGAGCAAGAAGTTCTTCATGGCTAAAGGGTTCACCCTCTGCGGTACCCTGAACTTCAATCATCCGGCCATCTTCTAACATCACGACATTCATATCCGTATCGGCCGCAGAGTCCTCAACGTATTCAAGATCGCAACGTGCCTCTCCCTCGACAACGCCGACTGATATTGCCGCAACCATGCCTTTCATTGGATTCTTCGCTAATTTACCTTTGGCTACCAAGGCATTTAATGCATCCGCTAACGCAACACAAGCTCCAGTAATCGACGCCGTACGCGTACCACCATCAGCTTGAATAACATCACAGTCCAACGTAATGGTGTACTCGCCCAACGCTTTTAGATCAACCGCTGCACGTAATGAGCGTGCAATTAACCGTTGGATTTCTAGGGTACGGCCACCTTGTTTGCCCTTCGCGGCTTCACGAGGCATACGACTGTGTGTTGAACGGGGTAGCATTCCGTACTCTGCGGTCACCCAACCTTGACCCTGTCCTTTTAAGAAACGAGGCACGCCTTCTTCAACGGTAGCGTTACAGAGAACTTTAGTTTCCCCAAACTCGACTAATACCGACCCTTCTGCGTGTTTGGTATAATGACGCGTGATGGTAACGGGACGGACTTGCTGTGCACTACGGCCTGCTGGACGCATAAATTCTCTCCGACTACGGTGAATAACGCTGCACAGTATACGGATTTCAAGATTCAGTGTCTTGTTAGCCAAAAAATTTGCCAAAATTACAGATGAAAAAATTTGCCAGCTATGGCTAAATAATGCTCTTTCGCGAATGAAAAGTCTTGATATGTCGACCTTACTCCATTTTATCCTCGCCCTCGCCGTTATCGGGGCATTGGCATTACTCGTCAGCCACGATCGCCAGCATATTAGACCCCGCTACCTCCTACAGCTTCTCATTATTGAAGGTGCGATAGGTTGGTTCTGCTTGCACTCCTCTGCAGGATTGGCCTTGGTCGATGGGGTGAGTGGCTTCTTCGAGGCGTTGCTTGGGTTTGCTGCACAGGGCACTGATTTCGTCTTTGGTGGCCTGCATCAACAGGGTCTCGCCTTTGTGTTCCTTGGGGTACTCTGCCCGATTATTTTTATCTCTGCATTAATCGGTATTTTACAGCACTGGAAAATTTTACCTCTGTTGATCCGTATCGTCGGTACCTTGTTGTCGAAAATTAACGGTATGGGTAAGCTCGAGTCCTTCAACGCGGTAAGTACCCTCATATTAGGGCAGTCAGAGAATTTCATCGCTTATAAGGGTATTCTTGCCGATATCCCCCCCAAGCGGCTATACACCATGGCGGCTACCGCGATGTCCACCGTCTCGCTATCGATTGTCGGCGCCTACATGTCGATGATCGACGCGCGTTATGTCGTGACCGCTCTGCTCCTAAATATGTTCAGTACATTTATCATATTGTCGATTATCAACCCAACACCTCATCACGAAGACGCGCCGATCTCTTTAGCTAAGCTTCATGAAAAACAAAGTTTTTTCGAGATGTTAGGCGAGTATATTCTCGCCGGATTCAAAGTGGCGATGATTATCCTCGCGATGCTGATTGGATTTATCGCCTTGATGAGTGCCATTAACGCGCTGTTTTCAGCATTATTTGGATATAGCTTTCAACAGCTTCTCGGCTACGTATTTTCGCCTCTCGCTTGGTTGGTAGGTATTCCCAAACAGGATGCATTAAGGGCAGGAAGCGTAATGGCCACTAAACTGGTGTCGAATGAATTTGTCGCGATGATTGATTTACAGAAGATGGCTGGCCAATTTACGACGAAAGGCCTCGGGATCTTATCCATCTTTTTGGTCTCTTTCGCTAATTTCGCCTCGATAGGCATTGTCGCGGGGGCGGTCAAAGGGCTTGATGAAAAACAGGGAAATACGGTCTCGCGCTATGGCTGGAAACTCGTCTATGGCTCAACACTCGTCAGCCTACTCTCTGCAGCCTTCGCCAGCCTATTCCTCTAGCCACGATTTAGGCGCCCATGAGGCGCCTAAAGATTAAAAGGCGACGCAAACGGGCTGATCAACACGCATGACAGAGTCTTGCGAGAAAAGCTGCCGATAACGAGCACGTATCTGGTCGATCGCCTGTGATTTCTCTTTGCTCGCCTGATAAATCAAGAGGACGCCCCGGCTACTCTCTCTTACTCTTACGCCGTCATGGCCTAACCACTGCCCTGTTGCCTCGATCACCGATAATCCTTGTGGGAAAGCCGGAGTGATGACTTGATCAACGAACTGCTGCCACTGCTGTGGCGAAATAATACGCCCGTCTGGCTGGCTTAAACCAAACCACAGTTGCGTTTGTTGCAATACTGCCCCCGTCTGGCAAGATTGTTGTGTCGAGACAGCCTCTGAATGCCTAGCTTGGCATCCCGCCATCAGCACACAGCAAGAAAGTAATAACCCATAAGACTTTAGATTCATCACCCCACCTTGGTTCATAAAGAAATCCCTATCCTAAGCGCTAATCAAGGTTATTCCCATCGGTAAAAATGAGACGCTGTTTTCAAATCCCCTCGACCGTTATACTGAGACTAATATTGACCAAAATGAGTAACGATTATGATCCGCAGTATGACCGCTTTTGCACGCCACGATATGAAAGGAGAATGGGGTAACGCCAGCTGGGAGCTACGTTCCGTCAACCAGCGTTATCTTGAAACCTATATTCGTCTTCCTGAGCAATTTCGTAGCTTAGAGCCAGTGATCCGCGATCGTATTCGTCAGCGTTTAACCCGTGGTAAGGTTGAGTGCCAACTTCGTTTCGACGCCAACCCTGGCGCCCAAGGAGAATTGAGCCTAAACCAAACCTTGGCACAGCAGGTGATTAACGCCGCAAACTGGGTGAAATCCCGTACCGAAGAAGGGACTATCGATCCTGTCGATATCCTACGCTGGCCAGGTGTCATGAGCGCCGGCGAGCAGGATTTAGATGCCATCAACCAGCAATTACTCGCAGGATTAGACCAAGCACTGAATGACTTCGTTGAGGCTCGTGAAACAGAAGGCGCAGCACTTAAGCAACTTATCGAGCAGCGCTTAGCCGCGGTAAGTCAAGAAGTGGCTAAGGTCAGATCAGAAATGCCCGCCGTGCTAGTTTGGCAGCGTGAACGTCTAGTCAGTAAACTCGATGATGCCGCGATACAAGTAGACAGCCAACGGCTCGAGCAAGAACTGATTATGCTCGCTCAACGTATTGATGTCGCCGAAGAGCTTGATCGCCTCGATGCACATATCAAAGAAACCTATAACATCCTGAAAAAGAAAGAAGCCGTGGGTCGTCGCCTCGATTTTATGATGCAAGAGTTTAATCGTGAATCTAATACCCTCGGGTCTAAATCGATTACTGCGACCATCACTACATCAGCCATTGAATTGAAAGTGCTGATCGAACAGATGCGTGAGCAGATTCAGAATATTGAGTAAGCTATCACAAAGAATCACCCACCCACACAAAATCCTTATAAGCCGCGCATTGTCGCGGTTTTTTATTATCAACAGCTATCATAAAGACGCAACAAAGCGCACATTTTCCGTGTACACAAAGGTGTACCCAATGGTATTTTGATGAACATCTTTGGGTACACCCCCTATTCAATGTTCAGGTATTCGCAAATGACAAAATTAACAGACATGCAGATCCGCGCATGGATTAAAGCCGATGAACGGTTTGAAGGGAAAGCAGACGGTAACGGCCTTTATTTAAGGTTCAGGCCAGCAGACCGATCACCTAGCTGGAGATTCCGTTATAAATTCGCTGGTAAATCTCGCGCTATGCTTATCGGCTCATACTCAGAAATATCCCTATCGAAAGCCCGTGACATGGCGAAAGAATTATCTGCGCGGGTATCTTTGGGTTATGACGTTGCCGGAGAGAAGCAGGAGAGGAAGGCCGATGCTATCAAAAAGATGGAAGCCGAGAAGAATGCCAAGAAGTTTCACCAACTCGCAGCCGAGTATTTTGAGAGCCAAATACTAGGACGTTGGAAGCACCCCGATATTCTCAGGCGCAGAATCGACAAAGATATAAACCCGAATATCGGAAGCATGAAGGTAGAGGACGTTAAGCCCCGCCACATTGATGACATGCTAAAAGGTATTGTGAAGCGTGGTGCGCCTACCATAGCAACGGACGTTTTACGCTGGACACGCAGAATCTTTGATTACGGTATTAAGCGCGAGTATCTGGAAGTAAACCCATGTTCAGCGTTTGAGGTGTCTGATGCTGGCGGGAAAGAGGTTAGCCGTGATAGATGGCTAAACCGTGATGAACTAATCCGATTGTTTCAGGGGATGCGAACCGCTAAGGGATTTAGCCGCCAGAATGAACTGACCTTTAAGCTACTACTGGCCTTATGTGTCCGTAAAATGGAGTTATGCGCGGCAAGGTGGGAAGAATTCGACTTAGATAACGCAGTCTGGCACTTACCAGAGGAACGCAGCAAGAACGGTGACGCAATAGACATCCCACTAGCCCCCGTAGCAGTTGAATGGCTTAGAGAGCTTCACACGTTTTCGTGTAACAGTAAGTTCGTCTTACCCGCCCGTAAGATGCAAAACAGGATGATCCCCCATATTCAGGAATCAACTTTACCCGTAGCACTAGCAAAGGTTCGGGCAGAGTTACCGGACGTTCCAAACTTCACGATACACGACTTTAGACGGACAGCGAGGACTCACCTTGCGGCGTTAGGTGTAGATCCGGTAGTCGCTGAAAGATGCCTTAACCACCGCATTAAAGGCGTAGAAGGTATCTACAACAGACACCAATATTTTAACGAACGCAGGGCAGCCTTAACGCAATGGGCTGAATTGCTGGTGGCATTGGAAGCTGGTACAGAATACAACGTAACGCCGATAAGAAAGGCGCAGTAGCAGAATAGATTGAGTCTAGCCCGACGGGGCGAAAATCGGCAAACCTACCGCCTGACTCAATCCCTTTTAAGGTTTAACGTTAGAGGTGACGTTATGGCTCTACCTGAGCATAAATATTACACGCTTAAACAAGCTGCAAAGAAGGCAAACTGTGAAATTGAGGATTTAATTCATTTTGCTGCAATAGGAAAACTACAACTCTGTATCAAAACTCCAGATTTAGACTTTTCTTTTACTACTCCCGAAGGGGAAGGTGATGAGTCAGTTAAGATCAACTTTGAATCAACAAGCACCCTTATGGTTGACGATGCCAAGTTAATAGCTGAAAACCCATACCCAGAAAATCTGAGAACTTGGGAGGATGTTACAGGAGATCATAACTGCCTTAACGCAAGTAATGAGGAAGATGAAGATGAAGATGAAGATGAAGATGAAGGTGAAGGTGAAGGTGAAGGTGAAGAGGATGATTATCCATTAGCTAAGTATTATTTGAGATTTAATTACCAATCAGAATATTTACGAGTTATTGAACAATACGAAATATATACAAGGGATAAAAATATCTGGAAATGGGATGGATTTCTAGCGATACCAACATCAGAAATCTACGCCATAGAATCAGAGTTCGATAGCAATAGCGGCACAACGCTTCTTATAGATAACTTACTTCGCCCTAGATGCAAAGAAGAAAAGTTCAGTGCAGATTTTGTCCCTAGCGAGTTTTATTGCGATAGTTGGCTCTCAGTTAATACTAATGATTGCTATGTAACGGCGTATGAAATGAACTTATTACTTCAAGGCGGCCTTGATATTGATGCCAAAGGAAAACCCATCATTGCAAGCCATCGAGAAAAGGCTGAGATAAAAAAAGAAAATTACTCCAAGCAAAAAGCGTCATTAATCAGGTCATTAATTAAACTGTCATTCCTATCTGATGGCGGAATAGAAAAACTTTCAATGGAATCTATTTCCGAGCAATTACAAGAAAAATTCAAGAGAAATAATATTGAGTATGACGACATAAACCCCGCAAACATAAGGAATTACCTAAGGAAAGCAAAGGCTAGATAATTCTAAAACTTTCAAAGTTTTAAATACTAATCTGAAAGTTTGCTTTAGTTTGCACACCATATTTCTAATCATACCCCTATCGACTATCACTAGGAGTTAGGGGTATGACCTCACAACAAGCCGCACAATCAGTAATTCCCACAACTGGCTATATCCGCCGTTTCCGCTTGCCTTCACTACTAGGCGTATCAACCTCAACTATTGACCGTTGGATTAAGAACGGCACATTACCGCGCCCTGTAAAGCTGACAGAGAACGTCACCGCCTTTGATGCGGTAGAGATTAATAACTGGCTGGCAAAGCGTAGGGAGGCGATTTAATGGTGAAAAAAAACCACCCTGCACAGGTGGCTCATTCAGATATTCGCGGGATTGATTCTACACCCGCAGATCATATCAAGCAATCAGCCAATCACACCAAGCGCACACCAAAGAAGCACCGAGCCTTTACCTATATCGCATCAAGCGGAATTAACGGAGTTACTGAGAACGAGATTTTATTTCAATGCCGACTATCTTCTGGTCGCAACTATGTTTCAGAAATCGAACGCGAGACAGGGATCACCTTTGAGCGCTTAGACGAGAAAAACCCAGATGGTATTGGCAGCCATTACCGCTACCGCTTGGCCTGCCGTAAAGACGCATCACAGTTGCTCAGGCTTATTAACTTCAAAGCCAAAGAGGGTAACTACCCTGGTCTATCTCAAGTTCAAGTAAACGATATTCTGAGCCTTTATTCAGATAACGCCACTAGCTAAATAACGGAAACCGACATCATGAAAAAAAGCGAATTAAGTTTCGAGGTATCCCCACGCCCTGAGCATGTCAGCGGTGATATTTTCCGGGCAAGCAATAGTGATATTTCAGTTATCAACTTTGAGGGTAAAACAGTACGCATAGTGAATGTTTTTGGTGAGCCGTGGTTTGTGGCCAAAGATATTTGTGACGCGTTGGAGCTGAGTAATCCAAGTAGCGCCATTTCTGCTTTAGATGATGACGAGGTAATGACCCTAAGTTTAACCGAGGGTCATTCTGGTAAGCGCGGCGGGGCTAGGAGCTGGAACATGGTCGCCGAATCAGGTTTCTACAAACTGATGGCTCGCAGTCGTAAAGCAACAACAGCGGGAACATTCTCCCATAAGTTCACTAATTGGGTATTCCGTGAGGTAATCCCCTCTATCCGCAAGACCGGTTCCTATGGCGTCCCTTTCGCTTTCCTCAATGACCACAGCAAACGGAAAGCGGCCTATGACAAGAAGGCCAGCAAGCGTGGTAAAGAACTCCAAGCCTGTAAGGGAGAGAAAGCGCAGCTCATCGCAGAAGAAGCGGAGCTATGGCGTAAGTATCAACCTCAGTTACCGGAGGTTCACTAATGCTATCCGTCCAGAATAAATGCCCTTCACTGGCTGGCCTGTTTAACATTCCTCAATCACAGGGATGTACTCCATGCCGACAACATCCAAAATATTTTGGAGATAGTCACTCAGCCAAAGAATCGGCTCAGTGCGGTGGCTCAGAGCATCGGGCAAAAGTTCGTCCGATGTTCGAGTCTTACATAGCCGGAATTCCGGTATCTAAACAGTGCCGAAATCGGGATCTTTACGGTGAGTTTGCTGTAGATGTCCTGACTTCTCAGGATATTAAAAAGCAAAGCACTTATTCTTGCATCGGTCATAAAGCAGACGAAAAAAAGGGTAGCACTGCGAATGCCACCCTTTCGACTACAGCCAGAGATTATCAGACCTTTGGTTCAATACCGCGAGATTGTAACTCTTTACGGATAATGCGCTTAATCCAAGCCGATACCGATGCGTCACCGTCTTGGGATAAAGCCTGTTTAATGCCAGCTTCCAACTCCGGCTCCACTCGCAATGCTATTTGCTTATTACCTTTACCGTTAAGGCTAATGGTTGACATTTGGTTGACACCTGATTATCTTAAAGTGGTAATCAAGTGTATGACAAGTGCATACCAAAAAACAATGCCCCGAAGCGCGCCAACGCTAACAGGGCATCTAACAACCACCGTTATCTATAGTAACGAGGAAGCTGTGAAAGAGAATACCACACCCGCACAAGGGCGGCACTCGCTCAACCTAAAATCAGGTAACGAGCAACAATCATTCATCTGGATTATCGCAGCAGTTCGCCGTGATTGTCCGACTATCAAAGCGACTATTCACCATATCGCAGCACCTACAGAACGAGAAGCCCGTCTATCGCTCGTCAAAGACCACGTTTGTTTTTTTGCCGGCCGCATTAATCAGGCGGTGTCTCATGCTTAGAGTTTATCAATCGCCCTGCGACCTAGCTGATAAGGCCGACACGCTCCTTGAAGTGCTTAATGTCATTGATGGCGTTATCGCCCAAGACTGCCCCAACCAAAAGCGCACCCTGACCGCATTGAACGACCTGATGCGACTAGCGGTACATGACCTCTACTGTCTACTGGACGGCTGCGAGATTCGCGGAGGTGAGAATGTTTAACGCCTTCAGACAGCCGCTTATTAACGGCAGTGAAATGCTTATCGATGCGCTTGAGTTTGTTAATCAGGCTCTTGATAGCAGCTACCGCGAGTCAGATTCAAACGATGATGCGATGTACCTTTCTGGTGTGAGTAGTTCTCAGGAGGTGCCAGCATGAACGCCATTGCCCTGAGCAATCAAAATCTGCCGCTGGTGGAGTACAAAGGCCAGCGTGTTGTGACTTTCGCAATGGTTGACCAAGCGCACCAGCGCCCTAACGGTACAGCCTCCGCAGCCTTTCGCCGTCACCGTGACCGCTTCACCAAAGGAAAGCATTACTTTGAGCTTGATGCCGAACAGATACGCGATGAATTAAAAGTCACTGGGTACGTTAAACGTACTCAGTCAGATGAAAAAGTAACCACCGACATTAAACGTCGCTGGATAGTTAGTGATCTATTCCCCATTAAATCGAGTCACGGGGTAGTCGTCACCGAGCTTGGTTATTTGTTACTTACTAAACCTTTTAACGATGACTTAGCGTGGAAGGTTCAAGAGCAACTGGTAGAGGCCTACTTTCGCCCTAACCCGCACTTCTCAGATATTCGCCCTGTCCTCATTCCAAGCCTTGAGGAATTGGAAGCCATGCCCCTGAGCGAAGCGCAGAACCTACTGGCAGCAGCAGAGCATAAATCTAAGTGGCGACACGGCAAACATGGCAGCGCAGAAATGACGCAGCGCAAGCGTGAGTTAAAAGTTATTCGCCCCGCTATCGAGCGTATTACCGCATTAGTTCAGTTAACTATCCCAGAGTTAGGAGCGTTTAAGTGATCCAGCAACATCCTGAAACCGCCAAAGTAAAAGCGATGCTTTCGAGAGAGGAAGCCTACCCTGACCATTTCACGTCTGCCGATCGTATAGCGGAAAGGCTTACACGGTTCCGCACTGGTTTAGTCCACGTCCTTACCGATGTGTTACCGCACGGCGATAAAGAGAGCGTTTCTTGCTGGTTATCACAAATGCTATTGCTGATTGATATGGCAAATCTTGACGCTGAAAAAGATAAGGCAGCCAAAGGTAATCATCTAGCGACCACTACCCCGCAGCCATCCCAAGGCGTGGAGCATGACGTGAAGATCGCTTGTAAATACTCAGGCCAACTACTCGACCTTTGGGACGCTCACCTAGATGACAAACTGCAAGCCGCTAACCCAACTGCCGCCGCAGGGTTCAGAACGCTTATCAGCGAGTTGAACGACACCGTAAACCGCGCTGATTTTCGCTTAGATAAAGCTAAGGGGCGCACTCAATGAAAGCCTTACCTTTACCAAACGCAGCCCGCCAAGTTGAGCAAGCTCAATCCGTGTTGTCGATGTGGTTAGAACTCTGCAAAAACGCCGAGGAAGCCAACAAGATTGCGGCAATTATCACCTTACTGGATGGCGTACCGGAGGCAATGGACGCTGCCGAGTCACTGCTATTTGTGCTCGAAAACCCTGACCATGCGGAGGAACAGCCATGAAATCACTAATCATCGAGGCCACCCCTGACGGCATCAACTTTATGCAACGTAATGAGTCAGGCAACTACCAACACCAAAATCTAATCGGCTACAAGTCTGCCATTAAGTCACTAGATGCTGGTGGCTATGACCATGACCTGTACAACGGGCTAAGAGTCACCGCAGCGATTTACGAAGGCCAATCATTCGGTTACTTCACCCCAACGGACGAACAGAACATGGTGATTTATCGCTGGATTGTGGCGACCTTGTTTATTCACGACCAACTAGCGAAGAACGGCACTGTTGAAGTGACCGAGGAAGACGGAAGCAAAGGCAAGGCCGTGATGTACGTCGGCGAGCATGGCGGCATGAGTATCTACCCTGCCCCTGAGCGATTGGCACTGGCAAACAACCTCGAAGCTATCGCCTGTGAAATGTACAGGGATAACCCGTGCGCGGCAGCCGTGCAAATGTATCAGCTGTTTGTTGAGGTGAAAGACGGTGCTTTATGCCTGTCTGAATTCGGCCTTGATGGGCTGACAGTCCTACACGATGGATTTATCCAAACGCTCAACGAAGAAGGTTTTCCAGCCGCAGCAGTGACGCACTAGGGGGAATAATGCGTAATATCGACCTAATCAACCAAGTGACCACCGAAGCAGCGGGTAACTGGCCTTACATTTTACAGAGCCTCAGTATTGCCGTACCTGATAACCCGCGAAAACATGCGCCTTGCCCCCACTGCGGGGGTAATGACCGCTTTCGTTTCGATGATAAGGGAAAAGGCAGCCATATCTGCAACCACTGCGGGGCTGGAGATGGCTTAGACCTCATTAAGAAGGTGAACAACTGCGACACGACCGAAGCCGCCAAGATGGTTGCCAATGTGTTGAATATTGATTACCGGGTGAGTGAATCAGACCCTATCGCCGACCAGAAAAGACGTGATGAACTCACTGCCAAGCGCACCAAACAGGCAGAATCGCAGCGCAAGCATGAAGAATTGGAACAGGCCGAGCGCAAAGAGCAATTCACCCGTAATTACAGCGTTCTATCAGCCAAGGCCACCACCGGAGAAAGTGAGTACCTGATAGCCAAAGGTTTAAACGGCATCAACTGCCAACTGTTACCCGATGGCTCTATTTTTCTGCCTCTGACCGATGGGAACGGTGAAGTTGTCGCAGCACAGACTATCTCAGAGATAGGCAGTAAGAAGCTGGTGGCAGGTTCAGCAAAGCAAGGCTCATATCACGCCGTCAACGCGCCTGATGACGTTCAAACGATAATCCTAGCCGAAGGTTACGCTACAGCACTGAGCGTTAGCCTGATGCGTCCAGATGCCTTAACGGTGGCAGCGATTGACGCAGGAAACCTAACGCCTGTTGCTAAGGTGATGCGTTCCAAATATCCCCACGCTCAAATAATTATCGCAGCAGATAACGACTACCACGATGACGAACCCAACACGGGAAAGTTAGCAGCAATTAAAGCAGCTCAGACTGTCTCTGGATGGCTGACAATGCCAAAGGGCGACTATAAAGCAGATTGGGATGATTACCGCCAGCAGTACGGCCTAGAAGAAGCGACACGCGCATTTAATGATGGATTGTACCAACCAGAAGGAGTAGGCATGACAGCAACGCTACAGGTGATTGACGGCGGTAAAGAGGATAAGAAGCAAGGCGACCCACTCAAGCCGCACGTTAAAAGTCGAAAGGATGGCGTGTACTGGATCACCCCGAAGGTGGACAAGGTAAGCGGCGAGGTTATCAATAACGAGAGCTGGCTGGCTTCACCGCTGGAAGTTATCGGAACCGGGCGCGATGATAAAGACCAATATCTGATTTTGCGCTGGCATCCCTACGGAGAAAAAGAAACCGTCACCGCCCCGCTACCCCTCGCTGATATTGGCGAGCGTGAAGGCTGGCGTACCCTTAAAGCGGGTGGCGTGAATATCACCACTAAAGGCAGCCTGCGGGCAATACTAGCCGATTGGCTACAAATGAGCGGTAATCGTGAAATCTGGCGCGTGAGTCATGCGACAGGCTGGCAATGTGGCGCGTATATCATGCCGGATGGTGAAATCATCGGAGAGCCTGAGCGACCTGTTTTATTCAGTGGGCGCAGTAGTGCCGCATCCGGTTATAAGGTGAAAGGCAGTGCTGATAGTTGGCGTGATTCAGTCGCTCGACTCGCCGCGGGTAACTACTCAATGATGACGGGTATCGCCGCCGCACTGGCTGCCCCGATGATTGGCCTAGCCGGTGCGGACGGTTTCGGGATTCACTTCTACCAACAATCAAGCGCAGGTAAGACCACCACCGCTAATACCGCCGCGAGTCTATACGGTGATCCCGATGCGTTGCGCCTGACATGGTACGGAACGGCACTAGGGTTAGCCAATGAAGCTGCCGCCCACAATGACGGATTAATGCCGCTAGATGAAGTAGGCCAAGGCGCTGATCCTGTAAGCGTTTCACAATCGGCTTATGCCCTGTTTAATGGCGTGGGTAAGTTACAAGGTGCTAAGGAAGGCGGGAACCGTGACTTAAAACGCTGGCGCACGATGGCGATTAGTACCGGAGAAATGGACATGGAAACATTTATCGCCACCAGCGGCAGAAAGACTAAGGCCGGGCAACTGGTGCGACTTCTCAATATTCCCATGAGTAAATCAGTGCGCTTTCACGAATACCAGACCGGAAAGCAACACGCTGACGCGCTCAAAGATGCCTATCAAAATCATTATGGGGCTGCGGGGCGTGAGTGGATTAAATGGCTGGCCACAAACCAGACTCAGGCCGTTGCGACTATCCGAGAGTGTGAGGAACGCTGGCGAAACATGATACCCGCTGATTATGGGGAACAGGTTCACCGTGTAGGCGCTCGATTCGCTATCTTAGAGGCCGCATTACTCACAGGGAGAGTAATCACCGGATGGGAGGAACAAACGTGCCGTGATGCGATACAGCACAGCTACAACGCATGGTTAATGGAGTTCGGCACTGGTAATAAAGAGCACCAACAGATTATCGAACAGGCCGAGGCGTTTCTGAACTCCTACGGGCTAAGCCGGTTCGCTCCACTACCCTACGACCCGACAATGCTACCCATTCAGAACTTGGCGGGATACCGAAGCAAAGGTAAACATGACGATGACCAGATAACCTTTTACACCTTCCCGAAAACGTTTGAGAAAGAGATAGCCACTGGCTTTAATCACAAGCAGTTTGCCGATGTATTGAAACAGGCTGGAATGCTAACACCGCCAGCCAATAACAGAGGCTATCAAAGAAAGTCGCCACGGGTAGATGGCAGACAGATAAACGTGGTTGTTCTGAACTTCATGCCAGAGGAGAGCGAAAGCACAGAATAGTTTTTTTCATGTGCGTGTTTTTTATGTTGGTTCAGTTGGTTCAGTTAGTTCAGTTGTTTATAGGTGTTGATTTATAAGGGTTTTAGTCCTGATAGTGAACCAACATTGAACCAACAATTAGCCATTTTGAACCAACATTGAGCGCGTAGGATTCTGTCTGGTTGGCAGTGAACGCACAATTTACCCTGTTAAGTAACGTCAAATTTAAAGAAAAGGTGAATGTATGACCGCACAAATTTCAGCACATGGGCGTATCGTGGCAGAAGTCACCACTCGCACTACAGCAAACGGTAATCAAATGGCAATGGCGCGACTTGCCGTTAATCTGCCATGCAATAACGCAGACGAAGGACAGGCGACCTACTGGCTAGGCGTGGTTGCGTTCGGTAAACAGGCCGAGGCACTGGCAAAGCACTCAAAGGGCGACATGATAAGCGTTGCCGGTAATATGCAGTTGAACCAGTGGGCAGGACAAGACGGCGTGAAGAAGGAACAGGCTCAGGTGATTGCTGATTCTGTTATCAGTGCTAAGACGGTTCGACCATCCGGCAGGAAGTCCACCCCTCAAGCAACGAAACCACAGAGTAACGTGCCGCCAGAGTATGAGAACTATCCTTTTAACGATGAACCGGAGTTTTAACCATGACCGACAACAACGAAGCAAAACGCCCTGTATTATCGTTAAAGCGCAAACCAACACCGAAGCCAGCCGAGGCAGAGAAAACGCCACAGAAGCCCGTACAGGCGACAGGTAAGAGCAATAAGAGAGCCAGAAAGAACGCGAGGCATAAGCATAACCAAATGCTCAGGCTGATAAGCATCTTCCCTGCCCTACTGAGTGAAGAAGACCCGAAGCCGTTTAAGATTGGCATCCTTGAGGACATGGCAAAGTACATTGCCGACAATGAACTCACTTTCGGTATCGGACAGGTGAAATCAGCCCTCGCACGTTATACGTCAAACTATCGGTATCAGAAAGCACTGGCGGCTGGTGGTGATCGGTACGACCTAGACGGCAATCCATGCGGAGAGGTCACGCCGGAACAACAGGCAGCGGCTAAGGAGAAAACCAAAGCGATAAAGGCGGTTTACAATGGTAAGGGATGATAAGGCAGAGAAGTTGGAACAGGCCGGACTCTATCGCCGGGCGTTATCACGATGGCTCACTGTACTGGACGGCTGCAAGATGGATGCTCAACGGGAATGGATAATAAAACATCGCGCAGAACTCACCGAGAATATTAAGCCGCCCAAAGTGACGGTAGATAATTTCTCAGACGTGACCCGCGCAGCCACCGCCACACAGCACCGCATGGGGATCGCCAAACCCAACGGGCAAGCATTTAGAATCAAGCCATAAATCCACTCGAGCCGCAGCCTAGCGGCTTATTAGTTTGATCTACTCATTCGATCCTCACTATCAAATAATCGTTTCATAAATCGGCATAAATATATTAATCATTTCAATAATAACAATTACAATAGCTGTATAAATAACCAATATATCGAGGTATCACCATGAATAAATCAGAACTAAAACCGGTTTTACTGAGTCGTGAGCAAATAGAAATCCTGCAAGCGATTCAGCGCGAGGAACGCAGAAAATCTCCGCTTAATGTTGCCCCGACAATTCACGTTATCGCTCGTCATTTCATGGCTAAGGCGCTTGAAGGGCTGGAGGTGAAACATGGCTAATGAAGTTTTAGAGAAATTCTTTATTCAAATTGGGTTAGATGCCGACGATTTAACCAAAGGAGAAAAAGCATTAACGTCAGCTATTCTAGGAATTCAGAAGGGATTAGAAGATCTGGTCTCCGGCTTCAATCTAGCTGAAAAGCAATCATCTGAGGCACAAAAGAAACTAGCTAATAACTCAGATAAGTTACATTCAAAACTTCAAGATAGTGCGAAGCAAACCAAGAATGTCTTTGCAGGACTTAAAGGAGAGTTATTAGCTTTTACAGGTATCGGGCTATCTATTGGTGGTATGGTCAAATTCATTGACGGCATGACTAGAAGTGTTATGGGTTTATCTATCCAATCCAAAATGCTCGGTATGGCGCCCAAAGAGTTAGACGGCTGGCAACACGCAGCAGAAGCAGTAGGTTCTACAAAAGAGTCAATAACTAACTCATTGGCGAGCGCGCAAAATGCTGTAAACAGAGTTAAAGCTACAGGTCACTATGATGACACTATTTACCAAGCCGCTGCTTATATGCACGTTGACTACGCTGGCGCTAAAGACGGTAAGGAGCTACTGACTCGCATCATTAAAGCGCTACCTAATTTCACCAAGGAGCAACAATACGAATTTGGAGGAATGGCGCACCTTGACCCAGCGATAATTCAGAATTCTGTAGAAAAGAAATTTCTTCCCGAAGTACAGAAAATGATAAGCAAATCTATGGTCACTGATGAACAAATTAGAAAAAATCAGCAGTTCACCGAACAAATGGCAACGCTTTCGACCAACTTTGACAATATGAAGCGAACCCTTGAGATGGCATTGCTGCCTTACGCTGAGAGGTTTGTTACTTTTCTGAACCGATGGGCTGAATGGATTAACAAACACCCGAAAGAGGTTCAGGCTTGGCTAGATAAAATCCAGAATTCAATTAGTAGCCTAGTCAAAGAGGTTGGCGGTTGGCAAAACGCAATAAAAATTGTCGTAGGATTCAAGTTAGCAACTTGGCTCTGGGCGCTTGTTTCCCCGGTGTCAGCATTAGGTAAGGCACTGACAGGAATTGTATTGAACCCCGCGGCTATGGCTGCCCTAACTAGGCTACTAGGGCCTATAGCATTACTAGCCCCTACCAACAACACGCCGACCACAGATGGAGAGTTTAAACAGGCTGGTGTGGAAAGATGGAAACCTAACGCATTAAGTAAGGATTACGATTCTGCGTGGAGAAAGTCATACGATGGCACCACAGCAAAACGTCTTGAACCTTATACTGATTTATTTTCTAAGTTAGAAACGCAGTATCATTTACCACCTGATTTATTAAGGACTATCGCAGCCCAAGAGTCATCTGGCGACAAAGATGCTATCAATGCTAAGAGTGGTGCGCGAGGAATGTTCCAATTCATGCCTGCCACTGGCAAAGAATACGGGCTAACCCTGCAAGATATGCTAGACCCAAATAAGGAAGCGGTGGCGGCAGCAAAAAAACTTCACGGTTTGCTAATGAAATATCATCATGATATTGGCAAGGCTGCCGCTGCCTATAACTGGGGAGAAGGTAATTTAGATAAGTACCTTAATGGCACTTTGAAACAGATGCCAATTGAGACCAAGGACTACATTAATTCCCTTACTACTGGCTCAGCGCTCAAAGCTAGCGGCAATAACATCACTAACAACCATAACCAGAACACAGACCAATATCATTTCCACGGTAACGTGAACGTTAACAGCAATCCTACTAGCGTTAAATCACTGTCGAAAGATATAACCGCTCAATCTTCCGTTTATATATTGAGTAACTAACCGCAGTAGTCTTGGGCGAGTAAGTGACGATTCAGCGGTACGTTAGCGGATCGTGCCTTTGATGATTTAACGACCAGTACGCGCACACGCGAGAATCAGGCCAATGAGCCAGAAGCCGTTTTTGTCCTCTGGAACAATATCAATAGGTTAGCTATGCAGACCACGGGGACAAAAACGTCCCCATGATAAAAGTAAAGGGGTTAGCCATGCCGACCACGAAGAAGAAAACGAACCGATATTTTAATGGTGTAGAAACTACACGTTTAATCGTGACGGTTGAGAGTTCGCTGGTGGCTCAAGTTGATGACCTGATAGGCACTAGAAAGCACGGTCATATAGCCCACCCATGCCGCCGTAACCGTGCTGAGTTCGTTAGACAGGCCATCGCCGAAAAGCTGGCGCGTGATAGTGACCAGTAACCGCAATCAGTAACCACTATAAGTAACCAATCATTGATGGTTACCAGTTACCACCGAGTTACCACGATTAGTTACCACAGAGAGCGACTATATGAGCGATAGAGCAGAGAAGGTGAAGCGCCTGCAGGAATATTATCAGCGCAGTGATGAACGCTTTAAGCGGTGGCAAGACGCAGGATTTAGGCACAACGCCACCCCACCCCATGAGCCGATACCAGACGACCTGATTGATTTACGATGCGAGGCCAAGACCAGAGCAGGAACACCCTGTAAGCGCAAAGATATATATCGTAATGGGCGATGCAAATATCACGGCGGCGCAAGTAGTGGAGCAAAGACAGCAGAAGGTAAGGCGCGGCAATTAGAAGGCTATCGTCACTGGCAGGAAGAACAGAGAAAGCGCACGGATGAAACTGCGCAGGAAACTGCGCAAAACGAATCCCGAAAACTGCGCAAAGTTGCCCTACTCCATGAACCACTAACAAATCCTAACCAAGAACCCTAACAAATACTAACACTTCGCCTGTTGTAGATTGTTGATGTTCAGAAGGATAAGTAACCGCAGCCCTACCCCATGAATGGTTGATAAAAACTAACTTTGATTCGAGGTATGAGAAATATTTCGTACACCCGCAGGACTGGTATCCAAACGCGAGGTTTCCAAACAGGTTTCCAGCGAAACGATGCTTTTTCCTTAGCAGATTACGCTAATGGTTCGCAGTTCGCGCTAAGGTTCGCAGCTCTAGTTCGCATTTAAAGTGCGAACCTATACGAAAGTACGCAGTGAGGTACGCAGCATTAGTACGCATTTTCAGTGCGTACCACACACCACATAAACGAGGCCAGCCATGACAATTAACCAACAATCAAGTTGGGGTGGAAAGCGCAAAGGGTCAGGCGCACCGATGGGGAATACTAACGCTGTGAAGCATGGAGAGAGGAGCAGGCAGGCTTTCTTCCCGTTAGTAGTACCTGAACACTTTACCGCCAAAGAGAGCAACAGAGCGCGTAATCTGATACTAGCGAAGCGATGGGCTGAACTGTATGCCATGAACCCACCCCCGCGCACTGAACATTATCGGGAAATGATGCTGATTAATGGCCTTATGGGGCAGCATACCGACCGCATGATAGCACAGACCATAAAGGCCGGCAGATAACAGGGCTAGTCATACGGTCGACAGTTGCTACACTACCGTTTTTATTGTGAGGGCGACCAATGCTAGACCGTACATCGTTAGAATTAGCCGTGCTACAGATGGCTCGACTACAGGGCGAAAAGCTGGACAGACACACGCTCTACACCACCCGCAACGAGATTAGAAACGCACTGGCAGCAAAGGAGCGTTACCGCCGAACGATGGAAGCGCCGCCCTACCAGTGGAAGAAACCACGCCCGCCCCGCTAATCTTATCCATAGTCGCTAAAATTATTGTTATCGTCAGTCATTAATTGTATGAATTTCGGATGAACAAATAGTTTCTCTTTACCGATTTTTAATTCGTGTAGGACACCAATATCACATAGCTCTTTAAGGTATTGCGACGCTGCTTGCCTTTTAGCTATGCCTGCATCTACTAGGTTAGAAATTCGGCAATATGGTTGTTCAAAAATAGTCTTAACTAGTTCATGGCTATAGATTTTATCTTGATGCTTTTTGATATAATCGGTTGTATGATCAATCAGCTTCCTAACTGCCTGTATTTTATTCATAGTCCACACCGAAGTTTCTTCGACTGCTTTTACCATAAATAATACCCAATCTTCCCACTCGCTTTGCTCTGTAACACCTCTAAGCAGGCGATAATAGTCGTCCTTATTTTCAACAATAAATCTACTCAGATAAAGAATAGGCAAACTCAGTAGCCCTTTATCTATCAAGAATAGTATATTTATAATTCTTCCAGTACGGCCATTCCCATCAGTGAAAGGGTGTATAGCCTCAAATTGGTAGTGGGTTACAGCCATTTTTACTAAGGGATCAAGATCATCTTCTTTGTGTATAAATGACTCCCAGTTACTAAGCAAATCACGAATCTTTTGCTCACCAACAGGTGGTGTATAAACGACCTCATTCCGACTATTTTTTAAATTAGTACCAGGAACTTTCCTTATATCCATTTCCGTGTTTTTTAACCGACTACATATCTCAGCAGCTATAGATACACACAAAGGCTTCTTAGATAATTGTACAAACCCTTCCCGTAACGCTGTTCTATATCTTAATGCTTCCTTGGTTGCTGGATCAGCTTGGCTATCCTCCTCTGCAAACTGAAAAAGCTTATCCGAAGTAGTAACTATATTCTCAATTTCAGAGGAGTCTTTTGCTTCGAGAAGAGGTAGTAAATTTATCAATAACCCTTGGTTTGGTAAAAGTTCACCAGCTTGTTTTAGTTCAGCCAAAGCAGCCCGTGCTTTTACACAGGCTTTTAAAACCTTTCTCGTCTCAATAACTTCCTCATCAGGAGGAAGCAATGGTAGGTCATTGTAAGGTTGTTCATTATTCCAAGGCATATATACCACCATACATGTCGAAAATTCTTGATAATATCGACATATGTTAGCCTCATGTCGATAGACTGTACACGACCGCACAACGTGTCGATAAAAGATGTAAAAATCGACACGTTAAGTAAACATGTCGATTGAGTGTACACGTTAGTTGTTCATGTCGATAGAAAGCAAAAATATCGACACGTATTCGAGATTAGTCGATTAAGTGTACATGTTGAAAGAAAATCTTATTGACCTCATGCCGGATAACACTCAGGTGTAAACCTTACCCAGCGACCGCAGCTATTTTCGTAGCGGTGTCTTTTTGTCGCTTCCACGCGCTGTAAATGTCCTTATCCCACGCCTTACCCGCCCTAGTCTGATAACCTGCCTCGTTAATCCTCTGAGCAATTACACGCCCGTTATCAAGGCCCTGCTTTATGGTATCTGCCACCACTTGAAGCACAGCCGTTTCATTGTATGGGTGCGGAGGTATGCCCTGCTTACCACCAATCAACGCAGCAGCAGCCGTTTCCATGCGCTCTACTAGGGCAATCATCCGGTGATCGGGATTACTATCTGGCTGGCTGAGTTTATGGCGTATAGCGTCAACGAGCCACGCAGTTTTATCAGTGCCGGACTCACTCACAGCATTGGTAAATGATTCGACCAGTTCAGCAGGAACGCGGAAAGTAACGGACAGGGATTTACTCATAATGACCACCAGCAAAGGGAGATAGTGAGTAATTTTACCACTGTAAGACAGCGTAAGACAGTAATTAAGCCGTGATAATGTTGGTTCACTCATACTCAATGTTGGTTCAAAACGCATTTTGGTTGGTTCACTTTTTGAGAAAAACACTAATTAAAACAAACATCTTTACAAATTGAACCAACTGAACCAACTGAACTAACGTGTTTTTCTATATTTATAATAAAGCGTGAGTGAGCAGTGATGATTTCAAAACCGGATTAAAGAGAGGTGAAGCTATTTTCGTAGCTTCGGTGATGGCCTACGAAACTATCGTAAGTACATACGAAAGACCTACCGACAAATCAGGCGGCAGTTTTACCCTTTAAGTGCAAAACCCTACCCTGAGCGATATGGGAATTCCCATAACGGTAGCAAAGCCCTGATTCGGGCTTAGGTTAGTTTTACGACTATTTCGTAATACCGGAGTACCGATTGCTTGATGGTTGCTTGACCGTTGCTTGATGGATTTGCCAGCCACTAGCAGAAGCTCACAACAGAGTTACCGATAGTTACCCTGTTTGTTGCGAGTCAGTAAGGCTGACGCACAAAGGCAGAATGTTGCCTTAGCCCGTTCTCTGAGAGTTACCGACAGTAACGCACAAAGTAGGTGGCTCCGAAATCGGAGGCACCTAGGGCGGTGATCGAAACCGCAGATTTACGTTATCGAGATAATCAGAGGGTTACAAAATTATTGTGACCGTCACTCGATAGGTTCCCTTCAACTCAAGGCGACCAGAGCGCAGTTCTACACTTTGCTGTTTAATCATGTGTTTAACACACATTTAGAACCCGCCTCAAAATTGAGGGGGGGTGGCACGGCTCAAAATTGAGCTGGCTGATTTAATTGATAAAAAACGACCACCACCCCACAGACTTACTACACAAAAAAGTCAGTGACCTACCCTACCCCATGAAGGGAGTAAGATTACGGCAAGGTTTAGCTTACTGGTTAGTGTAAGTTCAGATTACGGTAATCGGTCATTAACCACCCTAAGTTTGCCCTAAGGTTTAACGGGGGTATTACGGTGAGTTTTTTACTCGATGACGTAACGTGGGGAACTAACTAGAGGGGTGGATTTATTCACTGGATGGCGGAAGTGAGAGCTAGGATGAAAATTAACCGTTATCGTGTAGCACTCTGATTTAGCGTGTACACAAGGGTGTACCTAAAGCAAAAATGATAAACATCAAACCCAGTAATAACAGTGCTTTAGTGCCATTACTCAATAAACAGATTCAAGTAACGTTTCATACCATCGCAGAAAACCAACCCAGCCCGCTAATTGCGGGCTTTTTTATCTTCCAGGCTATGCGCATGGCTAAAGGGTTCAGCCGTGAGAACGAACTCACCATGAAGCTGATACTCTGCCTGTGTTGCCGCAAAATGGGACTGTGCGGCGCTCCGTGGACTGAATTCGACTGAGACGGGGCAATATGGCACCTACCAGTGGAGCCCGCCAAGAACAGCGATGTTATTGATATTCCGCTACCACCACCAGCGGTTGAATGGCTCAGAGAACTACACAGCTTTTCCGGCAACAGTAAATGGGTGCTCCCTGCCCGGAATCTGCAAAAAATTACGGGCAGGGGCTGTACAACGTTTACACCTCAACCCACCAGCGCGTATTATTCCTTGTGAAGAGCTCCACTGACGATAATACAAGGAATGTATCTCGATGGTCGCACTACAGCGCCAGTGATATGCGCTGCGGCGATCTGACCGAAGCACAGTTAAAATCCCATTACAGGCTGGTGGATATTTCAACCAGCGCCAATCCTTATACCCTGACGAAAATCACCCCGTTTAATCAGCCACAGTCTATGTTTTATGGCTCCCGTGGAGAAGGGGAAAAAATCACCCGGCAGTAATGCACCCATATCCTGTTTGATGAGTCCCGCGATTTATCGCGCCTGTTCTCGATTTATGGCCCATACAAACACCTGATCGAAAAGACGAATCCGATTAGGATCATTGCTCAAGCTATAATCTTATTTTCTCATTATTACACTCTACATGGTAATCCCCCCATTTTTAACGGAGGCGATAAGTAGAATCAGTTAATACGTTGAATATGCTGCATTGGTGTGAAG
>NZ_JABBFO010000007.1 GCF_018494035.1 Rosenbergiella australiborealis
TCAGAAGTGAAACGCCGTAGCGCCGATGGTAGTGTGGGGTCTCCCCATGCGAGAGTAGGGAACTGCCAGGCATCCAAATAAGACCGAAAGGTCATGACCACGCCCTTGACACGGTGCGGGAGAAACAAGCAAAGTAGCAGTGCTACTTTGAGACAGAATCGGTGGAGCGGTAGTTCAGTTGGTTAGAATACCTGCCTGTCACGCAGGGGGTCGCGGGTTCGAGCCCCGTCCGTTCCGCCACTTATTTAGGGGCGTAGTTCAATTGGTAGAGCACCGGTCTCCAAAACCGGGTGTTGGGGGTTCGAGTCCCTCCGCCCCTGCCAGAAAGTAAAATCCTTTACTCATGTAAAGGATTTTTTTTTGCCTAAAATTTACTTATCTCACTACTTCACTGAATCAAAATGAGGTGTTATCCGCTTTATTGTCACGTATAACACCCTGTGGCTAATCTATTGTTACTGGAATTTTCATTAACTGCTTTAATTCTTGCAGATGATCACTATTTTGTAGCCAGACAGCATAGAGAGTTCTGGGTATCAGCGGTGAGTTCTCGACTTTGACAAGATCAGGGTAAAATTCACCCCAGTAATCGGGAAGAAATGCACAGCTATTCGTTGAGCCAAGTAACTCCCGAGCTATATTTGCCGAGGTCGTTGTTAAAAGATAGGTATCATCAATTTCGGCAAGATATTCATCGTGATATTGAAAATCGGCCCCCCATTCTACTTTTATATAACGACTTTTCCCTTCTTCTGGGCTATTTTTGGACCGAAATAATGCCAAATTTAAGGATCCGATTGCCTGGCTGTTAAGCTCGTCCATTTTAGGGGCCTCCGTGGTGATCAATAGATCTAACTGCCGCTCGTGTATTTGTTTCACAAGTAAATGTCGTTGAGCCACTCTAGCCTCTATATGAAGCTCATCATACTCTGCATACAGCTTTTTAAGCCAAGCGGTAAGGTAGGCCTCCCATAGAGCCGTACTCGCGCCTACAGAGATTTCATGGTGTTGTAATGCTAATGCGACATCTTTCTTTGCTTGTGCCCACGTTGACATTAGCGCATCAGCATATGGCCTTAATTTTTCGCCTGCTGTCGTTAATCGTATATTATTCCGATGGCGTGTAAATAAACTGACACCGAGTTGATTTTCTAATTGTCTTATTCGGAAGCTCACGGCTGATTGTGTGAGATAGAGTGCTTCAGCTGCACGGCCAAAGTGTCGTGTACGGCTAACTTCCAAAAAAGTTTTGAGTAATTCAGTGTCCACAGTACTTCTCCAAAATATTTTATCGTTTCAATTTAAATCTTTTGTTTTACACTTTGTCAAGCCTAACTAATACTCCGCGGCATGAACTACACAGCTATTAATAGAAGCAGGAGCGTGTTATATGGCGGAGAGCTTTGTAACTACCCACCGTTTTTTTGATAATAAGCACTACCCACGTGGATTTTCCCGTCATGGGGATTTCACAATTAAAGAGGCTCAGCTTCTAGAACGTTTCGGTTTTGCTATGAATGAACTCGATTTGGCAAAGCGTGAACCTGTTACAGAAGAAGAGCAACAATTTATTGAAGTTTGCCGTGGTCAACGTTCTGCATCGACTGAGGCAGAAAAAGTTTGGTCTAAGTATATGTCACGAATTAAACGCCCTAAGCGTTTTCATACTTTATCAGGTGGTAAACCACAAATGGATACGGTTGAAGACTATACTGACAGCGATGATTAGAAAAAGGCCCACTCTTGTAGTAATGCCGATCAGTTAAGGATCACTTGAACGATTCAATCGCTGTGCAACAATCCGGAAATGTTCTTCGTTTCCGGATTTTTTTATGCGCATTGCTCAAGCTCTTGATCTTGTTTCCCATTACGACTCTACCCGTAACCCTCTGACTTCTCTAGGCGATTTACTCGATCTCGAACTCACCTCCCAGTATTTGGCCGAATCCGGCTCTGTCACGTTACGTAAACGGGTCTCTCATTGGAAATGAGGGGCTAGTGCATCATTGGTATGGCACTCGAACGCGAAGAACCCTTCACCAAATCGTTAATGACCCATCAAGGAGCATCACCGGGTCGTATCCCAGAATTATTGCGTAATCTGGAGGCTATGGGACAGTGGGTGAAACTGCTGATAAGAAGGGAGAGAGCCTTTCCGAGAGTGGTGAAGGTATCCAAAAGCGTATGAAAAAAGCTAGTCAGGGGCTTAACTGATCGGCATTACTACTCTTGTGGGCTTTTTTAATTATAAAAATGAGTCAAATAGTGAATGATTCTATCTGTATAACGATAGCTCAATGCTTCTTGAAGGGAATGTCTTGTTATTGTTGTTTCACCGTTAAGATCAGTAATCGTCCGAGCAACCTGAATAATGTGGAGAACGGACCGAGGTGATAAAAGGAATTTTTCATAATAGTTGTTTAACCATGCTCTATCACTTTCAGTAATAGGGCAGTAAAAATTTACTTCACTAGAACACAGTCGTGCATTTTCTTTTCCTTGTCGTTCCATCTGCTTATGTCGTGCCAAACTCACTCTCTCTCGAACACATTTTCCAGACTCTTCTTTTAATGTAAGTCGTTTTTCAACTGGACTCGAAACCTCTACAGACAGTTGAAAGCGATCAATAAGCGCCGCAGAAAGTCTTTCCAAGCTTTTATCTATGGAATGTTTTTTTCTTTGATCTTTGGTCTGTGAATGTATTTGGACAAAAGGAAAGTTCATGGCTGCGATTAAATGGAATTTCGCAGGATAAGTAACCTGTTTTTTTGCTCTCGATAGCAGTACAGAGCCTTTTTCCAATGGTGTTCTTAAGGCCTCCAGTGTCTTCTTATCAAACTCCATCAATTCATCTAAAAAGAGTACACCTTGGTGAGCTAAGGTTATTTCACCCACTGACAGCGGTTGTGTCGTACCAATGAGTCCTGCCGGGGTAATACTGTGATGAGGTGATCGAAAAGGTCGTGAGAGCGGAAAGACTAAATGGCTGCTCAGTAAATTTGAAACTTCTGCAATCGCTATTTTCTCATCATTAGTCAGTGGAGGAAGTAATCCAGCTAAGCAGTTGGCTAATGTTGTTTTTCCAGTCCCAGGTGGGCCGCCCATAAGAAGGCTATGCCCTCCTGCAGCGGCTATTTCTATTGCGCGCTTAGCATGCTGTTGCCCAATAATCGTTTCTAAGTCATTTTTATAGAGTGGTGTGGCGTCTGTCTTAATGAAATCAGGGCGATGTGGGCGCAAAAGAGTATCACCTTGAATATAGCGACAGACTTGCTTGAGGTCGTCTGCAAAGAAAATAGCATCTTGGTTAAAAGCTATGTCAGGGTTATAGAATTCACTCGCAACAATTATATGATGGTTTGAATCCGGTGCTGCAAGAAGGGCAGAAATCGTACCTTTACATCCATTCAGCGTACCATCTAAAGAGAGTTCTCCATAAAACTCATAGTGGCTGAGAGATAGGGGGTTAACTTGTCCTGATGCTACAAGGACTGCAATAGCGATAGGTAAATCGTAACCGTATCCTTCTTTAATACAATCGCTGGGTGTAAGACTTAGTGTAATTTTTCTTGCTGGGAAGTGATAACCGCTATTAATGATTGCGCTCCGAACGCGAGCTCTAATACCTCGGGTTATTGAGTCAGAGAGCCCTACCAAGGTAAAGCCAGGTAATCCTTTACTAATGTCGATCTCCACCGTAACGAGAAGAGTTGAGATTCCTGTTAATGCCCGGGTAAAAACTTCCGCAAGTGCCATGTTTCGTTTCCCTCTTTTTTGACAGTATGCCAAGAAAATTTAGTTTTCTTGAGTAACATATCCATTGTTGGGATACGTCTCGAAAAAAATATTCACAATTCAATGCGGTTTTTTCTTGTAAAGAATTGGAGGGTTTATTTGATAATAATCAAAATGTTAATGAAAGTTTCTTATTATTTTGCTATTGGATGCAATAAAAAAACGTTGCAATATAGATAAAAACTATGATAACTCTGTAGGTATTGATTCGATTAAGATGAATAACTGAACCGATTATGAAAGCCCTTTTACGAGTGATTAGCCTTATTCTCATTAGCGTGGTGGTGATTATTCTCCCATCCTGCGGGGCTGCGTTCGGAAGAGAAAAGGCTTAACAATCAAGTCTTAATCAAAAGAAACCCCCCGCACTTAACAGTCCGGGGGTTTTTTTTTGGGTCAAACATAACAAAACAATAAAATCTGAGGCTACAGAATAATTAGCATAAAATTCTGTACAACCTAAAAATAACAGAGGTTTAATAATGACTGGAGCACAATGGGTAGTTCACGCCCTACGAGGACAGGGTATCAAAACAGTTTTTGGTTATCCCGGTGGGGCCATCATGCCTGTCTACGATGCGCTTTATGACGGAGGTGTTGAACATTTGCTATGTCGTCATGAGCAAGGGGCCGTCATTGCTGCCATTGGTTATGCTAGGGCTACAGGTAAAACGGGTGTTTGTATCGCAACCTCGGGCCCAGGTGCCACGAATCTTATTACAGGCCTTGCCGATGCCATGATGGATTCAGTCCCAATTGTCGCCATTACGGGACAAGTCTCTACTGCGGTGATTGGTACTGACGCCTTCCAAGAAATTGACGTGCTAGGGCTATCACTTGCTTGTACTAAACACAGCTTTATGGTCCAACGTGCTGAAGAACTGCCACAAATTCTAGCTGATGCTTTTGCTATAGCCCAATCAGGACGTCCAGGGCCAGTTCTTGTGGATATTCCGAAAGATATTCAAATGGGAATGTCGGACTTTCAGCCAGTTTTAAGTACTGTGCTGCAAGAAAATAATCCCTTTCACGGATCGTTAAATGAAGCTAAAGCATTACTTCAAAATGCTAAAAAACCCATTGTTTATGTCGGGGGGGGAGTTGGTATGGCAGGAGCTGTACCTGAATTACGTGAGTTCCTCTCGGCGACCTCTCTTCCCTCCGTTTGTACGCTGAAAGGCTTAGGTTCTGTTTCACAACATAACCCGTACTATTTGGGTATGTTAGGGATGCATGGGAGTAAAGCGGCAAACTTAGCCGTCCAAGAAAGCGATTTACTTATTGCCGTGGGCGCCCGTTTTGATGACAGAGTGACTGGAAAATTGGATACCTTTGCACCTCACGCAGCCGTTATCCATATTGATATCGATCCTGCTGAGTTAAATAAATTACGTCGCGCACATGTTGGTTTGCAGGGGGACCTAAAGAGCCTGTTACCCCAGTTAACTTGTGACCTTTCTCTTACCCCTTGGTTAGCGCATATTGGTAAACTGAAAAGCGATAATGTTCCTGACTACGATCATCCAGGATCACCGATCTACGCTCCGGCGTTATTAAAAAAACTTGCAGAAAAAATGCCTAACAATACGGTTGTTACTACCGATGTTGGGCAACACCAGATGTGGGCAGCACAACACATGACATTCAGTCAGCCAGAGAATTTCATTACGTCAAGTGGATTAGGAACGATGGGATTTGGGCTTCCGGCTGCACTTGGTGCACAAGTCGCCCGCCCAGAAGACACTATTGTTTGCGTCTCTGGAGACGGTTCCATCATGATGAACATTCAGGAACTCGGCACGCTAAAACGTAAGCAATTACCAGTAAAAATTTTACTGTTAGATAACCAACGCCTGGGGATGGTTCGCCAATGGCAACAACTGTTCTTTGAAGAGCGTTATAGCGAAACATTATTGACTGATAACCCAGACTTTTTAATGTTAGCACGAGCTTTTGATATCCCGGGTAAAACCATCAGCACAAAAGATGAAATTGATGCGGCACTTGATGAATTCTTAAATGCGCCGACAGCTTATTTTTTACATGTTCAGATCGATGAAAACGAAAATGTCTGGCCTCTAGTCCCGCCTGGAGCGAGCAATACTCATATGATGGAGAAAAGCGCATGAATCAGCACCAAATCACCATTGCTGCCAGTTATCGGCCTGAAGCGCTAGAGCGTATTCTGAGGGTTGTTCGACACCGTGGTTTCGAGATTAAGGCGATGCAAATGGTACAGACATCGGGGCCAGAACAGATCAACATTGAAATGACAGTCGCCAGTAACCGTGGTATTGAGTTACTTTCGACCCAGCTAACAAAATTAATGGACGTTGACAGCGTTAACGTCACGCATAACGAAACACAACAAATACGCGCACAGTCGTAAAGGACAGAGATAATGAGCACAAAAAAAGCGGAATTCATTTGGTTTAATGGTGAAATGGTAAAATGGGAAGAGGCGAAGGTGAGCGTCATGTCTCATGCCCTCCATTACGGCACTTCTGTGTTTGAAGGCGTTCGTTGTTATGATTCGCACAAAGGGCCAGTGGTATTTCGTCACCGTGAACATATGAAGCGTCTCCACGATTCTGCGAAGATTTATCGTTTCCCTATCAAACAATCTGTTGATGAACTAATGGAAGCGTGTCGTGAAGTTCTGCGTAAAAACAATCTTAAAAGCGCTTATATTCGTCCTTTAGCGTTTGTCGGTGATGTGGGACTTGGTGTTAATCCTCCCGATGGCTTTAGCATGGATGTCATTATCGCAGCCTTTCCGTGGGGAGCGTACCTAGGGGCAGAGGCATTGGAGCAGGGAATTGATGCAATGGTGTCCTCTTGGAACCGTGTTGCACCGAACACCCTTCCTACCGCAGCTAAAGCAGGAGGAAACTACTTATCATCACTGTTAGTGGGTAGCGAAGCGCGCCGTCATGGTTATCAAGAAGGTATTGCCTTAGATACGCAAGGTTATATCTCAGAAGGGGCTGGAGAAAACCTATTTGAAGTAAAAGATGGCATATTATTTACACCGCCTTTTACTTCTTCAGCATTACCGGGGATTACACGTGATGCCATCATCACACTGGCTAAGTCTTTAGGGATTGAAGTGCGTGAACAAGTCTTATCACGTGAGTCGCTCTATCTTGCTGATGAGGTCTTTATGTCAGGAACTGCGGCTGAAATTACACCGGTAAGAAGTGTTGATGGTATCACTGTCGGTGCTGGTAAACGTGGTCCAGTTACTGAACGTATTCAGCAAGCCTTCTTTGGTTTATTTACCGGTGAAACGGAAGATAAATGGGGCTGGTTAGATCCTATTAACGCGTAAACATCATTCATTTTATAACGGGCAGGCCATGCCCGTTTTTGTTTTTATTTGGAGTAGATAGAGCATGCCTAAGTACCGTTCTGCAACAACCACCCACGGCCGTAATATGGCTGGCGCTCGTGCCTTATGGCGCGCAACAGGAATGACGGATGACGATTTTGGGAAACCGATTATTGCCGTCGTTAACTCCTTTACCCAATTTGTTCCAGGCCATGTACATTTACGTGATCTTGGTAAACTGGTTGCGGAACAAATTGAAGCCGCTGGTGGTGTTGCTAAAGAATTTAACACCATTGCGGTTGACGATGGTATCGCGATGGGGCACGGAGGTATGCTTTATTCTCTCCCTTCCCGTGAACTGATCGCCGATTCGGTCGAGTATATGGTTAATGCCCATTGCGCTGACGCGATGGTCTGTATTTCCAACTGTGACAAAATCACTCCCGGAATGTTAATGGCGTCAATGCGCTTAAACATTCCAGTGATCTTCGTTTCAGGAGGCCCGATGGAAGCGGGTAAAACCAAACTCTCTGATCAGATCATTAAACTCGATCTTGTCGATGCAATGATCCAAGGTGCGAATCCAAATGTGAGTGATGCGGACAGTGAACAGATTGAGCGTTCGGCGTGCCCGACCTGTGGCTCTTGCTCTGGAATGTTTACTGCGAACTCAATGAACTGTCTTACCGAAGCATTGGGCCTCTCTCAACCAGGTAATGGTTCATTACTGGCTACGCATGCTGACCGCGAACAACTTTTCATTAATGCAGGGAAACGGATTGTTGAGTTAACCAAACGCTATTATGAGCAAGATGATAGTAGTGCGTTGCCACGTAATATCGCTTCCAAAGCTGCGTTTGAAAATGCAATGACGCTAGATATCGCAATGGGGGGATCCACGAATACCGTATTGCATCTACTTGCTGCGGCACAAGAGGGAGATATTGATTTTGATATTTCCGATATCGATCGCTTATCGCGACAAGTCCCGCATTTATGTAAAGTTGCTCCTAGTACTCAAAAATATCATATGGAAGATGTTCACCGTGCCGGTGGAGTGATAGGTATCCTTGGGGAGCTTGATCGTGCAGGGCTACTTAAAACCGACGTACCGAATGTCCTTGGCTCAACGTTAAAAGAGACCTTAGCGCAGTATGACATCATGCTGACCGAAGACGATGCAATTAAAACCATGTATCGAGCAGGGCCGGCAGGTATTCGTACCACTAAAGCTTTTTCACAGTCTTGCCGGTGGGACACCTTGGATGACGACCGTCAAAATGGCTGTATTCGTGAACGCCAATACGCGTTTTCACAAGATGGCGGACTTGCGGTACTTTACGGTAATCTGGCGGAAAAGGGATGTATCGTTAAAACGGCAGGTGTAGACGAAGAAATCCTGACATTCCGTGGTCCAGCAAAAGTCTACGAAAGCCAAGATGATGCTGTAGAAGCGATCCTTGGTGGAAAAGTTGTGGCGGGAGATGTTGTGGTCATTCGCTATGAAGGCCCTAAAGGCGGTCCAGGTATGCAAGAGATGCTTTATCCAACGACTTATTTAAAATCGATGGGTCTTGGAAAACAATGTGCGTTAATTACTGATGGTCGTTTCTCCGGTGGAACGTCAGGATTATCAATCGGGCATGTTTCTCCTGAGGCGGCAAGTGGTGGCATTATTGCGCTGGTGGAAGAGGGCGATATGATCACTATTAATATTCCACAGCGTGGTATCACACTGGATATCAGTGATGAGGAGCTAGCCCAACGTCAAACGGCACAAACTCAACGTGGTGAACATGCTTACACTCCACACAATCGTCAACGCGAAGTCTCTTTTGCACTACGTGCTTATGCCTCTCTAGCAACGAGTGCGGATAAAGGCGCGGTGCGTGATAAGAGTAAACTCGGGGGATAAGTCGATGGCGACAGTCAAACCCTTGCCTGCTGAACCGTCAGCAGGCGAATATCTTCATGCTATTTTGCGGTCTCCCGTGTATGACGTTGCACAGGTTACCCCGCTGCAAGCGATGAATAAACTTTCTGAGCGTTTGGGCAACACGATCTTAGTCAAACGTGAAGATCGTCAGCCAGTACATAGCTTTAAGCTACGTGGTGCCTATGCCATGATTGCGGGATTAAGTGAAGAACAAAAATCGCGTGGCGTGGTAACGGCTTCAGCAGGAAACCACGCACAGGGAGTCGCTCTTTCCGCTGCCAAGCTCGGTATTGAGGCTAAGATCGTGATGCCGCTTGCCACTGCGGATATCAAAGTGGATGCCGTTCGTGCCTTTGGTGGCGAAGCGTTATTGTATGGAGTTAATTTCGATGAGGCGAAAGCGAAAGCGATCGCGCTCTCCGCTGAGCACGGGTATACCTTTATTCCTCCCTTTGATCATCCTGCTGTTATTGCAGGACAGGGGACTTTGGGGATGGAGTTATTACAGCAGGATGCCCATCTTGACCGTATCTTTGTACCGGTAGGCGGTGGTGGCCTTGCCGCAGGCGTTGCTGTCTTAATTAAACAGCTAATGCCTGAAATTAAAGTTATTGCTGTTGAAGCTGATGATTCAGCTTGTCTTGCAGCCGCGCTTAAAGCGGGCCATCCCGTTGAGCTTGCTCGAGTAGGATTATTTGCTGAGGGCGTTGCCGTAAAGCGTATCGGCAGTGAAACCTTCCGTTTATGTCAGCAGTATATTGATGACATCGTAACGGTTGACAGTGATGCGATTTGCGCTGCGATGAAAGACTTATTTGAAGATGTTCGCGCTATCGCTGAACCTTCTGGGGCTTTAGCGCTCGCCGGAATGAAAAAATATATTCAACAGCATGGTATTGAGGGTGAGCGTTTAGCTCACGTGCTCTCCGGTGCGAACGTTAACTTTCATGGCTTGCGCTATGTGTCTGAACGCTGTGAATTGGGTGAACAACGCGAGGCGCTTTTGGCTGTTACTATCCCAGAACAGCAGGGGAGTTTTTTGACCTTTTGCCAAACATTGGGGGGACGGTCAATTACAGAGTTTAATTACCGTTACGCTGATGAGGGTAAGGCTTGTATTTTTGTCGGTGTGAGATTGACCCGAGGGTATGAGGAGCGCAAAGAGATCGTTGCTCAATTACACGATCACGGTTACCAAGTCGTCGATCTTTCCGATGATGAAATGGCAAAACTGCATTTACGTTATATGGTTGGTGGTCGGCCAGGGAAAGCCTTACAAGAGCGTCTCTTTAGCTTCGAGTTTCCGGAGTCTCCCGGTGCATTACTAAAGTTCTTAGAAACCTTAGGAACACACTGGAACATATCGCTTTTTCACTATCGTAGTCACGGTACGGATTATGGTCGGGTGCTAGCAGCCTTTGAACAGAATCCACGAGAAACGGATTTTGAACCGCACCTTGATGCGTTGGGTTATGCCTACCATGACGAAACAGAAAATCCTGCTTTTAAATTTTTTCTGGCCGGACAATAGCTATAATAGATCCCAAAACGCTTCAATCAACGGCTCTCGTAGCCGTTGTTTTTGAACGCAAACGCCTAATCCTAAAGGTTCACCGAGATCTTCGCCTTCTATCGTCATAATACGATTACGCACCATATCTGGGCTGTTCTCAATGACAATCTCGGGAAGTAACGCGACACCACAGCCTAGAGCAACCATGGAGACCATCGCTTCGTGTCCAGCAACTGTGGCATAAATCACGGGGTTAGTAAGACGCTGACGGCGAAACCATAGATCGATGCTACGTCTAACGGGGCCTTGCTCAGGAATAACAAAAGGGATCGTGTGCCAGTTTCGTGTTTCACTGTTCACTACCTGATGACGGACGGGGCAAGGTAGAGCTGGGGCTATCATCACGAGTGGTAATGTGGCGAGAGGCGTGAAATCGATACCCGTTGGAAGAGAATGGGGTTTACCTGCGATTGAAACATCGGCATGGCCAGAACTGACAATCTCCACGGCATCAGCGGGATCACCAGTGAAAAGTTTTATTTCAACTTGCGGATGCGCCACCCTAAAACGATCAAGGATTGGGGGCAAATGGCTATATGCTGCGGTGACTGAACAGAAAATTTTTAATTCGCCACTCAGAGACGGATTTTCAACAGCCATCGCATGCTTTAGCTGCTGATATTGTAATAAAGTCTGTTGGGCAAAGACTTTTAACTGCTCTCCCGCTTCGGTGAGTGAAGCAGAACGATTATCGCGAAGAAAGAGTGGATAACCCAGTTCATCTTCTAGGCGTTGAATTTGTCGTGAAAGCGTTGATGGACTTACGTGCATAGCCCGAGAAGTCTGACCAAAGTGACAAGATTCAGCCAAATGGAGAAATAATTTGAGATCGCGCAAATCCATCATCGGTATGCCTTTTTATGTTGCGTTAATTGCAATGTAATGTTGTTAATATATCAATTTAAGCAACGCATTTCCTGTCATATGATGGGGTCATAACGAAACGAAAAATGTTTCAATAACTAAACAAATACGCACAACATTATCTGGAGTATTCATGGCTAACTATTTCAACACGCTGAACTTACGTAATCAGCTGGCGCAATTAGGCAAATGTCGTTTTATGTCTCGCGAAGAGTTTGCTGATGAAGCAAATTACTTAAAAGGTAAAAAAATTGTCATCATTGGTTGCGGCGCCCAAGGCTTAAACCAAGGCTTAAACATGCGCGATTCTGGCCTCGATGTAGCCTATGCTCTACGTCAAGAAGCGATTAATGAAAAACGTGCATCATGGCGTAAAGCAACAGACAATGGCTTCAAAGTCGGCACTTACGAAGAATTAGTTCCTGAAGCCGATCTGGTGATTAACCTTACTCCAGACAAACAGCACTCAGCTGTTGTTCAAGCTGTTCAGCCTTTAATGAAAGAAGGTTCTGCTCTGGGTTATTCACACGGCTTTAATATCGTTGAAGTTGGCGAAACGATTCGTAAAGACATCACGGTTGTGATGGTGGCACCAAAATGTCCAGGTACGGAAGTTCGTGAAGAGTACAAGCGTGGTTTCGGTGTACCGACCTTATTAGCCGTTCACCCAGAAAACGATCCGAAGAAAGACGGTTTAGCAATTGCTAAAGCATGGGCGGCGGCAACTGGTGGTCATCGCGCAGGGGTTCTAGAGTCTTCATTCGTAGCAGAAGTGAAATCAGACTTAATGGGTGAGCAGACGATTCTTTGCGGAATGCTACAAGCTGGCTCGATTCTGTGCTTCGATAAATTAGTCGCTGAAGGTACAGATCCGGCGTACGCGGAAAAATTAATTCAGTTTGGTTGGGAAACAATTACCGAATCCCTGAAGTTTGGTGGCATTACTTTAATGATGGACCGCCTTTCTAACCCCGCTAAATTACGTGCTTATGCGCTGTCAGAACAACTGAAAACGTTGATGGCTCCGCTGTTCCAAAAGCATATGGATGATATCATCTCCGGTGAATTTTCATCCGGAATGATGGCTGACTGGGCGAACGACGATAAAGATTTACTGACTTGGCGTGAAGAGACGGGCAAAACCGCGTTTGAAAATGCTGCACAATACGAAGGAAAAATCGCAGAGCAAGAATACTACGACCAAGGTGTAGTTATGGTTGCGATGGTGAAAGCAGGTGTTGAGCTGGCATTTGAAACCATGGTTGATGCAGGGATCATTGAAGAATCCGCCTATTACGAATCTCTGCACGAATTACCATTAATCGCGAACACAATCGCTCGTAAACGCTTATATGAAATGAACGTCGTTATTTCTGATACGGCAGAATACGGAAATTACCTATTCAGTTTCGCTGCGGTACCATTACTTAAAGATTTTATGGCGAATCTAAAACCGGGTGATTTAGGTAAATCTGTGACCACCGACAACAATGTTGATAACGCGCAGTTACGTGAAGTAAATGAAGCTGTCCGTCATCACCCGATTGAAGAAGTAGGTCGTAAACTACGTGGTTATATGACTGATATGAAAAGTATTGCAGTCGCAGGCTAATATCAACTAGCGAATGTAGCGTCGAAACCCAATATTGCATGTCAATATTGGGTTTTTTTGCGCTTAACGTACTGGTTTAAAAAGAAAAATAACCCCTTATACAGGGGAAGTTTTAACCGCGTGGGGTATAGAGTGTTGTATGTTGTGTTTCTTTACTGATAATAAGTGCTAACAACGTCAGTGCTGCCATTGATGCTAAATAAAGCCCCACTGCAAAAAGTCCCCATTGGGCGTTTAACCACGTGGCAACATAGGGTGCGACAGAGGCTCCTAGTATAGAAGAAAGGTTATAAGAGAATGATGCACCGGTATAGCGAATCTCTGTAGGAAAAAGCTCAGGTAATAGCGCGCCCATTGGCCCAAAAGTTAAGCCCATGATCGTTAACCCAAGGGTAAGGAATAGCATTACAAGCAGATGGGACCCGCTGGCTAGAATAGTCGGAAAGACCAAAGCAAACGCAATAATCAATAAAGTAATTACGATCATCGTCGGCCGGCGGCCAAAGCGATCCGCTAAGATCCCAGCAATTGGGATCGCAACGCCGAATCCAATTACTGCAACCATTAACATCCATAAGAAACTATTTCTCGAAAACCCTAAACCATGAGGGAGGGGCGCAGTGCCATAGCTCATTGAATAGACGGTCATAATATAAAATAGAGTATAAGTCGCAAGCATAATGAACGTGCCGAGGATCATGGCACGAAAGTGTTTTTGAAATAACGTTGTGATAGGAAGAGCGACTTGCTGCTCCGAGTTTTTAGCCTCAGTGAAAACAGGGCTTTCATGCAGGGAAACCCTAACATAGAGTCCGACTAAGACCAGTACCGCAGAAAGAATAAAAGGAACGCGCCATCCCCACTGCATAAATTGTTGATCAGTGAGCAGCCAGGAAAGGAGTAAGAAAGTCCCATTGGCAAAAAAGAAACCGATGGGGGCACCGAGTTGTGGAAAGGATCCATATAATGCTCTTTTTTTGGCTGGTGCATTTTCAGTCGCAAGTAACGCGGCACCTCCCCATTCTCCACCCAGACCTAACCCTTGCCCGAAACGGGCCAGTGCGAGTAATAACGGCGCGATAATACCGATAGTTTGGTAACTCGGAAGTAGGCCAATCGCTACTGTCGAAATTCCCATCGTGAGAAGTGAAGCCACTAAAGTTGCTTTACGTCCCACTTTATCTCCGAAATGGCCGAAGACGGCTGATCCAATTGGCCGAGCTACAAATGCGATAGCAAAGGTGGCTAAGGATTGCAGTGTTGCGACAGTTTCATCGCCTTGTGGGAAAAAGATATGTGGAAAAACGATAACTGCAGCGGTTGCATAGATATAAAAATCAAAAAATTCTATAGCGGTACCGACTAAAGAAGCAATAATCACTTTATTACGTGGATTTACTGGAGGAGCTTGCTGAGTGTGTTCAGTCATTATTTCTGACTTCTGCATAATTAGATTTTCTTATTTTTGTGTAAAAGTTAAAACATATTACGTAGCCACTCCTTCAGGTTCAATTAAGCCAAAACTAGTCTCTGGTGCTAAAAAGACGATAATGATATGGCTGACATATTATTTAACATATTTTATAGGTAATACCCTCATATGCTGGTGGGATAAGCTAGAAACAGGCTAAAAAAAATAGTTAATTTAATTAGCCTGTTTTGCCATTAATTACCTGCTGGTTCTTTTTCTTCTTGATTTGACGTTGGAGGGTTGGCAGTGGCTATCCATGCGGCACAAAAAAGCGTTAAACGTGCGAAAAAATAAAAGAAAGCCATTAAGCCTAATACCGAGCCAAATGCTGCACCTGAAGGAGAAGAGGCGAGCTTGGGTAAAGTAAAAGTCATAATAAATTTAATTAATTCAAACCCGATTGCGGCTAACAATGTCCCCCGGAAAAGTGCTTTTTTATGGGGTTTATGGCGAGGAAGTATCCAAAATATCCAGAGGAATATAAGGTAATTACAGCCGATAGATATACATAATGCGCTGACCGTAATGAGGGGACGTAACCAACTAATATGGTCTAACCCCAATGCGCTGATTAAGGTCGATTGGGCGGAGCCTGCAACGGAGTTGAGTGATATCGAAATCACTAAGGCGATGACTAGACCCGTTAGCGATACAAAATCGCGTAAATATTTGTGCCAAATTTTTTCTTCATCTTTTGGTGCCCGTTCCCAAACATCACGAGATTGTGCTCTGATGGCTTCACGTAAATTACCGACCCAACTAATCCCAGAATAAAGGGCCAGCAGTAAACCGGTGATCCCAACGGTTGTACGCTGCTGAATAGCTGTATTGACGGTATTTTTAAGTGTTAATGTCAGTGTTGGATCACTAATACTATTTACTATCTTATCGATTAATGCTGAAAGAAGAGCCTGATTTGAGGCAAGTACAAATCCTAGTGCTGCGAAGGAGACCATCAAAATAGGAATCAACGAAAGAAATGAAAAATAGGTAATTGCCGCGCCAAACTGGCTACCTAAACGATCATTGAAGCGATCGACCGCACGAAGAAAATGGGCAACAGGTTTTAGCGCGGTGAACCATATATAGAAACGCGAGGCTTGCTTAATCGAATGATCAACGGAAGCATTCCCCGTTTTAATAGGAATGATCGACGCGACTTGCTCGTCACTATCCTTTTTTACGTTATTTTTTGTCTCAACCATAAAAATTCCGTCATTGTGGTTAGGGCGATAAATACATTATTTACTACAGTATAGCTTACTGTTCACCCGGGTTTTCGATTTGCTCAAGTTCCCTAGATGGCGGAGAAATACCTGTCATTTCACAGGCTAGCTCGCCAGTACGACGTAATGCATAACGGTAGCGCTCATCAAAAGGATAGCAGCAGGATAAACGTAACGCATGATGGTAATGTTCGCTTAAGGAATAGAGCGAACCCGGTGTCACGCAAATACGTTCATTTAATAACTGTTCAAACAGATCAATGGTATTAATCTTACCTGGTAATTCAGCCCAAAATACAAATCCACCCGTTGGACGTGTGGCTTGTGTTCCCTCAGGAAAATAGCGTGAAATCGCACCGTGAAAACGGCCAGGTATCATCCATCCAATACGAAAATCAGGGGCTAGGGTTTTCGTAAAACTAGTGCAATAGATGACCCATCCCTCTTTATCGAAACTTTTTACAGCTGGTGATTCGGGAGTATGGAATTGCAGCTCGCTATAAATACCATCCTCAATAATCGGCAGTTGATACTGGGCAGCCAATTGTGCGAGCCTTTTTTTATCCGCAACAGAAGCCGTAAACCCTAATGGATTATGCACAGTTGGTATCGTGATTAATGCAGAGATTCTCCGCTCCTTCAGCATTAATTCAAGGACGTCCATTTTGATCCCTTTACGGGGATCGGTGGGGATCTCTACCGCTTTTAAACCCAGTTCAGCGAGGAGAGGAAATAAGAAAAAGTAGGTAGGACTTTCTATACCGATACAGTCGCCAGGAGAGGTAATGACTCGTAACGCTAACTGAATGGCTTCTGAACAACCGTGGGTAATAATAATCTCTTCCGCGGCCAGTGATAACCCTGCATAAAGTGCACGCTTAGCAATTTGCTCACGCAAAGGTTCGCCGTTATTAGGTAAGGCATAGGTTGAAATGATTTTAGGTGTTCTACGTAACAGTGATGCTGAAATCTTTGCTAATTTTGATGTGGGGAAAAAATCTTCATGCTGTGGACAGGCGAGTGAAATATTGGTGTAAGTCGGATTACGTTGTGCGGAAAATGCGGCTTCGATCAGGGCCATTTTTTCACGCCCTAATTCGCGAGGTTTCAATTGTCTAGGCGCTGAGGTATTCACTTCAGCCAATACACTGCGAACATAAAATCCAGATTGCGGCCTTGCTTCCACTAATCCGCGATTTTCTAAACGCTGCCACGCTGATAGTACGGTATTGACGCTAACGTGATGCGTTTCTGCAACGCGTCTAATCGAAGGAAGCCTTTGGCCAGCCTTGATTTTCCCTTGATGAATGAGGACTGCAAACTCGTCAGCCAATTGTTGATAACGGTGTGCTAAGTCAGACATGCGTACACCTTATTCTCAATATGATAGGTACAATTTACTATAAATAGAATTGTACTCATTACAATAAGTATTTTTTGTCACTGTTACCCTTTATCTCGCTGCTGTACCATAGCCCTCTACTCTTTTGCAGGACACTTATTATGCTTGATCCCTCTTACATCAGTTACGTTGTCGTTATGTCGGTAACACCCGGTCCAAACAATGTTATGTTAGCGACATCCGGAGTGAACTATGGATTAAAAAGAACCTTGCCTATGGTTTTAGGGATTATTGCTGGCTGTCTAGTCCAACTCTTATTTTCTATTTTAGCGTTTGAACAGCTATTGCATTGGATGGCAATGATACGCATCCCTTTGACGCTAGCAGGTAGTGGATATCTTACTTGGTTAGCATGGAAAATTTTCCGTTCTGCCGCTCCGCAATTAACACAAGCCTCTACACCGATGAGTTTTATGGGGGCGGTGTTCTTTCAAGCCGTAAACCCTAAAGCTTGGCTAATGTGTTTAAATGTCGCGTTAGTCTACGCTGCCGATGTTCCCATTAGTTGGATGTTACTGAGTTACGGCATGATGACGCTGCCTTGTGTCATTGTTTGGGCGATGTTAGGTGATAAAATGAGTGGGCTACTGCAAGATGCTAATAAACGTACGGTATTTAACGGCGTTATGTCACTAACGCTATTAGTTACCGCAGGTTGGATGTTGATCGAAGTCATTATGGCCTAACTATTGTGGCCTACGTAGTAGGCCACAATCGGTTTAAGAAGGGATTGTTTCAGCCTTCGCGAAGGACAATGACGTTAAACCTTCCATCGACTGCCCAATATCCGTGGACGGATAGTCAAGCGCTAATACCTGACTAGTGTGTTTAAGCACTTGTTCGGCAGCTTGTTCGTTATCATTAAGCGAGGTCTGCCAGTAGGGGATCAACTGCTTGATCTTTTGTTGCCAGCTTTCTGAAGCCATTTTATCTTTGAAAACTCTATTCATTACTTCAAGCATAGCTTGTGCAGCGGTTGAGGCACCAGGAGAGGCACCTAATAACGCTGAAATGGTCCCGTCTTGGGAAGTAATAATCTCCGTACCGAGCTTCAACGTGCCGCCTTTCTGGCTATCATTTTCAATAACTTGTACTCGTTGACCCGCCACCACTAAGCGCCAATCTTCAGCTTTCGCATCGGGTACGTATTCCCGTAATGCCGCAAGGCGGTCTTTATCGCTCAGTAAAACTTGGCCAATCAAATATTTCACTAAACCAAAATTACGCGCACCGACTTGCATCATGGGTAGGAGGTTATTCGGCGTCATTGAGCCAAACATGTCGAACAGTGATCCTTGTTTAAGAAATTTTGTAGAAAATGTCGCAAAAGGACCGAAAAGTAGCACTTGTTTACCATCAAGTACTCGTGTATCAACATGTGGAACGGACATTGGTGGCGCGCCCACACTGGCTTTACCGTAAACTTTTGCAAGATGTTGGTGGACAAGTTCTTCTTTCTCAGTCACTAGGAATGAGCCGCCAACAGGGAACCCCGCAAATTTTTTCGCTTCCTCAATACCCGTCTTTTGAAGTAGCGGCAGTGCTCCGCCGCCCGCTCCGATAAAAATATGTTTAGCAGTAAGAGTGCGGGAAGAATTGTTCTTCAGATTATGCAGGGTAACTTGCCATAAACCATTACTTAAACGGGATATCGTCCTAACTTCTTGTTGCAGGGACAACTGGAAATTCTCGTGCTTACTTAAGCTATTAATGAGCTGGTTAGTTAGCTCACCGAAGTTAACATCGGTACCAAAAGGTGAATGAGTCGCTGCAACTTTTTCTCCCGCCCGACGTCCTTTCATAATGAGAGGTGCCCACTGGCGGATAGTTTCTGCATCGTCAGAAAAAGCCATTCCTTTGAATAAACAACTTTGATGTAAACTTTCCGCACGTTTACGTAGGAAGTTCACATTATCATCACCCCAAACAAAGCTCATATGCGGCGTGGTATTAATAAAGCTACGTGGTTCACCCAATCTGCCTTGTTCGACGAGCGATGCCCAGAATTGGCGGGAAACCATAAAGGCTTCATTGATCGAAATCGCCTTAGAAATATCAATGGATCCATCCGCACGCTGTGGGGTGTAATTTAACTCTGCCAGAGCTGAATGGCCTGTTCCCGCATTATTCCAACCGTTAGATGATTCTTCAGCAACACCAGACAGGCGTTCGACCATCTCGATACGCGTTGTTGGCTCAACTTCTTGTAAAAGCGTACCAAGCGTCGCACTCATAATTCCTGCACCAATCAGGAGCATATCAAGTACTGAAGACTCGGGCAGATTAGCAGTCATGGTGTCGTTGGCAAGATGTAAAGGTGATGTAGACATGAGGCAATATCCTCTTCTGTAAGGCACTTATTTTGCTTACAGCGTAGTGACGGTAAATGAAGCACTCAGTAAGATGGCAATAAATATAACATTTCCCTATTTATTTTAAACATCGGATTTAAAGTATTTTCTTGGAAAAAACCTAGATATAGTGATCAATAATCTTCATGATATGGATTTTTTATGTTTATATTCAGTGCGTTATTTTTTATTCACTATAAAGTCAGTGTACTCAGCTAAACAGAGATAAGAATACAGATAATGGAAATATTAAATCATAACTTCATGATAAATATGATTATTACTAAATTTATGCCATTGCCGATAGGAATGATAAAAAATAGTTAAAAAAATGTTAATTATAGTATTAAGATCTCGATGTAGGTTGAATAAAGCGCCGCCAGACGAAGCGTATCAGCATGTATTCCAAGATACCGAGAAGCAGAAACCACAACGTGAAAACAATCGTGTACAGCTGATTGATATCCATCAAATGAAATGAAGTCATTATCCTACGTGCTACGCGAATTCCAAATGTTGGAGCTGGGAGAAGCAGCGCAGAGAGAAAGCCTAACAGTAAAATACCGGCAGGAATAAAAAGTGTTTCAAGAGGATTTTTCATAAGGCGCTCGCATTTTCTTCAACTAAACGTCGTTTAACCGATCCTACACAAGCCATAATTTTACCAAGAATATCCTTGGCTTGCGCTTCTTTATGTAGTCGGGTAAGAATTATAGCCTTTGCTATACTTAAATGCATGATTTTATTGCTTTTTTATTTCCAGTGTTACATGGTAGACTCCACGCATTGCAAATTCCTCAATGGAATTATTACTGATACTTTGTACTATTTTTCCGACTACTATGAATATACTCACTACCCTTATCCTTGCTTTAGGCATGTCGATGGATGCTTTTGCGGCAGCACTGGGCAAAGGCGCAGTGCTTAAACAAGTGACCTTGAAAGAGGCGCTGCGTACTGGATTAATCTTTGGTGTTATTGAAACGCTGACTCCCCTGATTGGCTGGGGGTTAGGTATTGCCGCAAGTAAGTATGTAATGGCATGGGATCATTGGATTGCTTTTGTGCTATTGACGGTATTAGGTGGTCGGATGATCGTTGGAGGATTGCGTCATTGTAACGATGACGACGTTCCGCCTGAGCGTCACGGTTTTATGGTTCTAGCATTGACGGCTGTCGCGACAAGTTTGGATGCGCTAGCCGTCGGCGTTGGATTAGCTTTCCTACAGGTGAATATTGTACTAACAGCCGTGACTATTGGTGTCAGCACTACTATCATGGCTACCACAGGAATGTTGATTGGCCGTTTTATCGGACCCGTTTTGGGTAAGTGGGCCGAAATACTAGGGGGTGTTGTGCTGGTGGGTATTGGAACGTCGATATTGATCGAACACCTCGGCTTACTCAACTAATTAATATCGCGACCTTCCTTAAAAAGGGCTCTGTATGAATCGATACACCATGATCATTGCAGGTATCGCAATGCTGTTATCGTTACCCGCACTGGCGACTCATCAAAAACAGCGTTTAGAAGGTGTGGAAGGGCAGTTAGTTCAACTGGTGGTAGCGAGTCACCCGACGACAGGTTACCAATGGATGATAAAGCAGCTTCCAAAGCAGTTAATTTTTATATCGGCGGATCACCAGCATCCAGAAAATTGCCCTAAAGGGGCCGTCGGTTGCCCTACCCAACAAACCTTTACTTTTATCGCTCAGCAAAAGGGTTTAGCAGAATTACAGCTTATCTATGGGCGTTCTTTTGACAAAGCGTCTTGGAAAGTCGAGACGGTCGCGGTAACGATCAAGTAAAAAGTAATGACATATAATATTTACGCCATTACTACCCCGATTAAGGGGAAAGATAAGCTTGATTACACGGCATTAACGTTTCTATCGACTCCCCTCATTACTTCTTAATCGGCATGAAAATCGCTCCTTGGGGCGGCAGTTCAGGCTGTTTTACAGTAAACTTATTCCCTCATACACTGCGTAGAGTCTATAGAGTTATGATTTCTGAGCGTTTTGAACGATTGATTGATATTTTCCGCGAGGCGCCAAGCGGTGAGCCTCCGAAAACCATTGGTGCTTTTTATCTTTATTACCTACGCCAAGTATGGCCTTGTTTTGCTGCCTTACTAGTTGTCGGGTTTCTCGGGGCACTTATTGAAGTTGCATTATTTAGCTATTTGAGCACTATCATTGATTTAGTGAATCATAGCCAACCTGCCACTATTTTTCGTGAACATTGGCAAATTTTGCTGTGGATGGGCGCAGTGGCTTTGGTGATTCGCCCTATCATGATCTGGTTACATGATTTACTTATTCACCAAACCATTAACCCACGGATGACGAGTATGATCCGTTGGCAAAATCATCGTTATGTATTGAAGCAAAGCCTTTCTTTTTTTCAAGGTGATTTTGCTGGACGAATTGCCCAGCGAATTATGCAAACGGGTAACTCAGTAAGGGATTCTGCGGTTCAACTCGTTGATGCTATTTGGCACGTATTAATTTATGCGGTGACCTCACTGGTGCTGTTCGCTGAAACGGATTGGAAATTAATGATCCCCCTTATTATCTGGATGGTCATCTATATCGCGGCATTAAGCTATTTTGTACCGAAAGTGAAGCAGCGTTCTGTCGTATCCTCGGAAGCGCGTTCTAAATTAATGGGCTTTATTGTTGATGGTTATACGAACATTGCCACCTTAAAACTCTTCGCTCACAGTGCACTTGAAGAGCAAAACGCGCGTGAAACGCTACAAGATCAGACAGAAAAGACGCAGCTGGCAGGAAGAATGATTACGGCAATGGATGTCACCCTCTCAACAATGAACGGTGCTTTAATTGTCACGACCACTGGGCTTGCATTATGGCTATGGAGTGAATCGCTGATCTCAGTTGGGGCGATTGCCCTTGCAACAGGCTTGGTGATTCGCTTGGTTAATATGTCAGGTTGGATCATGTGGGTGGTCAACGGTATTTTCGATAATATTGGAACTGTGCAAGATGGAATGAAGACTGTTTCACAGTCACTCAGCGTACAAGATCCCCCTAATGCACAACAATTGACCGTGACGCAAGGCCAAATCATTTTTGACCACGTACGTTTTGGCTATTCTGCAGAGAGGATTATTATTGATGATCTTACTCTAACCATCCAACCGGGTGAGAAGATTGGACTTATCGGGTCATCGGGTGCCGGTAAATCGACGTTGGTGAATCTGTTACTCCGTATGTATGACGTTAACCACGGAGTGATTAGCATCGATTCGCAAAACATAGCGAATGTGACGCAAGATAGTTTACGTAGCCAAATTGGTATGATTACGCAAGATACCTCCTTACTGCACCGGTCTATTCGCGATAATCTCTTATATGGTCGTCCTGATGCAACGGATGAAGCGCTATCGGCCGCCATCATTGGTGCACGAGCGGATGAATTTATCCCGCAGTTAACCGATAACGAAGGGCGGGTAGGTTTAGAGGCTCAAGTCGGGGAGCGGGGCGTTAAGCTATCAGGTGGGCAACGTCAACGTATCGCTATCGCTCGTGTTCTATTAAAAAATGCACCGATCTTGATTATGGACGAAGCAACTTCAGCACTAGACTCGGAAGTCGAAGCAGCCATTCAAGAAAGCCTTGAATCGTTAATGGATGGCAAAACAGTTATTGCGATAGCACATCGCCTCTCGACAATTGCGCGGATGGATCGGTTGATTGTATTACATCAAGGCCGCATCGCGGAGCAAGGTACACATCAACAACTCTTAGCTCAACAAGGCATTTATGCGCGACTATGGCAGCGACAAACCGGCGGTTTTGTCGGTGTTGATGAGTAATGAGTGAAGAATAGTGGGTCAGTTTAGTCGTTGCCTTTGATATACTGGCCCACACCTTTTTTTCTTGCTCGGATTATTATGGAACGTTTTGTCGAAAATTTAATGTATGCCACCCGCTGGATTTTGGCGCCAGTCTATTTTGGTCTCTCTCTGGGACTGCTGGCATTAACCGTAAAATTTTTCCAAGAAGTGATTCATGTTCTGCCTGAGCTTCTCACCGTCAGTGAAAATGATCTCATCTTATTACTCCTCTCACTGATCGATATGTCACTAGTGGGGGGATTACTCATCATGGTGATGTTGTCAGGGTATGAAAACTTTATTTCCCGTCTTGATATTGATGAGAGCAAAGAAAAGTTAAGCTGGTTAGGAAAAATGGATGCAGGCTCTCTAAAAAATAAAGTGGCTGCTTCCATAGTGGCGATCTCGTCAATACACCTCCTGCGTGTCTTTATGGAAGTCCGTACCATCGATAATACAAAAATTTTATGGTACGTCGTTTTACACGTCACCTTTGTATTTTCTGCATTTGTTATGGGATATTTAGACAAATTGTCGCGTTATGATAAATCTGCACACTAATTATTAACATTTTTGCCTTGTGTCGGTTTATACTCTCGACCCAAGGCTTTTCTTTAGAATAGATAGGGCGCATGCTTGTACACTCAGTAAAAAATCGATTGATCGCAACGCTTGCTCTACTTTCGATGTTACTGTTATTTATCGCGCCCTTAGTCTCTCTTGCACTCTTCCTTTCTCACTCCGATAGAGTTCCTTACACCTCTCAATCCTGCCCCCTATCAATGAACGATGGGGCTATGTCAGAAGAAATGATGCATCACATGACGCCTCAAAAAAAGGGTGAGCACTCTTCTGTTGAGTCAGGATTACTCTGTGGCTATTGTGAATTACTCATTCATTTTCCTTTCTTAGTGAGTCTCGCCGCCGCGATACTTTGGTTTATTACTGCCCTATCACGGGTTACACCACGGATCCCCTATCAAACAATTATCCTGATTCCTTTTTATCCGCCTCAGTTATCAAGAGGCCCGCCGTCTGTCGGTTGTTAACCAATGTGGCACTTTATGTATGAGTGCTTTCACTATTGATTTTAACAAGCGGAATTACTATGACTGACTGCGTAACAACGGCGTCAAAGAGTAATAGCGCATTTATGCTATTGCTGCGTCGTTTACATTTTTATATTGGCTTATGTGTAGGGCCATTTATTTTTATCGCTTCATTTACTGGGATGCTGTATGTCATCACACCGAGTATCGAAGCGTGGTTATACAAACCGACGTTAACGGTTATTCCGATGGGAGATACCCAGCCGCTTTCTCAACAGATTGCTGTGGCTCGGCAGTACCTCCATCAATCAGGTAGTATTGCGGCAGTGCGCCCAGCACCTTCAGCAACATCGACAACACGTATCCAATTTTCTCAACCTGGTCTTGGGCCGTCAGAGACACGTGCTATTTTTGTTGATCCTTATAGACTGATTGTCACCGGTGATTACACCGTATACGGTACCTCAGGCATACTGCCGTTCCGTACAGGGTTGGATCATTTACATCAAAGTTTATTGTTGGGAAATGTCGGCAGAGCATACAGTGAACTTGCTGCATCATGGATGTGGATTGCCGCATTAGGCGGCATAATTCTATGGTTAGTCTCTCGGCAACGACTTAGGCATACGTCCACTGCTACATTTAGCCAACGCTGGCATCGCCGTTTAGGTGTAGTCCTACTACTGGGTATGTTGTTTCTTTCCGCCACAGGGATCACTTGGTCGCAGTGGGCAGGGGAGAATGTGAATCGTCTACGACATAGCTTCGGTTGGTTAACTCCGCAGGTGACAACCGTCCTCGATGGGCAAGATAAAGGAAAGGTGATGACTCCTCATGCGGAGCATCAAACGATGGATATGGCGAGTATGCCTGGTATGGATATGAGCGGCCCATCGATAGTGAATTCACCGAGCTATCATGTTGCCGATAACGATTGGGATAGTGTGTTATCGCATGCACGTAATGCCGGTATTGACGCGGCTAAAATTGAAATTCGTTCGCCTAAAGACAGTCACCATACCTGGACGGTTACTGAGATTGATCACCGTTGGCCGGTTCACGTTGATGCAGTCGCCCTAAATCCACAAACCCTCGCAGTTATTGACCGCGTCGAGTTCCGCGACTATCCACTTCTGGCAAAATTAACGCGTTGGGGAGTGGATGCACATATGGGCGTCTTATTCGGTTGGGTAAATCAGGTCGTACTCGCGCTCTTCGCATTGGGACTCTGTGTGATGATCGTTATGGGGTATCGCCAGTGGTGGATACGCCGACCTGTCCCGGCCCAACATTCACCTACCAATACGTTAAGTGAGGCGTGGAAAAATTGTCCGGGAATGCTGCGCGGCATCATTACGATAATAGCGATATTATTGGGTTATGCATTACCTGTTCTTGGCGTGAGTCTACTTCTCTTTATACTCGTTGATCTATTTCGCTGGAAGAGGGCGATAACCATGCAAAATAAACCTGTAGGTGAGTGTTCACTTATTACGAGTGAGCAGTATAAGCAGCGTAAAAAGAAACATAATTTTATTCGTGGCGTGGTCGTTATTTGGTTAATCACTTGTGCTGTTATGAGTAGGGCGATTATCGGTGGCGTCATTGATGAGTACCATCTCTCCTTTGCTCAGTGGTCGGGGGGAATGTATGTCATGCAAGGAATGATGATTATTATCTATACCAGTGTTTTTACGGGTCTGATGTCGATTCCGCTCTGGTATTTTTTCTTAGGGGAGAGTGATCCGCAAGGGGAATAATTGCGGGCGCGCTTATAATATATCTAAAAAGAAACCACCCGCAGGTGGTTTCTTATTTTTGCCTAGAGAAAGGCTTAGCGCATAGTCACAAATTCTTCAGCAGATGTTGGATGGATGGCAACGGTATTATCAAAATCTCGTTTTGTTGCCCCCATTTTCAAGGCGACGGCAAATCCTTGTAGCATTTCATCCATACCGTAACCAATACCATGAATACCAACGATTTTCTCATCAGGGCCTACGCAGACAAGTTTCATCCGACAAGGTTGACGGTATTGAGTCACTGCGGTATACATCGCGGTAAATGAAGAGGAATAAATTTTTACCTGCTCGTCACCAAATTTTTCTCGTGCTTCAGGTTCGCTGAGTCCTACCGTACCAATTGGCGGGTGACTAAAGACCACAGTCGCGATATTTGAAAAATCCATGTGTTCATCCGGCTTATTATTGAATAGACGCTCGGATAAACGTCGACCTGCTGCGACAGCGACAGGCGTCAATTCCACCGCACCCGTATTATCACCTACCGCATAAATTCCAGGTACCGACGTATTTTGATACTTATCGACGTTGATATAACCTTTATCATTCAACTCCACACCGGTCACTGCAAGGTTGATATTCTCGGTTGCAGGAGCTCGACCGATTGCCCAAATTAGGCAGTCAGTGTTATGCGAAGTGCCGTTAGTGAAATAAATCGTTAGGCTATTATCACTATTTTTTTCAATACGTTCCGCTTCACACTGTTTATGCAGTTTAGGGCCCTCTTTTTCCATTACCTCAACGAGCGTATCAGAGAGTAGAGGATCAAAACCGCGAAGTGGTTTGTCTTTACGTAAAAATAAATCTGTTTCTGCACCGAGTGAGTTAAGCACTCCAGCGACTTCTACCGCGATATAGCCAGCGCCAATCACTGCAATACGTGCAGGTAGATTATCTAATTCAAAAAATCCATCAGAATCAATACCATACTCAGCGCCTGGGATTGAAGGGAGAACTGGATGGCCACCCGTTGCGATTAAAATATGATCTGCAGTATACGTTTCGCCGTTAACTTCAACCGTATGGGCATCAACGAATTTTGCAAAACCTTTGATGACATCGACATTATTCTTACCTAATACATTGTCGTAAGAATTATGGATACGATCGATGTAGGCTGAGCGGTTTTTGATTAATGTCTTCCAATCAAACTTATTAACGGTAGTATCAAAACCGTAATCAGGACCGTACATATGGATTGCTTCAGCGATCTGCGCGGCATGCCACATGACTTTTTTAGGGACACAGCCTACGTTGACACATGTGCCTCCTAGCGCTTTTGCTTCTACTAAGGCACATTTTTTGCCATGCATCGCTGCACGATTAATTGACGCGATACCACCGCTCCCGCCACCGATAGCCAGGTAATCATAATGTTTAGTCATCGTTCCTTCCATTTCAATTGAGGTCGATAAAATTAATTAGTTTCTATGCACAGTGTAACCTGCGTCGGAAAAACTATGCAAAGTTTACTTCTATAGCTGTGATAGGCTTATTTCACGATGGGAAAACTAACCGGAACTACGATGTACTTAACTTTTCTTGGTACCTGTGCTGGCACACCGAGTTTACAGCGTAATGTCACCAGTATAGCACTGACCTTCTCTACGAAAGGGGAAACCTGGCTATTTGATTGTGGCGAAGCGACACAGCATCAGTTTATGCGAACGCCATTAAAGCCCGGACGATTAGAAAAAATATTCATTACTCATTTGCATGGTGACCATATTTTCGGGCTTCCAGGAATGTTAACCAGTCGCTCAATGAGCAGTATAGTGACGCCTCTTACCCTTTATGGCCCAAAAGGTTTGAAGACTTTTATTGAAACAGCCTTAAGCATCAGTGGTTCATGGGTTGATTTTCCATTAGACATTATTGAGGTTGAGCCGGGGGTTATCTATGAGGATGAACAGTATCGGGTGATTGCACAATCCTTAAATCATGTGATTCCTTGTTACGGTTATCGGGTTGAGCAGCATGATTTACCTGGAAAATTAGATGAGCAATTCTTAAAAGCAGATAACATCCCGGCGGGGGCCTGGTTACAACAGCTAAAAAAAGGAAAAAACGTACAGCTTCCTGATGGACGAGAGCTGGTGGCTCAGCGCTATCTCGGCCCAAGTCAAAAAGGGAAAGTCGTGACTATTCTTGGCGATACCGCGCCTTGCGATAATGCCATTCTACTGGCAAAGGGGGCTGACATTCTTGTTCATGAAGCGACATTAGAAGCGGCGATGGCAGAAAAGGCGAATGGACGAGGGCACTCGACCACAGCGCAAGCGGCGTTAATTGCCCAACAGGCTGAAGTCAGTCAATTAATCGCGACGCACTTCAGTTCTCGTTATCGGCAACATGATATGCCGCGTCTATTAGCAGAGTGTCGTGGGATTTTCACTAACACGATTTTTGCGAGCGATTTTATGGTGATTGACGTTTAGAGGTTCACTGGAAAATCCTGGTCAGTGCGAAGTCAGATCCGCGTTAGCGTTCTACTTTTCTATTTGTTTGAAATGAGAGCTATACAGATGATAGCTCTCAATATCGATTATTCAGGCACAATCCACTCGACTAAGGTATGGCCAATACCTTGAGGAACTAGTTGCTGATGTAACCAAGGTAACACGGACTTCATTTGCTGTTCTAACTTCCATGGTGGATTGATGACAATCATCCCTGATGCTGTCATTCCACGCTGATCGCTATCAGGTTTTACGGCCAATTCGATTTGTAGAATACGGCGGATACCGGTGTCTTTCAGTTCAGCAATCATGCGCTTGATTTGCTGGCGTAAGACTACCGGGTACCAGAGCGCATATACTCCGGTTGAGAATCGTTTATAGCCTTCGGCGATACCTTGTACTACTGCCTGATAGTCGCTTTTGATCTCATAAGGGGGATCAATAAGTACTAGTCCACGTCGAGATTGCGGCGGAAGTTTAGCTTTGAGCTGTTGGTAACCATCACTGCGTGAAACGACTGCACGCAGATCCTTTTGGAATTCGCTACGTAGCAACGGATAGTCGCTAGGATGGAGCTCGGTCAACTGTAATTGATCATGCTCACGTAATAAATGGCGGGCGATCAGTGGTGATCCTGGATAATATTTAAGTTGCCCGGAGGGATTTAAATCACGAACGGCTTGCAAGTAGGGGGCAAGCTCGACTGGCGTATTACTTTGTTGCCAAATACGTGCGATACCTTCCATATACTCGCCTGTCCGTTCTGCTTGCTCGCTATTGAGCAGGTAACGGCCTGCACCGGCGTGGGTATCCAAATAAAGAAAAGGTTTATCCTTCTCTTTTAACGCCGAGATAATAAGGCTTTGCACGGTGTGCTTTAAAACATCGGCGTGGTTACCCGCGTGGAAGCTGTGGCGATAGCTCAGCATGTGATTTCCTTTATTCCAGAACACTTATAAAAACGGTACAGCAAATGCTGTCTATGAGCTGCCAGTATATCAAATTGCCCTGCGGGGCAGTAGCGTTACCCAAGAGAAGCAGAGACTAAGATTGATATTTTTACTTTCATCCCCATATCTTGAAAATACGATCAGCGTTCAACTCAAACTTCTATAGGATGGTGCTATGACAAATCCACTACTCACCCCTTTCAGCTTGCCACCTTTCTCTGCGATAAAACCGGAGCATGTCGTGCCAGCTGTTACAGCGGCTTTAGATGAGTGCCGTGCAACGGTTGAACGAGTGGTTGCGCAGTCTGGCCCCTACACGTGGGAAAATCTTTGCCAGCCGTTAGCCGAAGCTGATGATCGCTTAGGACGTATTTTTTCTCCGGTGAGTCATCTTAACTCAGTCAAAAATAGTCCTGAGTTACGTGAAGCCTACGAAGGGGTATTGCCTCTATTATCCGAGTACGGTACTTGGGTGGGTCAACACGCAGGCTTGTACCAAGCATATCGTAGCCTAAAAGAGGGTACGGAGTATTCCGCCTTATCGATGGCTGAGCAAAAAGCAGTGGATAACGCGCTGCGTGACTTTGAGCTTTCAGGCATTGGTCTACCGAGCGAGAAACAAAAACGTTACGGTGAAATTTCTGCTCGTCTTTCTGAGATTGGCGCGGCTTACAGCAACAATGTGCTGGATGCAACAATGGGCTGGAGTAAGCTCATTACTGACGAAAAAGAATTAGCGGGTATGCCGGAAAGCGCCCTTGCTGCGGCAAAAGCTCAAGCGGAAGCAAAGCAGCAGGAAGGATGGTTACTCACACTGGATATCCCAAGTTATCTACCGGTAATGACTTACTGTGATAACCAAACTTTACGCGAAGAGATGTACCGTGCCTACAGCACAAGAGCTTCGGATCAAGGCCCAAATGCGGGTAAGTGGGATAACGGACCACTCATTGAAGAAGAACTGGCATTACGCCATGAAATCGCACAACTCTTGGGCTTTGGTTCTTTTGCTGAGAAGTCTCTGGCAACAAAAATGGCAGAGTCAACCGACCAAGTACTCGGTTTCTTGAACGATCTTGCAGCACGGGCCCAGCCCCAAGGTGAACGTGAGCTTGCCCAATTACGTGAATTTGCTCAACAGCATTATGGCGTAAGCGACCTACACCCTTGGGATATTACTTGGTATGCAGAAAAACAAAAACAGCATCTCTATACCATTAGTGATGAGCAGTTACGTCCTTACTTTCCAGAACAACGTGCGCTGAGCGGCTTATTTGAAGTTATTCACCGTGTTTATGGATTGCGCGCCGCAGAGCGTCATGATGTCGATGTTTGGCATCCTGAGGTACGCTTCTTTGATTTATTTGACGGTAACGATCAATTAGTCGGTAGTTTTTACCTTGACCTCTACGCACGGGAACATAAACGTGGTGGTGCGTGGATGGATGACTGTGTGGGACGGATGAAAAAAGCGGACGGTACATTACAAAAACCGGTCGCGTATCTCACTTGTAACTTTAATCGCCCAGTGGGAGATAAACCTGCACTCTTTACCCACGACGAAGTGGTTACCCTATTCCATGAGTTTGGGCATGGCCTTCACCATATGCTAACCCAAATCGATACCGCAGGCGTTTCTGGTATCAATGGTGTTCCTTGGGATGCGGTCGAGTTACCGAGTCAATTTATGGAAAACTGGTGCTGGGAACCTGAGGCATTAGCCTTTATCTCAGGTCATTACGAAACAGGTGAGCCACTTCCTCAATCCTTATTGGAAAAAATGTTGGCGGCGAAAAATTATAATGCTGCCATGTTTATCTTACGCCAACTTGAGTTTGGGCTTTTTGACTTCCGCTTACACGCTGAATACCAGCCAGAGAAAGGGGCAAGAGTGCTGGAAATTCTGCAAGATGTGAAGCAGAAGGTTGCGGTTATGCCTTCACCGGAATGGGGTCGCTTTCCACATGCCTTTAGCCATATCTTTGCGGGTGGCTATGCCGCAGGCTATTACAGTTATCTCTGGGCAGATGTCCTAGCCGCAGATGCATGGTCACGATTTGAAGATGAAGGTATCTTTAACCGTGAAACAGGTCAGTCATTCTTAGATAACGTCTTAAGCCGTGGGGGCTCAGAAGCGCCGATGGATCTGTTTAAGCGTTTTCGTGGACGCGAGCCACAGATCGACGCAATGTTAAAACAATATGGGATCGAAGGCTAAGTAAGTGAATATTTGCTTAGTTGATGAATCGGGCACCCAAGCGGGTGCCCTAAATGATATCGCCGAACGTTGGGAGATCCGCCACGACGATAATGCATTAATGGCGTTAGTGCTAACCGCTGAGCGATTGGAACTCCGTAAACGAGATGAACCCAAGTTGGGGGGTATCTACGTCGATTTTGTGGCTGGAACGATGGCACATCGTCGTAAATTTGGAGGCGGTCGTGGTGAAGCCGTCGCTAAGGCTGTTGGCATAAAGGGAAGTTACTTTCCCGATGTGGTGGATGCAACGGCAGGTTTAGGACGAGATGCTTTTGTGCTGGCCTCGCTCGGATGCCGGGTACGGATGATTGAAAGGCACCCTGTGGTTGCAGCTTTGCTAGAAGATGGTCTGCGTCGTGGCTACCTCGATCCGGAAATCGGCGAGTGGTTACAACAACGACTAACGTTAATTTATGGTACGAGTGTGCAGCAACTCACTACCTTAACGCCTCGCCCTGATGTCGTGTATCTTGACCCGATGTATCCGCACCGTCAAAAAAGTGCATTAGTTAAAAAAGAAATGCGAATTTTTCAGTCACTAGTCGGTGCTGATGAAGACGCTGACGCATTGCTGACACCGGCACGTTGCTTAGCGAAACGTCGCATTGTCGTTAAACGTCCCGACTATGCGCCAGCTTTGAATGGTGTTGAAACTAGCTCTGCGGTGGTTACCAAAAGCCACCGCTTCGATATTTATCCATCGTTAAAGCCAGAAATAGCGTAAAAAAACTCCCGATCAGCAGTCATAGGGTCGGGAGGACTCAATTACTCTTCTTCACGGATAGGTACGATTAGCATATCGATATGAACATTATTGATGAGTTGTCGTGCAGAAGACATCAATTTACTCCAGAAATCTTGATGATGGCCGCAGATGACTAAATCAATTTCGTATTTATGGATTGCATCGATCAGTACCTGAGCCAACTCGCCAGTACCACTCAATATTTCGCTTAGAGGATAACCGGCCTGATTAGCTAATGTCGTTAAGGCTTGTGAGGTTTCTTGAGAGATACGCTTTTGCATATCACCTAAATTCACATCAATTAATCCGGTATAAAGGTCAGAATAGTTAACATCAACATGAATAATCGATACTTTTGCATTGTAAGGTTTTGCCAGAGAAACCGCTTTCTGGACTAACTCTTCACTTTCTGGTGCGAGATCGACGGCCACCAAAATATGATTATAAGACATGGTAAACTCCTTATGGGCGCAATAGTCACGACATTGTGGTTAGCGATTACTGATGTTGCTATGAAGTCCCAATCATAGCGTTAAGCACAAAGACTGTCATGGTGAAATAGGGTAATTAGCTTAACAGAATTATAGCTTGAGTTAGCGAGAGAGGCAGTAAATGAGTAGGAAAAGTCAGACACAGATCAATGACCTGTGTCTGGATCTGGTTAAATTATCTTTAATGCAATCCAGTAAAGGGTCGCAGAAAGCAGGATTGAAATCGGTAAAGTAAGAACCCAAGCCAAGGCGATACTACGGATCGTTTTCGCTTGCACCCCTCCGCCATCAACAATCATCGTCCCGGCAACTGAAGATGAAAGAATGTGAGTGGTTGATACCGGCATACCGGTATAACTTGCTAACCCTATCGAGACGGCCGCTGTGATCTGTGCACACATACCTTGTGCATAAGTCATCCCATTCTTACCAATTTTTTCGCCAATAGTCGTTGCTACACGGCGCCAGCCGACCATGGTACCTAACGATAACGCTAAAGCAACGGCAAAAATGATCCAAACTGGGGCATATTCAATTGTCCCGTTAAGGTCACTCTTCAGATTTGCTAAGAAACGTTTGTCTTCGGTTGTGGTAGAGGGGAGTTTCGCAATCTTATCGGTTGTATCTGACATACAGAGCAGTAAACGGCGAACTTGAGAACGGTTTTCAACACTTAACTGATCATAGCTTGAAAGGTTCTTCAGCAAACTTTGGGCGTTATGAACAGTTGTTAACCCACTTTCACTATTACAGTGGAAAGGCTCGTTAGGATTGATTGGCGTGTTTGCTGAGGCTGGTAAAGCAGTTAGCGAAGTGACCGGAATATTATGCTGTTGATAATACTGTTCAAGATGATTTACGGCGTCACGTGTACGTGTAATATCGTAACCTGAAGCATTCATATTCACCACAAATCCGGCTGGTGCAACGCCAATTAAAACCAGCATGACCAAACCGATACCTTTTTGACCATCATTGGCACCGTGTGAATAGCTCACACCTATTGCTGAAACGATAAGCGCAGTACGTGTCCAAAAAGGAGGTTTCTTTTTACCGTCCTGTTTTTCACGATCAGCTGGCGTCATGTGGTTACGTCGACGTTTTTTGGTCCCACTCCAATACTTGCGGAGTAAGAAGATCAATAAACCGGCGATCACCATACCGACAATTGGAGACAGTATCAGCGATAAAAAGATATTAATAACTTTTGGAAGATTTAACGCCTGAACTAACGAACCTCCCGTCACCAGCGCGTTTGTTACGGCAATACCGATGATCGCACCAATAAGCGTATGCGAACTTGATGCCGGTAAGCCAAAATACCACGTTCCTAGATTCCAAATAATTGCAGCCAGCAATATTGAGAAAATCATTGCTAGCCCGTGAGAAGAGCCAACATTAAGCAGTAGATCGGTGGGAAGAATATGCACTATCGCATAAGCGACACTTAAGCCACCGAATAATACGCCAAGGAAATTAAATAAGCCTGCCATCATTACTGCGAGCTGTGCACGCATGGCACGGGTATAAATAACGGTAGCAACCGCGTTCGCTGTATCATGGAAGCCATTAATCGCTTCGTAGAAAAGAACAAATAAAAGTGCCAGAACTAAGAATAGGCTGGTACTCAAATCAAGACCGGTAAACAGATGGAACATAATGTTACGCCATTTTATGGGACATGCCTTAGCGATTATCGGCGAGTTAGGTGCTTGCAGGAAAGTAAAATATCCAATTTTTTTCTTATTACTGGCCAGCTAAAGTAAAATTAACGGTAATTTTTCTATAAAAAATAGTAAGTTATTTAATAATCAATCAACTTTTTTTTTTGCTCACTAGCCACCGAGGTTAAGGGTCACTACAATCTGGCCTTTTAGAGGGGGTTGTGTGGAAAATTTTGATGTCGTAGTAATTGGCGCTGGGGCTGCGGGGTTATTCTGTGCCGCCCAAGCTGGGCAGCGAGGACTGAATGTCTTAGTGGTTGATAACGGAAAAAAAGTTGGGCGCAAAATATTGATGTCCGGAGGAGGGCGTTGCAACTTTACTAATCTGTACATTGAGCCTTCTGCCTACCTTTCGCACAATCCTCATTTTTGTAAGTCAGCACTTGCTCGCTATACACAGTGGGACTTTATTGATCTGGTAAATAAATACAACATTAATTGGCATGAAAAAACCTTAGGTCAGCTATTTTGTGATGAATCTGCCCAGCAAATTGTTGATCTTTTAACGGCTGAATGTGAACAGGGTAATGTCACGATTCGTTTACGTAGTGAAGTCCTTAGTATTCAGCGACAGGATTCCGATGAATACCATCTCACCTTAAATGGTATGCAAGTCTGTACCCGTAATGTCGTTATCGCATCGGGAGGCTTATCGATGCCGGGTCTAGGGGCAACCCCATTTGGATACAAAGTCGCAGAGCAATTTGGGTTATCCGTTCGCCCGGTGAGTGCGGCATTAGTTCCTCTTACCCTTCACAAGCCTTTACTTGATAATCTTCAGCAACTCTCAGGGATAGCGGTTCCCGTTACGGTTGATGCTGCTCAGGGAACTCGCTTTAAAGAGTCGCTGCTTTTCACCCACCGTGGACTTTCAGGTCCTGCAATATTACAAATTTCCAGTTATTGGCGTCCCGGTGAAGCCGTGACGGTAAATTTATTACCCGATATGGATATTAATGGTTTTATTGAGGCACAGCGGAACGAGCATCCAAACTTATCACTAAAAAATAGCTTGGCACGGGTATTACCAAAACGACTGGTTGATCAGCTCGCTGAATTATCTTTTGTTCCTGATGTGACACTCAAACAGCTCAATTCACGGCAGCAGCAGCAGCTGGTGAATCAATTAACGGCTTGGCAGATCCACCCCAATGGAACGGAAGGGTACCGAACTGCTGAGGTTACGCTGGGGGGCGTTGATACCCAACATCTCTCCTCTCAGACATTTGAAGTGCGGGATGTTCCCGGCTTGTATTTTATTGGTGAAGTTGTCGATGTTACAGGTTGGTTAGGCGGTTATAATTTCCAATGGGCTTGGAGTTCAGCCTGGGCCTGTGCTCAAGCGATAGCAAAAAAATAAATTCAAAATTATTTGTTTACCACTTTTATCGATTGGTCTAACAACATTAATCCGTTTTTAGGTTGGGATATAGCCTTTTATAGTTCCTCTTAACAGGAGGACACTATGCCACTCACGATACGAAAAATACCGAGGCCTTTTAAACACTTGGCCTCACTCACCGAGTTAGTCCGTTTTTTTACACCTAATTGGTTTGCCGTGACGATGGGAACCGGTGTGTTGGCATTGGTGCTAGCACAGGCTGTCGCCGCGAGTAGCCCGTTGTTCGTGCTAGCACGCACTCTATGGTTGATAAACGGGAGTCTGTTTGTATTGTTTTCACTGCTGTATGGTGCCCGTTGGTTATTCTATCCACAGGAAGCCTGTAAAATTTTCCAGCACCCGCAAATGTCGATGTTTCTAGGGACTATCCCGATGGGGCTCGCGACCGTCATTAACGGTTTTATCAATTTTGGTGTACCTATGATGGGTGATGAAGCGATAGTCATTGCACACTCACTCTGGATGCTGGATGCCATACTCGCGATACTGTGCGGGGCAGGACTGCCCTTATTTATGTTCACTCGACAATCACATAATTTGTCGTCAATGACGGGACTTTGGTTACTCCCTATTGTGACAGCAGAAGTAGCCGCTGCCAGTGGTTGGATTATTGCTCCGCATCTTTCTGACATTGTTCAACAACGAGATATGGTTATTTTCAATATGTTGCTATGGGCTTTTTCTGTTCCTATTGCCTTATCGATATTAGTCATTTTACTGTTGCGGATGGCCTTACATAAATTACCGCCGATTGCTCTGTCAGCGACGACATGGTTGGCATTGGGGCCGATAGGTACCGGTGCTTTGGGAATGTTTTTACTCAGTCAGCAGAGCGAGTTACTCAGCCGCGATCCTACATTAGCGGGATATAGCCATGTTATCGCGGGGATCGGGTGGATGATGGGGATTTTACTATGGGGGGTTGGTGCTTGGTGGTTTCTCATCGCACTCGGGGTGACCTTTTACTATGTTAAGCGTGGGATCCCTTTTAACTTGGGCTGGTGGGGCTACATTTTTCCACTTGGTGTATTTACCCTTGCAACATTTAAACTCGCACAACTGACGGCTATTACTTTTTTTTCATCTTTATCCGTAGGGTTCCTTCTGCTTTTAGCGAGTTTATGGATTATTGTGATGGCAAAAACGTTGCGAGGAGCATGGAGTGGACAACTCTTTTTCTCGCCCTGTCTTCAAGATAGCAAACACACTACCGTGGATCTTAAAGAGAATCTTTAACTGTGACGAGGCGCGATGCTTATTCGCCTCGTAGCTACCATTGATAACACATATCAAAAGAGCGGTTATGCTTGCCAGCATTTTTGCTCTCTCCACAAGGTGAGTGATGATGAACTAACCTTAATTGATGTAGAGCATGATAGAGAGGTTACCGATGGTACAGAAAGCGAGTATTCACATTGCGGGCAGCGACCTTCCAGCCATAGGAATGGGGAGCTGGCGCTTAGGCCAAGGTCGTTACGAACAGCAACAGGAAATTATCGCGCTACATCGTCGGCTTGAGTTAGGGATGCGTGTCATTGATACCGCTGAAATGTATGGTGAGGGTCAATCTGAACGACTCATTGGTAAAGCGATTGCCGATCGCCGAGACCGAACTTACCTCGTGTCAAAAATATATCCTTGGAACGCCACCGAGAAGAAGCTAGAAAGAAGTCTGGATGCATCGCTAGCACGGTTACGTACTGATTATCTTGATCTGTACCTTTTACACTGGCAGTCAGGTAATGACTTACAGGAAGTCGTCAGTCTTATGGAGTCGATGAAACATAAAGGGAAAATCGGCGCATGGGGCGTTTCTAATTTCGATCTGGCTGCCATGCAGCAACTTATTAAGGTAGAGGGCGGTGAGCAGTGTGCGGTCAATCAAGTTTTTTATAATCTTGGTGGCAGAGGCATTGAATTTGATCTCGCCCCTTGGTGTCATGCGGAACAGATTGCCATGATGGCATATTGTCCATTAGGCGGAGCTGACTCTCATCTGCTCGACCAAGAAGACGTTAAGATGCTGGCCAATCGCTATGGGGTTACACCAGCGGCGATATTACTGGCTTGGAGTATCCGTTCCCACCAAGTGTTAGCAATACCTGAATCGGGAAATATTAAACATATTGAAGCGAATGCTAAGGCTTTGAACCTTGAAATCAGTGAACAAGATTGGGCTTTATTAACCCGTAATTATCCGGTGCCGCAGACCGCAGAACCTTTAGAAATTCGATAAATTGATTGAATAGAGTGGAGGATTTTATCGAAAGCGGGATGAAAAGATTAGCTGAGCGATCGCCAGACTGATAGAATCTGCCGCTTATGGCGTCAGCATCGCAATGCTCATCCACTCTGTGAGATCGCTTGAAGGGATATGACGATTTTCTAATAGACATCAACGAAAGCCGAATTTTATGCAGGTATGTAGCTTTATTATTAATAGTAGTGGCCATGAAACGTTTGGTCTGGTCTGTGAACATGGCGTCATCGATGCAGGAAAACTGCTTGAGTATCGCGATCTAAAACACCTGTTGGAAAGCGATGGTTTGTCAGCATTACAATCATTGTCTACGGATGTCGCTGATTATGCGTTCCATGAGATCAATTTCCTACCGGTGATTAAGACTCCGAATAAAATTTTGTGTGTAGGGATGAATTATTCAGAAAAACGGATCGAGTTTGGGGAAACGAATCCTGCCCCTACACTATTCATTCGTTTTGCCGATAGTTTGACTGCTCATTTACAACCGATTCAAAAGCCCGTCAGCAGTGAGCAGTTTGACTACGAAGGCGAGCTTGCGGTCGTGATCGGTAAACCTGCTCATCAAGTGGCAGAGCAAGAAGCATTAGATTACGTGGCGGGCTATAGTTGCTTTATGGATGCCACTGTACGGGATATGCAGTTTACGTGGTTCACCGCGGGAAAAAACTGGCCAGCAACCGGTGGATTCGGGCCTTGGATGACGACCTGTGATGAAATTCCAGATCCACAACAACTTGAGCTAAAAACGTTTTTAAACGGTGTGCAAGTACAAAAAGATTCGACGCAGAATATGGTGCACAGTGTGGCGGCTATTATTGCTTACGTCACCCACTTTACCCCATTATCACCCGGTGATGTGATCATCACCGGATCACCGGGCGGTGTAGGGAAATCCCGTACCCCTCAACTCTTCATGTTCCCCGGTGATGATGTTGCGGTGGAAATCAGTCATATTGGCCGCTTATCACACATTATTCGTTAAAAAGAACCGATAGCAGGGAGAACATGCTATCGGTTGAATGTGATAGGCCTTAGCCTACCACAGAAAATTTAACGATTAGAGGCGGCCATCTCCTTTCCCGAGGAACTTTCCGCCTCTTCGTCAGTCTGTATATCGCACTGTTTCGGTAAGGTCATCGATAAAATAGCGGCAATTAAGAGTGATATCGACAGCGCATAGATAGCGACATTGTGGCCATAGAAGTTAATCATTACGCCCACCAAATACGGACCGCAAAATCCGCCTAAGTTCCCTAGACCATTAATTACGCCACGCGCCGCTCCTGCGGTTTCAGCGGAAGCAATACGTCCGGGAATACTCCAAAATGGGCTTGTGGCTGCTTTCAAAAAGACCCCGCAGATTACTAAAGCGATATAGGCGGCCACCACATGGTGACGCAGTATCACTGAGGCAACGAGCGATGCGGCAAAACAGAGCAGTGAAATGCACACCCACAAGCGGCGTTTTCCCGAACGATCACTGAGCAACGAAATAACGTAGATACCAGCAAGCATGCCAACAAAGGGGAGAATCGCAAGACCCCCTACGTCAGCCATGTTGCCACCTGTAAGATTCTTCAAAATGGCTGGCAGCCAGAGTGTATAACCGTAGTCTCCAGTTTGGTAAAAAAAGTTCAGAAAAATTAATGTTACAAGACCACGGTTTTTGAACACATCACGCAGCGGCGCGTTACTGACTTCAACTTTCGCCTCGCGGGCTTCTCGCTCCGTTTTTAATTGTGTTAGTAAGTATTCACGTTCAGATTGAGGTAGCCAACGAGCTTCTTCTGGTCGGTCACTAATTAATGCCCACCACAACATCATCACGAGCGCTGAAAGAATACCCTCGATAAAAAATAACCACCGCCAATCGAGTGCGGAAATAATGGCTCCGGATACTGGCGCTGTGAAAATACCACCAAGGGGGGCAAACATCATAACAACGGCGTTAGCTCGCCCTAACTCCTTTTCCGGGAACCAATTACTGACCATTGTTAAGACGACAGGTAACATTCCTCCTTCGGCTATTCCCAATAAAAAACGGAGAATGAGTAGTTGATACTCATGCACTACAAACCCGGTTGCGATAGAAATGATTGCCCAAGCAGTCAATGAGCCTGCGATAAATTTCTTACCACTGCCATGTACCGCAATACGACCGCCAGGAATTTGTAGAAAGAGATAACCGATAAAGAAAATGCCACTTACCACACCGGCCATTTGGCTAGTGATCCCTAAATCTTGATCCATACCGCCAGGAAGAGCAAAGCTAATGTTGACGCGATCCATAAAAGAGATAATGCAAGCAATCAATATTGGTACAATGATCCGATACCAACGAGTGCCAGGAACTTTGTGACTCATATTACTCCTCCCTTCAGAAAACGCGGTTTCTGAAAAAATATCGCTTATCTTCCATGAAAAATTATCCCTTATCGTCATCGTTCGGTTTATGAACTTATAAGCATAGTCACTATATTCTGCGAAAGACGGATATTTTGTGACTGCTATGAAACAATGTTTTTACAAATGTTTTTGCGAGTTGAGTCACGCTGAAGTGTGTTAAACAATGATGTTACGCATAACGTGATCAGGATGATGATTTCAGTAGGAGGTTTTTTTTCGTGTGAGCGTATCGCCCGGTAAAAGGCTTGTTTCCACTATTTCTTGGAATACCATTCCTTCTCCCCGTATGCTTTGAATTAATAATTCAGTGGCGCGTTTCCCCATTTGATAGCGGGGGGTCTTAATACTCGCGAGGCGTGGCGTTGTAATTTGACCGATCTCTAGGCCATGAAAACCGATAATTGAAATTTGTTCTGGGACATCAATATTTGCGGATTGGCAAGCGCGGAGCACGCCAATAGCTAAATCATCGTTGGTACAGAAAATCCCATCGAGATTAGGCACGCTCTTTAGTGCATCCTGCATCATCGCAGCGCCCATCTCGATAGAGGAGACGCGTTTAGGGGTAATATGGGTAGGGGTCAAGCCTGCTTCTTCCAGCGTTGCACAATAACCTTGATAACGCTGTTGGTCGCGTAAGTCCGACATTGAACCCAAGTAGACAATATGTTTCCGTCCTGCGTCCAGTAAATAACCTGCGGCGGCTGATCCCGCTTTAATATTATCAAAACCCACATTAATCCGATTGGAGCGGGTGGCGACTCCCATCACTTCTGCAATAGGGATTTTGGCCGCTTGAAGGTACTTTTCTGCCCGCAGACTATGGGCAATGTCGGTCAAAATCAGCGCCTTAACATTAAACGCTAATAATGCTGCAATCTGTTCTTCCTCTTTTTGTAATGAGTAATCGTAACTGACGACTAAGGTTTGATAGCCTTCGGCTTCGGCAACTGTCTCAATCCCCGCTAACAACTCACTGAAAATTTGGTTGTTAAACGAGGGAATAAGGACACCAATACGAGGGATAGCTTGGCTGGTAATTTGCGGATTCTCAGCATCTGGCTCAAAGCCAATTTCTTCGATCACGCTTGCAATACGTGCCGCCGTATCCGCTTTGACTTTTTCGGGCGTACGCAAATAACGACTCACGGTCATTTTAGTGACACCAGCGAGTGTAGCAATATCATGCAAGGTAATACGTTGTTTTTTCATAGATAAACTATCGTGAAATCGAACAGATAGTATGCCGTGAGTGAGTCGAAAAAGATATGTCGTGACGAATGGATAAATACGCTTTTTGATGAATGACTGGCATGCCCTTTGCTTATTTTAGTGAAAAATAATGTGGATAATCGGCAGATGAGCGTTCAGACTGAAATAAACCTTTCACAAGTCGTAGTCAGGCAATCACAGAAATGGCAGCAATTGGCATTGGGCTTACTTTGTATGGCTTCTATCTCTAGCCCGCAGTATGTGTGGACGCTTCTCACTAAGCCGTTATTGGCACGCTTAGATGTTCATCTGCCAGTACTACAAGTCACCTTTTCTTTACTAATTATTTTTCAGACTTTTCTCTCTCCATTACAGGGCAAATTGATCGACCGATTTGGTGCACAGCGTTTTATTGGTATCGGTACATTACTAACAGGTGCCAGTTGGATAGGGGCGGCGTATTCTCAGTCGATTTGGAGCTTATATCTTCTCTATGGTGTGGTCGGTGGCCTTGGAACCGGAATTGTTTATATTGGAGTCGTTGGACAGGTAATGCGTTGGTTCCCGCAACAGCGAGGTTTTGCGGCTGGAATGGTTGCTGCCGGTTATGGTATGGGGGCGATCATTACCACATTACCGATTGCTAATTCACTTGCTTCTCACGGTCTGACTCAAACATTGGTTGAATTTGGCGTCGGATTTGCACTGGTCGGTTGGTTCGCCAGTCGCGGTCTTCGTCCGGCACCAAACACTGACCCGATTCCTTCAGCGACATTGACCACTGGCCGTCACTACACGCCATCGAAAATGCTTAAACACCCTCTTTTCTGGCTGCTGTTTTTTATGATGGCATGTATGTCGACCTCAGGATTAATGGTGACTTCTCAATTAGCAGGCTTTGCATCTGAAGTTGGAGTTAGCCAAGTCGTTATTTGGGGCATGGCCGCATTACCCTTGGCGATGAGTCTTGATCGATTAACAAATGGACTGACCCGTCCTTTATTTGGTTGGGTATCGGATCGTATTGGTCGTGAGAATACCATGTTTGTCGCTTTTGCACTTGAAGCTGCTGCAATGACACTTTGGTTAACGTTCCGTCATGATCCGTTATTATTTATTGTGTTGTCGGGGGTGGTTTTTCTTGGTTGGGGCGAAATTTTTTCACTTTTTCCGGCGACATTGACTGATACTTTCGGGAGTCAACATGCCACCAGTAACTATGGCTGGTTATATATGTCTCAAGGCGTAGGCTCTATCCTTGGTGGCCCACTCGCAGCCTTGCTATATCAAACAAGTCACGGGTGGGTACCGGTATTTAGCGTTGCGATAGGTCTGGATATTCTGACCGCTCTACTTGCCGTTGTGATATTAAAACCTTGGCGTAAGCGTTTTCTTCAACATTAACTCAATGTTTGCAGCTGTTTTGCCAATGCTTGAATATCCTTTGGTGAAGTTCTACAACAGCCGCCAATCAGTTTGGCTCCTGCTGACAACCATGCAGGGAGATAGTCACTAAGCTGATGACAATGGGTGCTATCTTGGTGCCATGTTTTACTGATGGGATCGTACACTTCTCCCGAGTTGGGATAAACAACGAGGGGTAATGTCGTCAGCTGTTGTAGATGTGTTAACGCTGCGGTTGTCGCTTCTAAAGCAATACAATTTATGCCAACAGCAACCACTTGGGGGACGGCATTCAGGTAGTCGACAACCGTCTGCAACTCCGTGCCGTCGGACAGATGGCTGGCATCTCGCAAAGTCATACTTATCCAAGCGTGGGCAGCCGGGAATTCCTTTAATAGTTGACACAATGCCTGAATTTCAGCAAATGATGGCAAGGTCTCGCAGGCTAGCAGATCAGCCCCTGCAGCTAAGAGTTGCGTAATCCGTGGCCGATGAAATTCAATAAAGGCCTCTGTAGAGAGATGATAATCTCCCCGGTACTCTGAACCGTCGGCGAGAAATGCCCCGTAGGGGCCGACTGAACCGGCAACTAATGGGCGTGGCGCCTTAGGATGCTGTATGAGAAAAGCCTCACGGGCTTCGACCGCAAGGGTCACACTCAGCGCCATCAGCGCTTTAGCACGAGTTTCGCTAAGCCCTCGTTGTGCAAAACCGGCAAGGGAGGCTTGATAACTTGCGGTAATCGCGCATTGAGCCCCCGCTAAAAAATAGTCTAGGTGAACTTGCCGGATAAGTTCAGGTTGGTGGATTAAAACATTCGCAGACCAGAGACTATCGGTAATTTGGCAGCCTCTGGTTTCAAGTTCGGTGGCAAGCGCACCATCCAATAAAATGAAAGGTTGCTGCTCAAGCAGCGAAGTCAATGGATGAGTTAGAGACATACCGAGTCCTTAGATTTCTTGCCAGTCGTTAAGTAATACGCCGCATAACAACATGCAACGAAAGGAATTCCACACCATAACGCGATTCGTTGGCTTGGATCAAAGGCTAAGCCTAAGCAGGCAATCAAGCACAGGACAAACCCCAGAATAGGTAAAACTGGAAACCACGGTGCCCGGTAAGCCAGTGCGTCTGGATGCTGGCCATTTTTTACAAAACTGCGGCGAAAACAGTAGTGTGAGGCACAAATACTCAGCCATACCACGACGACGGCAAACCCAGAGATAGCGGAGAGTGCAACAAACACGGTATCAGGAGCAATTATACTGGACATTAGTGCCAGAATACCCCCTAACATACTAATACTTAGAGCAAAAACAGGTACGCCCCGTGTATTAACCCGAGCAAAAATACGTGGTAACGTTTTTTGATCTGCCAGTGACCAAAGCATCCGTCCTGAAGCATATAGCCCGGAGTTTGCCGCCGAGAGAATAGCCGTCAAGATGACAAAATTAATAATATCGGCCGCGTAGGGAATCCCCAGTTTTTCAAAGACTAATACAAAAGAACTTTTTTCCACCCCAGCTTGCTGCATTGGAATTAATGCGGCTAAGACAAAAACAGTACCTAAAAAGAAAATAATCAATCGCGCAATAGTCGTGCGAATTGCCACGGGTATCACTTTCTCAGGATTCTCGGTTTCACCAGCAGCGATACCGATCAGCTCGGTACCCGAAAAAGCAAAATTAACGGCTACCATTGTCATTAAAATAGGTAGGGTTCCCTGCGGAAACCAGCCTTGAGACGTGAGGTTATGTAAAAAAGGCGCCGGAGTGCCATCATGCATTGGGAGTATGCCAAAGATTGCCGCAGCACCGAGAATAATGAAGACCAAAATGGTGATCACTTTAACGATAGAGAACCAAAACTCCCCCTCGGCGAAGAATCGCGTCGAGATAATATTTAAGCCAAAAATAATGACGCAAAACAGCAAACACCACTGCCAAATTGGTATTTGTGGGAACCAGTATTGCATGCAGAATCCTGCGGCCGTAAAGCTCGACCCCAATGCTACCGTCCAGGTTAACCAATAAAGCCATGCTACCGTGTAGCCTGTTGCCGGTCCAAGGTAACGGGTAGCATAAACATGAAATGCTCCCGTTTCAGGCATGGCAACAGAAAGTTCTCCTAGACTTTGCATCACTAACCAGACGACAAGGGCGCCAATTAGATAGGCGAGTAGGGTGCCAGCAGCCCCGGTGGTCGAAATAATATATCCCGTATTAAAAAAAAGTCCGGTACCAATAACCCCACCGAGTGAAAGCATCACTAGATGGCGGGCTTTCATGGTACGTTTTAACTTTCCAGGATCTGTCGCTTCTTTGTGCATATGACCTTCTAAACGTTTAGACATCTAAATAGCTATTGCCACGTTATACGTTGAATTTTTTTAGAATGCAAAATTCGTCATTGCTGTCGTTAACTAATGTTATTTTTTTAAACAGTCCTTACTTTTTTTGTTCTGATATCCTTATTTTGAGTAAGGGATTTAAGCAGCGAGTATCAGTGGAATTCTGCGAATGATCGCTATTTTATCGATAGAGATCACTATCCTTATCAGTGGGCTGTGGTTAATTGAAAAACAGCAGGGATGACATTTGTAATTAATATGTTAATAATCTCTTCATACATATTTTCCCGGCAAGCTGACCTGTTAATTCTTTACGGGAATTTGCAGTTTGGGCATCCAGATAACAAATAGAGTGAGTGTAACAATGTCGAATAAACCCTTTTATTTTCAAGAATCTTTTCCTCTCTCTCAAGACAATACTGACTACTATCTCCTCAGCGCGGATCATGTCTCGATGAGCGAATTTAATGGGCATCCTATTTTAAACGTCGATCCCGCGGCATTGACGTTACTTGCTCAACAAGCATTTCATGATGCGTCATTCCTATTGCGGACATCACACCAGCAACAAGTTGCCGATATTCTTGATGATCCTGATGCGAGCGAAAATGATCGTTACGTCGCATTACAATTTTTACGGAATTCCGAAATTGCGGCACGCGGTATTCTTCCTACCTGTCAAGATACCGGTACAGCGATCATTATGGGTAAAAAGGGCCAAGGAGTTTGGACGGGAGGTGGTGACGAGGCCGCGTTAGCACAGGGTGTGTATAACACCTACATTGAAGATAACTTACGTTATTCACAAAATGCACCGCTTGATATGTATAAAGAAGTGAATACGGGGACTAATCTCCCAGCACAAATTGATCTCTACAGTGTTGACGGCCATGAATACAAATTTCTCTGTATCGCAAAGGGAGGGGGCTCGGCGAACAAAACATATCTTTTCCAAGAAACGAAAGCGTTACTTTCTCCCGGAAAACTTAAAGATTATTTAGTAGAAAAAATGCGTACACTCGGGACCTCAGCGTGCCCGCCTTACCATATTGCGTTTGTCATCGGTGGAACCTCGGCGGAAGCGACGCTTAAAACCGTTAAATTGGCCTCTGCCCACTATTACGATAATTTACCGAGTGTCGGTAATGAGCATGGACAAGCGTTTCGCGACCATCAACTTGAACAAGAGCTATTAGAAGCAGCACAAAATTTAGGGATTGGCGCACAATTTGGCGGTAAATACTTTGCTCACGACATTCGTGTTATTCGCTTGCCAAGGCATGGTGCATCGTGCCCCATCGGCATGGGGGTATCTTGCTCCGCAGACCGTAATATTAAAGCGAAAATTAACCGTGAAGGTATTTGGATTGAAAAACTTGAAGCCAACCCCGGCCGGTTTATCCCACAAGCGATGCGTCAACAGGGTGAAGGAGATGTTGTCAGTATTGACCTCAATCGCCCAATGAGCGAAATTTTGGCACAACTTTCTCTCTATCCTGTCTCCACGCGGTTATCACTATCGGGTACCATTATTGTGGCTCGTGATATCGCGCATGCGAAATTAAAAGAGTTAATGGACAACGGTCAACCGTTACCGCAATACGTTAAAGATCATCCAATCTATTACGCGGGACCTGCAAAAACACCTGAAGGTTATGCTTCCGGTTCCCTAGGGCCGACGACAGCAGGGCGGATGGACTCTTATGTTGATCAACTCCAAGCTCATGGCGGCAGTATGATCATGCTTGCCAAAGGAAATCGTAGCCAACAAGTCACTGACGCTTGCCATAAACACGGTGGATTTTATCTTGGCAGTATTGGGGGCCCAGCCGCGGTATTAGCTCAGCAAAGTATCACTAAATTAGAGTGTGTGGCATATCCTGAGCTGGGAATGGAAGCGATATGGAAAATAGAGGTAACTGATTTTCCGGCGTTTATACTCGTTGATGATAAAGGAAATGATTTTTTCCAACAGATACAAAATAATAAATGCCAAAGTTGTGCAATAAAAAGTTAGTCTTGTTAGGGTATAAATTATTTACGTCGATAAATGACCAGAGGGTAACTTATGTTCAGTCATGTCATGCTAGGTTCTGATGATATTGCCGTATCAAAGCAATTTTACGATGCGCTCTTTGAGGTAATTGGAGCTGATCACCAAGGTACTGATGAAAAAGGTCGACTTTACTATGTTAAAGGCCAACAGATTTTTTTGGTGACGCTGCCGATTAATGGGGAAGCAGCTAGTGGTGCCAACGGTGGTACCATTGGTTGGGCATTACCGAACGAAGAGGCTGTTAACCAATGGCACCGTGCCGGTATTAAGGGTGGAGGTACTGCGATTGAGTCCCCTCCTGGAATTCGCAAACTGGGTGACCGCGAACTCTACCTTGCCTATTTACGAGACCCATTTGGTAACAAACTTTGCGGATTATACAGTAAAGCCTAATTACCGCTGTTAGGTTGTTCTATTGTTGAGTTTCGCGTGCAGTTGCTAAGGATTTACGGCTGGATATCTTAGAGTCAGCGGGTATACTAGCTTCCACTTTTTTAGCGTATCGCGTGCGGAACTCACAATGCAAAAGTTTGATACCAAAACCTTTCAAGGACTGATCCTGACGTTACAGGATTACTGGGCGAACCAAGGCTGTACGATTATTCAGCCTCTGGATATGGAAGTAGGCGCTGGCACTTCTCATCCGATGACTTGTCTGCGCGCGTTAGGGCCTGAACCTATGGCTTCAGCCTATGTACAGCCTTCGCGTCGTCCTACTGATGGGCGCTATGGTGAAAACCCTAACCGCCTACAACACTATTATCAATTCCAAGTTGCTATTAAACCGTCGCCGGAAAATATCCAAGAACTGTATCTAGGTTCATTAAAGGCGCTGGGTTTAGATCCTACTGTTCACGATATTCGTTTCGTTGAAGATAACTGGGAAAACCCTACGCTAGGTGCTTGGGGCCTAGGCTGGGAAATCTGGCTGAATGGTATGGAAGTTACTCAGTTTACCTATTTTCAACAAGTCGGCGGACTGGAATGTAAACCAGTAACCGGTGAAATTACTTACGGCTTAGAGCGTTTAGCGATGTATATCCAAGGGGTAGATAGTGTTTATGACCTCGTCTGGAGCGATGGGCCATTAGGAAAAACAACCTATGGTGACGTCTTCCACCAGAATGAAGTTGAACAGTCGACCTATAACTTTGAATACGCCGATGTTGATTTCCTGTTCAGCTGCTTCGAGCAGCATGAAAAAGAGGCGCAACAACTGCTTGCGTTAGAGACTCCATTGCCGTTACCGGCTTACGAACGCATCCTCAAAGCAGCACACTGCTTTAACTTACTTGATGCGCGTAAGGCTATCTCGGTTACCGAGCGCCAGCGCTATATCCTGCGTATTCGCACGCTGACAAAAGCGGTAGCAGAAGCATATTATGCCTCGCGCGAGGCGTTAGGTTTCCCAATGTGTAATAAAACGAAATAAGGGGCAGGGATGAGCGAACATACTTTCTTGGTGGAAATTGGTACCGAAGAATTACCACCAAAAGCCCTGCGTCAACTGGCTCAGGCATTTGCTGAACAACTGACCCAAGAGATCGACCTGGCTGGATTATCTCATCAAGCGGTTGAGTGGTATGCGACACCGCGCCGCTTAGCGGTAAAAGTACAACAGTTGAGCGAAAAGCAAGCGGATCGTACCGTTGAAAAACGAGGCCCTGCATTAAGCGCCGCTTACGATAGTGAAGGACAACCGACTAAAGCCGCAGAAGGTTGGGCTCGCGGTAATGGCATCACTGTCGAGCAAGCAGATCGTTTAGTGACTGATAAAGGTGAGTGGTTAGTTTATCGTGCACAAGTGAGTGGTGAATCCGCCGCGATATTGTTGCCGGAAATGGTCGCTAAAGTTCTTGCCAAACTCCCAGTTCCAAAACTTATGCGTTGGGGAGCCAGCAGCGAGCAGTTTGTACGCCCGGTACACACTGTTACTTTATTGCTCGGTGGCGATGTATTACCTGCGAAAATTTTAGGAATTGAATCAGGTCGAACGATTCGTGGCCATCGCTTTATGGGCGAAAGTACTTTTGAAATTGCTCACGCCGATGACTATCCTGCTATTTTGGCTGAACGCGGCAAAGTCATGGCTGATTATGATGCGCGTAAAGCGAAAATCGAAACGGATGCGAAAATAGCCGCGCAACAGGTTGGCGGTATTGCAGATCTTAGCGACAGTTTGCTTGAAGAAGTGACATCGTTAGTTGAGTGGCCAGTTGTTCTTACTGCACAATTTGAAGAAAAATTCCTATCGGTGCCGAAAGAGGCTTTGGTATATACCATGAAAGGTGACCAAAAATATTTCCCTGTTTATTCTGAACAGGGCGATCTTTTGTCACATTTTATTTTCGTCACTAATATCGAATCCCGCGATCCGCAGCAGATTATTTCGGGTAACGAAAAAGTAGTTCGTCCTCGCTTAGCTGATGCTGAGTTCTTTTTTAATGCCGATCGTAAGCAACGCTTAGAAGACCAACTACCGCGTCTAGAAAGTGTATTGTTCCAAAAGCAATTAGGTACACTTCGTGACAAAACAGATCGTATTCAAGCTCTAGCTGGCTGGGTAGCAGAGCAAATTGGTGCGGATGTCAGTCATGCAACTCGTGCAGGTCTCTTATCCAAATGTGATTTGATGACCAACATGGTGTGTGAGTTTACTGATACACAGGGCATTATGGGGATGCATTACGCCCGTCACGATGGTGAAGCGGAAGATGTTGCCGTTGCACTGAATGAACAGTATCAACCTCGGTTTGCCGGAGATGCACTGCCTTCGAGTGATGTTGCGTGTGCGCTTGCCATCGCTGATAAAATGGACACGTTAGCCGGTATTTTTGGTATTGGACAGCATCCCAAAGGGGACAAAGATCCTTTTGCGTTACGTCGTGCAGCATTAGGTGTGTTACGTATTATCGTAGAAAAAAATCTGCCGCTCGATCTGCAAAGCCTCACGGAACAAGCGGTAAAATTATACGGTGATAAGCTGACAAACCTTGCGGTCACTGAAGACGTCGTCGATTTTATGCTCGGACGCTTTAGAAGCTGGTACCTTGAAGAAGGCCACAGCGTTGATACTATTCAAGCGGTATTGGCTCGCCGTCCAACCCGTCCGGCTGATTTCGATGCGCGCATGAAGGCCGTCTCTCACTTTAGAACATTAGCGGATGCAGAAAGCCTTGCGGCGGCCAATAAACGCGTCTCTAATATTTTAGCGAAATCCGATGTTGAAGTGGATAGTGCAGTTCAAGCGTCGCTATTGAAAGAAAATGCTGAAATTAAACTCGCGACCTACCTCAGTGCGCTCAATAGCAAATTAAACCCTTACTTTGAACAAGGTCGTTACCAAGAAGCATTGATTGAGTTAGCGCAACTGCGTGAAGCCGTCGATAACTTCTTTGAACAAGTCATGGTAAATGCTGACGATCAGGCTATCCGTATTAACCGACTGACGTTATTGGCGAATTTGCGTGAGTTGTTCTTACAAGTCGCCGATATTTCATTGCTTCAATAACCGTTAAGTATCAGTAAACGAAGCCCGGAGAAATTCTTCGGGTTTTTTTATTCGGGGGATATGACAGTGAAAAAAGTTGCGGTTGTCGAATGGTCACCAAAGGGTGTTCATCATCGTGAAGATTATCTTGCTGAGGAGGTCGCCGTCGCCTTGGTTTACAATGGTATTTCTCACGTTGTCATGATGTGTACTCCACAGTCATTGGACGCTTTTGCAATAGGTTTTTCCCTTTCCGAGGGGATCATTCAACGTCCGGAGCAGATTTACGGCATAACGGTATCGCCGCATTCCTTGGGAATTGAGGTACATATTGAGTTATCGAGTCGTTGTTTTATGGAACTGAAACAGCGTCGCCGTGCGCTAGCTGGACGTACCGGTTGTGGACTTTGTGGAACGGAACAACTCACCATGCTCCCCACACCCACACAATCTCTCCCCTTTACACAGTATTTTTCCCTGTCGTACCTCGAATCGGCCCTTGAGCAAATCAAATATCAGCAACCGATCGGTCAACAAACGGCGTGTACCCATGTTGCGGCCTGGGTCAATGAGCAAGGCAAGGTCTGTGCAGGATTTGAAGATATTGGTCGACACGTTGCACTAGACAAATTATTGGGTGCGCGTGCAGGGGCATCATGGGCCATGTCCGGCTGCGTACTGATTTCAAGCCGAGCAAGCTATGAAATCGTGCAAAAAGCCATCAGTTGTGGCGTAGAGATCGTCTGTGCGGCATCCGCTGCGACCCAGCGTGCTGTTGATTTGGCGGAAGAATATGGGTTGACCCTAGTGGGTTTTAGCCGAGGGAATCGTGCAGTGGTCTACACACATGCTCAGAGAGTCATCAATTAGTATCAGTCTTATGGATAGGCGACATCACGAGAAGCATGATTTGTGAAGCGTCGGTGCAGCGATCTGCGGTGAAATGATGTTATTGTCGTCTATTGTTAGTTAATGATAGTTCTTCATTTAATATCCCTAAAATAAGTAGGATATTGATTCCCCTTTTCCCGATCAATTATTTAACTATAATGAACACACCATCTAAACAGTTTCTATTTTGACGCTGTATGATAATCACTTAATTGGAGAGGTTGAACATGAGTTATTCACTGCCATCCCTGCCGTATGCGTATGATGCTTTAGAGCCCCATTTCGACAAAGAAACGATGGAAATTCATCATACTAAACATCACCAAACTTATGTGAACAATGCTAATGCGGCCCTAGAGGGTACTGAATTCGCACAATTACCTGTTGAAGAGCTGATCACAAAACTGGATCAAGTTCCTGCAGAGAAAAAAGTCGTCTTACGTAATAACGCAGGTGGCCATGCCAACCATAGTTTTTTCTGGAAAGGCTTAAAAACCGGTACAACGTTACAAGGTGAATTGAAAGCCGCTATCGAAAAAGATTTCGGTAGTGTAGAAAAGTTCCAAGAAGAATTTGAAAAAGCAGCAGCGACCCGTTTTGGTTCCGGCTGGGCATGGCTGGTTAAGAAGGGCGACAAACTTGCTGTTGTCTCTACCGCCAACCAAGATAGCCCACTAATGGGTGAAGCCGTTTCGGGTACTTCTGGCTACCCTATTGTTGGCTTAGATGTCTGGGAACACGCTTATTATCTGAAGTATCAAAATAAGCGTCCTGATTATATTAAAGCATTTTGGAATGTCGTGAACTGGGACGAAGCGGCAGCCCGTTTTGCTAACGCAAAGTAAGACTGCGCTGATCTTAACCCCATGCAGAGTATCGCTTTGCATGGGGATTTTTTTATTTTTTGTATTTATCGCATTTTATTTAGTATAAGTTTATTCGTTTAGACATAAAATCGAATTAATACTCATCATTTAGCCTTAGAGAGACTTATGTCTACTTCGATCTCTTCAAATAAGCCCCTTACGCACAAACAGTTATTAATTGATTTACTGCTACGTAAATATAAGCCTCATCGAGCTTGGAAACGTGGTCGTTTTTATAATAAATTTATTTTTCGTAGTATATGCTCGCCCTTAGTCAGCTATCGTTATTTTTCTCAGCTGATTGAGTTGAATAAATTCCCACAAATTCTTGAAACTCACGGTATTTTACCTGCAAAACCCCATAGACCCTATTTGATGGGAGGACTGAGTCCGTCGCAGAGAGCAGAAAAAATCATTTCCCATTACCAACGTATTGATAGCTTTGGTGAGGGGGAACTGAAAGCCTTTTTAACTGGGCAACGTAAAGATACGCCACTGCTTAGCTGGCTTGGTAAAAATGACGAGCCGATTGAAATTTATTGTGTCCCCGCCATTTTTGACCGCGAAGGCGAACTGACCTTACTTTTCCGTTTTCGTCACGAAGATATTACCAGTTTAAGTTTTTCGTTAGCTGATTATCAGCATAAGCCCAGTGTCATTATCGCTGGTTTGCAGGGCCCGGGTCGTCATTTGGATCAGCACATTATCCGTGATGCAACAAAAGCCTGTGATGGCATCTTTCCTAAGCGATTATTAATCGAAGTCATCATGCTAATCGCCCGTGCCTATCAGCTTACGCAAATCTGTGCGGTAGGAGATGAGTCGCATATCTTTGTGAAAGAGTTACGTTATCGTATGAGCAAACGTGATTCGATGCTGGCGCGTTATAATGAGTTTTGGTTAACGTTGGGGGGGGAAGAGCAGACAAATAAGCTATTCTTATTACCGCTGACACAGCCAAGAAAAAATATTGAAGATATTGCCAGTAAAAAGCGTGCGGAATATCGCCGACGTTATCAGCTTCTCGATGATTTAGCGCAGCAAATAGAACAAAAGAAGTAGCGGTGTAAATATGAGGAGAAGTCACTACGGACTTCTCCTCTCGCATCAGTGATTAAAATTGCTCACGAGCAAACCCAGTAACTGCTTCTAAACCCATTTCTCGGCCTAATGCAGTCATCGGATGTACCACAACAATGCCACGGACGCGTTTTTTTAGCGCACCCATATCGGCTTGTTCTTTCTTAGTAATCGCACGATGAAAACCCAGTTTCTGGAGCTGCTGAGCTTCTTTACTCAAACTTGCAGTATGGGCTTCGCGTAAACGGAGAAGTTCTTCTTCAATCGTGATTTTTTCTTTCATTAACTCGCCAAGTTTCTCAACATTCCCACTTTCTAAGAGGGGCTGAGATTTGTGGTTAATGCTGTCGAGTTGGTCGCTGAGACGTTTAATTTCAGCCTTGATGGGGTCTTTCATATAATGGGCTCCTTTCTGCGTTGAGATAGGATACACGAAAAAAGGGATTAGAGCAGCGTAGGTGGAGTAGAATCCACCTACGCCGATGAAAGTGTTATTGCTGAAGTAATGCTTTCGCTTGCGTTAACGCATTAACGTGACTGCTAATATTACCCACTAAGGTGTTGTATTGATTAACTTGATCCTGAGTTGGGAATTGTACTGCGTTGTTATTAAAGCTAAGACGAGAGTCTTGCGCTTGTAAAAAGTCAGCCGTATCCAGTACCGCCTGTGTCAGCGCTTGTAACTCTGGTAAAATCGGTTGCAGATTATCGGCAGGGATAGTAACCGTCTTTTTATAGGCTTCGTTATAGACCTTCTGTAAATCTTCAGGAAGTTTTAGAGAGGTTTTACTGCTATCAGCCAAATTACGTGCGTTTTGGACTTGTTGGGAAACGACGTTGAGTGCTCCACCAGCCTGACGCAATGCATCGCGTTGTGATAAGTAATCTTGTGGGGTATGGATGGCAGAAAGCTGATCCGTGACCGGACGAATACCATCGTTCAACGCTCGGGTGAGTTGCTGTGAGAAGCCATAGAGAATTGCGTAATCACCAACGTAATTACCAAACGATTTCTTTTGATTTTCACTCAGCGCAGGTAATTGTGTGCCACTACGCATGACCGTATTTTGTAAAAAATCACCAAATGCTTTACGTTGATCCGCATCTTTGTCGCCACAGGCAGTGAGTTGGCATATCACCATTAGTAACGCCATCAACCCAACTACTTTTTTCATCATTTGTGAAAGTCCTGATGCCATTGATTACAACTCCTGTATAAAATCGGTTTGCAGCCTATGAGAAATCTCAAGTGCATAACGAGTAGAATAGAGCAAACAGCGGTCAACGCCAACGGGGCAATGTGAAAATTACGTGAAAAATATCCAAGGTGGTGTTAAGACGTGAGTCGTGATTATCTCGATAAACCATATGGATAAGTTAGAAAAATCACTGTGTTTTTTTAATGCACTGATTTTTTGAATTTTTAATTATTATTTCTTCTTTTATCATCATCTTATTTTCTTTTTAAAGGGGAAATTAGTGTGACTTTCTTGAGTACTTAGTTGTACTCGTGAAGGATTATGGTATTGGCAGTCCATAGCAAGGTTCCTACGCTTGAGAAGTCCATGATCATCATAACGCCTCCATCATAAAAATAAATCACCAATATCTGCTCTGTTTTTAGGCATTCGCACTCGTGTAACTGAAAAAGCGGTTGACGGTAAGTACTGAGCACAGTAATATTCCGCTCCATCGGCGAGTAGCGCAGCTTGGTAGCGCAACTGGTTTGGGACCAGTGGGTCGGAGGTTCGAATCCTCTCTCGCCGACCAAATTTAAGAAACCTGAACATTATGTTCAGGTTTTTTTTTGCGTTAAATTAGGTCTAAGGCCTCTCTCTCCACTCTTCGCCAACATCGCCCCTTTCTTTATCCCCAGGTCTAAGGGCATCTCTTCAGTCAATCACGATAGAATTTTTTTATATTACTTATTCACTCTATTTTGCGAATAAAGTAGTGAGTATGACTATAAATGTAATTTATATCCTTACAAATATCTATTTTATGGCGGGTTAATTAGTGGATAAGGGCTATTTAAATAATGTTACTTGTACAGACATTTATTGAAGATTAATTGACATTCACCCTGGTCTTTGACCACATTGGGGGGCCCGCGCTAGCACTGGTTTTGAGAGCCGGTGACGACTGCGGCAATAATTTAAAAATATAAAAATACCGACCAGATATTTCTGCGACGTTATGCACACAACATTTTAGCTTTATGGAGTCACTATGATAAATCCACGGTCTCCCTTCCGTCGTGTCACCACCCTTGCTTTAGTCACCGCTGCATTAGCATTTAGCGGTACGATTAATGCGAAAACGTTGGTGTATTGCTCTGAAGCCTCACCAGAAGGATTCAACCCACAATTATTTACCTCTGGCACCACCTATGATGCCAGCTCAGTACCTATCTATAACCGTTTAGTCGAATTTAAAGTGGGTACTACAGAACTACAACCTGGACTTGCTGAGAGCTGGGAGGTCAGCCCAGACGGGAAAGTGTACACTTTCCATTTACGTAAAGGCGTAAAATGGCAAACAACTAAAGACTTCACCCCTACCCGCACCTTAACGGCGGATGATGTTGTGTTTTCATTTGAGCGTCAACTCGATAAGAACAATGCTTATCACAATGTGTCCGGAGGAAGTTACGAGTACTTCGAGGGCATGGATATGCCTAACTTAATTCAGAAAATAGAAAAGGTGGATGACCTTACGGTAAAAATAACGTTATCTCATCCTGAAGCTCCCTTTTTAGCTGATTTAGGGATGGATTTTGCTTCTATTCTTTCTAAAGAGTATGCGGATGCCATGCTCAAAGCGGGTACACCACAAAAGGTTGACCTCAATCCAGTCGGGACTGGTCCATTCATATTACAGCAATATCAGAAAGATTCGCGCATTCTGTATAAAGCGAACCCTGACTACTGGGGCACCCATCCTAAAATTGACCGCTTAGTCTTTTCGATTACGCCTGATGCATCGGTGAGATACGCGAAATTACAGAAAGGTGAATGCCAAGTTATGGCATTTCCTAATCCGGCTGATTTAGCCAGTATGAAACAAAATAAAGCCATTACGTTATTACAGCAGCCGGGACTGAATGTTGGCTACTTGTCTTTTAATACAGAGAAAAAACCTTTAGATAACGTACAAGTCCGTCAAGCCTTGACTTACGCAGTGAATAAAGAAGCGATAATTCAGGCGGTGTACCAAGGTGCAGGTCAGGCAGCAAAAAACCTAATTCCACCAACGATGTGGAGTTACAACAATGCGATAAAAGATTACAGCTATGATCCTGAAAAAGCCAAAGCCTTGTTAAAAGCGGCAGGAATGGGGCAGGGGTTCACTATCGATTTATGGGCCATGCCGGTACAACGTCCTTATAACCCTAATGCAAGACGTATGGCTGAAATGATTCAGGCTGATTGGGCGAAAGTGGGAGTCAAAGCAAACATTGTTACCTACGAATGGGGTGAATATCTTAAACGTGCGAAAGCCGGGGAACACCAGACTGTGATGATGGGATGGACAGGGGATAACGGTGATCCTGATAATTTCTTTGCGACGCTATTTAGCTGTGCGGCAGCGAAAGATGGGTCAAACTATTCTCGCTGGTGTTACAAACCGTTTGAAGATCAAATACAGCCGGCTCGTGCAGAAAGCGATCATCAAAAACGGATTGCTTACTATCAGCAGGCTCAGGTGATTATGCATGATCAAGCTCCAGCGTTAATCATTGCCCACTCGACGGTTTATGAGCCGATAAGTAACAAGGTTATTGGTTATCGTATCGATCCATTGGGTAAACATCACTTCGAGGATGTTGACCTTAAAGAGTAACCGTTTTTGCGCCTAGCGATGATGCTAGGCGCATTTTCCTGACGGTAATTCACCGTTCAGTATGATGAGCAATAACCCAGCGAGACGACTGGGATATAAGAGATCGACTATGCTACAATTTTTTATACGACGGTTGGGATTAGTCATCCCTACTTTTATCGGTATTACCCTTCTGACTTTTGCTTTTGTTCATCTTATTCCAGGTGATCCAATTATGATCATGGCGGGAGAACGCGGCATTTCTCCTGAACGTCATGCACTCCTCATGCATCAATTCGGACTAGACCAACCCATCTGGGAGCAGTATTTCACCTACATAAAAGGGGTGTTACACGGCGATCTAGGGATGTCATTGAGTAGCCATACCCCAGTGTGGAATGAGTTTGTACCACGATTCCAAGCTACCTTAGAACTGGGTATTTTCGCCATGCTTTTTGCGGTGATAGTCGGTATTCCTGTCGGCGTTATGGCAGCAGTAAAACGTGGCTCCATCTTTGACCATACGGCGGTTAGTTTCTCGTTAGCAGGCTATTCGATGCCCATTTTTTGGTGGGGGATCATGCTTATTATGCTGGTATCGGTAAAACTTAATCTGCTGCCCGTGTCTGGGCGTATTAGCGATGTTGTCTTTCTTGATGATAGTAAACCCTTAACGGGCTTTATGCTTATCGATACCTTTCTATGGGGAAGTCCTGGAGATTTTAAAGACGCTGTACAGCATATGATTTTACCAGCTGTTGTACTGGGGACTATTCCTCTTGCGGTTATTGTGAGAATGACGCGAAGCGCAATGCTAGAAGTGCTCGGTGAAGATTATATCCGTACTGCGAGAGCAAAGGGCTTAACACCCACTCGGGTTATTATTGTCCATGCCCTTCGTAATGCAATGCTACCCGTTGTAACGGTTATTGGATTGCAAGTGGGCTCGCTACTCGCTGGTGCCATTCTTACGGAAACAATATTTTCGTGGCCTGGACTCGGGAGATGGTTAATTGAGGGCTTGCAACGTCGGGATTATCCTGTAGTGCAAGGGGGAGTTTTATTAGTGGCTTTCCTAATTATTGCCGTGAATTTTATCGTTGATATGTTGTATGGCATCGTCAATCCGCGCATTAGACATAAAAAATAGGGGGTTGCCATGTCTATACAAGAATCAAATAACACCATTGTGGTTTCTCAACTCCCCACACCCTTTCAAGAATTTAGACACTATTTTTGTCAAAATAAAGGTGCAGTAGTGGGTGCGATCTTTATTTCAGCAATGATGATATTGGCGATTTTTGCTAATTTTCTTGCGCCACACGGAGCCGCTGAACAGTTTAGGGATGCATTACTCCATCCCCCAGCTTGGCAACAAGGTGGAAGCTGGCGTTTTGTCCTGGGCACAGATGATGTAGGTCGCGATATCTTGAGTCGTCTAATGTATGGTGCAAGATTATCATTGCTTGTCGGTTGTTTAGTTGTAGTACTTTCTCTGTTTTTTGGCGTGATATTAGGCTTAGTTGCAGGCTATTTTGGTGGTGCGATCGATGCCTTCATCATGCAGGTTGTCGATATTATGTTGGCCTTACCGAGTTTATTACTTGCGTTAGTGCTAGTGGCTATTTTTGGCCCGTCAATCTGGAATGCCTCCTTGGCATTAACTTTTGTCGCACTTCCTCACTATATCCGACTGACGCGAGCCGCGGTTTTGGTTGAGGCTCAGCGTGATTATGTTATCGCCTCAAATGTCGCAGGTGCGGGAGCATTACGACAAATGTTTGTCAATATTCTTCCCAACTGCCTAGCGCCTTTAATTGTGCAGGCATCTCTTGGTTTTTCTAATGCGATACTGGATATGGCTGCCCTTGGGTTTTTAGGAATGGGAGCACAACCGCCAACTCCTGAGTGGGGGACGATGCTTTCAGACGTCTTACAGTATGCAGCAAGTGCATGGTGGGTCGTGACTTTTCCAGGTTTGGTCATTCTTTTGACAGTGCTTGCGTTTAATTTAGTCGGTGACGGCTTACGCGATGCCCTTGATCCCAAACTTAAACAATAAGGAGCATCGATATGACGTTATTAAATGTAGATAAATTATCGGTGCACTTTGGGAACGCCAATGCCCCCTTTAAAGCGGTCGATAGAATAAGTTATCAGGTAGAGAAAGGTGAAGTGGTTGGTATTGTTGGAGAATCGGGGTCTGGAAAATCAGTCAGCTCGTTAGCAATAATGGGGTTGATCGATTATCCAGGAGAGGTCATTGCGAATGACTTACATTTTGCAGGCGCCGATTTAAAGAAGGTATCCGCCAGACAACGACGTAAGTTAGTCGGCTCAGAAGTTGCGATGATTTTTCAAGATCCAATGACGAGTTTGAATCCGTGCTATACCGTCGGATATCAAATTATGGAGGCGATTAAAGTTCATCAAGGCGGCAGTCGTCGTTCACGAAAACTCAAAGCGATCGCGTTACTTGAACGTGTCGGGATTCCTGACCCGAGTTCGCGACTATCCGTTTATCCGCATCAACTTTCTGGCGGTATGAGTCAACGTATTATGATCGCGATGGCTATTGCGTGTAAGCCGAAATTACTTATTGCTGATGAACCTACTACCGCGCTTGACGTTACCATTCAAGCTCAAATTATCGAGCTGTTGCTGGAATTACAGCAGCAAGAGGATATGGCGTTAATGTTAATCACGCATGATCTTGCTTTAGTAGCTCAGTCGGCGCAAAAAATTATCGTAATGTATGCAGGCCAGTTAGTTGAAATGGGGCAAGCGTCAGATATTTTTTCTTCACCTCGCCATCCTTATACTCAGGCTTTACTTCGTGCTCTGCCTGAATTTTCTACTGATAAAGCGCGCCTCACATCGCTTCCAGGTGTCGTACCCGGTAAATATGACCGTCCAACGGGATGTTTATTAAGTCCTCGATGCCCTTACGCCACGGAGAAATGTACTGAGCAAGAACCTCCTATGCTTGACATCGTCGGGCGAAAAGTTAAATGCCACTACCCGCTTGATATGCTAGGGAGTCCAAGTTATGACGCAATCTAGTCAACAAGAATTATTACTCGATGCACGCGGGTTGACGAAATATTACCCTGTTAAAAAAGGGATTTTTGGAAAGACCTTAGCCGTGAAAGCGCTTGATGGCGTTTCCTTTGAGCTTGCTCGAGGTAAAACACTTGCCGTAGTCGGGGAGTCAGGTTGTGGGAAATCGACCTTGGGGCGATTACTAACGATGATTGAATCTCCCACTTCAGGTGAACTGTACTGGAACGGGCAAAACTTATTGCAGGTCGATCACCGTGCACAAGCATTACGCCGTCAAAAAATCCAAATTATTTTTCAAAATCCTTATGCGTCATTAAACCCACGCAAGAAAATTAGCCAAATACTTGAAGAGCCATTGATTATTAATACCACCTTATCAAAGGAACAACGCCGAGAAAAGGTTTTGGCGATCATGGCGAAAGTTGGACTTAAGCGTGAACATTATGACCGTTATCCTCATATGTTTTCTGGGGGGCAACGTCAGCGTATTGCAATAGCTCGTGGTCTTATGCTGGAACCAGAAGTCTTGATTGCGGATGAACCTGTCTCCGCTCTTGACGTTTCGGTTAGAGCACAGGTGCTTAATTTAATGATGGATTTACAGCAGGAGCTTGGTCTTTCTTACGTTTTTATTTCCCATGATCTCTCAGTCGTGGAGCATATTGCAGATGAAGTCATGGTGATGTATTTAGGCAAATGCGTTGAAAAAGGGTCGAAAGAAGCGATTTTTAGTCACCCTCAGCATCCTTATACCCAGGCGTTACTTTCTGCGACTCCGCGGTTGAATAACCATGGTAAACAGGAACGTATAAAACTTACTGGTGAGCTTCCCAGCCCTTTAAACCCGCCAAAAGGTTGCGCGTTTGCAGCACGTTGCCGTTATAAAATGCCGGAATGCGAACAACACTCGCCACCCTTGCAGCAGTATTCTGCACAACAGGTAGCCTGTTATTACGTCCAGCAAAGAAAGGATGATTAAAATCACCATGATTGAGCAAGGATGCTCAAACTCTATTAAAAAATTTACAAATAACTAACCAAAATAACCAGATTAATGGATAATTCCTGCTAACTAGGGTAAAAGGCTGAGATATACTCAACAGCGAAACAAACCTGTAATTTAGAAGGATGGTTATCCATTGCGCGTGCATCGCTCATTGACAATTAAACAAATGACAACGGTTTCTTCGGTTGTTCTTATTGTTGTCTGTATTTTTACGATTATTCAATTATTTCATTTTGTCGGGCAGCGACGTATTGAATACGCTCAACAAATGGAAAATATTGCCCATACGATCCGTCAACCACTGTCGGATGCTGTTCTACGTGGGAATATCGTCGACGCTGAGCGGCTATTAAAGTCTCTTAAGCCCGCGGGTGTCTTAGGAAAGGCTGAAATCACGTTGCCAGATGACTTCAAGGCGTTACAAGTTGATTTCACGGATGCTGATTCCGACAACGTACCAACGTTAATTGCGCATTTATTTAATTTACCGGTTGTGATCGCCTTACCCCTTTATTCTCCTGAACATACAGGTATTCCTAAGCCTTTAGCTTCTCTCGTGTTAGAAGCTGATACCACACGTGTTTACCAATTTATTCGCTCTACTATTGGTACGATGATTGTCACCTATTTATTGCTGGCACTCGTACTCTCTATTGCTATCAGCTGGTTTATTAACAGACTGGTCGTCTACCCTCTACGCTATGTGGCTCGTTCACTCCAAGACCTCCCTTACTGTGGTGTTGAGGCAGAGATTCCCTTACCAGAAGGCCATCGTGGCGATGAGATTGGGGTATTAGTGCGCGGAATAAACCACCGACAACGAATGAGCGATACTATCTATCATCAGCTAGAGCAGCTCACTACCCACGACCCGCTGACTCAGCTACCGAATCAGACTTTATTACTAGGCATCATCGAACAATACCTAGTACAGCATCCGATCAATGTTGCGGTGATGGTGATTAAAGTCAGCCCGTTGGACAGTCTGCTTGGTTCTGAACATCAACGAGAAGTGAAACGGATATTTGCGAAAAAAATTCGTCAGTTAGTCAATGACGATGTTTTAATTGGTCAATTGGCAGATAATCAATTTATTCTTTTCTTCAAATATGTTCACCAGCCAGTGACGTTAATGAGCTATGCACAAGCCTATATTGAAGCGTTAATTAAACCTTTCCATGTGGAACATTTTTATCTGCAATCACAAGTTAATATCGGTATTTCGTTTGCGAATTTAGTACCGATCACAGCCGAATCGCTTCTTGAGTCAGGTATTGCAGCAATGCACAGTGCGGTAGCAAAAGGCAGTAACCAAGCGTTATTTTTTGATCCGGAAATGACCGAAAAATCGTATCAGCGTCTTTTACAAATTAATGAGATCCTGAAAGGCATTCAGGACAAACACTACGCGCTTTTTCTACAACCTCAGATCGATATGCAAACGGGAAAATTAAGCGGTGCCGAAGCACTTCTACGTGTTTGCCGAGACGACGGCCACTATTCTCTTCCTGAAAATTTCATTACTACCGCAGAAGAAATTGGTGTTATGCCGGAAATTGGTCGCTGGGTATTTGAGGAGGCCTGTCGAATTCTTGCGAGCTGGCAACAGAAGGGAATCTATTTACCCTTAAGTGTCAATCTTTCCGCTGAGCAGCTAAGGGATAGTTCAACGATCGAGTATCTTAAGCAGTTACTCAACGAACACCAGATACGACCAGGGACATTCGTGTTGGAGATTACAGAAACGGCACAAATTACGGATGTTGCGTGGGTGATGAATGTACTACGGCCTATCGAGCAAGCGGGTGTTTCAATGGTTCTCGACGATTTTGGTATGGGCTATTCAAACTTACATTACCTACATCAGTTCCGTTCCCTACCTGTTCGTCGCATCAAGCTAGACCGCAGCTTTGTCTCTGATCTCCCTGCCGACGACACAATGGTACGAGTTATCTCTTCTATTTCAGAGATTATCAAACTGGATATCGTTGCCGAGGGTGTAGAAACAGAAGTTCAACGTGATTGGTTACTTGAACGCGGTATTCGTATTGCCCAAGGTTACCTCTATTCTCCAGCGATTCCTGAGGCTGTGTTTGCACAACGTTGGTTAACGCAGGGCGAGTATTCTTAACTGATAGTTTGCTTTTCACTCATTTTAGCGAGTTTTTGGTTAAAAGATGTTTATAGCGGGAAGCGGGACTTGCCCTGAGAGCTGAGAATTGGATAATGGCATAAGAGCCACATTATTATTTTATCTGCCGATGAATATTTGGCGTTTTCTGTGGTCATAGTTTTCACTTATCCCAATTTTTGCTTTCTATCTTAGAGGTTTTCATGCCGGGCATTAAATCGCTGCTCTGGGTTGGCGGGATGTTATTTTCAGCATTCAGCCTAACAGTCAACGCAGAACCGTTACATCCTGATCCGGCTTGGCAACAAGGTCAGTTGAGTAATGGTTTTGGTTGGCAAGTGTTGTCCACGCCTCAGCGCCCTTCAGATCATATTGAGATTCGGCTTGTGGTCAATACTGGCTCATTGAGTGAGTCGCCACAACAAACGGGATTTAGCCATCTGCTTGCACGTCTCGCGATGGTACATAATCTTGCCCTGACGCCAGAACAACAACGTGTCTTATGGCATGCGGATATGGCGAAGTCAGGGGCTTTACCGCCAGTAATCACCTCTTATGATTATACCCAATACAATTTAAGTTTACCGGTTAACCGACCTGAGCTGATTAAATCAGCCCTTGACTGGCTGGCTGCGACGGCAGGTGATATGCAAGTCACTCCTACAACAGTCGCTACCGCTTTAAAGGCCTCTGATCCTACCGCGACATGGCCTGATAATACGCAAGATCAACTGTGGCGCTATCGCTTACAAAACTCTGCATTACTCAGCCACGATCCTAGTCAGCAACCGAGTTCGCTCACTAACGTTCAACCGCTAGCTCAGTATTACCATCAATGGTATACCCCAGACGCCATGACTCTCTATATTGTCGGTAACGTTGATAATAGAGCGCTAATTGAACAGATCAACAAGGCGTTTAGTCCTCTCAAAGGTAAGCGTAAATTACCGACCCCGGTTCCGGTATTGTCGCCGCTATCCTCACAACCGACCGCGATTGTAGACAATAATTTGCACGCCTCCCGCTTAGTGATGAATTGGGACGCCATGTGGTTACCGATTCAAGACTCTCAAAGTCTCAAACACTACTGGTTATCAGACTTAACCCGAGAGGCGCTGTATTGGCATTTACAACCGGGTCAAGATACAAAAGATACCGCCCTCGTTCCGGTTGATTTGCAATGCCAGGTTCTCTTTGCACGCGCACAGTGTGGTTTGAAAATTGATGCAGAAGGTGAAAACCTCACTAAGCAATTTGCGGTGGTCGGCCGTGAAATAGTTAAGCTACGTGACCAAGGGTTGACTCAAGATGAATTTGACCGGCTTATTACTAAAAAGACAAATGAACTCAGTGGGTTATTTGCAACCTATGCACGGACTTCAACTGATATTTTGATGATGCAGCGACTGCGTTCACTACAAAATGCTATGGTAGATATCGCACCAGAGCAGTATCAGAAGTTACGCCAAGAGTTTCTGTCAGGTCTCACGCTTGACGCGGTGAATCACGAATTGCACCAGCAACTTTCCCAACCTATTAGTTTGGTATTGTTGCATCCGAGCACGACTCAAACTCCGACTATTGAGCAGTTACAAGCTGAGTACAACGATGTAACCTCCGAAGGAGATGGAAGTCACAACGGTGCAGGTAGTTCGACCTCTGAGAGTAACTAATTACGCCATAAAACCTTGATAATATGGTAACCAAAGGCAGTTTTTACCGGTCCATAAGGTGTTAACAGTGGACAGGTAAAGGCTGCCTTGTCAAAGGCAGGTACCATCTGTCCACGTCGAAACTCACCGAGATCACCGCCTTGTTTACCCGAAGGGCATGTCGAGTGTTTCTTAGCAAGTGTCTGAAAATGAGCGCCTTCTTTCAACTCCATCATAAGTTTTTCGGCTTGTGCTTGCTGTTTAACTAAAATATGTAATGCGGCTGCAGTTTTAGCCATAATATGTTGTCCTAAGCGTCGTCAGTGTATACTTGCCGCTTTATATAACATTTTTTTCCCGTTCACTGAGCAATTTTTTATGCGTCTTAATCCCAGCCAGCAGCATGCGGTAGAAGCCGTTACCGGCCCTTGTTTAGTCTTAGCGGGAGCAGGATCCGGTAAAACACGTGTTATTACCAATAAAATTGCTTGGTTAATCAGACAAAGTGGCTATCAAGCACGGCATATTGCCGCGGTCACTTTTACCAACAAAGCGGCACGAGAAATGAAAGAGCGTGTTGCACAAACCCTAGGTCGCAAAGAAGCGCGTGGACTGCAAATTTCTACCTTCCACACCTTGGGATTGGAGATTATTAAGCGTGAAGTGAATGCGCTAGGAATGAAAGCGAATTTCTCCTTATTTGATGATCAAGACCAGCTCGCACTATTAAAGGAGCTAACACAGCCTTGGCTGCAAGAAGATAAAGATCTACTTCAACAACTTATCTCCACACTATCCAACTGGAAAAATGATCTGGTGAGTCCCGATCAAGCCATTACTTATGCGCGTTCGGAACGTGACCAGATCTTTGCTAAATGCTATCAACTGTATGAGCAGCATTTACGCGCCTGTAACGTCCTTGATTTTGACGACTTAATACTCAAACCCACGCTATTACTGCGAGACAACAATGAAGTAAGAGAGCGGTGGCAACAGCGCATTCGTTATCTTTTGGTCGATGAGTATCAAGATACTAATACTAGCCAGTATCAGTTAGTGAAACTTTTGGTTGGGGCGCGAGCGCGTTTTACGGTTGTCGGTGATGATGATCAATCTATCTATTCTTGGCGGGGCGCGAGACCACAAAACCTGGTTCTACTGAAAGAAGACTTTCCTCAGTTAGAAGTGATTAAACTTGAGCAAAACTATCGCTCATCACAGCGCATACTGCGTGCAGCGAATATCTTAATCGCCAATAACCCTCATGTCTTTGAAAAGAAACTCTTTTCCCAACTAGGCGAGGGAGCAGTATTAAAGGTCATCCCGACTAATAACGAAGATCACGAGGCCGAGCGCGTAGCGGGAGAACTTATTGCTCACCATTTTATCAATAAAACGCAGTTTCGTGATTACGCCATTTTATATCGAGGTAATCACCAATCACGAGTTTTTGAAAAGCTATTGATGCAAAATCGTATCCCATACCGTATTTCTGGAGGAAATTCCTTTTTTTCCCGTCCTGAAATTAAAGACCTCCTAGCCTATTTACGGGTGATGACAAATGTGGATGACGATAGTGCTTTTTTGCGCATAGTCAATACGCCTCGCCGTGAAATAGGCCCGGCGACGTTACAAAAATTAGGTGAGTGGGCTAATCGGCGGAATAAGAGTTTATTCAGTGCTAGTTTTGATCTTGGCTTGGCAGAAACGCTGACCGGAAGAGGGCTACAAAAGTTACAAGTGTTCACCCAGTGGTTTGCTTCGCTGATCACTTTAAGCGATCGTGAGCCCATTACCGCGGTACGAGAATTAATTCAAGGTATCGATTACGAAAGTTGGCTATACGAAAGTTCTGCGAGCACTAAGGCTGCGGAAATGCGAATGAAAAACGTCAATACACTGTTCCAGTGGATGACGGAAATGCTATCAGGCTCAGAACTGGATGAACCGATGACCTTGACTCAAGTCGTTACTCGCTTCACGTTACGTGACATGCTGGAGCGTGGCGAGAATGATGAGGAACTGGATCAAGTTCAATTGATGACGTTGCATGCCTCGAAGGGCCTAGAATTTCCTTACGTCTATCTAGTGGGCATGGAGGAAGGGGTATTGCCGCATCAAAGCAGTATTGATGAAAATAATATCGAAGAAGAACGACGGTTAGCTTACGTTGGGATCACACGGGCGCAGAAGGAACTGACTTTTACTTTATGTCGTGAACGGCGACAATATGGTGAGGTTCGTCGGCCTGAACCGAGTCGCTTTTTACTCGAACTTCCCCAAGACGATCTGCACTATGAGGATAAGAAAAAAGCGATCAGCAGCGAAGAACGTATGATAAATAGTCAAAGTCGGGTGGCCGGATTACGAGATATGCTAAATCGAGCTAAAAACAATTAATAAGCGACAGCAAATCCCCAATGGACATAGCTTTGTAAGTGCTCTTCCTGTTGTAATAATTCTACGCGATAAGGGTGTGTAACAGCCCATTGTGGGTCAAGCCGTAAAGTTAAACGCTCACCTAGCGCTGATAAGTGAAACAAATGCATATCGGTCGCTGAGCGGGTACTGCATAAGATAATCGCTAAACGAAAAAGCCGGCAAAGCTGTTCCGCTTGTTGTAAAGGCAGTGCACTCTGTTTACTTAGGCTAGGAAGATCAATATTACCGATTTGGTTAGCCACAATCGCGGCGACAAGCTGTTTCTGTGCCGGGGTAAAGCCCGGGAGTTCAAGTTGCCTAATAAGATAAGCGCCGTTTGCCGCCCCATGGCGATAATTAATTGAGAGCCCCAGCTCATGCAATGCTGCGGCACTGAATAAAAGTTGCTGGCAGTACTCACTTAATGCCCACTGATCAGCAACTTGTTGTACGAGCATCAAACAGGCTGCTTTAACGCGTTCAGCTTGCTCAAGATCAACCGCGAAACGGTGTTGCGTGGTTTCCAAGGTGCGTTTGCGAATATCAATATCGACGGGCAATGAGATCATTCCGTAGATCAATCCTTCCCTTAGTGCTCCTCCCGCTAAACTCATCCGAGTGATCGAGAGTTCATGGAAAATAGCCAGTAAGATAGCTAAACCACTTGGGAACACTAAGGCTCGCTCAAGCGTAAGGCCTTCAATTTCCAACTCTTCAAGTTTTCCACATTGAATCGCCCGCTGCTTAAGCTGTTCAAGTTTAGGTAAGGTAATTTGCTCGTCCATTCCTTGAGCAATCATAATTTCTTGTAATGCTTGAACAGTACCGGATGCACCAACACAAATCTGCCATCCTTGAGTGATCAGTGTTTGCTTGACCTTTTTGATTTCAGCGCTGGCTGCGGCTTGTGCACGATCAAAGTTTTCACGCGTCAGGTAACGGTCAGTAAAATAGCGTTCAAGCCAAGTAACACAGCCCATTGATAGACTAAAGAGGGCGGTGGCCTCGGTCCCTGTTCCCGTCACTAATTCAGTGCTGCCTCCACCGATATCGACCACCAGGCGCTGGTCAGAACCACTGGTCGTTTGTGCGACGCCTTGATAGATCAGTCTTGCTTCTTCTTCTCCCGAAATAACATTGATCGGAAGACCTAAAATATCGTTGGCTCTGGCGAGGAAATCTTCTGCATTAGTTGCAATACGAAGTGTCGCAGTGGCGACAGCTCGTATTTGTGAGAGTGGAACACACTCAAGTTGCTCTGCAAAGAGCGCTAAACAATGCAGACCGCGTTGAATAGATTCTTCAGAGAGCTGATTTTTCGCATCTAAACCTGCGGCTAAACGTACTTTGCGTTTTATTCTGGCCACTGTTTGCAGTGACCCTGAAACGTCGCGCACCACCAACAGATGGAAACTGTTTGAACCCAAATCAATGGCAGCATGGAGTGATGACGCGCTTCGCATGGTAATTAACCTGTACGTTTATTTCGGTTATTGTTACGTGGATGGCTACCACGACGATTATTATTGTTCCCACGGCGTTGGTTATTTTGTGAACGAGGCCGTGAAAAACGCTTTGGTGCTGGCAAATCAGTCAGCAGTGCATCACTGTTGTACTTACTAACAGGAATACTGTGTCCGATATATTCTTCAATACCCGGCAAATTCAACGAATACTCTTCGCATGCCAAACTGATAGAGTGACCGCTTGCTCCTGCCCGACCCGTTCTGCCAATTCGGTGCACATAGTCTTCTCGGTCATCAGGCAGATCGTAGTTAAACACATGCGTAACTTCAGGGATGTGTAAACCACGTGCCGCGACATCAGTGGCAACGAGAATATCAATATTCCCTTGGGTAAAATCGTCTAAGATACGTAAACGTTTTTTCTGTGGTACATCGCCGGTGAGTAACCCAACACGGTGGCCATCCGCCACTAAATGTCCCCAGATATCTTCACAGCGATACTTGGTATTTGCAAAGATAACCGCACGATCAGGCCACTCTTCCTCAATCAACGTCTGCAGTAGACGCATTTTTTCTTCGTTAGAGGGATAGAACAGCTCTTCTTGTATACGGTGTCCGGTTTTTTGTTCTGGCTCGACTTCCACATATTCTGCGTTGTTCATGTGCTCAAAAGCCAACTCGCGGACACGATAGGAAAGCGTTGCTGAGAAAAGCATGCTCAATCGTTGCGTAGCCGGTGGCATTTTACGAATCAACCAACGAATATCTTTAATGAATCCGAGATCAAACATCCGATCGGCTTCATCGAGCACTAATACTTGTAATGCGCCAAAATCAACATGGTTTTGTTTAACGTAATCGATAATGCGGCCAGTTGTGCCAATTAGGACATCAACACCTTCAGCCAGTACTTTAAGTTGTTTGTCGTAGCCATCACCACCATAGGCGAGACCAATTTTTAATCCTGTTGCCTGCGCTAATGGTTCCGCATCAGCATGAATTTGCACGGCTAATTCACGCGTCGGCGCCATGATCAAGGCGCGGGGTTGGTTGACTTGATGCCCTTCGGCAGCCGGTCGTGATAAGAGATAATGAAACGTTGACGTTAGGAACGCCATCGTTTTTCCTGTACCGGTTTGCGCCTGACCTGCGATGTCATGCCCAGCAAGAGCATAAGGCAATGTGAGTGCCTGAATCGGCGTACATTGCGTAAAGCCTTTCGTATCAAGGGCTTTAATCACCAGAGGGTGCAGGGCGAAGTCGGAAAACTTCTTTTCTGTTAAGTGTGTTTTGCTCATAGTGTGATAGAATATCAGCTTAATGCCGCTTTACGAAAGCGTATAAATTGAAATAAAGTTAACTATATTGATTTAATAGAAGCCGATTCACCAGGCATAAATTTGTGGAGCCAACTATGAGCAGCGAAAAAATTGTTCACCTAACCGACAGTAGCTTTGATACTGATGTACTTAAAGCCGAAGGCGTGACCCTGGTCGATTTCTGGGCTGAGTGGTGTGGTCCTTGTAAAATGATTGCCCCCATTCTCGATGAGATTGCAGACGAGTACGAAGGCAAACTGACTATTGCTAAGCTGAACATCGACGATAATCCAGAGACTGCCCCTAAATACGGTATTCGTGGTATCCCTACTCTTCTGCTTTTCAAAGCAGGTGAAGTGGTAGCGACTAAAGTTGGTGCATTATCCAAAGGTCAACTGAAAGAGTTTTTAAACGCTAATCTCGGTTAATTCTCTTTGAGATGCCAGTGATGGTTTATTTTTGCGCTATCACTGGACGTCTCTTGAGAGGCGTGCTAAGTTACTATTACTGCATTACGATCTTACCTGTAGTCAGAATCTAGATTTCTAATCAAACTTGTCATCCACTATCGATGTCTTAACAGGTTTGGTAATATCAGTGGAATCTCCACTTTAATTAATGAATAACGCAGCCTCGCTTTTTTCTATGAATGACTAAGGCTGATACCTAAATGATATTTTCTATAACAGGCGTGGGACAGTTTTCGACCACTCATGACTAACATTCCAAGAAATACCCCAAGTCAAGAACCCATCACTATGAATCTTACCGAATTAAAAAATACACCCGTGTCTGAATTAATCACGCTGGGTGAAAATATGGGGTTAGAAAACCTCGCGCGCATGCGTAAACAAGACATCATTTTCGCAATACTCAAACAGCATGCGAAAAGTGGCGAAGACATCTTTGGTGATGGTGTGCTAGAGATACTGCAGGACGGATTTGGTTTCCTCCGCTCCGCAGACAGTTCTTACCTCGCCGGTCCTGATGATATCTACGTTTCTCCCAGCCAAATTCGACGCTTTAACCTCAGAACAGGCGATACCATCGCCGGAAAAATTCGTCCACCGAAAGAAGGTGAGCGTTATTTTGCGCTATTAAAAGTTAATGAAGTTAACTTTGATAAACCTGAGAATGCACGTAATAAAATCCTGTTTGAAAACCTCACGCCTTTACATGCGAATAGCCGCTTACGTATGGAGCGAGGTAATGGTTCTACTGAAGATTTAACTGCGCGCGTACTTGATCTGGCTTCACCTATTGGTCGTGGCCAGCGCGGATTGATCGTTGCTCCTCCTAAAGCGGGTAAAACGATGCTGTTACAAAATATCGCGCAAAGCATCGCCTACAACCACCCTGATTGCGTCTTAATGGTGCTCCTTATTGACGAACGCCCAGAGGAAGTGACTGAGATGCAACGTTTGGTGAAGGGAGAGGTTATTGCTTCGACCTTTGACGAACCGGCTTCTCGTCACGTCCAAGTTGCAGAGATGGTGATTGAAAAAGCAAAACGTTTAGTTGAGCATAAAAAAGACGTCATCATTCTGCTCGATTCGATCACTCGTTTGGCACGTGCTTATAACACCGTTGTGCCGGCATCAGGCAAGGTCTTAACGGGGGGGGTTGATGCTAACGCCTTACATCGTCCTAAGCGTTTCTTTGGTGCAGCACGTAATGTCGAAGAAGGTGGTAGTTTAACCATTATTGCAACGGCATTGGTCGATACTGGCTCAAAAATGGATGAAGTTATCTATGAAGAGTTCAAAGGTACCGGCAACATGGAATTACATCTCTCACGTAAAATTGCTGAAAAACGTGTTTTCCCTGCTATTGATTACAATCGCTCAGGGACGCGTAAAGAGGAACTACTAACTTCCTCTGAAGAACTACAAAAAATGTGGATTCTTCGTAAAATCATTCACCCTATGGGAGAGATTGATGCGATGGAGTTCCTCATTAATAAATTGGCGATGACCAAAACCAATGATGAATTCTTTGATATGATGAAACGTTCGTAATTCTGAGGTGCTTAACACGGTGTTAAGCTCAGATTTATTGTAAAGTTAAGAAACGTCACGTGTTTACGTGGCGTTTTTTTTTTAATGCATATAGCATTGATGATCTGAATTAGAATTATTCCGCAAGTGTTACGATAGAGAGCTTGAATGTGAATGTGCTCAATATGAGTGTTGAATTAGGACTGACATTCCTTTTTTCGCTTATCTTCCTTTTTGTGGCACGGAAGATAGCCAAAAAAGTAGGATTAGTGGATAAGCCTAATTTCCGAAAACGTCATCAGGGAACGGTGCCGCTTGTGGGAGGCATCTCTGTTTTTGCGGGGGTATGTTTTGCTTTTCTGATCACGAACTATTATCAGCTTCACGATATTCTGTATCTCACCTGTGCGGGGGTACTGGTATTGGTGGGTGTTATTGATGACAAATTCGATATTAGTGTCAAGTTCAGAGCAGCAGTACAAGCAGGTATCGCCATAGTAATGATGTCTGCCGCTAATCTCTACCTACATTCATTAGGTTTCATCATCGGTCCAATCGAGTTACGTGTCGGTCCCTTTGGTTATGTGATCACGTTATTTGCCGTTTGGGCAGCAATTAACGCGTTCAATATGGTTGATGGTATTGATGGGTTATTGGGGGGACTTTCTTGTGTGACCTTTGGTGCTCTAGGTTTGATTCTCTATACCCAAGGGCAGACGAGTTTAGCGTTTTGGTGCTTTGCACTGATTGCCGCTATTCTTCCCTACATTTGCTTGAATTTAGGAATACTGGGTCGTCGCTATAAAGTTTTTATGGGTGATGCAGGCAGTACGATGATTGGCTTTACGGTAATATGGATACTCTTAGATGCGAGCCAAGGTGAAAACCATCCACTGCATCCCGTTACCGCATTGTGGTTGATTGCGATTCCATTGATGGATATGGTCGCTATCATGTACCGTCGTTTGCGTAAAGGTCAAAGCCCGTTTACGGCTGACCGCCAACACATACATCACCTCATCATGCGTGCGGGGTTCACTTCCCGCCAAGCCTTTGTTTTAATTACGCTGGCTGCTGCAATTTTGGCAGGAATCGGCGTTCTTGGAGAGTTTTGCGACTTTATTCCGGAATGGTTCATGATGCTACTGTTCCTTATGGCATTCTTCGTCTATGGCTATTGTTTAAAGCATGCTTGGCGTGTTGCACGGCGTATTCGGCGTAATAAGCGGGCATGGCAATCACGCCGTCACGCACGTGATGGACAAACACAGGATTAATTCATGCATTCTTCTGTCATTGATAATGAACTCGATGTGAAAAGCTGTGTACAGCGTTTATGGCGCGGGAAAAAATGGATAGGCCTTGGCATTCTTTTGGCGCTGGTGCTGACTTGGACGTATGCGATGTTTGCGCCCCAAAAGTGGGTCTCGGTGGCACAGTTTAGTCGTCCAGATCTGCCGAAAATCATTCGTTACTATCAGCAATTATCGAGACTCAACCAACTTTCGACGTATGCTGACACCGCGGCTTCTGTGGATCCATTAAATAGCGATACGGTTATTGATGCTGTTTACCAAACCTTTTTACAGCAGCTAGCATCTGTTGATAACCGGCGGCGTTTTTGGTTACAGCAATCCAGTGTTAATCACTCTAAAGAGTTAACCCCATTAGCTCTTGAGCGCAAAGTGGCCAGTATTCAATTTACGCCAGGAGATAGGTTACACGGCACTGTCGACACAATAACGCTTACGGCGAGTCATGCCGAACAGAGCAGTCAGTGGCTTGAGCGCTATTTAACATTTACTGATCAACAGGTTTTAGCACTAGTTCAGCAACAGTTAGCCGCGACTTGGCAAACAGAAGTCGTGAAAGTAGAGCAGCAGATCTCCTTTGAAAAAAGTTTGGCCCAAGCGACCTACACCCAGCAAGTCAAACAGCTCAAAACCGAGGTAGCACAAACTAACGACGATCAAACTAAAGTTGCGCTCAATGTGTTAGAACAGACAGGTCCTGTTGCAACGGAAAGTCTTTTGCATGATCTTGCACGATTAGCGGCGTTGCAAACTGGCCCAACGCAGCTCACACCTTTTACTAGCTGGTCATATTTACAATCACCAGAACCGCCGATTAGCCGACAAAGTCCCCGTTTACCCTTATTGCTGGTGATGTGGGCGCTCGTTGGAGCCATTATCGGTGCAGGAGTTGCCCTCTGTAAGGGTGTAAAGAAAAAGGAATAAGAAAGCGTGAAGGTATTAACAGTCTTTGGTACTCGACCTGAAGCCATTAAGATGGCGCCTCTGGTACAGGCGTTACAAAACACCACGGATATCGAGTCTCGACTCTGTGTTACCGCACAACATCGTGAAATGTTAGACCAAGTATTACATGTTTTTCATCTCAAGCCAGATTATGATTTAAACATTATGCAGCCAGAACAATCGCTTAGTGATATTACTAGCCGAATATTGACTGGCATGGCAGATATTTTTCAGCACTATAAACCCGACTTGATCCTAGTTCATGGTGATACGACAACCACATTAGCGGTAAGCCTCGCTGCCTATTATCATCAAATTAAAGTCGGACATATTGAGGCTGGTTTACGTACCGGAAATCTTTTCTCACCTTGGCCTGAAGAGGGAAATCGAAAGGTCACCACTCACCTCGCTCACTGGCATTTTGCACCCACCGAGCATGCGAAGAGAAATCTTCTTGCCGAAAATATTCGTGAGGAAGCCATTACGGTAACCGGAAATACCGTGATCGATGCCTTATTGTGGGTACGTGATAAAATTGTGGGAGATCACGCACTTGAACAGAGCCTCGCGGCGCAATTCCCTTACTTAACCGAGAGAAGGCGTATGATCTTGGTTACGGGTCATCGACGTGAGAGTTTCGGTGGGGGTTTTGAACGTATTTGTCAGGCGTTAGTTGCACTTGCTAAGCGTTACCCCCAACTCGATATCGTCTATCCCGTGCACATGAATCCTAATGTGCGTGAACCGGTTGAGCGGTTACTTCAAGGGGTGGAAAATATCCACCTTATTGCACCAAAAGAGTATCTTCCTTTTGTATGGCTCATGAATCGAGCCTACTTGGTGTTAACGGATTCGGGGGGAATACAAGAAGAAGCGCCTTCCTTAGGGAAACCTGTATTGGTGATGCGTGAGACAACAGAACGTCCAGAAGCTGTTGCTGCAGGAAGTGTCAGGTTAGTGGGTACTGATAGCGATACGATTATTCAACAAGCCTCGTTGTTACTCGATGATGAACAGGCTTGGCAGGCGATGAGTCAGGTAAAAAACCCTTACGGTACCGGCCACAGCTGTCAAAAAATTGTCGAATTTATTAAACACTCATGGGTTGAGCATGCACACTAAAACTGTCTCTATTTTGGGTCTTGGCTACATAGGATTACCCACTGCCGCCATTCTTGCTGAAGCAGGCTGCCAAGTGATTGGGGTTGATATTAATCCATTTGCGGTAGAGACCATCAATCGCGGAGAGATCCATATTGTTGAGCCCGAACTTGCGGCTGTTGTCGCTCGTAATGTGGCCGAAGGGCGTTTAAGAGCAACATTGACCCCAGAGCCGGCTGATGCGTTTTTGATCACCGTTCCCACCCCTTTTGAAGCCAATCATCAACCAGATCTGAGCTATGTTAAGGCTGCTACTTTAGCGATAGCTCCGCAATTAAAAGCGGGGGACGTCGTTATTTTGGAGTCGACATCACCGGTAGGAACAACAGAACAGGTTGCTACGTGGATCGCTGAACAACGTCCAGATCTTGACATTCCCGGACACAGTGAACAACCCAATATTGCGGTTGCCTATTGTCCAGAACGGGTACTGCCTGGCAAAATTATGGCAGAGTTAGTCAGTAATGATCGTGTGATAGGGGGGATAACCCCAGAATGTTCAAGACAAGCAAGTGAGCTTTACCACCTCTTTTTACAAGGCCAATGCTTGATCACTAATGCGCGTACCGCGGAAATGTGTAAGTTGACCGAAAACAGTTTTCGCGATGTCAATATTGCTTTTGCCAATGAGCTCTCTGTAATTTGTCACGCCCTCGATATTGATGTCTGGCAATTAATTCGTCTTGCCAACCATCATCCCCGAGTAAATATTCTCCAGCCCGGTCCTGGCGTGGGTGGGCACTGCATTGCTGTCGATCCCTGGTTTATTGTCGCGCAATCTCCTGAATTGGCGCGATTAATTCGTACTGCGCGCGAAGTGAACGATAGCAAGCCATTTTGGGTACTTGACCAAGTCAAAAAGGCGGTAGCAGATTGCCTAATGGCTCATGATAAAAGAGCCTCTGAGATTCGTATCGCCTGCTTTGGATTAGCGTTTAAACCCGATATTGATGATTTGCGAGAAAGCCCTGCGGTACAGGTAGCGAGACTGATCAGCGATTGGCATCAGGGAGAGACTCTACTGGTCGAACCCCACATTCGGCAGCTCCCTACACATTTTAGTAATAAGGCAGCATTAGTAAGCACTGAAGAGGCTCTTAAAGACGCGGATATTTTGGTGTTACTCACCGACCATCAAGTCTTTAAAACGCTACATCGACAACAGTTCACTACTGAGTTTGTGATTGACACTCGTGGCGCATGGGGTAACTCCGTTGGCGATTAATGCACTAACATGGGAGAGTGATTTTTTTTCCCAACGCATCGGTAAAGTTGATCTGACACAGCTGCATCGCCTGACACCGACCGAGTGCCAAGCATGGGATTTGGTGCAAGCAAAGATCCCTAGTGGGGATTATCAAACTTTAGATACCCTATCAAGCCTTGGTTTTGTACTGGCTGAGGGGGAATCTCAATTAGAAATGGCTGTTGAGAGCTCAACTCGACAACCGGGTATTCGTATTGCACGGCCAACCCATATTCCATTACTCCGTGAGTTAGCTAGCAAGATGTTTACTGAAAGTCGCTTTCGTGCACCGTGGTTCGAGCAATCTCTTACCGAACAGTTTTATGCCCAGTGGATTGAAAATGCAGTGCTGGGGACCTTCGATCACCAGTGTTTACTCAGTCTTGATGATCGAGGCACGATAGCGGGTTTTATCAGTTTGCGTGAAGCAGATTCGACCGCCCATATTGGGTTATTAGGTGTTGCCCGGAGTCATCGCGGTGCTGGAGTAGGAAGCCAGTTGCTCCTTGCCGCCGCGGATTGGACGCGTACTAAAGGCCTAACCCAGCTCCATATCGCCACACAGTTAAGTAACGTAGCGGCGCTACGTTTATACCTACGTCATGGCGCACGTTTAACGACCACGAGTTATTGGCTCTATAGGAAAAGTAATGATTCCATTTAATGCTCCTCCGGTAACAGGTAGTGAAGTCGAGTATATGCAGTCTGCTATGATGAGCGGTAAATTATGTGGCGATGGAGGGTTTACCCGTCGTGTACAGCAGTGGTTTGAACAACGTTTCGGCGTAGCCAAAGTATTACTGACGCCATCATGCACGGCATCTCTTGAGATGGCTGCTCTGCTTATCAACATTCAACCCGGCGACGAAGTGATTATGCCGAGTTATACCTTCGTTTCTACCGCTAATGCTTTTGTACTGCGTGGGGCAAAAATTATTTTCGTTGATATTCGTCCGGATACGATGAATCTTAATGAAGAGTTGATTGAGGCTGCCATCACCGATAAAACCCGTGCGATTGTTCCTGTCCACTACGCAGGGGTTTCCTGTGATATGGATAAAATCATGGCACTGGCCAATAAATATCAGCTTTATGTCATCGAAGACGCGGCACAAGGTGTGATGAGTACCTGGAAAGGACGGGCACTGGGCTCTATTGGACATATCGGTTGTTATAGTTTTCATGAAACAAAAAACTATACCGCGGGGGGGGAAGGGGGAGCGACGCTAATTAACGATCCGGCACTCATTGAGCGAGCAGAAATTATTCGTGAAAAAGGGACTAATCGTAGCCAATTCTTCCGTGGACAAGTTGATAAGTATACGTGGCGCGATCTAGGTTCGAGCTACCTGATGTCAGACTTACAAGCGGCTTACCTCTGGGCTCAACTCGAAAATGCTGAGTTGATCAACCAGCGCCGTTTAGCATTATGGCAAAATTACCGCGATGCATTACAGCCACTTGCCGAACAGGGACGCCTCACGTTACCCAGTATTCCCAACGAGTGCCAGCATAACGCACACATGTTTTACCTTAAACTCGCCGATCAACAGGATCGTGATCGGCTGATCGCGTGGTTAAAAGAAGCAGAGATCTTAAGCGTTTTTCATTATATTCCCTTACATAGCTCACCTGCAGGTATACAATTTGGTGAGTTCCGTGGTGACGATCGTTCCACTACAGTGGAAAGTGAACGCCTAGTCCGATTACCGATGTACTATAACCTGACCAACAATCAGCAAAAAATTGTTATCGGTTCGCTGCTGAGTTTCTTTTCCTAATGTCATTAGCTCGCGCATCTCTGTGGACCGCAAGCTCAACAGTAACAAAAATCCTTTGTGGTCTTGTTATCGTCAAATTACTGGCGGTGACCTATGGGCCGGAAGGGATAGGCCTTGCGAGTAATTATCGGCAATTGATCACCGTATTGAGCGTAATGGCTGGTGCGGGTATTTTTAATGGTGTCACGCGCTATGTGGCGGAGTATCAAGACTCGCCTAACGCATTACGCCAGTTGTCAGCCACCTCATCAACCCTGGTTCTCGGTGCGGGTACGCTGATTGCCTTATTCTTTCTTTTATTCGCTAATCCTATTAGCCAAGGGCTATTTGGTCAGCAACACTATGCCAATGTGATCCGTTATCTCGCTTTTTTACAATGCGGGATCGGCTGGGCTAATTTTTTACAGGCAAAATTTAAAGGCATTAAAGATGCCCGCACTAATGCTATGGTCATTATTAGTGGCTGCTTATTAGCAATACCCGGTTATCTCATCTGTTGGGCGCTCGGTGGTTACAGCGGCGCCTTGGTCGGTTTAGCCCTAGTCCCTTCAATATCGCTACTTCCTGCAATATATTTCTATCGACGACATAATCACCATGCGCTAGGTCCACTATTGCTTGGCTGGAACAGCGAAATGGCGCGTCGTCTCGCAAAATATACCCTAATGACGGGAATTACGGCCATCACCTTGCCTCTCGCGTGGGTCATGATGCGTCATCAACTTGCCAGACATAGCGATTGGCAAGCAGTTGGCTTGTGGCAGGGAGTTACCAGTGTATCTGATGCTTATTTACAGTTTATCACCGCCACTTTCAGCGTCTGGTTATTACCCGCATTGAGTCGACTAAAGGACAAACAGGCGATAGCGGAGGAAATTAAACGAACATTAGTCCGTGTCATACCGGCGGTGATGATATTAAGCCTAATTGTCTGGGTATTCCGCGAACAGGTCATTACGCTACTCTTTTCCACTCAATTTATGGAAATGCGCGACTTGTTTGCTTGGCAGCTGCCAGGGGATGTCTGTAAAGTCGCCGCCTACGTTTTTGGCTACCTTGTTATTGCACGAGGAAGTCTACGCGCTTACATCCTGACCGAAATAACGCAATTTTGCTTATTATTGCTGACGAGCCACTGGTTGATCACCCAGAATGGTGTTCTTGGGGCGGTACAGGCGTATTGCATGACCTACAGCTGTTATTTACTTTTAGTGATTGCGGCATTTGTTTATTGGTATCGAAAATAATGGCGATTATTCACGTACTGGGATCGGATATCCCCCACCACAATACGACTTTACTCACTTTCTTTGATCGAGTGCTAAGCACTGAAGTCCCTAGTCCCTCGGTCAGAGAATTTATTGTGGTCACCCACGATATTCATTTGGCTCAGCAATTTCCAAATCTTGCGATCCAGTGTGTTGAGTCGAAAAAGCAATTAGCTGCAAAGGTGATTGCAATGGCGAAACAGCGACAAACACGTTTTTTTTGTCACGGCCAGTTCAATGCCTATTTATGGATAGCGTTACTTATCGGAAAAATATCAAAGCACCAGTTGCACTGGCACATATGGGGTGCAGATTTATATGAAGAGTCTCAGTCGCTTAAATTTAGACTGTTTTATACCCTCAGACGATTAGCGCAAGGACGAGTTGCTACTGTTTATGCAACCTTAGGGGATCTCAGTGTTTATCAGCAACGATATCCTCGCGTTCCTAGCCAGAAACTCTATTTCCCGACAAAAATGTCCGTACCCGTACAACCGGAGACCGACGTCAGTTTACCCGCAACACTGACTATTTTGCTGGGGAATTCGGGAGATCCTACGAATAGGCATTGCTATGCGCTGACTCAAATTGAAAGACTGTTCGGTCAGCAGATAAAGGTAATCGTACCGATGGGTTATCCGATAGGTAATCAGGATTATATTACCAAAGTCACTGCTCATGCTGCTGCGCTTTTTCCATTAGGCCAGGTTGAAATTTTAACGGCAAAACTCAGTTTTGATGATTATTTGAATGTCGTCTCACAATGTCAATTAGGTTACTTTATTTTTACTCGGCAACAAGGGGTGGGGACGTTAAGTTTGTTGATCGATAAAAATATTCCATTTGTGATTAGCCGAAAAAATCCGTTCTGGCGTGATCTGAGCGCACAACACTTACCGGTTTTATTTGATGATGAGCAGCTCGACAGAGATCGGCTGCAGCATGCTCATCAACAATTGGTGCATCATGATAAATCTACCATTGAATTTTTTTCACCGTGCTACGTGCAGGGATGGCGTGACGTTCTGCAACAATTAGAAGGGATGGAGGCACAATGACGGGCGGGCAGTTTATCGGTTTAGCTGTAGTATATGTGCTTTCTCTTTGGTTTATCCTCCATGTGATGGTCAAAGAGTTTCGCCGCGAGCGTTTTAATTTCCACCTCTTTTTCTCTTTACTTTTCGTGCTCACTTTCTATTTTGGTTTTCCATTAACGGCGATTTTAGTGTTTGGTTTTTCACAAGCGGTTGTGCCACCGCTTTACTTACTGCAAGCACTCTTATCGGCGACAGGTTTTTACGCCATTTATTACCTGACTTATCAACTACGATTAACGCGTAAACCTATCTCCCCAGTGACGGGTTTTTTTTCGATGACGCGGGTGGAGACACACTTATTTTCGGGCTTATTGGTGTTAGTCGCTTTGGTGAGCTTGGGGATTTTTTTTGCACATAATGGATTGTTACTTTTTCGCCTCACCTCTTACAGCCAAATTTTTTCCAGTCAGGTCTCCGGCGTTGCGTTAAAGCGCTTTTTCTATTTTTTTATTCCCGGCATGTTAGTACTTTATTTTCTAAAGCCTACCTTACGCCAGTGGGTATTATTTCTTGCTACCACCGTCATTTTTGGCCTGATCACTTATATGGTGGTAGGAGGAACCCGGGCTAATATTATTATCGCGTTTGCGCTATTTTTATTTATTGGGATTAGTCGCGGCTGGATAACCTTATCGATGTTACTTAGTGCAGGGGCCATGTCGATAGTCGGGATGTTTTGGCTAGCCTTACGGCGCTACAATCTCAATGTCACCGGGGCAGAGGCGTGGTATACCTTCCTCTACCTTACTCGTGACACATTTTCACCGTGGGAAAACCTTGGGTTAATTTTTAGCCATTATTCTCAACTTGATTTTCAAGGTCCTGCGCCGATGTGGCGTGATTTTTATGTGTTTATCCCAAGCTGGTTATGGCCTGATCGTCCATCGGCTATTTTGAATAGCGCAAATTATTTTACTTGGCAAATTCTTAATAATCACTCAGGTCTCGCCATTTCACCGACCTTAATTGGTTCTCTATTGGTGATGGGGGGAATGTGGGCTGTTGTTCCTGGGGCATTGCTCGTTGGTCTTATTATCAAGGGATTTGACTATCTTTATTACCGAGCACGGAGTGAACCAAACCGTTATACCGCTGCGTTGATCAACAGCTTTTGTTTTGGTGCTGTTTTTAACATGATTGTTTTAGCGCGTGAAGGGCTCGATGCCTTCGGATCGCGGGTCGTTTTTTTTGCTATTATTTTTCTACTATGCCTACTCATCACCAAACTATTATTTTGGTTTTTATCCTCGATAGGATTAGTAAGAGAACGAACCCGTCCGCCACGTTTACCGTCAGTGAAGATCATTTATTCAAACCAAAAGGACATCTGTGAGTAATCGTCAGCTAACGCCGCCCTATTTTACTATCCGCGAGATCCCGGTATATGGCGCTCCTTCAATGGAGGCCTTCACGGATTTCCTGTTACCGAGTCAAGATGTCCATACGGGCCGCTTAATCGCACTAAACGCCGAGAAGGTGCTTACGGCGGAGCATAATGCGTTATTACATCAGATCTTAACCAGCGGTGGGATAAATTACCCCGATGGGATAAGTATTGTGCGCTCTATACGTAAAAAGTACCCGAATAGTAAGGTAACACGTATTGCAGGCGCTGACTTATGGCAGTCATTAATGCAACGTGCTGGAGCATTAGCAATTCCGGTGTACTTAGTGGGGAGCCAACCCTCGGTACTCACTCAAACGGCTGAGCGTCTTCAACAGCAATGGCAGGTTCCGCTTGTGGGGCAACAAGATGGTTATTTCGATGAGACACAGACCGGTCAAGTTATCGAGCGCATCAAAGCGAGTCGGGCGAAAATTATCACCGTTGCAATGGGCTCGCCACGGCAAGAGCTTTTTATTCAGCGCTGCTATGAGGCCTATCCTGACGCACTCTATATGGGCGTAGGTGGCACGTATGATGTTTTTATTGGTAAAGTAAAGCGTGCTCCGTTGTTATGGCAGAGGTTGGGGCTAGAATGGTTGTATAGATTGATAAGGCAACCTTTACGGTTAAAGCGGCAATTAAAGCTCCTAAAATACCAAGGCTACCATTGGCGAGGGGAACTTTAAGAATAAACATAAAGCAAATTGCTGAAACTTCACCCAAAACGAACAAAGCATAATCAAACGATAATTTTTATTTAAAAAACTACTAGACAGCTAGACCACTCTACCGTAATATCCGCATCCGCAACGGCGCTAAGCGCCCGTAGCTCAGCTGGATAGAGCGCTGCCCTCCGGAGGCAGAGGTCTCAGGTTCGAATCCTGTCGGGCGCACCAGTTTTTTAGGTGTCGAGCTGCGGTGGTGTTTTACCGCGTTAGGCTGATGTGTTAGCATCAGTGGTAGTAAGAAGTTAGGGGTGGTGGCTATAGCTCAGTTGGTAGAGCCCTGGATTGTGATTCCAGTTGTCGTGGGTTCGAGTCCCATTAGCCACCCCAATTTTTATCTGATGAGCGACGGTGGCGGAATTGGTAGACGCGCTAGCTTCAGGTGTTAGTGTCCTAACGGACGTGGGGGTTCAAGTCCCCCCCCTCGCACCAGGTAAAAAGTAGTATCGCAGTATTTCGGCGAGTAGCGCAGCTTGGTAGCGCAACTGGTTTGGGACCAGTGGGTCGGAGGTTCGAATCCTCTCTCGCCGACCAAATTTAAAGAAACCCCGCGAAAGCGGGGTTTTTTGTTTTTTAAGGTAACCAATAACCCCCTCCTTGGGATTAGCGTTAGAGCAAGGTAACCTCTCCCTTAATAATAGTGTTTGACCGGCCCCCGACAAAAATTCTCCCATCAAACTGTCTAATCTCAACACCGCCCTCTGCGCCCACGCAAGCTCCTTGTTGCGCGCTGTATTGAGGAGGCAGTTTACCCGCGCCGATCAGCCACTGTGCGAGAACGGCCTGTAAACTCCCTGTCACCGGGTCTTCCACCGCATCACCACCGATAAAAGCACGTACGACCAGTCCCTGAGAGTGTTCTTTAATACTACACATCCCTATCTTAAGGTCGCGTATTGCAGAATAGTCGATATCAAGCTCCAACAGTCGTTCAACCGAGTCAATCACAATGCAATGCCAGACGGGGCCATTACATAACAGTGAGGTCGCGGTTATCTCCTCTGAGCGAAGGCCAGTTGCGGCGAGACAGCGTTGTAATTCTTCATTTGTGAAAGGGCGCTGCTCAATAATCGGAGGCGCCTCAAAAAATAGCTGATCATTGATTTGTCTTATTTCGACAATACCGATCGCCGATTGTTGATAGGTTACGGGCTGTCTGCGTCCATTTAACCAGCTATGGCACGCCCCGAGCGTAGGATGTCCGGCGAAAGGTAACTCTTCAGTGGGGGTAAAAATCCTAACGTGGTAATCAGCACGCAGATCGCTGGGCGGGCTGATAAAAACCGTTTCGCTGAGTTGGGTCCAGCGGGCGAAAGCCTGCATTGTTGCATCTGAATAGTCGTGAGCGTTGCAATGTACGACCGCTAACGGATTCCCTTTTAGAGGATGAGTAGAAAAAACGTTAATTTGCTCAAAGCGTACTGTCATGATAATGATGCCGATAGAGGGATTCGAGCCCTGATGACATCATAGATTAGGCGCTACGGCAAGATAGGGGACAAAGAAGGCGGCTGCAGGCAGCCGCCTAAGCTATTATTGATCCGGATATTTCTTCAGAGTGAGGTGTAAGCCTTCGCGACGCATTTTTGCCGCCTCTTCTGGGCGACGCATTTTGTCGTACACATCGGCGAGCCAAGCATAGTCGAAGCTATCCGGACGCTGAGCTAACGCTGAATTGAACGCATCCGCAGCCTGCTGCCATTCACCACGACGCATTAATAGCTGCCCGAGTGTACTTTCCAATAATGGTGTCGATCCCTGTTGTTTGATCAACTGACGGACTAATTTTTCAGAATCTTCACTATTAGCCGTTTTAATTTTTGGAATGGAGAGCACCAAATTTTCGTTATACCCTCGCTTCAGACCATCGAGGGTAATGACTTGTGCCATATCATGATCGTCACACTCAATCAGATGAGTCACCATTGCCGCTTGTAAGCGGTTATCTTGCCGTGTTTTGCGTGTCTGATGGCTCCACCACTGTTTTAGCCCATCACTGCCTCCTGAAGCCATGGCTTGATCCATTAGGCCAAGCCATGCTTTATGCGACAGTGTTTCAGCATCTTCTTTCGTGATTAGCTGATCTTTTTCGAGTGAAGGAAGAATATCAAGCAGGGGTGACCAAGCGCCAGTACGTAGGTAGGCACTTTGTGCAAGACGTAGTACTTCCGGGTGGCGTGGTGCGACATCTAATAAGCGATCAAGGGTATGACGAGCCGCATGATTTTCACCTCGAGCCAACAAAATACGCGCCCGGGCAATCTCGACTGGAATTTGATTATCGGTACAGAGTTCAGATGCACGTTCGAGATGTTGATTCGCTCGAATTTCGTCACCCCGCTGTTGTGCCGCTTCTGCCGCAAGCAAATAGTTTGCAACGGGGGTATCGGCATGGTCAGCATTTTTTGTGATCAGTTTTTCAACTTGCTGATAATCGCCTTCAGCTAGTTTGATTAAGGCACTATTCGTGTGTTTTTGTGCGATACGATGTTTACGACTGCTAAACCAACGACGAGTCCGAGATCCGGTTCTCAACAAGCGACGGATCACCCACTCAATGAGCAGAATAACGATCAACGCGGCTAACAAGATAATCGCCAACCCGGTAACTGAAGTCTCGATATTCCATTGAGAGGTTTGAATGAGTACGTATCCTTGCTTTCCAGCAAAGAGAGGGCCTAACACGATTCCAGCGATCAATAGGATAAAAAGGAATAAGACCTTGATCATCTTAACCTCCTTGTTGCGGCGATGTGACCGCAGCATGCGAAGGGGCAGGGGAGGAATCGCTAGGTGAACTCATTAATCCGCGTACACGATCTTGCATCAGTTTATCGAGCAGGTTTTGACTCGTGAGCGTTTCGGGCAGATCCATAGAGATAGGTGTTTGTACCAATTGATCGACTTGCGCTAAAAATGCCTTAGTCGCCGGGTCGTTGGTGTTATACCAAGCTCGTACCCACGTGGATACTGCATCGAGAGATTGTTTATAAATCTCCTCTTGATGCCGAGGGATCGCTTGTGCGGCAATCAGTAATTGAGAGCGGATATTTTCCCTTAAATAGATATCTTGATTAGGCGCTAACAGTGGCTGCGCGGTATTATCGCGTCGACGCACCGTGATGAAGTTATTCATAAAATCATGCCAGCTCACCATGAGGTTATGCCGCCATTCGGCGAGAGAGCCAGAAATATCACGGCTGTCCTTATCCATCGGAGCGCCATTTTCGTTATCATCGGCCAAACGAAGATTGTCGACATTGTTAGCCAATTGGCTTACTTGCAGAAGAATACCGTCGTAATCGACTTGGTTAAGTGTCGCAAGCGTTGAGATATCTTGGTTTAATGCGCGGCGGATAGTGAGAATACTCGGATCATCCATCTGCGCTAAACTACGGTCAGCACTTTTAAGTAGCGCTAAGGATGTCGTGACATCTTGATCGCTCCATAATTTGCGACCTGCCAGTTTCACAAGGTAATCCGCTTGTGAGACTAACCAAACACTGGTGTCATTTCCTGTAAGTGAATTAATTTTCTCGCGAAGACCTTGCAGATCCTTATCGGTATCCTGCAATTGTGTTTGAGAATCCTTTAACGCTTGTTCGGTTTGTGACAGTTGCTGTGTAAGTTGTTGTCTATCGCTGTCATTTTTCAGTTGAAACTGTGAAAGTTCCTCACGAAGTGCTTGCGTTGAATTCGACTGTGATTGGTTAAGATGTGTGATATACCATGCACTACCAAGGCCTGAGGCCAATGCAATAACAATTGCTAAGCTCGCAAGTTTTTTACCGTTAGCCGGAGTCGGTGTATTGGTATGATTATCTTTCGTGTCATCCGACATGGCGGAGGGGGCTTTTTGTTCCGTCATAGAGGCTTATCCCATAAGTTTAAGTTCAGCGTAACGCGCGTAATAACGCATCGTTATCCGCACCATCAGCAACAACAATATCTCGCCAGCCAAAGTCGGCAGCAATTGTCGCTAAACGATCACTGACGACAATAAGCCGACAGTGAAGTAACCATTCGTTCCTATCAAGTGCAGGAACTAATTCATAAAGAAGGTTCAACATCTCACCACTTGTCACAATTATGGTTGAGATCCCTTTTTGTCGCCAGTGAAAAGCCTGTTCTGCACCTTGATATTTTACGGGGATACGTTGATAACATTCAAAATAGCTGACATTTGCACCACGAGCTTGTAATACCTCGCCGAGTAACTCTCGGCCACCATTACCCCGTAGAATAAAACAGTTTTTCCCGGTAACCTCTTCCAGAAGGGGTAAGTCCATTAATGCTTCACTAATATTTTTATCAGGGAAATCAACGGCTTTATTACAATAGCGATGCAAGGCCAGTGCACTGTTTTTACCGATCGCTAAGTAATTCACCTCAGTGGGCCACGGCCGATTCTCCGCAAGAAGAAAAGGGCCCGCGTAAGTGAGGGCCCGGGCTGAAACGACGATGATAAAATCACCGTTACTGAGCGAAGGAATACGTGATGAGAAGTCGAGGAGTTGGCGACCCGGTAAAAAGTCGATAAGCGGAAGATGCCATGCTTGGCGGCCGGTCAATCGTAATCGCTTGACCAGTTGGCTACCCTCCGGCATGGGGCGAGTCACCAAAATACTCATGCTATGAGTTTCCTTGATAGACTTTTCGTAATATCTCCCCAGCTCCACGGGCTAAAAGCTCTTCGGCTAACGAGGTACCAAGGGCTTCGGCATCTTCGGCATTTCCATGACGCTCACCGGCAATAATCTGATCGCCTTCCGGCGTCCCCACCAGCCCTCGTAACCAGAGTTTGTCTTCATTAAGGATTGCATAGCTTGCGATAGGAACTTGGCAGCCGCCTTCTAAACGCGTATTCATGGCACGCTCCGCTTGGACACAGAGCTCCGTTGGCGGATGGTTAAGCGGAGCCAATAGTTGGTGCAGTTCAGTATCATCATTACGGCACTCAATCCCGACGGCACCTTGTCCAACTGCCGGTAAAGAGAGTTCTGCCGGCAACGATAGCCGAATTCTTGCAGATAATCCTAACCGGATCAGGCCTGCAGAGGCGAGAATAATGGCATCGTATTCTCCTGCATCGAGTTTCGCTAACCGAGTTCCGACATTTCCGCGCAGTGAACGAATGACCAAATCAGGACGCAAGGCACTCAATTGACACTGGCGTCGAAGGCTAGAGGTTCCAACGACCGCGCCTTTGGGTAATGCATCAATGTTATCGTAATGGTTTGAGACAAAAGCATCTAGAGGGTTTTCACGCGGACAGATGGCGGCTAGTCCTAATCCTTCAGGAAACGCGACGGGCACATCTTTCATTGAGTGTACGGCTAAATCAGCACGCCCTTCTAACATTGCAGATTCGAGTTCCTTTACAAACAACCCCTTTCCCCCCACCTTTGACAGCGGGCTATCCAGTAAAATATCGCCTTTGGTTACCATCGTCACCAATTCAACGCGAAGACCAGGATGATGGGCGATTAATTGTTGCTGCACATACTCTGCCTGCCAAAGTGCAAGAGGGCTTTTACGGGTGGCAATTCTGATTGTTTTGTCAGTCATACTCGAAACCATACTTTTACGTTTATCTATCATCCTAACATTTAAACACGTTATGTGGCAGTTTCCACCGTTGAAAAGCTATGCCGTTTGTTTTTCGATTCTCACCACAGAGATTGTGCAACGGCGATAATTCGTAGATGTTAGGCTAAAGCATCAACACGCTTTACCGGATGAGGTGGCAGTGTTAGATTGACCGACCGCGACCCTTTTATAAATGTCTTGCATGAGCTTAGGTGTGATGCCTTGTACCTGTATATAGAAACATTGAAACAACGAATAGATGCTATTAATCAGTTACGAACTGATCGTGCGACAGCGGCGATGAGTGCTGCTTTTCGCCGTATCTATAGTTTGTTGCCAGTGTTACTGCATTATCATCACCCCGATATGCCAGGCTACCTTTCAAGTAATACCCCATATGGTATTAGTGCCTTTACTCCTGACGCATTACAGCAACAGCTTCTTGAATCGTTATTACCGAGTGATGAACCTAAACTCGTGCCGCCGCCTGACAACTCACCCATTATCGGGTTGTATTCGATGGGGAGTACCTCGTCGGTCGGACAGAGCAGTGACTCGGATCTTGATATCTGGGTATGCCACCAATCTTGGCTGGATGGAACAGAACGGCAAGCGTTGCATAATAAATGTTATCAATTACAACTCTGGTGTAAAAAGCAGGGCGTTGAGATCAGTTTCTTCCTGATTGACGAGAATCGCTTTCGGATGAATGAAAGTGGCGCACTGGGGAAAGAAGATTGCGGTAGCACCCAGCATATTCTTTTATTAGATGAATTTTATCGTAGCGCCGTTCGTCTAGCGGGTAAGCGTATACTGTGGAGCCTTGTTCCTAGTGAGCATGAAGACCATTACGACGAATATGTTATGGAGCTTTATGCTAAAGGCGCTCTAGTGCCCAATGAATGGATTGATCTTGGTGGGTTAGGGACTCTTTCGGCGGAAGAATATTTTGGCGCTAGCCTATGGCAACTGTATAAAAGTATTGATTCACCTTACAAAGCCGTCTTAAAAACTTTGTTATTAGAGGCCTATAGCTGGGAGTACCCCAACACTCGACTCTTGGCGACCGAGATCAAACAATGCCTGCATAATGGCAATATTATTCATTTCGGCCTCGATCCCTATTGCATGATGCTTGAGCGGGTGACGGCTTACTTGGAAGCCATCAATGACACAACGCGGCTTGATCTCGTCCGGCGTTGCTTCTACTTAAAAGTTTCAGAAAAATTGACCACAGAAAGTTGCGCAGACCCTTCGCAATGGCGGCGAGAAATATTATCTCAATTAGTTGAGCGCTGGGGCTGGGGAGAGACCTTATTAAACCAGCTTGATGCGCGAGCATACTGGAAAATTGAGCAAGTGCGTGTGGCTCATAACGAATTGTTGGATACGATGATGCAAAGCTATCGTAACTTGATTCGCTTTGCTCGACGTAATAATTTAAGCATGAGTGCCAGCCCTCAAGATATCGGCGTCCTTACGCGTAAACTCTACGCAGCATTTGAAGCGCTCCCCGGAAAAGTTGCGTTGCTTAACCCCCAAATATCCCCAGATCTTTCAGAGCCACATTTGACGTTTATCTATGTGGCGGAAGGTCGGGCCAATCGCCGCGGTTGGTACCTGTATAACCAAGCGCCTGAAATGAATGCGATTATCAGTCATCAGCCGCTGGAGTATAACCGTTACTTAAATAAACTGGTTGCTTGGGCCTGGTTTAATGGATTACTGACTGAAAAGACACATTTGCATATCAAAGGGACGAGCCTGTGTGATCGTCCTCGACTGCAAGAGCTTGTCCACGATATTACGACGCACTTTCCTATTCGCCTCCCAGCACCGACGCCAAAGGCCTTATACAGCCCTTGTGAGATTCGACATTTAGCGTTGATGATTAATTTGGAGTCCGATCCTACCCAGTCACTGCGTGACCAAGTGGTACTGTTTGATTTTCGGAAAATGGATATTTTTAGTTTTGGACAGCAACAGCGGTGTCTTATTGGCAGCGTCGACTTACTCTATCGAAACTCATGGAATGAAGTCAGAACCCTACATTTTGAAGGGGAAACTGCCATGATCGAAGCATTAAAGACTATTTTGGGTAAAATGCATCAAGATGCGCTTCCTCCTGATGCGGTAGAGGTCTTTTGTTATAGTCCGTATTTACGCGCCTTAATTCGTACACGTGTATTGCAACTCGTCTCCGAATGTATTGACTTACGGCTATCCAGTAATCGACAAGAAACGGGGCGTTTCAAAGCCTTGAAACTGGCCAGTGACACCTGGGGACTTTTCTTTGAGCGGATGGGGGTTTCGGTACAAAAACTGAAGAATGCGGTCGAGTTTTATGGCGCAATCTCTAATAATAAGTTGCAAGGACTGTCGATCCAGATGGACTCAAAGCAAGCGAGCCTACCGACGGTTGTGAAAAATTACGCCAGTGAGGGGATTATTCAGTTCTTTTTTGAAGACCATCCTTCGGCACAAAGTTTTAGCATCTATGTGTTAGATGAGCATAATCATGCGGAAGTTTATCAACACTGTGAGGGGAGTAAAGAGGAGTTAATGCGTGACGTTTGTCGTTTCTACTCCTCCTCCCATGACCGCGTAACCTTTGGGACAACCTCTATTAATTTTAATCTGCCGCAGTTTTATCAGGTCGTTGAGCTTAATGGTCGTTCGCAAATTATTAATTTCCATTCACCGAGCCAAGATGAGGTTACGGAGAAAGTATCTCCGCAACTGGGGCAAAATATTTTACCGCGTTCGCCTTATCGGCCTTAATGGTCAAATTTAACCGTTTCGCCGGCTTGAATAGAGCAGGCCTCAGCCAGTAAAGACCAAAACTCGTTCCCCGTTCTATCACATACCCATTTATCACCGTCTAAAGAAAAGTGATAACCGCCTGCTTTAGTGGCTAACCAGACCTGATGTAACGGTTCTTGCCGATTAATAATGATCTTACTACCATTCTCAAAACTGAGGGTCATGACATTCCCGTGGGTTTCGTAATCAATATCTGCATCCCCATCATGGTCGTCTAAACGTTCTTCGATGGTGAGTAATAACTGGTCTGCTTGTTGATGAAATTGGCTGTCGTTCATGCTCGCTCCTATTTTTATACAGTATAGCGATTGCTACACGGAGGATCATCCGAGATTTATCCCTTCAAGCCTCTCATCAGCGAATTCCACTCTTTTCTATTGCTTTTCCCGTTTCAACTGCGATGATACGTAGAATAGAACGTTAAGTGAGTGGACAACAATGAAGAACGCTGTGGCTAAATGTACGCTTTTTTTTGCCGTTATTGCTTTAGCAGGCTGTGGGTTAAAAGGCCCGCTGTATTTCCCAAAAGATGATAACGGTAAGCAACAGGGACAGAACACCAATTATGACCAAGGTGTTTTTAAAAAAGCGAAGAAAAAATCCGATAACTTATAGTCAGCCAGCATGGCATTGGGGTGAAGCATGCAGTTTTCTAAAATGCATGGTCTAGGTAACGATTTCATGGTGGTGGATGCCGTTACCCAGAATGTGTTTTTTTCTCCAGAACTGATTCGGCGTTTAGCCGATCGCCATTTAGGAATTGGTTTCGATCAATTATTAGTGGTGGAACCGCCTTATGATCCCGAGCTTGATTTTCACTATCGTATTTATAATGCGGACGGTAGTGAGGTCGCTCAGTGCGGTAATGGAGCTCGATGCTTCGCACGTTTCGTTCGTCTTAAGGGATTAACGAATAAGAATAGTATCCGGGTCAGTACGCAATCAGGGCAGATGGTGTTAACGGTTAATCGTGATGAATTAGTACAGGTCAACATGGGTGAGCCTAACTTTGAACCGTCGGCCGTCCCTTTTCGTGCGAACAAGGCAGAAAGTCTCTATCTGCTACGTGTGGAAGAAAAAACGGTGATGTTTGGTGCGGTTTCTATGGGAAATCCGCACTGTGTGATCCAAGTTGACGCGACAGCGACAGCTGAGGTCGAAATACTTGGCCCGATTTTAGAGAGTCACGAACGTTTTCCAGAGCGAGTGAATGTTGGCTTTATGGAAGTCATTAGCCCAGAACACATTCGTTTACGGGTATATGAGCGTGGGGCCGGTGAAACTCAGGCTTGTGGCAGTGGAGCCTGTGCGGCGGTAGCCAGTGGTATTCAACAGGGGCTATTAGGTCAGAATGTACGGGTTGATCTTCCGGGGGGAACCTTACAGATTTCTTGGCAAGGACCTGGAACGTTTTTATTTATGACGGGCCCTGCTACGCATGTTTACGATGGATTTATTCATTTATGAGCACTCACCAAGAGACTGAACATTTGCCACCTCAGCCTTTAGATGATGAAGCTGTTAGTCAATATCTAATGGAAAATCCTGATTTCTTTATACGTAATGCCCGTCAGGTCGAGCAAATGGTCATCCCTCATCCCGTGAAGGGCAGTGTATCGCTAGTCGAATGGCAGCTGACACGCCAGCGTCAACAGATCGTGAATCTTGAGCAGGAGATCACGCTCTTAATGGAGCAAGCACAGGCTAATCAACATCTTTTTAGCCAGTTACTCCATCTGCAATCTCATCTTGCTACAGCCACCGACTTGGCCGAGCTTCAACAGCGCCTCCATCAATGGGCAAGAGGGCTCGGGTTGGCCGGTGCGACATTTCGTTTATTTAACGATAGCTGGCAATTAGCGGTACCGAGTGGCTCGCACCATGTCGGTTTGGAGAGACATGTTTTTACCCCGCTGCAACTTCAGCGACTTAGCCAAGATAATCACTATCTTGGTCGTTTGCATGGGCCAGAGCTCTTACTATTACTGCCCGAAGCAAAAGCGGTCGGATCGGTTGCGCTCTCTCTACTCACCGATAAGGGGCAGGATGTCGGTGTGCTTATTTTTAGTAGTCGCAATAAACATCATTACCAATCGGGTATGGGAACAGAACTGCTCGATTGTATCGCCGGCTTCCTTCCCCAGCTTTTAACCCGTTGGATAAGCCGTTTATGATGCCAGCGAGTGAGTCTTTATTTCAGCGCTGTGAGGACTATTTAAGATTTTTACGAGTAGAGCGGCAGCTTAGCCCATTGACCATTACTAATTATCAACGGCAGCTACAGGTAATTTGTCAATTTTTTGAATCAACCTCTTTAGGATCATGGCAGCAACTTACCCCTGTGCTGATTCGCGCTATGGCGGCAAAATCACGTCGAGACGGTCTCAAGGCGGCCAGTCTTGCCTTACGGCTCTCCGCGCTACGGAGTTTCTTAGATTGGCAAGTTTCGCAGGGCTTGTTACCTGCAAATCCTGCCAAGGGAATAGCAACCCCTCGTGCTGCACGTCCGCTACCTAAAAATATCGACGTTGACTCCGTGGATCAGTTGTTAGCCATTGATCTACAAGATCCCCTCTCTGTACGTGATCGAACGATGTTGGAAGTCATGTATGGCGGTGGCTTACGTCTTTCCGAATTAGTGAATTTAGATTGCCAACACCTTGAGTTAGAATCCGGTGAAGTGTGGGTGATGGGAAAAGGCAGTAAAGAGCGTCGTTTACCTATAGGTAAAACGGCGGTTGAGTGGTTAGTCCGCTGGCTTGAAATGCGGGAGCTATTCTTACCTGAAGATAATGCAGTATTTATCTCGCAACAAGGTCGACGCATCTCGACGCGTAATGTTCAAAAACGTTTTGCACAGTGGGGCGTATTGCAGGGGATAAATACTCATATTCATCCGCATAAGCTGCGCCACTCTTTTGCGACGCATATGTTAGAATCGAGTGGTGATTTACGTGCGGTACAAGAACTGTTGGGTCATGCAAATCTTTCGACGACGCAGATCTATACTCACTTAGACTTTCAGCATCTTGCCTCGGTTTATGATGCAGCTCATCCCCGCGCAAAACGAGGAAAATCCTAATGCGTTTTTATCGACCCCTTCATCGACCTCAGGCGATAACGTTCGATTTAGATGATACGCTCTATGATAATCGACAAGTTATCCTCACAACCGTTGAGAAAACACATCAGGCGCTACAGGCATGGCATCCCCGGCTCGCCCACGTCACCCATGACGATTATAACCGTGTTCGTTTAACGCTTGAACAGCATCATCCCACTATCATTCATGATATGACTGCGTGGCGTTATGCGACTCTCGTCCAATTGATGCAGAACGTAGGCCTAAGTGATGTGGATGCTAAGCGCGGCGCGGAACAGGTGATGGCCGTTTTCCACCAGTGGCGCAGTGCCGTGGAGATTCCGTGCATGACTCATCAAGTCCTGGCTGAGCTATCGGCAAAAGTCCCTTTAGTCGCTATCACGAATGGTAATGCCGACGCGAGCCAATTAGGCATCGCTCAGTACTTTGCGCTTATCTTACGTGCTGGACCAGATGGTCGGGCAAAACCTTCTGCCGATCTTTATCAGATCGCAGCGAATACGCTAAATATGCACCCTGCAAAGATTTTACATGTCGGCGATGATCTTATCACTGATATCCAAGGGGCATTGGTGGCGGGTTATCAAGCTTGCTGGATCAACGACCGTCAACAGGATCTCCTCACTGCTCGTTCTGCGCGATTGGTTCCTCATCTTGAAATTTCACGGTTGGATTCACTGACCAGCTTGCTATAATGGCTGTAAATATATACAGCCTCCTCTTACTTATGCAACGGTGCTTATGGACGTTTCTGAACTGCTTGACGGCTTAAATGATAAACAGCGCGAGGCGGTAGCCGCTCCGCGGAGTAACTTATTGGTTCTAGCTGGTGCAGGCAGTGGTAAGACGCGAGTATTAGTCCATCGTATTGCATGGCTTCTGACTGTTGAACGTTGTTCACCTCATTCAATTATGGCGGTCACCTTTACGAATAAAGCCGCGGCAGAAATGCGACATCGTATTGAAGAGGTCGTTGGCACTAGCCAAGGCGGAATGTGGATTGGTACGTTCCACGGTTTGGCGCATCGCTTGCTTCGCGCCCATCCTCTTGATGCCGGCTTACCTGCTGATTTTCAAATTCTCGACAGTGAAGATCAATTACGTCTTTTAAAACGACTGCTTAAAGCTCTCAATTTAGATGATAAGCAGTGGCCAGCTCGTCAAGCCATGTGGTACATCAATGGGAAAAAAGACGAAGGGCTACGTCCAAAACATATCGACAGTTACGGTAATCCCGTTGAGCAGACGTGGCTTTCTGTCTATCAAGCCTATCAAGAGGCGTGTGACCGCGCCGGTTTGGTGGATTTTGCCGAGCTATTACTGCGAGCTCATGAGCTCTGGCTGAATAAGCCCCATCTTCTCAATCACTACCGTGAGCGTTTTACCAATCTTCTAGTCGACGAGTTCCAAGATACCAACAATATCCAATATGCATGGATTCGGATGCTCGCTGGCGACAGCAGTAAAGTCATGATTGTGGGGGATGATGACCAGTCGATCTATGGATGGCGAGGCGCACAAGTAGAAAATATTCAACGATTTTTGAACGATTTTCCCGGGGCACAGACCATTCGGTTGGAACAAAATTACCGCTCAACACGTAATATTTTACAAGCTGCAAATATTTTAATTGCGAACAATGCGGGGCGATTGGGTAAAGAGTTATGGACAGAAGATGATTCTGGAGAGCCGATTTCACTGTACTGTGCGTTTAATGAACTTGATGAGTCACGCTTCGTGGTTAACCGTATTCGTCACTGGCATGAACAGGGGGGAGCACTTGCTGATTGCGCGATCCTTTATCGTAGTAATGCCCAGTCCCGTGTATTGGAAGAATCACTGCTACAAAGTGCGCTACCTTATCGTATCTATGGCGGCATGCGCTTCTTTGAACGTCAGGAAATTAAAGACTCTTTGGCCTACTTACGATTAATGGCAAATCGTAACGATGATGCCGCTTTTGAACGCGTGGTTAACACGCCTACCCGTGGAATTGGCGATCGTACACTGGATGTGGTGCGACAATTTGCCCGTGATCGGCAGTTAACGCTCTGGCAAAGTGCTCGTGAATTGTTGCAAGAGAAAGCGTTAGCTGGGCGTGCCGCGTCATCATTACAACGTTTTATTGAGCTTATTGAATCGCTGGTTTACGAGACCAGTGAAATGCCCCTCCATGTTCAAACTGACCGGGTAATCAAAGACTCCGGGTTGTGGATCATGTATGAGCAGGAGAAGGGAGAAAAAGGTCAAGCACGTATTGAGAACCTTGAAGAGTTAGTTACGGCAACGCGCCAGTTTAGCTATCAAGATGAAAATGAAGATTTAATGCCGTTACAAGCCTTCCTTTCACACGCCGCACTGGAAGCCGGTGAAGGACAAGCAGATAAATGGCAAGATGCCGTGCAGTTAATGACTTTACACTCAGCAAAAGGATTGGAGTTTAGTCAGGTCTTCATTGTGGGGATGGAAGAGGGGATGTTCCCGAGTCAAATGTCGATTGAAGAGACTGGGCGTTTAGAAGAGGAACGGCGCTTAGCGTATGTCGGTGTCACCCGAGCGATGAAAAAACTTACCTTAACTTGGGCGGAGAGCCGTCGTCTTTATGGTAAAGAGGTGAGTCATCGTCCTTCACGATTTATTGGTGAACTTCCTGAGGAGTGCGTAGAAGAAGTCAGATCGCGGGCAACGATCACTCGCCCTGTGGATACTAAGCGTATGGGGGCTCCGGTTATTACTAATGATAGTGGGTGGAGCCTTGGGCAACGCGTTCGCCATACGAAGTTCGGAGAAGGCACAATTATTAATCTTGAAGGTAGCGGTGAGCATTGTCGTTTACAAATTGCCTTTCAAGGGCAAGGCGTGAAATGGCTTGTTGCAGCTTATGCACGTTTAGAAACAGTTTAATGCTTACGGTTCTTGACGATATTTTCGTCTCAGCGTAACATGCGCCCACTATAATTCTTAGAGGACAAAGACCTTGGACACACCCAGTCGATGCTGGATCAACTTCCTGCTTAACAGGAAAAAAGGCTAAGGTTACCTCTCTTTTGACCGGTAAACCTAGCTGTTTACCGGTGATTATTTCCCGTCATCATGATCATCAGCACTGATATTTTCACAATCTGTGAGCCTCGTGTTCGAGTATAGCTAAACGACTCGTTTTAACCGATGAGTGTTGGCTTTGTCTTGTCCCTGCCGATAAGCAAGGGGAGTCATACTGCTATGTTGAGTGCATTCAAACTTGAAGAAAATCGCTTGGGCCGGATGGAACCAGAAGAGAGCAACACCGCGCTTTCTAATGCCGTCTGGGTTGATCTCATTGAGCCAGATGAAGATGAACGCGATCTGGTACAACAAACACTCGGTCAAGGTTTGGCGACTCGACCAGAACTTGAAGATATTGAAGCCTCTGCACGTTTCTTTGAAGATGAAGATGGTTTGCATATTCACTCCTTCTTTTTTTACGAAGATGCTGATGATCACGCAGGTAATGCCACGGTTGCATTCACCATTCGTGACGGCCGCCTATTCACGTTACGTGAACGCGAACTCCCTGCTTTCCGCCTTTATCGTATGCGCGCGCGCAGTCAAACCCTGGTCGATGGGAATGTGTTTGAGGTATTGCTTGATCTATTTGAGACAAAAATCGAGCAGCTCGCGGATGAGATCGAAAACATCTACAGTGCATTAGAAAAATTGAGCCGTGTGATTATGGAAGGTCAACAAGGCGAAGAATATGACGAAGCACTCTCTCGCTTGGCAGAACTTGAGGATATTGGTTGGAAAGTACGCCTTTGCTTGATGGATACCCAGCGGGCATTGAACTTTTTAATCCGCAAAGCACGCCTTCCGGCTAATCAACTCGAACAGGCTCGCGAAGTATTGCGTGATATTGATTCTCTCTTACCGCATAACGAATCTTTATTTCAAAAAGTTAACTTTTTGATGCAAGCGGCAATGGGTTTTATCAGCATAGAACAGAACCGTATTATTAAAATCTTCTCAGTAGTTTCAGTCGTCTTCCTACCGCCAACGCTGGTGGCATCAAGCTACGGTATGAACTTCGAGTATATGCCAGAGCTGAAATGGGCATTTGGTTACCCTGGTGCAATTTTATTGATGATCCTTGCAGGGTTAGCTCCTTACCTTTACTTCAAGCGTAAAAACTGGCTATAACCTCTTCTTTCGGCGCCTTTGGCGCCGTTTTCTTATCTAAAGCGTAAAAATCCATAATAGCGAATACAGGATTATTTTTACTGCTTATTGCCATTAGTGAAATTCCTTTCTCATTTTTCATCAATAAAAGATGAGTTAAATTAAAGATTAAAAGACTAGCTCTCTGAGTGTTTGTTTTTAAAGTTATGATTTAAAACATTTTTATTTTTAGATGCCATGCGAAACAGTATTATTTGTCAAAAAAATGTCACTAATTAATATTTTTTAATTCATATATTTACAAAAGGAAACGCTTAATTACGAATAGATGTGTAGAGTACTCCCTACACACTAGGGAGATAATATTATGAAAAAAATAACCATCGCAATGCTTGCTTTACTTGCACTACCAGCTATCACTTCTGCAAAAAGTGTCTCTGTTACTGATCTTTCAGTACAAGGCGCTGAAAATAAAATTATGAAAATCGCAGAAATGCATGGAGCGGAATATACCATCACCGGAGCAAGTTCAGGTAACTTCGTACGGATGACAGCTATTCTGCACAATATCGAAGATATTTCTGGTCTAGGTCGTAAAAACTAATGATAGCCGTATAAGGGTGATAGGAAGCTATCATCCTTCTGTTTTTTGATAACCGTTTCACTTTTTACCTCGTCCCTTTTGTCTCCACCTTTCCCCTGAACGCTTAGCCTGCCTAAAACTAGACTTCCTTTAAAAACGTCCCAGAATCAGCATTCGCTCGAGTATGTTGTCATTTATCATCATATTCTTCTGTCATAAAAAGCAATTTCAGGTCAAAATTACGCCTTTGGTACAGCCTTTTCATAGCCAATTTAGGCTACTTTATTTAATGACAGGTGATAGGGATAACTATGCAACGAAAGTGTTTAGTGTTGGCCGCAGTGCTGGGATTACCTCTGGTAGCTCATGCAGAAAGTGGATATGACGTTGGTGTACAAAATAATTCGCCAGTACCTGGCAGCATTATTTCTAATCTATTACATAAATATGATAATGCTTTTGTCTTGTATCCTTATGAAGATAACTACGTTTTATATACCTACACTAGTAACATTAACAAAACGGCTATTGAAAGCTATGACTGGGCGAGCAATGCACGTAAAGATGAGCTGAAATTCCAACTGAGTCTCGCTTTCCCTATTTGGCGTGGCATTTTAGGCGACAACTCTGTCTTAGCCGCCTCCTATACTCAACGTGCATGGTGGCAGATCTCAAACAGTAAAGAGTCTTCTCCCTTCCGTGAAACTAACTATGAACCGCAACTTTTTGTGGGCTGGGCGACCGATTATTCATTGGGAGACTGGACGCTGCGAGATGTGGAAACCGGTTTAAACCATGAGTCGAACGGACGCAGTGACCCTACCTCTCGTAGCTGGAACAGAGCCTACCTGCGTTTAATGGCGGAAAATGGTAATATGACTGCCGAAATTAAACCTTGGGTTCGCCTCGATACTGGCGGCGGTGATGATGATAATCCGGATATCATCCGATACATGGGGCATTATCGTGCGAAATTAGGATATAAGTGGGGCGAAAGCGTGTTCAGTGTTGAAGGTCAATATAACTGGACGTCTGGATACGGTGGTGCACAGCTTGGTTGGAGCTATCCTATCACTCGTAACGTCAGATTTTATACCCAGCTTTACAGTGGTTATGGCGAATCGATGATCGATTATAATCATCGCCAAACTCGAATCGGTATTGGTCTAACCCTTAATGATGTTCTCTGATATAACAGGTAGCTTGTGGCAACATTGGTAGAAGCGGGCCAGGAAACTGAGGCAATCCAGATATTGCAGGAAACGTTTGGTTACCAGCAGTTCCGGCCCGGTCAAGACAGTATTATACAAGCGGCGATTGCTGGGCAAGACTGTCTTGTCGTGATGCCTACCGGTGGGGGTAAGTCACTCTGTTATCAAATTCCCGCGTTAGTGCAAAATGGCCTAACGCTGGTAGTTTCTCCGTTAATCTCCTTGATGAAAGATCAAGTCGATCAGCTTCGTGCTAATGGCGTGAATGCGGAAAGTCTTAACTCGAGTCAGCCGAGAGAGCTGCAACAGCAGATTTTTCAAGCCTGTCGTCGCGGGGAGATTAAGCTCCTTTATGTCGCGCCTGAACGCTTAATGATGGAGAGTTTTCTCGATACATTAAGTGAGTGGCAGCCAGCGATGATCGCGGTTGATGAAGCCCACTGTATCTCGCAATGGGGCCATGACTTTCGGCCGGAATACGGTGCAATTGGCCGTCTAAGAGAACGATTCCCGCACTTACCCATTATGGCGTTGACGGCTACGGCAGATAGCACGACCCGTCACGACATTTTGCAACGCCTTCAATTAAAAAATCCTTTTATTCAAATTAGTAGTTTTGATCGGCCTAATATCCGCTATACCTTAGTGGACAAATACAAACCTACCGATCAACTACTGACCTATTTACGTGATCAGCGTGGTAAATGCGGCATTATCTACTGCAACAGTCGGGCTAAGGTTGAAGATACCACAGCGCGGTTACAAAGCCGTGGATGGCGTGTCGGTGCTTACCATGCAGGATTAGACGCTGATGAACGTGCGCGGGTACAAGAAGCCTTCCAACGCGACGATTTACATATTGTCGTGGCGACGGTAGCGTTCGGTATGGGAATTAATAAACCTAATGTTCGTTTTGTTTTCCATATGGATATTCCGCGTAACATTGAATCTTACTACCAAGAAACCGGACGAGCAGGGCGAGATGGACTCCCCGCTGAGGCGATGATGTTGTATGACCCTGCGGATATGGGATGGTTACGCCGTTGTCTGGACGAGAAAAGCCCGGGGGTCAGTCAAGATATTGAACGACATAAGCTGAATGCGATGGGGGCTTTTGCTGAGGCTCAGACCTGTAGACGTTTGGTCTTATTGAACTACTTTGGTGAAAATCGTCAAGCAGCATGCGGTAACTGCGATATCTGTCTAGATCCTCCCCGCCGTTATGATGGCCTCGTTGATGCACAAAAAGCGCTATCGACGATTTATCGAGTCGGACAACGCTTTGGAATGGGGTATATCGTTGAAGTATTACGCGGTGCGGCCAACCAGCGTATTAAAGAATTTGGCCATGATAAGCTTCCCGTTTATGCCATCGGCCGTGACCAAAGCCATGAGCACTGGGTCAATGTCCTACGGCAACTTATCCATCTTGGGTTGGTGACACAAAATATCAGCCAACACTCGGCGCTGCAATTGACCGAGAGTGCGAGGCCGGTATTGCGTGGTGAATTACCCTTGCAGCTCGCCGTACCCCGGATCATTGTAACTAAAACTCGCCCTATGACGAGCCGCATATCTGGCGGTAACTATGATAAAAAACTCTTTGCTAAATTACGTAAGTTACGAAAAGCAATCGCTGATGAAGAAAACATTCCCCCTTACGTTGTTTTCAACGATGCAACATTGATTGAACTGTCAGAAATTCAACCGCATTCACCTTCAGAAATGTTGGGAATTAACGGTATCGGTCAGCGAAAGCTGGAACGATTTGGGCGTCCTTTTATGCAGTTGATCAAGCAGCATGTGGATGAAGAATAACGTTGTACTCTATGTCTATTACTCAAAGGAGTTTTTATGATTACTCTGTTTCTTACCGTTGCGCTGGTACAGATTGTTGCGCTGGCGAGCCCCGGTCCGGACTTTTTCTTTATCTCACAAACGGCGGCCAGCCAATCTCGACGCGACGCATTTAAAGGGGTCATGGGAATTACTCTCGCCGTTGCTATTTGGGCGGCAGTGGCTCTCTTAGGGCTCAATATATTGTTGAAAAAAATGGCGTGGTTACACCAACTGATCCTATGGGCGGGTGGGGCATATCTGACATGGATGGGGATACAAATGCTTCGCTCAGCATGCCAAACTCGAACATCTAGCAGTGAGCAGACGACAGTGGTACCAACAAGCCGCAAGAAAAATACCTTTATACGCGGTTTACTGACTAATCTTTCCAACCCTAAGGCTATTATCTATTTTGGTAGCATCTTTTCCCTCATTGTCGGTAACGACGTCAGTAATGTGACTCGTACTGCAATCTTTATCCTTATTGTTGCAGAAACACTGATTTGGTTCAGCTTAGTCGCTACACTCTTCTCGCTACCGTGGATGAAGGCGAAATATCAACAGTTAGCTAAATGGATTGATGGTGTGGCGGGAACTCTATTTGTCGCATTTGGTTTACATCTTATCTTTTCTCGCTAACGATGAAGAAGTTACCTTCGCAATGGACGCATAGAGAGAAAGCATTCTCGGCATTTATTACCGGGCCATTGTTATCATTTTGGCGGCAGCGGCAAGAACGTCAGTTTGTGGGCAAAGAGGGGATTACGATTCGCTACGTAAGGCTGACGTCAGCATCGCATAAAAAAGCGATTTTAATCGTTCCCGGTCGTTCAGAAACTTACGTGAAGTACCCCGAAGTAGCATGGGATCTCTTTAACTGTGGCTATGATATTTTTATCATCGATCATCGCGGACAAGGGCTTTCCGATCGATTGCTGGACGATCCACAACTGGGCCATGTTGTCCAGTTTTCAGATTACGTCGATGACTTGGCCCAATTATGTGACATTGAGATCTCGACATCCCGCTATCAACAAACCTTTGCCCTAGCCCATTCGATGGGGGGGGCAATAGTGACGCTATTATCGCAGCGTCAGCCCGATCGGTTTACAGCCACGGCGTTGGTGGCACCGATGTTTGGCATTGTTTTACCAATGCCTGAGTGGGTCGTAGAACGAATACTTAATTGGACGGAAGCTCGTCCTCATTTGCGGGAAACCTTTGCATATGGCACACGACACTGGCATGCCATACCGTTTGGCATCAATACACTGACTCATAGTCGTGTGCGTTATCAGCGAAACATTCGTTTCTACGCCGATCAACCTGAACTACAAATTGGTGGGCCAACTACGCATTGGGTACGAGAGGCGATTCTGACTGGACGTCATATTGAGAATATTGCGCCGACGCTGACCCACCCCGTGTTGTTATTACAAGCTAGCGAAGATCAAGTGGTTGATAATCAAGCGCAAGACCGATTTTGTTTAGCGAGAAATCTCGCCGGTTTTCCCTGTTATGGCGACCATCCGCAGGTGATGGATGGCGCCCGTCACGAAATTTTATTTGAAAAAGATGAAATTCGGGCGAAAGCATTACAGAAAATTACGGATTATTTTTTAACCTTTAATACCTAAAGCAGTTTAATTTCTCGGGCTCAAAATAGTGTTGAGTCTGCATAATTGAGAGGTCGTCATGTACCCTATTGTTGCTTCTGATCTCGATGGAACCTTGCTCTCTCCAGAGCATTCATTAACCGACTTTGCTGCCCAGACACTACAGCGTGTCACTCAGCGTGGTGTCTCATTTGTGTTTGCAACCGGTCGTCATCATGTTGATGTAGCGCAGATCCGTGAAAAACTTGGTATCGATGCTTATATGATTACATCGAATGGCGCACGTGTGCATGATACGCAAGGCAATTTGTTGTTTGCTCATAACTTAGACAGAGATATCGCTGAAGAACTTATCCTGCTTAAGTATCAAGATAAGGAGATCTTGACCCAAATTTATCGTGATGATGAGTGGTTCATCGCTCGGGAATGCCATGATGATTCTTCATTTTTTATGGAGTCTGATTTTCGTTATCAGATCTATCAGCCGGTAGATTTTTCGTTAGAAGGTATAAGCAAAGTCTTTTTTACCTGCAATGATCATCAACAATTATTACAGTTAGAAACGGCCTTAGTCGCCCGTTTCGGCGACCGTGTCAACGTCAGTTTTTCATTACCGATCTGCTTAGAGGTCATGGCAGGCGGTGTCTCGAAAGGCCATGCTTTAGATAAAGTCTCTCGTCGACTCGGCTACAGCCTACAAGACTGTATTGCCTTTGGTGATGGTATGAATGATAAAGAGATGCTCAGTATGGCGGGTAAAGGCTGCATTATGGAAAATGGCCAGCAGCGATTAAAAGAGTTACTCCCCGACTTAGCGGTGATTGGCAACAATGGTCAAGATGCCGTACCTCGTTATTTACGCCAATTATATGCAGTGACTGACTAACGACGATATATATGTCGCAACGCCTGATGCTAACCGTTATCGGTTGGCAATTATCGATAAGAAGAGGGCGAGTTGGCACCGTCTTGTCACCTGAAGGTTAATAGGCCACTCTGTAGGTGATATTTCGATCAGGCGGTGACCAGTGCTCCGGAGGCATCACGGACAAAAGGTAATTGCCGGGCATGTTGCTGCGCGTGCGTGATAAAGGCGTCGAGTACCGGCTGACGGTTTTCCCCTTCGCGCGTTGCTGCATACAATCGACTCCACAAACCATTATCCAGAGTGCGCGTCACCACCAATTTTTGCCGCTCAACATTCTCCACCACCCAATGGGGTAGCGCTGCAATACCCATGTTGGCAGATACCATCTGAATCAACAATAAGGTGTTATCGACCGTTTTTAAGGATGGCGAAATGCCCGAAGGCTGTAAAAAATGGCGCCAAATATCGATACGCTGACGTTGCACTGGGTAGATCAGTAAGGTCTCTTCGCTGAGGTCTTCCGGTAAGATAGTGGGTTTGGTTGCTAAAGGGTGGTCCACGGCCACGATCAGCCTGACTTCAAAATCGAATAATGGCGTATAGTGCAATCCGCTTTTCGGCAGAATATCTGAAGTTAAAACCAGATCCAGCTTACCTTGTTGTAAGGCGGGTTGCGGATCGAAAGTAACCCCTGAAATAAATTCTACAGCTACCTGTGGCCACTGCTCTCGAAAGCTATTGAGTGCTGGGGTCATCCATTGAATACAGCTGTGGCATTCGATGGCGATGCGAAGGGTCGTTTGCTCAGGGGCTTGGCATGCCTGTAAGGCTTGATGAACTTGCGGCAATACGGAATCGGCGAGCTGAAGTAAGACTTCACCTTGACGTGTGAATCGCAGGGGTTGGCTCTTACGTACAAAAAGTCGAAAGCCTAGACGTTGCTCAATATCACTAAATTGATGTGATAACGCCGACTGAGTTTGATGCAAATGAGCGGCTGCAGCGGCTAAAGATCCGGTCTGTTTCAAGGCTTGCAGTGTTTTCAGATGCTTAATCTCAATCATGGTACGTTTTACCTTTGGTAATGATGACTCTCTTTTTATAGCCAACAATGTACTGATTATTACCGGGTGTGTAAACATCTGGATGTCTAAACATCTACGTTATTTTTCTTCAACTTGATCACGCAGCTTTCTCATCATTGAAAAACGATGACGTTTTCCTCTCTCTTGAGTTTGACGAACAGTCAGCAGAGTGATCGCGGTTTTATCTCACTTTTGCGGAGAATTTTCGGGGGATCTGGAGGGAGTCGCTAAAATAAAGCACGGTCGTGCCCCGCCTCAGCATGACTTATCACGGGGCAGTCAAGGTACTCGCTAGGGGTTGATTTGGCGACGTACACTACACGCCACAACATTGCCTTTTTTACATCCTAATTCAGCGTATTGCTGTGCTTTTGCTAGATTTTTATCGGTTCCGCGACCGTAACGATAAAGATTGGAGAGATATAAATACGAAGTGGCATCGCCCAACTCTGCCCCTTGTTGATATAACTCACGGGCGCGCGTTAAGTCTTTAGGCAGTGCATAACCATTCTCAAACATATGTCCTAACGCACTGTAGGCAGCAGGTTGTTTAAGGCCAGTTGCCAGCTGATAGTAGCGTACCGCCTGAGCATAGTATTGACTACCACGCATCTCATACATTGTCCCCGCCGTAATACAGGCATCCCCTTGTTGATTTTCACAGCGCTTGATCTGATTATCGAGCTCTGCCTGTTGGGCATAGGTGGCGTGTGTTGATGATGATGAAAAATAGTTCACAAATCGATGATAAGTGCTACAACCGGAAAGTGTTAGCGCTAAAACGGCAACACTGGTTGGGATCAAAAATTTCATAAGGCCCTCTCGTTCAATATCGACGCCTCAGGGAGTGCCTCCCTGAGGTAGAGTCATAACAGTCTACGCTTATCTAAGCTAAATCGCTTTACGCCGATATCTGAAAGGCAGGCCAGTCTACCCCAAAATCTCCCGATTAGGTTAAATGACCCCGTATAACGACTTCACGATCTTCAGGGACTTCATTATAGGAAAGTACAAATAGTTCACGAGAGAAAGAGCGTGCGTAGCGGGCGAGCAATGGGCGCAAAGCTGGAGGAACGATCAATACCGGGGGTAGATTTTCTGCTTTCATCTGTTGAGTCATTAAAGGCATATTGGTTTGCAGCTGAGACAGTAAATGCGGATCCAGTGGGATATTATCCAACTCTTTATTCCCCGCAGCTTGTTGTGCTCGCAGTAAAAGGTTCTCAAGTTCATCGCTCAGCGTAAATACGGCAAACTGAGAACGATTTTTATTGATCTCTTGCACAATGTGTCGGCGTAAGGCATAGCGAACATCCGCGGCCAACAGCAGTGGGTCTTTAGTCACTTGGTGGCCGATTAATAGCGCGGTCGCGATAGTGACAATATCTTTTAAACTGACACCGTCTAATAAAAGATACCGATAAATTCGTAGCTGTTGTGTGTAGGTCAGTGCATGATTTAAATCGTCGCTGAGACGCGGGGCTTGGGCCGCTAAACGTTTATGTAAATGGGTAATATCGTCATACTGAAAAAGATCGGGCAGATAGAGCTTGGCGATCTTATTAACATGAGTGGCAATCACACTGGCACAATCGACCACTTGGTAGCCAAAACGTAAGGCTTGGCTTTTTTGAGACGGATCGATCCAAATTGCGGACATCCCATACGCGGGATCTGTACCCAAAATCCCGTCAAGTTCGCCATAAATTTCGTTACTGGCGAGTGCCATTAATTTATCAGCATAAACTTCACCTACCGCTGCCTGGATCCCTTGAACCAGAATACTGTACTGTGTCGGTTTTAAACGAAAATTCTCGCGTACTTGGATCTCGGGCAGGAGAACACCACTATTTTCAGAGAGGATTTGACGCACACCGGTGATACGTTGTGACAGCAAACCACCCTGTTGTTGGTCAATAAGGTTGACTAACTTGTAACCTAAGTTGAGGCCCAGAGGCTCGGTCAGCGTCAGACCTTCCCATTCTAGTGGAGGAGGCTGGTTATCAAGTTGATGTTCGATAATATCCGAAGTCATACCTGTTGCGGCGACAATACGTTTCGACTGACGCCAGCCAGTAAACGCCAGCAATAAGGTGAAGCTCAGAAAGGCGATATGGGGCATTCCCGGAACCAGCGCCATCGCGAGCATAATCCCGGCTACGGTGTAGAGCACCGTGGGTTGTGCAAGCAGTTGCTCTCGAACTTCGTGGCGAATATCCTGCCCATCACTGACTCGGGTGACAATAATCGCCGCCGCTGTCGATAGCAGTAGTGAAGGGAGCTGTGCCACTAAGCCATCACCAATGGTCAGTAACACATATTGTTGGAACGCTTGGCTGGCATCAAGATGATACTTCGCCATTCCAATCGCGATGCCTCCGACCATATTAATAACTAAGATCAACATTCCGGCAATCGCATCGCCGCGCACAAACTTTGAAGCGCCATCCATCGAACCATAGAAATCGGCTTCTCGAGTGACCTCCGCGCGTCTTGCCCGGGCTTGTGTTTGAGTAATCGCCCCTGCATTCAGCTCCGCATCGATAGCCATTTGTTTTCCTGGCATAGCATCGAGCGTAAAGCGTGCCGAGACTTCAGAAATCCGTTCAGCCCCCTTGGTAATTACGACGAAATTGACAATCATCAGAATAATAAAGACGACCAATCCGACCACAAAGTCACCACCAATAACCACTTGGCCGAATGCCTCGATCACTTTACCGGCTGCGCCTTCGCCTTCGTGACCGTGCAATAAGACGACCCGTGTGGAGGCAACGTTTAATGAGAGTCGCAGCAAAGTAGTAATCAGTAGCAGTGTTGGAAAAATACTGAAATCGAGTGGACGTTGAGCATTAACCGACACCAGCAGGATTAAAATAGCCAGCACGATATTAAAGGTAAACAGACAATCGAGAACCAGTGGATTCAAGGGTAAAATGACCATTGATAAGACCGATAACACTAAAATCGGTACACCCAATGGAAATGTCTTCCCTAATGGCAACCATTGGGGCAGTTTGAATTTATTCACTAAATTGTCCTTCGGCGGGCAGTGGTAACGTTTGGTTTATACGTGGTTTTTGTAATGACTGATTTTCACGCCAGCGACGTAGTTGCATCACATAGGTGAGAACATGCGCGATAGCTTGATAGAGCTGATGGGGAATCTGCTGATTAACGCGGGTCGAGGCATAAACGGCCCGGGCTAAAGGAGGAAATTCCACGACTTCAATGGCATGTTCTTCCCCGAGTTGTCGAATATAAAGGGCTAAATCGTCAATACCTTTAGCGACAACATAAGGAGCCGAAGCGGCATTGGGATCATACTTAAGCGCCACGGCATAATGTGTCGGATTGGTAATAATAACATTGGCTTGCGGTACCGTTTTTCGTAATTGACCTTGGGCGATTTGCCGTTGTAGCTGCCGTAACCGTCCCTTTATCTGTGGATTTCCCTCAGTATTCTTAAATTCATCTTTAACTTCTTGGCGGCTCATTTTCATTTTGCGTTGAAATTGATAACGGCTTAGTGGCCATTCAATTAATGCAAATCCACACATTAGCAATACAAAATAGCCGAAAAGCGTCGCCGCCAGTTTGAGACTAATGGCCAGTACTATTGGCCAACTCAGGCGCGAAAGAAGCATAATGTCTGCAAGAGAATGTCGAAGCACAACCCCTAGCATCGACAAGATAATCACACTCTTAACCAAGACTTTTGCAAGTTCAATCAGATTGTCGACCGCGACTAATCGGGCGATGCCTGTAAGCGGGTTCAGCCGTTTGATATCAGGAATAAGTTTATGCAGGCTAAATATCCAGCCCCCACTTAATAGGGCGACTAAGCCGGCGACCAAAGGCACCCCACAGAAACTTAGAACAATCATGAGTACCAATTGAAGGGCACTGCCTAGAAGAGATAACAACGCATCGTTGCGATCAGACACCGATAGCTGACTGGGCATGCGTTGGAAGAACTCACCGATCAGATGCCAATACCACGGCGTTAATATCAGTAGTGTGATAAATGCAATCGCCAATGAGGCCGCGGAAGAGAGTTCTTTTGCGCGACCCGCATCGCCTTTTTCTCGGGCTTTTTTAAGTTTAGTGGGGGTCGCTTTTTCGGTTTTATCACTGGCTTGCGACATGAGCCCCCCGTAATAAATCGAATTGGTGAATAATTTGGTTGGTTAAAGATAAGTAGTGTTCTGACAAAGCAGGAATCAGTAGTGCAATACTGATAATGCCTGCCAACGTGGCCAGTGGGAATCCTAAAGAAAACAGATTAAGGCTGGCGGATACCTTATTGAGTAGGCCGAACACTCCTTGAATTAATAGCATTATCACTGTCGAGGGCAGGGCGATAATTACTGCCGCAGAGATAATCCAGCCAAAGCTACTGATTAACACCTGAAAGCTAGGCCAAGAGAGCGCCGATCCGATTGGCCAAAAAATAAACCCCTTGTACAGCACCGTGACCAATAATAAATGGCCATTTGCGGCAAAGAAAATAAGCATCATGGTCAAATTAAAGAGTTGAGCAATCAGTGTATTGCTTGTGCCATTGACCGGATCATTTTGTACGGCCATCGATAAACCCATATTCATCGCAATAATTTGTCCTGCGGTTTGCATCGATGAAAAGGCAAATTGCAATAATTGACCGAAAACCATGCCCCAGATAATTTGTTCAGCCACAAGCCATAGCATGGTTACGGACAGTAATGCAGGCAGCGGCGTTTCTCGGAGTAAGGGAGTAATTAAGGCGGTAAGGACCAGCGAGATCAGCACGCGAATTTTTCGAGAAATAAGCGTGCTTTCTGCCAAGGGGCTGAATTGTAAAAAAGCCAGTATACGTACCCAAGGTAACAAGAAGGTCAGTAGATGACTGTAAAGTGCGGTCACATCAAGCATTGGGCATTATCCGGTTATTGCGCCAGCTTGATGAAATAACAGCTCAGTGAAATCGATCAATTTAACCAGTATCCATTTACCCGCCACGATTAATACGACTAAGGTCACCACCAAACGCGGTAAAAAGCTCAGTGTTTGTTCGTTAATCTGAGTCGCGGCTTGGAAGATACTGACACATAATCCCACCACTAAGCCGGGTAAAATGATCACGGCAGAAATGAGCAACACTAGCTGAATAGCGCTGCCCATTTGGTCGCTAATGCTCTCGAGGGTAAACATCTTAAAATCCCTGAATACTATGGGTCAGCGTACCGGTAATCAGTGACCAACCATCGCAAAGCACAAAAAGCAATAGTTTGAACGGTAGCGAGACGACCATCGGCGATAACATCATCATTCCCATTGCCATCAAAATGCTGGAGACAATCAGGTCGATCACTAAAAAAGGCAAATAGATCATAAAACCAATTTGAAATGCGGTTTTAAGCTCGCTTAACAGATAGGCGGGTGTGATGATGGTCAGATCTTGATCTCGCGGATCGCCACTGACTTTAGCAATCGTCATTATTTGTGCAAGCGCGGTTTTACTGGTCTGCGCGAGCATAAAGTTTTTTAATGGCGTACTGGCACGTTGTAAGGCATCGGTCAGTGAGAGTTGTTGTGCTTGATAAGGCTGAATGGCTTGTTGATTGATTGTCGTCCAGACAGGGCGCATAACCAGTAACGTTAGGCATAAGGCTATACCCGTTAAGACTTTATTCGGCGGAGTTTGTTGAAGGCCTAAGGCTTGGCGTAAGATCGCCAACACGATAATAAAGCGGGTAAAACTGGTCATCATCAGGACCATAATCGGTAATAAACCGAGTAAAGTCATTAAAACTAGGACTTCGATGTTAACGCTGTACTGCTGTGAACCATTGCTTGCCTGTGAGCTAAACAACGGTAATCCCATATCCGCGGCAAAGAGTGGCGAGGAAAAGAGTAGGCCGCCAGCAAGCATTAGCGGTAAGTAACACCCTTTAAAGGTGAGATTCATGGAGTTAAATCGCTCAATGATTGTCCGGTGAATTCAATAATCCGTAAGCCATATTTATCGTTGACCACAACGACTTCTGCTTTACCGAATAGCACACCATTGACTTTCAAATCTAACGGTTCGCCTGCCATCTTATTCAGTTCAATCACTGAACTATTGTCGATGGCTAATAATTCGGCTAATGAGACATTTACCGATGCGACTTCTAGGGTTAAGGTCAACGGAATTCGGTTGAAAAGCTGGCGTTTACGTTGTTCTGCCTTTTGCTGGTCAAGATCTGCGGAGGGTTGCGAATCCATCGGATTCGTTGACAATTCATCCAGCGATATATCGTCCAGAGAAAAAGCCGATGGAGGCGTTGTATTATCGTAGTTCATGCTTTACCTGGTGTAATAATCAATAAATTCTGACAAAACGAGCTGCCCTTGGTGTTCCGAGACTGTTGCATGGAACAGGACTTCATCGCCTAAAGTAACCGGGATGGACTCATTGAGAAAAATCGGCAATACGTCATCAATATTCAATGCCAGTAAACGCTCAAGCGTGGTTTCAACGCTCGCCAACTGTGCTTGCAAGGTAAAAGGAACCCGACGTAGCTGCTGCTCGAGTTGTCCATCAGTGAGGGCTGAGGGAGGAAGTTGTTCGCTCTCTTGACGTAATGCACTGAGAATATGATCGATTAATTGATGATCAAAACGCAGCGTGATCCCACCTTGTGGATAGCCCCGTAATTGGAAAGAGAGTGACCACGCCCAATGGCTATGTTGTTGATTATGAAGCGGCTGTAAAGTAATTGGCAGGCCAATGACTTCCGGCGTTAAGAATATCTTACTGACTTCATCACCCAAGCGTTCTTGCAAACGTAATTCTGTCTGTGTGATCTCTATTGTATTCGGGGAAACAGGACAGTCCGCCACGCCGTAAAAATCATGCAGTAATCTCAGTAACAAGGGGCGTTCGATTTCAAAGGCAATTTTGCCTGCTGAGCAAGCATAAAGCTGGTGGCATTTCTTGTTTTCTTCAAGAGAAAAGGCAATGGTTGCGAGAGCGGTATTTATTCTAAATTTTGTTAAAAAATAACGACTTAATCCGGCATCGAAATTATCGTAATTTTTATTAATGTGTTCAGAGAGTTTATGCCAAGGTTTCCCCAACTGGCTGACGGCGAGGGGCAGCACATTATCATCCGCCTCAATATTAAGTTTTTTGAGTGTTGCTTTCGCCAAAACCATGTTCTGCCCGGTAAACGTATGCCGTATTCGATGATTAATACTGAGCATTTGGTAAGAAATTATTAAGAATATTATGAGATATTGGTTGCGGCTTGCAAGGGTTTTGTTTAAATTTGTATCAGAATATTCTGTAATGGAGATCTAAAAGACATTAAAAATTTTACGTTTTTAGATTTTTATGCTGATTTATATAAACTATAAGAATAATATTCTGTAAAATTACATAATAATGCGATTCTCATTTCAGTTTTGTTTATTAATAGAACAAAAAAGTCCCCCTACTGTTATGAAGTATTAAAAAAATTATCGAAAAATTTACTTAACATTTGGGAAATATCAATGAGTACTTATTCTCCAGGGATAAATACTGCTGATGCTGATGCTGATCTTATTTCATGCGCTGCAAAGAGTATCGAAACACTACGGTTAGCTGAAAAAATAGCCAAGGTGGCGGTGCCAGTCCTGATTTATGGTGAATCAGGAACCGGTAAAGAGTGTATTGCTCGCTATATTCATCGGCAACAATTTGGTTCGTTAAACACTGCGCCCTATATTGGCGTTAACTGTGCGGCTATTCCTGAGAGTTTGTTAGAAGCAACGCTATTCGGTTACGAGAAAGGCGCGTTTACCGGGGCGGTACAGGCTATGCCCGGCAAGTTTGAGCAAGCCAATGGGGGAACCTTGTTGCTGGATGAAATTGGTGACATGTCTCTGTCTCTTCAAGTCAAACTACTAAGAGTGCTGCAAGAACAAGAGGTGGAACGCTTAGGGAGTACCCGCCGTATCAAATTAAATGTCAGAATTATTGCCGCGACCCACCAAGACATTCCCTTGGCCGTGAAAGAGGGACGATTTCGACAGGATCTTTACTACCGTTTAGCCGTTCTCCCTATCACTATTGCTCCACTTCGTGAGCGCCGAGAAGATATTCTACCGTTGGTCGCACATTTTATAGAGAAGTACCGTACCTTTACCTCTTCAACAGTGACAGTTTCTGCCGAAGTACAGCGTGCACTGCTCAGTTATGAGTGGACGGGGAACGTACGAGAGTTGGAGAACAAGGTGCAACGTGGATTGATTCTCTGCCAAGGGGGCGAACTTACTGTAGAGGATCTTGGATTACCTGCTATCGCCTGTTCTCACCCTGACTTAGCGCCCGACGCTGCCAATATTTCCGCAATCAGGGATAAAGGTAAACAGGTCGAACAGCAATATGTGTTGGACGTTCTCAAACAATTTAATGGCAATAAAACACTCACCGCCGAAAAATTGGGAATCACCCCTCGCGCATTACGTTATCGTCTCAGTTCGATGCGTCAATCCGGTTTATGTCGTTAATATTATTCGGTAATTACTATGGATCCTAAAATTTCGTTGTGGGCAAATACGGGCTCGTTGGCGCCGATCAGTCATTCAATACCGGCGATTGATATGCCGGCCACTACGGGTAATGAAAGTTTTCAATCGGTGTTGTCACAAGCCATTGGTGAAGTTAATCATTTGCAGTTGGAAGCCAGCACCCAGCAAAATGCGGTCAATGCCGGTCAAAGCGATGATTTAGCCGGGGCAATGATTGCCAGCCAACAAGCTAACATCAGTTTTACGGCGTTGCTGCAAGTACGTAATAAGTTAAGCAGCGCATTAGACGATATTTTGAATACTCCCCTTTAATATGGAACGATGATGTTTGATTCCCTGAAATCTTGGCTTGTAAAACGTCAATTCTCGATGGAATTACTAAAAAAGCCTTGGGTACTAGCCTTAGCGGGAGCCGTTGTAACCCTGATTATCGTGACCACACTGTGGCACGGACAGGCTAATTATGTTCCGTTGTATGGCGCGCATCAGCGAGTGTCGACTGACGCTGTCACCAGCACGTTAGCTGCTGAACAGATTGATTTTCGTATCAATCCTGAAAATGGCCAAGTCTTGGTGGCGGACAAAGTATTACCACGGGCGAGAATGGTATTAGCGGGTAAAAATATCCAGCCAATAGTCGCACCGGGATTAGAACTGATGGATAAGGATGAGGTACTAGGAGCCAGCCAATATATCCAAAATATCCGTTATCAACGTGGGTTAGAAGGCGAATTAGCACGCAGTATTATGTCGCTAGAAGGGGTTGATGAAGCGAGAGTTCATCTTGGTATTCAGGCAGAAAGCGGTTTTGTGTTATCTAATCAACCGGCAAGCACCGCCTCTGTCCTAGTGACACTGGCTGCGGGAGTACGCCTAACATCGCAACAAGTTCGAGCTATTACGCAGTTAGTGGCGGGGAGTGTACCAGGACTGAATGCTGAGAATATCCATATCGTTGACCAAACGGGGGCTTTATTAAATGAGCGTAGCGAAGATTCACCCGCAGTAACCTCAGATGTCTTACAGGGTATCAGCCAACCTATTCTACAGAACTTAACGCAGTTGCTAGATTCTGCGGTAGGGCAAAAAAATTACCGTGTAACGGTAATGCCTGATATTGATGTTCGACGTATGGAAGAGACTCAAGAGAGCTACCAAGGGGAGCCTAAAGTTCTCGAAGAGCAGTTGAATAGTGATACCAGTGTGCAAGCTCTTGCTTCTGGCGTGCCGGGAACCTTAAGCAATCGTCCGCAAACCTCAGAAGCCACGGATGCCGAAGGACAGAAATCCGATCACCGTTACAGTCAAACGCAGCGTAAATATGCTTACGACCATCAAATTAAGCATATTAACTATCCAACGCAGCAACTGACTCGACTGCAAATTGCCGTAGCTTTAAATAGCGGCACGGATATTGTCGCGAAAATGTCTGACACGCAGTTAGCACAGCTCAAGAGTCTATTAGAAAACGCCGCAGGGGTTGAGGCGAAACGCGGTGATATGCTGACACTGGATAAACTAGCCTTTATCGCGCCACCGACGGTGACACTGCCTACGCTTGCATGGTGGCAGCAGCCTGATATCCAGTTTTGGGCGATATGGGGTGGGGTCGGCGTCTTAGTATTGTTATTCCTGTTCATCATTGTTCGTCCAGCGATCAAAGCGGTCACTGCTCGGAAAACGACATCCTCCGCTGCTGATCATTCACTCAATACAGAGATAAATGCGACAACGCAGAGTGAGAAACATCAGTTTGAAAATGAATCTGATTTACCCCCACGTGCATCAGGTATTGAAGACAAGGTTAGCTACCTACAACAGCTGGCGGCCAACGAAACCGATCGTGTGGCTGAAGTTATCAAACAGTGGATAAATAGTAATGACCGAACCCGCGACAACGTCTAATGTTTCGCTTACGACACGCCAGCGTAACAGTGTCGAGCAAGCTGCCATTCTGTTACTGAGCATTGGAGAAGATGCCGCGTCGCAGGTTATGCAAAAACTGTCTCGCGAGGAAGTGATTGTCCTGAGCGAAACGATGGCGAGGCTGCAAGGAGTTAAAGTATCGCAAGCACATCAGGCCTTGAACCACTTTTTTGATGACTACCGCCAGCAAAGTGGAATTCATGGTGGCTCTCGCGCCTATTTACAAAATATTCTACAAAAATCCCTCGGCCAAGAGATTGCCACCAGTGTGATGAACCATATCTATGGGGATGCCATCCGCTATCGTATGGCGCGATTACAATGGGTCGATACCTCGCAACTCTCGGCCTTGATCAACCAAGAGCATGTACAGCTACAAGCCATTTTTCTTGCCTTTCTACCGCCCGATGTGGCGGCAGAAGTGCTTGCTATGCAATCAATTGATTTACAAGATAAAATTCTATTCAGGATCGCACGCCTCGATGATATTAATCGCGATGTAATTGCCGAGTTAGATCGGTTGATTGATCGGGGTATTTCAACGATCTCCGAACATGGCTCACGCATCACCGGCGCACGACATGCGGCGAATATTATTAACCGCCTTCCTGAGCAGCAGAATCAGCTTTTAGAGCAAATGAAACAGCAGGACGCCTCTTTATTTAAAGCACTCGAAGATCAAATGTATGAGTTCTTTATCTTGAGTCGTCAGAGCGAAGAAACCCTACAACGTCTCTTTGATGAAGTCGCTCTCGAAGACTGGGCAATCGCGTTGAAAGGTGCAGAACCGGTTCTGCGCGACACACTCTTTACCATTATGCCGAAACGACAAGTTGGTCAGCTTGAGCAAATGTCGACGCGACTCGGTCCGGTGCCGATTAGCCGAATTGAGCAAGTCCGACGCGATATTATGACCACCCTTCGCCAGCTAGCGGAAGAGGGGGAGATAACGATCCAAATGTACGCAGAACGCACCGTTGAGTAATGCAAAAGGGATACGATGAGTAAAACACTGACCCCCTACCGTTTTCCGCCGTTATACACCGGGCAAACCGTCGTACCTACGGTCAAGAGCGAATCGCCGCCCCCGGTCGATAGCCAGCAACAGATTGATGAGGCAAAAGCTGACGGGTTTCAACAAGGGTTCGATGAAGGAACGACACGTGGTTTTGAACAGGGCAGGGTGGAGGGCCAACGACAAGGTTTTGAGGCCGGGCGTGCAGAAGGCTTACTTGAATCTCGGCATTTATTTGAACAGGCTACTGCACCCATCGAGGCGATGGTTGCCAAATTGAATGACTTCTACGCTCAAGCCGAACAGCAACAAAATACCGCTACCTTGGCGTTGGTGACGCGCATTGCCGGATTAGTGATCCAACAGGAGATCGCTACACGACCTGAATTATTACTCAGCTGGATTGACGATAAACTCGCCCACGAACAACTGGCCGATACGCCATTTTCTATACGTGTCTCTGACGCTGATTTTCAGGCTCTGCAACAATTAGCTCCTGAAAAAATTATTGAGTGGAAACTTCACGCACACGAACAGTTGGCCCGTGGAGAATGTATCATTGATACAGCACAGCAACATATCGATCTTGGTTGCCAACAACGTCTCGACCACTGTTTATCAACCCTTGAGCAAAGTCTGACCACGCAGGAGAATGTGTCGTGAAAGGCCTTGAGCAGGCTCTAGCTACCCTTGCGGCTGTCCCATTAAGTCAAGATTTCGGAAAATTATGTCGAGTCACTGGACTATTGATGGAGGTCAGTGGATGCCCATTGGCCATTGGTCAACGCTGTGAAGTGGAAGGCATTGATAAAAAAAGAATAATTGCTGAAGTGGTTGGCTTTAATCGCGACTTAACCTACTTAATGCCTTTGCAAAGTCTTGCTGGGCTGCGAAGTGGTGCACGCGTATTACCTTCCAGCCAACGGCCAAATCTCACTATCGGGACTGAATGGTTGGGACGAGTATTGAATGGAGTCGGTGAGCCGATTGATGAACGCGGCCCGGCAGTCGGTAGCGCAGTGCTGCCGCTTCATTTACCACAAATATCCGCCCTGAAACGACGGCCTATTTCCGCGCCATTGGATGTGGGTATCCGCGCGATCAATAGCCTATTAACGTTAGGCCGTGGCCAGCGCGTTGGTTTAATGGCAGGCAGTGGGGTGGGGAAAAGCGTTTTGCTCGCTATGATGGCTCGGGCCACTGACGCCCAAATTGTCGTGGTGGGGTTGATTGGTGAACGTGGGCGAGAAGTGAATGAATTTCTGCGGCATACTTTGGGCGAAGAAGGATTGAAGAAAGCCATTGTGGTCGCGGCTCCCGCTGATGAAAGCCCATTGATGCGTTTAAAAGCGACCGAGCTTTGTCACAGTATTGCCGCTTTTTTTCGTGATCAAGGCTACCACGTTTTATTGATGATCGACTCTTTAACCCGTTATGCGATGGCTCAACGTGAAATAGCGCTATCCCTCGGTGAAGCGCCTGCGACAAAAGGCTATCCGGCATCGGTTTTTTCATTAATTCCTCGTCTCGTAGAAGCCGCGGGTAACAGCGATAGCGAAGGGAGTCTAACCGCTATTTATACTGTACTGGCAGAAGGCGATGATCAACAAGATCCGATTGTGGATGCAGCGCGTGCGGTGTTAGATGGTCATATTGTGTTATCACGATCGTTAGCAGAATTGGGCCATTTCCCGGCTATTGATATTAGTCAGTCTGTCAGCCGCTGCATGAGTCTGGTAACGGATGCTGAACATCGGCAAGCGGCGCGTACCTTAAAGCAGCATTATGGACGCTATCAAGAAATTCAGCCGATGATGGCATTAGGGGGTTACGCTCCGGGAGCCGATCAGGATGTTGACCGTGCCGTGCGACTCGCGCCAGCGATCTTACAGTTTTTACAGCAAGATGAGCAACAACTCAGCCATTTCGACCAGAGTCTCAATGATCTAATGTCCGTGGTAGAGGAGAAAGCATGAGTCATGCCACCCCCCTTCAGCTCAAAGCCCTTGAGCGTTTACGACAACAACGACGACAGCAGTGTCAACGACAGGTCATCGAGCAGCAACAACATGTTCAACAAATGACGCAAAAACTCTCACAACTGCAAAATTTTATTGATACGCCAACACCTACGGTAACCACCGCCCTGGCTTTAGGGAATCAAGAGGCATATACACAAGCATTACGCCATTTATGGCAATGGCAGCAGCAACAGTGTCAACAGGCAGAGCAAGAGTTACAGCAGCGAAAAGCACGCCTTAATGAGAGCCATCTCCAAGAAAAACAGCTGGAGCATTACTGCCTAGCAACAACTCTCTCTGCAGCGAAAACAGATCAACGGCAAGCGCAGAAGCACAGTGATGAGTTAGCGGCTTTACGTTTCAGTCGAAAGGATTAATCTATTCGTGGGGGTGGTAGAGCCAGTCAGCGGTGTCACCCTGTGGCATACACTCGACTAATAGACTGTGCTGCATGTCCAGAAGTTGTTGGTTATAAGCATTGGCCTGCTGACAACGCTGTAACTGTTGAGGTAATTCATACCATATTTTGAGCAGATGCTGTTGAGCAGCTGGAGCAAGCCCTTGCAGGAGTTGCGTCATTCCTTGCTGATCAGCGCTTAAACCAAGCTGTTGTAAACTGACAATACGTTGCTGGGCATGTTGATGGATCTGACGATAATGCTGCATCAATACATCGGTGTGATGTTCAAGGTCCGGTTGAGAAAAACGTAATACAGCTTGGCGTTGTGCAGATAAATGTGCTTCTATCTCGCGAAACTGTTGGTGATCATCCAATAAATCCGCCAGTAATTGTCGGACTATCTCTCCGCGTGTCATTCAGACCTCTGAAAAAAACTTAATATAGAGTCGGCTAATTTTTCCTGATCGAGAGTAATATCCCCGCGACTCAAGGCGGCTTTGACCTCGGCGACCTTATTAAGATCAACATCAGGAAGTTCACTCAAACTTTGGCGCGCTTGCATTAACGTCTGCTCTGTTGAGGACGTTGGGGCTTTTGATTGTGCCGTTTTCTCACTACCCACGCTTTGACTAGGTGGCGTAACGACGGTACTTACGCGCTCATTAGGGGTTGAAGGTGTCAGTTTTATCATAAAAAAATCTCCGTTTATTTCCTACAACGACCAAAATGGCTGAGAAATTAAGGCCTGAAGGTGATTTTTTCTATTGCGTGGATCAATACCTGCTGGCCATTGATGATGGTGCCACTGAGAACGCGACCGCTGCTGCTATTTTTAACGCGAATAGTCGCCCCTTTTCCGCCATTTTGCAGGGCAATACCGCCAGTGGAAAGTTCAAGTCCCTCTTGCTGGATCACTAATGTGATCGGCTGATTACGTGACATCAATCGCGGTGTACTCAGGAAACTCTCCCGTAATGGCTGCCCTTCGGCAACGGAGCGTTTAACGGTCATCTGTAAAGCATCGTTGAGCTGTGTAACCACATCGACTCGCATTCCCGGTTTGAACGTTAGGGGCGCGAATTGAATATCCTCTGCAGTCACTACCGACCCAGGATTGATTGCTCTGGCAGCGATCACCGCGGCTAAGCGCAACTCAACATTCACCTGAGCCCTAACCCTCCATGAAGCGTGGGCGGCATCACATTGTATGAGCAGTGGAAAACGTGTCACTAACGCCGGGGTAAGGGGAGCCGAAAACTGCAATGCCGTACTGCACGGTTGTAAATGTTCAGGTGGGGTAAATAGGGTGATTGTCGGCTGTAAATGGAGCGATTGCCACCCCTGTTCTTTTCCAATCTGTTCGATGTGATTAACGACCCACTGGCTGGCTTGTGTGTCGATAGAAGAAGCCGCCACTGCATGTTGTGTGAAAAACGCGAGTATAGCCCACACAAGATGGTAAAGACCGATACGTCGAAAGCGGAAGTAGGCTTTCCTCTGTGTCAATGACATAAATGTAACCCTATGATAATTAATGTAAAAAATAAAGTTATTTATTGGCATGAAAATTGCTTAAAACATTTAGGGAACAGTTAACAGAGGCTTTTTCGATGAGCATCTCTTTCAGTCGTGCATTAGGTAACAGCGTACAGGCCATCGACTTACGGTTACAACGGGCTGAACTATTAAGCAGTAATTTAGCAAACGTTGATACCCCCAATTACCAAGCCAAAGATATTGACTTCGCGGCTGAAATGCAACGTCAGCAAGGTCAAATGGCTTCTAGCAGCGCGCAGGTACTTTACCGTGTACCACAACAAATTGGCGCGGATGGTAACACGGTGGAGTTGCACAACGAACAAACTGCTTTTGCTAGTAATAGCCAAAGTTTTCAGATGAGTTTGTCTTTTCTTTCAATGCAGTTTGCGAGCTTACAAAAAGCAATTGAAGGGAAGGGGTAATATCGAGGAACCATCATGGGATTTAATGCGATATATCAAATTGCCGGGTCGGCAATGAACGCACAGATGATTCGTTTGAATACGGTTGCCAGTAATTTAGCCAATGCCGACACACCGGCCTCTTCTGCAGACAGTGTCTATCAGGCACGTGTCCCTGTATTCAGTGCTGTGTTCAATCAAGCGGTAAGTGATAGTCCTGCTTCGGCGAGTGTTGCGGTTACCGCTATTCGTCAACAGCCCGGCTCAGTTGCACGTTATGAACCGAACCACCCTTTAGCGGATACGCAAGGCTATGTTTACTATCCGGCTATTAATACTGTCGATCAGATGGCGGATATGATGTCTGCCAGCCGCAGCTTTGAAACCAATGTTGATGTATTGGCTAACGTAAAAAGTATGCAACAAAGTCTACTGCGCTTAGGTGAGACCACGTAATGAATATCAGTAACAGCTCAACAACGTCAGCGAACACTGCGAGTAGTGCTAGCACCACGACCAGCACCAATAGTCAGATCAGTGACATGTTTTTGCAACTATTGGTTGCTCAAATAAAAAACCAAGATCCGACGAACCCCACCGATGGTAAAGAGTATGTCAGCCAGCTGGCACAGCTGAGCCAAGTGCAATCGATGGACAGTATTTCGAGCTTAATGACCAGCACTTCCCGACAAGTCAGCTCCTTACAAAAACAGAGTATCGGCGCTTTAACCGGTCAAAAAGTAATGGTTTCCACGACTACGTTATCTACCGATGGCGAGACAGCGGTGAGTGGGCGGACAACATTGGCTCATGCTGCATCACAGGTCACTCTTACTCTCAAAGACAGCGCAGGAAACAGTTACCCCGTAGCATTAGGCGCCGCGCCTGCAGGGGATGTCAATTTTACCGTCGATCCGAAAACGCTTGGGCTGCCCGCTGGCAGTTACAGCATGAGTGTCACGACCGATAATAACCAAAGTGGGTTATCAACTGAATTGATGGGGACGGTAAAATCGGTACGTTTTCCACTGACGGGCAGTGACCCTATTTTAACTTTACAAGGGATTGGTGACGCTAATTACAGCACCATTACCCAGTTTACGGCGGCTTAGCCTTCGATAACGATTAAGGAAATCAATAATGAGTTTTACTATCGCCATTCGTGGGCTTAATGCGGTCAGTGCCCAGTTAAATACTATCTCAAACAATATTGCTAATGCGGATACGGTGGGCTACAAATCTGGCCGGGAAAATTTCTCCGCGTTGTATGTCAATGGGGCGGGTAATGGTGTTCTTGACCAAGGCACACAACAGAGCCTTGGTACCAATGGTTCGATAGTCAGTGGCGCGAGCAGTTTAGATTTAGCCATCAGTGGCAAAGGTTTTTTTGTTTTACAAGATACAAGCGGCGGCCAAAAGTTTAGTCGTGCTGGATATGTTCAAGTTGATAAAGACGGTTTTTTAGTGAACAACACGGGCTTGAAATATGAAGGCTACCCATCGGGGACGAGCACTGGTGCTGTTGGGCCGATTCAGATCCCACAAACGCAGGATACTGCCACGTTAAGCGGTGTGAATCTTGATGAAAAAGGCACTGTGCAAGCAACGTATACTAACGGTGATACCGTTAATGTCGGGCAAGTGGCGCTGGCCAGCTTCGCTAATATGGACCAGTTGAAACCGGAAGATGGCACCCTATGGCGAGCCACTGAAAGTTCTGGCGCCGCGCAGTTTGGTATCGCGCAAACGGGTATCTTAGGCAGCCTTCATAATGGCTCGCTCGAATCATCGAATGTCGATCTGACGAGTGAATTGGTAAATTTGATGAGTGCACAACGCAATTATCAAGCTAATACCAAAGTCATCAGTACCGACAGCAGCATGTTTACTGCGCTGTTCCAAGCTATCTAATGGATAGATTACTGTATACCGCGCTCAGTGGGGCGAATGTTGCACAGCAACAGCAACAGATCCATGCTAACAATTTGGCTAACGTCAACACCGAAGGGTTTCGTGCAGATCTCGCGTTAGCCCAGCAGCAAGCATTGTCAACGCGCGCGGACGAAACACGCGTTCTCAGTACCGAGCAACCTTCGGGGGTGGACTTGTCGGTGGGCGCTATTCAGTCCACTGGGCGTAACCTTGATGTTGCTATTCAAGGACAAGGCTATTTAACGCTGGTGACGGGGGCTGGTGAAGCCTATACCCGTGATGGGCAATTAACGATTGATCAGCAAGGGCAGATGTATGCACATGGCTATCCAGTTTCTGGCGATAATGGCCCGATTGTGTTGCCCCCTTTTTCCTCAGTCAGTATTGGCGCTGATGGGACGATCTCAATTGTGCCGCAAGAGAGTGGTAATACCACCCTGATTGACGTTGACCGTCTTAAATTAGTGAATCCTTCTGCCGCGAGTTTATCGAAAAATTCACAAGGATTACTGGTCAGTAGTAATCGTAATAATCCAACGGATGAAACGGTTAGCGTGGTATCCGGGCATCTTGAAGGTTCCAACGTTTCGGCGATTGGCGAAATGCTCGCCAGTATGTCAGTCAATCGACAATTTGAAGCACAAATTAAGATGATGAAAACTGCCGATGATTTGGCTTCTGCCGGTAACCAGCTTCTGAGAAATAGTTAAGCGAGATAAACCATGAATCCAGCTCTATGGATAAGTAAAACTGGCTTAAGTGCCCAAGATGCGCGTCTAACGTCGATTTCCAACAACTTAGCCAACGTTAACACTACAGCGTTTAAAAAAGATCGCACATTATTTGCTGATCTGTTTTATCAAAATCAGCGTGCGGCAGGTAGCCCGCTTGATCAGCAAGACACCACACCGACCGGAACACAATACGGTACGGGTGTCAAAATAGTCGGTACACAAAAAGAGTTTAGCGTCGGCAATATCCAAAACACCGGGCAGAAACTGGATGTAGCGATTACCGGTGATGGCTTTTTTCAAGTACAACTCGCCAATGGTGACACCGCCTATACCCGTGCGGGCAATTTTCAGCGCAACCAAGACGGCACCTTGACGACGGCACAAGGTTTACCCCTGCAGCCGCAAATCCAGATACCGGCTAATACCACCGATATTCAAATCGGCAAGGATGGTACTGTACGCGCCACCGTGGCAGGGCAGACTGATGCAGAAGATCTCGGGCAAATCACCTTAGTGAACTTTATTAACCCAGCTGGCCTCTCTGCCCAAGGCGATAATCTCTATCAAGAGACCGTCGCCAGTGGCGAGCCGACAGAAGGGACACCGGGAGAAGATGGTTTAGGCCAGCTTGAGCAAGGCTCGCTAGAAGGCTCTAATGTGCAAGTCGTCGAAGAGATGGTGGATATGATTACAGTTCAGCGTGCCTATGAAATGAATGCCAAAATGGTCTCTGCGGCAGACGATATGTTGAAATTTGTCACGCAAACGCTATAGGAACGAGAATGCGCTACCTATTGATAGTGATTATGGCGATGGTTGTTCTTCTGACTGGGTGCGAAAGTTCTCCCTTCTTAGTAAAAAAAGATGACGAGGCCTATGCCCCCCCCGACGAAGCGTTAGCTCCCGAGCAGACGCGTCACGGTGGTGGTGTGTTTACCTCGGGATTTAATTGGTCGATAACACAAGATCGGCGAGCTTATCGCGTTGGAGATATCCTTACCGTAAAACTTGATGAGGCCACACAAGCCAGTAAGCAAGCGAAAACCGGGTTCGATAAAAAAAATGATACGACCTTTGGTATTCCTAATATTTTCGGTCATTCGGTGAATGGGCTTTCCGCTTCGGTCGATGGAGATCGGACTTTCAACGGTAATGGCAGTTCCCAACAGCAAAATAGCTTAAAGGGATTTATTTCGGTTGCGGTTTATCGGGTACTTGCGAATGGCGTTCTGGTTATTCGCGGCGAAAAGTGGTTAACCCTTAACCAAGGTGATGAATACATCAGAATTACGGGCTTAGTCCGTGCAGACGACATTGATCGTGATAACTCTGTGAATTCACAACGTATTGCGAATGCACGTATCTCCTATGCCGGACGTGGTGCGTTAAGCGATGCCAACAGTGCGGGCTGGCTCACTCGCTTTTTCAACCATCCACTTTTCCCAATGTAAGGGGCGTTCAGTGCGTTTTCGATCCACTTTGTTGATACTCTGCTCGGTACTTTTTTCATCCAGCACATTGGCCGCGCGGCTTGGTGATCTGGTCGATGTGGAAGGGATTCGTGGTAACCAGCTTATTGGCTACAGTTTAGTGGTTGGGCTTGATGGTACGGGCGATAAAAACCAAGTCCGCTTCACCAATCAATCTGTCACCAATATGCTGCGGCAGTTTGGTGTGCAGTTACCGGCTAAAATCGATCCTAAAGTGAAAAATGTCGCAGCGGTAGCGGTGAGTGCTGTTTTACCACCGGGTTATAGCCGGGGCCAAGCGATTGATGTAACGGTCTCTTCTATTGGTGATGCCAAAAGCCTGCGCGGCGGTACGCTACTGTTAGCTCAACTTCGAGGCGCGGATGGTGAGATTTATGCCTTAGCCCAAGGCAGTGTGGTCGTCGGTGGGATGCAAGCGCAAGGCAATAGTGGTTCGAGCATTACCATCAATACGCCCACTGCTGGTTTAATTCCCAATGGTGCAACTGTTGAGCGCGAAATTCCTACTGATTTTCAGAGTAATAATAACGTCTATCTCAATTTACATCGTCCAGAATTTAAAACGGCGAACAATATTGCGACGGCGCTAAATCAAACTTTTGGCTACGGTACGGCTACCGCAGAAAGTGCGACACGTATCGCGGTGAAAGCGCCACTGAGCCCCGGTAGCCGCGTGGCATTTATGTCTGCCTTGGAAGATGTTGATGTGATTCCCGGTAAAATGTCGCCGCGGGTTGTATTCAATTCACGAACCGGTACCGTGGTGATTGGTGAAAATGTGGTCGTACATGCAGCCGCAGTGTCGCACGGTAATTTAACGGTGACTATTCGTGAATCAGCGAATGTTAATCAGCCTGGACCATTAAGTAATGGCCGGACGGCGGTGACGCCACAAAGTGAACTACGCGTGAATCAAGGTAATGGGCATAGTGTTGTCATCCCTACTGCCACGACCCTTCGCAGTATCGTCAATGCATTAAATGGCTTAGGGGCGACGCCTGACGATATTATGTCTATCTTACAAGCCTTACATGAAGCCGGGGCATTGGATGCGGAATTGGTGGTGATATGAAAACCTTATTAACCGGCACTCTAGTCACGAGCGATACGCTATTACCCGGTGATATTGGCGACCAGAAAAAACCGCACTCGTTGTCTCAAGCTGCGGAACAGTTTGAAAACCAATTTTTACGGCAAATGATTAAAGCAATGCGCCAAGCGACAGATGCTTTAGTACAGGACTCGCCGCTAGACAGTAAGCAGCAGGGGCTTTGGCGTGATTTTTATGATGATCAGCTCAGTGCTGATCTGGCTGCGACCCACTCCACCGGGCTTGCAGAAATGATTGTTAAACAACTTTCTCCTGCTACCCCCCCTTCAGAAACGGGGCATGGCGGTCGTTCTTTATCAACAGAACGACAGACAACGGATAAAGATTGATGATGAATCTCTTCACGATAGCGGCCCAAGGCGCACAAGCGGCTCAGAACCAACTTTCAGTCAGTGCGAGTAATATTGCTAACCAACAAACGGCAGGCTACTCGCGTCAGCAAATCAGCCAAAGTGCTTCGGTGGTTTCCTCGGTCGGGAATGGGGTGAAGACCAGTGATCCGAGCCGGATCACCGACCAAACGATGAATCAGGCGCTTTGGCGTACGGAAAGTTCGGTGGGTTACTATCAGTCATTAAACAGTTGGGGTACCTCGCTGGAGAAAGTGATCGCTTCAAGCAGTACGCAGCCATCCACCCTATTAACGGGTTTTTTTAATGCATTAAGCGCATTAACCAGTCAGCCTGATGCGACGGCTTACCGCCAACAACTGATCAGCAGCGCCACGACGTTAGCCAGTGGATTGACGCAAACCAGTCAGACCTTAGTTGACCAAGGGGCGAGCATCACTGAGCAACAGACAGCCACGACTGAGCAAGTGAATCAATTGTCATCGCAAATTGCTGATCTCAATCAGCAGATTGAACGTCTGGGCGCTGGCGCGCAAAGTAATAGCTTACAAGACCAACGTGACCAGCAAGTCAAAACGCTCAGTGGCTTGGTCAATCTGTCGGTCGAAAAGACCGAGGCGGGGAGTTACACCTTATCAGTACAAGGAGCGACACTGGTTAAGGGAAAACAGGCAGCGGTCGTGACCTCGGTGAACGATCCTCAGGCAGGGTGGCAACTTAACGTCACGATGGATCAGACCTCGACGACTGTAGCCGATAATGTCGGCGGGCAGTTAGGCGGATTATATGACTACCAGCAACAAGTTCTCTCGCCACTGCAAAAACAGGTAACAGGACTAATGCAGTCGCTAAATGATCAAGTTAATAGCACCTTAGCTAAAGGCTATGACTCGCAAGGTAACAGTGGCGCGCCACTGTTTAGGTTATCGGCCGCTAATGGCGGAGGCTCAGTGCTGAGTACCACCTCGCTGACGCCGTCGGAACTAGGACTCTCGCTAGAGAAGTCGGCCACGGCCAACGGCGATAATTTAACTGCGCTGCTCGCATTACAGTCAGCGACAAGCAGTGATAATGCAGTCAGCTTAAAAGATCAAGCGAGCGCAATAACTAGCCAGTTAGCGACCACTAATAGCCAAAATAGTAACCAGCTTTCTGTCGTGACCGCAGTTAACCAACAGTGGCAACAGCAGCGTGATAACTTTAGCGCTGTAAATAAAGACGAAGAAGCGGTTAACTTACAAACCTATCTGCAAGCCTATCAAGCCAATATGAAGGTAATGTCGGTGGGAAATCAGCTATTCACCGAATTACTGAATATTTTTAGCTAACTGAGGTAATCACGATGCGTATTAGTAGTCTCAGTCAGCCACAAAGAATGTTGGCGACCTTAGAAACCGGCAATACTCAGATTCAAAAATTGCAGGATCAGCTGTCTACTCAGCAAAAACAGACACTACCTTCTGAAGATCCACTGAATGCGACACGCACCTCGGCGTTAACGCAACAACAGGCGGTCACGGCGCAGTATCAAACCAATATCACCACATTAAATGATACGCTGACACGACAAGATACGCTGCTTAGTAGCATGAGTGATCAATTACTTTCGCTGCAAGATCAATTGCGAAGCATGAATAATGCGACGCAGTCGGCAAGCTCTTATGCCAGTTATCAAACACAACTATCCAGTCTGAGCGAAGGGATAGTCGGTTTATTGAACAGTCAAGATGCCGAGGGGCGCTATATTTTTGGCGGGACACAAAGCGATAAACCGCCCGTGGTAATGGTTGACGGTCAATACCAGTGGCAGGGAAATAAGGGCGAACGCGCTGTTCAGGTTGGCCAACAACAGTCGGTAAATGGTAACTCGGATCTCAGTACACTTTTTGCGGTAGGAGATGACCCTTTGGGTTTTCTCAATCAACTGGGTCAATTACAAAAACAGCTTTCGGCATCAGGCAGTACTACGCTCCCTGATAGCTCCGCATTGTCGACCTTACTGCAACAGAGTAGCGATGTCTCCACACGGTTAGGGAGTACTAGAGGTTCGATAGGTAGCCGACAAAACCAACTGACGCAGTTATCAAACGTTTATACTGACCTGACGGCGGCGAATAGTGAGGTATTGAGTCAATTACAAAGTACCGATATCGCGGATACGACACTACAGTTACAATCTTGGCTTAAGACCGTTGAATATAGCAGTAAGGCTTATAGTTTAATGAATCAATTCTCGATGTTTGACGCGATCTAACCATGTTATCACCTCTCTCTTCCGGCTCGTTTAATCGCCCTCTTGGCAGTGAAGTCGCCACGCGCGCGCAACCGTCACCGGTGGCAACGCCTAGTGATGTGTCAGCGCGCTTATCACCATCACATCGCGCACTCCGCTTTCCCGATGAGTTATTAATTAGTCGTGATCCCCAACGCTTTAATACCCAACTAAACCAGCAGATTACCGCAGTTCAACGTGCCACCGATTATCTGGTCGAAACCGAGCTATCGCTCCGAGCTTTAGCTCAGCCGATGAATAGAGAAAAGCGGCAACGACAGTTAAGGCGTATGCGCCAACTGGTTGAACAGCGGGTTCAGCAATCGGGTGGTACGGTGGACCGTAATTTTCAGCCTTGTGTGGATCGTCCCGCACAGGTGATTTTTTCCTGTGAAGCCCTGCAAGCACTACTCTTTACTGAGCAGCGAGAGATTATTACTTTCGGCTTAGGCGAGGGGACGTTCCGGCGTTGGTGTTCACTGTTGATCAGCACTGAGATGTCATTAACCCAGCGTATTTTTGCATTAAATCGGGCGCTAGGTCAGCTTGCCATCTGGTGCGATTACGATTTAGCGCAGCAGCGTCTTTTATTGACGATACCTGAGCATCGCTGGCCGGAGCTGGTTAACTGGTCAGTACGGGGAAGCGGCGGCTGTTTTGCTGCCGACGGTTTAACCTTGCTGCGCCCCATCCCCGTGGGGTGTTTTGAACAGCAACTGCAACAACTCCTGTCTAATGAGCCGACAAAAGTGGTGTTGACGGCTGAGCAGGCGGTTCGCCATTTAATACAGGAACGTCAAAAGTTGCTACAGCAGCGACAGCAGGTTGATCACCAACTGGTACAGCATTCAGTGACGCTAGACGGACAACAAGCTTTACGTTTGGCACAGCATACTCGTCAGCAACTGGCAGTGTGTCGCGGCGAATTTCGCGGCTTAAATCAAGCCTTGCAATGCCAAGGTAACCTTCCGCTGTTGGCGGTTTATCAATTAATTATCGGTAATTAAAAAAAAAGGATATCTGCCCTTAATTTTCGTGTGACGACAGTCGTTATTAACTCTTAGTTACTACTTATCGTCCACTTTTAAGGAGCCGCCAGATGGCTATTACATTATTTACCAACTCATCCGCGATGTCTGCCAGCAATGCGTTACAAAAAGCTAACTCAACACTATCAAGCGCGATGGAACACCTAGGAACGGGTAAACGTATCACCAAGGCCTCTGATGATGCAGCAGGTCTACAAGTCGCGACACGTTTACAAGGCCAATCTAATGGTATGGCGGTAGCACAGCGTAATATCGCTGATGCCTCGACAATGCTGCAAACCGGCGAAGGCTCAATGGATGAAGTCAGTAATATCATGTACCGCATGAAAGATCTGGCAACACAGGCAGCTTCAGATACCAATACCACCACAAGCCGTAATGCAATCAGCGATGAGCTTTCCAGCTTAAATGATCAATTAGGCAGTATCATGAATAATACTTCCTATGCGGGCGATTCCTTATTCGGTAAATTGGCGACTCAAAGCAGTACAACGTCAACTAATGGTGGGGCTAAGACATCAGCAAATAACGGAACCACCGCAACCGATGGAAAAATGTCCAGCGCCATGACATTCCAAATTGGCGCAAGCAAGGATGAGACGTCAACGACCAATGTTACTGATAAATTAAACGCATTAAAGGCCATGATTACCAGTTTTGGTAAAACCACTAATGTTGATACCAGCGGCGATAAGATCACCACCACCACCACCAGCGGTCTAGATGTTTCCACTTCAGCAAATGCGAATAGCTTGATTGATACCTTAAGTTCAGCCTTAGATAATGTCTCTAGCTTACGTTCTTCTTTCGGTGCCTCGATCAATAGTTTAGGGCATGCTTCGGCTAACTTAACCAATATGAAAGATAACACCGACCAAGCGATGGGAAATATTCAAGATGCGGATTTTGCATCGGAAGCCTCGAAAATGACCCGTAGCCAAATGCTGGCACAAACCAGTACCTCAATGCTAAAACAGTCAAACAGCATGTCGAGTTTAGTGATGAGCATTTTAGGGTAAGGAAACGACGCGGGGTAATGCCCCTTGTGTTTCCTCTTTTTTTACAAAGCGGAAGGTTATCTTCCGCTTTGTCGTTTCTTATCAGCCAATCAATAGGCTTTCTATTATTGGCATGATTATTGCTTAAGAATCGATGCCAGACCCTGTTAACGAGTTTTCTCGCGGATATAGCCACCATGACCGATATCAGTTCTCTTGACCCGAAAACCCTTGCGACGAAAATGGCAGGTTACGATATTCAAGCGTCACAAAATGCAGTGACGACACAGCAAAATTCGCTTTCCACACAAAGCAGTAACCTGAGTAAATTAAAAACGGCATTGACGACGTTTCGGTCTAGCCTGACGAGCTTAAATAGTGCGACGCAAGGGATGCTAGCAAACAGCGCCAGTGTGAGTCAGTCTACAGTTGCGACGGTGACTACGACTTCCCAAGCGAATCGGGGAACCTACAACCTAACAGTTAGCCAGCTAGCCTCTGCCCAACAAACCGCCTATAGCGAGTTAACGGATGATATTGTCAAGCAGGCGACGGGATCGTTAACCCTATCGATTCAAAATAAAAGTATTGCGATTGATATGGGCAAACTCAGCTCATTGGCCGATTTTGCCGATGCTATAAATCAGGCAACGGATAATCCTGGCGCTACAGCATCGTTAATTAAGACTGATGGTAAAGTTCAGCTAATGCTCAGTAGTGATGAAAGCGGCTTAGCCAATGCCATTTCGCTAGACACACAACAGCTCGATACCAGCAGTGCCACCGCACTAGCCAAAGGCGTACAAATCTCAACCGCGCAAGATGCTAAAGTAAGTATCGGCTCTTTAGCGTTCAGTAGCAGTTCAAATAAGCTGGATTCGTTAATTGCTGGAGTAACCATTAACTTACAAACCGTCACTGCGGCAGATACGCCGTTAACGGTGACTGTCGGCACCGACACCAGCGCAACACAAAAGAATCTCCAGAGTTTTATTGATGCCTATAACAGTTTGCGTTCAGTCTTGAACGCTCAAGGCTCGGCAACAGGTGGCAACGATGGGTTGGTGTCATCGCTGAATACTGAGTTAAATGGATTGATCCGGGGGGCGGTCAAAGGGTTTGATATGACTCGCTTTGGCGTAACTTCAGATAAAGATGGCAAGCTGACACTTAATAGCGATACCTTGAAAACACAATTAGCCAAGAACCCTCAGTCGATTAACCAATTCTTTAGTAACCAAGGGTTACTGGCCACTATTGATAAATCGATGAACAACTATTTAAGTTCGAGCCATGGCACCTTACAAAGTCGACAAAACGTTTTAGATCGACAACAGACGGACGTCACTGATCGGCAAGCGAAAATTACCACTCGTTACAACGATGCTTATAACCGCTATTTAACCCAGTTCACAAAATTAAAAAGTGCTATGCAGAATATGAAAAGCTCCTTGAGTAGCTTACTCAGTTAATGAGAGAGATTATGTACAATAATGACAGTGTAAATGGCTACGACTACCTTTCCGCCGATTTAGAGCGCCAAGTTGCGACGGCGACACCACATCAATTAGTTCTCATTATGTTTAATGGTTTAATGGATGAGCTCGTCCGTGCGAAAAGTCATATTACGGCTAAGCGTTATGAACAAAAAGCCACCAGTATTAATCGTTGTATTGATATTCTTAATGCACTGAGCAGCGCACTGAATATGGAACAAGGGGGGGACTTGGCTGTTAGCTTAGCGAGTCTTTACGATTACGCGGTACGTTGTTTGTATGAGGCCAGCCATCAACTCTCGGTAGAGAAAATCACGGAAGTTGAGCGCTTATTGGGCGAAATTGAAGCTGGTTGGCGAGAGATGGCGGTTTAATTATGGCCGATCCGTTATCGTTTACACGCCTACTCTCGGCAGTGGTTGAGGCCATCAAGCATCAAGACTGGGATAAACTGATTATTGCTAATCAACAGCTTACCTCCCAGCTCGAAGGGGAAACCTTAACTGAAGCACAACGTCAACAGCTCCGTCAGGTCTATCAGGCAGGCTTAGCTGAGTGCCATATTCACGCCGATGACTTATGGCAAAAAATTCAGAATACGGTTAACGAACGGGAAGCGATGGCGGCTTATGCTCGTTTTGGCGATGCAGAGAGTTTTTTAGGATAACGTGATGAAAACTCTAGCACTCGCCACATTACCCACGACTGCGCCCGCGGCAACGACGCCTTCTGCTGCGGTATCGGGCTGTGATAAGCAACCCCCCTTATCATTCTCTTTAGCCTCGGCACAAAGCGATAAAAAGCAGCCAGAGACGGCGAGCACTCAGCCGGCACCCTCGTCTATTGATGATCGCAAAGAGGATGAACTGCCTGCGCTTATGGCGAGCTTACAGGCTCAGTCTCGTTATCGACAAAACGGAGCGGGGAACTTACTTACCGCCACGTTACCCACCAGCGAGGCAATGCTCGGCGCTGATCCTCAGCGATTGCTCACCGGGCTCGCGGGAAAGAATACCGCGTTGAACAAGGCGTGTTTTACCGACGACAAGACGGTCATATCGCAGAAGGAGAGTGAAACTGACCCCACATTTCCGACTATCATTTTGCCCGTTATGCAGTTAGTCGAGCCTCAAGTCATGCCCGCATCGGCTGAGCGATCTGTGCTTAATAGCCATATGGACGGTAGTGATATCAGCGCAGGAGTAACTTCGACGACTCGCGAACTCCAGCATCAAAACCCTCCGCTCCTCGATAATACTGGACTGACTGTAGCGGCTGGCCCAGCCACAACGGTCAGTCAGTCATTAACAGGAGCGCCACAAACCACCGTGGATCCCTTACGAACTAGGGTAGGTGAATCATCATCTGGGCATCAGGCACCGCTTATGGCGGTTATTGGTGAGCATATTACGTGGCAAGTGACGCACCAGCTACAGACTGCTGAGTTACAATTACATCCCGCTGAGTTAGGGGCGATTACTGTGACTATTCATATGAATGCGGGAACCATGCAAGTGCAGCTTAGTGCCGATGTGCCAGAAACACAGCAGTTATTACAACAAACCACTCATGACTTAAAAGAGAGCCTAACGCTTAACCAAGGTGGGCAGGTACAAGTGGATGTTTCGTCGCAAGGTGAACAGCAACGTCGCCACGCACAGCGACAGCAACAACAAGAGCACTCGGAAATCCTTGCGGCAAAAGAATTCGCGCGCGTTAGCTCGACCCCATCGGCGAGCGATCAATCCATTTTAATTACGTTATAAGAGTCGTTATGAAAAAGTCATTCATCATCGCATCGATTATTCTGCTGCTTATCATCATTGGGGCTGGAGGAGCATGGATGCTGAGTCAAAAGAGTGAGCCTAAGGCCGATGATCAGGGAATAGGGCATTGGTTTAAAAGCCAGCCACCTCGTGCTAGTTTCATTGAAATCAAAGATTTAGTGATTACTCTTCAAGCAGATGATAACCGCCCACGTTACCTTTTACTCGATGTGGTGCTCGTTGTTCGCGGTGAAGAGCAATCGGCACAAGCACAAGCCTTTGAACCGGCAGTAAGAAGCGCTACGGTTGGACTGTTAAACAATCAACCTTTTAGTGATGTGCGTGCGCGTACTATTCCAGAATTACATGACCAGTTACTGAAACGTTATCAAGAAGAGGCAAACCAGCTCGGCTTAAAAACGCTGCCTTTCGACGATATTATGATCAGTAAAATGGTTTTTCAGTGAGCGTAGAGCATGTCATTCACTGAATATACGCAGACTGAGCAGATGAGCGCCGAACAAGAGGCGCAGTATATTCATCGCTATCTTCCTCTGGTAAATAAAATCTTACGTCAGATGAGTTATCACGCCAGTGTGGTGATCGATGCCTATGATCTGCAACAGATTGCGTTAATTGGTTTATTGACCGCCTTACGGCGCTATGGCGTGCCGGATGATGAGTTTCCGGGATACGCGAAATACCGTATCCGTGGGGCGATTCTTGATGAACTGCGTCAAGCCGATTGGCGCCCCAGAAGTTTAAGGCAAAAGACACATCAACTGGCTCAGCAGATTAAGCAACTCACGCAGCAATTGGGTCGAGAACCTGAGTTTGCCGATATGTATCACCATTTGCAGATCGATCAACACACTTATCACGAATATTTGCAAAGTGAGCACTTAGCCAGCGTAGAAAGTCTTGATGCCGTAATGGAAGGTGAAGCGTCAGAATTGGGCTCGCAACGTGATAATCCTGAACGCTTCTATGCCAAACAGCAACAATTGGCACAAGCTATTGGTATTCTCGATCAACGCGAACAATTAATTCTGACGCTTTACTACCACCATGAGATGAATTTTAAAGAAATTGCTCTGGTCTTGGACGTGAGTGAAGCACGTGTCTGTCAATTGAATAAGCGATTAAACGATAAGTTGGTCGCCCATATAAAGCAAAGTGAGTCGGTATGTTAAAGGTCGGTGGGATCCTGATTGTCTTTATCTGTTTAATTTGGGGTTATCTTCACTCAGGAGGACGTCTAGTTGCGTTCTGGCAACCCGGGGAGATTGTGATTATTCTCGGCTGTGGCATAGGCACTTTGGTGTTAGCCAATGCCGGCACGGTATTAAAACAGATCCTTGCCCAGTTAAAAGAAGTGATGCGTAAAACCCGTTACAACACCGGATACTCTCAGCAACTCTTAATGCTGATGTATGAGTTACTCGACAGTGTCCAGAATGGTGGATTACGAAGTTTAGATAACCATATTGAAAACCCTACTGATAGCGAGTTATTTCAACGCTATCCATTGATCGCCAGTGATAGTGAGTTATGTACCTTTATCGCGGATAATTTTCGCATGATGGCAATGGGTAAAATTAATGAACATGAGCTGGAGGGGTTATTAGAGCAAGAACTTAACTCGGTAGAAGAAAATTTATTGCAAGCCTCGCGTTCACTTCAGCGTGTAGGAGAAGCGATGCCAGGATTCGGTATTTGTGCGGCGGTACTGGGTATTGTTATTACCATGCAATCGATTGACGGCACGATAGCCGTGATTGGTGTTAAAGTCGCAGCGGCCTTGATTGGTACTTTTCTTGGGGTATTTATTAGCTACTGCCTGATCGATCCTTTAGCGAACGCGATGGAGCAGTTAGTGAAGAAAAAAATGACCTCCTTCGAGTGCTTACGTACCATCATGGTTAACCAAGTGGCGGGAAAACCCCCGTTACTGGCGGTGGATGCCGGCCGAAAAATGTTACCGGTTGAAAGCAAACCGTCATTCACTCAGTTAGAGAGTTGGGTAGAGACGCGTCAAGAAGCGGTAGCATCATGAGTGGGCGTCAAAAAGGTCATACCACTATTATCAAGCGTAGCTCGCGACGTGCCCACTCCGGCGGGCATGGTGGCGCGTGGAAGGTCGCCTTTGCCGATTTTATGCTGGCATTGATGTCTCTCTTTATGGTGATGTGGATTATGGGACAGGTCTCGGAAAAAGACCGAAAAGCGATTATGTATACGTTAAATAATCAGTCGATTTTTGATAGCCACTCTTTTAGTCCAATCTCTTTTTCCGCCCATGATCCCGCGCCCTCAACAGCCCCGGAAGTCACCCCCAGTGTGGTAGGAAGCTCAGCTGGCGATAGCGCCACCGCGGCTACCGCCAAAGACAAAGAAACGAGTACGAGTGGCTCTGAAGGGGATCAACGGCAACTTCAGCAGGCGTTGCAAAGCCTAATGCTCGGTAAGCAAGCACAGAGTAATATGCGAATTGAACGCTTGGCCCAAGGGATCCGAGTCGTGGTCAATGATGATCAGCATCGCATGATGTTTGAACGAGGGAGCACCAAAGTGACTCCTTATTTTCAGCAACTGCTCTCGAGTCTTGTTCCCGCATTAAAACAAAGCGGGTCACACGTGATGATTATTGGTCATACCGATGCAACGCCGTATCAGCAAAATCCGTTTTACGATAACTGGAGCCTCTCTGTTAATCGTGCTCAATCAGCCCGGCAGGTCTTACTCAAAGCAGGATTTTCCAGCGATAAAATTGTACAGATCTCAGGGGTGGCGGATCAAAAACTGCTCGACCAACAGCAGCCGACAAATGCCATCAATCGACGTATTGAGTTTGTGATCCTTTCCGCACAAGGGTTGGCGGCGTGGGAAAAATCGTTTTCAATACCGGCAACCAATACGGTACTTCCCTCCGTGCAAGGCCAGTAGTGGGTATCGGTTAAGCACAGTTTATGCGCGTGTTTTTCATGGTTCTTATCCTCACGTTACTCTCCTATCACTCGGCGAGCGGTGCTTCGCCATCCAGTCGCTATCTGACGGATAAACAACACCGTGAACATAATCGTTTACGGCTTTGGCAGCAAGCGCAACACCGCATCGCTACCTCGGCACAATTACTGGCATCGGCCTCACCCGAAGTAAAAAAACGTGATCGACAACTGGCATTATCGCTATTGAATCGCGGCATTATTCCCGGTGATACCGGGTTAGGCTGGGCACCTTTAGATCCTGATGAGTTATTGCGTGAAACCGGGTCACCGCATCTTCTCGCCACCCTTGAGAAAGTGATTACGATTTTAGAGGCACAGATTGGCTTACCTTATCGATGGGGAGGACAGACGCCGACGCAAGGGTTTGATTGCAGTGGTCTTGTCTGGTTTGCCTTTAGGGAGTACGTGAACTGGCCATTGCCTCGCACGGCGAGTGGCTTATTTAATGATAAGCGCATGGCCGCAGTAAGCAGTCGTCGTCTACGCCGTGGTGATCTCCTTTTTTTCACTATTCATCGTCAAACGCAGCCTGATCATGTTGGAATTTACTTGGGTAACCATCAATTTATCGAAGCCCCACGAACAGGATTAGCGATTCGTATCAGTCAACTTGATACGCCTTTTTGGCAGCAACACTATGCAGGCGCGCGTCGTGTATTGAGCGAAACAACACTGCGTGATGCACACCCAACCTCGTTGCCGCATTCATTTTGAGAAGGGTATCGATTTTTATAGCCAGGATAGTAGGTATTCGGCTAGGGTGTCATAAGATACTGTTTACCATTATTGGAAATAAGTGAGGGGCATATGCCAAAAGCAGAGGTGTTTCATCTTGGATTAACCCAAGCCGATTTACAGGGCGCGACATTAGCTATCATTCCTGGTGCCCCGGAAAGAGTCCAAAAAATTGCCGAATCGATGGATAACCCAAAGCCTCTTGCCATCCACCGTGAATTTACGTCTTGGCGTGCTGAGATTGATGGCCAAGCAGTCATCGTTTGCTCAACAGGAGTAGGTGGCCCGTCGACGTCGATAGCTGTTGAAGAACTGGCACAACTTGGTATCAGAACGTTTCTGCGCATAGGCACGACGGGAGCAATTCAACCTGATATAAAAGTTGGGGATGTATTAATTACAACAGGCGCGGTGCGTTTAGACGGTGCCAGTCATCATTTTGCCCCTATTGAGTTTCCCGCTGTTGCCGATTTTCACTGCACCACTGCGCTGGTTGATGCCGCTAATGCACTGGGTGCCTCGAGTCATATAGGTATTACGGCTTCTTCGGATACCTTCTATCCCGGACAAGAACGTTATGACACCTATTCAGGCCGTGTAACCAGAGCATTTCAAGGCAGCCTGCAAGAGTGGCAGTTAATGGGGGTGCTAAACTATGAGATGGAGTCTGCGACGTTATTCACGCAATGTGCCAGTCAAGGGTTACGGGCAGGGATGATTGCCGGGGTGATAGTTAATCGCACACAACAAGAAATTCCCGACGAAAGCACAATGCAACACACCGAAAATACGGCGATAAAAATTGTGGTAGAGGCAGCACGTCGCTTGATCTAACCCGTTCTCGCTTTATGAATAAGAAAACGTATAGTCTAACCCTCTGTCTCACTTGCCTTAGAGGTTATGTGTAATGGTAGCGACACTGCTCACTTTTAGTTTAGCGGCATTATTGCTGACGTTAACCCCTGGTCTTGATACCGCGCTAGTATTAAGAACCTCCATTGCTGAAGGGCGTAGCCACGGCTTTAAAGCCGCCTTGGGGGTTAATCTTGGCTGTTATATTTGGGGAGCGCTAGTGGCACTGGGCTTAGGGGCATTATTAGCAGCCTCACAAGTCGCTTATGACTGCTTAAAATGGGTCGGTGCAGTTTATCTGTTATGGTTAGCTTTACAACTTGTACTCGCTCGTCCCCAGCCACTGTCACTCTCTGTACCCAGCCGCCATCCCCATACTCGTAACTGGTTTGTACGCGGCTGTTTAGGTAATGTCTTAAACCCTAAAGTGGGTATTTTTTATGTGAGCTTTCTGCCGCAATTTATTCCTGTAGGCCATTCTCCGGTCTTATGGACGTTTTTACTGGTATCGATTCATGTTGTATTCGGAACCTTATGGTCCTTAGTGCTGATTAATGTAGCGGTAAAAGCATCGCACTATTTACAACAACCTAACATTATTCGGTGGATGAATCGGATGACAGCAGGTGTTTTTGTACTCTTTGCCGCAAAGCTGGCGTTGAGTTCACGCTAAAGCATCGGGAATTGACGAGGGTGATTTTGGATTTTCAAAGTGTCAGTGAGGTGGCGTTAGTCGCCTGCGGTATGGTTGTGGGATGGATAGTTGCTGTATTGCGTTCAGGACGCGCCAGCGCTGTGCGAGAGGCTGATTATGCTCATCTTAAGCAAAATTTTGAGCTAAGCGAGCAGCGCTGCGAGCAACAGCAACAGCAGTTGCAGCTACTCCAGCAGCGTCAAAGTGAGTGGCAAGCTAAAGCCGCCGCTGCCGGAGAAAAACTCCAGCAGCTCGATTATTGGCGACAACAAACGGAACAGCTAAACCAAGAACTGCGTCATCAGTTTGATCTGAATCGGGTACAGGAAGCCGAGCTGCGAGAGGTGACGACGCGCTGGCAAGAATCACAACGTGCAATGGAAGAGAAACATCAATTATTGATCGACAGTGAGCAACGGTTAACCAGCCAATTTGAAAATTTAGCCAGCCGTATTTTTGAACACACTCATCGCCGAGTGGATGAACAAAATCGACAAAGTCTCAGTGGGCTACTGACTCCCTTACGTGAGCAGCTCGATGGATTTCGTCGTCATGTGAACGACAGTTTTAGCCAAGAGGCACGAGAAAGGCATACGCTGACGCATGAGATAAAACAGTTACAACAATTGAATAGCCAAATGGCACAAGAAGCCCTTAATCTGACTAATGCTCTGAAAGGCGATAATAAAATTCAGGGTAATTGGGGCGAAGTCGTGTTGGCGCGGGTGTTGGAAGCATCGGGGTTGCGTGAAGGGTACGAATACCAGACCCAAGTAAGTATTCAACATGAAAAAGGACGTTTTCAACCGGATGTGATTGTCCGATTACCTCAGGGGAAAGATGTCGTTATCGATGCTAAAATGACATTAGTCGCTTACGAGCGTTATTTTAATGCTCCCGACGAAGAGGTGCGTGAGCGTGCTGCTCAAGAGCATATATTGGCGGTACGCCAGCATATTCGTGGACTGGGTCGTAAGGATTATCAGGGATTACCTGGCTTAAGAAGCCTTGACTATGTGCTAATGTTTATTCCGGTAGAACCGGCCTTTTTATTGGCACTCGACCGCGAACCTGAACTGATTAACGAAGCCTTATCTCATAATATTATGTTAGTGAGTCCGACTACACTATTAGTGGCGCTACGGACAATTAATAATCTGTGGCGTTATGAGCATCAAAGCCAAAATGCCCAAAAAATCGCTGAACGTGCGGCCAAACTCTACGATAAAATGCGACTGTTCGTAGAAGATATGAGCCACTTGGGGGGCGCGTTGGATAAAGCCCAATTCAGCTATCATCAAGCGATGAAAAAGCTGGCACAGGGGCGTGGAAATATGCTGGCTCAAACCGAAGCATTTCGTCAGTTAGGGGTTGAAGTTAAACGTCCTATCGACAAGCAATTAACCGAACAAGCCATGTCAGATGAGCCGGACTCTGATACACTTGATTCAGACGCATTGACTAACCAGGTAAATACAGATGGCAGATAATTCCAAGGATACCACCCACTTTGGCTTTCAAACCGTAGCTAAAGACGAAAAGGCCGGCAAAGTAGCCGATGTATTCCACTCCGTGGCAGCAAAATATGACCTGATGAATGATTTGATGTCGATGGGTATACATCGGATCTGGAAACGTTTCACTATCGATTGTAGCGGTGTGCGCCGTGGCCAACGTGTACTCGACCTTGCGGGTGGAACGGGTGATTTAACCGCAAAGTTTTCGCGTCTTGTTGGGGAAACTGGCGAAGTGGTTTTGGCTGATATTAACAGCTCGATGCTAAAAATGGGGCGTGAAAAATTACGTAACCTCGGCATAGCGGGAAACGTGAGTTATGTCCAAGCAAACGCTGAAGCGCTGCCTTTCCCTGATAACTATTTTGACTGCATCACTATCTCTTTCGGTCTACGTAATGTTACGGATAAAGATAAGGCCTTAGCCTCCATGTTTCGTGTCTTGAAACCAGGTGGGCGTTTATTAGTATTAGAGTTCTCTAAGCCACTGCTAGAGCCTCTTAGCAAGGTTTATGATGCTTACTCATTCCATATTTTACCGCGTATTGGCCAACTGGTCGCCAACGATGCCGAAAGCTACCGTTATCTAGCAGAATCTATCCGTATGCATCCTGATCAAGAAACCTTGAAACAGATGATGGAAGCAGTAGGGTTTGAGAATAGTACCTACTACAACCTAACGGGTGGGATCGTCGCCCTACACCGTGGATACAAATTTTAATGCCAACCATGCCAATGATCACCGCGTTACTCGAACAGGGGCTTAACCGTACGCTTTGGCAGGATCGCGGTGGGAAAAGTACCCGTCAGCGACTAAAAGGGAAAATACTCACCATCAATATTCGCGAACTTGGCCAGCCACTCGTGCTGTACTTTAGTGACCACCAAATTGATGTGTTAAGTACGATAACATCGGAAAGTGATTGTACGGTTACCCTGAGCATGTCTGTTCTTCCGCAGTTACAGGACCGACAAAATCTGACTAAATTAATTAAATCCGGTCAATTAGATGTTGAGGGCGATCTACACGTTCTTCAATCATTTTCGGCGCTGATCGATTTAGCCGAATTTGATCCGGCTGAATACCTTGCGCCTTGGTGTGGTGATTTAGTGGCGCAATCGCTCACCCAAACGGGTAAAAATATCATCAATCTATTACAACGTACGTTTCTCCGTCGACAATCGCAAGTGAGTGAAACGCTGATTGAAGAGTGGCGTGTCGTACCCGGCGCGCTTGAACAAGCATGGTTTTGTGAAGAAACTCAGGCGATTACCCGTCAGTGCGACGCGTTAGAAAAACGTTTATCAAAACTGGAGATTCTATGACGTTTGGTGAATTACGTCGGCTCTATTTTATTATCCGTGTGTTTTTAACTTATGGATTAGATGAGTTTGTTCCCCGCACGCGATTAACATTACCGTTAAGACTATGGCGTAAGTGTATTTTTTGGATACCGAACAAACATCAAGATAAAGCGGTGGGTATACGCCTTCGTCTTGCACTCGAACAACTCGGTCCAGTGTGGATTAAACTTGGGCAGATGCTTTCCACTCGACGTGATTTATTTCCGCCAGAGATTGCCGACCAATTAGCCTCACTTCAAGATAAAGTTCCCCCTTTCGACGGTGTTCGGGCGAAAGCGCAAATTGAAAAGTCATTAGGTGGCCCTGTAGAAACCTATTTTGATGACTTCGATATTAATCCTCTCGCCTCGGCATCTATCGCTCAAGTCCACACCGCTATCCTGAAAGAAAATCAGAAACATGTTGTGATTAAAGTGATTCGTCCGGATATTTTACCGGTGATCAAAGCTGACATGCGTCTGATTTATCGTCTAGCCAGCTGGTTACCAAGGATTTTACCCGATGGTCGTCGCCTACGGCCGATCGAAGTGGTCAAAGACTACGAAAAAACACTGATTGATGAGCTTAATTTATTACGTGAAGGCGCCAACGCTATCCAATTACGTCGTAATTTTGAAGGCAACAATCTGCTCTATGTTCCTGAGGTTTACTCCGATTACGGTAGCGAAACCATGTTAGTGATGGAACGTATCTACGGGATACCCATTTCTGATACTCAAGCATTGGTGCAACAGGGCACAAACATGAAAGCCCTAGCAGAACGTGGGGTACAAGTCTTCTTTACCCAAGTTTTCCGTGATAGTTTCTTTCATGCCGATATGCACCCTGGGAATATTTTTGTCAGCCGCGAGCATCCCGAAGATCCGCAATATATCGCGATTGATTGCGGTATTGTCGGATCATTAAATAAAAATGATAAACGCTATTTAGCGGAAAATTTTATTGCCTTTTTTAACCGTGATTATCGTCGTGTGGCCGAGCTACATGTTGACTCAGGCTGGGTACCGGCGGATACGAATGTTGAAGACTTCGAGTTTTCTATCAGAACCGTTTGCGAACCTATTTTTGAAAAGCCGTTAGCGGAAATTTCATTTGGCCATGTGTTGCTGAATTTATTCAACACGGCACGGCGTTTCAACATGGAAGTGCAACCACAACTGGTTCTCTTACAAAAGACACTTCTCTATATTGAAGGAATTGGTCGGCAACTTTACCCACAGTTAGACCTTTGGAAAACGGCAAAGCCTTTTCTTGAAGAGTGGATTAAAGACCAAGTTGGCTTGCCTGCATTATGGCGCACGGTAAAAAACAAAGCTCCGATGTGGGCGGAAAGACTCCCAGAATTCCCGGAATTAGTATTTGATGCTCTTCACCACCATAAGCTACTAAAGCACAGCGTTGATAAATTGGCACAAGAATTAAATCAACAGCATAATCGTCATACCCAAGTTCGTTATTTGTGGGGAATAGGGGCAATTTGCTTAGTTAGCAGTATTACGGTATTACTTGTCCATCCGCAACTCAAATGGGTATCCGGCGGATTACTGGTCGGCGCCTTATTGAGCTGGATAGCTGGCTGGCAAAAAACCAAATAATGCGTCATTGTAGAACACAACATTGCTATTCAACATCTGGTATGATTAAGTCTAATTAATAAGCACTTATTACTTTGGGGTCATTATGGCTGGGATCAGTATTACGAAACTCCTTATTATTGCAGTAATTGTTATCCTATTTTTCGGGACGAAAAAGCTGCGTAATCTAGGATCTGATTTGGGTTCGTCGATTAAAGGTTTCAAAAAAGCAATGAGTGACGATGAAACAAAAAAGGATCAAGATGCTGATTTTTCTACAAAATCGCTGTCTGATTCTGAACCTGCGTCACACACTGAAGTTAAGTCTAAAGATAAAGATCAGGTGTAGCCCGTGTTCGATATAGGATTCAGTGAGTTACTGCTGGTTTTCGTCATCGGCCTAGTTGTTCTCGGTCCTGAGCGTCTACCGATAGCAGTTAAGACGGTTGTCGGTTGGATTCGTGCCATCCGCTCGTTGGCAGCCAATGTCCAACATGAACTGGCTCAGGAACTCAAACTGCAAGAGCTGCAGGAGAGTGTAAAAAAAGTAGAGGAAGCGGGTAAAGGCACCCTCTCACCAGAACTCAAAGAGTCGATAGAAGAGTTACGGAAAACTGCCGAATCGGTAAAACGCACTTATCACGAGTCTATTGTTACTGAACGAAGCGAGGATTTGGCCTCGCACGCTGAATCCGTCAATAAAGCGGCCACAGCTGAAAGCAGCAAGCCCCCTGAGACTGCCGTACCTACGTCACGCTTAGTCACTCCTAAAGAGGAAAGGGCAGAACTGAAGGTTGAGCCGGAGCCGCTACCAAATTCTACTCCTGTGACAGGCACAGAAACATCCTCCTCTACTCGCGAAGATAAACGTTAATGGAAGTTGAAGACACCCAACCGCTAATTAGTCATTTGATCGAGCTGCGTAAGCGGCTACTTAACTGCATTATTGCGGTTTTTATTATTTTTCTCGCGCTTATCTATTTTGCCAATGATATTTACCAGCTGATCGCGGCGCCATTGATTAAGCAAATGCCGGTTGGTGCGAGCATGATCGCGACCGATGTCGCATCCCCTTTTTTTACGCCGATTAAACTGACTGTCATTGTTTCAGTTTTTTTCGCAGTACCGGTTATCCTCTATCAAGTCTGGGCTTTCATCGCACCCGCTCTCTATCGCCATGAACGCAAGCTAGTGATGCCATTACTGTTTTCCAGTACCTTACTGTTTTATGTAGGGGTAGCGTTTGCCTATTTTATCGTCTTTCCCTTGGCGTTCGGCTTTTTCGCTAAAACCGCCCCGCAAGGTGTACAGATAGCGACAGACATCAGCAACTACCTTGACTTCGTTATGGCGATCTTCTTAGCCTTTGGTGTGGCGTTTGAAGTTCCTATTGCGATTGTATTGCTGTGCTGGACGGGGATCACTTCCCCCGATGATCTGCGTAAAAAACGACCGTATATTTTGGTCGGAGCCTTCGTCGTCGGTATGCTGTTAACACCTCCTGACGTTTTTTCTCAAACTTTACTCGCTATTCCGATGTACTGTCTATTTGAAGTCGGCGTATTCTTCTCCCGTTATTATGTAGGAAAAGGACGTTGGGATAAGGAGCAGGATAGCGAATCCTGAGGTCCCGCTCTCAGGTTCTGCGGAATAGACTGCGGAACAACGTTGAACCAGGCCACCGATTGGTGGCCTCGCGTTGGAATATAAGATGTTTGATATTGGTGTTAACCTTACAAGTACACAGTTTGCAAAAGATCGAAAACAAATCGTCTCTCGTGCCCATCAGGCGGGAATTACCGGAATTCTTATTACAGGCACTAATGCATTAGAAAGCCAACAAGCGCAATTTCTTGCTATGCAACATCCAGGTTATTGTTGGTCTACCGCTGGGGTACATCCCCATCATGCTAGTGAATGGTCACAAGAAACGGCAGGGACTTTACGCCGTCTAGCCAGTCAACCCCAGGTCGTTGCGATCGGCGAGTGCGGTCTGGACTACAACCGCAATATCTCCGTTCCCGCGCAACAAGAGTATGCGTTCAATGCTCAACTTGAACTTGCCGCCGAGCTAGGCATGCCAGTCTTCCTTCACTGTCGTGAAGCGCATGAACGTTTTATGGCTATTTTAACCCCTTGGTTATCAAAACTTCCTGCAGCGGTCGTGCACTGTTTTACAGGAACTCGGCAGGAATTAGAGGACTACCTTGCTCACGGATTAATGATTGGTATTACGGGGTGGGTCTGTGATGAACGCCGTGGTTTAGGCGTTCGTGAATTACTCCCCTTGATTCCGGCTGATCGTCTTTTACTTGAAACCGACGCGCCGTATTTGTTACCACGCGATATGCGCCCTCGGCCACCCTCCCGGCGAAACGAGCCGTGCTATCTTCCGCATATCGTTCAGCAAGTTGCGACTTGGCGAGGCGAAGAGGCACAAACATTGGCGGTACAAACCGACAGTAATGCTCGTTGTTTATTTGGATTAAGCGGATTGTAATTAAGCCTTGCTAAACGCGTCATTCTCGACGCTCCGCACGACGGTTTTATTTAATAAATTCAGCAGTAAGAATGAGCGTGTTTCACCATCGGTTTCTTGGTAAATCGCGCTCATTCCTTCAAATATTCCACGGGTAATGGTCACAGGCTCACCCGTTTGAGGCAGTGTAAAGGGGAGAGAAGACTCCGCCGGACAGCTGCGTAACTGAGTAATCACTTGTTCGGGAACCCGCGCCGGGGTAGATCCAAAACGAACGAAGTGGCTGACGCCGCGTGTGGCGCTGATAGTGGTCGTATGGATAACGTTTGGATCGAACTGTAAAAAGAGGTAGTTCGGGAACAGCGGCTCACAGACCTTGGTCGCTTTTGCCCGGATTACTTTCTCCGTTTCAATCATGGGCACAAAACAGATCACTTGCTGTCTTTCTAAATGCTCTTTTGCGCGAGTGAGTTGCCCACGTTTGCAATACAGTAAATACCAGTCAGCCATAATCTCTCCAGAAGTGAGGGGGAATGATAACAAAGAGTGATTTGCGGGTATAGTTTACTCAACCCTCAAGTTTTGCTTATCTCAGTAAATTCTGGAATTTAATCAAATAAATCACAGCGCACGCGGTTATTCACACATATAATGACATTATTGCTAATAATAATCGTAGATATCACCCTTTATGAAATATCAGGACTTAAGAGACTTTATTCAGCAGTTGGAAGCCATCGGCGAACTAAAACGGATAACACACCCGATCGATCCTAATCTTGAAATGACGGAAATTGCTGATCGCACCCTTCGTGCAGGGGGGCCCGCATTATTATTTGAAAACCCGAAAGGCTACGATATGCCGGTTCTCTGCAATTTATTCGGGACACCGCGTCGGGTTGCCTTAGGGATGGGAAGAGAAGAGGTGAGTGCACTACGAGAAGTGGGCGAACTTCTCGCTTTTCTAAAGGAACCCGAGCCACCACGTGGATTTCGCGACCTGTTTGATAAACTCCCGCGTTTTAAAAATGTCCTAAATATGCCGACCAAAAGGTTACGTTCGGCGCCTTGCCAACAACACGTTCATCAAGGTAACGACGTTAATCTGCATAAAATTCCAGTGATGCGTTGTTGGCCGGAAGATGCCGCACCGCTCATTACATGGGGATTAGTCGTCACGAGAGGCCCCCATAAAGAACGCCAAAATTTAGGTATTTATCGCCTACAGGTTATCGGTAAAAATCGACTCATTATGCGTTGGTTATCACACCGTGGAGGTGCCCTCGATTTTCAAGAATGGTGTCAGGCTCATCCCGGCGAACGTTTTCCAGTGAGCGTTGCTTTAGGGGCCGATCCGGCAACTATCTTAGGAGCGGTGACGCCTGTACCTGATGGGTTATCCGAATATGCTTTTGCCGGGTTGTTAAGAGGTAATAAAACAGAAGTCGTTAAATGCCTCTCCTCCGATCTTGAAATTCCGGCCAGCGCCGAAATAGTATTGGAAGGTTACATTGAGCCTGGAGACCTTGCTCCAGAAGGGCCTTACGGCGACCACACGGGTTATTATAATGAGGTGGATGACTTTCCAGTTTTCACTGTTACCCATGTGACTCACCGAGACAAACCTATTTATCACTCTACCTACACAGGACGTCCACCAGATGAGCCTGCTGTACTCGGAGTGGCTCTCAATGAGGTGTTGGTCCCTATTCTTATCAAGCAATTTCCAGAAATTGTCGATTTTTATTTACCGCCAGAAGGCTGTTCGTACCGTTTAGCCGTTGTGACGATTAAGAAACAATATGCAGGCCATGCAAAGCGCGTTATGTTTGGGGTGTGGTCTTTCTTACGACAATTTATGTACACCAAATTTGTGATTGTTTGTGATGACGATGTGAATGCTCGTGATTGGAACGATGTTATTTGGGCCATCACGACGCGTATGGATCCTGCACGCGATACGGTACTCGTTGAAAATACGCCGATCGATTACCTCGATTTTGCTTCGCCAGTCTCTGGACTCGGGTCAAAAATGGGGATGGATGCAACCAATAAATGGCCGGGTGAAACGGATCGTGAGTGGGGCCGTCCGATTGTTAAAGATCCGCAAGTCACTGCGCGTATCGATGCTCTCTGGGATGAACTGGCTATCTTCCCACCGAAGTAAAGGCTAACTCGCTAATATACTTTTCAATGCCCGATAGAGGTAAAGAATGACTATTTTGAGCTGTAATGTAATTTCTGTAGAAGCTATCACTGAAACGGTTTATCGCGTCAGGATGGTTCCCGAAACGGAGTTCGAGTTTCAGGCAGGCCAATATTTGATGGTCGTGATGGATGAACAAGATAAACGTCCCTTCTCGGTAGCCTCCACACCGATGGAGAAGGATATTATTGAGTTACATATCGGTGCCTCAGATATGAACCTCTACGCGATGGCGGTCATGGACAAAATTCGTCAGCAAAAAACTATTCAGGTGGATATGCCCCACGGCCACGCATGGTTACGTGAAGGCGGAGAACGCCCCATTATCTTAATTGCTGGCGGAACTGGGTTCTCTTACGCTCGCTCCATTCTATTGACGGCATTAGCCGAAAATCCACAGCGAGATATTGAATTGTATTGGGGAGGGCGTGAACCTCAACACCTCTATGATTTAACCGAACTGCAAGCATTAGCCGTCCGCCATCCCTCATTGAAAGTTATCCCTGTGGTCGAGCAGCCTAATGCCGAATGGCAAGGTCGCACCGGCACGGTACTGCCAGCCGTACTCAATGACCATGTCTCATTAGCAGAATATGATATTTATATCGCAGGGCGCTTTGAAATGGCGAAAATTGCTCGTGAGCGTTTCTGTGTAGAAGCAGGCGCCCAGGTTGAGCATATTTTTGGTGATGCATTCGCATTCCTGTAATCGCATCCCTGTGCTATGACTGCTTTGTCTCTACAGGCCGATAAAGATATGTTATCGGCCTTTTTATTGGACTATCACCTCTCGATGAAGGCGGTTTTCATTTTGGAAGGAACGTCCCTTTACTCACTCAACTAAAAAGCTGTGCTACCATAAGTACCGATTTTGAATCGTTTGGAGAAGGCAGAATGAATTCGTTACCCGCACTCTATCGCGCTCATCTTGATAGCTTGATCGAACACGCACGTATTATCTTGGCGCGCTCGAAGCGCGATGCTTTGTTAGTGCATTCCGGCGAACTTATCACTGCGTTCCAAGATGACCATGCCTATCCTTTTAAAGTTAATCCACTGTTTAAGGCGTGGCTACCGATTATCGAGACGGCAAATTGTTGGTTGTGGATTGATGGACAGTCACGTCCTACGCTCTATTTTTACTCGCCTACGGACTACTGGCATAAAGTCGACCCATTACCAGATACCTACTGGAGTCGTGAATTCGAGATTATTGTCTTGAAACATGCCGACGATATTGCCACGTTATTGCCGAGCCAACGTGAAAATATTGCTTATTTAGGTTCAGCCCTTCATCGTGCCCAAGCCCTGGGTATACCGGCTTCGCAGCATAATCCGCAGGAGATTATCAATTATCTCCATTATCACCGTAGTGTAAAAACGGATTACGAACTGTACTGTATGCGTGAAGCACAACGCACCGCGGTTGTGGGGCACTTAGCCGCTCGCGACAGTTTTTTCTCCGGCGCCAGCGAGTTTCAAATCAATAGCGATTACCTTGCTGCGACAGGTCAACGAGACACTACAGTCCCTTACGGTAATATCGTGGCGATTAATGAACATGCTGCCGTGTTGCATTACACCCATTTGGATCACGCTCGCCCACAGACGCCGCGTAGTTTTCTCTTAGATGCAGGCACGGAATATCAGGGGTATGCTGCCGACTTAACACGTTCTTATGCTTGGGATGCACAATCGCGCTATGCGGAGTTAGTCAACGCCGTTACTGAGCATGAACGTGCACTGATTGATACCCTACAAGCAGGACAACGCTATAGCGATTACCATTTACAGATGAATCAGCGTATTGCTCGTATTCTTTGTGAATTCGGTATTGTGAACAATATTAGTGAAGAAGCGCTTGTCAGTGAAAATATTACCTCCACCTTTATGCCGCATGGCGTCGGGCATTTATTAGGTTTACAAGTTCACGATGTCGCTGGGTTTATGCAAGATGATTGCGGAACCCATCTTGCCGCCCCGAATCAATATCCGTGGCTACGTTGTACTCGGATTTTAGCGCCCCGTATGGTCTTGACCATCGAACCAGGCTTATATTTTATTGAGTCATTACTCGCGCCTTGGCGGAACAGTGCATACAGCCGTCATTTTAACTGGACAGCTATCGAAGAGTTGAAGGGCTACGGGGGTATTCGTATTGAAGACAATATTGTCGTTTGGCCAGAACATATAGAGAATATGACACGAGATCTACAGTTACCCTGATGCTTAGTTACCCAATCCCTGCACACGCACAAACCGTTGTAGAAGAAACGATAAAAAAAAGTCGTTTCATTACTTACCTCGTACATACTGTGGGGACGGATGAGGCTAAGCGTATCATTCAAGACATTCGCCAGCAGCACCCAGCAGCTCGCCATCACTGTTGGGCCTATGTGGCCGGCGCACCTAACGACTCACAACAGCTAGGATTTTCTGATGACGGGGAACCTTCAGGAACAGCGGGGAAGCCGATGTTAGCCCAATTAATGGGAAGTGGGCTTGGCGAGGTGACCGCCATTGTGGTGCGTTATTATGGCGGGGTAATGTTAGGGACGGGAGGGTTAGTCAAAGCCTATGGCGGCGGGGTCCAATTAGCCCTTAAGCACCTCGAACGTCAGTTAAAAATTCCTAAACAAACTTATCGGCTTGACTGTCAATATGCACAATTGGCGGAGGTCGAACGTATTATCCAGCGTTTTCAAGGCGACATTATTGATACGCAGTTTACCGAGCAGGTTAGGGTACTTATCGCTTTGCCAGAATCGTTTTTGGCAGAGTGTCACGACGCACTGACGCACTTTAGCCGCGGTGAATTACTTTTACAGCAGCAATAAACAATCCTGAATCAGGTTGAATAGGACAGGCAGCATGCAATTCCGAGCCCTTACACGTATCGTAGGTCTTTTGATCATCATTTTTTCGGGCACCATGATGTTGCCAGGTCTTGTCGCGCTCATCTATCGTGATGGCGCAGGGCGAGCATTCAGCCAAACTTTCCTTACAGCCTTAGTGCTTGGCTCATTACTGTGGTGGCCAAACCGAAAACATCGGCGTGAACTTAAACCCCGCGAAGGCTTCTTTATTGTTGTATTATTTTGGATCGTGCTTGGCAGTGTGGGAGCTTTACCCTTTATGTTTGCTGAGCGCCCCCATTTATCGGTAACGGATGCTTTTTTTGAATCGTTTTCTGGACTAACGACGACAGGGGCAACCACGCTTATCGGCTTGGATACACTTCCTAAAGCTATTCTGTTCTACCGGCAGATGTTGCAATGGCTAGGTGGGATGGGAATTATTGTGCTGGCTGTCGCCATCTTGCCGATATTAGGGGTGGGCGGAATGCAGCTATATCGTGCTGAAATGCCCGGGCCACTGAAAGATAATAAGATGCGGCCTCGTATTGCTGAAACTGCAAAAACGTTATGGTTGATTTATGTGTTATTAACCGTGGCTTGTGCACTTGCGCTTTGGTTCGCTGGAATGCCTTTATTTGACGCAATCAGCCATAGTTTCTCCACCATCTCAATTGGCGGGTTCTCGACCCATGATGCGAGTGTTGGCTATTTCAATAGCCCATTAATCAATACCATTATCGCGATATTTTTACTGATCTCTGGTTGTAATTATGGTCTGCACTTTTCATTACTCTCAGGACGCAGCCTAAAGGTCTATTGGCGAGACCCGGAGTTCCGCGTTTTTATCGGCGTTCAGATAAGCCTTGTTGTGATAGCCACCCTCATTTTAATGGCTCATCATGTTTATCATGGTTTTTGGGCTACGCTTGATCAAGCCTTTTTCCAAGTCGTCTCGATGGCAACTACCGCCGGCTTCACGACTGACAGTATTGCTCACTGGCCGTTATTTCTGCCTGTTCTTCTATTATGCACCGCATTTATTGGAGGATGTGCAGGATCAACAGGTGGTGGGTTAAAAGTCATTCGTATACTACTGCTGTTTAAACAAGGCAACCGAGAGTTAAAACGTTTAGTGCATCCTAATGCCGTCTACACCATTAAATTAGGGGATCGTCCACTACCAGAACGGATTATCGAAGCGGTATGGGGCTTTTTCTCTGCTTATGCGCTGGTCTTCTTAATCAGCATGATGGCTATCGTTGCTACGGGAGTTGATAATTTCTCAGCATTTGCTGCGGTAGCCGCGACATTGAATAATCTTGGGCCTGGCTTAGGTGTTGTGGCGGATAATTTTGCGTCAATGAACGACACGGCAAAATGGATACTGATTTCTACGATGTTATTTGGTCGTTTAGAAGTCTTCACATTACTTGTTCTTTTTACGCCAACATTTTGGCGGCAATAAGGTCTTTAAATGAAAACCCTCCTTCTTTACCTAACGCGTGATGGGCAAACTCATAAAATTGCTCAAGCTATTGCCCAAACGATCGGATCTGAACAGGTTGAGCTCCATGACTTAATGACGTTATCCGTGGTTGATTGGTCTCAATACGACAAGGTCATTATTGGTGCTTCTATACGGTATGGACATTTCGCTCCACAACTGATGACATTCGTCCAGCAATATACCAACGAGTTAAACGAAAGATGTTCTGCTTTTTATTCCGTTAACCTGACTGCGCGTAAACCTGAAAAGTCGACGCCTGAAACAAATGTCTATACGCAGAAGTTTTTAACGGCCTCGCCTTGGCAGCCTGACGAGGTAGCTGTATTCGCGGGCGCGTTACGTTATCCTCGTTATCGTTGGTTCGATCGCTTTATGATCGGATTAATTATGAAGATGACCGGCGGTGAAACGGATAAAACAAAAGAGGTAGACTATACGCAGTGGGACAAGGTGCGCGAATTTGCGAATACATTTGCTGATAAAAAGAGCAAATTGTTGAGTTAATGAGTGGTTCGGTTAGAAAAGAAACGAACGAGAAATTTTTTTAAATAATCCCTTGCGCTCTCGGCGGAACTCCCTATAATGCGCATCCACTGACACGGCAAAGCACGATACGCAGCGCGGTG
>NZ_JABBFO010000008.1 GCF_018494035.1 Rosenbergiella australiborealis
TTTTCATAGAGATCTCCCCTGTTCAGATTACGAGAAAATTCTACTTATGAACACACCGGTTTTTCGGGGGGATTACCCAAGTATCTGATACTCGCGTTGGTAAATGTAGGTAGACGGAAACGTAGTTCAATATCAAGGTAGCGGCGTGCATAGACTGATGCTATTGAAGTTCCTTTTGTTGCAGTACGGAACTTCCTCCTGGTTTTTAATATAGGTTGACCACTACAATAGGCTCCCTGACTCCATCTCGCTTTGCGCGTAAATCCGAGTGTATTTACATAGAAATCGATACTTTTAGATAAATCACCCACAGCAAGAGTGATGTGGTTCAAATCTGTTAGTATTCTGAGTTCTCTAAAAATGATGGCACGGGGCACTCTCTATAACGCTGTCTCGCTCGGCCTAATTTCAACCGAGCGTATCAGACTTTTTACGGGTGCGTTTTTTGGTCTTTTCGACATGCAGCACTTCGCTTTCTGCCCAACCGTCCTCAAGTCGAGTACGTAGCTTATCTCCCGCTCGCAGATCTTTCGTCTGACGTATTACCTCGCCGTTTTGGCTTGTGGTAACGCTGTAGCCGCGAGCAAGGGTAGCGAGTGGACTAACCGCCTCAAGTTGAACGACAAGGTTACCAAAGCGCTGTTTACGCTGTTCGACCTGTTGCTGCAACGCCGCCTGTAATCGGTAACGGTGTAAAGAGAGCGATTGATGATACTGAGCAATCTTTGCCGATGGAGCCTGACGAGCGAGGCGCCGCGTCAGACCTTCATAGCGTTGTAGGGAGCGAGAGTGTAGGCGTTGGACGGCATCTTGTAGCCGCCGTTGTTGCTGTTGTAATTGGGATTGTTGGCGAACTAATCGTAATTGCGGGTGTTGTTGCGTAAGGCGATGCGTCAAGGCCGTTAAACGACGTTGCTGCCCAGTATGATAATAGTCGAAAGCCATTTCTAGGCGTTGTTGTTGCACCTGTAACTGACGCAATAGCTCTTGTTGATTACGACTTACCATCTCTGCAGCCGCTGAAGGCGTTGGCGCGCGCAAATCGGCAACGAAATCAGCAATTGTGACATCTGTTTCGTGGCCAACGGCACTGACGATCGGCAACTGGCTATCCGCGATAGCGCGTGCGACGCTCTCTTCGTTAAAACACCACAAATCTTCCAGCGATCCGCCGCCACGTCCCACAATCAACACATCGCATTCTTGACGTCGGTTGGCGAGGGCGATGGCCTTAACGATGGCAGCCGTCGCGTCGCGGCCTTGTACGGCAGTTGGGTAAATAACGACTGGTAGCGCGGGGTCGCGTCGACGTAAAACATGCAGAATATCATGCAGTGCTGCACCTGAGGGGGAAGTAATTACCCCTACACGTGTCGCTGGCGTAGGTAGAGGACGTTTACGGGCTTGTGCGAAGAGTCCTTCGCTATCCAGCTTGAGCTTTAAGGCTTGAAATTGTTGCTGCAATAATCCTTCGCCCGCCGGATGCATCGACTCGACGACTAATTGATAGTCGCCGCGGGGATCATAAAGCGTCACTGAGGCACGCACGAGGATCTGCATTCCATTCTGCGGTTGGAACGTGACGCGTTGATTATTACCGCGAAACATCGCGCAGCGGACCTGAGCGGCATCGTCCTTTAGGGTGAAGTACCAATGCCCGGATGAAGGGCGGCTAAAGTTCGAGACTTCGGCACTTAACCAGATCCGGCCAAGCTGCTTTTCCAGAAGCTGTCGCACGCTACCGTTTAGCTGGGCGACGGAATAAATTGTGCTGTTTTCTGTCGGTAACATGTGATCAAGATCAAACTTTAAATCAGAGGGTTAAGGGGTGATAGTAACCTTGTTCGAGTAAGTATCAAGTATTTTCTATAAATAAAGCTGGAGCGAAGGGCAATGCGCCTGTATAATGCATCGGCAATATTTTATCCGTTCTCACTAACCTTAGGTTGAGATATTGCCATGCTACGAATTGCAAAAGAAGCCCTCACGTTCGACGATGTTTTACTGGTTCCTGCCCACTCCACGGTGCTGCCTAACACGGCTTCGCTGACTACTCAATTGACGAAAAACATTCGCCTGAATATCCCAATGCTGTCTGCGGCAATGGATACCGTGACTGAAGCCCGCTTAGCAATTGCGCTGGCTCAAGAAGGTGGTCTGGGATTCATTCATAAGAATATGTCTATTGAACGTCAAGCGGAAGAAGTGCGTAAAGTTAAAAAATACGAAAGCGGTATCGTGACTGATCCACAAACCGTATTACCCACCACGACGTTACGCGAAGTAAAAGAGTTAACTGAAATTAATGGTTTTGCGGGTTATCCGGTCGTGAACGAGCAACATGAGCTGGTCGGGATTATCACTGGCCGTGACGTACGCTTTGTGACCGATCTTAATCAAGCCGTCAGCACCTTTATGACACCGAAAGAGCGTCTGGTTACAGTGAAAGAAGGTGATGCTCGGGAAATTGTTCTGCAAAAAATGCACGAGCACCGTGTTGAAAAAGCGTTAGTTGTCGATGAAGCATTCCATCTACGTGGCATGATCACCGTTAAGGATTTCCAAAAAGCGGAACGTAAACCTAACGCTTGTAAAGACGAACAAGGCCGTTTACGCGTTGGTGCAGCAGTTGGCGCTGGTGCGGGTAACGAAGAGCGTGTTGACGCCCTGGTGGCTGCTGGCGTGGACGTTTTACTTATCGACTCCTCTCATGGCCATTCAGAAGGTGTTTTACAACGTATTCGTGAAACCCGTGCAAAATATCCTGACTTAGAAATTATCGGTGGCAACGTCGCCACGGCATCGGGCGCAAAAGCCTTGGCCGATGCAGGCGTGAGCGCGGTTAAAGTGGGTATTGGTCCGGGCTCCATCTGTACCACTCGTATCGTTACTGGCGTCGGTGTTCCACAAATCACCGCGGTTTCTGATGCCGTCGCAGCACTTGAAGGGACGGGCATTCCAGTCGTCGCCGATGGCGGGATCCGTTTCTCAGGTGATATCGCTAAAGCGATTGCCGCGGGCGCAGCAGCCGTTATGGTAGGTTCAATGTTAGCCGGTACTGATGAGTCACCGGGCGAAATCGAACTGTTCCAAGGTCGCTCTTATAAGTCTTACCGGGGTATGGGTTCTTTAGGCGCGATGTCCAAAGGCTCTTCTGACCGTTATTTCCAGACCGATAATGCTGCGGACAAACTGGTTCCAGAAGGTATCGAAGGTCGTGTTGCGTATAAAGGCCATTTAAAAGAGATTATCCATCAGCAGATGGGTGGCTTGCGCTCATGCATGGGCTTAACTGGCTGTGCAACTATTGACGACTTACGGACTAAAGCTGAGTTTGTTCGTATCAGTGGTGCCGGTATCTCGGAAAGTCACGTTCACGATGTTACTATTACTAAAGAAGCACCTAACTACCGTATGGGGTCATAATCCCGATTGATTTTGCGCCCGGCAATTGCCGGGCGCGTCATTTCATCATGCTATCGCCTGGAAAATTTTAATGACGACAGAAAATATCCATAAACACCGTATTCTGATCCTCGACTTCGGTTCCCAGTATACGCAGCTAGTCGCACGTCGCGTGCGTGAGCTGGGTGTGTACTGCGAATTATGGGCTTGGGATGTTACCGAAGCACAAATCCGTGAATTTAACCCGAACGGTATTATTTTATCGGGTGGCCCGGAAAGTACAACGGAAAACAACAGTCCACGTGCACCAGAATATGTCTTTACCGCAGGCGTACCGGTATTAGGTGTCTGCTACGGTATGCAAACTATGGCGATGCAACTGGGTGGCCAAGTTCAAGGTTCCAATGAGCGTGAATTCGGTTATGCGCAAGTTGAAGTCGTTGCTGACAGCGCATTGGTCCGTGATATTAAAGATAGCTTGACCGAGCAGGGCGCTCCTATTTTAGATGTCTGGATGAGCCACGGCGATAAAGTTACCGCTATCCCCGCTGACTTCACCACAGTGGCAAGCACCGCGACCTGCCCATTTGCGATAATGGCGAACGAAGAGAAGCGTTTCTACGGTGTGCAGTTCCATCCAGAAGTGACCCATACCCGTCAAGGCCAGCAACTGCTTGAACGCTTCGTGCGCGATATCTGCCAGTGCGAGGCGCTATGGACGCCCGCTAAGATTATTGACGATGCGGTTGAGCGTCTGCGCCAACAAGTGGGTAACGACAAGGTTATCCTTGGTCTGTCCGGTGGGGTAGATTCCTCGGTTACCGCGCTACTTCTTCACCGCGCCATTGGCGATCGTTTAACCTGCGTCTTCGTCGATAATGGGCTGCTGCGTCTAAACGAAGCGGAACAAGTGATGGAGATGTTTGGTGACCGTTTCGGTCTGAATATCATCCATGTTGAAGCGGAAAAACGTTTCCTCGATGCCCTCGCAGGAATCGACGAACCCGAAGCGAAGCGTAAAACTATCGGGCGCGTATTCGTCGAAGTGTTCGATGAAGAAGCATTAAAACTTGAAGATGTGAAGTGGTTAGCGCAAGGGACTATCTATCCAGACGTTATCGAATCTGCCGCGTCAGCGACCGGTAAAGCGCACGTGATTAAATCACACCACAATGTGGGCGGCTTGCCAAAAGAGATGAAGATGGGACTGGTTGAGCCGCTGAAAGAGCTGTTCAAAGATGAAGTTCGTAAGATCGGTTTAGAGTTAGGTCTGCCGTTCGATATGCTTTATCGCCACCCGTTCCCAGGTCCAGGCCTTGGTGTCCGTGTACTGGGCGAAGTGAAGAAAGAGTATTGCGATTTGCTTCGTCGTGCCGATGCCATCTTTATCGAAGAGCTGCATAAAGCCAAACTGTACGATAAAGTCAGTCAAGCCTTCACCGTATTCTTACCGGTACGTTCAGTCGGCGTTATGGGTGATGGGCGTAAATACGATTGGGTGGTCTCGCTGCGTGCCGTGGAGACTGTCGACTTTATGACTGCGCATTGGGCACACCTGCCTTATGAGTTCTTAGGTCGTGTTTCTAACCGTATCATCAACGAAGTCAACGGTATTTCCCGTGTCGTTTATGATATCAGCGGTAAGCCGCCTGCAACGATTGAGTGGGAATGATTTAACCTCTAGCAATAGCTGGTACGTAAAAGCAATAAACACCTCTAAGCCCGCGTCATTGCGGGCTTTTTTGTTTTTGGTATGTTCTAGTAGCTTTCACCTCTTGATCAACGGTTCAGCTATATACCAATCCATAATAAACTCGATGAGACAACTTGCAGCAAATGCTCTAGGAGCGGCGTTGGGATTTCACCTTCGAGTATTGTTAATATAGCTTTGTTATATTAACTAAGGTTAGTTCTGCAGAATCAATTTGGTCTCCAATGGTTTCAACTTTAATGATAGTCGTCGCGATAATTGTATTGGTAGTGATGGCTCTCATAGCAATAAATATGCTAATCATGTTGGTTTCTGCATGGGTGTTCTGTTATGCAGGAGTTATATTGCTTGGGTTTGGTGGTTCGAAATGGTCCTCTGACATAGCAATTAATTACTTACGAACTGTTTTATCGATTGGCATTCAATTATTCACGATGACATTGATTATTGGGATTGGACAATCATTTATAGATCAATATTTTTCTCTTATTAAAGGTGATGTTCCTGATCTTAATAGTCTTATCGTTTTGCTTCTGGCGTCAATTATCCTATTAGTATTAACGAATAAGCTACCACTGTTGTTATCAGGTGGTAGGAGGGGCTTCTTTACAAGGGATTGGTGGATTTGGGGCGGGTATGATTACCCCATCAGCGGTGCTGGAGCAATGGCAATGGGGGCATCAGCTCAAGTCAGCGGCGGAGCTTCTGCATTAAAGGCAGCATTTGATTCAGCTCAGACTGCAATGGCTGAAGAATCTGGTTCAGGCGGAGGAGGCGGTTCCGGGGGAGGATTTGGCGGTGAGGAAGATACCGGTTCTGTAGATACTTCTAGAGGCCAACCCTCAGGCGATTCCGGTGGTTCTTCTGCATGGAGAAGTTCAGGAAGCGCTAGCGGAGGAAGTCAGGGGTTTGCTTCATTCTCACGCGCTGGCCGCATGGCAAGCCATATGGGAAGCAGTATGGCTAACGGAGCTGGTGAGTACCAGAGAGCGAGGAGGATTAATAAAACTTCCCGCGGCCAACAAACTATTGGCGGGCAGTTAGCGGCTCAGATACGAAAACAAACAACTATTCATCGGGATGAACAGCAACCCGAGAATTTTACTGGGGATAGTTTATCAGGCAATAACAATTCATGAGTTACGTACGTCAGTTGACTTGGTGGTGTAAACTGACGTTTTTAAATTATTTAATTGAAAGGAAAAACCATGTCTAAGAATTCCTTATCACAGATACGTATGAGAGGTTTTCGTAAAGCGGAGGCTTCTTTGAGACTTGAAGGAATGGATCCTAGCGGCAAGCCACGTTATGAGTCGATTAAGGCGCGTATTATCTCAGGTGAAATAACGTATGAGCAGGGGCGTGCAGAGATTTTTGAATACCATACAAATAAGGTGCAACAAGGAAATTTATAAGTGAGAGGAAGTGATGGAGCTTTTTCTATCCGAATACGACAGTCAGTGTCCTCATAAATACCTCGGAGTACTCAAAAGTGTGTGGAATTAAAAGGAAGTGTACACAATCACAAGGATAAACAGTGAGCCTATAATTTATTTCTGAAGAATGTATTATTAACATTACCACAATCAAGAGTTTAAACTAACAAAAAAATATATGGGTATTGGGAAAGTTAGAATTTAGATTAGCTTCTAATATTTCCCACGCCCAATTACATTGGAGTATTCTTTAATCTTCTTATGTCTAAACTTAAAGTATTATGAGTATTTTTTTTACCACCCTCTTAATATATTATTCTCAGCGTCAGAGTTTTCTTGATATTTGATTTGATGATCAATTGTTTCTATGAAACTAACAGCCCAGTTTCTTACATTGAAATCATAGTGCTCAGTTAAGTTTTCTATTATCTTCTTATCAGCTTCTAAGTATGGCACTAAAGATCCTGACCACGACCTACTTGAAAAATTAATATATATTTCACTAAGGAATGATTCATTATAATAATACTCTGTTAATAATTGGATCAATAATGGGTTAACGATACGCTGTTCACCATCTAAGATAAATATTGAAATAGCCCTAGTAACAATAAGGAGAGCAACGTCGTCCTTACACCAAGCGACAACTTCTTCTGGTTTTAAGATGTCAAAAACACAGCTATCTCTTTTTTTATAAGCTCTCCCACTTCCAAGTAAGTCAATAAGATAATAAGATTTCTTTTCTCCTTCATCAGTGAACCTATTGGAAATTTTAGGCCAGATATAATTACCATGCAGCTCAAATGCTTTATAAAAAGCGTTATTCAAGTAATCCCACAAATCAGAATAGTCAATGTTTCTCCCAACAACCTGGTCAATAATATATGAGCATAATTGAAGTGCAAATTCAGCGTTTTCAGAATGTAATAATCTCTTCACTGAGTTTAACCAATGAAAGCTATCAGAATATCTACACTTATCCTCTTTTTTAAAAGACACATTAAGAACTAAATGAATTAATGTTCTCCTTAACTGGGAAAAGTCCAAGTTGTCACGAGCAAATATATACATATACATATTATCAAGTGCTACCCACTTTGCATTTTCGTCAATTTTGCTGAGTGACATACAAAAATTGGATATTTGCTTTTCAGTTAAATGCTCTGTCGCGCTTCCATAAGCGAGGATAGAGGGTGCATGACTAGGAAGTTTATCTTCAGATATCAGCCTAATGAAAGTATCTAAATTAGAAATATCAAATTGACCTGTGCGTATTGCATCAGGATAATATTTAATGAGATTTTCATCCGAACCGAATAAATCAATTATTTCTTTCCATTTAGCAGGTTCTTTTATATAAACCCCTGAAAAAAAACCAGTAAAGAACTGGGTGTTTACATTTTTATGATTCCGTAAATATTCGAGTGTTTTGTGGAGTAGTTCATCTGTAGAATCAGCTTCTATGGCCAAATGCTTTGCAAAGAGCCAACTTTGTTTCTGCTCGTGAAACGTCATCAAGAGATCAATATATTCATATAAATCAGTAAGCTTTGTTACAAAGACCTTTGCCAGATCCTTCGCAGCTTCTGCTGCTTCATCAATATAGTGGCCACTGTCGTCTTTTTTAAAATCTCTCGGCGGGTTTAATACGACTAATTTTAATATTTCCTCAATACTATTTTCATCAGGTGTTAATAATTTATTCCACGACATTAAAATATCGATTTGTTTCTGATTCATTTCTTTAGTATCATAACTTAAAGCATAAGATATTGATTGAACTGCAGCAGGCCAGTATTTACCTGTTAACTTTATTACTTCTTTTATAAAATAATCCAATTTATCTGGTAGGTTATATCGAATTAGCCCCCTAATTTCATGACCAAAAGCATCTTTTATCTCTTCGATCAAATATCCACGTTTAATAATCACTAGAAGAATTTTTAATAAAGACTGCCAGTAATCATAAATTTCTTGATATTTTTGGGGGTGCCATTCTTTCAGCTCTGGCTTGGTACCCTGAAACTCTGCTCTTATAGTTCTAGTACCTCCGTGAGTGTCTAATGCCGTTTTTATAGCATCAATTATCACCACATCTGCGCTTTCTAAATTTAAAGAAAGTGCTTTGTTTAAAACTTTTAATCTTTGATTAAAATCAGCTTCCGTACCAGGTAATTTCCAACGAAATAATTGTGAGAATTGTCCTAATGAATTATTGCTATAAGTTTCGTTTTCAAACTGAGCGAATTTAAATAAAATCCATGAGCTTTTATTAAAACAATGTTTATGAAAAACAAGCATCTCCAACGCCCAGACAAAGTTACGTCTTACATCACCTTTTATATCTAAAATATCTTTATCAGCTAGGTTTGAAATAACTCTGTGTAATTGACTATTCGTAACTGAAGGGTTCACTTCAACTAATGCGCGAAACAGTCTTGAATCCTGTTTGGACAGTAACAATTCCGCTTGGCCGAAAGGGGAATTGGCAGCACAAAAGTTTTCGACAAATGACTGTACATTTATTGATGAGTCTAGATATCTTATTTGATCACAAAAACTATCAAGTAGTGTAGCCGGAAGGCTGGAAACAATTTCGCTTTGTCTATCAAATGCACTTGTATTCCACCATTCCATAGCCAAGTTTAAAGCTAATGGTTTAGGGACTACGCGAGCTAAACTTCCAGTACAATTGATTAATTCTTTATGATAAAATGTCGTAATTGTATTTTCGAAGGTTATCTGACTTGCTCCAGCAACGCGTTTTAAAAACTCCGCATCTTCATTAATATCATTTCTGATCCCTTTCTGAAACCTAAAATAATCGAAGAGAGAAAAGACTTTAAGCAACTCTCTAGCTTGTTCACTCAAGCTTCCATCACCATTTATTAATTTTTCTACAAGGTTGGATTCATCAAAATTTGTAGTGACACGTCCCTCTTGCTGTAATTCTTTGATAGTCATTTGCGCCAGAAGAGGAAAACCCTCAATAAATATTTCTAATTGTTTTTTTGATGAAGAATCTAAATCTGGAAGTCGGCTCTCGATAATTTTGGTTATTTGCTCTGCTCCTAATTTTTCTAGTTTTATACGAATGCTATTTTTTAGTTTCTTGCTATCTTCATGATAAAAATAAGTAGTAATGAGTTTTATAGGAGAATTGTTAACTTCAATAGCATTTGTGGCGTAATTGTGTAGTTCTACTGAGCAGTTATCTATTATAATAAATCCTACCACTCCACTCTCGGCTACTATTTTTATTGAATTTTCAACTCTGTTAATATTTTCAGAGCCATTGAAAATAAGGAAGTTATCATCATTTATATTTTTTCTATTTTTGTATTCAAGTAATAGTCGGGACTTTCCCAAACCAGATAAGCCAGTAAGTCTTATTGAACAAGCATCAGAGTCTATCGCCACTGATAGCGCGGAAAAAGCCATTTTTCTTGGTTTATCCTCTTCATACGAGAGCTCGTGCTTACGTTCATCGTATTTGAGCCATTCTTTAATAGGCTTAGCTGTATCTAAATTAAGTTTTCCAACTGAAGGCGAATTATTAATAAACGACTTAAGTAAAATGACCTGTGTGTCATCTTTTGAATTTGGTTTAACAATAGAACTATGATTTACTCCATTTATTGTTTCGATAGGGTGGTGTCTAAATAGGCTTTTTGAACTTACTGAAGATACTATAGTTTCATTTGCATCAATAATACTCAGTATGTTCAACTGATCACTTAACTTTTTATCTACCCAATCTTCATCTAAAGCATCTAAATCACTAGAGTTGTTAACTAGCGACTTCAAGTGTCTGTTATTAAATGCAATGAATTTACCTATATTTGCTAAACCTGAACCACCATGAGGTACATCAAAAAAACATACTTTTTTTATATTATGTTTAGTTTCTAGCTTACTAAGCCTTACAAGAAGGCGTTTAATAACTAGTCCTCCCATACTATGGCCTACTAAAATTATTTCATCATTCTTTAGATCACATCTAGTCTTTATTTCGGTAAGCAGTCCATTAGCAATATTTAAAATTGTAGGGCCAGATTTGAAAAATTGTGTAAAGAAGTTGGGGGATGTATATCCATACTCAATGACTTGATGATCAATATCAGGATCATCAATAATATATTGTGGGAAATTACCCCAAGTCTTATCTTTTTTTCCACCTAAGCCATGAACAAAAACTATAAATTTATTCATTAGTTATCCTTTTTTGAAGTCACCTTTAAATGTATTTTGGTAACAGTGTGTTTCATTTTTAGAATTCTATCTTTAAACCTAATAAATATTTTTTGTATATGGCTGTATTAACTGTAATGTTAACAAAAAATGCTTCACAAAATGAAATGTTTATGGGCACTATAATAGCCTTTTCCTATTCGCGGATGATTATTTATCACTACATCTATGGTCTATTGTAAAATGAATAATTAACATCAGTCATTACTCTGTTACAGTATTACGCATAATCGGCAGAAAAAAGTTGAATCGGTATCAGTTAGATCATCAATGTGCGGCTATACAATAGCTTGGTCAATGCTGTAATACTGGCTTTCATCTCAGGCCTAGCGATTAAAATGTAAAGGGGCAAGACTGTATAATCAGATGCTACGCACCTATTTTAGTACGCTACCGCCCTCATGTTACCGAAGCTTCATGCATCTGATAACACTACCACATCAGCATTTTTTGCTGTACATCTAGATAGAATAGTTATCCAGATGTGATGGTACTAGCAAGATTTGGGGAAAGAGGTAACTGACTTTGGGGCAAAATATGCTATAGGTTTTAGGGGCAGAATCAGTACCACGTACTCTGACTCGATTTTGGCTTAACGTTACTTGTTTGAGGATTTATTCGGATTTAGGGATCGAGTGTTTCTTGGCTTTTTTATTGTCACGTTGACGCTGATCTGGCTTGCCAGTCGGCTTAGCTATTTTGGGGTTGCGGCGGCAAAGGGCTCCAAAACAGTGGTGGAGAATCAGAGCTGTGCATAATATTGTGCAATATCAGTTTGGAAAGGAACTCGCAGAATTCAATGGCTACTACACTAGATGACCTCTTAGGCGACGGACGATTGGCTCGCCTTTTTTCTAACCAAAATCGCGCTTGTGCACTTCAGCTATGGGTCCTTCAGATTAAATCTGAAAAGTCGAGAGAAATGCGCGTAGTTTACGGACGTCTACTCCCATACAGCCATTCGAGTAACAGTTGGTCCTTCAGCGACAACGATAACCATCTTATCTTCGGAAACATCAAGGCAAAGTTTACCCGCCTTAACTTGTATATAGACAGTATCCATTGTGCAGAGTTTTTAAGGCAATTGATTGCTGGTCGGTCAATCTCAGAAATAAATGATATCTTGGAAATTGAGTGTCCGAGTAAATTAACGAAACTGTTTGGTGCTACTGCTCTTATGGCCAATAATCTGGTCTATCGCCCAGTTGCTTATCTACTCAACCGAGATGCATATGATCGCCAGTCAATTTCTAGCCCACATAGTGCAGCCGGAGCTTTCAGTGCTTCGATTACTCAAATGAATAAAGAAGCGTTATTTCTGTTGAGTGAGGAATACAGCGCTGCCTTAACTACTTCGTTAGTTGAACGGCTCAATGCGGAAACTGGTTTAGATTTTGGAAAATCAGATGCCACACGATTTGGCGATATTGAATTATTGGTTTTTCCTACGCTTAATGACCTTGAGCAGAACTTGCTAAGTGTTAAATGGATTGACTCATCACCTGCTCTATCAGTTTGCTTTGCTCCGACACAAGTGCCGCTCTTTAGTAAATTTCAGTTCCACTTGAGCATTACAAACGATGGCCAAATCATTTCCTCGTCTATTGCTTCAGCAAATTGTAAAGAGGATGGAGTGTTTGAATATGTGTTTAAAGTGACCGAAGAGGTGTGTGAGAGGACAGATAGTACAGAACTGGAGATTTTTGGTTTCTCATACGATCGCCCTCATGAGGGGGTGCTCTGCTGCCGGTGGCGGATAGGATATATCCGAGAAATAAATTTTCAGGGCCATATGGTGGGGCAAGGGACAAGTTCCGTCAAGTTCGACTGGCTTGAAAAAGCAGCTAGGCCAGCTATGTCAGCGCGTGTAAAGGCTGCTCTTACGGTTAACCGGGACAATTTGGGGTTTGGCAACCGCGTCGGTGGGCGGCAGGCAGACCCTTGGGTTCCGGTGAATCGTGAACTTCTTTCTCTTTTTACACGGCTTCATCCGCCTAAGTCAGAAGGGCAGTTTTTCCAGAGATGGAGCATGGGGGATGGAGAAGGGCGATTGCAATTCGTGGAGTGGTTTAGAACTATATTGGGCAAGTATCAGCAGCATCAAATAGTTATATTCGATCCTTACTTCGAGACTGCTGGTTTAGGGCTTGTATTGATTAATGCAGCAATTAAATCAGATTATATCATTTTTACATCGCTGCCAAAGACATCGAGAGAGATTGAACATGAACAAGATAGCTCAGAACAACTCTATACGGGGCGAGTAAACAATTTAATAGTGAGCTGTGAGCATAATAGTCACTTACTAGGTCGCCTAAAGTTTCGTATCTATGGCCTAAAAGAAGGACGGCTACATGATCGTTATATTTTAATTATGGGGGCAGATCGTCTTCCGGTTGCCGGATTCCATTTGTCTAATTCTTTTCAAAGTGCAGCCGAAAATTACCCATTACTGATTACCCCAATTCCTTCGGATGTTTTACTCCAAATAGAACAATATAAATCTGCGCTGGTACAGGAGATTATGGTTACTAGTCTTGGAAATGAGGTTGAGAATCCCATGATGCAACTGCTTTTCGATTCTAGTAAGACGTCAGCTGTACCGCGACGGTATGAGTCTCTAAACTTTCTCGAAAGGTCTGGAGTGGGTAAAGTACTCAGTGTATGGTTCGGTGAAATGTCATTGCAGGGCTTAAGTGGTGACCAGTTAAGAGCGCAGATGATGACATTAGGTTTACTAAATGATAACTCGCTTATTTTGCACGATGGGCTACATAACTTCATCAATAACAAACAAGTTATTAACTCTAAGGACTTTAATGTAACTTGGGGAGTGCTGGGAGAAGTGCTAGCACATTCTCCCACTGGGGACATAGGATGGGGTGTTATTGAGTCAAAAAGCGATTTTCTCAAGTTATTGAGTCAATTTGTTGTGGAATCGTTCGATCGCCTACATGAAAATACAGATAAGGAACTGGCTGTAGTTGATATATGGTTCTTTCGAAAAACTGTAGAAGTCTTACTGCACAGCCCTTATCGCTCGGAACAGCTATTCCATTCGACAAAATACGCAGCCCTCACTTGGTCAGAGTACTTTGCCATCAAAATCTTATGGAGTCATGCTCCGGATTGCTTGTTGACGATCGCCGAAGCACAGATCTCTAGGCTGCAAATTGAGCACGAAGTGTCGGAGGTCATGCGGTTGTCTCTGTTGAGCCAGATAGTCAGCGAAGTTTCCCTATCGATACAGTTCAATATCAGCATCATTCAACGAGATAGTCTTATCCATCGCAAGCAGGGATTACTTAAATGGCTGGGATTTAATGCACTAGAACGACAGTTAGATATACCTGCAGGACTCACGTCAGTATTATCGTGTCTGGAAACCCTTACTCATCAGGAACGAGTGCTCACCTTAGGTTGGATGATTAACCATGCAGCCAAGGATCCTAATAAAGAGCAAACTTATAAAGATTTGGTTGAAGCTCTGCATGAGGAACTACCAGAGAAAATACCTATGGAGGAGTTGCGGTACTTGGTCGATTCCATGCGAGGACATATGAAGCAATTAGCGTGGGCTGAGCCTTGGTTGTCCCAAGATGTGATCTTACCGTTATTGCAGAATGCCCGTGCCTCCACTGAGGACGCTTGTGAAATATGGGTTCAGGAGTTGGTGAGCATGCTTGGGCCGAGACTGAACAATCAGTCTCGCTTGTTTGAACGAACCCGTGAAGGGCAGACGACTAACATTGCTTCGTTTCTTTTCGCCAATAGTAACACCTCTCAGCGAGAGTTAAGCCTGACGATGATGAATCAAATCTTGAAGCGACAGCGACGAATCATACAACAACCACTCGCCAGCACGTCGAACTGGAGCCAATGGGACGATGCGCTGAGAGTGTCATTATGGATACTTACTTTTGCTAAATGGAGTGAGTTCTATCTAAGTGCGCTAGGTATGTTCGATCAAAACTTAGAACGGTTAACAGGTGATGCACATGGGCTTGCTATGGTTAGATCGAAAGAAGAATGGCAAACCGAAGGTGTTGGTATACAGAGCGAACTCATTGAGTTCCTAGAGCAGGGCGAGAGGCTTCTTAGTGAAGGCGGTAGGCTGAAAAGCGATTCTCAATAAGCTAGATTAAAGGCTGAATGAGTATTTAAATGGTATTTTTTATGGCATTCAACCTATAAATGTCAGTATCTCATTGTTAATAAATATCTTTTTTATAATATTTATAATCGAGTGGGAATGATATTCGGGCTAATCTAGCCTAATCAATTCTCATCACATCCTGCCTGCAAGCCTCGATTCGTCGGGGCTTTCTTTTTCTCCTCTCATCTACTCTCATCAATCCAGCATTAAATAAATGACGTAACTTTTGACGGTATTCAAAAATAGAGTGAAAGCAAAATACTAACCAGGACTAAGCTGAAAACTCTCTATAAAATTCAGACCACAATGGACTGCATGTATCGGTGAACGACTAGAACAAGTACCGTACTAGGTCGATCAGCTGACGGAAGTTGGGGTGGAATATCTATGAGCAATAATGAGAATAGCCACACGGCTAACCTCATCGGCGGTCAGAGGATAACCCATTGAATCTGGAGCTACTCAGCGTTTGGTTAAGGGGGGCTAAGTTTCGTACCGCAGAACGACTGACGGCGGTTAGCATCTGCATCAAACAGCCCAATCCTCCGTTTTCTTTGTGTAATCGACGAATTATTACACTTTTTGTATTGGGCCGGGATACTGTATGATAAAGCTATCAGCCGTTAACAAGGTAATACCCTCTACCGTTGCCTGCGCGATCATCATACGGTCAAAGGGATCTTTATGGATAGGGGGCAGGTTGTCTATGAATACAGCATGCTCGCTGGTAATAGATAGTTCACTGTAGCCGTTGTCGAGTAACCCTCTGCGTAGTAAACGAGTATCCACCTGAAAGTCGTCGCGGCCTAAATCGCGTTTGATAGCGATTTCCCATAGGCAGGCGACGCTGAAAAAAAGCTCATTTTCTGGTGAGTTGAGCAGGAGCGTGGTGGAGGGGGAGAGCTTTTCCGGCATCCCTGCCGCCCATAGAAGAACGTGGGTATCAAGCAAAAATTTCACAGTTCACCACCAAAGAGTTGTCCAATTTCCGTTTCACCCATCCGGTCAAAATCATCCGGTGCGTGGATTTTTCCTGCCATGAAGCCTAGACGTTTTTCCTGATGGGCTTCCGGCGTAGTCAACGCAGTAACTTTTACCAGCGGCTTACCCGCTTTGGCAATGATAAATGGCGTTCCTTGTGCTGCCATTTCGATCAGCCGAGATAAGTGTGTTTTAGCTTCATGGATGTTGAAGGTTTGCATAATATCCTCAGTAAAAAAGTTAAACTAAGTCATGTTAGTTTAGTTTATTTCGTGTCAGTGATAAAAGCAAATAGGACGGAAATCTTTCAAAGTATAGAGTTTACTGCCCATGCAGTAACTCGTTCCAACCTATCTTACGCCTCTGCCAACAGGCCTTGTACTGTACATCGTGGTGATACTCTGCTTTATCGGCTCGATTCAGTAAAATGTCCTGAAAATCGTATAACATTTCGCGCAGTGCCGTTTGCGTCACCCGTAGTGTTTCGGCTTAATGTGGATGGGGTTGGTTATGCTGCCTCAATAGCCGATTACTGTCCGACTCCACATCAACAATGACAGCACTTATATAGGGAGTTGTCTTTCAGTGTAATGACTGAGATATGGGCGTGAGATCTAAAACAATATAGAAAAAATAATCTATCTAGCACCACTTAAAGGCTAAAAAATTTTGTCGCAAAAATTCCCGGTGATGCAGGCAACGGAATTTTCTAGGATGACACTTCATTAATTATTTAAGGACGATATATGAATAAGCCAGCTAAAGCACCAGAGACACAAAAGCAAAGCAATCACCGTGCAGATGCACTGAATAATAACAAGGGGACGTCTGGAACAAATCCCGCGAACGCCAAAGTACATGGTAATCGCGGTAAACAACTTAATCCAAATCAGCACTAATTAATCGTTGCTCCATTATCCTCAACTTAGGTGATGGAGCTTGTTTCCTTGTAACGAGTTATTGCCATGCATGCTAGCTTTGTATCTCTCGGTCAACTTCTTAAGTTCGCTTATGACGCCACAGGAGTTCTTCCTCGTAAAAGAGCGGAACGGACGGGGCGGAATGAAAAGGACATCAAGCGTATTAGTAAACAACTGGAACGTTTAATCGACGAAGAAGGTTGTCTGATGGCTCGCAGTAAAGAATTGATCCGAGTATTGTATAGTGAACTTGCAGGAACCATTCAGAATCCCAAAGTCAGCGTTGCCATTAGGGAAAGCATTAATGATCTTTTCGATGTCTATCACAATGTGGTTTGCAATGAAGTAACTTATCTGTCGCCAAAAGACAGTCTGAAGAGGTTCTATGGCGCGCATGCCATTCCAGAACTAGTACTATCGATCCAGAAGCATATACTGCGTTTGAATATTGCAGCAGAGGAATTCATTGCGCCGCCAGAAAATGATTGGTACCTGCCTGATATTTCAGAAAACTCAACAATCATATGGCCGTTGGATAAGGCTATGAATTGGATATACATACATTGCCAAACCAATCGTACTCAGTTTCATAGTGCAGGTATGGTGATACATGAGGATGACCCGGAGATTCGCCAAAATATCGAGAATGCTTCTAACTGGCAGAGTGGAGCAACATTCCCGTCGTGGCATGGATTACACTGGAATTTCTCACGGTCAATGGACCGGCTTGTAGCGGCAGAGGGAGCCTACCAACGTGCTATTTCAGCCAAAGAAAAAGAAAGTATTCTGTACGTTCTTTTTCTGGCCCGTCTTAGCACTTATGTCTCCAAGCAATTAAAAGAGGCGTATGGAGAAAAATTTTTGAGCGAGATGTTGCAGCTCTTTAAGCGGCAGAGAAATTGGCTAGTAGCAGATTTGCAAACTTTTAAGGCTCAAACGGATAACTTCATTGAGCAGCATGCAATACCCGAAGAACAACACAACTCAGTTTGGTTCAAGTTATCAAACCGACATTGGTCATGGTTTACTGACCAATGTCGGCACTGTGGAGCCACTATGCAAGAGTTGATCGCTACTAGTGAAGATCATGTTATTCCCGAAACAAAAATAGCGCAGTTGTGTAACCAATACGGTGATTACATAGTTCGAGCTGCACTGGATTCGCTCGTGTCAGTCAGTGATTTACATAATAGTTTTTTCGGCTTTTGGAAGGCGATCCTTAAAGGTTTCGATTTGAAGAAATCAATCATAACGACTGAGGCTGATGTTGCAGCTTATGAGGCTGAAATGAGAGACAACCAGTTATTGAACGGATTGCAATGGATGGTGCACTGGAATCGCGCGCTAATCCATTACAGGAAGCATGAAGATAAAGAGGCTTTCAGACATATAGAAAAAGCATTTGAAGTAGCCCAGTATTCAGCAGGAAAGAATCAATACGAAATCGTTAATCAGTTCATAGAACTCGCCGCGAAAAACAATAATTGGAAGAGTTTCAAGAACGGCGTTTTATGGGCTAACTACCTCGGGATAAGGGGCCGCTGGCTAAGCAATTATGAGCTAACAGATGAAAATCTTCGTCATGCCTTCAATATTATGAAAAATACTCATTTTCGTTACGGTATATAGCCCACCGTTTTTTCCTAGTTTTTGTAATACAGGGACTGTAAATAGTGCAACGCAATAATACCTAAAACTAATTACTCAAGTTATTAAAAGTTATGGATTTCTGTTGATAATAACTTACTAAATATTTAATTCATTGAGAGCCTTTGGGTGTAAGTAATAAAAAATATATGCAGATGAATTTTCAATTATTAGTGTGATTATTTTAATATAACTATCTAGGTATTATTTTTCGAATAGATGATGGTTATTAAACATGAGTTACCATATCAAAAATCATAGCGTTCAATCATTTCCATGATTTTCTTGTTATCATGATAACCTCTTTTAATAACTTCCCGTAGGTGTTTGGCTTTCGGGCAAACGATATCGATTTGCTCTTCAATATATCGTTGTTGCACTTGAGGCAGACTCGAATCCCATTCGCTGGCCAGATGCTGACAAATTTCGGCATTTTCAATAAAAGATTGAAGATCAGAATTTTTTTGCTCAGTCGCTTGAACTGAGAGACACAATGAAAGTGAAATAAAAAAAATTATAAATTTATACATTTCAATACCCATCTATAGACCAGTGCGGTTTATCTTTATGACTATTATGAAATTTGATAACACCGAATGATTGCCCTATTTTATGAAGCTCTTTATTCATCCCATCACGAGGTAGGCTTTTAATTTTTACAATATTTCCTTTTTGATCTTTAATTTCGATAGTTCCATACCAAGATAGTAACATATCAATTGCATATCCTTCAGTATGTCTACTATTTAAAGAAGGAGCTACGTTGAGATTCAGCATGCCGTATGCTCTTACCATCTCTTTAGCTGCAATAATGCTCTTAGAAATATTAATCGAACCATCAGAGTGTTTATGTACCCAGTCAATATCAACACCAACTTTACGTGGAATGTGTTGTGGTTTTACAAGATTACGAGATAATTTCCATGACCAGTGCATAAGATAAGCACGTTCTGAAGGCCTGAGAGTGGAGGTAATAACTACGTTAATACCTGCATTTCGAGTGCTTTCTAAAAAACTTCTCACTTTGTTTTTAAATGGCTGGTTTAGTTTTTCAACCGAATTACTGCCTAAGAAACTTGAAACCCATATTAATCCACTTGGCTTTTTCATTAGTCCCCCGCAAGATCGAAATCCATTCTTCAATAAGTTATTTAAGTTTATTTCATTAAAGTAATTACTGTTAGTTGTTAAAATATTAAATCAATATCGGTAAACTATAGCATCCCGTTTTTATTGATAAATAGGAATAATACATGGAGTTATGAAAATATAAGGTAATATCTTTTTTATAAATTTTATGATGTTATTTTTATTGATTTGAGGTGGGGTAAAAGGGGGTTGTTGTTATCCCCTATAAAAAGTAAAGCATATCTAGATTAGTGTTCTATAACTCTGACTATAATTTCGGATATTTAATTTTTTTATCTCTGGAAGGTACCGTTGCACGAGAAAATAGTCCCTTTATCAATCTTATCTCCAGTTAATGACCTCACTCTTACCATGTTGACTAGATAAATTCTGTTGCTATGGTTTTTTTAAGTACTCTTATTATCATTGATATTGCCTTGTTTAAGGTTTTGATCTCCAGACAATATCCCTAAGTCTTGTGCTGTTATTTCAATTCCTAAATATAGAATATTTTCATTTAATATTAAATATTTTTGAAAATATATCCGTATATCTTCCTGATCAGTGTAACGATTAGGAGATTGACTAACTCTTTTTGGTACTGCACTTTCTGGTTTTTGCTACATATTTCATCAATCCAGCATCAAATAAATCATGTCATTTTACGCTTTCAGTTTGTTGGATAAAGTAGGGACAACGACCTTCAGTGTCATTTACTGTTTCAGTATATAATTAAGCTGATCGCCCATTTCACTAATATAGATAAATTTAATACTATCATCGATGCTGACTACGGAAGTAAAATGGAACTCTTTTTCTGATTTAGGAGGTATGATGAAATCATCTCCGCCAGCTTTGATAGTCGAGCCATTGCTTGATGTTGCTTCTGCAGCAATGATTGAAAGGTAAATTGGAGAAGGATTTAGGCAAGTAATTGTTTTTAAGTCCTTTTGTTTACATTTTAATTGCTTTATTGCCTCCTCAGAAAATAAATTTATTCCTTTTGGACGAAAAAATATTTTTATCTGGGTATTCATCGTTACTAATACACTATTTTCAGGCTTTAAATCTTTTTTTTCAGGAGGGATTTCATAGATATTCAACCAAAATAACGACTCTTTATCTTCGGGTAAAGAAGACGTTTTATTATAAATAACTCGAATGCCCTTAACGTCACCACGCTCTAAACGAAAGATGGGTGGGATACTTACGAAGGGAATATTTCTAGTATCAGGTGACCCTTCACCGTTATCTATCCAAGTTTGAACGATAACTGGATAAGAATTAGTATTGGCTAACATCAAACTTTGTGAATTGTCTTCTGCATTATAAACTATTCGGGATTGAGAAGGCATGACTCCTGCAAATGAATTACTAGTAAGTAGTAAAACGAATATTACTATATAGCAACGACCCATCATTGAACTTTTACCATAATCGTTAGTGTTGAATGAACCTTACCTGCTGTCACTGTTTGACCGCTTAATTTTTTTAAGGTTGCAGTAAAATTATAAGCATAATTAGTATAGCCTGATTTGCTACTACCTTGTGATACTGCATTGTCGAGCACTGGGTACCATCCTGCTGAGGTTCCCATATAGCTTGTGTTCAACGGATCAGCAGTTGGCCCAAGTAACGTTAATGCTACTGAAGGTGCGGCGGTGTACGATATAGTGATACCTACGCCTTGTGCAGCGGTAGTTGTATCTGCATAATTATCCGAAAGCAGCGTACTTACCCCGTTACTCGCGTTGACTAATCCAAGATTACTGGCAGCGCTGTAGGCACCGGATGAAACCTGAAAACCTATGGCAGTTTGTGCATTTGTAGTACCTGATGCTACGCTATTACTACATTCGATAGTTACGTTGAAATTGGCTGTTGCGTTTTGTCCATTGTTAAGATCATTTATTGATAAAGTAGGGAACACTACGATAGGGGTGGCACTTCGAGCGACACAAGTAGGCGTATTATAAAGTCGATTAACCGAGCGCATACCATAACCAAAACCATTATCCACTCCCCAAAATGCGTATGAAGTTGCTGAATCGGAATTTAGAGCATCGCTTGTCAAACCAGGGCCAACTAGTTGGATATAAGCGTTTGGTTGTGTACAGTTGTAAGCTTCACCCGAGGTCGACCCATATACGATACCCGATCCAGAATTGTTATTGTTCCCGCAGTATGATGAAAGTGCTCCAGTTCCTGGTAAATTACTGACACGGTAGAGTTCAGCTTGTAACGGAGGTATATCTTGAAGCCGAATCTGAATTTTTGTCCCAGATGTTGTGTAGGTAGCGACAGGGACCTTTTGCCAATTGCGTGATAACACTACGCCGCTCATCGTTTGTTTAATTCCAACGTAGGCAAAATATGTCGCATATACATTCGCTAGCCCATCTGTTGCACCAATTTCATAAAATCCTCCCACACGGTCATCACCATTGGTCGCCACCATGAAATAGATACTAGAGAGGTCGGTAGCATCACATGTCCAAAGTACGCTATTTGCTGTTGCACCACCATATGTATAGTTTGTAGGTGGGACCACTACGCTCGCTAATAGCGTCCCAACAGGAGAAAAATAAGTATCAAAGATATTCACTTTTCCGAAAGGAATTATTGCTGTACGGTCATCCTCAGTTTGAGACACCCCTGTACTGGTACAGGTTGCCCAGCTGGACAGTGAAATGAAGCACATAAATAATATTAATATACATTTATTTATAGTATTCATGATAATTAAGGCCCCTTTCGTATTAATTTACGCATTTACTAGTGAGATTAACAAGTTTCTGTCGAAGCTGATTTTCAGTTAGTGAATACTTTAATAAGCATTCTTCAGACTTATCTCCCCAGCTCACCCTAAAGACACCTGTTGATTTCTCAGCGCGCGCATAAATCTGCCCACCTTGGCCAGTAATACCAACTGCTTCATTCTTATCGTTATAAACTTGAGCACCCATAGGTATGGCCATTCCTTCGGCAGTTACCGCTTTAATTAACACTGCCGTGCCAGTACGGGTTCTGAATTTTACTTTGACAATGGCGCCTGCTACTGGCGCGATGCGTTTTTGACTATCAAGTACTTCAGTATTTCCATTCATTCCTTGGGGATCGATGGATATGTTGTTATAACGATACGGCGTCATTGAGGGTATTAGAGCATATCCATTACTATCAATGCGAGTGAGCGGGGCGTTAAATAAGCTCGCTCCTTCAGCCCCTTTTGCCTCGACGAGCCCAAAAGTATCACCCAAATAAGGTCCAAAAGTTGTGCCGCCGGAATGTATCGCAACCGAGCCTTGAGCGTTCCCCGATGCCTGCCAGTAATCTCGACCCACTGAGCTATTTATACCTAAATTAACTTTTGGTAAGCGCTCTTGCAGGCTGCTGCTGAAGGTCGTGTTATTATATCCTTGATCGCGAATTGCACTAAGGCTATAACTTGTTGACTGTTGTTCATCTAGCGAGCCTGACGCTGACATTTGATATTGATCGCCAGAGCTATTGCTATGAGTGTAAGTGTTGCTTAAGTTAGCACTGCGTGGATTACCCGTAAATAATGGGAAGGAAACAGAAATAGAGGTAGTAGTTTCCATGACTCCGCGTGTATTTGTAGTAGTGTAGGTTCCAGTACGCTGCCTAGCGACAGATAGGTTCATGGATATGCCGTGACTGAAACTTTGGCTGTAACCAAACTGCAGTTGCGTATCGCGTGTGCGTCCATTTCGGTAATCTTGCGTTGCAGCAGTAAGAAAGACGTTACCGTAGTTACCCATGCTCTGATTCATCGTAACATCGAAGCGTGAACGTTGTGAGGTAGTGTTAGTTAGCCAGTTACTTTCGTTAAATGCTCTATCACGAAGTCCCAAAATATTAGACAAATCACGATAGCCTGAAGTTGAATAGCGGTAACCTGCCAATGATAATGTTGTCCCTGAGGAACTAAATGTTTTGCTCCAACTTACGTGAGTCATCCAGCCTTGAAGTTTGGTGTTATCTACTGGATTCTTAGTATGAGAAAATGTTGTATCTACGCCTATTGCACCCATCTGGCTTGCATATACTCCCCCTAATACGCTAGCGATATAGTTATTCGCTAAACGTAATCCGCTGTTAGCCGTGATGGAATTGGTTAAGCCACGCTGGTAAGTGAGATCACCAAAATTCGTATCTTTTTCCATATCTCGTGTCTTTCCTAACGAGAGATTGTAGTGCGATATACCAGGACGAATGGAATCAGGCACAGCTGAAAAAGGCACTGTGAAAGTTTTAATCGTTCCGTCGGCTTCAGTAATTTGAACCTGTAAATCGCCGCTATTACTCGTTGGATAAAGATCGTGAATTTCAAAGCTACCTGGTGGTACAGTTTTCTGATAAATTTGCTGGCCATTTTGGCTAATGGTGACTTTAGCATTACTCGTTGCTATTCCTCGAATAGTCGGAGCATAGCCTCGCATCGAATCTGGAAGCATCGCATCTGAAGAGGAGAGATTAATACCGTTATAACTCATGCCAGAAAAAAATGTTCCATTAGTTATTAATTGCCCCGCAGAGAATTGACTTCTGATGGAAGTTAACGGGCGTTGTACATAGCTACGAATTGTATTCCAATCAACACCTGTCTGTTTACTCCAGTTTAGTGTACTGAGTTGACGGAATTGCCATGTATCGAAGTTTATTCCACCATTGAGTGAAAACCAGATTGAATCCTGATTGGTAACTTGTTGTTTTGAATAAGAAACATGATAATAGTTTGCTAAATAGTTAACAAACCCCACATTGGCACCAGTATCGTAGTTATCAGGATTAACCCAGCCTTGAGGCTTAATATCAAGTAAAGACTCTGGAACTTGGATTTTTAGTTTGAAGTCAGACATCGAAAAACTCGAAGTAGCTTGGGGCTCAAAATCACTGAGAAATAAACATTCATTTTGAATTTTATCTAGCTTAGTCAGCATATTTTTGAAACCAATATCTCTGATTAAAACCGATGTTAGACACGGCTCTACTTTATTTTCTTTAGTCTTGAAACTAATTTTATAGCTGCCGATGAAAGTCTGATTAGTGAAAACTTCCACATTATAATTGCCTGGCAAAATTGAGTTAGGCTTTGTCAAATTTTTAAGTGCAGACTGATCAAAATTACCACCTTTATACAGGGATGGATCAAAAACGTATTCATCATCACTTTTTTGTGGAGTATTATTCTTTTCGCCAGCAAAACTTTTTGAAAAATAAGTAGATAAAATAAGTAAAAAAATTATATTTATTACTGAATAAGAGGATAATTTTTTATAAATCTCTCTTGCTCTCAATATCTGCACCATAGTCGTTCACCAGAGTAAGTTTCATCTGTCCACCGCTTAGGGAGGTAATATTTTCAGATATAGGCCATGTCGTCGTCGATTTAGGTGCAACCATAACTGATTGAGCTAAAGTAATTGAACGATTACCCGTAGAAAAAACAGCACGTCTCACAGTAATAAAGTATCCGGTCGGGTTGGTAACGACTATTTTTCCATGCTCTGTACTGAAAGTTAGATATTTATAAGCTTCATTTTGCGTACCCGTTAAGTCTTTTGGACGATAGAAAATTTTGACTCTATTGGTTATAGCAATGATAAGTTGATTTTTGTTCTGGTCAGTATTTTTCTGAGAAGGTAGCTGCGTAAAGTTAAGATAGAAGACTGACTCTCTATCCATCGGTAGCTTCTCAGCACCATTCGCAATTAAACGCACTGTTTGCCCAGAGTTAGGTTCCATACGAAAAACTGGTGGAACAATGACAAAAGGAGCTTTATCGTTTGGTGAGTTGTCCTCATGAGTTAGCTGCAACTGCATGACATAGGGTAGGGGATCAGGATTTTTTAGTTGGATAGTCGTATTTGATGCACCACCTGGAAAAATAACACGGGTTCCTATCATTACTACACCAGCATGGACTGAGCTAGCTAACATTAGACACGCACATGCTAGCAAATTAATACGATTTTTCATTTGAAATGAACCCTGATTAAATAAAAAATGGGCTGCAACTATATTGTTGTAGCCCTAAAAAAACTACAGATAGCTTATAGTGTATTCGGTAACGCTGGTGACTTTACCTGGTGTGGCACCAGTCGCATTAATAACGTAATATTGAGCACCAAATTCATAGGAGGCACTTGTTTGACCAACCGCCAGGCTTAGACCACTAACGGGGGTTAAACCATTGAGTTTCACGGCAGAAGAACCCGTATTATCTTTTGTGAGTTGAATACCGAAGCCGGATGCAGGCGTTGAAGTTGTTGCAATATTTCCTAATACTCCACTGGCTGTATCTACGTTATAGCCAAGGAATTTGGTGGTAATTGGCTGAGCTGCAGTAGTTGACGGAGCGCAACCAGATACTGTGATCGTGAACGGTGTTAGGCCAGCAGTCTGCCCCGTAGTAAGTGTTGTGCCAAAGTCTGACGTACTTACAGTTGGTAGTAAAACGATCGAGTTCGTGCTGCCATTGACATTTACAGAACATGTTTGAGTAGTGACTTCACCTTCAAAAGTGACAGTCGGTGCCGAAAAAGCAGAAATAGGGAGCAGTGCTAAAGAGGCGAGGTATAGAATTTTATTATTCATCACTATTTTCCTGATCAAAAAAATAACCGGTTTTCTCCAGTGAGATAATATTTTCTTACAGCACGTCCTAACTTGAGTGATAAGAATTAACATTTATTTAGTAAATAGGCGATAAAAACCTATTCCTATAAAAATTTAGTGTTAATAATCATTGGCTTTAGTCAAGATGAGCTTTTCTGAAATAATATCTCCATTTGGACAAGAATGAAGGGGTGTTATTTTTATTCCGAAAAAAATAGAAACACTTTGATTCGGCCATTACGTATGTTTTTAAGATAAATATATAATAAATACAGCATTTTAACTAACAATCTAACATCAACCCAATTAGTAAGTGCTGTACTAAAATAAACAAACACACCCAACATGTACTGCTATGCAGCAAGCCACATGTAACTGTAAGTTTTTCTACACATCGTAATGCAAATTTTATGAAGCTATAAATCCTCATCGATTCTTGTCTTCGGTAAATATTGTAACCAAATTATCAATATAAATAATAGAATTTTTTTTAATATTTTTAAATTTATTAATGCTTTCTGTTTACTTATTGATATTGTTAGAATTAATTCATTTATTTATACTCTTGTTTGTTAGGTGACTAATTGTTACCTCCATAAATCACCTGTGCTATTTTTTGATAAATATCAATTTTGAAACTAAATAAATGTAAAATTCATTATTTCTATTTTACTTTTAATTAAAATTAAGATCTCATTTTTATCTCGTTGATATTCTATTCATGTTAATAAAACCTTCATGAAAACTTAAATAATATTTATTCGATAAATTACTTGTCATTTTTCATAGTAGATTATATTAAAATTTTAAGCGACTCCAAGCTAACTATCTGCTTGTGCAGCCACTATTGTTTTGAGGTTGATAAGGTCTATGTGTTAGTAAATTGATTAATTTTTCTAATTAAATAGGTGCCTTCCGCTATATCAGCCGCCTAGTACTGCCACACTTTTGCCAGTCCATGTTCACCACCGAGAAACCGACTGACAGTTTCCATAAAATGGCGAACCTTTTCCAAAAGCTGCCGCATTGGGCGACATTGGTGATTGCGCGTTATCGTATCGTGAAGCGCCAGCAATAGCTGTTCACAAGATTCACCCATGGCGATGGTAAATTACCTTGAATTTCTGATTATTATGCAAACAGTGCTGCATTTCTCGGCTTTTGTGGTTATGCAGTTATCCACAATGAATACCTTGTAATAAATTGTTTTATAGAGATAATTTTTCTTGTTTAAGGCTGAATGAGGAATGATTTAACATCTAGTAATCGTTGGCACCACAACGCAGTAAACCTCTTAAAGCCCTCGTAATCATGGGTTTTTATGACAATAATGTTTCGTTTTCCGAAATTAGCGTCTCTAAAAAATTAACAACAGCTCTTACTCTGCGTGAATGTGCGAGATCAGAGTGAATAGCCAACCAAATCGGTTGATCACAACCGACATCCTCTTGCATACAGACCAAATTATTTCTCTTCGAGATAAAGTGAGGAAGTATCGCCATGCCAACTCCTGCCTCTACGGCGCTCAGTTGTGCCGATAAATTGGTGGTTGTTAAGCGACAAGACCTACCTCTTAATATTTTTGTTAACCATTGCGCTGCTGGTAAGCTTTGCTGCAATTCAGACCATCCTATAAACTCATCATGTTCAAAAGACAAGCGAGTAGTGTCTGAACCTTTCCTATTATCAATATAGTGTTGTGAGGCATAGAGCCCAAATCCTAGTGACCCAAGCTGGCGAATGCTGACATTACCGCGTTCTGGTCTAACCATCCGCAGAGCAATATCCGCATCGCGTCGATGCAGATTAACGGTGGAAACACTCGTGACAATTTCCATCGTTAAATTTGGATGGTCAGCGATTAGCTTTGGGAGGGCGGGAATAATGAGGTAATCCGCTAATCCTTGTGCGGTGGCTAGACGGACATGTCCCATAACTTGGTCGTTATTGCGGTACGTTGCGTCACCGAATGCAAAGCCAGCTTGCTCGAGCGCTTCGGCTGGAGAGATAAGGTCCCTACCTTCGTCTGTAAGGGTATAGCCCTGTTGATCGCGTGCAAAGAGACGTATCTGCAGGACCGACTCTAAGCGCTCTAACCGACGAGAGAGAGTAGCAATTCCCAAATTCAATCGTTTCGCTGCCCGGCTTAGTGTTCCTTCTCTTGCGATGGCGAGAAATACTCTAGCATCATCCCAGTTAAGTGTTGGGGAAGTGCGTCGTTTTCCATATTCGGAAAGCTGATTGCTTTTATTATGCATATAAATCTCCTATTTCGGAAAATATACTGCTTATCTCAATGTAAACCAAGAGATAACTATCATGAAGAAGCGAGTGTTAGGACGGGGTCTTGAAGTCTCTGAACTGGGGCTAGGCTGTATGGGGATGAGCGAATTCTACGGGCCAAGAAATGATGATGAATCAAAAGCAGTACTTCATAAAGCTATTGATCTTGGATGCACTTTTTTCGATAGTGCTGACACTTATGGTCATAATCATAATGAGCAGTTGCTTGGGGAATTCCTGAAAAACAGCTGTGCTGATAATATTCAGATAGCGACGAAATGTGGAATTAGACGTCGGCCTGGTGAGTACCAACGCATAATCCAAGGTACATTCGTAGTGCTTGCGAGAGTTCGCTACGCAACTTAGGCGTTGAATGTATCGACCTATACTACCTTCATCGAGCAAACCCCAATGTGGCGATCGAAACCACTATCGAGACCTTATCTCTGTTGGTTAAAGAAGGGAAGATTGCCAATATTGGCTTATCTGAGGTAAGTGCTAGCACGCTGAGAAAAGCCCACGCGATTCATCCAATCTGTGCAGTGCAAACAGAATATTCGCTGTGGACCCGTGATGTGGAGCGAGAGATTCTACCCACCTGTAGAGAGCTTGGCGTCGGTTTTGTGCCTTATTCGCCTTTAGGACGCGGATTTTTAACAGGAAATATTCTCCCTAATAGCGGTTATACACAGGATGATGCCAGACAGTTATTACCAAGATTTACACCGGATAATCTACAAGCAAATAGCCCACTTATAGATGTCGTTACAAATATGGCTATACGTAAGTCCTGCTCCGCGGCCCAGATTTCATTGGCGTGGCTATTAGCGCAAGGACCTGACATCGTTCCCATACCCGGAACGAAGAATATAAAGCATTTGTTGGATAATTTAGAGGCAGCTGATATTACGTTAACGGCAGAGGATTTAGCCCAGATAGCATTAGTTTTAGAAGCATTTCAGCCAGTAGGGGAACGTTATACAACCGAAGGTATGAAAGGGGTCAACGCATGAGTCGGTCAAACTCTACCATTTGGCGTAACTGGGTTGCGGTTGTTATGCTTGGTGTTGCGTCATTTACGGTTGTTGCAACGGAATTAGCACCAATAGGTATGCTGTCAGCGATTGGGCAAGCTATGCAACAAAGCACAAGTTCAACAGGTTTAGTGGTTACGTTATATGCATGGCTTGGTGCGGTGGCCGCGTTAATATCAGCGATGATGATTAGCCATTTACCGCGAAGACCTCTATTGGTCGGACTGATGTTAGTACTAGGCTTATCGAATGGCGTGGCGGCGATGAGCCATAACTTTAGTCTGTTATTAGTGGCCAGGCTTATTGGCGCTCTTGCTCATGGGGCCTTCTGGGCAATAATTGGGTCTCTAGGTGCTAAATTGGTCTCAGAGAGTAGTATAGGGAAAGCGACAGCGATTATTTTTGGTGGGGTATCAACCGCGAGTGTTTTAGGTATTCCACTTATTAATTGGATTAGTGCGCATGGTGGCTGGCGCTTATCATTTTCGCTTTTAGCCCTGTTATCTGTCGTAACGGCAATGATGCTAGCGTTAAGTTTGCCCACTGTATCAGGTACTTCCCGTATAGGAAGAAGACAACTCTTCTCTGTGCTTAATAATTCTATGCTAAGAATCGTTTACCTTATTGCAGCCGGTAGTATCGTTGCACACTTCGCTGCATTCACGTTCATTGAGACACTTCTATCTTCCGTGCTTACCCTACCAAACACTTGGATCACTGTTTGTCTATTAATTTTCGGCATTGCGGGGTTAATTGGGAACTGTATCTGTGGAATATTTATAGATAACCATTTGAGGAAAGTCCTTTGCGTAGGACTTTTATTGGTCGGAGTATGTTTGGCATTAATAATTCTTCCTATATTTAATAGTAAGTTTATTACTTTATTGCTTCTATCAGGCTGGGGACTTGGTGTTGCGATAGTATTTGTAGGTCTTCAAACATGGATCATACGCGTGGCAAAGAAAGATGCACTACCTGCTTCAGCCATTTATGCAGCTATATTCAATGGGGCAGTAGGATTTGGGGCCATATTGGGCTCGGGGGTACTTGAACATTGGAGTGTTAGTGTGCTTTATTATTTAGCATCGTTTATCACGTTAATAAGTCTATTGTTACTATGTGTCAGTCGTAAGATATTAACGATAAAAGAGGCTGAAATATAAAGAAATTTATTAGTTTTATCGTAGGGTGTTGAGAGATATAATAGAGTTTATAGTTATCCGCAAGAATTTTCATTATACACTCTGCCCTATAGGGTGTAATTATTTATATGATTTTTTTACTCCCTATCTTTTTTCGATGAAACCAACCACGCAAGCCAATAGAAAAATAGTCCAAAGAAAAAGACTAGCAGGAGCATCATCACTCGCTCAGCACCGCTGAAAGAAATCAATGAAATAAACCCACCTAATAATACGAAACTAATAACTGTAGCCATTAATAGATCAGAAAGAAATTTGCGAAGAATTCTAATGATTTTGGATATCACTCAATAACCTTTAAAGTTCTTGAAAAGTATAGGTGCTCATATTTGAATAATGAGCTAGAGGTTTTTCAAATATAAAATAGAGCATATCTAGGTCGGTGCTATAAAGCTCTGTCCATAATTTAGGGTGTTTAATTTTTAAATTTCGTGAGGCTGCCGATGCGCGAGAAAGTAATCCTTGTACTAATACGCCCCCCGTCACTGAACCTACTCCTAGTCTTACAGCCAATTTTGTCAGTGCACCCATAACTATTCCCTTGAGTAAGTTATTTGCAATGTATTCTGATAGGCCTAATAGCATTACTTGTCTGGAGAAAACGGAAACGGATGTCACCATTATTTTCTCGGTTAGCTCTTTTAACAGACTATCAGGCAGGTAGGATAAAGCATTTTTAATAATTAGTGTTGCCATGTTGACGAGATGAATTCTGTTACTATGAATTTTTTCAAGTGCTCTGAGTAGCCTTTTATCATCATCGATATTCCTCTGTTGAATTTTACTTCCCCCTGAAAATATCGCTAAGTCTTGTACCGTTCTTTCAATTCCTAAGTATAGGTCATTAGGTAAAGATGATAACTCATCAATAATAGCGTTTATAACTATTTTACTATCCATCTCTACCTCTCTTTATATATATATTAATGATATAAAATATCAGATGATTGAGTTTGTATGAATGAGATGTTTTCATATAATATTATCTATCATGTAAATTTACTAATTATGTTTTATTATTTAGTTTTCATATAAAATTTCTATAATAGCTACTGCTATATCTTTCTTTTATTAGTTACTAATTAAACTATCATGCCTATCTTTGCCGCTGCCGAATGATGTTGTTAAGGGGTAACTATCTCCGCGGTAGGTGAGAATTAACGAGGAAACCTAGGAATTAAGCGTTAAAGTCACGGTAGACGTTTCGCCGTTAAAATCTTATGCCTAAACAGCAACTCAATACCGTCCTCTGAGGATAGGATGATAGACGTATCGATAATATTCGCCACCAGGAACTCTAAAATTGAAGGATAAAGTAGAAGCATAAGGCATCATCGGCGGCAGGCGAACTGCGGTGAATCATGAAGTCCACTGGATCTCCAGTGATAAGTGATAGAAGACAGCACCGAGAATGAAAATAGCATTAACGCTCTATTGAATGGCTTATCCCCTCGATATACCTATTTATTATGTTAGAGACTGAAATATTTAATTGCGCTCAAATACTAAATGATCTAAATCTATTGAGACAAAACCCCACCACAATTATTTAGTATATACTATTCAGAAATTTTTCCTCTGAAGTATATTCATTCGCGAGACATTCATGTTTTCTGGCTATTTCTGCATCAGTATTGAGTGATTCAAGTATAGCAAGCCTACATTTTATTTTTGTAGTCTTTTCCCAGAGTTTATGCAGTTTCAGTATATTTTTTTCTTTCGGTAGATTGGCGATGCTTTCCTTTATTACTAAATCAAGATTTTTTAGAATCTATCTCTTTTTTTTCGTATTTACTATTTATCTCATTTAACTGATTTATCTCGGTTTCTGTGAGTGCGGCATTGACCATAAATGAAAGGATTAGGATGAAGGAAATTAATTTTATTTTTTTTCATAGTAATTAATTCTCCGAGTAAATCGATCATTAGGCACGTTTGCCCAGTAAATTTTATTAGAAATTGCTTTTCCGAAACCCTCTATGTCGCCAGCATAAGCTAGTTTTTGTATGTACTCGCTAGATCTCGGTGTATAATCGCCTCGATATCTCAGGTCGATGAGTATATCCCTTATTTTTTTAGGAATACTTTCCCAAGCTAAATTTGGTGGTGTACTGGGGTTAGGATGGTAATCGTAAATATTTTTGTATAGTTTACATATTCTCTCTACATCTTTTTATAATTCTTCGTAAACTATTTCTGATAGACTCATGAACTTAGTAAAAATAACAGATGAATTTATTTATATGAATAAGATATTTACTTCTAGGTTTAGGTGTTGTGTAAATATACAGATATAAATTTTATAGAGGTATAGTCTGTGTTTTCTATTCTATTTTTCATTAATAACTAAACCCTCATATCTACCCTTACCACTGCCTAACAACGTTGATTAACATTGATTCAAGTTCTGGGGGTGACTATCACCCCGAAGGTGCGAATAACCAAGGAAACATAGTGCTTAAGCATTAAAGTCACGGTAGCCGTTCTCTCCACTAAAATCTTCCATTATCGCCTGGAATTAGCGATTTACGATGTCTGTGGGGGGATCAGGGCACTTAAAAGGGCAGCGGGCTCTTGAGCATCATGACTTTGCCAGAGAGTGGATGCTGAAAGCGCACAGCACTGGCGTGTAGCATTAGACGTGGGAATGGCGCGATGTCTGACGTATCGCGGCCACCGTAAAGATCACAACCTAGAATGGGATACCCCAAATATTGGCAATGGATCCGTAATTGATGGGTGCGGCCGGTAAGGGGAGATAATTTCACCTGCGTGACGGGTAGTAGGTGGCCATTAGCCAACCTATATTCGGTGCGTCGCTCTACCTGAAAATGCGATTGTGCGGGTTTGCCGGTGGCAGTATCGATACGCATAAGCGGGAAATGATCGACATCTTTCGCAATCTGTGCATCAATGATGCCATCATCTTGTTGGAGGTGGCCGCGCAGCAGCGCATGGTACGTTTTTTCGATAGTTCGTTGGCTAAATTGTTGGCAAAGTGCGGCATTAATCTCTTTGTTTCGCGCAATAATCAATAGACCCGAGGTACCGAAATCGAGGCGATGTACCAGGGTACAACCGGCAAACACCTTCGTTAAACGATGGTGAACCGAGTCCCAGTTTTCTGGATTTTTGCCAGATAAGCTCAATAAACCGCTAGGTTTATTAATCACTACCAATGCATCATCCTGATAGAGAATATCGATTTCAGCTTGGCAGGGTGGGGCAATAAAGGAGTCAATAACAGTTGCCATAAAATGCTCGGATTATAGTGGATAGTTAAGGGTACGGCATTCTCTTGCTTAAGTAAGTGGATGTCGATAAAAACCCAGTCTTGGCTGCAATCATACGATACTTCTTCGCTAATCCTCTTCTGCTGATAAGCATTTCATTGTCTATACTCTCTATTTATCGATATAAAAAGAGGGATATTATGGCTGGAGGATGGGTTGAAGATGGTTCCGTACAAAAGCAAATCGATGACACTGTCGATGATGCTATCGCACAAGCGCGAAGTCAGTTACATCAGGGGGAAAGTGCTGAATATTGTGCTGAATGTGGCGAACCTATCCCTGAAGCTCGGCAATATGCATTACCTGGCGTTATCTACTGTATACATTGTCAGCAGAAGGTTGATAAAAAGTATAGGGCGACAAGTGCGATTAACCGTCGAGGCAGTAAGGACAGCCAGTTGCGTTAATCCTTAACCTATTTTTCCTTGCAACGATTCCGGGCTGGCATCGTACAGATAATCCGGTAATCCCCCCGCTGAGAGTGAAACATTGCACGGCATACTCCTCCAGATATTAGTGCTGTTCATGTTTTTTCCGACCCATATTGGTTAGAAAAAGGCGATAAGAAAAAGATATATGTAATAATCTATTGATTATTATAGATATTATTATTTACTTCTCGTGGGGTGATGTAAAAGATTATAAATATAAACATTTATGTTTTATAAATGGGTCTACTTATTTTACTGCGTCGCTTAGAGATAATGCTATGGAAAAAACAACTCAACGTCCTCTGCAGGGTGAACAGGGGGGAGAGAAAGAGCAATTCCAACGATCAATTGGTTTGATCTCTAACTTCTCATTAGGCTTCACCTATCTTTCTCCTCTTACCGCCGTCTATTCTCTATTTGCTTTGGCGATCACTCTCGCGGGCCCCCCCGCTATCTGGTGGATCGTCATTGCTGCGGTAGGGCAACTGTTAGTAGCGTTAGTCTTTGGCGAAGTCGCCTCACAATATCCGATCACGGGGGGGTTATACCCTTGGGCTCGTCGGCTGTGGGGCAAAAAATATGCATGGATTGCGGCATGGGTCTATTTATGGGCTTTGGTGGTGACCATCACGTCAATTGCTGAATATACCTCGACTTTTGTCGCGAGCCTCATCTCGTTCAGTGCCACGCCACTTAATCTTCTGATGACCTCGGTGATCTTACTGGCAGTGATGATGGTGGTGAATCTTTCTGGAACTAAAAATCTCGCTCGCGTCGCAAGAATTGGCTTTTGGTGTGAAATTGTCAGCGTAATTGCGTTAGGTATCTATCTGTTAATTTTTCACCGTTCGCAACCCTTCTCGGTCATCTTCGATTCTATGGGGATCTTATCGAGCAGCGGCAGTTATGTGGGGGCCTTTATGGCGGCCTCACTGATGGGATTATTTATGTTCTTCGGCTTCGAGGCCTGCGGTAACGTTGCGGAAGAAGTGCAAGATGCCAGTCGTAAAATCCCTGTAGCGATGATTTTAAGTATTGTCTTCGGGGCTATCTCGGCGATTATCTCGGTATTAGGGTATCTTCTTTCCTCACCGAATTTACGTAATATCGTTACCGGTAAGGTCAGTGATCCTATTCCAGCGATGCTTAACGAGGCCTTGGGACCGGTTGGTGCGAAAGTGTTTATTGTGATTGCGATTATCGCCATGCTCTCTTGCATATTGTCGCTACAAGCTGCGCTAAGTCGCCTTATCTTCTCTTTCTCTCGCGATCAGATGTTACCCGGTAGCCATTGGATGGCAAAAATATCGAAAAACAATGTTCCCGATAACGCGATGATAATCAGTTGCCTATTACCCGTTATTTTCTGTGTGTGGGTCTATTTCCAGCCGGATAATCTCGCGAGAATCACTGCGTTTGCCGTAATCGGAATCTATCTTTCCTTCCAAATGGTCGTGTTAGCAGCATTACGTCAACGTTTAAAAGGCTGGCAGCCGGCTGGGGAGTGGCGAATCGGTGCATTAGGATTATTGGTCAATGTGCTTGCCCTGGCCTATGGCGTAGTCGGGATTTACTTACTCGCTCAACCAGCTGACAGCCCGAGTTTTATCGATAAATGGACTGTATTAATTGGCTTAGCGGTAGTACTGATTATCGGTTTACTTTATATGTTTACTCAGCGTCCTTATGGAAAATCAAACGCACCTGAAAACGATGCGATTGAACATGCCAAAGCGTTACGACTTTCTCGTCGCGCGGATTAACCGGGTAAATAAATAGAAAAGAGTGAATGCTGGTGGCCAAGCAAAAGCCTGTCACCGCGCAGAATATCACCGACACGGAACCCGGAGTGGTTAGAGAAAATAATTCGCTGAATATTATTAGTCAAAACGATTTTAATGGGCGATGACATGAGCGCTTTAAGTACTTCTTGTTCAATTCGACTGACAAGGATATCGACTGCCGCGACACCGTAAAAACAGTCTTGGATAACGATCGGTGAAGCGGAAGTCATGGTGTATGACGTATTACAGATGTAATCGACATAAGGGCCGTGAAAGTAGTTACGTTTGGATGATTTGGTTTTTAAAAACCACTCAAAGGTATGGAAATCGAGATGTTGATGAGTCAGTTGATTAAGCTCTAATGCTGACCCCTCGCGATTATCCTTATAGATCCAAAAGAGTGACCAGTCGTGATGAGGGTTAAGTTGTGATTCGGCATGATACGCAAAACCAGCGCCTGAACAGTAATCATTAGCAGCGAGTGTTTGATGGATGAACGATTCAATCTCTTGCTTAGGGAAACTTTTTATAGCGATGTCTGATGGCACGGATGTTGATAGTAAGGGAGTCATCAGATGCGTCATCATGTCGGCAAGGTGTTGGCTAGAGGCGGAACAGTGCATAAAAAGCTGATCGAGTCGTGCAATGACTGCCTGCAAAGGGATGGATGGATTCACTTAAGACATACTCCCTAAAGTAGAGGAATTAATATTGAGCTTGTAGTCAACCAGTTGCTCAGTTAAACGCATGATAAGACCTGAGATAGATTTCGCTGCTGCATCACCGTTTTGTTGCGATAACGTTCCCAACAATTCGCGGTAAGTCTGGAAGGAATGTTGGTGAATGGCATCATCGTTATAAAGAAGTGCAACAAAAGAGGCCCATTCGGTTTGTAGCGATAATTCGCTGGTCGCAAGACGCGCTGATTGCGAACTGGCTGAAAGAGAAAGTAAACAACGCATATCGGCTTGAGCTCTGAGTTCTGAGCTCTCGGCTTGTTGAAAATCGTTAACCAATGATGAGAGTTTCGCGAGTTCATCATCGGTCATGCGTTTAGCCGCTAGCCGTGCGCTGTGGGCGAGGACCGCACAATGCATTTCGCCTAAATCGAGCAAGTAATCACTGCTGAGTAAACTGAGAGGATGGTAATGATGTGCACGGCTTTCAATACTGTCGCAGACAAAACTGCCACCGTTGCGTCCACGATGCGTATAGATCAACTCTTTGGCACGCAGGGTATTCAATGCTTCACGCACAGTGATATGCGAAACCCCCAGCATTTTTGCCAATTCGGCTTCATTCGGCAATTGCTCATTGGCCTGCAACAACCCAGTCATGATGGCATTGGCGAGACGGGTAACAATTTGTTCCGCTCTACTCGCTTGCCCAATCGGTGCGAATATTATCGCATGCGTCATCATTGTCTTTGTTATACCGGTTATCAATCAGGCAAACAGTCTTAACACAGCTAGAATTTTTTTCAAAGCGCTCCACGCAGATGGCATAGGTTGAGCGCCAACGATCCAATGACCCCATTTCCACAGTAAAGGATAAAAAAATGCAACGACTGAAGCACTTTATTGACGGCAAGTATGTCGAGTCCGACTCCGCAGACTATTTTGATTTGATTAGCCCTATTGATGGTCGCTGTTATGCACAGAGTCCTAAAGGCGATGAGTCACAGGTTACATTAGCTTATCAGGCGGCGAAACGGGCATTTGCACAATGGCGTCTTTCAACGCCTTCGCAGCGGCAAAAGGCTTTATTACAACTTGCGGACGCGGTTGAGAAAAATACGCAACGTATTGTCGATACACAAAGTTTAGAGACTGGACAACTTAAGCATTTTATCGAAAAGGAAGAAGTTGCGGCATCCTGTGATGCGCTTCGTTTTTTTGCTGGAGCCGCACGTAACTTAGAAGGGCGTGCTAGCTACGAATATATGGCCGGTTTTACGTCGAGCATTCGTCGTGAACCCCTCGGTATTGTGGGACAAGTTACCCCTTGGAACTATCCTTTTATGATGGCGATTTGGAAAATCGCCCCGGCATTAGCCGCGGGAAATACGGTTGTGTTGAAACCCAGTGATACAACCCCGCTGAGCACCTTGCTTTTGGCTGAGTTAGCGGCTGATTTTTTCCCACAAGGGGCATTCAATGTGGTATTAGGTCAAGCAGAGACCGGGTCTTTAGTCGTTTCCAATCCCGGCGCATCGTTAGTGTCTATTACAGGTTCTGTACGAGCTGGTGTACAAGTTGCGACCTCGGCGGCGGCTAATTTGACCAAAGCTCACCTTGAGCTAGGCGGAAAAGCGCCAGCCATTGTGTTTGCCGATGCTGACTTAGCAAAAGCGGTGGACGGTATTACTACCGCTGGTTTTTTTAATGCGGGTCAGGACTGTACTGCTGCCACGCGTATTTTGGTTGAATCTTCGATTTATCCGCAATTTCTCGAACAGTTGGTCGAGAAAACTAAGCAGATCCGCTGTGGTAAACCCGATGACACACAAGCGCTCTATGGCGCACTAAACAGCGCTAATCAACTCGAACAGGTAAAAGGTTTGATACAACGCTTACCTGCTCATGCCAAGATTGAAGCGGGCGGCAAAGCTCTCGAAGATGAAGGGTTCTATTTTGCACCGACTCTAATTTCCGGCTTAACTCAGAAAGATGAAGCGATTCAAAAAGAGGTGTTTGGGCCGGTAATGACTATCCAAGCCTTTAGTGACGAAGCGGATGCACTGGATAAAGCCAACGACATTGATTATGGCCTAGCGGCCAGTGTGTGGACGGCCAATGTTTCTCGTGCCCATAGAATGACGCGTGATTTAGATTTCGGGACTGTCTGGGTTAACAACCATATTCCGTTATGTGCTGAAATGCCACATGGAGGCTTTAAAAAATCCGGTTATGGCAAGGATCTTTCTGCGTATGCGCTTGAGGAATATACCCGAGTGAAACATATCATGATCGATCTGGATGAGTAATCGGAGGCCGTAATGGGAAATATCTTCTCAGTTTCATTGCTGGCTTTGGGTTTAGTCACTACGGCTTCTTATGCGGATGAATCACCGTTAACCCTCGTTCAACACTCTATGCAAGCATGGAACCACCATGATAGCCAAAAGCGGGGAGTTATTTTGCCGATACGGTGAGCTATTACGATGCTTCAGTGGGTAAACCGGTAGTCGGTAAGCAGCAGGCCACTCATGACGTGGTCAAAACGTTTGTCGATGCAGTGCCTGATCTTCGCTGGGAGATGACCAGTAAGCCTGTTTATAATGGTGATACTATTGCTTTTCAATGGCGCTTTACTGGCATCAATGATGGAGCATGGGCGGGTACGCCAGCAACGCATAAAAAATCAGTTTTGATGGTGTCAGCTTTATTCGTGTCGCGCAGGGAAAAATCATTTATCAAGGCGATTATTATGACTCTAAAAAGTTGACTGATGAGTTGAAATAATCAACCACTGGCTCCCCCTCATTCTATGATCAAGGGAATGAAGGGGAGGGTGGCGGTAATCGTAAGCAATATTGAGGTAAAATCAGCGATATTAGGCGAAAAAGGTTATATGTTATTTTGTGCTAACCACTCATCGTGTGTAATTTCCCACAACGTTGAGGCCACATCCCCAATATGATACTCACCAATCCCCTCGTCAATAATTCGCATCCCGGTTTTTTCTGAGATCTTCTGGGAGGCATAATTTAACTTAGCTTTTGGTGCACGTAAAACCGATTGCCCCAATACCGTAAACCAGAAAGTCGTTGCTGCGTCACAGGCTTCCGACATATAGCCTTGACCTTGCCATTCAGGCACTAACCAGAAACCACGATTATTATTAGGTTCAAGTGCGAGGCGAATAAGAGCGATAACTTGTGAATGGTTACTCTTAGGCCGAAGTGTCCAGATCCAATCCGTCTCTTTTTCCATCGCTGCGAGGCTAGCACGACAAAACGAGTCAGCGCCATTGTCGGGATAGGGCCAAGGTACTTTACGCGTTAAATACTTCACAATTTCCCAACGAGGGAAACAGGCTTGGATTTTTGGGGCATCCTCAAGCGTTAATGGCTCGAGGTATAGACGGGCAGTTTCTAAGCGCTGAGTCTGCATGATTTCTCCAAACCACGGATTAGGGACTCTTATCATTACCTATAAACTTGACGATAATCTATCTATTATTGTTGTTTTTTCTCATAATCACTATGCAGTGGTTTATCGTGAGAGACTGGAATTTCTGCCTTTCTTTTTTGCGCGTGACCGAGACCAATACTCAACCCAGCCCAGATCGCAGCAAGCAGCATACTAAATAGTGTTAAAGGGAGTGCCGCGATGCCTAGGAGACTGACCGCTTGATAACTCCACGCACCCACTTGATCCCCCGCGCGATAGATCAATGTATCGATAAAGACTTTGGCATGATATTTCTCTGCCGTGGGCACCACGGTGAATAATATTTCCCGACTTGGACGAGCTAGGGCAAAGTTCATGGTTCGACGCAGGATAGTCACGCCCACCAACACCGTGAGGCTGGGTGCGGCGCCCAACCAGCCAAAACCGATAAAACTCACAATTGGCAGCGAGGCGAGTCCAATAGCCACACCAAGGCGAGCAATAATTTTTCCGCTGGCGGTAAGCTGGCATAGTAAGGTGAGTAGATTTATTGCAAGATCGACGTTAGCGAAAAAAGTCGTACGCTGCGTATCACCCAAGAACGCATGTTGTACTATTGTTGCCTGCTGAAAATAGATCAGGGTTGAGGTAATTGAGTAAAACAAAATATAACCACAAATCCCGAGTAGATAAGGTGATGCGAAGGTTTGGCGAATACCGATCAGCAAAGGCGTTAGGCCACCTTGTGTTGACGGGGAAACAGATTTCTCTTGGGTTGTGTGTGTTAATTGACGACCTTTGTGTGATAAACGTTGGGCACTGAATACCGAGACTTGAATAAGTCCAACCGCAATAAGCAACAGCACTGAAGTAGAGAGATGGCGGGCGATTAGACTGGTTAAACCTGAACCGGCAATTGCACCGAGTGTGGCCGCTGCTGCAAGGAGGCCAAAGAGCCGTTTACCCCGCTCACTGTCAAAAATATCGACGATTAGCGCCCAGAAGACCGAAACGGCAAAAAGGTTAAAGACGGATACCCAGATAAAAAAAGCACGTCCTAAGAATAGGTTATGTAACCCACCTAAGTAATAAAACCCTAGCGCAAATCCACCGATAATAAGCGCGCAACCTTGATAGCTATAGCTGATAAAGCGCTCACGCGGTAAGCGTTGAGACAGCTTATTGTAAGGCCACTGCAGTAATAACATGGTGACAAGTACTGCAGTAAATAGCCAAGGCAGAGAGTGAGCACCTATAACAGTACTAATGGTGTCGCGGATCGGCCTTAAAATATAGTACGCGCACAATAGTGAGAAAATGTATAACCAGCCCCAAACAAGCGGGGCCAGTTCCTCTTGTCGGAGGGATAAAGCACGACACAGTTTCTCTTTGAAAGAGGAGAGTTCACTCATCATTTATCGGCTATTTGCAAGTTGGGCACGTAATGCTTTTTCATCTAACACCTGTAAAAACAGTGATGAGCCCGGTTGAAAGCGAGTTGCGGTGGCCAAATCACCGGTTTTTACCGGGGTAAATCCAGCTCGTTCAATCAACTCGCTTGCTTGCTGGAGCGCAGTCGGATTATCGCCCGCGTAAGGAATAGCGATAGGTGGAGTCTGATGTGCGTTTGAGGCGATTGCAGTGGCCGCTAGTGAGTTAAAGGCGCGAACAACGTGCGCGCTGGGGAGATATTGCGCCGAAGCCTTGCCACTGCCGATGCTAAGCGCTTTAGCGGCTGTTGCACCATCGCGCCCAGGGTAGGGATTGCTGACATCAATAACGGTTTTTCCGGCTAATTGACGACTGAGCACATGCCCAAGTTGCGGCAAGGCTCCGTAAGGAACAGCCATTACCACGACATCACCAAATTGGCTCGCTTGTTGAATGGTGCCGACTTGAGTGCCGTGGCCCATGTCATTGGCGGTAGAACCTAAATGCTCAGGATGACGGGACGAAATCATAATATGGTAGCCCGCATCAGCCCAAAGTTTTCCGAGTGTCTCGCCCATATTTCCTGCACCGATGATACCTATGTTGTGCACGCTGGGGGCAGCTGAAGGGGGAGCGGCCATCGCCCCTTGGCTACAGATCAGCGAGGTAACGAGCAGACTAGCCATATAGGCTAAATGTTGGGTACGAAAGGTGAGTTTTTTTAGAAACATAATGTCCTCATAGTAATGGTATCGGTTCCAATTTTAGTTCATAGTTATGACTTCCAGAGCGTCAAAATTCCCCCCTGTTTGCCTGTCACCGGATCGGTGCTCGGCATGGCAATACGCGCGATATGCTGTTGAGCTTCGGCAAGTTTCGTCGGATCGTCATGATATAGGTCAGGGCTAAGTCCTCGTGGATAAGCGCCAAGGACTTGAAAGTCGTCAGTGGCGGAGAGCTGTTTATGTCCAACACCCGCCGGAATCAATATCACATCACCGCGTTTAACCGTAACCGTTGGACCCGTTTCGCCACCTAATTGGACAGTAGCGTTACCTTGACTTACCCCTAATAATTCATGGGTATTCGAGTGATAGTGGGTAAACGGGAAAATTTGGTAGCGCCACTGTACTGGCCAACCATTCCTTGCAAAGAGCTGACTGAGGTAGCCGTCTGTATCAGAGAATGAAGTCGGCACTGCCTGCTGGTAAATAAGTAAAGGCAATTTATCATTGGGGACGCCATTGACCACTTTCGTTAATGAAAGGGTTTGAATTGCAACATGCGGAGTATCCGGCTGCGATTGGGCATAACCGCTAATTGGAATCGCCGAGGCGGCGAGTAGAAGTTGGCAAAAGTTGCGTCGAGAAAATTGTGAAGGATGCGTTATCTTCATCGTGCGCTCCTAGGGTGAGTAAAAAAACAAAATACCTCATTAAAATATGTGACTCAGATCCCCAATCTGTCAAGTTTAAGCCGTCATTCTTCTGTGAAGCAGTGGTATGGCACTTATGTATTGCGAGGATAAAAGGAGTCAGGATCATGGCTTGGTTATCTTTTTGGTGAATAATCCTTTTTCGTTATTTGACGTAAATGGTGGGCATGCCATAAGGCAAGACGAAAGGCGATAAGCTTGATGTATGATGGCGAGTTAGTCGAGAGTATGTAGGCACATAAGCGTTGCATGGTACACCTCACTATAGGGTCGATAGAAATGAGTACAACAGTTCAATGTGTCAAAAATATGGCATAAAAACGCCCGGTGCAGGGCGTTTTCATTACTTATGCATTTTTAATGGTGGGCGGGATAACTTCATCCGTTTTGCTGTAACGTTTACGCATCATGGTTTCGATCTCCTCCAGTGATTTATCTTTTGTTTCCGGTAGGCAATAGCACACAAAAATCAACGAAACAACATTGACTGCGGCAAAGACATAGAACGTCTGGTTACCCATCGCGGAAAGCATGGGAGGGAAAGCAAAAGCGACGGCCGCGTTACAGATCCACTGGCAAGCAACTGCTGTACCTGTCAATGCTCCCCGCAATTTCATCGGGAAAAGTTCAGACATAAGCAGCCAATAAATCGGCGCGACGCACATCTGCATAAAAAATAGAAAAAGTAAGATACACGCTAAAGCTAAATAGCTTTGAGTGAGATCTTTAGGGAGGAAGATGAGTACTGAGCCTAAGGCCACCTGCATCAAAATAACCGCGATCAAACCGAAAATCAGCATAGAACGTCGTTTAACATGTGAAACAGCTTTGAGTGCGAGTAATGCCGCAATAACCGCAACGACACCATTACCGATTGTCGCGGTGAGTGACGCATTGGTACCTAAGCCAGTGGTTTTAAGAATGATCGGCGTGTAGTACATAAAGGCGTTGACCCCAGTAAACTGAGCAACAGCACCCATGCCGATACCGAGTAATAAAAGACGTACGACCCAGCGCTCTTTAAGTAACTCTTTAGTGCTTGGCCCCTCACGTGAGGCCTTAGCCTGTTCACGCATTTCATTAATTTCTTTGCGAACTTCCTTACGTGAACGCCGTAGCCGACGCATAATACGAACCGCATCTCGTAATCGACCTTCTGCTACCAACCAATGTGGTGATCCCGGTACAAAAAATGTCCCGATAAATAATAATAAACCGGGAATGGTGGCGAGCACGAGCATGTAGCGCCATAAGTGGTTATCGTGTAACAACACGCTCATTAGTGCGCTAACAATATAAGCGATTAATTGCCCGGCTACGATCATTAACTCATTTCGACTGACCAATGGCGCGCGATGACGCGGTCCGGCAATTTCTGCGATGAAAACGGGGACGGTAGACGATCCGCCGCCGACAGCAATACCTAATAAAAAGCGCATCACCACCATAATATGTACATTCGGTGCAAGCGTGGTACCGAGTGCTCCCAAGACAAAAATCAATGCAAGTGAACGCAAGGTTATTCGTCTACCGAATCGATCTGAAACAAAGCCGCTGAGCAAGGCGCCAATAGCTGCACCAAAAATTAATGCTGAGGTAACTAAGCCCTCCGTAAAGGGGGTAAGATTAAGCCCACCTTGGTCGAGAGGTTTCGTCATGAAAGGTAATGCCCCTGAGATAATCCCCGTGTCATAACCAAAGGCAAGAGCGCCCATGGTGGCAACCAACACAATAAAAAATAATCGTTGTTTTATGGTATCCGCTGAAACAGCGTTTTCATTGCCAGACGTTGATGGGTTCGGCATCGTGTATCCCTATGGATCAATTGTTAGTGTTTAAGGAATCTTAAGTATAGTTGTCCTTTACAATTCGTTACGCTAATTGACTAGGAATTGGCTGATTTTACGCGAAGGAATTTCTTGGAGATAAAGAGGAGATAAGCAGAACGCGATTACCGGCATTGCGATGAGAAATAATCGGTTTGTTGCGCGTGAGTACAACATGAAAAATAGGCCGATATCAATATCGGCCTATGAGCTGATTACAGAATAGATTCTGCTGTCTGCGTGACTAATGCTAACAAGGTTTTAATGTCGCTTAATGTAACAGTCGGGTTGAGCAATGTCAGCTTAAGACAGGTGAGTCCAGCATGCTCAGTGACCCCGACATTAGCCCGTCCTGAGTCGAGCAGGGCATCGCCAATTTTCTGATTGAATAGCGCAGTTTGCTGATCGTCGAATCCTTCGCGACGAACACGGAACAAGACGCTAGCAAGTTGGGGTTTCATGACCAACTCAACATCGCTCAGAGTCTCAACATACGCTGCCACTTCTTGAGCGAGAGTAACGCCCTGATCGATAATGGCGGCATACTGTTTTTGCCCCAGTGCTTCAAGTCCCATCCAGAGTTTTAACGCATCAAAACGACGGGTGGTTTGTAGGGACTTGGAGACCAAATTAGGGACACCATGAGCTTCGTCGAACTCAGAGTTCAGATAAGCAGCTTGATAACGCATCAGCTCGTAGTGTTTAGGATCTTTAAGTAAAAAGGCCCCACAGCTAATGGTCTGGAAGTATTGTTTATGAAAATCTAAAGTGACTGAATCGGCGCGTTCAAGTCCGGCTAACCAATCACGATACTTCTCAGAGAGTAATAACGCTCCCCCCCATGCCGCGTCAACGTGTACCCAGATAGCGTGTTCCGCTGCCAGTGCAGTTATCGCAGTTAAATTATCGATAGCACCTGCATCGGTAGTACCTGCTGTCGCAACAATCGCCATCACTTCTTCGCCTTGGTTTTTGGCGATAGTCAGTTTTTCCAATAAGTCGTTAAGATCCATCCGTGAATATTCATCGGTTTTGATCTGTACAACAGATTGGTAGCCATGTCCCATTAATGCCATATTCTTCTGTACGGAGAAGTGGGCATGTTCAGAACAGAACACTTTATAGTTGCGAAGATTATTGGGTAAACCGTCTTGTTGAATAGAGTGACCACGGCGTGCAAAAAAAGCATCGCGCGCCAGCATCAATCCCATCATATTACTCTGCGTACCACCGCTCGTGAACACCCCGGCATCACCTGTAGGGTAACCGACTTGGCTACGTAGCCATTCGATAAGTTTCACTTCCATGATGGTGGCGGACGGGCTTTGATCCCAAGAGTCCATACTTTGGTTAGTGGCGTTGATAAAGACTTCTGCCGCTTGGCTTATCACTAAACTTGGGCAGTGCAAGTGTGCCACACATTGTGGGTGATGGACGGCTAAGCTGTCTTTAAGAAAATACTCCACCGCACGTTCAATGGTTTCTTTATTCCCTAAGCCTTCAGCTGTGAACTGTAGGTGAATCCGATCGCGCAGTTCGGCGACGGATTTACCTTGATACATTTCTGGCTGCTGCAACCAAGCCGCGACGGCTTGTTGGCTTTGCGTCATCGCTTCTTGGTAGGCCTGAAGACTTTCAGGCGTTCCGGTTAGAATAGGGTTGATGGTTGACATAATCGTCTTATCCCTGAGGTTGTAAGCCAGCGCTTAATAACGCCTGCTCAAATTTTTCTAGGAACAAAGTCAACTCAACTTGACTGATCAGCAGTGATGGCAGCAAACGCAATACGCAGCCATGACGACCGCCACGCTCAAGAATCAAGCCTGCATCAAAACATTTTTTCTGCAATAGAACAGCCAGTTCAGGGTCAGCAGGATGACAGCCTAGATGATCAGTCGGTTGTTGTGGTTTCACAATTTCCATTCCGACCATTAACCCTAATCCACGGATATGACCAATTTGTGGGAAACGTTTTTGCAATTGTGAGAGTTGCGCTTTTAACCATTCACCTTTGACGGCTACTTGACCGGCAATATCTTGTTCTTTCAAGATTTTTAGAGTAGTTAGGCCGGTAGCCATTGCCAATTGATTTCCACGGAAGGTACCGCTGTGGTGTCCTGGTGACCAGGTATCAAACTCTTTTTTGATACCGAGGACAGCCAGTGGTAAGCCGCCACCCACTGCTTTGGACATCACGATAATATCAGGTTCAATACCGGCGTGTTCAAAGGCAAATAATTTGCCGGTACGCGCAAAGCCAGCTTGAACTTCGTCGATAATTAATAAAATACCGTGCTCTTGCGTCACTTTACGAATACGTTGTAACCATTCGACAGGTGCTGGGTTAACCCCACCTTCACCTTGAACGGCTTCAAGGATCACGGCTGCCGGTTTACGCACACCGCTTTCGACATCATTAATAAGGTTTTCAAAGTAATACCCTAATGCGTCAATACCGGCTTGACCACCGATACCCAGTGGGCAACGATAAAGATGCGGGTAAGGCATAAACTGGACTTCAGTCATCATGCCGCTGGTAGCTTCTTTGGGTCCCAAATTACCGGTGACTGATAGTGCACCGTGGGTCATACCATGATAGCCGCCAGAAAAACTGATCACGCTATTTCTGCCTGTGGTTTTTTTCGCCAACTTAAGGGCGGCTTCCACGGCATCAGCACCGGTAGGTCCGGTGAATTGTAAGCAATAGTCTTTACCCTGATTAGGCAGTAAAGAAAGGAGATATTCTGAAAATTGATCTTTTAATGGAGTCGTAAGATCAAGGGTATGTAACGGTAAGCCGCTGCTAATGACATTTTGGATGCTTTGCAGGATATCAGGATGATTATGGCCTAATGCGAGGGTTCCTGCTCCAGCCAGACAGTCAAGATAATCTTTGTTCTCAACGTCGGTGATCCATACACCGTTCGCTTTAGCGATTGCTAAAGGTAACTTGCGTGGATAACTTCTGACATTCGATTCAAACTTTGCTTGACGCGCCAAGAATTGATCGTTGTTCCCCTGAAAAGAGGTGGCATCTAAAGTTTCAATACGGACCTTATCCGTCATCATATCTCTCCCACAACCAAGACTGTCTTCAGTCCCAATTGAATTAAATAAATAGTTAAAAGTGTGTGCTGAAAAAAGCGCGGCCAATATAGAGCCTTTTTTCGGGGGGGGCAATCATTAGTTGAGGTGTTTGAGATTAATTATTCATATATTTGAATAATTAAATTTTGAAACATTTTTCTTACTAGGAATAGCAATGACTCTACGCTTAGGGATAAACCGATTCCATAAAAAGATGAATAAAAATTTAATCTGATAATAGCGGCGATAGCACGGCCTTGGCCGTGCTATCCGCGTTTAATGCAGTAAGAAAAGTGTTGCGAGCCCTAAGAAAATAAAAAAGCCACCTGTATCCGTAGTCGCGGTAATTAGGACGCTGGATCCGATTGCCGGATCACGTTTCAGTTTTGTCATAATCAGCGGAATCATGACGCCCATAAAGGCCGCCAATAATAGATTGAGGATCATCGCTAACATCATCACACCACTGAGGGCAAGATTTTGGTACATCAGGTAAGTAATGCCCCCCATAACGCCTCCCCAAAGGATGCCGTTTATCAAGGCAACGCCAATTTCCCGCAAGAAGAGAAATGAGAAGTTACTGGTTTCGATTTGGTGTAACGCGAGCGCGCGAACAATCATGGTAATAGTCTGATTACCAGTATTCCCGCCAATACCCGCAACAATCGGCATTAGGGTAGCTAAAGCGACGAGATGGGCGATAGTATCTTCAAACAGGCCAATGACGCGAGAGGCAATAAACGCGGTACATAGGTTAAGTGCTAGCCATGCCCAGCGTTTTCTAACTGATTTCGCCACCGGGGCAAACACATCTTCTTCTTCCTTGATACCGCTCATTTTTCTGATATTACTTTCATTTTCTTGATTCACTAAATCAATAATATCTTCAATAGCAATCCGGCCAATCAATTTACCTTCGCGATCGGTGACTGCGGCGGAGATCAAATTATACCGTTCAAACGCACTAGCGGCGCTTTCGGCATGTTCATCGAGTTGGAATGTCACTGGATGCGGATTCATCACATCGATAACGCGTGAACGTGGCGTATGAAGCAAAATATCAGTGAGTAACAGTTCACCCAGTAATTGGTTTTGGTGGTCGATGATAAAAATTTTATCGGTACCATCATGGATTTTTTTTCGATGGCGTAAATAACGCTGTACAACCCCTAGGGTTACATTAGGACGGACAGTAATAATATTAAAGTCCATCACTTGTGCAACATCACCCCGCTCTTTACCGATTAGGGGCAAGATACGTGCACGTTGTTGAGGAGCTAAGGTTGTAAGCAGCTTACCTGTTAGGTCGCGTGATAAAAAACGCGTTAACCAAGCCTGATCATCAAGGTCGAGAGGGGCAATCGCTTGCAGTGTTTGCTGATCACTCATGCACTCAATTAAACTTTCCCACACAGTTTCTGAGGCTTCGACTAGGATACGCCCACGGTTTTCGACGGGAATAATCTGCCACACTGCCTGACGCGCTTCTTCAGGAAGTGATTCTAAGATATCCGCAATATCTGCTGCATGAAGCGGGAGGATAGTTTCAATCAATAACTGCTTTTGCTGGGCAATAAGCTGTGATTGCGAAGAGGTAAGTTTCTTTTTAGGCTCAAGTAGGGTATCGACGAGCAGAGGATTATTGAGTACGAGCGCTAAAATTTTTTGTCGGCGTTGTGCCAGTAATTGACTGTAAGACTCTGACATTTTACATCCTATGTGATTCTCAGCAGGGTCGGGTATCCTTACTGTTGATGATTAGGGGCTGACTCAGCGGATGAGGGCGCTGAATGTTTGCCTACTGACATGTTTTCAACCTGTGCAGCCATTTTTTTTGCCTTATGATGCTCGAAAGCCGCTGGGAGCACCCAAATGAGCCGGGCGAGTAGTAATAGTAGACTTAACCAGAAAACGACACGGATCAAGCGTGCTGTTTTCTTTTTTTGTCGGCGCAGCGGTGAGTTATTCATCAAAAAAACTCCATGATTGGGTAAAACAGCGTCACTGCATCTCGGCACTTTTATGGTTCTCGTTTCTAAAGTGATTTCACCGAGGCTTTTTGTGCCAGTAATGTCGCGAAGCGGAGCATTACGGGTTCGGCACACGAATTCGGTGCGGACCAAGGCCTAATATGTTCATTATAGTGAACAATATGCCAACGCCGGTAATAGTGGCTTAACTCTCCTGAAGCAAAGGTAAAAGGAAAATCGAGAGGAGAAGGCATATCGTCAGTACTCATGGCACAGACAATAAGATTATATCCATGTTTACTCGTAGCGGCTTGCATATCCGCAATCAATTGACTGATCGTATAGGGTGCAAGATACATCAGAGTATCGATGGCGAGAATCGCTTGGAACTGGCCGTTAAAACGCGTTTGGTTAAGGTCACGCTGTTCCAGTGTTAAACCGTTCAGCGATTTATTATCGATGACAGACTGCAATGCGTGTAACGCTTCGGGGTCGTTGTCCCACCCGGTAATAGGGATGCCTTGACGATTTAAATAGAGGGCGTGTCGCCCTGTACCGCATCCGAGATCGAGGACTTCCCCATCACTAAGACGGGGAAGCAGCGAGACGACCTCTGCATGGGGTAGCGTTACCCCATTATTTTGCCGCGAATCGGGATTACGAAGTATTGTCATACCAACCTCACCGCCAGGCGTTTATTTTTCTTCACTCAAATTAAGCTGCCAACCTGTCACATCGGCCCAATAGGCTTGTTCACGCTCTAAATCTAATTGAACTAGCGCATTTTGGTTGAAATACTCTTTTGGAAAAATAAGCGTCCAGTGGCCATCATCCGTATAAAGTGATAGTTTTTCCGGACGAGTCGTAGCTTGACGCTGATTATTCAGCAAGATAGCTAAGCGTAAAAGAAAAATTAGCGGCATAAACTGTTTACGTTTGAAGCTCGTGAATCGTGGTATTTCATCGGTTTTTATCGCTTTACGATGAAAACGCACTAGGGTTGCTAAAAGCAGCTGTTGCTGCTGGCTAAAGCCAGGCATGTTCGAGTGTTGCAGAATATAGGCTGAATGGCGCTGCATGGCGCTATGATTAATGGTTAAACCGACTTCATGTAACATCGCGGCCCATTCTAGTAGGGCAGTCAGCGAGTTATTCGCCAATTTAGGGTTCTGTTTTTCCCATTGGCGATGAAGTGATCGCGCCGTTTCTAACACCTGTTTGGCTTGATCACGATCGACCACATAATGCTCAGCGAGGCTTAGTGCCGTACGTTTACGGATATCCTGATGACGAAAGCGGCCTTCCATCTCATATAATACACCTTCACGTAACGCACCGTCGGAATAGAGCAGCTCTTTAATCTGTAACGCATCAAAGATACCGCTTAAGATAGCTAATCCCGGCACAAAAACCGACTTACGATCATCTGACAATCCGGGTAAATCCAGCTCATCCATCGAATCGAATGGGCTGATTTTTTCCCATAGCAGGGCTAAACTATCGCGGGTGATCACTTTTTCTTTTTCGCCCAGTGCGGCTAATACTTCACACGCGGCTTTAATACTACCTGAAGCTCCCATCGCGACCTGCCAGCCTGCTTGACGGTACTGACATGCTAAGGTTTCAAGTTTATGAACGGCGGCTAAACGCGCTCGACGAAAATTATCTTGGCTAATTTTTCCGCCAGGAAAGTAGAGTTTGCTGAAACTAACGCATCCCATGCGACGGCTTTCTATTAACTGTGGTTCAAAATCCTCACCAATGACTAATTCCGTGGACCCACCGCCAATATCAATGACTAGCTTACGCCCCTTTTCTGGTTGCGTGTGCTCGACGCCCATAAAGATAAGTCGAGCTTCTTCATTACCGGAAATCACATCGATGGGATAGGGGATGACTTCGGCAGCGCGTTTAAGAAACTCTTCCGCATTTTCTACAACCCGTAGCGTATGGGTACCGACAATCGACACATTGGCGGGATCAAAGCCCTGTAGTCGTTCAGCAAACAAGGCCAGTACGCTCAATCCACGTTCGATTCCCTCTTCAGAGAGTTGATTATCGATAGTAATGGCATCAGCAAGATGGACACGTTGCTTTAACCGTCCAAGGACTTGTATTGCGCCATCGACGACGCGTGCAATCACCATATGGAAGCTGTTCGATCCCAAGTCGATTGCAGCGAATTCTTGAGGCTTTTCGGGGCTATGTTGGCTTATAGGCATAAGTTAGTCGGTATTTTCAATGGTGTTGATATAGTTATAGATCGCGAGCTGAGCCCGGACTTTACGACGGTTTCCGCGCGGACGATAACGGTTTGTTAACCCTTTATCAATAATTCTCGCTTTTACCGTATCGCTAAACAGAATGGCAATAATATCCAATATCTGTTTTTTCACCTTGGGATCGAGAATATTCACTGCAACTTCAATACGATTATCGATATTTCGCGTCATCCAATCGGCCGATGAAAGGAACACTTTCGGGTCGCCATTATTTTCAAAAATATACACCCGGTCATGCTCAAGATAGCGATCGATGATGCTGTAAATATGAATGTTCTCACTGATCCCCTCAATATTCGGGATCAACGAACACATACCGCGGACCAGTAAATTAACTTTGACGCCTGCACCTGACGCTGCATAGAGGCGATCAATCAGTCCATTATCGACAAGGTTATTAATTTTTAAGGTAATCGCTGCAGGGAAACCTTGCTGTGCATGGGCGATTTCTGTGTCGATCAACCGATATAAACTTTGTCGGGTATTTTGTGGTGAAACCATCAAATACTCGAAATGCACCGGTCGGTAAGGATTTTCAATAAAATTGAAGACTCGGCGTACTTCATTGGTGATCCGTGCATCACTAGAAAGTAAAGAATAGTCGGTATAAATTCGTGCGGTTCTTTCGTTAAAGTTCCCTGTGCCGATATGGGCATAACGGATGACTTTATCGCCTTCACGACGCGTAATTAAAAACAGTTTTGCGTGAATTTTTAATCCGGGAGCGGAGAAAATAACGTGCACGCCTGCTTCAGTTAAGCGTTTTGCCCAATAGATGTTCGCCTCTTCGTCAAAACGTGCTTGCAGCTCGACAACCACGGTGACTTTTTTACCATTGTGCGCTGCATGGATCATGGCATCCATAATGCGAGAATCTTTCGCCACACGGTAGATATTAATTTTTATGGCCAGTACGCTAGGATCGAAGGAGGCTTGGCGTAAAAATTCTAAAACGTGCTCAAAAGTATGGTAGGGGTAATAGAGTAAAATATCGCGATCGCGTATTGCATCAAACCCATTACGAAACGGATTAAACCCTTTATGTCGAATCGGTGGTAAGGGCTTATTTTCAAGATTGGCTTTACCTACATTAGGAAAGCTAATGAAATCTTTGAAATTGTGGTAACGGCCGCCGGGGAGAATGGAATCAAAGTTGGTGATCGAGAGTTTTTCGCACAGCAGAGAGACCATTTCTGAAGGCATATCACGTTGATAGACAAAGCGAACGGGTTCTGCTGTTAACCGCTGCTTAAGGCTGGATGACATTAATTCCAGCAAACTTGACTCCATCTCGGTCACCAAATCGTACTCGGCATCACGCGTCATTTTCATCGAATAGGCGTTGAGTTGGTCGTAATCAAAAAAGCCTTTGAAAATATCATCCAGGCAATATCTCATGATATTATCAAGGAGAATCATTGGTTTACGACGTCTAGGTGGTTCTGCCGGTAGATCGATGAAACGAGGCACTTTATCGGAGGGGATCTCTAATAAGGCGTATTGTGTCTCTTGCCGATGAATAATTTCTACCGCAAGATAAGTATAATCATCTTTTAAAAACTGCGTTAAGTCAGTTTCTGCATTTAAGACAATTGGTGTGACATGCTGACGGAGTTCACGGTTGAAGTAGAGTTTTAGCCAATGTTGCTGATTGGCGGAGAGCTGGCGTTCATTGATTAGGAAAATTTGATTTCTAGCCATCTCTAACAACAAATCGTTGTAGAGGACATCAAATTCCTGGTCAGCGATTAATACCCGTTGCTGGATTTTTTTTAGCAAATGCCGAGGAACATTATGACTACCTTGCTCTTCACCGATCAAAATTCGTCGTTTCAGATCCGCAAACCTAACTTTATAGAACTCTTCTAAATTACTGGAGTATATACCCAGAAAACGCATACGTTCGATCAGCGGATTACGTTTATCAGCAGCCTCTTGCAGCACTCGCTCGTTGAAAGCTAGCCAACTTATTTCTTTATCTAGATACAACTTTTCTTGACCCATCCTGACTCCGTTGATGATCACAGAACGCAGATTATAACTTCTCTGACCCATTATGGCGATTAAAAACCCGTTTTGTCTATGATTGATTAATAAGAGGTTTTTATTTGCCAATTGACGAAAGTTACGTCACTCTTAGACTTTATTTAATTGTTAGGAAATATTAATGAAAAAATACTTGGGAATTACTGCTGCACTGATCTTCAATCAAGCCGCGAGTGCTGATGAAGCTCGTCTATTAAATCAACAACCTGTGGTTGCAGAACAAACCTTCTTAGTCGGTTCTTGGACAGGGGAAGCACAAGGTCCTCGCGTACAAAAAGCCTTTTATCCTAGCCAAGGCATTTACACGGTTAAACTTTCTGCCGATGGCAGCATGATGCCCATTGCAGTGACTCCAGCTCAAAGCCCTTCATGGCTAACTGTAGATGCCGCTCATCAGCGTGTTTATATCGTTAGTGAAGTCGATGAGGGCAAAGTGAGTGCTTATCACCTAGAAAGAAATGGTGAATTAACATTACTGAATACGGTCGACAGTAGTGGTATGCACCCTACACATTCCGCCTTAAGTCGTGATGGGCGTTATTTGTTGGTGGCGAACTACTCAGCAACAGACGGTCGTTCTGGTGTGAGTGCAATTCCAGTGCAAAGTAATGGCCACCTAGGGAAAACTCAGCAATTCTTTCCTTATAACCAAGGCAGCAATAAAGTCGCGGGACGTCAATCTTCAGGTCATGCCCACTCAGTCACCTTCAGTATTGACGGGCACTATCTGTTAGCGGCTGATCTTGGGGCGGATAAGATTCACGTCTATCAATATGATCCTAAGCGTAAAGACCCATTTACCTTGTTGGCAGATGACACCATTAATTTCCCTGCTGGAGATGGTCCACGTCACAGTACCTTCTCTGCCGACGGTAAATTCCTTTATGTAACAACAGAGATGTCTGCTCAAGTGAAAGTGTTCTCCTTTACGCAAGGGAAGACTGAGTTATTACAAGCTGAAAAATTGACAGACTCGACGAAGGACAACGATAAAAGCGGTGCAGGCTTAGCTCTTTCACCGGATGGCGATTTCCTCTATGTAGGAAACCGTGGTGATAAAAACCAGATTGTGACATTTAAGGTGGATAAAGCGACGGGTAAGTTGAGTCAGTCAAAAGCCTACTCCGCAGGGGGCATCGAACCGCGTGACTTTAGCTTTGATGCTTCCGGTCGCTACTTATTTGTTGCCAATGTTTACTCTAATAATGTTGTTGAATTTGCACGTGATCTAAAAACCGGAGAGCTCTCGCCAACCGGTGTGACACTGCAAATTGGTACCCCAACTCATATCCGATTTGTGACTCTGGGTAAATAAGATAGAAAAAGGCCGCATAATAATGCGGCCTTATATATTTTTTAGAGCATCAACCGAGAAGAGAAGGGCTTGGCAAACTTGCACCGGACTGTGGAAGGGGGTGACCATCCAGACAAGCCTGATGATTAATCAACGTTAAACGTCCCTCTATCAGCCATTGAATGACCATTGGATAGATACGGTGCTCTTCGATTAAAAGACGCTTAGCCAGATCTTGTTCGCTATCGGTAGATAAGACGGGAATGGCCGCTTGCAAAATAACTGGCCCGCCATCGAGTTGCTCAGTGACGAAATGAACGCTAGCACCATGTTGACGATCCTTATTTTCCAATACCCGACGATGCGTATGTAATCCGGGATATTTGGGTAATAAAGAGGGGTGGATATTGACAAGCCGTCCGAGATAATGAGCCACAAAAGAAGCACTTAAGATACGCATATATCCTGCCAAGACAATAATGTCTGGTCGGTAGTCATCGATCTTATCCATTAATGCCTGATCGAAAGCCTCGCGCCCTATATACTCACCGACGGCAAGATATTCAGTAGGAATGTCTGCTTGTCGTGCACGCTGTAAGCCAAAAGCCTCAGCTTTATTACTGAATACCGCAACGATTTCTGCCTTGAGCCTACCAAGTTGGCAGGCATCAATAATGGCTTGCAAGTTGGAGCCTGATCCGGAGATCAGGACAACAATTCGTTTCATGCAATAACAACCTGCTCAGTCTCACCGCCTGCTGCGATATGACCAATTTTCCATGCCTTTTCACCCAAATCGCTTAACAGCGCAAGTGCCGCATCTGCGTCAGATTCCGGTAGGGCAATAATCATGCCGACACCGCAGTTAAAGGTACGGTACATTTCATGACGGCTGACGTTACCGGCTTTTTGTAGCCAGTTAAAGACCGCTGGCCATTGCCAACTGCTTTCATCGATGACGGCTTGAGTATTTTCTGGTAGGACACGAGGGATGTTTTCCCAGAATCCGCCGCCCGTGAGGTGGGCAATGGCGTGAACATCAAATTTTTCAATCAGCGCTAGGGTATTTTTCACATAAATGCGTGTTGGCGCTAAGAGATGATCCGCTAGAGATTGCCCCTCAAGCTGCTCAGTCATCGGGTCTGTTTGGCTGACTTCAAGAATTTTTCTGACTAAGGAGTAGCCATTAGAGTGTGGGCCACTTGAACCTAGTGCTAAGAGAACATCGCCAGGGCCAACTTTACTTCCATCGATAATTTCTGATTTTTCAACAACACCGACACAGAAACCTGCAACATCATAATCGTCACCGTGATACATTCCTGGCATCTCGGCAGTTTCACCACCGACCAGTGCACAGCCTGATTGTTGGCAGCCTTCTGCAATACCCGTGATGACCGAAGCGGCGGTATCGACGTCGAGTTTACCTGTCGCGTAGTAATCTAAGAAAAAGAGGGGTTCAGCCCCTTGGACCACGAGGTCATTGACACACATCGCCACGAGATCAATCCCGATTGTATCGTGTCGACCTAAGTCCATCGCTAAACGAAGTTTCGTACCGACACCATCGGTACCTGAGACTAATACCGGTTCACGGTATTTCGTTGGCAGTGAACAGAGCGCACCGAAGCCGCCTAATCCGCCCATAACTTCAGGACGACGAGTCTTTTTCACAACACCTTTAATTCGATCAACCAGTGCATTTCCAGCATCAATATCAACACCGGCATCTTTATAACTAAGAGTGGTTTTGTCGGTCACTGCAGAATCCCCACGCGATTTGCGGTTGGTAATAAAATGAGAGCGCGGTTATTCTAACAGTCGTCGCAATCGTTTGCGAGTCTCAGTTTAGCCTGAATGATGATAAGTCACGATGATAGGAATCTCCTCTAGTAGAATATTTCAATTTCTGTCTTCAACCGTACCGTCATGCCTTAAAAAACGGTATAATTCATCGGTTTTTTTGTTGTTTATTTTTTGCTCGGGGAAAAAGTATGAAAATCGTTGAAGTTAAGCATCCACTGGTTAAGCACAAACTCGGTTTGATGCGTGAAAACGACATCAGTACTAAGCGTTTTCGCGAACTCGCTTCCGAGGTGGGGAGTTTATTGACTTATGAGGCCACGGCAACGTTAGAAACAGAAGTGGTTACGGTCGACGGTTGGAATGGTCCCGTCGAAATTGAACAAATTAAAGGTAAAAAAATTACTGTAGTTCCTATCTTGCGTGCAGGCTTGGGGATGATGGACGGTGTTTTAGAACATGTTCCTAGCGCACGGATCAGTGTGGTTGGCGTTTATCGTGATGAGAAAACCCTTGAGCCTGTGCCTTATTTTCAAAAACTTGCCTCAAATATGGATGAGCGAATGGCTTTAGTGGTTGATCCGATGCTGGCAACCGGAGGGTCGATGATCGCCACTATCGATCTGTTGAAACAATCGGGCTGTCAAACTATTAAAGTACTTGTGCTGGTCGCGGCACCTGAAGGCATTGCAGCACTGGAAGCTGCTCATCCCGAGGTGGAGTTATACACGGCGTCAATTGACCAAGGCCTCGACGCAAACGGCTACATCATCCCAGGATTGGGCGATGCAGGCGATAAAATTTTTGGCACCAAATAAGCGCAATTTTATTCCATACCGACCTAATGGTCGGTTTTTTTATCTCTTATTCGGGGGTTACTATGCGTCGAACTATTGAAGTCGATGAGCGCTTACCACTGCATCAAACGTTACCGTTAAGTCTACAACACTTATTTGCTATGTTTGGCTCTACGGTATTGGTGCCAGTTTTATTTCATGTCAACCCAGCCACGATTCTTCTCTTTAATGGAATAGGTACACTGCTTTACTTATTTATCTGTAAAGGAAAAATACCCGCCTATTTAGGGTCAAGTTTTGCATTTATCTCGCCGGTATTACTGCTCTTACCACAAGGGTATGAGGTCGCATTAGGTGGCTTTATTGTTTGTGGTGTGCTGTTTTGTCTCGTTGCACTCATTGTGAAAGTTGCTGGAACGAGATGGTTAGATATTTTATTTCCCCCGGCGGCGATGGGCGCAATCATTGCGGTCATTGGTCTTGAATTAGCGGGTGTCGCTGCGAAAATGGCTGGCTTAGTCACTGACGTGGGAACGGTCGTAGATAGTCGTACCTTATGGGTTTCGATGATTACCCTCGGCGTGACGGTTTTCGGTGCGGTTCTTTTTCGTGGGTTCTTAGCAATTATCCCGATTTTAATCGGGGTGGTAGCAGGCTATGTTGTTGCAGCAGGTATGGGCATGGTGAATTGGCTTCCGGTACAACAAGCCGCATGGTTTGCCTTACCCACCTTTTATCATCCACGATTTGAGTGGGTGGCTATTTTAACCATTTTACCCGCAGCACTAGTCGTGATTGCCGAACATGTAGGACATTTGGTCGTGACGGCTAATATTGTTAAGCGTGATTTAATCCGGAACCCCGGATTGCACCGTTCTATGCTTGCAAATGGGTTATCGACGGTATTTTCCGGCTTTTTTGGTTCTACACCGAATACGACTTACGGTGAAAATATCGGGGTGATGGCTATTACCCGGGTCTATAGCACTTGGGTGATCGGCGGGGCTGCCATCATGGCTATCGCGCTATCCTGTGTGGGCAAACTGGCCGCAGTAATTCAAGCCATTCCTGTTCCGGTGATGGGTGGCGTCTCGTTATTACTATATGGAGTGATTGGCGCATCGGGAATTCGCGTGTTAATTGATGCGAAGGTTGATTACAGCAAAGCCAAAAATTTGATTTTGACCGCTATTATTTTGATTGTGGGAGTGAGCGGTGCGTCGATTCATATCGGTGCGGCCGAACTAAAAGGAATGGCGTTAGCAACGATTGTCGGGATAGTGTTAAGCCTGATTTTTTATCTGATTGAACGCTGGCTGCCGGAAGCGGCGGTAGAAGACTAGTAAAATAGGGGGAGGATAATTACTCCCCCTATTAAGCCTCAGATCGAACAGTTACTCACCCATTCAACACTTCCCCAAATTTATGCTAAACTGGCTAAGATTTTAACTGGCTCCCATTATTGAGGTTATTCTGAACACGCCAGCGCAACTCTCTTTACCACTCTATCTACCTGATGATGAAACCTTTTCCAGTTTTTGGCCCGGGTCAAACTCCGCATTACTTGCGTCGATTACTACGGTATTGAATCAGCCCCAAGGAGGGTATATCTACTTCTGGTCGCGAGAGGGTGCAGGGCGCAGTCATTTAATGCATGCAGCCTGCAGTGAACTCTCGGCGCGTGAGCAGGCCGTCGGATACGTTCCACTGGATAAACGGACGTGGTTCTCGCCTGAAGTGCTGGAGGGGATGGAACAACTTGCCCTAGTGTGTATCGATAATATTCACTGCATTGCTGGGGATGAAGAGTGGGAAATGGCGATCTTTAACCTCTATAACCGTATTCTTGAGGTTGGGAAAACGCGGCTGCTGATTAGCGGTAATGCGCCGCCACGACAGCTTGATCTACAACTGCCCGATCTGGCTTCCCGACTAGATTGGGGACAGATCTACTGGTTACAACCGCTTAATGACGATGAAAAAGTTCTCGCTTTACAAAAGCGTGCTGGGATCCGTGGCTTTGAGCTACCAGAAGATGTTGGCCGTTTTCTTATTAAACGCCTTGATCGTGAAATGCGTACGCTGTTTGAAACCCTTGACCAGCTCGATCGCGCTTCCATTCGTCTGCAACGTAAATTAACGATTCCCTTTGTGAAAGAGGCGCTTGGGCTTTAAGGCAGTATACATAAACTCTGGCGTGTTAACGGTTATCAGTATTCAAGCTACAGGATGGCTGAAAAGGCTCCTCTAAAATAGAGGAGATTTTTATCATTATCCTGTCTATTATGCTGGAGTTAACGATAGTTGCACTCGTCTTCTCCCTATAATAATACTCCTTGCACCGCCTGCATTACGCTTAATGCATATCTGCGCTATTAATCCTCTCTTTTTTTAAAAATAAAAAATTCCACTTTAGAAACTCGTCGGTTACAAATAAATATAAAAATACTCATTAAGTTTATATTTTATTTCAATTTACCACCGCTACATTAATAATTTTATTAATCGTTCATCTGAAAAGTTTTAAGAATATTTCTGGTTGTTGGTGTCAATTCTATAATGATAGGATTTGAGAGGTTGGTACTTGGTTTAGGTTTTTAATTATAATAGTATTCCTTATTCCCCTTATGGAAAAGGAATTCTTTATGGAAGTTGGTAATTTTACTGGGGCTGGAACATACATTGTTGTAGAGAGGTTGTATGATTTCTTGAGCCCAAAATGGAATAATATTGGGATGTCAAATACCCAAGTACATAGCGTTGTTTACCGTATACCTTGATGGTGAAAAAATGGATACTTCGACACTCTCGTTATGGCAAAGGGTTAAAATATTCTCTGGTCACCCATTAGTTAAGAATCCTTCGTTAGATAATTCGGCACTCTTTTCACTAGATGACTCTGGTTCAATAATTTTCACCTCACCCTTGAGATTACCTGATATTCATGAAAAGATTCTTCCAAGATTTATAACGGAAAATTATAGAATCCCTACCGGAAACTTATTCGCTTACGGAACTGATCCAATTCAAAATATACTACTTTATAAGCGTCTAGAAGTGAGATTTATAAAAGATAATGGAGGAATGGGTGAGCCTATTTGTGCAGCAAAATATGATAGTCACACGAAACAGATTAAGTTCATTGACCCTATTAATGAGCTTTCATCGCTGATGAGAGCATTGACTCAATTAAAATAAATGCTTGAGAATTTTATGCAACGGTTACTGGCGGTTTTACGATGTTACAAACGGACGTTTAGTTATCAGGGAGTTGAAAATAGGCGAGTCTATACTCTCTTTTTACTCCTTCAATCCTCTTGGTTTGCTCTCTACTTAAACACTCTCACCTCCACGCTGAATGAGATCTCTCTCTTACCCTTATTATTTTTTTTACTCCCCCTTATATCTATAGCCAGTAGAAGAATCAATGATGCAGGGTATTCACACTGGATAATCCTTTTAGTTTTTTTTATTCCCTATTTATTTTTCATTTTTCTCTGTTTTCCAAAAACAGTTGATAAATAACGCCAAGACATTAACAGTTCGTCATTCTCTATTTTTCTGCTTGAAGGCCTAGAAATTAATGAAAAAGATCGGCACGGGTTATAGGGGAAGTTAAGAGGGATAGCTAAACACAGAGTTATTCGTGATCAAACCCGTGTCATTACCCTTTCTGATATTGCCGAAAACGCTGCTGTAATAATCGCAGCTGGTCGATACGCGCATCGTAGCGTTGTTGGGCGAGGCTACCAGTTTTTTCTTGACCGCTGGCATCGCTTAAGGCCCTGATAGCTTGATCTAATTGACCGCTGAGTGCGAGTCCTTGTGCTTGAGCGAAGCGTTGTTCGTTCGTCATCCCTAAATCTCCCGTGGCCTGCACCATCAGATCCCAACCGATAGGATCATCTGGATAATCCCAAGTATAGCGATGTAGTATCTTGAGGGCATCAGTGGGGCGTTTGGCTTCGAGATAGGCATTGGCTAAGTTAACGCTAATCACCGGATTAGCCTGATTAGCGGAGGCCGCCGTTAATAATTTTACGGCTTGTTCGGGGTGTTTAAGGCCAATATCGACGTCGGTGGCTAAATCGAGAAACCAAGGATTAGTCGGTTGTTGGCTGAGTAATTGAGTGACTAAGCGATGAGCATTATCGAAACTTTTTGCCTGCATAAACATCACTGCACGGCCATAGGTTGCCGCTAATTTCTCGCGACCATTTCCTTTTTCGTACCGATTTAAAAGATCGTCCAATTGGCCGTTCTCACGCTCTGAGCCGTACATGGCCATTATCCTAACCTTAGCGAAATAAAATTCTTGAGAGGATTGGAGTATGGGATGTGGCATTTGGTTGGCACGATTTCGTGCATCCGCCAGTCGGCTATCCGGTAAGGGATGAGTCAATAAAATTTCTGGTGGCAGGGTTGAATAGCGAGTTTGGTCGGCTAATTTTTGCAGAAAATCTGGCATCGCTTGTGGATCAAATCCGGCACGTTGTAATACTTGTAAACCTATCCGGTCAGCTTCTCGTTCATTTTCTTGTGTAAAGCTGATTATGCCTTGTCGCGATCCCGCGAGCGTTCCTGTTAATGCCGCCATTCCTGCTTGTGGGTTGGCCATCGCCAACAGAATAGACCCTAGTGCACCGCCCCAAGTAAGTGGAGCGCTCTTTTGCTGCTCGGCCATCGCTCGGGCTAAGTGGCGTTGAGTAACGTGAGAGATTTCATGTGCCATGACCGAGGCGAGCTGGCTTTCGTTGTCAGTGTAACGAAACAGAGCGGAGTGTAAGACCACATTCCCGCCAAAAAAAGCGAAGGCATTGAGCTGATCATTGTGAATAAGAAAAAAGTGGAAGGGCGTTTTCACCGACCAGGCATTAGCGACCAAGCGCTGACCCAAGCCATTAATGTATTGAGTTAACAATGGATCATCAATCAGTGGGGCGCTGCCACGTAGCTCGCGCACGTAAAAATCGCCCATCTGTAATTCTTCATGAATGGATAGTGTGTCCCCTGCCGTTGTGCCGATATCCGGTAAGGTATCCGCTACATCGGCTAAGGCGAGGCTATGCCAAGTGAGTAAGGCGGCGATCGTCGTCGCGATCAACGTGCTTTTTGCTAACGACACTTCGCCCCCTCGCGAGCCTGATGTTATGGATGTGACTGTACGTAATCTAAAACGATATCATGATGGTTCGAGGTTTTAAAATCGTCGAATACTTTTTCGATACTCCCTTTGCCATCGATCAAGAAACTGATGCGATGGATACCGTCATACTTCTTGCCCATGAAGCTCTTTTCACCCCAAACCCCAAACGCTTCGGACACTTTGTGGTCTTCATCTGACAGTAGCGTAAAGTTTAAAAGCTCTTTTTCCACAAAACGGGACAGCTTTTCCGGTTTATCTATGCTGATCCCTAATACTTGAACGCCCGCTTTCTTCAAGGATGACATATTGTCGCGCAGACCACAGGCTTGTACCGTACAACCCGGTGTCATCGCTTTGGGGTAGAAATAGACGAGAACACGCTCACCACTGAAATCAGATAAACTCACCTCTTCGCCGTCTTGGTCGAGTAAAGTAAATTGCGGCGCGCTATCGCCTACTTGTAAAGGGGACATACGTTATCTCCAATCATTATTTGCTTACAGATGACGTGAGTCATCGGTTATCTATCTCCACGTAGATTAAGGCGGAAGATAGGTTTTTCAATTGTTAGGATAGAGGGTAATTTTATCTGCTTTCAAGTTAATTATGTGTCTCTTGTAAGAAAGTCTTTTTATAAACGTTCAGTTTCTTGGCGACCATCGGTATGTAGAACGCCTTTAGCCGATAATTCATAACAAAGCTGTTGAAAATTCTTCTCTAAATCGACGACTGCACGCGAAGAACTTCCATAAGCGTGGATTCGGATAGAGAGCATGGCCGGTGTCCCAGGATGCGCGCGTGTCATTAATTCTGCGATATGCATTTGATGGTGGGTCAGTAGCGCGGTAAAGCGTTCAATGATGCGCGGGGAGTCGGGCACTTCGACACTTAATGAGAAACCCTCGTGACGAACAGGTGTACAGCCAGTCGGCGTGCGCTTCATCACGATCAATAGTTCGAGTTCAGCCCCTTTAATCGGCAGCGTCGATTCAATCATATTAATCGCATTAGCGGAGCCCGAAAGCAACATCACGAAGGTAAACTCTCCGCCGAGTAATGCCAGTCGACTGTCTTCGATATTACATCCGCATTGACTAACATGTCGGGTAATAGTGTTAACGATTCCAGCACGGTCGCTGCCTAGCGCCGTGATAACTAAATGCACAGGTGAAGATGACAATGTGATATTTCCCAGTGTTTTACTAATTATCTTAAGGTAAACATAAAAAAAACTGCTGACAAGCGGTTGAGTGCATTCACCATCTTGCTTTTAGTGTGATGGACACCTTACCATGAAGACCTTGGGAAATGAGGGGATAGCTATGTTTACCGGAAGTATTGTTGCACTCGTCACACCGATGGACGAAAAAGGGCAAGTTTGTGAAAGTAGCCTAAAAAAATTAATTGATTACCACATTGATAGTGGAACGTCTGCAATCGTTTCTATGGGCACCACAGGTGAATCTGCAACTCTCACCCACGACGAACATATTAATGTCGTTCTGCGAACCGTCGAATTGGCAGCTGGACGCATCCCAGTGATAGCCGGTACCGGTACCAATGCGACCGCTGAGGGCATTGCGCTGACACAGCGCCTAGAAAATAGTGGTGTTGTTGGCTGTTTGACCGTTGTGCCTTATTATAATCGCCCGACACAGGAAGGAATTTTCCAGCATTTTAAAGCGATTGCTGAGAGTACCGATTTGCCGCAATTACTTTATAATGTGCCCGGACGCACGGGTTGTGATATGTTGCCTGAAACCGTTGCGCGCCTTTCCGAAATAAAAAATATTATCGGAATTAAAGAGGCGACCGGGAACTTATTCCGCGTTAGTCAGATCCAAGCGTTGACCAAAGAAGATTTTATTTTACTTAGTGGTGATGATGAAACAGCGTTAGACTTTATGCAGTTGGGTGGGCAGGGCGTTATTTCAGTAACCTCGAATGTGGCCGCTCGCGAGATGGCACAAGTCTGTGCCCTGGCGGCCGCGGGAAATTTTACTGAGGCACGTGTGCTAAACCAACGACTCATGGCGCTTCATCAGCACTTATTTTATGAACCAAATCCTATCCCAGTGAAATGGGTGGCTAAACAGCTGGGATTGATCGCAAATGACACCTTGCGTCTGCCAATGACACCTTTATCGGTAACATCTGAACCGATACTGTTGCAGGCAATTCGTGATGCAGGACTGCGATAAGTTAGGGAGATTTAATGGCTTACTCAGTTAAAAATTCGGCGGTAGTTAAGGTTGCGGGGCTCTCCGTAGCAATGCTATTAGCGGGTTGTTCGCATGACCAACACTACAAGCGTGAAGTGAATGGTAATGAAGAGTATCTCGATGCACCAGCACTGAGCCAGTTGAACGTGCCGCAAGGGATGATTCTACCGCTGGAGTCTGGAAACTATGTCGTGCCACAAGGGCGCAGCCAAGGCGCAGTCGGTAAGCAATTAGATATTCGCCCACCTATGCAGGCATTATCCTTGCTTAATGGCAGCCGTGCTCAGTTCCAAGGAACAACCGGGACGCTACAGATCGCCAATACCGGTTCTTCTTTGTGGGGACAAACTATCGCAGCCCTACGTGCGAATAATTTTGCCATTGCCCAACAAGATGATGCAGGCCAGCAGTTAACCACTGATTGGATTTCATGGAATCGTCCAGACGAAGACCATCAGTATCGCGGTCGTTATCAGGTCTCTGTGGTGACACAGGGGTATGAGCAGACATTAATGGTTAAACCTCTAGCCTTAGAGCAAAAAGGTCAAGCGGTCACTAGCCCTTCAGAAATTCAGCGTTACACCGCCCAATTACTGAATGTTATTTCTGCCCAGATCAATACTGTTGAAACTAATCGTCAAAATGCGGCAGCAGCAAGCCGTACTGGAATGATTGATGTACAGAGTGGTGCAGACGATACAGGACTGGCGAACTTAATTATTCGTGCGCCATTCGATGTGACTTGGCAGCGTCTTCCTAAGGCATTACCGCTGGCAGGGATGACTATTTCGGATAGCAATCGCGCGGATGGTAGTTTACAAGTGAGCTATAGTGACCTAAGTAGTAGTCAATGGGCTGCATTAGGTGCGACGGATCCTCAATTGGTTGAAGGTAAATACAAGTTACAAGTCGGTGATTTAGGTAACCGTAGTAGCTTGCAGTTTATTGATCCGAAAGGCCATATTCTTACGCAGTCACAAAATGACGCGCTGGTGGCCGTGCTGCAAGCAGCGCTCAATAAATAAATGGTATTTAGGCCGGAAATTTCCGGCCTTTTTTATTTTATTTTGGCATAATAGCGCGCAAGTAGGTAAACGATTGCGTAGTTGAAAATCGGCTACTACGCAGATAAATGATTAGAGTCGATGATAAGTGGAGTTAACAAGATGCAAAAGCAAGCTGAGCTGTATCGCGGTAAGGCAAAAACAGTTTATAGCACCGATAATCCGGATCTGCTAATTCTGGAATTCCGCAACGATACATCAGCCGGAGACGGGGCGCGTATAGAGCAATTCGACCGTAAAGGAATGGTGAATAACAAGTTCAACTATTTCATTATGGAAAAACTGGCACAAGCTGGCATCCCCACGCAGATGGAAGCGCTATTATCAGAGACTGAAGCTCTCGTTAAAAAACTCGATATGGTTCCTGTAGAGTGTGTCGTTCGTAATCGTGCCGCGGGTTCGTTAGTGAAACGTCTTGGCGTTGAAGAAGGGATAGTGTTAAACCCTCCGCTCTTTGATCTTTTTTTGAAAGATGACGCGCATCACGACCCAATGATTAATGAATCTTATTGCGAGACTTTTGGTTGGGTCAGTGGTGAGAATCTTGCACGTATGCGGGAATTAACGCTTAAAGCTAACCAAGTATTAACTGAGCTATTCGATGCTGCCGGTCTTATCCTCGTTGATTTCAAACTCGAGTTTGGACTGTTTAACGGCGAAGTGGTACTTGGCGATGAATTTTCTCCCGACGGCGCACGGCTGTGGGATAAAGAAACATTAGATAAAATGGATAAAGACCGTTTTCGCCAAAGTTTAGGCGGTGTTGTTGAAGCCTATGAAATGGTCGCTCATCGATTAGGTGTCAAGTTAGACTAATCTTTAAAGCACTCGCTCAGCGTAGCGAGTGCTTCTTCTTTATCTCCTTCCTACTACAGCAACTTTAGTTTTTCTACTGGTTATCCACGCGCTCAGCTATTACTATTTATGTCATACGATAATAGAAATGGAGAGAAAGGCTATGCGTTGGCAAGGACGTAGAGAAAGTGACAATATTGAAGACCGTCGTGATGACCGTTCAGCGCCTAGCGGTGGTGGCTCTGGCTTTCGTATTCCAGCAGGTAAAGGCGGTATTGTTCTGCTAATTGTCGTCGTGGTTGCCGGGTATTATGGCTATGATTTAACGCCATTGCTCGGCGGAAATGGCCAACATTCCTCAGTGACACAATCCCATTCTTCTTCTTCGCAGACTAGTGATGATGCTCAAGCGGCTAAATTTACTTCCGTCATATTGGCATCTACTGAAGATACTTGGGGCGAAATCTTTCAAAAAATGGGTAAGCAGTACCAAGCACCAAAATTAGTGTTATACCGCAATGCTACCCGCACCGGCTGTGGTACTGGACAGTCAGTCATGGGGCCTTTTTACTGCCCAGCGGATAAAACGATTTATCTCGATCTCTCTTTCTATGATGAGATGAAAAATAAATTAGGGGCAGGGGGGGATTTTGCACAAGGGTATGTGATCGCACATGAGGTTGGACATCATGTACAAAACTTACTCGGAATAGAAAGTAAAGTTCGTCAGCAAATGCAGCAGGGATCGCAAACGCAGGCAAACCAGTTATCGGTAAAATTAGAGCTACAAGCGGATTGTTTTGCCGGAGTCTGGGGGCATTATATGCAGCAAAAACAGGTTCTTGATACCGGTGACCTACAAGAAGCGTTAAATGCTGCGCAAGCGATTGGTGACGATAAACTCCAGCAGCAGAGCCAAGGGCGGGTTGTTCCCGATAGCTTTACTCATGGAACGTCTCAGCAACGCTACAATTGGTTTAAACGCGGCTTTGACAGTGGCGAACCAAGTCAATGTAATACCTTTGCGGGATAATTGTCGTGCAGCCAGCGTTTATCGTTGAGCAAATGCGTCGCAGTGGAGTGCGACGTATTTGCGTAATCAGTGGTTCAGCGGTATTTCGTGCTAAAGCGACCGCTGAATGGCAGGCTGATTATCCGGGGGATTGGCGACGTATTAGTACAGTAGCAACCGGACATCCAAAAGAAATCGTGGCTCAGGCTGCCCGTCAGTTTTTGGGACAAGAAGGATTACATGCTATCTACGATGCGTCGCGAGGTATGCATCTCGAAGTCTTTGCGGCGCTAGCCGGTACCTTAGTGGCAGGCAGCTGGTTATTGCTGCTACTGCCAAGTGATACCGATAAAGACGTAGTGGTCGATGAGGATAGTCAACGTTGGGCTGATTGCGAGCAGCCTATCACGACGCCAGTTTTTAATCGTCATCTTTGGCGCCAACTCACACAGTCTGCCGATCACCTAATCTGGCGAGAAGGATCGATAAAGCCTGATCAACGTCTACTGAATACGCGCGTATGGCAACCACAGGGTAATACCCAACAACAGGCAATTATCGATGAATTAGTGTCGGCAACGGCAGGCAATTTCATTGTCACCGCCCCGCGTGGGCGTGGGAAATCGGCATTAGGGGGAATGTTAGCAGCCAGACAAGCACCGTGTTTGATTACTGGTCCAGCCAAGCTCTCGACGGCAGTCATGGCTGAATTTGCCAAAGAACATTACCATTTTATGGCTCCTGATGCGATTTTAGCCGAAAATACAACGACGTCATGGCGCTGGCTAATTATTGATGAGGCAGCGTCATTACCGAGCGCACAGTTACAGGCACTAGTTTCCCGTTTCCCTCGCTGTTTATTGCTGACGACCACAGAGGGCTATGAAGGGACCGGGCAGGGATTTTTATTAAAGTTTAGTGCGTCGATCGCGGTTAACCATCATTACCGACTCCATAACCCGCATCGTTATCAAGCTGATGATCCACTCGAAACCTTTGTTGAACGTTTGTTAGTGCTGCATAATCCACAGCCATTACCCTCTCTTTTACCTCAAAAAAAGCGATTAACACTCCGGGCTTATCATCCTTCGGATTGGGATTTTCATGTTCAGTTAGCCGCAAGCACTTTTCATCTTTTACAATCTGCACATTATCGTACTACGCCATTAGATTTACGGCGAATGATGGATGCTCCGCAAAGTGGCTATTGGCAGCTCGTTGCCGATGAGCAATGCTATGGGGTAGTAGGGTGGATAGACGAGGGGGGGCAGAGTGCAGAACTGTCACAAGCCGTCTGGCGTGGAGAACGAAGACCCCGTGGTAATTTGATTGCACAATCCTTAGCCGCGCACAGTCGTTTCCCACAAGCAATGCAGTTAGCCAGCCGACGGATCAGTCGTATTGCTATTAACCAATCATTACGTCGAGAGGGTTGTGGACGTCGCTTAGTAGAGGCCGTATTTTCGCAGTCACAAGACAAAGATTTTATCTCGGTCAGCTTTGGCTTCACCCCTGAATTATGGCAATTTTGGCAACATTGTGGTTTTCAATTAGTCAGAATAGGGGGAATGCGAGAAGCCAGTAGTGGTTGCTACGCGGCAATGGCGCTCTTTCCGATTTCGGCTGCGGGACAGCAATTGTGTACACAGGCAGTCGCCCATTTTCAACGCGATTGGCCGATTCAACAATCACGCTTTTGCCCCGAAATAGAGTTACCCATCACCGCACGACTTGATCATCCATTTTCGGTTGCAGACCATCATGAGCTAGTAGGTTTTGCCCATGCTCATCGTCCATTAAGTGTTAGTTTTCCGTCCCTTGTTCGGGCATTGCACGCGTATCCTCAATTAGCGCGTTGGTCACATTTACATCATTGTTTAGTGTCGACGCAGCGACCTGAAGGTTGGAGTCATAAACAGTGGTTAGCACAATTACGCCGTGAAACGGCAGAGTTTCTCATGATTTTATCCGAGGTTTCGGCAAACGAGACTGAGGGTTTATTGTAAGTAAGAGGGGATATATGGCACATATTGATTATGTAATGGTTCAGCAGGGTAGTGGGCCACAGCCACAGCTATTTATACTATTTCATCGTAATGGGGATGACCCTCGTTCAATGGCAGAAATTGGTCAGTGGTTTGGAAAAGCCTTTCCGACCGCTTTTGTGATTTCGGTGGGAGCACCAATCCCGTTGGTCCAAGGGGGAAGTGCATGGTTTATTGAAGAAGATGCGCCGGCTTCCACCACGGTGATGCAACAAAAAATTGACCAGATTATGCCTCTTTTTATGCAAACAGTCCGCGAGTGCCAAAAACAGTGTGGGGTCTCGGCAGAAGCGACGGCATTAATTGGTTTTTCTGAAGGAAGCACGATGATTTTAGAAGCGCTAAAAAATAGTGAGCTGCTTGCTGGGCGCGCAATTATTTTCAGCGGTCGTTATAACAGTGCGCCGAATGCCGCGTCAATGCATACCACCATTCATTTGATTCACGGCGATGACGATGAGCATATCCCATTAATTCATGCGGTAAATGCCGAGCAGTGGCTAAAAGAAGCGGGGGGAGATGTAACGCTTGATATTATCGATGAGTTGCCGCATGCCATCGATGATCAAGGGATTGAGATTGCGTTAAAGCATTTAAGAGAGACCATTCCACAACGCTATTTCGATCAGATTTCACAGGGAGAAGCTCCCGATGACGATGATGTAATCCCAATGGTCTAAGGAAAGCGGACTGCGGGTACTTTCGCAGTCCATCACTGTGGCCTATTTTTTCTTGGGCCAATCGTCATCTTCGTCATCCCACTTATCATTAAAGTCACGATGAGGAGGAAGTTTAGGTTTGTTCTCTAAATATTTTTTTACATCAACGCGTTTTAAGTCTTTGTACACATTGACTAATAATCCAACCATAAAGAGGATGATTAGTATCCACCAGTGCTCTTTTACCCATTCCATGTACGACTCCTTAATTTAGCACTAATTGCATAATCCGTTGATACATTCGGCTCAAGGTTTGCAAGTCGGCTGCACTGACACATTCATTGATTTTGTGAATTGTTGCGTTAACAGGTCCAAGCTCAACCACTTGTGTACCCATTTTGGCAATAAAGCGTCCATCAGAGGTTCCCCCATTAGTGAGTAACTCTGGTTTAATTTCATTATAGTGCTGAACAGCATCGACTACCGCATCGACTAACGCACCTTTTGCAGTGAGAAAGGGTTGTCCGGAAAGATTCCATTCTAAGGTGTAGCGTAATTGATGGCGATCTAACAGCTGTGTCACGCTATGACGAATTTGTTGATCGGTCAATTCTGTGCTGAAGCGGAAGTTAAATTGAACAAATAATTCACCGGGAATAACATTGTTGCTACCGGTCCCCGCATGAACATTAGCGATTTGCATACTGGTTGGGGGGAAGAACTCATTTCCTTCATCCCATTGTGTTGCGGCAAGCTCTTGTAAAGCAGGTAGTGCGCGATGCACTGGGTTATCCGCTAAATGAGGATAAGCAACATGGCCTTGTACTCCATGAATCGTCAGGTTAGCCGTTATCGATCCGCGACGGCCATTTTTAACCACATCACCGACTCGTTCAGTACTCGACGGTTCACCGACTAAGCAATATTCAACGCGCTCTTGGCGTGCCATCAATTTCTCGACCACTTTAACGGTGCCGTTAATGCCACTGGCTTCTTCATCCGAGGTGATTAAGAACGCTAGCCGCCCTTGATGGTTGGGATGTTGTTCAACAAAACGTTCTGCGGCAACCACCATTGCGGCTAACGACCCTTTCATATCTGCAGCCCCGCGACCAAAAAGCATGCCATCGCGAATAGCCGGTTCAAAGGGAGGGTTAATCCATTGACGTTCATCGCCGACGGGGACTACATCTGTATGGCCAGCAAATGCTAGGGTTTGGCCTTGACCGCGGGTCGCCCAGAAGTTTTGGGTATCGCCAAAGTTCATAGGTTCTATATCAAAGCCAATCGCTTTAAGGCGTGCGATTAATAGGGCTTGGCAGCCTGCATCTTCAGGACTTAAGGAGGGGCAACGAATCAGTTGCTGTGCTAACTCAATGACAGGACAAAACATTTTAGTTGGCTCCTTGTAAAAAGGTGGACCAAGTCTCAGTATCGAAACCGACCAGCATCTTACCATCTGCACGGACTAACACCGGGCGTTTAATTACCGCCGGGTGCTTGAGCATAATGTTACGTGCGGCGAGCGGATCGGCCGTACTCTGTTTCTCTTCGTCGGTGAGATTACGCCAAGTGGTACCCCGAGTATTGAGTAATGCTTTGAGCCCAAGCCCTTCGATGAATTGCTCTAGGAGATGCGAATCTATCCCTTGCTGGCGAAAATCATGAAAGGTGACATCGATATGGTTGTCGGAGAGATACTTACGTGCTTTTCTTACTGTATCGCAGGTTTTGATACCGTAGAGGATAAGGGTAGGCGCGGTTTCTTGAGTCATGGGACAGTACTACCTAATTATAAAGTCAAAGGATCACAGTTAATTAAGGATAATGCCGCATTTAAGGTGCATTATCTACCTTTGTGAGGGATTGTCCGGGAATATCCAGAATGTCTCATTTTCGATAACAAAAACTGTGAATCATTTCATGATTTCATACAATCCTTTTTTTGAATGAAAAATGTTATTTATCAATAAATTGTCATTTTTTTAGAGAAAAAACGAAAACGTTATCCTAGATTAATTCTTTACAGGGGTTTACGAATTTAGCGACTTACAGGTAGGATTCACCACCCTCTGGTCAAATTTGCCGATTTTTACCTGTGCTGAGGCGGTAGAGGGGATTTGCTGTAGAAGTGGACAAACAGGAAACCTATGAAAAATACAAAAAAAACAGCGGCTGATTTACAACACGCCAGACGTAAATGGTTAAACTCCCATGACTCCGGATATCGTAAGGAAATGGGAAACCGCCAAGTTCAAATGATTGCTATCGGCGGAGCAATTGGTACCGGGCTTTTTCTCGGCGCAGGGGCACGTTTACAACTCGCGGGTCCAGCCCTAGCATTAGTCTATCTAGTCTGTGGTATTTTCTCGTTTTTTATCTTACGAGCACTCGGGGAGCTAGTGTTACATCGCCCTTCGAGCGGGAGCTTTGTCTCCTACGCCCGTGAGTTTATGGGTGAGAAAGCCTCTTATGTTGCCGGTTGGATGTACTTTGTCAACTGGGCGATGACCGGGATTGTAGATATTACAGCCGTTGCGCTGTATATGCATTACTGGGGCGCCTTTGGTGACATCCCACAGTGGGTCATTGCCTTAGGGGCATTAGCCATTGTCGGTACCATGAATATGGTCGGCGTTAAATGGTTCGCGGAAATGGAGTTTTGGTTTTCGTTGATCAAAGTTCTGGCTATCGTGATTTTCTTAGTTGTTGGCGTTATTTTCCTCGGTAGTGGAAAACCACTTGATGGAAACACGACGGGCTTCCACCTGATTTCTGATAACGGCGGGTTCTTCCCTCATGGGATTATGGCTGCGTTCGTGTTAGTACAGGGCGTTGTGTTTGCGTTTGCGTCTATTGAGCTGGTAGGGACCGCGGCTGGGGAATGTAAAAATCCTAAAATCATGGTACCGAAAGCGATTAACAGCGTGATCTGGCGTATTGGTTTATTTTACGTGGGCTCCGTTGTACTGCTAGTGCTTTTACTACCATGGAATGCTTATCAAGCAGGACAAAGTCCTTTTGTGACATTCTTTAGTAAACTGGGTGTTCCTTACGTGGGCAGTGTGATGAATATCGTCGTATTGACGGCTGCATTATCGAGCCTCAACTCAGGACTTTATTCAACAGGACGTATTTTACGTTCAATGTCTATGGGAGGGTCAGCGCCTCGTTTTATGTCTAAAATGAGTAGCCAACATGTCCCTTATGCGGGAATCTTAGCCACGATTGTTATCTATATCTTTGGTGTGGTACTGAACTACTATGTTCCAAGCCAAGTATTTGAAATCGTACTGAATTTCGCATCTTTGGGTATTATTAGTTCGTGGGCCTTTATTGTGTTGTGCCAATTACGTTTGCGTAAAGCGATTCGTGAAGGTAAAGCGGAAGATATTTCCTTCAAGCTACCCGGCGCACCGTTTACCTCATGGCTGACCCTTTTGTTCTTAGTCAGTGTGCTGGTTCTTATGGCTTTTGACTATCCAAATGGAACCTACACTATTGCCTCAATTCCATTGATCGCGATTTTGTTAGTCATTGGCTGGTTTGGCGTGCGTAAACGTGTTCACGAAGTTTCGTTACGTGAACAACAACATATGTCTCAACATCACGAAGAGTCATAATCTAAGGCTGAGATAGCTGGATGTGATAGTGAGTAAACGGTGTAGCCAATGGCTACACCGTTTTTTTTGATTAACGATTATTTGCTAATGCACTGACCAATTGGTTGGCACCTTCACTCATAGGGGTAAAGTGACTGCCTGGTGCACGGGCGACAACAACGAATACCCCTACATTGCTGCGAGGATCCATCACAATATAGGTCATAAATCCTCCCCCTCCACCGGTTTTTTCCACCAATGCGGGTTGGTTCCCAACGGCATCCATATGCACCCATCCTAGTCCTAGACCACTGGCAGGGCCTGCTACGTCCATACCATTCATTCTAACAAGCTGGCTACGTGGGTAGATCACACGTTGTAACGTGTTTGCGAGAGGCGATCGTGGTCTGAGTGAGCTTGATAAGAACTGCTGCATCCAACGCTCCATATCATCGGGCGTTGAATAAAGTCCACCACTGCCAATCGCCGCGAGTGTATTACCACAAGGGCTCGCATGGTCGCGTGGCACAATGAGACGACGGCACTGATCTGGTGAAGGAGTGAAGGTCGTATCTTTCATTCCCAAAGGACGGGTTATTAATGACTGCACTAATTGTGGATAAGGCTTACCCGTTGCTTGGGAAAGCGCATCCGCCAAATAGTCGAAGCCTAAATTTGAATAAGAGGCGACGGTACCGGGAATCGATTTGAGTTTTGCATGTTGTAGCCACTGCCAACGCACTCCTTTTTCTGGCCAGATAAAGACTGGCCGGTTGGCCCGTCCTCCGGGCATTTCACGTGGAAGGCCTGCGGTATGGGTAGCAAGATTTTGTAACTTAATCGTGTAGCCGTGTAAGGGCGGTACTTCCATTCCCCGTGGGGTATATTTACTCAGTGGATCAGAGAGTCTCACTACCCCTTGCTGGTCCAGTTTAACCAGTGTTTCACTGGTAAAGAGTTTGGTAATAGACGCTAAACGAAAAAGGCTCTCTTTGTTGGGGCGAACACCACTGCCGGGGCGTGTTTCACCTGCACTAGTAAAGTAGTGTTGGTTACCATCAATAACAATCATCGCCATCCCAGCTGCTGCGGTCTGGCGGTAAATTTGTTGTGCATAACGTTGTACGATATCGGCACTCACTTGCGGAGCAACTCTCGGGGTAGCAAAGCTGGTACTGGTCGCCATCAGGGAGAGCGTCGCAAAAAGGGATAATGTCAGTTTTTTCAAGAGAGAGAGATCCATACACAGTAGGCAATAAGAGAATTCAGCATGATAGCTGTTTTACTCAGGGCCCATCGAGAAAACTATTAATAATTATGTTTCTTTTTATGAGTGATAGATTGGACTATCTCGACGGATTACGTCGAGATATCAATATTATAACCACTCACGAACGGTCAGAAACTGTTCGGTCAGCGCTGCTTCAGGGCTCTCTTTTTCGGTTTGATAATCATACTCGAACCGCACAAGAGGGGGCATCGACATCAGAATTGACTCCGTCCGTCCACCACTCTGAATCCCGAATAAGGTTCCACGATCCCATAACAAATTAAATTCGACATACCGTCCTCGACGATAAAGCTGGAATTGGCGTTCTCGTTCACCGAATTTATATGCTTTGCGGCGTTCAACGATCGGTAGATAAGCATCTAAGAAGCCAAGCCCTACGGCTTGTGTAAACTGAAAGCAATGCTCAAAATTGGGCGCATTAAGATCGTCAAAAAATAACCCGCCAATTCCTCGTTGTTCATTGCGATGGCGTAGATAAAAGTATTCATCACACCACTTTTTATAACGAGGGTAGACGTCATCGCCGAATGGCTGGCAGAGTGCTTGCGCTGTTTGATGCCAATGCTTGGCATCTTCTTCAAATCCATAAAAAGGCGTTAAGTCAAAGCCTCCACCAAACCACCAAACGGGATCGGCGCCTGGTTTTTCGGCAATAAAAAAACGGACATTGGCATGACTGGTTGGAACATAAGGATTGTTAGGATGAATAACTAAAGAGACACCCATGGCTTGGAAACTACGCCCTGCAAGTTCTGGTCGATGAGCGGTTGCTGAAGCGGGCATTTCGCTACCATAGACATGAGAAAAGTTAACTCCAGCTTGCTCAAAAATATTACCTTGAGTCAGTACACGAGTTCGTCCCCCCCCACCAGCTTCGCGAGTCCAATTATCTTCGAGAAAAGTCGCTTGGCCATCGATAGCGGCGAGTTGTTGACAAATAGTCTCTTGCAATGACAAAAGAAAGTGTTTGACTTGTTCGATTTGTGTACTCATATTTTTTATACAACCTTTAGTGAACCTAAGGTGAATCAACTAACTCGTCGATTACGGCGTTGCTGTTCATTATAAAAGTTCACGATACCATCAGAAATAGCGCCAGCGATTTTTCTACGAAATGCAGCGGTGCCGAGAAGTTTTTCTTCACTTGGATTAGTAATAAACGATGTTTCCACTAACACAGATGGGATAGACGGCGACTTTAACACAGCAAACGCGGCTTGTTCGGTATGCTGACTGTGTAAATGGTGCACGGGACGAATAGTATCGAGCACATGCTTACCTAATGTCAGGCTATTTTTGATGGTATCGGTTTGTACTAAATCGAATAAAATTTGTTGAAGATATTGATCTTTTTGCTGCACTTTAACGCCACCGACGGCATCGGCTGCATTTTCCCGATCAGAGAGATAGCGAGCCATTGCACTGCTGGCCCCCCGATTTGAGAGCGCAAATACTGAAGCCCCCCGGGCACTGGGATCGGTATACCCATCCGCATGAATGGACATAAACAGTGACGCGCCATGTTGTGCCGCAATTTCTACACGCTGGTATAGAGGGATAAAGTGGTCACTATCGCGGGTTAAACGCGCATCGATATGCGGATGGTTACTTAACAGTTGGCGAACATTATTGGCAATTTCTAGCACAACGTGCTTTTCCATTGATCCTTCTTCGCCGACAGCGCCTGAGTCTATTCCCCCATGACCTGGGTCGAGCATAACGATAAACTTACCAGAGTGATTTTTTTTGGCTGGCGAATGGCGCTGATTAGATACCGAAATCCGCGACTCTTCTGCCAAGACTGCACGGGGAGAAAGCACCGCCAGTGCAAGGCCAGAAAAAAGTAATTGGCGGCGATTAACTAATTGTTTCAGTGAGGCCAATTTTTTCATTAGATTCAGATCCGTGAAGAGTTAATGAGAATTACTATTGATAATAAGGTTATATAATAACATTAGTGATATTGCTAACATTGAAATATTTCAGCCTTTTACGGAGTATTGCCTTTTCTAACACTTGCACTCGCACGCATAATAGATGGTTTTCATAAAGGGGAGGTGAATAATGGAAATTCGTGTTTTTGAACAACAAGATATCGACGAGGTGATTACCCTTTGGGAGCGTTGTGACCTCTTACGACCTTGGAATGATCCCGAACTCGATATTGAACGTAAATTACAGCATGATGCAGATCTTTTCCTTGTTGTCGTTCTTTCTGGACAAATAGTCGGCACCGTCATGGGCGGATATGATGGCCACCGAGGTTCAGCCTATTACTTGGCCGTTCACCCAGATTATCAAGGTCGAGGCTTTGCTAATGCGTTGATGAATCGCTTGGAAAAAAAATTGATTGCGCGCGGTTGCCCAAAAATCAATCTACAAATTCGTGATGACAGTGATCTGGTGCTGGGATTTTATGAAAAATTAGAATACGAAATTAACGAAGTGACGAGTGTAGGAAAACGTTTGATTGAAGATCGTGAATACTAGAGATGCCTCATCATGACTGATCTTCACGACGATGACGGGCGATATGCTCTGCCGTTTTTCTTGTGGGCAATATTATTGTTTCAAGCACGCGCATGGTTATTATTGGTAATGGCAGGTGTCTCACAACAACAAGGTGAGGAACTACTCCGCTTATTTGTCCCTGAGAGTACAACCTTATATTGGGGGCTAGGCCTGGGGCTGCCGGCCTTAATCTGCCTACTGTTAAGCGGTTATCGTCATCGTTACCCTCGATGTTGGCGAGCCAGTCGTTACTGTGTGCTTCTTAGTGGTGCATTGATCTGCCTGTGGCAATTAAGTCAATGGAATCGTTCTGCCTTAGAAGCATCGCCCGTATTACTGCTACTGACCGTGTTTGATATAGTCACTGAGTTAATGTTACTAACGAATTCTCGTCTACGGCATTGCTTCAATCAATAAATACGGTGCCAAACTAAACTTTTCGAGTGAAGATCACTCCTAGTAGCACTGATCCGAAATCCAAGAGGAATTGAAATGAAAGCGTTACCCTGTGCACTGCTCGCCAGTGTGGTATTGCTCAACGGCTGTGCCAGTTCAGGCCATCAGGCTGATACATCGAGCAATGCTGTACGCTGGTGGAATCCACTGAGTTATTCATGGTCATCGGCCCTTCCTTGGAATTGGTTTGGTTCTTCTGTTGCCATCAGTGAAAAGGGGGTCGGTAACATCACTGGCTTAACCGCATTTAACGCTGAGACAATCAGTCAAGGCATTGGCAGTGATTATCAGATACGTCAAGGAATGGGAACACGTAACGGACAGATTGAAAGTTACATTCAGGCGATGAAAGATCAAAAGGTCGCCATGACGTTCTATGGTGATACAACCGTCAGCAAAATTGATGTAACCGATACAAGCGTTCATACGCCAAACGGAATTGCCTTCGGTGCCCCATTCTCCGCGTTATTTCAAAAGGCCTATGGGCATTGTCAACCGGGACGAGATAGTCAACATGTGCAGTGCCAAGTGCCCAATAGCCAACATTTAGACGTCATCTATCATGGCGAATTTAATGGCCCTTCAGGCATTATGCCGGCCGATGACACGTTGAAACAGTGGACCCTGTCAGAAGTTGTGTGGCACGCCTAAGCGCGTTATATATTTTTTAGCAATTACACAGCAGTAATCGGTATATAAAACCATTACTGCTTTCCTAGCCTTATTTATACACTGATAACTTCTTGATTGGCTGACGTTGAGATTGGAATTTTCAGGTATGAAGAGACTTTGTGCACGATTAATGGCGGGATGTGTGGTATTGACTACCCCATTGGCCTATCCAGCTCAGTTACTCAATAGCTCATATGATGTCTCTCGCGAGCTTTACCAATCTCTTAACCCGCTGTTTATTCAACAATGGGATGCCCGGCATCCGCAAGATAAGCTAATAATCCGTCAATCACATGGCGGATCATCCAAACAAGCCTTAGCCATTTTGCAGGGGATGTCCGCGGACGTTGTGACCTTTAATCAGGTACCCGATATTCAAGTTCTGCATGATAAAGGCAATCTTATTCCTAGCGATTGGCAAACCCGTTTTGCCAATAACAGTTCACCTTATTATTCAACGATGGCGTTTGTCGTTCGTCAGGGTAATCCGTTGCAGATTAAAAGCTGGGAGGATTTGGTGAAACCGGGCGTTAAAGTCATCTATCCTAATCCGAAAACCTCTGGTAATGGTCGCTATACATGGCTAGCCGCTTGGGGAGCATTTTCGATTACTCATGGACAGAATTCACCTGCGGTACGTACTGCTATGCGTCAATTAGTGAAAAATACGCAAGTCGCGGATATTGGTGGACGCGGAGCGACGCAGAGTTTTGTTAATCATCAATTAGGGGATGTATTAATTACTTTTGAAGCGGAGGCTCGTGCGTTACAAGCACATTACCCCGCAGAACATTTTCAGGTGATTGTCCCACAAACGAATATTAAAGCTGAATTTCCTGTGACATGGATAGACCGTTATACCGAACGAGCTCGCTCAACCGAAGTTGCAAAAGATTACTTAAATTTCTTGTATCAGCCTGAGGCACAAAATATTTTAACGCGATTTTATTACCGGACTTATCATGCCACTCCTCAAGTAGTGGCGCAGCAGCATTTTCCACCCGTCCATTTTTTTACTGTCGAACAGCAATTTGGCTCATGGCAACAGGCTATGCAGTCACAATTTGCCCCGCAAGGGGAGTTCGATAGATTGCAGGCTGTAGGGTCATCACTATGATTTTTTCACGTCAACGTCGAGTATTACCGGGTTTTGGGTTAAGCCTGGGCACCAGCTTATTTTTTACCTGCTTAATTTTGCTACTGCCGGTCAGTGCTTTATTAATGCAATTATCAAAAATGACCTTAGCGGATTACTGGCGAGTGATCAGTGATCCCCAGCTTGTCGCTGCCTATAAAGTGACTTTGCTTTCTGCAGCCGTCGCATCGTTGTTTAATGCTCTGTTTGGCACCCTAATGGCATGGGTATTAACCCGTTACCGTTTTCCTGGTCGGACGTTCTTAGACGGTTTAATGGATTTGCCCTTTGCTTTACCAACGGCTGTTGCAGGTCTTACCCTAGCCGGACTATTTTCTGCTAATGGTTGGTATGGGCATTGGCTAGTTGAGCATGGGATAAAAGTGACCTACACGTGGTTAGGGATCGCCGTCGCTATGGCATTTACCAGTATCCCATTTGTGATCCGTACCGTACAACCGGTGCTGGAAGAGCTAGGCCCGGAGTACGAAGAGGCGGCAGAAACACTTGGCGCACGACCTTCTCAAGCCTTTTTTCGCGTTATTTTACCGGAAATTGCACCATCATTGTTGGCGGGAACAGCCCTTTCATTTACCCGTAGCCTTGGTGAGTTTGGGGCAGTGATCTTTATTGCTGGAAATATTGCATGGAAAACAGAAGTGATTTCACTGCTTATCTTTGTTCGCCAACAAGAGTTTGATTTCCCAGCCTCTAGTGCCATTGCTTCCGTCATTATGGGGGCATCGTTAATCTTGCTATTTACTATTAATACTTTGCAAAGCCGTTACGGCCGCCGGTTAGGGGGCAAATAATGTCTACGATGGCACGTCCTTGGACGAAATGGATCTTAATCACCGTTGCTGTGTTGAGCGCCGCGATTTTTTTATTGGTACCGCTCGTCTATATATTTTGGCAGGCGCTAAGCGAGGGGGTCGGTACAGCACTCCATAATTTACGTGATGGGGATATGCTTCATGCAATTTGGCTGACCGTATTAATTGCCCTAATTACTGTTCCTGTTAACCTACTTTTTGGCACCTTATTGGCGTGGTTAGTCAGTCGATTCAATTTCCCGGGTCGTCAATTGTTGTTGACCTTGTATGATATTCCTTTTGCGATTTCTCCGGTGGTGGTGGGGTTGCTTTATCTGCTTTTCTGGGGAATTAATGGGCCTGCGGGTAGCTGGCTAGATGCCCATAATATCCAAGTGATGTTTACTTGGCCGGGAATGGTGTTAGTGACGATTTTCGTTACCTGCCCATTTGTGATCCGTGAATTAGTGCCGGTCATGCTAAGCCAAGGAAGCCAGGAAGATGAAGCGGCGATACTACTTGGCGCGAGCGGTTGGCAGATGTTCCGTCGCGTGACCTTACCGAATATTCGCTGGGCGCTTTTGTACGGCGTTGTGTTGACCAATGCGCGAGCTATTGGTGAATTTGGTGCGGTGTCGGTGGTATCTGGAGCGATACGCGGTGAGACCTATACCTTACCTCTGCAAGTTGAGTTACTAAACCAAGATTATAATACCGTTGGTGCATTCACTGCGGCGGCACTATTAGCCGTTATGGCAATGGTAACCTTATGTTTAAAAAGTGTACTGCAATGGCGCCTAGAACGTCAGCAGCACGGCGTACAGGCAGGCGAAAATGAGCATTAATATTAAGCAAATTTCCAAGTCATTTGGTGATACTCAGGTACTTAACCAGCTAAGTCTTGATATTCCCTCAGGTGAAATGGTCGCACTATTGGGCCCATCGGGATCAGGAAAAACAACGTTATTGCGTATCATCGCTGGACTGGAAAATCAGAATTCTGGGGAAATTTTATTTCATGGGCGTGATGTCAGCCACGTTCATGCCCGGGATCGCCAAGTAGGATTTGTGTTCCAACATTATGCACTGTTCCGTCATATGACCGTATTCGATAACATCGCATTTGGGCTGACAGTGATGCCTCGCAAATCACGCCCAAGCAAAGCTGTGATCCGCGACAAAGTGATGAAGTTATTGGATATGGTTCAGCTTAAAGCGTTCGCTAACCGCTATCCCGCGCAGCTCTCTGGTGGGCAAAAACAACGTGTGGCTTTGGCTCGCGCGTTAGCGGTCGAGCCGGCGATTTTATTATTAGACGAACCTTTTGGTGCGTTAGATGCGCAAGTGCGTAAAGAGCTGCGTCGTTGGTTGCGCCAGTTACATGAAGAGTTAAAATTTACCAGTGTATTTGTTACGCATGATCAAGAAGAGGCGATGGATGTCGCTGATCATATCGTCGTTATGAGTCAAGGTAATATCGAGCAACACGGTACACCACAACAAGTTTGGCAAGCGCCAGAAAGTCGTTTTGTCCTGGAGTTTTTGGGGGAAATCAATCGACTGCCCGCAACCGTGAGTGGCCAATGGTTACAGGTTGGCGAGCAGCGTTGGCCATTGAGTCGTCCTTATTGCGTGGAGGGGAATATCGACCTTTTCCTACGCCCTTGGGAGTTAGCGTGGTCAGCACAGGCTGATGCACAACATCGCTTACCCGCTAAAGTGGTCGAAGTGACCCCACGAGGACATTTCTGGCAACTGAGTGTTGAGGTTGAGGGAATGCAGCTCGATCCACTGTCACTGATTAGTCAGCATTCTACCGCCCCTGAGCGTGGAACAACTCTCTACCTTAATTTGTCACAGGCCCGCGTATACCAACAAAACAATCTGTTGGCGCCTCTTGCCTTTGATTAAACGGACTGCTAATTTCGATATAAGCATGATTATCAGCCTAGGTTCTCGCCTAGGCTGATGCCGTTTAAGCGATAGGAAAAAAACGTGATCACCCTAGAAACCACGATAGGTAATACCCCCTTAGTTCGATTACAACGTCTTCCTGATGCCGGAGCAGGAGAGGTTTGGGTGAAACTGGAAGGGAATAATCCCGCGGGTTCGGTGAAAGATCGTGCCGCGTGGTCGATGATACGTGAAGCAGAGTTACGCAACGCCATTAAACCTGGTGATACATTGATCGAGGCGACCAGCGGCAATACAGGCATCGCACTGGCAATGATTAGTGCGCTACTCGGCTATAAGTTGAAATTACTCATGCCTGATAATATGAGTATTGAGCGCCAAGCGGCAATGCAGGCTTACGGTGCCGAGTTGATTCTTATCGATCAAGCACGAGGTATGGAGTATGCCCGTGATTATGCTCAAGAACTGGCAGCGCGAGGGGAGGGGGTGGTACTCGATCAGTTCAATAACCCCGACAATGCACTTGCCCATTTTCGTACAACCGGACCTGAAATTTGGCACCAGACAGCCGGACGGATTACACATTTTGTCTCCAGTATGGGGACAACGGGAACTATCAGTGGCACGGGACGGTTTCTTAAGCAGCAAAATGCCGCAATTCAGGTTATCGGTTTGCAGCCTGAGGCGGGGAGTCAAATTGCGGGAATTCGGCACTGGAAAGCTGAATATCAGCCAAGTATTTATCAGCCACAGTGGGTCGATGACATTGTAATGATGACACAAGTACGCGCCGAGCAGACGACCCGAGCTTTAGCTCAACAAGAAGGAATCTTTGCTGGTGTTAGCTCCGGTGCGGCAGTTTGTGCGGCATTAGCATTGGCTAAACAACATCCTGACAGTGTAGTGGTCGCCATCGTTTGTGATCGCGGTGATCGCTATCTCTCTACCGGAATTTTTAATGCCTCGGTACGTTAAAAGCGTAATAATTGTGTAAATCTAACAGAATATTGCAGGAAAAGCCGTCATGATAAGCAGATTACGTTAGAGGTCATCACATGAAAATTTTATTAGTTGAAGACGATCAAGAGTTAGGCCAAATGTTAAGCCAATATCTGGCTGGCGAAGGAATGAATACCGATGTTATTACGCACGGTAAACGCGCCTTAGAAGTGATTAATCAAACACATTATGATGCAATGATCCTTGATATTATGCTGCCAGATATCAGCGGAATAGAGGTTTTACGTCAGGTACGCCAGCACCACCGTTTACCGATCATTATGCTTACGGCGAAAGGTGAGAATATTGACCGTGTCATCGGCTTAGAAATGGGTGCTGATGATTACATGCCTAAGCCGTGTTATCCGCGTGAACTGGTCGCTCGATTACGTTCAGTAATGCGTCGTTTTGAAGAAATCCCCGCCACGCAGAATGATAGCCATCCACTGGTACTCAAAGAGCTAGTTCTCAATCCAGCCATGCGCTCAGTGATGTGGCAGCAGGACACCATTGACTTAACGGCCTCTGAATTCAACTTGCTGGAATTATTACTCGTTGCGGGTGATCGCGTCGTTTCAAAAGACGAACTTTCCGAAAAAGCACTTGGCCGTACGCGCGAGGCTTATGATCGCAGTGTTGATGTGCATATTAGTAATATTCGTCAAAAGTTAGCAAAAACAACGCATGATCAAATTTTTATCGAAACTGTGCGTAGTATTGGTTACAAAATTCGATGAAGCAATGTTATCCTCGGCGACTATTCACCAAGATGCTGGGCGCTTTTTTATTCGTGTTTCTGGTGATAAGCCAAGTGATTTGGCTTTGTTTTTCGCTATTGACCCACCACGATACTCCCTTTGAGAGGGACCAGCGTAGTTTGCAGCAAGTACAACTTTCGTCAATCGCGGCGGTTATTGCCGAATCAGGGCCCTCAGCAGTGCCGTCGATCGTCAGCCAATGGGATCCTGAAATTCAGCCTAAGGTAGAAATTCTCTCTCCAACAACCTCGCTTCCTGAAGCAGACGACGATAAATGTTGTATACCAATGGTTGTTTCGCAACGGATTGAAGATAAAGCAGGCAAACATTATCTTCTGATGCTCGATTACCGTGAACTGGATCGTTTCGATGGGCATGATCATCGTTCGTGGCATGATGCCATTCATATCCCTACACCCATGATGTTTTTTGCACCCTGTTTAGGCTTATTTTTTAGTCTATTCTTGGCGTGGAACGTGACTCGCCCGATCAGACAGTTACGAGAAGGATTTGCAAAAATATCTCAAGGCGATCTCACCGTCCGACTCTTTCCTTCGATGAGACGTCGTTACGATGAATTATCGCTGGTAGCCAAAGACTTCGATTCAATGGTCGAACGTATCGATGTTTTGGTCAAAGCGCGCGAGGCATTATTACATGATATTTCTCATGAGTTACGCACGCCGTTGGCACGAGTACAGTTAGCGGTAGGGCTTGCTCGTCAGAGTGAGACTAATATTCCACAATCATTGGATCGCATCGATCTGGAAACAGAGCGTTTGGATAGAATGATTGGCGAGCTACTGACGCTGTCGAGAGCAGAGCATGATGGGATCGATATTGATCAATATTTTGATTTTATAGCCTTGTTAGAAGCGATTCTGCTCGATGTTCGCTATGAAGCACAGCAACCTAAAGTCGATGTTGTTGCCCATTACGATAGTCTAAAGTCAGTAACAGTTCGTGGTAATGCTGAATTGATTCGTCGTGCGATTGAAAACGTGTTACGCAATGCACTACGTTATTCCGCACGTGGCCAAGTTATCGTTGTTAAATTAGAGGTTGATCGTGATACCTTGCAACTGACAATTTGTGATAGCGGTCCGGGTGTGGCGGAAGAGAAGATATCCAGTATTTTTGACCCCTTTGTCCGCTTACAGTCCAGCCTTTCTGGCAAAGGTTATGGATTAGGATTAGCGATTGTTCGTAAGGTGATCACGGCACATCACGGTGAAGTTTCTGCTACCAATCGCCCAGAGGGTGGGCTTAAAATAACGATTCGATTACCGCGTTGGCCTGAATAAGTTAACGCTCATCGTAGGATGAGCGTTGACCGCGACTATTTTTGAATCCGCATAATCGGTGTTTCGCCGACCGTAACATGACCGGATAGTTTAGACAGGGATTTAATTTCATCCATGTTGGAAATGACGACCGGCGTTAGGGTTGATTTCGCTTTTTCCTCAAGAAAAGCTAGGTCGAACTCAATAATGGGATCGCCTTTCTTTACTTTTTGGCCTTCTTCCGCGAGGCGTTTAAAACCTTCACCTTTCAGTTCAACGGTATCAATACCAAAGTGCACAAACAGTTCTACACCATTGTCTGACTCGATTGAGAATGCGTGATTAGTCTCGAAAATTTTACCAATTGTACCGTCTACTGGCGCGACAATTTGATTACCGTTGGGGCGTATCGCAATACCATCACCGACAATTTTTTCTGCAAATACGACATCAGGAACATCTTCAATATTCACAATCTCGCCCGACAGGGGGGCAATAATTTCTATGTTACTAGAATCGCTATCCGATTTGTCGCCAAAAAGTTTAGAAAACAATCCCATGATCTTCTCCTAAGCAATAACGTCGAAACACTTATGACAGGTTAGCAAAGTGTTTTTTCTTTAATAAACTTATCAACGAGTTTCGTTAAGTCTTCAGCGGTAGGTTGCGCGAGCGCTTCGGCAGCTAACGCCTCAACATCTTTGAAATTAGTGTTACGAATAATTTTTTTGATTCTAGGGATGGAGATAGAACTCATACTAAATTCATCCAGACCCATACCTAATAGTAACAGTGTAGCACGTTCATCCCCCGCTAACTCACCACACATTCCGGTCCATTTTCCAACAGCGTGAGATGCGTCAATAACTTGCTTGATAAGAAGGAGCACAGAAGGGCTCATTGGGTTGTAGAGATGCGAAATACGATCGTTACCACGGTCCACGGCTAACGTGTATTGGGTTAAATCGTTGGTGCCGATACTGAAGAAGTCGACTTCTTTGGCAAGGTGATGAGCGATGGCTGCGGAAGCAGGAGTCTCAACCATAATACCGACTTCAATGTTCTGGTCAAACGCTTTGCCTTCTTCGATTAGCTGGGATTTTAAGGTTGCCAATTCTGCTTTCAGTATCCGTACCTCTTCGACAGAGATAATCATCGGGAACATGATACGTAACTTCCCAAATGCAGAAGCTCTGAGGATTGCGCGCAGTTGTGCATGGAGAATTTCTTTACGGTCCATACCAATACGAATCGCTCGCCAACCTAAGAATGGGTTATCTTCTTTCGGTAGGTTCATGTAGGGAAGGTCTTTGTCCCCACCAATATCCATCGTCCGAATAATCACTGCTTGGGCTCCGACGGCTTCTGCGACGGCTTTGTAGGCTTCAAATTGCTCTTGTTCAGACGGTAAAGAATCACGGTCCATGAACAAAAATTCAGTACGATAGAGGCCGACACCTTCTGCACCGTTACGCTCTGCCCCCGCAACATCACGTACAGTACCGATGTTGGCACAGACTTCCACATGATGGCCATCTAAAGTAATAGCCGGTAAATCTTTCAGTTTGGCCATTTCGTGTTTTTCATCTAACCATGTGGTTTGAATGTCACGAAGTTCTGCGATCTCTTCTTCAGAAGGATTGACCAATACTTGGTTGTTCACCGCATCAAGAATGAGAAAATCGCCATTTTTCACTGATTGTGTAATCGTACCAATGCCCACAATTGCGGGGAGCTCAAGGGAGCGAGCCATAATCGAAGTATGAGAGGTTCTTCCCCCCAAGTCAGTGATAAATCCCAGCACCTTATCTAGGTTCAGTTGTGCGGTTTCTGAAGGCGTGAGATCTTTAGCTACGAGAATTGATTCTTCCGCGATAGCACTGAGATCGACAATGGTGAGGCCCAGAATATTTTGGAGCAAACGTTTTCCAATATCTCTAACATCCGCGGCACGTTCTTTAAGGTATTCATCATCCAACTCTTCGAGTGCCGTCGCTTGGTCCTCGATGACGGCATGGACTGCAGCATCAGCGCTCTGATGATTTTTACGGATAAGATCAATGATTTCTTGCTCAAGCTCTTCATCTTCCAGCAGCATGATATGCCCTTCAAAGATGGCCTCTTTTTCCTTACCAAATGTTTCGCCCGCTTTCGTCTTAATTGTCTCTAACTGTGAAGAGGCTTTCTGACGGCTTTCAAGAAAACGATTAATTTCTTGATCAACCTGGCTAGGATCGATTTTATGGCTATTGATGACAATGTCATCTTCTTTGAGGAGAAGTGCTTTACCGAATGCAATGCCGGGTGACGCAGGAATACCAGAAATCATAATCTTACCTTTAAATCAACGATGCTTAAGTGTAAATACTGGAAGTAAGCGCCCAAATGTAGCGACTCAACGGGATGATTGAGTGTAAGGCTATGCTTGATCAACAATCAATGGGCTTATCGTATTACGTGCTAATTATTCAAGTTCAGCCATTAATTTCACTAGATGTTCAATCGCTTGCTGTTCGTCTTCTCCCTCAGCACTCAGGGTAATGACTGTGCCTTGTGTTAGTCCGAGCGTTTGCAATTTAAACAGGCTTTTCCCACTGGCTGTTTTGCCTTGAGAGGTCACGGTAATTTCTGATTGGAAAGTTTTCGCTTCTTTTACGAATTGTGCTGCGGGACGAGTGTGTAATCCATTTGGTGCAGTAATCGTGACTTCTTGTTGAAACATATTTTTCCCCAAAATTTTCAAAAAGTGTATCGAGAAACCCTAATCATAAAAAGACAGTGGCATTCGCCAAGTGGCTTAACGGTGATAGCCAAGCTAAAAGTTATACTTCAATTAAGCCTATTACCCTACCGTTTTATTAGGCCGGGATGATCAAACGCATAAAATTTCTAGCATTATTTTGTCGTTGAAAATAAATCTCAGTGTTGATACCAGAAGAGGCAGGAACAAAGCAAATGTGAACTAAGTGGAATTGAGATCTACTGCACAAAAAAAGCACCTAAGGGTGCTTTTTATAATATGCTTTTTTAAAAGCAAGAAGAAAGTCGACTAACTATTGTCTTTTTCTGTGAACAGATCTGCAAATAACGCTGTTGATAGGTAACGTTCGCCTGAAGAGGGAAGGATAACGACAATATTTTTTTCAGCAAATTCGGGTTCTTGTTGCAGTTTTAATGCTGCGGCCACCGCTGCTCCTGAAGATATTCCCGCGAGGATCCCTTCGGATTCCATTAATTGGCGTGCAGTATTGATGGCCTCATCATTCGTGATGGTAATCACTCTGTCAATAAGACTGAGATCGAGGTTTTGAGGAATGAAACCTGCTCCGATCCCTTGGATTTTGTGCGGACCCGGAACGATTTCTTGGCCTGCTAGAGTTTGTGAAATAACTGGGGAATCAGTAGGTTCGACCGCAACCGCATAAAGACTGGTTTTCCCTTTGGTTTGTTTCAAATAGCGTGCAGTCCCTGTTAGGGTTCCGCCGGTACCGACACCAGAAATTAAAACATCGACTTCACCATCGGTATCTTCCCAAATTTCAGGGCCGGTTGTCTTTTCGTGAATTTCAGGATTAGCTGGATTACTAAATTGCTGCAGCATAAGGTACTTAACGGGATCACTGGCGACGATTTCTTCTGCTTTGGCGATCGCGCCTTTCATGCCCTTTGCCCCCTCGGTTAAAATTAACTGAGCACCTAGGGCTTTTAAGAGTTTACGACGTTCAACCGACATGGTGTCTGGCATGGTCAAGGTCAGTTTATAGCCTCGAGCTGCGGCGACATAGGCTAAGGCAATACCGGTATTGCCGCTAGTGGGTTCTACTAGTTCTACACCCGGCTTTAATAGCCCTTTTTTTTCGGCATCCCAAATCATATTTGCGCCAATTCGGCACTTAATACTAAAGCTTGGATTGCGAGATTCTACTTTGGCAAGGATACGTCCATTACCTAGGCGGTTTAACCTCACTAAAGGTGTGTGGCCAATCGTTAACGAGTTATCTTCGTAAATCTTACTCATATCCTGTCCTTAACTCTTTGAATTTTGCGGAACGTAGTGAGAATACGCTTTATATCTTTCCAGTGAAGTGACGAAATGATATATCGATATGTCAGAGTGCAATAACTCCACGTATTTTACGTTATATAGGTGTGACGATAACGGTCGACCCAAAGTGCGGTAGCCCCGCAAACGGCAATCGGCATAATCACCAAATTGATAATCGGGATCATCGTCAGAAAACTAATCAATCCACCAAATTCTAGTTGAAGCTGGCGATCTCGGGAAAGATTTCTACGCATGGTAGCAAAAGCAACTTTGTGATTATCAAAAGGGTAGTCACAATACTGAATCGCCATCATCCAAGCGCCAAAAATAAACCATAAAATGGGGGCGATGAGTTGACCGAACCCTGGGATAAAATGAACCAATAGTAAGCCTATTGCGCGGGGCAGATAGTAGAGAAATTTTTGCCATTCTCGTTTCATTATTCTCGGTAAATCAGCAATCAGTGACCACCAGCTCATTTCATTAAGCGTATGCCCGGTTAATCTTTGCTCAAGTTTTTCAGCCAATAAGCCGAAGAAAGGTGCGGCAATCCAGTTAGCCAATGTTGAGAAAAAATAACTGAAAATCAGCACGATAGATACGACAGCTAAAGGCCATAGTATAACATTTAGCCATGCGAGCCAGTGGGGGACATGACTCATCAATTGAGGGATCCATTGATGAAGTTTGGTAAAAAGCCAATAAAAGGCTGAACCGAGCAAAAGGATGTTAATCAGAAGAGGAACAATGACATAACGTCGAATCCCAGGCAGGCAAACTAAATGGCAGCCTATTTTGACATAAGTAAAGCCAGATGAGGGTAAGGGCTGTTGGCGTTGCGGCATATCTGAATACTCGTAATAGGAAATACAGCTTTATAGTAACGTTTTTTTTGCAGTGGCGAACCCTCTGCTGCTGCTAATTTAATCATTTACACCAGATTAATGGTATTATTCACGATAATTGGCAGTGTAGGCTTGCACTTATTCGCGCTGACCAATACATTTAGTGATATATAGGTGCCTATTATAGGCAAAGTGTTTGAACAACAGAGAATATAGTGATGCAGGATTTGCGTCTGATCTTAATAGTTGTTGGTGCTATCGCGATTATCGCGCTATTAGCGCACGGTTTATGGACTAATCGTAAAGAGCGGTCTCGTGTTTTCCGTGATCGTCCACATAAGCACTTTACACAACGTCGTGATGAGAGTTACGACGAAGAGGAAGAAGTGGCTTCTGTACAGGAGACATCTTCTGTATCGATGCCTCAACAGGCACCGCGTCGTGACACTGCGGCTGTTCAGCGCCGCGAGGCTACGCCATCTTCTTCTCACCCCCCCCATCAACCGTCAGCGAAAAGCAGTTCACTTCGTGACAGCGTGCCTTTACACGGTGATCCCCTGCTCGGTGACGATATACCCGTTGCTAAACAGAGTAAGCAGACGCCTCCTGTTGTGAATGATAGGGGTGATGAAGATACTCACGCTATTACACAACCTGTACCGGTTGATGCCCCCCTGAACGAGGAACCTGTTCAACCGGCTCAGCGCGAAACGGTTAACCCGTCAGCGGTTGCGGCGTCTTCCGAGGTCGCTAAAAGCGAGTCTGAATCGGCGAAGACTGCTTCACAAGGCGCGCCGGAGAGCAAAGAGCGGCTCACCGAAACGGTACTTGTGCTGCATGTCGCGGCTCATGCTGGGAGTGAACTCAATGGCGAGCCTTTACTGCAAGCTATCCTGCAAGCGGGTTTTCAGTTTGGCGAGATGAATATTTTCCATCGCCACCTTAGCCCTACAGGCAGTGGTCCAGTGCTTTTTAGCTTAGCCAATAGCGTTAAACCTGGTTCATTTGACCCAGACCATATGAGTGATTTTACGACACCGAGCATCTCTATTTTTATGATGGTGCCTTGTTACGGTGATGCCCATCAAAACTTTAAATTGATGCTGCAATCCGCTCAGCGTATTGCCGATGATGTCGGCGCTGTGGTGCTGGATGATGAACGCCGTATGGTTACCCCACAAAAACTTGAAGTTTACAAAGCGCGCATTCGTGAAGTCATTGGCCACTAATCTCTAGTGACTTCTCTCAAACTATCAACCCCCGCCTGTCGGGGGTTTTTTATCATGGTGCATTTATTATGGCTAACCTTCAACAACAGTTAGACCGCTTACGTCAGCAACTTCGTTATCACGAGTACCAATATCACGTGCTTGATGCACCCCAAGTACCGGATGCGGAGTATGACCGTTTACTGCAACAATTACGTGAAATTGAGTCATCACATCCTGACTTGATTACAGAGGATTCCCCTACTCAGCGTGTCGGGGCTAAACCACTGAGTGTGTTTGAATCCGTACAGCATGAAGTACCGATGCTCTCATTGGATAATGTTTTTGATGAAGCAAGTTTTCATGCGTTTATACGCCGGGTCACTGAACGACTCTCGGTGTCCGCCAATATTGACTATTGTTGTGAATTGAAACTTGATGGATTAGCCGTCAGTTTGTTGTATGAAAATGGTATTTTAGTGCGAGCTGCTACACGTGGCGATGGGGCGACTGGCGAAAATATTACTCAAAATATTCGCACAATTAGAGCGATCCCACTCTCTTTATCCGGTAGCGATATTCCGCGTAGACTTGAAGTTCGTGGTGAAGTATTTATGCGACAAAAGGGATTTGAAGCGCTTAATGAAAAAGCTCGGAAAAAGGGGGCTAAGGTCTTTGCTAACCCACGTAATGCCGCTGCAGGTTCTTTACGACAACTCGATCCGAGTATTACTCAACAACGTCCCTTGAGTTTTTATTGTTATGGGGTAGGCGTCCATGAAGGGGGAGCCTTAGCGCAGACCCACTTTGATCGCTTGAAACAACTGCGTGATTGGGGATTACCCATGGAGCCGCATGTGACAGTGTGCGACTCAGCACAGGCGGTGGTCGATTTTTATCATCACGTCATTGAACAGCGTACCCAACTGGGTTTTGATATCGATGGCGTAGTGATCAAAGTGAATGACTTATCTCAGCAGCAGCAATTAGGCTTTGTTGCCAGAGCGCCGCGTTGGGCGACGGCATTTAAATTTCCTGCCCAAGAGCAATTGACTTATGTGCGTGATGTTGAGTTCCAAGTTGGCCGTACCGGTGCTATTACGCCAGTAGCGCGTTTAGAACCGGTACAAGTCGCGGGTGTATGGGTGAGTAACGCCACCTTACATAATGCTGATGAAGTGGCACGGTTAGGGTTGAAAATTGGCGACCGCGTAGTCGTACGGCGCGCGGGCGATGTTATTCCACAAATTGTCAATGTGATTGAAGCGGAGCGTCCGATAGAGGCTCGAGACGTCATTTTCCCCCTACATTGTCCCGTTTGTGGCTCCGATACTGAGCGCGTAGAAGGGGAAGCGGTTTTACGTTGTACAGGTGGCTTAATTTGTGGGGCGCAGCGTAAAGAGGCGTTGAAACATTTTGTTTCCCGTAAAGCGCTAGATGTCGATGGCCTGGGCGATAAATTAATCGAGCAGTTGGTTGATAAAGAATACGTTATGACGCCTGCTGACCTCTTTCGTTTAACGGCCGGAAAATTGACGGGTCTTGAACGTATGGGCCCCAAGTCTGCCCAAAACATTATTGATGCGTTAAACAAATCTAAACAGACAACGCTTGCGCGTTTTATTTACGCCTTAGGGATACGTGAAGTCGGTGAAGCAACAGCCTTAGCACTCGCGACCCATTTCGTTACGTTAGATGCGTTTATCAACGCGTCAATGGATGAGTTAATCGCGGTGTCGGATGTGGGAACGGTAGTTGCCACGCATATTCGTCATTTCATGGACGAAGAGAGCAATCGAAAGGTCATTCGTCAACTGATTGATGATGCGGGTATTCATTGGCCGATAGCGGAGAGTGTCGTTGATGCTGAGGTGGCAGACTCCCCGTTTAATGGTAAAACAGTGGTTCTTACCGGAACGCTTTTTCAAATGACGCGTGATGAGGCGAAAGAAAAGCTCTTACAACGTGGGGCGAAAGTGACAGGCAGCGTCTCGAAAAAGACAGATATGTTGATAGCTGGCGATGCTGCAGGCTCCAAGTTAGAGAAAGCGCAGGCCTTAGGGATTACTGTCATTGACGAGCAACAGTTAATTCGATTGTTGGGGGAGTAATGCCAGATAAAGAACAGTTAATAGAGCTTGCCAATTGGCGTATGCCTTTTGGTAAATACCAAGGTCGACGCCTTATTGATTTACCAGAAGAGTATCTTTTGTGGTTCGCCCGCAAGGAAGCCTTTCCTGAGGGACATCTCGGTCAGCTTCTACAACTCGCTCTCGCCATTCGTATCGAAGGCCTCGAGCACTTAGTGATGCCACTTAAAGGTTAAACTGCTTCGCCCGGATGACGGGCGAAGCATCATTAATGACTCGTCACGCTAGCTTGCTCTGCTTCCCCAAACACCGAATAGTGTGGTAGTGAAACGGAGGACTGTTGTTCCCAACCGCCACCAAGTGCTTTGTATAGCGCAACTAAATCGATGACAGTTTGTGCCTGAGCCTTAATGGCCTGTTGCCGGGTGTTGGCTAATTGCCGTTCGGCATCGAGTACTGTGATATAGGTAACAAACCCATTCTTATAGTTCTCGCTAGCAAGTTGATAGGCACGATTTAGAGCATCACTTGAGAGGGTTAGCGCCGTTACTTGTTGTTGATCTGTTTGATAACTGACCAATGCATTTTCCACTTCTTGTAAGGCATTAAGTACGGTTTGCCGATAGTTAAGCACTGCTGCAGCCTGCTCGGTTCGTGCTAATTTAACATTGGAGACTAATCGTCCCCCTTCAAAGATCGGTAAATTGATCCCCGGGCCGATGCTGTAGAAATGACTACTCCAATTGTCCATATAGCTGATATCACTATTTCTAACGCCTAATTGACCCGTTAACGAAACGCTAGGAAATAACTGTGCAACCGATACGCCAATATTAGCGGTTTGGGCGTGTAAGTTCGCTTCTGCCGCACGAATATCAGGTCGGCGTCGAGTGAGTTGTGCTGGAATTCCCACCGATACCCATTTGGGTAAAGCGGGAAGCGGTTGTGAGGCGGTAAGTTCGTTATCTAAAGCTCCCGGTGTTAGACCGAGTAATACCGCCAGGCCATTTTTGGTCTGGGCAATTTGTGATTCATATTGTGGGCGTTGAGCTTGTAACGCCGTGAGCTGAGCCGTGGCACTTTCTACATCACTGCTTGGCGCTAGGCCGTTTTGGCTCTGACTCTGCGTGAGTTCGAGAGTTTGTTGCGCGATAAGGATTTGTTGACTAACCGATGCTTGCAGAGCTTGAGCCGCTCTCAACTGTAGATAGGTGCGGGTCACTTCCGCTTCAAGAGAGACGAGTGCATCATTGTGTTGTTCTATCTGTTGTTGTGCGCTAGCTTGTGCCATCTCGATTGTTCGGCGTGTTTTCCCCCACAAATCCAGTTCCCAACTTGCGTCAAAACCACCTTGATAGAAATTGATGCTCCCCGTCGCTTGATGGGCAATATCGCTAGGTAACGTGTCGTAGAAACCTTGAGATTGGAGTTCGCCTTTAAGCCCTAATTGTTGTTTCGAGTAAGTGGCTTGGCCATTGAGGATCGGGAATAACCCCCCTTGTGCACTCGAAACTTGCTCGCGTGCGCCGGCGATGCGTAACACGCTTTGCTGTAAGCTCAGATTCCCTTGTGTTGCACGTTGGATCAGGCTATTGAGCTCTGGGTCATTGAAATTATGCCACCAACTTACTTGGGGATCGGTCATCTGTAGTTGCGAGGCTTGTGAACCCTTTGCATTATGCCAGGTTGCCGATAAATGATTGTCGGGTGCTCGGTAATCAGGTCCTACTGCACAACCCGAAAGTGCAAGCACGAGTAAAGACAATAATAGTCGCTGAGTCTTCATGTTTTTTGCTTCCATTTAGTGGCCTCCTGCGCTGCCTTCACTCTTCACGGGAGCGAGTAAAAAACAGAAGGGGATCATTATAAGCGCGATCAGACAAAGGCCATTGAATACATCGATATATGCTAGAAAGCGCGCTTGGCCAATCATCTGTTTATACAACTGTGCGGCAGCGAGTTGGGAGCTGTCTCCTACCAAAGAGGTAAAATTATGGATAGCCGCACCGATTTTTTGAAGAGTGAGGTTGAAGGGTTCATTTAGTTGCCCGGTATGGTCGGCCAGATAAGCGGAACGTGTTTGTTGACGTTCGGTAATTGCCGCGGTCGAAAGTGAAATACCGATCGAACCTGCCACGTTACGAAATAAGGTAAACAGTGCCGAAGCATCGGCATTTAATCGCTGTGGAATAGTGATAAAGGCAATCGTAGTTAAAGGCACGAACAAAAAGCCTAACCCGATCGACTGGAGACTTCGCATAATGACCAGTGAGGTAAAATCTAACGTTGGGGTCATCTGTAAACCTGAATACAAAAAAGAACCCATAAGACATAAGAAACCAAACATAATGATTAAGCGAGTTTGCACAATCGGCATTAACTTCAGTACTAAAGGGATGGTGAGAATAATAAATATAGCACCGGGAGTTAATACAAGACCCGCAAGGGTCGCGGTATAGCCTAAATCTTGTTGGGCGAGTTGTGGGATGACGACTGAACTCCCATATAAAATAAAAGCCATTGCCGCCATTAATAATCCAGCAACCCAAAAATTACGATCGCGCATCACGAGAATATCGACCACTGGACGACGTGCATACATCAACCAGTAAACGGCACCGACTAATCCTACCGCGGCGAGTATCGCAAAAGTGATAATAAAAGAAGAGTTAAACCAATCGGCGTCTTCCCCACGGTCTAAAAAGACCTGCAAGCACCCTAAGCCGAGAGTAATTAAACTGATGCCTATATAGTCAATCCGCAATTCCCCTTTTTTCGCCTTGCGTTCCCAAGGCGGATCTTCGAGGAGTTGATAAATGGCTAGTGTAGTGAGAACACCTACGGGGATATTAATAAAAAAAATCCAGCGCCAACTATAATTATCAGTGATCCAGCCACCAAGCGTAGGACCAATAACCGGGGCGACAATGATGGCGATCGATGAGAGGCCGAAAGCCTTACCGCGATCTTGCTTACTAAAATAATCTAATAATACGGATTGTTGTACAGGTTGCAGTCCCCCGCCAAAAAAGCCCTGTAAAATTCTAAATAAGATCAGTTGCCATAATTCAGTGGCAATGCCACATAGAAAAGAGCAGATAGTGAACATCACAACACAAATAAGAAAATAGTTTTTCCGGCCAAACAGTCGGCTAAGAAAGGCAGAAATAGGCAGAACAATACCGTTAGCGACTAGGTAAGAGGTCAATACCCAAGTCGCCTCATCATAACTGGAGGAAAGCGAGCCGGCGACATGGGGGAGGGCAACGTTAACAATAGTTGAGTCCAATACCTCCATAAATACGGCTAAGGTGACGGTGAGGGCAACCAGCCAAGGGTTATAGCGTGGTTGCCAGCGTTGAGAATCACTCATCAACGCGAACCTTAGGCTCTACCGATAAGCCTAAAGGGAGAGGGTGTTGAGGATCAAGGCCCTTATCAATAATGATTTTTACCGGAACACGTTGCACGATTTTTACGAAGTTTCCTGTGGCATTTTCCGCAGGGAAGGTGGAGAAATGCGATCCAGAACCCATTTGAATGCTGTCTACATGTCCTTCTAGCTTAAGATCCGGCCACGCATCGACGGTGATACTGACCTTGTTACCTGGATGCATATATTCAAGTTGTGACTCTTTGAAGTTCGCGGTAATCCAAATTTGCGGTGAGACCAAGGAGAAGAGCGCCGATCCTGCTTGAACAAGACTTCCTACTTGGACATTGCGCTTAGTCACGTATCCGTCGTAAGGGGCGCGAACTTCGGTATAAGAGAGATTCAAGTTTGCGGTCGCTAATTGTGCTTCTGCTTGCGCGACTTGTTGGCGCCGGGTGGCAATATTCGTTTCTTGCTGGTGGAGTTGTAGAGGAACTTGGGAGGCAATTTCAACCTGCGCTTGAGCTTGTTGGAGGTCTGCTTGTGCAGCTCGCCATTGCGATGTTGCGCTGTCGATATTACTCTGCGTGGTTGCTCGTGGATCGACGCCATGTTGGCGACGATAGACGGATTCCGCATTGGCTAAGTTTGCTTTCGCTTTTGCTTGATCGGCTAAGGCTTGATGTAATTGAGCCGGATATTGGACTTTAGCTAACGCATACTGCGCTTGTGCTTGTTGGAGTTGTGCTTGTGCACTACCTAGTTGTGCTTGTGCTTGGTCACGCTGAGCGGTGGCATTACGGGGATCAATAAGGATTAACAGGTCACCCTGATGCACAAATTGGTTATCATTAACCGCGAGCTTTACCACATAGCCGCTAGTTTGTGGGGAAATTGTCGCCGCATTGCCATCGGTAAAGGCATCATCGGTTGTTTCAATCCCCCGGTTCATCAACCAAAAAATAAGCGCTACGATGAGAACAATTAATGTAATCACCGCTAAAATAACAAGTGGCTTTTTACCCGGACGTTGCCGCGGGGGTGTTTCAGTATTATCTGCCGACGTGGACGGCTGATCTTGCTCAGCATTATTCTGTGCGCTTGCGTCTCGCGTAGTGTCTGTCATGGCTTATTCCATCCTAAAAATAACCAGAAAGTGACGTTGTCCACGTCTTCTTTGAAAGAGTGTAGATAGAATATAACCTTTTAGCGTTAAGAATGGAGAGAAAGTTTTCACCCAGTGAATCGGTCACTGAGTGAAACAATCCCTCGAGGGATCAGTCGTTCTGAGCCTGTTCAGCGGCTTTCTTATAGCGCTGGGCAATCCATGAACAAGTCATTAGCTGAATTTGGTGAAAAATCATTAATGGCAAAACAATAATCCCAACACTACTCGCAGGGAAAAGAATGTTTGCCATCGGTACACCGTTAGCCAAACTCTTTTTCGAGCCGCAGAAAAGAATGGTAATTTCATCGGGACGGCTGAAGCCAAAAAGACGTGCGACCAGCAGGTTGATAAGTAGGGCGATGGCTAATAACAAGATGCAGCCCACAAAAATCCATCCGAGTGTCGTGGCATCCACTTTATGCCAAATACCGTTGACGACGGCCTCACTAAAGGCGGTGTAAACAACCAGTAGAATTGAGGTTTGGTCGGTTTTACCGATTAAACTACGATGGCGTTCTACCCATCCGCCAATCCAACGGCGTGCAATATGGCCCAGAACGAAAGGTAAGAATAACTGAAGTAAAATTTTGCCTATCTGTTCAAGCCCATTACCTGGCATACCACTGTGTACGTTCATCACTAAATTGACCAATAGTGGTGAGATAAACACGCCAAGCAGGCTGGATGCTGAAGCACTACAAATCGCTGCGGCAACGTTTCCACCGGCTAATGAAGTGAAGGCGATCGCGGATTGGACGGTAGCCGGTAAAATACACAGATAAATAAATCCCGTATAAATATCATTGCTGACATTGACGGGGTGCCACCAAGTGAGTAGACAGCCAAGGATAGGGAATACCACAAAGGTACTGCACATGATCCATAAATGCAGTCGCCAATGGCTGCTTCCTGCAATGATTTTCTCTCGCGAGAGTTTAGCGCCATGCATAAAGAATAGTAGGGCGATAGCCGCTGTCGTGAGTAACTCGACAATCGGTACAAACCCCCCTCGAGCGGGGAAAAAAGTGGCGAGTAATACGGTAATAATTAATTTGACCATCATTGGGTCGAGACGAAGAAAGCCCATAAGTGTTTCCATGCAGTAGATAATAATTGGATTGTGCGTCAAATTAAGTTAGAAATATAATTGATTTATTATATGAATATATGAAGAAAATAGATGAATTATAGTTTACGACAACTACGGATTTTTGTAGCCGTTGCCGAACAGCAAAGTTTCAGTCGCGCGGGTGAGTTGATTGGGTTAAGTCAATCGGCGGTGAGTCATGCGGTTAAAGAACTCGAACAAACATTATCACTGCGTCTGATTGATAGAACGACGCGAGAGGTCGTATTGACCCTTGCGGGTAAACAGTTGGCATCACGTATGGCGCTATTAATTGATGATATGGATAGCTTGATTAAAGGTCTGCATAGCTATGGTGAACAGCGAACTGGAACGGTAAGAGTTGCCGCGAGCCAAACTATCTCGGCCCAGTTAATGCCGCATTGCCTCGCTGCCTGTCAACAACGTTATCCTGATATACGGTTACTGCTACAAGACAGCGTTCAGCAATCCGTTGTGCAAGCTGTGCGACAAGAAGAAGTCGATTTCGGGATTGTGATCGAACTACAAAATACCGGTGATTTTGAAACGCAGCCTATTTTGCAAGATTCCTTCTTATTGCTTTGCCGTGAAGATGACCCTTTGGCGAAACAATCATTAGTGACGTGGCGTGATATTGCACAGCGGCAATGCGTATTACAAGATTATGCGTCAGGAAGCCGCGTGTTAATCGATGCGATTTTCCAACAACAAGGCGCTTATCCTGATGTTGTTCAACAAGTCGGACATCCGAGCACATTGTTTACAATGGTCGATGCGGGAATAGGAATAAGTATCTTACCTGCTCTAGCGCTTCCCTTACCACGCGAAAGTGAGCTAGTGGTCAGACATATTGAACCGGAAAGAGGGCGATTATTAACCCTTATTCGGCGTAGAAACCGCTCTTTAACTCCCTCGGCAGAAGTCATTTGGCAATTAGTGGTAGAGCAAGCACAGCAATTGGCGAAAAGGCGGAAGATTTCGGTAAGGTAGAAACGAAAAAAGCACCCAGAGGGTGCTTTTTTACTGAATTTGGTGGGTCGTGCAGGATTCGAACCTGCGACCAATTGATTAAAAGTCAACTGCTCTACCAACTGAGCTAACGACCCGAAGTGGTGGGTGATGACGGATTCGAACCGCCGACCCCCTCCTTGTAAGGGAGATGCTCTACCAACTGAGCTAATCACCCCCGCTGTGTGGAGTCGCATTATAGGGATAGTTGATGTTGAGTCAACGCTTTTTATCAGTTAATTTTCTGTTCGGTTTAAATTTCACCATTCTGTCTCCCAATTAACCTATTTGATGGAAATTGACCCAACAATTTCATCCCGGACTGAGATTAGTCATCTCTTGTCATTGAGGAATAAGCGCTAACTGTTACACTGTGCAAAGCGTAATTCTCTTCCACACGGTTTTATCGGGTCTTCAACCCTATGTACGTAAAGGCAAATCTCAAATGAAAATCAAAACACGTTTTGCACCTAGCCCTACAGGCTACCTTCATGTCGGTGGCGCGCGCACCGCACTCTATTCGTGGCTCTACGCACGTCATAACCAAGGTGAATTTGTACTGCGTATCGAAGATACCGACCTTGAGCGTTCGACCCCCGAAGCGATTGAAGCCATTATGGACGGGATGAATTGGTTGAGTCTGAATTGGGATGAAGGCCCTTATTATCAGACCAAACGCTTTGATCGTTATAATCAAGTTATTGACCAAATGCTTGAAGCAGATACTGCTTACCGTTGTTACTGCTCGCGTGAGCGTTTGGACGCGCTGCGTGAACAACAGATGGAAGCCGGTGAGAAACCGCGTTATGACGGATGTTGTCGCGATACCGACCATGGGCATACGGCAGATGAACCTCATGTGGTACGTTTTCGTAATCCCCAGGAGGGATCGGTAATTTTTGATGACCAGATCCGTGGGCCAATTGAATTTAGTAACCAAGAGCTTGACGATTTGATCATCCGTCGTACAGATGGATCACCGACCTATAATTTCTGTGTCGTTGTAGACGATTGGGATATGGGGATCACGCATGTTATTCGTGGCGAAGATCACATCAATAACACGCCACGTCAAATTAACATCCTTAAAGCGATTGGTGCAGAAGTCCCGGTTTATGCACACGTCTCAATGATTTTAGGTGATGATGGTAAAAAACTGTCGAAACGTCATGGTGCGGTTGGTGTCATGCAATATCGTGATGATGGCTTTTTACCTGAAGCGCTGCTGAATTATCTGGTAAGAATGGGCTGGGCGCATGGCGATCAGGAAATCTTCTCTGTCGAAGAGATGGTTAATTTGTTCCAACTTGAAGCCGTGAGTAAATCGGCCAGTGCCTTTAACACCGAAAAACTGTTGTGGTTGAACCATCACTATATTACGACGCTGGCTCCAGAATATGTCGCGACGCAGCTACAGTGGCATATCGATCAACAACAGATTGATACTCGGACGGGACCAGAGCTCGCGAAGTTAGTCACGCTATTAGGCGATCGCTGTAAAACATTGAAAGAAATGGCAGAAACTTGTCGTTACTTCTATGAAGACTTTACGGCGTTTGATAGTGATGCAGCGAAAAAGCATCTTCGCCCGGTTGCTCGTCAGCCGCTTGAATTGGTTTCGCAGAAATTGGCAGCAATTACTGAATGGAATACAGAAGCCGTACATCAAGCAATTGAACAAACCGCAGCAGAGCTTGACGTTGGAATGGGTAAAGTCGGTATGCCATTACGCGTTGCCGTGACAGGGGCTGGTCAATCACCAGCTTTGGATGTAACGGTTGAAGCGATTGGTCAACAGCGAAGTGTCACGAGAATTGCTCAAGCATTAGCTTATATTACCGAACGCGAAAGCCAAGCGTAATATTCTGATTTACCGGCAGTTTTTACTGCCGGTAAGTATTAAGAAGTGATCCCAAGACGATGTAATATACCGCTAATCCCCTCTCGCAATAACAGTGAAGTAAGCTGTGCTTTCTCTTCCTCACTCATTTGCTGAAGCGTACTTAGCAATATTTGAGTCAATTGATCTTTGCGAACCGTATAATGATTTCTGGGTTCCGCAGCGTGACGTAATGATTTTAGAAACTCGGTGACTTGATAGTCGATATGCACTAGCCGCGCTTTTCCGCCTTGTACACCCGGTTTTGCGACAGTGGTCCATCCTTCACGTTTAATCCATTTATTGATCGTTTGGCGCGAGTAACCCGTTTCCTGTGCAATTTCTTCAGGTGTCATCCATTCCTTATTCACAATCAGTCCCTTCTAGTTGATTGTTTAACGTTAACTCGTAATTATGAAAAATAGCGTGAAGCGGGATAAAATAAAAGGGTTAATCATAGAGATTATGCGTTTACTCATATTTTCTTGAATTAACACTGTCTATAAATGAGAAAAAGGCTAATAAGCGTTTTTAGGGTAACTTCCTCATTTTTTGCTGTTATTTTAAGCGGTTGCACTGCGCTAATAAAAATGACGTTGACAGAGATTAACGAGTTACCTATTATTCCGGCGTCGGTAACATGACACCTTCGTTGAAGGGGCTATAGCTCAGCTGGGAGAGCGCTTGCATGGCATGCAAGAGGTCAGCGGTTCGATCCCGCTTAGCTCCACCAAACTCTTTTATGGGTTCGGGTAATGAAGATCTCAGATGTGGGGGTATAGCTCAGCTGGGAGAGCGCTTGCATGGCATGCAAGAGGTCAGCGGTTCGATCCCGCTTATCTCCACCAATTCATCATTTTTCCTCTTTATTTTTAATCTCTTAAAAAAAATTATTTGTTTACTTCAGTGGCATTTATTACTTAATCAGTAATAATTAACAGGTGAGCCATTGAAGGTTTTACAACACATATCTAATTTTTATCTGTTAATTGAGATTATCCTATGAAGCTCAAGGGAATTAATGAAGGTTTCTTCATACTATTGCTGCTGTTAACCAGCGTTGCATTCTGCTTGGTTCTAAAAGCCTACTATTCGTCTATCTTCTGGGCAATTATTTTATCGGTCTTATTCTATCCTTTAAAAACACGGTTACGTACATGGCTTGGGGATAGGAATACACTTGCCTCTTTTATCACTCTCTGCCTGATCTGTTTAATCGTATTTATCCCATTAGTATTGGTGACTACCTCTCTGGCTTATGAAGGAAATCAGCTTTATCAAAGTGTTTCACAAAATCGGGGCAATTTAGCCGGGAGTATTACTCAGTTAATCCAACACTTACCGGGTTTTGCACAAAACTTTCTTGAACGTTATGGATTGACGGACGTCAATACGTTGCAACAGAAAGTTTCCGGATTAGCGATGCAAGGGAGCCGTACACTGGCTAACAGCGCATTAATGATCGGTCAGGGAACATTCAGTTTTACCGTTGGTTTTGGCATTATGCTGTATTTGTTGTTCTTCACCCTGAAGGACGGTTCCTATCTTGTTAGTTTATTGCTGGATGCGGTCCCGCTCACTCAGCATGCTAAGCATCACTTGTTACTAAAATTCGCCGCCGTATCCAAAGCGACCGTGAAAGGAACCGTGGTTGTTGCTATCGTACAGGGTGCTTTAGGTGGTATAGCTTTCGCATTCCTAGGTGTTGAGGGAAGCGTGTTATGGGGGGCTTTGATGGCGTTCCTTTCATTAATTCCTGCTGTGGGCTCCGCAATTATCTGGGCCCCTGTCGCTATTTATTTTTTAGTGCTCGGCCCGGTATGGAAAGGCGTATTTTTAATTGCTTTCTTTATTGTCGTAGTAGGGTTAGTTGATAACTTCTTAAGGCCACTTCTCGTCGGTAAAGAGACGAGAATGCCAGATTATTTAGTATTGATTTCTACGCTAGGCGGTATGGAACTCTTTGGCATTAATGGCTTTGTTATTGGTCCGCTCATCGCAGCATTATTTATTGCGTGTTGGAATTTGCTGTCTGGAAGAGAAAATAAAGATAATGCTCAAGAAATTGATGCGGATTTCATCGCTGAAGGCAAAGATGACACTGAGGTGTTGAACGCTAAATCAGCTAAAGAAGAAGCCAAGTAAAGTAACGTTAACTTGTATTGAAGTCTTACTCTAAGAGTCCATTATTTATGGGCTCTTTTTTTTGCGTGTAATTTGCTTATTCAACTGAACTACGTTCTGTTGGGGGATCTATAAGCTAGAAATCTCACACACACGGCGGTGAGCGCCATGTGTGTGAGAGATAGGGAAGGCTATAGGACAGCCCCTGCAAACGCGGCGGATAATAGACTGACCAGTGTCGAGCCATAAATCAGTTTTAGACCAAACCGAGAAACAATATTTCCTTGTTTTTCATTTAATCCTTTGATTGCACCGCTAATAATGCCAATGGAGGAGAAGTTGGCGAAGGAAACTAAGAAAACAGAGAGGATCCCTGCAGAGCGCGGAGACAGCTGTCCCGCCATTTTTGTTAAATCAAACATAGCAACGAATTCATTCGACATTAGCTTAGTTGCCATAATGCTACCAACGCGTAGCGATTCATGGGCAGGAACACCAATAATCCAAGCCAGTGGATAGAACAGGTAGCCTAAAATATTTTGAAAACTTATTCCGAAAATAGCGGTAAACAGGGCATTGATAGCAGAAATCAGCGCGATAAAGCCGATCAGCATAGCGGCTACAATCATCGCAACTTTAAAGCCAGCAAGAATATACTCGCCTAACATCTCAAAGAAGCTTTGTCCCTCATGCGTATTTTTCAGTGAGAGCTCTTCTTCTTGTTGTTCTTGATAAGGATTGATTATCGATAAAACGATAAAAGTACTGAACATGTTAAGTACTAATGCAGCCACCACATATTTCGGTTCTAACATTTTCATGTAGGCGCCAACAATAGACATTGAAACCGTTGACATCGCGGTGGCTGCCATCGTGTATAAGCGGCGTTCAGACATTTTTCCCAAGATATCTTTATAGGCAATAAAGTTCTCCGACTGCCCAAGGATGAGTGAACTTACGGCATTGAAGGACTCTAATTTTCCCATACCGTTTATTTTAGACAGTAGGGTACCAATAATTTTAATCACCAGAGGAAGGATTTTAAAATGTTGTAAAACTCCAATTAATGCAGAAATGAAGACGATAGGGCAGAGTACATTAAGGAAGAAGAAAGCCATTCCCTTATCGCTCATCCCGCCGAAAACGAAGTTTGTTCCTTCTGCGGCAAACTTGAGTAACGCGGTGAAAAAGTTAGAGAATCGCTCAACAACATATAAGCCAGAGTTAGAATGCAGGAAAAACCATGCCAAAAGCAGTTCAAAAACAAGAAGCTGCACAATATAGCGGTAACGTATACTTTTACGGTCTTTACTTACAATCAGCGCTAGAACGGCTATAACTATCAGAGCGAGTACAAAATGGAGTGCTTGTGACATGCTTAGTGCCTTAAAACTAAAGGGATAGATCGTGGGAGGCTATTCTAGGGCAGAGTTGATTGAAAAACGAGTGTAGTTGTCCGTTATAAGCAATAGATCTCAATGTTTTTTTTTAAAGAAAAAACAACTTTGTACTATTTGTTATCAATAATGCATTCATAAGTGAAAGACGGGCGCGTAAGTGAGTTTTCAAGTAATAAAACTGTTGCTGATCAGCGAGTGAACGGGTACCTTAGCAGAAAGTATAGCCTTTGCTATACTTTATCTTTAACGCTATCAGAGTGATTACTCATACCTATTTCTCACCGCGAGTAGGATGACGTAAAGTTGGACACAATGTTAAACAGGATTCATTTATGTCTACTCGGCACAAAACGACAGAGAATGCAGTGGTTCAGCGTAAGATAAAAATGTCGTTATTGGGACCCGCATTTATTGCTGCTATCGGCTACATCGATCCAGGTAATTTTGCTACCAATATTCAAGCGGGTGCCAGTTACGGCTACCAACTGCTATGGGTTGTCGTTTGGGCCAACATTATGGCGATGTTGATTCAACTGCTCTCGGCAAAACTGGGTATCGCAACCGGGAAGAATCTTGCTGAACACATTCGCGATCGTTTCCCTAAATCATTAGTTTGGTTTTATTGGGTGCAAGCAGAAATTATTGCAATGGCGACGGATATCGCTGAATTTATTGGTGCCGCACTTGGATTTAAGTTATTGTTTGGCATAACTTTGCTTGAAGGTGCATGCATTACTGGAGTAGTCAGTTTTCTGATATTACTGTTGCAAAGTCGTGGTCCAAAACCCTTAGAATGGTTAATTGGATTGATGCTGTTATTTGTGGCAGGTGCTTATATCGCTGAGTTATTTTTTTCTCAGCCTAATCCACATGCACTATTAATTGGAATGGCTGTTCCAACATTGCCGGATACTAATGCGCTTTATCTCGCAGCGGGAGTTTTAGGGGCCACGATAATGCCGCATGTTATTTACTTACATTCAGCATTAACACAGCGTGGCGATGATAAGAATAAAGCCCAGCGATACGCTGCAACGAAATTAGATGTGGCAATTGCGATGACTATCGCCGGCTTCGTTAACTTGGCTATGATGGCAACGGCTGCTGCAGTCTTTCACTTCAACGGCCATACTGGGATTAGTGAACTCGACCAAGCGTATATGACATTAAAACCGCTATTAGGGAACGCTGCTACGCTAGTTTTTGGAATAAGCCTGGTCGTTGCGGGACTCTCTTCTACAATTGTGGGAACTTTAGCGGGCCAAGTTGTAATGCAGGGTTTCGTTCATTTCAGTATTCCGTTATGGTTACGTCGTTCAATTACTATGTTGCCTTCGTTTATTGTGATAGTGGCTGGTATGGATGCGACAAAGATATTGGTTTTGAGTCAAGTTATTCTAAGTTTCGGTATTGCACTTGCTCTGATTCCATTGTTGATGTTTACTAATCAAACTGAAACTATGGGTGACCTGGTCAATACACGCTGGATAAAGTTCGCAGCATGGGGGATCATTCTGGTTGTTGTTTGCTTAAATCTAGGATTATTATTCGGGGACTTTTTGGGACTCACCGATTAATGGTTATCCTGTAATGAATTTGAGTCGTTCACTCTCGTCATCGACGATTGCTTGGTGTCTGACTCCAAACTTAGCCTAGATAGTATCGCTATCAGGTATGAACTATCCCGAGTGGAGCATTAAAATAATGACTAAATATGCATTAGTCGGCGATGTGGGTGGCACCAACGCACGGTTAGCTCTTTGTGAGGTGGCTAACGGGTCAATATCGCAGATTGATACTTTTCCGACATCAGACTATCCAAGTCTTGAAGCAGTTATCCGCCACTATTTAACACAGCAACATGTTCAAGTTGTTGATGCCTGCATCGCGATAGCTTGCCCTGTTAAAGGTGATCTTATTGCGATGACCAATCATCATTGGGCATTTTCAATTCAAGCGATGAAAGACAATCTCAATTTTGAGCACTTTGAAGTTATTAATGACTTCACGGCAGTTTCAATGGCTATCCCTATGTTAGGGGAAAGAGACGTATTAAAGTTTGGCGGTGATGAGCCTGTTGCGGACAAACCGATCGCAATATATGGAGCAGGAACCGGATTGGGTGTCAGCCATCTTGTTCACGTCGATAAGCGTTGGGTTCCCTTATCCGGCGAAGGCGGTCACGTTGATTTCGCACCGAATAGTGAAGAAGAAGACCAAATTCTTGAAGTCTTACGCGAAGAAATGGGACATGTCTCTGCAGAACGGGTTCTATCTGGTGCGGGATTAGTTAATCTTTATCGCGGAATCGTTAAAGCAGATAATCGTGAACCTGAAGATTTAAAACCTCGTGAAGTTAGCGAACGTGCATTAGAGGATAGTTGTACGGATTGCCGTCGCGCCTTGTCACTTTTCTGCGTCATCATGGGGCGTTTTGGTGGCAATTTAGCTTTAACACTCGGTACCTTCGGCGGCGTCTATATTGCCGGTGGGATAGTCCCACGTTTCCTCGATTTCTTTAAAGCATCAGGTTTTCGTGCAGCCTTTGAAGATAAAGGCCGCTTCCGCGATTATGTAAAAGATATCCCGGTCTATATGATTACGCATGAGCAGCCAGGCTTGCTCGGTGCAGGCGCGCATTTGCGCCAAACATTAGGTACTGTGCTGTAATAGAATATGTTAAACAGGGCTGAAGCCCTGTTTACCTATTTAAGAAGTAGAATGAAAGTCCCTAGCCATAACGCAAAAAAAAACGAAATTCCCATTAGTGCATACTTCATCAGATATCCTCAATTATCTTTATATAGTGCTGAATACCTTGTTTACTGCTTGTCAGTCGATATTACTCGGTGATCCGTATCACGATATTGACCTGGCATAATGTACGTCTATTTAACGCATTAAGATACATTTAATTACTTAAAATTAACATTGGTAATGTTATATCTACTGTTACAAAACAACGCAATAAACTACCTCGTTGAAAGAGAAATGACTTGAGTCATGACAAAAAAAAACAGTAAAGTGAAGGTTGTACTAATCAATGGATGATGCAATGAATACATTATTAATGGCGATTGATCATCGAAATACACTCTCTTCAAGTATTGGTCAACTTACCCTCGACGAAGCGCAGAGTCGCAAGGCATCGGTGGTGATTATTTGTTGTATCGAGGCCGAAGACGATGTTGAAGGGGAAGTGATGACCATCGATTGTGCGATTGATGAAAATTCACACCATACGCTGCAACGTAAAGATCTGTTAAATTGTGCAGAAATGGCGGTTAGGGCAGCATTAGTGCCTTTTCAACAGGCCGGTATTCCTGCCCGTGGAAAGGTTTGTAGAGGAGATGCCGCTCGATATATCGTTGATCAGGCAAACCAATTATCTGCATCGATGATTATTATGGGACGCCGACATCTTTCACCCTTTAACCGTTTTCTCCGTGGTTCTGTCAGTGCGGCTGTTCTGGAAACGGCCAGTTGCCCAGTATTAATTGATTTAAGCCATGTCGCAGAGTAAGAGATTTACACATATTGCTAATGCTCATCAAGGGCGCTTATTTTGTCCCGGTATTTCTGCGTATTTTTGAGTTCTAATGGATACTATTCGTGCGTAAAGTTCCCCTTACTTTTATCGTACTTATTGCGCTTTTCGCAGTAGGTTATGGCTTCTATGCAGCTACGTATAAACCTCATCAAGCTGTTGAGCAACAGGCTTATGAGCGCTTTACTCATCTCCCAGGTTATCGACTTATTAAGCAGCAAGATCCAGAACTGTGGCATGACCTGAGTGAGACATTTCGACGCTCTTTCGCTGAAGATGCTTCTTTTCAAAAAGCAGTGGGTGAGGTAAGGGGGCAGTTAACCGCGCTGGTGAATTTACGCATTGTGAAAGCCGATGACACGACAGTGACGAATTATATCGCCGTAGCAGTGCAGCAAATGCAAGCCTTGAATAACATTTCAGCAGAGAGTTGTTTTCGATTCCTCTACCCGCAGGTGTCAGGAGGGGTGAATATTGGTGTGTTATTAAGTCCTGAAATGAATGATGCGGATCAACAGGCGCTAGAAGCGTTATTTACGCATAGTCTTGGCCACGAATATCCGCGAGATGTTGCGGCTGCTCACGCTAGCTTAAGCCAGGTTGTCAGCGAACTCTATCCACAATGGGGAAATCAGCTCCAACAACTTAATCAATCTGAAGATCTTGCAACGGATCATCAGAAATTATGCATTATGTCTATTGACCTTTATCGCACTATCCTCAAATTACCTAAGCCGGCAGCGGCGAACCTTATTCGACAGATGGTCGTTGGCTAGCGATTCATCAGAATTGACTGATAATTAAGATAATTTATAAATAAACGTGAAAACCATAAAGCGGCTCGGTTATAGTGGCCGTAGATAGCGTTCTGAGTGGAGAGTGAAGACGTTGAAAAGAATTATCGCTTTATTAATCGTTTTGACTTCATGGTCTTTATTAACCGGATGTGCGAAACAACAACCCGGTGGGTTTAGCCAAATAGGACATGATCCTATTGCGCATAGTTACCAATTCCGTTACCAGCCGACTCAGCTTGATCATGCAGCCTTAAATGCTTACCTACAAAAACGCTGCTCGCAAGAAGGATTCGATAAAGTTGAAGCGTTACCGGAAGAAGCGGGAGTACTATCTGGATACAAAACACGTTGGTTCCAATGTAACTACAAAATAAAAAATTAGTATTATTAGCCAGCAATTTGCTGGCTATATGTTGATCTTTTTTACAATTTATAAACAATTTAACCTCCTTTAATGATCTTACCCGTATTTCTAATTACATGCCCATTACCTCCTTTTTACCACTTATCTATATTACCTATTTACTTAAGTAAAAATTCTTAAATAATCATTATTAATTCTGTTCATACGAAATGATAAGCGTAAAATAGTTTGATATAAATCAACGTGTTAAATGAAGTTATTATTTGTTAAGTAATTTCGTTAATTATCTTTTAATTGTAATGTAAGGGGTGGCAATGTTCGGGCTTGATGCATTTCATCTGGCAAGATTACAGTTTGCGTTTACTGTATCTTTCCATATTTTGTTTCCAGCGATCACGATCGGGCTAGCGAGTTTCCTCGCAGTGCTAGAAGGTCTGTGGTTAAAAACGAAAAACGAAACCTATCGTGACTTATACCATTTCTGGGTAAAAGCTTTCGCGGTTAACTTTGGTATGGGGGTTGTGTCGGGTCTGGTCATGGCCTACGAATTTGGGACAAACTGGAGTGGATTTTCCCAATTCGCAGGAAGTATTACTGGGCCAATGCTGACTTATGAAGTCTTGACCGCTTTCTTCCTTGAAGCTGGATTCTTAGGCGTCATGCTTTTTGGTTGGAACCGTGTTGGACGGGGGTTACACTTTTTTGCAACCTGTATGGTCGCTTTAGGGACTATCCTTTCAACCTTCTGGATTTTAGCATCAAATAGCTGGATGCAAACCCCACAGGGTTACAGCATCCAAAACGGTGTAGTGGTTCCAGAAAGTTGGATGCAAATCATTTTCAACCCTTCTTTCCCTTTCCGCTTATTACATATGAGTACCGCAGCATTCTTAGCAACGGCGTTTTTCGTCGGTGCCTCTGCGGCATGGCATTTACTGCGTGGTAATAAAACGCCTGCAGTTAAAAAAATGCTCTCTATGTCATTATGGATGGCATTAATTGTTTCTCCTATTCAAGCATTTCTAGGCGATGCGCATGGGCTGAACACCCTTGAGCACCAACCGGCTAAAATTGCTGCGATTGAAGGACACTGGGAAAACCCCCCTGGAGAAGCTACACCGCTTATTTTGTTTGGCATACCTGATATGGAACAGGAAAAAACAAAATATGCGGTTGAAATCCCTTATTTGGGAAGCCTCATCTTAACGCATAGCTTAGAGAAGCAAGTTCCAGCGCTTAAGACTTTCCCGAAAGAAGATCGTCCTAATTCAACCATCGTGTTTTGGTCATTCCGTGTGATGGCGGGGCTGGGAATGCTGATGATCCTCTTAGGGGTTACCAGTCTTTGGTTACGCTACAAAAAACGTCTGTATGATTCACGTCCATTCCTCTGGTTTACCTTATTAATGGGACCATCAGGTTTGCTGGCGATGGTAGCAGGATGGTTTACAACTGAAATTGGTCGTCAACCTTGGGTCGTTTATGGTGTATTACGCACTCGTGACGCTGTATCACCGCATAGTGCGCTACAAATGACTTTTAGCCTTATCGCGTTTATTGTTATTTATGCATCGGTATTTGGCATAGGTTACGTATACCTGATTCGCTTAATTAAGAAAGGCCCAGTAGAAGGTGAGGGTAAGGAAGAGATCCACGGTGGTCCAGGTCAACACCATACGCCATCTCGTCCGTTGTCTGCTGTAGATGCCTCTAAGAAGAAACCTGAGGGGAAAGAATAAAATGGGTATCGATCTCTCTATTATTTGGTTCACCATCATTATCTTTGCCATTCTGATGTATATCGTGATGGACGGTTTCGATCTTGGGATTGGTATTATCTTCCCATTTATCAAAAACCCAACTGAACGAGACATGATGGTTAACACTGTCGCCCCAGTTTGGGATGGCAACGAAACGTGGCTAATTCTTGGTGGTGCGGCATTATACGGTGCATTCCCACTGGCTTACTCCGTGATCGCTGATGCGTTATCGATTCCTATTACGCTGATGTTGTTTGGCCTGATTTTCCGTGGCGTAGCGTTTGAATTCCGTTTTAAAGCTACCGAACATCACCGTGCTTTCTGGGATAAAGCCTTTATTGGTGGTTCCTTCTTAGCGACCTTTATGCAAGGTGTTTCAGTCGGTACTATTCTCGATGGTATTCCAGTTACCGGGCGTGTTTTCAGCGGTGATACCATGGGATGGCTATCGCCATTCCCGCTATTCTGTGGTGTTGGCTTGTTATTAGCCTATGCACTGTTAGGAAGCACTTGGTTGATCATGAAGACGCAACACGATCTACATGACAAAATGTCCCAGATAACTAAACCATTAATTATTGCTCTGTTAATTGTTATTGCGGTAATTAGTGCTTGGACACCTGTCTCGCATCTGGCTATCTCAGATCGTTGGTTTACCTTGCCGAATCTTTACTGGTTCTTACCGGTACCGGTGTTAGTAATTCTGTCTGGGATAGGCATTCTGCGTGCGGTTAAACGTCGTGCTGATTATGCTCCTTTCTTGCTGACGTTATGCATCATTTTCCTTGGCTTTACTGGTCTTGGAATTAGCGTATGGCCAAATATTATTCCACCTTCAGTCACGATTTGGCAGGCAGCTTCACCGCCGCAAAGCCAAGGCTTTATGCTAATCGGTGGTTTACTGGTTATTCCAGTTATCTTGATGTATACCTTCTGGAGCTACTACGTTTTCCGTGGAAAAATCTCTGAAGATGAAGGATACCACTGAGTTGTCAATGAAAGAGAAACATCCTCAATCAGAGGGCAATTCGCCCTCTGGTAAAATAGCGCAATGGCGTTGGCTGTTATTGCTGTGGTTAGGCAGTGTAGCTGCACTCGGCGTGCTGGCAGGGATTATCTGGTTATTGATGTACAGTGCAGGAATGACGCGTTAAAAAGGCCCATTGGCTCGACTATAACGAATAAACCCCGTAGTTGCCGTTCAGTGACTACGGGGTTTTTATATTCAAGTTAACAGTTACAACGGCGCTGTTTGAATGGTAGGTAACTCATAGCAGACGGTCAGTAGACTCAAGTCCTGACAGAGATGCCAAGACTTGTTAAGAACGGTGTAGTGAATATTATTGCAAACTTAAATCGGTGTAACGTTGCATTTTGACAAATTCAATACCGTCTTTAATGAAAGGCTCACTGCAGATTTGAAAGCCAGACTTTTGGTAAAAGCGTATGGCGGTACGGCGGCTGTCTAAACTTACTTTTTTTATACCCGCTTGGTCAACGATAGCTAATGTCTGTTGTAATAGTTGGGTACCATAACCACGGGATTGGTACTCCTCTAAAGTGGCAAACTTACGAATAACCCAACAATCATCGTTAGACATAAACAACGATACACAGCTAATCAATTTATCCTGAACGAATAAGCCGAAATGGCGGGCAGTATCCTTATCATCTTCTTCTAGGCGTAATGATTCACGAGGACGATCTGGCCACAACACGTGTTGGCGGAGATCTAGGCATTGTTCAAGAGTAATCGGCTCAATTTTCACAGTTATCTACCACAAGCAAAGAGTTAAAGACACACAGGCTAATGTGGACATAACTGCAAGAAAATTCAAGTAACTTATGTGCTGAACCACTGAATTTCTTGAATAAAGCGTAGGTGTGATCATCGAGGTGAGCGATTGGGAAAAACGAGAGGGTTTCCCCTCTCATCGCGATAGTTAGAAATCGGCTTTCAATACGACACGGAAATTTGCTTTCCCCTGACGGACATGGTCCAGTGCATCGTTAACCTTAGACATCGGGAAGGTTTCAATCTTCGGTGTGATGTTTTTGCGTGCGGCTAACTGCAGCAGCGTGCGTAATTCACCTGGAGAACCTGTTGACGAACCACCAATTGATTTATCGCCGGCGATCAAATCGAAAGCGGCAACTTGAATCGGTTTCATTACGGCGCCGACAGTGTGGAATTTACCTTCAGGCGCGAGCGCATCGAAGTAAGGTTTCCAATCAAGATCCACCGCAACGGTACTCACGATCAGGTCAAAACGCCCAGCTTGTGCTTTTAATGCTTCCGCATCACGGCTATTGACCACTTCGTCGGCCCCCAAATCGAGAATCGATTGCTTCTTACTGGGGTTAGAGCTAAAGGCCACTACTTCAGCCCCGAGGGCTTTAAGTAATTTTATGGCAAGATGCCCTAAGCCTCCAATACCGATAACCGCAACGCGGCTCATAGCATTGATTTGGCTCATGAGCAGGGGTTTAAAAACGGTGATCCCGCCACAAAGTAGAGGCCCTGCTACAGTCGGATCTAAGGATTCTGGCAGTGGGATTACCCACTGCCAGTCGGCACGCATCTTTTGAGCAAAACCCCCACGATTCATAATGGTCGGTGTTGTGCCTGCGGCACAGTTGGAATGGTTACCACGGATACAAGCGTCGCAGTGTTGGCAGCTTTTTGCTGTCCAACCGATACCAACCATTTGCCCAATTTTCAGTCCCTTGTTCTTGGCGTTTGCGCCGAGAGCTGAAACACGTCCAGAGACTTCATGACCAGCAATGAGAGGATAGCTGGAGATCCCCCATTCATTGTCGATCATTGAGAGATCAGAGTGACAAACCCCACAGTAATCTACAGTTACTTCAACTTCTTCTTCACCCAAGGGGGCTGCCTCATATTCGTAGAGTTCTAACGGTTTGCCGGCAGCAGGAGCAGCATAACTTTTGATCTTCATCTCTTTTCCCATTTTGGTGATGGATAACAAATATTAATCAGAATAATAGGGCAGCTATTCTGCCATTAGAAAAGTGTAGTCGACAAAGCCACTTTGTGCGGCAAGTTGCGTAATATCGGACGCTACACTAGCCTTAAAGGATATTTTTAAATTTTGTCGTGACGAATGCGGCGAAGTCTATTCTTTAGTCAGAGTATTTCAGGAGGAGTTATGAGCAAGAAGACGGTGTTAATTACCGGTGCCGGCAGTGGATTTGGTCGAGAAACTGCCTTCCTTTTAGCGAAGAAAGGTTTTGACGTCATTGCTACGACGGAAATTATTGCTCAAGTTCAAACTCTTAAGAATGAAGCGCATGCATTGGGGCTAACCCTGCAGGTTGAAAAATTAGATATCACTGATGAGAATGACCGGCTACGCGCCGCACAATGGTCGATCGATGTGTTGATTAACAATGCGGGTATTTCAGAAGGCGGGGCAGTTGTTGATTTGCCGGAAGACAAGTTACGCCGACAATTTGAAGTCAACGTATTTGGTACCATTCTGTTGACACAGCTTTTCGCTCGTCAGTTTATCGAGAAAAAACAGGGTAAAATCGTTTTTATCTCATCGGTAGCAGGAATTACCACCGATCCTTTCGCAGGCGCTTATTCTGCCTCTAAGCACGCGCTAGAAGGTTTTGCTGAGGCATTGAATACTGAGCTTCAAGAATTTGGTGTTCAAGTCGCAACGGTCAACCCTGGTCCGATATTAACCGGTTTTAATGACCGTATGTTTGAATCTTGGACGCATTGGTGGCCAGAAGACAAGTTAGATACTGTTTTTGATTACCAAGAAATTGCATTTCCGCATGAGCAGTTTCATCCCTATCAGGTTTCAGAGGTGATTGCTCGGGTAGTCAGCGGTGAAATCACTCAATATCGTAATGTTGTGCCAGAAGAAATTATTGAGGGTACGCAGCAACAAATGAATGAGGTTTGGTCTCGTCAGGTGACAGAAAAAGCCTCGCGGCACCCATTGGTACAGAAAGCCTATGAGATCGATCCTGAAACCCCTAATGGCCGATAACGGGTGGGGAAAATTTAGTCATAGCTGATGGGATCAATAGTATTGTTGCGCGATATTTAAGGCTCTGTTATAGATATTATTTTGGACAGAGGACTCTTAATGAGTGTAATAATTCGTCCGGTAACCCGATACGACGCTTCGCGGTTGGCTGAAATCTATAGTCAACCCGACGTCCAGCAGAATACGTTACAACTTCCTTATCCTTCTACGCAGCTTTGGGAAGAACGAATCCTTAATTATCCCAATATTGGCCATATTGGTTTCGTTGCGGTGATTGGGGAAGTGGTGGTTGGCAATATCACTCTCTTTACCGAAAAAGTTATCCGGGTAAGACATAATGTCTCGTTTGGTGTTGCGGTTGATGCCAGTTATACGCGACGTGGGATAGCACAACAATTAATTGATTTTGCGCTCGATTACGCATTCAACTGGTTGGCAGCACAACGTGTTGAGCTACGGGTTTTTAGCGATAACCTTCCAGCTATTTCCCTCTATCAAAAATTGGGGTTTGTCGTGGAGGGGACACTTCGACAAGCGGCATTTAAAGATGGTCGTTATCAGGACATAATCGTTATGTCGAAACTTGTGAGTGAATATTTCTGAGTGTCGTATCTTACTCTCCCATCTTGTTTGTCGCTATCTTGATAATTCAGGCTATTTCCCCTTATTGTTTTATTTTGGCCGAGTTTATTTACGTACTACTTATCATCTATTTTCTCATCGTGTATTGCAATCTCACGGTATAACCGGAGGCGTTAGTGAAAAAAAGTCAACTTCCGACTAAAATTTGTACTGTTTGTGGGCGTCCTTTTACGTGGAGAAAAAAATGGGAGAATTGTTGGGATGAAGTAAAAAAGTGCTCAGAACGTTGTCGACGCAAGTCATTGGGCAATTAGACGCACACTACTAGTATTTCCAGCTACATACCCTTTTTTATTCGGTACACAATCTGTACATAGAGGCAAGCAAACGAAGCGGCACCAAAGCGAAGCAAATCCAGGACATTAAACTGAGAAGTCATTGATAATAAGCCAGTAAATGCGGTATCATCGAAACAAGGTGAAACACTACCGCGCAATGTCTCCTTAGTTAAACGGATATAACGAGCCCCTCCTAAGGGCTAATTGCAGGTTCGATTCCTGCAGGGGACACTTTTCACGCTTCCACCGACCTCCGCCTACCTCCACAGGATTCCCGCCAACCCTGATTAAATCAAAATTAACTTTCCACTGACCTCCATCAATGTCCATTGATAGCCGCACTCTATTTTGGGTAAAAGTTGGGTAAAATAATTTACCTGAGATTTTTTACCCATGCTGACGGTCAAACAGATAGAGGCAGCCAAGCCAAAAGATAAGCCCTGTCGACTGCTAGACTCTGACGGACTTTATCTATACATACCTGCTTCAGGAAAAAAGGCCAACAGTACCGTACCACCAATATGGACGTGTTAACCCAGTTCAAAGTGGCGCGTAAGTTACTCCCGGTACTAGCAGAGATGGTAACCGGGCGACTGGCGCAGAAATTCCCCGAACTGAATAAATTCCTCCAGGCGTCGAAAGAGGAAGTAACAGCGCTATGGGATGCGTTTGTAATGCTGTTTACCGATCCGCTGCAATTCCTTGAAAACCTGAAAGGCGAAATCAAAGGGCTGCTGGATTCTCTATTGTGGGAGGGTGCTGGCAATACGATTTTTGATTTCCTCACCAGCGCAGGCAAAGAAATAACCGAACTGTGGAACGGACTGGAAAAGCTGATTGATAAAGTGGTGGGTATCGCCCTGAAAGGCTTTGGCGAAATCGGCAAAGCGTGGCAGAAGGTAAAACGCTGGTTCGGTATGGGCGAGGACGAAGTAGCGAACCGGCAGGTTTCGCAGCGTACAGACGTGCGGATTGACAATATCGAGATCCAGACGCAGGCCACCGATGCGAAAGGTATAGCGCAGGAGATCCCCGGCAATTTGAAAGATGCCACTTGGCATTTTGATGATGGTCTGAGAGCATAAAGCGTCCACTATCCCCCTGCCCGGAATCTGCAAAAAATTATGGGCAGAGGCTGTACAACGTTTACACTTCAACCCACCAGTGCGTATTATTCCCTGTGAAGACCTCCACGGACGATAACACAAGGAATGTATCACGATGGCCGCACTACAGCTCCCCTGTACTTTATTCAAAACTCAAAAATGGATGGACGATTACAGCGCCAGTGATATGCGCTGCGGGGATCTGACCGAAGCACAGTTAAAATCCCATTACCGACTGGATTATATTTCTGACCGGGTTGATCCCTGGACGCTTACCCGGCGTTCCTCAATGGATCGTCCTCAGTCCATGTTCTGCTGCAATCTGCGCGGCCAGGGTGAAAAGATTACCCGCCAGCAGTGTGCCACAATGCTTTTTGATGAATTCCGCTCATTATCCCGTAAATTTTCTCTTTACGGGCCGTACAGTCACCTGATCGAAAAGATGATCACTCACATGCAGAACGGCAACGGTACACCTTTCAGGGATATGTCGCTGGACAGGGCATTGAAAGAGCAGATAGTTAGAGATATTTCGGAGAGAAACAGTACACGCATTTTGTTATCGAAAGCCTTTAGAACAAACATAGACTGGGAAAGCAAGCATTTTCCAGTAGAAAACCGAGACAGATTAAGAGATGCAGTGCTAAGTGGTAAATTACCAAAGTTTGACAGATTCCAAGATAACTTTAACGGGATGGGGATCACTGTTCATGATACCTGGGCAACGCATATCACTATTAAATCACTGCATATTGAAAATGACCGATACCGGGCAGTGGTGCATTACAAAGTACAGGATCACTTTGGCCTCGACAGTGACGATATTATGGAAGCCACTGTAGAGATTACCGGGGGCCGTTATGAAATCTAAAAATAAAAAAATTATTTGTGCGTTATTACTGGTTATTTGCGCCCTGCTGAGTTACTTCCTCTGGTTATCGTTGCGCCCCGTGGAGATCATAGCCGTTCACCAAAGACGTAACTATAGCGATGTTTTGGTGAAAAATTTCCCATTAACCGAACAAGGGAGAATCAATTGGTGGTTGAAAAACAAGAAAATGCTCAAGGACATGTATAACATCCCCAAACCTGCCCAAGATGGTTTTTTTACCATCATTTTTTGGTATTTTGGTGATGGATATAAAGAAACTGATGGGTATGACAGACTCTGTTTTGATGATATGAAACCACCAATAAATTGCATTGATAAAAATTCGCTCATTATGGTGAACAACAGTAAGAATACCGGGCTTTATTTCATTTTAGATAGCGGAACATATCGTATAAATGACAGCGGTAAGAGGGTAAAAAATAAGTCAGATTAGGTTTTCCCCTCGCGTAGAGACAGCAATAAAACCATCGCCCCTACCCGGCTTGCGGTATTCGCCTGGCTTCGCTGAAAGGCACTGAATACGAGGACGATGCAAAAGCGTTATGGCTGGAATATAGCACCCGTTCTCCAGCATACAGAGAGAACTACGCCGAAGAAAAATGGGAAACCTTCGTCGCCGAGCGCTCCAGCTATCGGGGAATTTTTGCAGATTCGCAGGCGATGGGCTGGGAGAACGAAGCGACTAAACGCGCTGCTGCCCGTCTGCAACCACGGATAGAGGCCAGAACCAACGGCCTTTATCACGTCACGCCGAAAGTTAACAAACAGACCGGAGAGATTGAAGAACCCGCCGTGTGGATGTGTTCCCCCCCTCGATGTGATTGGGCGGGGTACAGACGGCTCAGAGGAATACCTGACCCTTTCATGGGCGTGTAACGGGCGCAAAGTGACAGAGGCGATCCCGCTCTGTGACATTGGCGAACGCGATGGCTGGCGGCGTATGAAAACGGGTGGGCTGAACGTGACGACAAAAACCCGTGTCCGGGCAGTGCTGGGGGATTATCTGCAACTGCACGGCGATTCGACCCGCTGGAATGTGGCAAAAACTACAGGCTGGCAGTACGGCGCGTACATCATGCTTTTTTCAGCAAGTTTCAGATAGACCAAGCCTTAGAAGGGTACTGAAACAGAAAAACAGGTGAAACAGGTTTTTTTGAGTCTACGTATATAATGGAATCTTAAATTTTATAAGGTGTATATCGCTATCTGTGACAGAGGGGCGATGAACGTAAAATTGTTGAGAAATGTTGAGGTGCAAAAAAGCGTAGCAAAACGTAGAGATTGAATTGGTTCTGTGTTTGAAGTTCGGTTTAGCATCGAACATAATACAGGGGCAAAAAACATTAGGGGGCATAAAAAGGGGCACCAAAATCATAATTCAATTAAATTACTCTTGATTTCATCGACCTACAGAAAAGGACGATTCCTGCAGGGACACCATACCCACCTCTCCGTGACGGATGTTGTGAATGGTTGCACAATCAGTCCGGTATCCTCCAGCTATATACTCATCGACTCCTGAAGTTGCCTCATTCTAAGGAATTATGATACTGACATGATGCTCTCTGGCCGTCACAGACGTGTTGTAGCATCGAGATATTGCTGCTGCTTTAAATGTCTCAACAGAACCCGCCCCTCCGGCATAAACTCAGTGCCATAGCGCACCAGGCCAATCCCCCTGAGTTCAGCATCAATGGCATAGCGCAGCTCGCCGGGAGTATGCTGGTCGAGCAGGGTGACGTTGATGCTTTTCAGGCGCGGCTCATATTTGAGTAACACCTAGGAAAATGTCTTCAATAACTGATGTGCGGTGCCCGGCATGCCTTGTAAGATTTTGGTCATATCCGGCAGGCCATAGTCCGGCAGATGTGCCAGCGTGCCGACGCGGCAGTTAAGGATCCGCTGCATGTTGTCGAGCACAGATAAAATCATCTGGTTTTGTTCATTGACCTGATGAAGATCGAGGCCGCCAACAAAATTACCGTAAAGCATCTCGTATAATGAGGGCGAATTGCGTGGCATGATTAGTTCCTTTCCCTAGGCGTCACAGCAAATACGCTGCCATCATTATCTCTTTCCAGCAGCGACCAACGGGCCGGGTGAATCTGACCCTGTTTATCTTCAAACTCCGGCATAATCTGCCGCCATGTACCACGAATCAGTTTCTTGTTCTGTTAGGTTCAGATATTCCTGTCGATTTTTTGGGTAGTCTTTGTCTGTAATAGATACCCATTTAGGGGTGAGTGTTTTAAGTTGAGACTTACACTCAGCGTAGTAACGATCCACACACGCAACCATGTTATGACGAACCTCAGTTGTATAACCCTCTTTAAAAAATACGGTGATTATCAGGTCAAGATTCACTGCCTGGCTGCCGTCCTTGTAATTAACAGGCGCTTCTGGCAACCTCTTTTCGATATAATTCATGTTTAGTTCCATTATCGTTCCTTATTGGGTTGCCAGCGTGCCGACGCCTCCCAAGCAGTTATGGCCACATTCGTCAGTGCCTACACCCAGTCGATCTGTTTCAGCATCTCCAGCGTCATATTGGTGGCTTTCTGGATTTTAAGTCATGCAGCCCGAAGTTGTTTATCCGTCCATGAAACCGCAGCATATCGACTCGGGCTGACTGAACTTTTTCTGCAGCTTTTCTGATAGTGCACGCCAGCTGGCGGCGATATTGTTGATAGCTCCTTCGCTGAGCTCAGCCACGGCTTCGAGGCTTAGGTCCACGGATTGGCGCAGGTGGATGAGGAGTAAATATTGGTGGGCATATCACGCTGATATTTTATCGCCTCCGGCATCAATGCATCTGCCGGAACATCAATAAATTGCTGGTGTCCCCCGGTCAGGGTGGATCATTGTCCTGCCAGTCTGGCAGGTAATCCGCTCACCCAGTACATCATCCAGAAAATACTCTGACTCATCCGGGATAACGCCATCACAGTAGCGCGTATCTTCCCAGACCAGACGCCAGTCAACATAGCGGTAATCAATGGGGTCATCGGTAATAAGCATCTCCGTATCACTTTCCATCAATACGTCGTAATAAACTTGCCGGGGAGCAGTCGTACCGCGAATAAAATAGTTGTAAGCCCCGAGGTTTTTTAAACCACGGATGCCGTCTTTAATCACCAGAAACTTATGGTTGTACAAAATCTTTACCGGCTCCCAGATGCCGTCACAGGGCACCAGGTCGTCAGTCTCAATAATAATATCGCTACGTTCAGGAACGGGGGGAAGGTTTTGGGGGAATACCGGGTAAGGTAACGTTTTCAGGGTATGGTGATAGTTTTCAGGCTTCAGTAAATATTCAGCATCAAAAAAATTACATACACTGTTTTGAGGTGGATATAGCAGATTATCGCCCCGGTATTCTGCAGCAATTTTCAGTTTATTCAGTTTTTCTATTTTTGGCGGATAAGCTATTTCTTGCCCACCCCGCTCATGGCATGGTAAATAAAAAAATGAATTAACTAAACTCACCGGCCGGAAAAGTTGATCGAATTCACCGGTTTTAAACTGCCATACCTGTCGGTTGCCCATCGCCAGTTCAGGCAATCCTTCATCATAAAGACGCAGTGCATCGTATGCCCAGATAATAACCTCTTTATCAAATCCCTTGGTGATTTCCTCCGGCCAGGTTTTCAGTGCCTGTTCATATTGTTGGGTAAAACAGGCCCAGGCATCCCGTTTGCGCTGCCACAGACTGTAGCTGCTCAGGCGCTGTAACAGCCAGAATAGCTTGCGACGTACCTGCTCATCGCTCATCGGGTATTTTGTTTTTTCGATGCTCATCATTGTTCACCTCCTTTTGTTGTCTGGTGCTCCACACGGGCAGCGTTAATTATTGTTCTCTCTTTTATCTTGCTGCGCAGTTCATCGTCATGCAGCTTTCGTGTATAGGTGGCATAGGGTGGGTCAATACCCTCAGGTTTGTTATAACCGTGTACGCCTTCCACATCTTTCCAGCCGGTAGGATAAAACTCCGCTTTTACCCCGTTTATCTCGACGCTGGCAGATTGCCCGGTGGCTTTTACCTGCTCACCGATGCGGTTAAGCTCTGCTTTCAGCATTTCATCCAGATTAATTATCACCTGCTCGCCGCCACCTTCAAGGTACTGGTTGGTTCTCTTTTGTCCGAACTGTTCAGCTATTTTACCGTACCAAGCATTAGTCCCCGGCATCCGCATAGCAAGGTCTTCCGGCAGATGTAATACCACCAGAAAACCGTTGCCGTTCCACTCATCCAGTACCGCTGAGAGCTGCCGCCACTCTTCCGCACTGTTAGGCACTTTCTGATAACCCCAGAATCCTCCCGCCGCCCAGGAGCCACCAGGCGCTGTTGTCAGCGCAGTGTCGTTGCCAAAAAGTCAATATCGGACTCACTCACTGAGAAACTGATAAACTGCTGATTATCCGTGTTGGATTTTCGTAAATAACTTCGCATACCAGGGCCCATCTCAACAGTGATCGGGCCGTCCGGTACATTATCGAGATGCAGATACCCGGCTCCATCGAGATTCCCGGTACGTAACCGTCCGCCAGTGTCGCGGTAAACGGTGCACCAATCACCGGTGCATCATCGTGGTAGAGGTACTGTATCAGTGCGTCATTACGGTCTTTCAGAGGAGCAGCTAGCCACGGAACATCCGGGATCTTTGACACCCCACTTTCCGTATCCAGTCGGCTAGCTTTACGTGTATAAGCCATTCCTTCGAGTACTGAGACCGAGCAGCTCCTAGTGAAGCACTGCTTGCCAGTGGAAGCCGATTTTACGGGCATGCACTTGTAGGCTGTCGTTTTCAAGTTTATGCCAGGGAGCAGCAATGCCCGCAAACCCGACAACCGTATCAATATGAATGATTTTGTCAGCCTTAAGGCCAGGAGCATATGTTTCGCGGGCCTTGCTGAAGATATCGCCGGAGGCCATCTGGCCACCGCTGGTCCAAGCCCGATTTAGACTAATTTTATCAAGCCCTGACCACATCATTACGCGTTCAAATGCCAGATTCAGGTTACCATCGCGACAAATCTGCGGCCGGTGAATTTTGACTGACACGTCCGGGATATCCTTCAGACGGCAGTTGGTCAGCAGTAACACGGAAATGGCTTCACCACTGTCCTCTGGCGGGTGTTCGTAAAGCTGAGCGCTGACTACAAGTAAGGCAGCAGCACGGTCATAATGGCAGTCCAGCCAGTAGTCGAGAAGTTCCAGTCCCGTTAGATCGCGAATACGCACTCTGGACGTGGGCGATTATCTCCTGAAGATAATGCGCCTCCCGGTCAGCCATTTCTCCGGTGGCCGCCAGCGCGCGGTGACGAACCGGATAGCCCCCATTAATGGGCTCACAGGGCATCATCAGCGGTTTTCTAGCTAACACAGCCTTGTGCGTCGCTGGACTGGCAGACACTAGCCCGTTAATCAATACTTCACCGATAAGCCAGGTAAAACGTTGACCGAGCACAACGTCTGCGCGGTAACGGGCGGTAGTCGTGGCATTTTTTCTTTCACAACGCCCACGGAGAAGTGCGTAGCCAAGAGAGCGTCCGACAACCAGCAGCCCCCACAACACGACAGGTAACCCTGTTGCTAGCCCCCAGAACGCGACGCCTGAGTGCTCGTCCTCCCATAACAGGAATGTGGCCGCAGCCCCTGTTAGTAGCATCACAAGTCCTAGGAGCAGCCAGCGTTTGAAACGTGGTTGAGGAGGGGGATTCTCCTGCGCGGGGATGCGCTCAAGTTCAACCGGCATGTTTACCCCACCAGAGCATTAGGTAGTGAGCTGATAAGCGTACAACCGCAACCACACTTGTGACCGTGGAAGGCCACAGGGACCCCCCGATCGCGATAATTTGGGTTACCTTCGATGATAGTTGCATCGCCATGTTCCGGGCAGGAAACACAGTCACCTTTACGGGCCACGCCGATATCGCCAAAAGACATGGTTGTGGAACAGGATAGCACTGCACCACCGTGAGTGGTTTTATCACCAAGACGAATTATCCCTTGCATATTAATCCTTTAAATTAGTGATTTCCGTTGATAGATATATATTCTGATGGTTATCTGAAACCCTCGACTATCAGAACGTCAATTCTTTGTAGTATCGTTTTTATTTGATATTCTTTTTTATTGAGATAAATTTTACTTTTATCGAGTCATTCAATCTTGCCGGAGATTTTATTGTCTAGTCACCTCATCGTAGCACGAGCTCTGGGTATTGAAATTATAATTAACACTTACATTATCACCTGGCGCTATAATAATTAAATAAAATGTGACAGTCCTTATTTTATATTTTTTTAAAAGGGTTCCATGTAATAACTAAATTCATAGTCTCATCGGGAGAATCAGAGTCACTAAACATATCAATTATTTTGTTAGAAGGGTTCTGAAAAAGCATTATTAAATGTATGTTCTTTGAATGGAACTTGGGCCATTATACTGGGGTTATCACTCCAAACATAAATTAATGTTGACGTTAATAGAAAGAGCAATAGAAAGTTGTTAATACTATAAAACCCCATACTCAACCCATAACAATTCAGTTGAATTTTTTGAGGTATTCGATCCACATATTTGTTTTATCCAACAAGCATTTCTCATATATACTGGAAAATGCAGTCCCTGTTTTGAATTCGTAACCGTGCTGGCAGCGCATGACATACTTGCAATACTACAAATAGCGCAACAACAAACACAATAATTCACTTCAGTTCAAAACTCTCAGACCTTATCCAATACGACAGCTGTTTCCCAGATGATGTTGTATATTCAATTTGATAAAACGAACCATCATCGGACATATCAGAAAGTTTAAACTCATCACCCTTAACTAAATATGCCTTTATTTTAGCTTGCTCATTGGGTTGTGAATACAAAGAAATTTTTTGAACTACAACAACACCATTTAAAGGCTTCCTTGTTGATAAATCATCACCTTCTGACATCAGCTCCTGCTGACTTCGTATACCGTCTTTATAATAAACTCGCTTAACCTGCTGACAATTAGCGAAAAAATCAGAAAACAGCAGTGTCCAGGGCTGCCCTGATTAAACTTAAAGCGGTAAGTGTTATTATTTTCTTAAGTAACATTACTCTAACCCCCATTCCTTTTTAATTGCATTACTCATCACCGAAGCGATTAACTCAGAGTTTGCGACACAATCAATGCCAGAATAACTAGAGAAACGTCGATAGTTATTCTTCCATGTTAACTGAATGAGTCCTCTGCCTTTATAACGAGGGCCGTCACCAATAACTGTATTTCCATTCTTAATGGCATTTTTATGCTCCCCTGGATTATAATTATGTCTAGAACACAAACTCTAGTGTTGTGTCAAAGTGTGCAGACTCATGCAAATATTGGGAAAGGAAATGTGCTTTATGAAAAGCGCCAGTAATACCATATGTAATTAATTGCTCATTAAATTCGCTCACAAAACTTTGCTTATCAAATTCATAAACATTAGGATAATTATTTTTGAAATAGGTCGAAAATACCTTCCCGCCCCTTTTGCCAGCAAACCAAGGATTTTTGTGCCCTAACAATTATTCGATTAGCTCAACAGTAACTTCTTACTCCACACCTGTGTTGATTGCATCCAAAAACACCACCGGATGCATATGCCAGACAGGCTCATCACTGCTGAATCCTTCCACCTTGCTCATCCATTCCATGTCGTCAAACCATTGTCTGACATAGCTGATACACAGGGGGTCTAACTGTATTAAAAACGTTCTCCATCGATGATGGCTGCTGCCACCTAACCATTCACTGTCATGTTTGACCACCATCCGTGCTGCAATGTCCCTGACATCCAGCTCTGCGTAATTCACCGCGTGACGTAGTTCTTCGCCGGAAAGGTCACCGCTGTTATCACTGTCCATTTTTCTCAGCGGGGCTTTGTAGTAGTCCGATACCTGTTTTTCCCGGATACCGCGTTTAGGGCGTACCCACTCCGCCATTCTGTTAAATCCGTTTTTAATCCACCCTTCATGCAGGGATTTCGTCATATCGGATGTGGGCTGCTCTTCAAACGCTTTAAAGCCCAGTTTATCCAGGTCGTACTGCCCGATATCCGCTTCGACATCGTCTTCGCTTATCCAGGCACCGTCTCCGATATCAAACCAGCGCTTACCGCTGCTATTGGTGAACGGATGACATTTGTGCTGCGGCATAATTTTGTGAATATCTTTCTTTACCTGTGCCTTATTGCTCAGGAAATCGACCATCCGGCTGTCGGTGCTGAGCACTTCAATGTGCACAAAAGCACTTTTCTCCACACCGTGTAAGTTACAAAACAGAACAGGACTTCACTACGGTGGCGCTTTTGTCACCGAGACAACAGACTTTCATTCTAGGAAGAATTTCAATGAGTATTAATCAAGACATTTGTTGTTATTGGCACCCAAGAGAGCTTCCTTTATCACATTGAAGCTTACTAATTAAATCAGAAAGTTTATCCACACCTTCACCCTTACAATTATAAGTATATTCTCTGTTATTTTTCATATTGGTGACAGTAACTCCTTTAGTGCTCTCCCCATCTTCGTAATTACTAAATACAGTATATTTGAAGTTATCTTTAGTAAACGCTACATTTATATAGTCAGTTTGATACCGCGAGTAATGATTATATAAAAAATCACTATAAGCGGGAGATGAAGATGAAAATACCTTGCCATTAGCATTTTTCATCTCATATACCAACTGATCGGTATTAGACTGTAAGGATAGTTCACCCTTCGATGTTGAACATGAAAAGTAATTCTCAGCACCCAATGCGAACGAAGACAAGGATAGCAATCCACTTATCAACAAGATGCTATTTACTCTTTTCATAATTATTCCTCATTCTTGAATCGTATCCTTTCTGCCTCGGCCCATTATATCTCAAAGCAAAAGACAGCTAATCCTTATTTCTAATTGCATTCAAAAGTACAGAATCAGAATTGATGAAATTAACGAAAGCTGCCAATTGATTTTTTTCTGACTCTGAAATCAACTTAACAAACTCTTCTGGCGATGAATAACCTGCTGCTTATAGTTTGAAGCAAGGATTTGAAACTTGCCCCACGATGTTGCCATTAACGCTGAACGCTTATCAAGCGCATACGCTTTCAAGTTTTTTAGACATTGCTCTGAATTTTTACCTTACGCACCTGCATTTTTATTTCAAATATCCGATTGAGAATAAAAACTGCCATTTGTATATTTATGGAAATGATGCCTTTCAAACAAAATTGCTGGAACATAATCATCATGACTCTTAAATTTAAAATAACTGCCTTAACTGCCTCTCTCAGTATTAGCTACAGCTTTTATTGCAGCAACTTCGCATCTCAATTTATTTGCCGCCAATTTGTAATCTGGTTCATCAATAACCTCGCCATTATAAAAATTAACGAAATCCAACGACACCAATTCACCATTAACTGGCGTTTTTGGAAGACTAAGGGCATTGATTGAACTTAAAAACACCACCGGATGTATATGCCAGACAGGCGTACCGCTACTGAATTCGTCCACCTTGTTCATCCATTCCATATCGTCAAACCATTGTCTGACATAGCTGATACACAGGGGGGGGCTAACTGTTTTAAAAACGTTTTCCATCGATGATGGCTGCTGCCACCGAACCATTCACTGTCCTGTTCAACAACCATTCTTGCTGTATGGTTGTTGAACAGGATAGCACTGCACCACCGTGAGTAGTTTTATCACCGAGCCTGATTATTCCTTGCATATTCACACCTATTCTCAACAAATCAGCAATTTCAATCGTTAGTATCTAAAGAAAGATTAGTTAAAAAGATTCAAGTCCTGACAAGAAATGTATCCATCAATAATTTTATTCTTAGTATTAGTATATTCAATCAAACACCCATTCTTACCGATGTTTAAGAGGGTTATTTTATCACCCTTGACCAAATAAGATTTCATCTTCTTCCCAGTCGATGACACAAAATAAGCTTTTGAGGATTTAACTTCAAAGGATGAATGCCCATCAGCAACCAAATCTACTTTTTTAGCATTAGCTTTCTCAAAAGTAGACTTGCCATTTGAAATCTTCAAGACATCAAAGTCTATAGATGGATTTGGCGCATTCTGAATTACCACCCAGGTATCACTTCCATATAGCTCACAAGCTCCGCTATTATTTTCACAAGAAATTATTTTATAGTTCCCATTTTCTAAGTCTCTTTTGCTTTCATATAACTTATATACATATCTCTTTTTATTCTGAAATAAGATTATTGGCAAGTATTTAACCGTGTCATTCATAAAGTACGATGTCTGGATTTTATTATTGTGATTAATGATTCCATTGATAAAATCGTCGCCTTCGCCCCCTGAAATAGATGATTTATTATCAATTTCCTTATCTAATCCACAAAGCCCCTCTTTGGACACAATTCCATTGTTGCCGCTTTTAAACTCCGCATAAACGCAGTTAATTCTAAAGTTAATATTATCTCGTTCGATTACTGAGAACACAGAGTAAGAGTCTAAAGAATCACTATCATGCACAACAGCAGAGTTTCCTCCAAAGTAGTCAAAATAATACGCTGTATTCCCTTCATCCCGCTCTTCAAAATTAAGAAATGACCGACCATCATCTGACTTTATTTGCTGCAAACCTTTATCGTAAGATAATTTAGAACCTGTATCATTGTCTGCAAATGATACACTTGTGCTACAAAAAAAGAAGCCAACAATAAATGCACTGGTTTTTTTTATATCAAAATCCTTTAGGTGCTGATGAAGTTTGTTCCAAAATTTCTTCAAATCGCTTCGCATATGATGCAATCAGGGGAGTCAACAAAATTTACACCAAACTTATCTTGAGCTTTCTTATAATTATTTTTCCATGTTAGATGCACACAACCACGGCCTCGGTATTTAAAACAGTCACCTTGTGCTGTATTGCCGTTCTTGAACGCTCTCTCTCTTCTTTTTGGTGTATCAGCTGGCACGGGGTCATATTTATTAAAATAGCTCATACCACCGATTTCAGGTTACATTGTATAAATGATCATACACAGCATTAAAAAGAAAGTGCTGCTGCTTTTTAGTTAAATACTGGTCCGGTATCCTCCAGCCATATAGTCATCTGCTCCTGAAGCTGCCTCATTCTCAGGAATTATGATTTTACTGACATGACGTTTTTCGGCCGTCACGGACGGGTTGTACCATCGAAATATTGCTGCTGCTTTAGATGTCTCAACAGAACCGGCCCCTCCGGCATAAACTCAGTGCCATAGCGCACCAGGCCAATCCCCTTGAGTTCAGTATCAATGGCATAGCGCAGCTCGCCGGGAGTATGCTGGTCGAGCAGGACAACGTTGATGCTTTTCAGGTGCGGCTCATATTTGAGTGACACCTAGGAAAACGTCTTCAGTAACTGATGCGCGGTGCCCGGCATGCCTTGTAAGATTTTGGTCATATCCGGCAGATGTGCCAGCGTGCCGACGGCTACAGCATCGTGGACGGCTGTCAACGCCTCCCAGGCAGTTATTGCCAGACGAACAATCAGTAAAATGTCGCTAGTGGAGTTTCCAGAACTCCTAACTTCGCCACTATCCCCCAGCTCAAAGGCTATTTATTTAACTCAAAGGACTCGTAACCATTTTTTCCCGGATAAAAGAGATAATGTTTTTCGTTGTAAATATATTCAATGCTATCAGAAGCGCCTAGGTTTGAGGTACCATAAAAAATAGAGGGTTTAAATATAATGCAGTGATTTTTATCGTAGAGAATAAAATAGTAATTTTCGTTTTGTAGGAGCTTGTAAAATGAATACGGTGATATGATTTTTGTTCTATACACTACGGCTGTAAATTTCTTATCAGGACTGATATGTGAGAAAACCTCATCACGATCACTCACGAATAATGTTGATGGTAAAAAAAACCATATTATAAATAGGATGGCGACAATAATTAACGCTTTCAGCCTCATAACTTTATTACCTTTTTGTTAGGTAATGGCTCAGTCCAGTATACGTCGGAGAAAACGATGTAGTCCCCTCCAGAGTTATGCTTTTTCTGCCATTTTCGGAAATATTCATTAAATACAGGAACAAACCCTGAAAATTTTCGGAATAGAAGCCCCCAAAAGCCTGACAAATAAGATGATAGATATACAGATGATTCTGCCTTGCTGAGAGTTCGGTCTTTACTCCAAATGCCTAAAGGTTCAGGATATCCATTATCAATAAAATCGTAAGTATCTTTTAAATAATAGCCAACCGATTCAACAATTTAAAATACACCTTCCTTACGTATTTCAGTATTCCCACGAATGCAGACCTTTAAGTTGATATTTCCTATAGCTCCATACCACTCATTAATAGTGTCTGTTTTTTTCCTATTAATGTTACATTGACTTGTGCTGTATCTTCCAGTTTCCTGATATTATCAGTGTAACCAATTGATACGTTCTTTTTTAGATAATCATCTTTTGGGGATAGTCTTTTTTTTAGTAACTCCCTACCTTTTGGGCTATCCCACGTGCTGCTTAAGGATTCGATTCCTTTAATTACTTGTTCAAACTGAATGGCCCAAGCCATTTTGACAATATCACAATTAACTACTCCATCAGGAATAGCCTGCGCCTTGCCATGCTGATATTGATCTTTGGTCTTTAAGGTAAAAACCAATGCTGGTTTTGTATTAAACCAATGCCTCATTAGCTTTGCAGCTACAGGCCATTTCATTTTATCCATGGCATCCGGGATCATGTCGATATGGAAAAAATTAACCTCAACCTTTTTTTCCTGCTTTTCTTTCTCATCTGTCGTTGCTGTCGTTGCCTGAACCATTATCGTGTCCCTGCTCTAATTTGAAAAACATAATCCAGAGCAACTGGCTCTGCGGCATCAGTATTCACTGAGCGAGTCAGTGAAGAGTCAGTAGTTGTCTGGATCACACCCGTTGTGGTGCTTACCCCAAATGATAAAAGGCAAGCCTAGGGCTGTTACCCATAATGAAACCCTGCGGTGATTTCCGGACCATTGCTATGCCGTCAGCGCCATGCCCACAACAATGATGGCAATCAGAAGAATCACCCAACGTAATATTGTTGGACGGGAAAAATTGTCTTGAGCTTCAGGGATTTCATCCAGATAAAACGGCATATTTAGTTAACATCTGCCATAGAAAAGGAGCTTATTAGCGTACAGTCACAGCTGCATTTATGACCTTCAAACGAAATAGGGATCCCATCTTCATCAAGATAGTGTGGGCTACCCTAATAAATAGTGGTATCTCTATGCTCAGGGCAGGAGACTTTATCCCCTTTACGAATAATTTTTAGCATTTGAGCTCCAATTTTTACTCGGCGATTAATGTTAATAACCTTATGCAGATAATAACCACTTCGCTTTAACCCAATATACTTTACTTTTTTCGCTGCTTAGCTTGTTATTAGGCTTATAAAAAATCTCAGAATTATCAATAAATGAGAAACTATCCCATTTTAATCAAATGAACTTTTATTTTTATTTATCAGGTAGAGTGTAAAATGATTTTCTATCAGAGAATTTATTCTTTAATGATTTCTATTTTTATCATTATTACCTCCAGATGTTAGCTCCTCATGATTTTTAATGTAATTTTATACGGTATATTATTTTTACTTGCTGGAAGTCGGTAAAAAGTATGTGAAAAATAATCATTCATTAGAAGAAACCGGATAAACATAAATTTACCAAAGGTTTTGATTTTTTTGGATTTTATTAATTATTTATTACTCTCAGTTACATTATGTATTTTACCCTCTGTGCCCGCAGGTAGAATTTTTATATGCAATTATTATTCACCTTAAAAATCATCAAGGCATTTTTTAATATCGTTATTACTCCTCAAATATAGATATTTAGTATTATTGAAAATAAGATATCATGGATGTATTCGAGTGATTTTTAAATACGAAACCCTTCACAATTTCAGGCAGTATTAGTTCATCATATGTCGTAAGAATTTTTTCTGTTTAGTCGGGAAATTTATTGAGAGTTATAAGACTTAGTAAGGTTAAAAATAAATCTAAGTTTATGTTATTATTTTAAGCCCAGCCATCCTGCTTTTAATCTGTCGATAACCCGGGTTATTGCTAGCTAAAAGATTCACTCTTTGAATATTTTATTTAAATATTTTTTAATCAATGTAGTATTTTTATAGTTGAACTTAGTTCCGTTTCCTTCACATCCGGATAGATTAACATCATCATTTATAGCAATGTTTTTCGAGATATCTCCTTTGTTATCGTAAGTATAAGCATAGACTTTATAGCAAATCCTATCATGAGCACTCCCCCATGATATTAAGTTTATAATATTCATTTCAGAAGAAAGAACCATGAAAAAAACAGATAAATTCACAGGAGACAGGTTGCCTTTAATTTTATAAGTATCAATAGTAGCATCGCCCAACTCGCTTTCTTTAACAAGATTTAGCCCCTTATCTGTAACATATTTTATATGTACATTTGGAACATCTTTCAAAACAAAGGGACCATCAGCAATAACTTCATAATTCTCTACGTAATCTTTACCCGTCCGGTTATCTTTTTTTACGCCTTCCCTCTCATGTCTACAGACCGAGTGATTAAGTGAAAGTGGCGTGTAAGGTGTTTTTGAATTCATTACAGCATAGGATTTTGCGAAAATATTAGATAGTTTCTTATCAAAAAAATAATAAGAATAAATAGTCATTACACCGTCACCTGTTTGTGACGACATTCCAATACTTATACCATCAGCCGTTCCCCACTTACAATAAAATTTAAGGCGGTCTCTAATAGTTACTGTATTTGCATTTCCTTCTAAAGCAATATCAATATTTTTTTGTCCATTAGAGTTTTTTGCTGTCAGTGTATAATATTTCGTACCATCAATATCTTCCATTCCTGGTTTTAAATAAAATTCTGTAGCATAAACATTTGTAGAGATAAAAATAAAAGTTAATAAGCTAAAATACTTCATTAAAGACTCCGTCACGTAACAATCTATTTAAATTTTCAAACCGATCATCGTAGTGATCATCATACTTATTAACTAATAGTTCATCTGCAGTCGCTTCCGACATCGCCTGTGCGTCCTGCCAGATTTCCAGCGCACTCAGCTCGGACACCGGGTTCAGATTAATTTTTTCAAACAGGGACGCATTAACCCCATCTGCAACAGAGCGTTCCAGTACCACGCTTTCGCCACTCGTCCCTTTCTCATTTTTTACCGACATCAGCATCTTCCCTCGGTTTATCGCTGTGCGCACTTTCAGACTAAAGTGATTTTCACACGATAATAGAATAATGATCGAATTAAGATCAGATAAACCGAATATTAAATGAAATATTTAAGAATTTTACACTAAAAGATAATGGTTGATTAAACTCTTATGAAAGTAAAATGAACTACCACTAGCTAACAAAGCAAAATATTTATATTGCAGTAGTAAAAACAAACGGATAATTGTTATCGAAAAGATTTTGAACTGATTCACATTAACATCAGGAGGGGGTTGAAACGCCCACGTCTTTTAAATATAGGATTTTAGATTAGAAATAGATAAAAGATGTAGAGAGCTATAGCCATAATAAAAACTCCAGAAACATAAGTGATTTTATATTTCAGCGAAGAACGTTTCATGAAGTCTTAGGATTGTATTGCGATCCTGTCAGGATTTCAGGGTATTATATTATTTTTAAATAAAGAGAAAATAATGTCCTGGTTATATCTTTCAGCAACAATTATTGAAGATGATAGAAAGTATGAGTTCTACTAATGTGGTGCGCACCGTCGGCGACCGGTCCGGATAATCTTTATCGGTTTCAACCGCTCTAAGTTCGCTGACCGGAAAGCCCATCCCCGGCCATGGGCGAAAACGTACCGGATCTGCGGAGAGTTTTTCGGTACTGCCGAGCTTTGGTGCTTCCGGGTTCTCCTGCTCCAGTAGCTGACAGAAGCGGTAGAAGTTAACCCGCCAGATATCGTCACGAAGCTGCTCCGTCAGCCCGGAATGTGCTGGCTGTGATTCTCTTTCCATCGTAGTCGTTTCCCTGTAGGTTGCAGAACCAGTGTGAGCTGATTAAAGAGGTGGACATCGGCATAGAGGGAAAAGAAGCGGTGCAGCATTTCCCCAAATAGGGTGACATCGCCTTCTCCGGAAAAATTGTCCGTATTAAGGGTGATTTCAATGTCCACTCCGCGCAGCATAAAGCCCTTCTCGAAGCGGCGGGTAAGGGTGTGTTTTACCGCCACAATCGCCTCCAGACGGCGACGGTTCATTTCATCATCGGTCCAGTCATAGAGTGCCAGCGTACCGCGCAGTACTTCCGGGTTATCCATCATGCTTAAAAAGCTTGAGCCTAGGTGGCTCATCACCCGCCAGTGGAAGCGGTCGTTCGCCGGTGGATACAGCGGCAGGGTCGGCACTTTCAGGTTCAGGACACTGACTGGCACTTTGCCTGCCTTCATTACCCGGTCAAGCAGGGGACTTTCCAGCGAGCGACGAGGCAGCTGGCCGTTGGTGCCGGTGATACGAATAGAGAGCGACTCCGGAGCCTGTGAAAGTTGCTCCCACTCGAATGACTTCCCCCCAGGATAAGCCAGGCGACTACCGCAGTAATAATTATTGTCAGCCCGAAACGCCCCCAGTTCCCACGCCATACAGTATCCTCAACTGCTTTCATTCTCATTCCCTGTTGTCACGGTATTAATAAAACGCTGCCCTTCACCTTCCGATAACATCAGACAGTCTGTCTTCAGTAGCTGTACCGCATCACTGACTATGGCAGTCATTATCCAGGGGGAAAATGGCCCGCAGCGCCCGGCATATGTCTCAAGCCAGTGCAGTTGTTCTGTTTTCCAGTACCCCTGATATAACTCACTGGCTTTAAGCATCAATGAAAACGACTGCCCCCAACGAACGTGGTCACCAATGACATGCTGAGTATTGATAGACTGGGTCTGAGTAGAAAAGTAGAGATCAAACTCACTGAGCATGTCATCGTCTTCCAGAGACATAGGACGGAGCAGACGTACGTTGTGGCCTAGTTCATATTTGGTCGCAACATCATCAGTTGTCAGCAACAGCGTAGCAAGCGCATCGCTATATCGATCACGACCACACAGCTGTTGCACTATGACAAGCTCAACAGAAATATCTGGCGTTTTAATTCTTTGTTCTACAGAATCAAAAGAAAGAGATCGCAGCACTGACAATGTGGGGGCAGGGCGCTCCGCTGGCATCAATTCACGCCAGCATTCATCAAAGATCGCTTTTAGCGCAGCGTCTTCCTCAGGTGAATCAGTTAGCAGAAATGCCTTCAATGCTATATCTGTTGGTAATCGGATCAGCGCAACTTTAACGCCGTCGAGCTGTTTTAATGACGCTGCTATGGCTGGGCTAATATCAAGCCGCCTGACCAACCCGTTGAATTCCTCTAATTCGGTACTTCCAGGTAAGAACATTGGCACTGTCAGTGACTGAGGCAGGATCACTTCACTGCCCATTACAGCCAGATAACGCCCGGCCCATTCGGTCCATCGCTGTTGAGAGTAGTCAGCTTCTTTCGATTCAAATTCGTGCTTATCAACACCATTGTTATAGAGCCAGGCTCTCAAGCAAATGCAAAAAATCCAGATAAGTGGTGGAGAGCCGGACACAACCCAAATATTGTAGCTCTGTCCTGCTCCCAGCAACTGATTAGCATGGAGAACGAAGATCAACCCTCCTGCGATCAAGGCAGCGAGGCCACCGATAAGCCAGATAAGAAGAGAAGGTTCTTCCGGCATCGGAGTAACATGTGATTTTTGACGCTCCCAACTCATTAATTATCCTATAGCGCAATCCGGCGCGCTGGAGATTACCTGACAACCACATTCACAATGGCAACCATCCACGACAACTGAATTACCATCAGAGGACCATTCAGGCGAACCCTCTATAATGGCATTTATTCCGTGGCCTTCTTTATGACAACTTACTTTATCTCCTACTAAGGCCACCTTTTTGTTATTAACTATCATAGTTGAAGAAGCAGAGATCACTTCTCCACCATGCGTTGTTTTATCTCCCAGCAATACAAAACCGTTAGACATATTGAAACCTCCGCAACCATTTACGATCTAAAAATAAAGCCAATAGCAAAATCAATTCAGCTGTATTTAAATCTTACACACCATTTAATATCGATATATTGACCAACTATTACGATAAACGGAGCAGATATCCACATCCAATAGCCTAAGGCATAAGAGATTATTAATCTGTCTCGACCTCCAGCGTCTACAATAATGCTTTTCACTCCTAAGAAAGAATCTGATACGGACTAACATTGCTGTCGTCCTGGCAGCTGTTCGGACTAACATTGCTGTCGTCCTGGCAGCTGTTCGGACTCATCATGAAGCCGACGTGGCGCAATAAGCTCTTTTACGGGTTTGGAGTCCCAGAGGGAAATCGTGCTGCCACGTCGGGTAGAACGCAGTAAAACTAATCTTTGTACAGCAACTACAAACATACAATAGAAAATATAAAGCAGCTAAAAAATATAGTGCTGAAATCCCGTAGAGAATTATTGAAAAATATTTCATAACCACCATATATTTTGATCGATAATTCAAATTTAAAATCATTATCTAAATACAAATAATAATCAATCACTACCTTTTGCAAGCAACTGAAGCTTTTTGTAATTAGGGAAACATGGCCCATTCTCAACGGTTCCATCTGGGTACAACACTGACATATATACCCCGACCTTTTGCACCGATGGCTCTGTGGCGCGTAAGGCTTTTAAAAAATGAAGCCTAGGCTCAAAAATAACTTCCTTTACCGATGTTGATTTATAAATCACATCAGGTGAGGACCTGACAATGGAATATTCAACGGAACTACCAATTTTCCTACGCTCTGTTATTAAAGGGAAATAATCCTCATTCAGAGTGACATTTCCATTAATAACTTCATATGATCCACTTAGCCGTTGAGGTGAATTTTCATCAAATACAATAATTTCTTTAATTGGAATGTTTTCAATTTTTTCATTTTTATCTGATGGGGGTTCTTTTAAATTAAACCCTAAGGTTATATTGCTTAATCGCCAATTACACTGCCCGCCACCATCGCGTGAAACGTCTAGATTAAATATACTGTCACCAGATACATGATTGAATTCTTTCTTGATAAAATGATACCCTGGTTCTTTTACTACATCTCCATTTGAATTTTTACGGCTCTTCAAGCAACTGGTTGAACGATACATAATTTCCAATGGCAGTATTTTACTGTCAGTAGGCATCTTTGCAATTACAGAAACCACTTCACTATCAGGCGGAGGATTCAATGACTCATCTTTATCACAGCCTAACAAAAAAAAAGGAAAGATAAATGCCATATTCTTAATTAATATTTTCATGTTCTTCCTTTGCAGTATTTTTAAATCTGACCAATGCATTCACCCAATTGCTCTCGGTCTTTGATATCCCTAATGTTTTTGGCATCATTTGTTGCAATGATAAAAAAATCTTATTCCTTTCCACTTCGTTTTTCGAGGTGTTTTCTGTTGATTTCGATGCATTATCAACAGTGCGTGAGAATTTATCTCGATTCGTTTTCCTTTCCATTTTCCGTTCAGGATCTAACAACTCAATCAACTCATTATTGATAAATGGCATGTATTTATTTGACATAGAGTGATTTTCTGGATTTGTCCAAGAGTCAAGATTTGGATTGGTATTTTTAGGAAAGTAATGCCTTAAACTCTCAGGAGATAAACATTTTACAAATTTATGTTGCTCTTCTGCTGTAGTGCAAAACATTTGTTCATTAAGTTCTGGAACAAGATATAGCTTACATTTATAAAATGAGATCTCTCTTATTGACATATAAGGGTTGCTAACGTCCATGCCTATAAGTGGCATTATTCTTTTTGAATATTTAACAATAGACTGCTCAGCCTTAAAAAAGCAGACAGTACTACCATGATGCCAATAAGGATCACCAAACTTAATTCCAGCACCTTGAATTTCCATAGCCCAAACAGAACCAATGAATCCATATACGACACCGTAGAGCCCCCAAAGGTCATAAAGTTTATTATCTAACTCTAGTTCCGGTGGAACGCTTGTCACTGAGTCTGAGTCGTTTACATGCCTATAATGAGAAATATTTTGCATCTCATTAATAGTCGATGCCGTAAACACTCGTGGCATCCCATATGTATAAATTACTGGTTGATAATCACGCAGTACAGTAGCATGAATTAGTGTCAACGCCCCGCCTAAACTATGCCCAGCAATAAAAAGCTCACGTCCATTGGATAAGCTCTGAATTTGCTTGAATTGGTCCCCGAATTTTTTTCCAACTAAATTAAAAGCATCTAAAAAACCTTTATGGCAATGACCTGCAGGCACTATATCTGGGCATGGTACCGGCCTGAATGTTCCATCAGCACTAAGATCTGCTAGTTTATCTGGCTCAGTACCTCTCCATCCTACTATTAGCTTAGTTAAATTACTGACGAAGAAAAGCTGTGTTCCTCCTTCCCCAATATCACCTTCCGTAGTATCGAGAAATACTGGATTTACATAACGTTCTCTGAACGGCACATCCACAGAAATGGTTTCATAGAGCATATATGGAACTTTAGATAAGTCTTGGCATTGGTCATTAAAAAAAGATAATACTTTTTCTTTGTCAGAATAAGCAAACTCAGCTAAAAGCCCCAAATTAAATGCATTTATAATAGAGTAATCTTTGGTATGATGAAGAAGGATATTCCATGCTCTAAATGGACATACCTTCACTATAACCCTAGAATTAAAGTAAATATTTGAAATGGTTAACCCGGAAAAATCAGGGTCAGGGAAATGAAAAGCCGGTAATTCTTTATTATTCCAGTCAGGAATGTTTGGTGCTTTATGGCACAATTGCCCTACAACAACATAATAACAAATATTATGAGTGTTGGCATCGACAGTCACTGGCGACATTTTCATAGAATAGGAGTATGTTCTTTCTATACTTAAAGGCCTTTGCTCCATTTCATCAACAAGTGCTTGAGCTTCAACAAAAAGAGTCAGATCAGGATGAAGCAAATCATCGATTCTCAAAATACCTTCTGAATCAGTAACTCCGCTATAAGGCTGAATAACTTTATCTCGGCTAGCCTCGTTTTCTCCCCGCCATGGCATGTTAGCTACTGCGTTATTATTCTCATCAATCAATTGAATCTCAATCCAGCATTTCTTTTGCGCTGGAGCTTGAGCTTTTCCGAATGTCCCTACCGCTGATGTTCTTGATTCACTCATGATGATACTTCTTGCTCGCTGTCAGTACTGCTTAAGGGAAACTCAATTTTCATTGATGATGGAGACGCAGTATAAATTGGCATAGTATTTCCGAGCTTATCTGTTGTCCCTGAGTAAACATCACCTTCAGCGGTGGTAACCTTATAATAGGTGTAAGGCATCACTTCACCCGTTTCCTGGTTAGTTATTGCAAATCCGCCTTTAAATCCTTTAGGCAGTTCCTGAGGAGACAGATTAAGATTTGCCGCCCCCATTTTTTGCACATTCGTTGCTTTCAGCAGGATATTTCCCGGACATCCAAGTTCAATATTTCCGCCACTGATCTTGATATAAGCCCCATTACAAACAAGGGTTAATTCCTTACTGGCATTTACCGTAACGTTACCGTTATTGCTGGTAACTGTGACATCCTTCAATGCCTGAATATTCAATGCATCGCCTTGCGCCTGCACATCCACTTTTCCCTGCCCTGCAAAAAGTTGTATCCCTGCTCGTTGTGCAAATAGGCTGACAGTTTTCGACGCCGCAACAGTTACCGACTGAGCTGCGCTTATGTCTGTATTGAGACCAGACACTATTCCTACACTTTGGCTTCCAGACGCAATCCGAACGGCTTCGGGACTGACCATCCCAATTCCCATCGGTGAATGGGCTAATATCCCTGGCTTTTGCAGTCCGGAGAGCGCATTATTCAGACTCGATTGGCTATCTGAATCTGCCGAAGTTGCTTTTGCTGTCTCAGCTGCTTTGCTCAGACTTTTTGCGAGGGCAAGAGCCTGTTCCAGCTGCTGTACAGCTTTACGCATATCGAGCATTACACCTTCAGCATTCGGTTGAGAATCAGCACTTAGTAAAATCCCTTTTCCCCCCCGAACAGCTACCCAATCATCAGTGCGTAACTCTGCACCTTCTCCTCTAACAACGCGCTCCTCATCGACGTTGTGCCCTAAATTAAGTTGGGTCTTACCACCGTACTCTGTACTAAGCTTGACGTGCTCTTCTCCGCGCTTGTCCTCCATCCGCAGCTTGTTCAGGCCAGCTGTGCGGATAACGTTACGCGT
>NZ_JABBFO010000009.1 GCF_018494035.1 Rosenbergiella australiborealis
CGTATCGTGCTTTGCCGTGTCAGTGGATGCGCATTATAGGGAGTTCCGCCGAGAGCGCAAGGGATTATTTAAAAAAAAATGCTGACCGATTAAAATTCATGCTTTTCGCTCATTATTTGCGAGAATTTCTAACCTTTCAAAGCCATATTCACTTAAAACAGGCAAAAGTAACGTTGTTTTTGGGTCTTTGACCGTACAAAAAGCAACGTTATGTTGCTTAACCAAGGGAGCCGACTTACCTTTGCCCAACAGGAATACTGCACGACGGGCAATCGCTGCACCGGAATCAACAAAGCAGGTTCCCTTTGGAAAAACTTGCTGGAGTTCTTCTTTTAATAATGGGAAGTGAGTACACCCTAAAATTATCGTATCCGGTATGATTGTAAGTTGTAGCCATTCTTTCACTGCATCATAAACAGCTTGAAGACTTACCTTTTCCCGACGAAGCTTACGTTCAGCCAGTTCCACTAGTGAAGAGGCCCCTAGCATTTCTATCTGGCAGTCTGTGGCGAACTGCTTAATAAGGGCATACGTATATTCGCGTTGAATGGTTCCTCTCGTTGCAAGAAGCCCTATCACACCATTTCTCGTCATTTGTGCTGCTGGTTTAATCGCTGGTACCACGCCGATAATCGGAAAATCAAAAGTATCACGAAGTCGAGGCAATGTTATTGTGCTTGCGGTATTACACGCTACAACGACGAGATCAATCGTATAACGTTGTGCCATTTGTTGAGTGATCTGTATAACCCGCTCAATAATGAATGACTCTTCTTTAGTTCCGTAAGGAAATCCATCATTGTCAAAAACGTAAAGGTAGCATGCAGCAGGTAATAGCTTTACGATCTCGCTGTAAACGGAGAGTCCACCAACGCCTGAATCAATAATGAGTATTGTGGGAGACATTATCTCGGTTACAGATTGCTGTTCTAAAGAATGTTGCATTGGGATAACCATTTTTTTCTCGTGCACGCCTGATTATGTTCACCATGATACCACTCTCAGCTCTGTTAACTCAGTAGTCGATAACGATAGAAACTGGACATCAAATCTAGAATCCCTACAATTCATCACTGATCAGGCTCTTTTATAGGTTCACTTTATGACTCCGGAACATCTCCCAATAACGCAATACGATTCTCAACTGACTGAAAAACAGCAACACCTCAGCCAGTTATTGTCACCCTATCAACATCCAGAAATTGAAGTTTTCCGTTCACCTGTGAGTCATTACCGTATGCGCGCGGAGTTTCGTCTTTGGCATGAAGGTGACGAGTTGTATCACATCATGTTTGATCAACAGACAAAGTCACGTATTCGTGTTGATCAGTTTCCGGCCGCCAGTGAGTTAATTAATCAACTGATGCCAATCATGATTGAAGCGATTAAGCAGGACCCGGTACTTCGACATAAGATCTTCCAAATTGATTATCTTACGACTTTGAGTGGTGAGGCTTTAGTGACCTTACTTTACCACCGCCCATTGCATGATGATTGGGTAGCTGCAGCGAGTCAGTTACGTGATAAATTACGGCAATCAGGTTTTACCCTCGATATTATCGGCCGAGCGACAAAGACTAAAATCGTCCTAGATAAAGACTATATAGAAGAAACCCTCAACGTTCATGGCGAAACTCTTATCTATCGCCAAGTGGAAAATAGCTTCACACAACCAAACGCCGCGATAAATATTTCCATGCTTGAGTGGGCACAAAAAATTACCCAAGATTCGACTGGTGATCTTCTTGAGCTTTATTGTGGTAATGGAAATTTCTCCATCGCATTAGCGAAGAATTTCGAGCACGTTCTTGCCACTGAAATTGCAAAGCCCTCTGTAGAATCAGCGCAATACAACATTGCCGCCAACCAGGTTAAAAACGTACAAATTATCCGCATGTCAGCGGAAGAATTTACGCAAGCAATGCAAGGCGTAAGAAAATTTAACCGACTAAAAGGGATTGATTTACAGTCATACAATTGCGAAACCATTTTTGTCGACCCACCCCGTAGTGGATTGGATGAGCAGACCCTTAAAATGGTACAGCAATACCCGCGTATCCTTTATATATCTTGTAATCCCGAAACGCTGTGTGAAAACCTTTCTGTCCTTACAGAAACTCATACTATCTCGCGTGTCGCTCTATTTGACCAATTCCCCTACACTCATCATATGGAATCTGGCGTTCTTCTTACACTACGATAAAATTATGGAGCCCTATTATTTATAGGGTTCATCCTTCATGCTCTTCGTTATACATCGCCAACCGCTCTTGTTCCCGACGATACCAATAGTATGCCCCCTTAGAAATCATCCTAAGTTGCAGCACTAGACGCTCCTCAAGCAGCCGACGATGAGCAAGATCAATATCTAAAGCCTCAGCTCCGGCGCTGAAAACAATGGTGACCATCGCTTCAGCTTGTGCTTCAGTGAAACTTCTCGGCATATGATTTTCGAGTTCTAAATAATCGGCTAACTCAGCAATAAAGTGTTGAATTTCTCTAGCGACCGCGGCACGAAACGCTGATGAGGTACCTGAGCGTTCACGTAACAAAAGCCTAAAGGCATTTGGATTATTACCGATAAACTCCATGAAGGTCGCAACAGAGGTACGAATAATACTGCCACCTTTGGCAATACGCTGTCGTGCTTGACGCATGAGTTGACGTAACATCAAACCGCTTTCATCAACCATCGTCAGACCGAGTTCATCAACATCTTTAAAGTGTCGGTAGAAAGAGGTTGGCGCAATGCCTGCTTCACGAGCGACCTCTCGTAAACTTAAGCTAGCAAAACTTCGTTCGGCACTGAGTTGGCTAAATGCAGCCTCAACAAGCGCTCGTCTTGTCCGTTCTTTTTGCTGCGCTCTAACGCCCATGACTTCTGCCTTTTTATCTTTCATGATAAGACTATACCAAAGTTTCAGCGTACAGCGGGGGAAACATTATTACGCTCTGTTACTTAAATTTTTGCGTAGAAATGCGGAAAAATCGTTTTGCCATTTAGCTAATATCGTGGAGATGTTAGAATCAGGTTGTAAAAATGTATAGAGATATAGGACATATGGGTATGAAAAAGTCTTTTGATTACGACGCCATTGTCATTGGTTCAGGACCTGGTGGTGAAGGTGCAGCAATGGGCCTCGTTAAGCAAGGTGCCCACATTGCTGTGGTAGAACGCTATCACAATATTGGTGGTGGCTGTACGCACTGGGGAACAATTCCTTCTAAAGCATTACGTCACGCCGTAAGCCGTATCATTGAATTTAATTTAAATCCTCTCTACAGCGACCATACTCGTTTATTACGCTCTTCGTTTTCCGATATCCTTAAACATACTGAAAATGTCATTCAGCAGCAAACGAATATGCGCCAAGGATTTTACGAAAGAAATCACTGTGCGTTATTCCAAGGTGATGCACGATTTATTGATGCGCATACACTTGAACTGACCACCCATGATGGCTCTGTTGAGCTGTTAACCGCAGAAAAATTCGTCATTGCCTGTGGTTCACGCCCTTACCATCCAGATAATATCGATTTTACCCATCCGCGCGTCTATGATTCCGACTCCATCTTAGGATTAAAACATGAACCGAATCATGTGATTATCTATGGTGCAGGCGTGATCGGCTGCGAATATGCGTCTATTTTTCGGGGATTAGGGGTAAAAGTTGACTTAATTAATACTCGTGACCGCCTGCTCGCTTTCTTAGATCAAGAGATGTCAGATTCACTCTCTTATCACTTCTGGAATAATGGCGTTGTCATCCGCCACAATGAAGAGTTCGAGAAAGTAGAAGGCACCGACGATGGGGTTATTATGCACCTTAAGTCGGGTAAAAAGATGAAAGCCGACTGCTTACTATTTGCCAACGGACGTACCGGTAACACTGATACACTCTCCTTAGAAAATGCGGGACTTGAAGCCGACAGTAGAGGCTTAATCAAGGTCAACAATATGTATCAAACCCAGCAACCCCACATCTTTGCGGTGGGTGACGTCATTGGCTACCCAAGCCTAGCGTCTGCCGCGTATGATCAGGGGCGTATTGCTGCACAAGCTATTATAAAAGGCGCGGCAACAGCGCACTTAGTTGAAGATATTCCCACTGGGATTTACACTATTCCAGAAATCAGTTCTATTGGGAAAACTGAGCAACAGCTAACCGCAATGAAAGTTCCTTATGAGGTAGGGCGCGCTCAATTTAAACATTTAGCGCGCGCACAAATCGTTGGCATGAATGTCGGGAGTCTCAAAATTCTTTTCCACCGTGAAACAAAAGAAATTTTGGGTATCCACTGTTTCGGCGAACGTGCGGCTGAAATTATTCATATCGGACAAGCCATCATGGAGCAAAAAAATGGTGGTAATACAATTGAATATTTCGTAAACACCACCTTTAACTATCCAACGATGGCTGAAGCCTACCGTGTTGCCGCGCTGAATGGCTTAAATAGACTGTTTTAATACATCAGCAGGCAGTGCATACATATGTGCACTTATCGCCTCTGCAAGTTGCTCATAGCGACTACGCAGGGGCGAACCAGGACGATAGATCAGCGCGATAGTACGTTGAGGTACGGGTGACTCACAGCCGATGTAACAAACGCCATCCCGCTCCCTTTCGCTCGGAATTGCCAATGCTGGCATGAGGGTGACCCCGCTTCCGGCAGCAACCATATTGCGTAGTGTTTCCAGGCTAGTAGCACGAAAATGTGTATCTTCATTCGCTCCGGCTTGAAAGCATATCCCCATTGCTTGATCACGCAGACAATGACCATCTTCCAACATCAGTAATTTTTCACCGGAAAGATCAGACATAGGGATAGTTTGACGCTGACACCAAGGATGATCACTGTACACCGCTAATTTCATTGGCTCATCGAATAGAGGTACTTCAATAAAGGCTTCAGACTCTTTGACCAGAGCCATGATTGCACAATCTAATTTACCGCTATCCAATTGGGCTAAAAGCTGATGAGTTTGCGCCTCGTGCAGATACATCTCAAGTTTTGGAAAACTTTTGTGTAGCATCGGGATGATGTGTGGCAGGAGATAAGGACCAACTGTCGGGATCAACCCAATATGTAAAGGTCCCGACATAGTTTCACCCTGCTGACTCGCCATTTCCTTTAAAATTTTTACTTCACGCAATACCGTTCTTGCTTGGTCAACAAGAAGTAAACCCGCTTGGGTGAATAATACTTTGCGACTGGTTCTTTCAAGTAACATCACTCCCAACTCATCTTCTAACTTACGAATTTGGCCACTTAAAGTCGGTTGGCTGACATGACAAGCATCAGCAGCTCGTCTAAAATGACGATGTTCTGCCAGAGAAACAAGATATTCCAGATCACGGATGTTCATTAATACCCTTCCTTCATGATAGGTCGTAACGATAGGTAGCATAGCAACGAACGATTAGCCCTATCAAGGAATGTCTTATACTATTAGCACATCAAAACAGCTAACCTATATTAAATAGTGGAGTACAGCATGCCATTAGAAAACCAAGAAGGTAAGAACGTCCCACAAGTGACTTTTCACACTCGCCAGGGCGACAAGTGGGTCGATCTGACCACTGATGACTTATTCAAAAATAAAACTGTGATTGTTTTCTCTTTACCAGGTGCATTCACACCGACCTGTTCTTCAAGCCATCTACCGCGTTACAACGAGCTGCACAGCGTATTTGCTGCACATGGCGTTGATGACATTCTTTGTGTATCAGTTAACGATACTTTCGTTATGAATGCATGGAAACAAGATCAACACGCTGAGAAAATTACCTTTATTCCAGATGGTAATGGTGATTTCAGCCGTGGTATGGGCATGCTGGTCGGGAAAGACGATTTAGGCTTCGGTGAGCGTTCATGGCGTTACTCTATGCTGGTACGCGATGGTAAAATTGAAAAAATGTTTATCGAACCAGACCAACCAGGTGACCCGTTTGAAGTCTCTGATGCTGACACTATGCTGAAATACTTAGCACCAGATCACAAACTACAAGAATCTGTTTCAATCATTACTAAGCCAGGCTGCCCATTCTGTGCAAAAGCCAAACAGCTACTGCAAGATAAAGGTCTGCAATACGAAGAATTAGTCTTAGGGCAGGACGCGACTACTGTGAGCTTACGCGCAATCACTGGTCGTTCTACCGTGCCACAAGTGTTTATCGGAGGCCGCCATATTGGAGGCAGTGACGATTTAGAAAAGCACTTCGCAGTATAAATTATTATAAGAAGATGTAAGCCACACCAGGGATAGCGGACGAATTTTCGTCCGCTTTTTTTTTAAGCTAATCGAGCTAACGCTTGCTCAATGGCATAGGTGACCTGCTCACGGGCAACACCACCTTTAGCATTACGTTTATCCAAACAAGACTGTAAAGAGAGTAACGGATAAACATCTTCTTCAATAGCATTGCTAAATTGCTTAAAGTGCTCGAGTGAAAGCTGTTCAAGCGGAACACCCTGCTTAATGGCTGCGACCACCACTTCACCTACAATATGATGAGCTTCACGGAAAGGGACACCCTTCGCGACGAGATAGTCAGCTAATTCTGTCGAGTTCGCATAACCTTGTTCTGCGGCTTCTTTGCAACGTGCAGTATTAAGCTGAATATCTTCCAACACTAAGCAGCTCATGTGCAAACACTCTAGCCACGTATCAAGAGCGTCAAAGAGTCCTTCTTTATCTTCTTGCATATCTTTGTTATATGCCAGAGGGATACCTTTTAGCGTCATCATCATCCCGGTCAATGCACCTTGTACGCGACCACATTTACCGCGAATAAGCTCTAGAGCATCCGGGTTCTTTTTCTGCGGCATCAATGATGAACCTGAAGTGACTTTATCTGATAATTCAATGAATCCCGCTTCACCAGAATTAAAGAAAATCATATCTTCAGCAAAGCGCGATAAATGCATCATACTAATAGAAGCATGACTCATCAGCTCTAACGCATGATCGCGGTCAGACACTGAGTCAAGACTGTTACGCGTCGCACTGGCGAAACCTAACCACTCTGCTAATTGTTCGCGATCGATAGGATAAGCCGTTCCTGCGAGCGCACCACAACCTAACGGGCTAACATCAAGACGCTTTAAGGCGTCCTCAAGGCGACTTTCATCGCGGGCTAGCATCTCGGTATAGGCCAAACACCAATGTGCAAAGGTGATAGGTTGTGCCCGTTGTAAATGGGTATAACCAGGCATAACGACATCTTGGTGCTGAGAGGCAGTTTCCACTAATGCACGTTGTAGTGATCGTACGGCCGTTATCAGTTCACTGACTTGAAATTTACACCACAACTTTAAATCCGTGGCGACTTGATCATTGCGACTCCGTCCGGTGTGTAGCTTTTTCCCTAAAGCACCAACTTTCTCGATGAGTTGACCTTCCACCCAACTATGAATATCTTCTGCATCACTTTCGAGAATTTGCATTGGGTTTTCACGCACTTCATTAAGTAATGTCGCCAGTGCTTGCTCAAGATGCTGTTGCTCTTCAACCGTTAGTACATTAACGGTCACAAGTGCTTTTGACCATGCAACCGAGCCGATAATATCCTGCTCAGCTAAGCGATAATCGAAACGTAATGAATCGTTGAAATGTTTGAACCGCTGATCGGCTGCCTGCGTGAACCGTCCGCCCCACAATGCCATGGTAAATCTCCCGAAAATAGATGATAAGGTGGCCACTCTGGCCACCTAAAAGCAAGGTATTGAAAACTTATTGTTGTTTTAATGCCCGGATACGTGAAGAGAGTGAATAAAGACGAATGAATCCTTCCGCATGGCTGTGATCATACACTTCATCTTCACCAAAGGTTGCAAACTCTTCGGAATAAAGGCTGTTCTCAGATTTCTTCTTAATTGCTGTCGCATGGCCTTTATATAAACGTACCACAACCTCTCCGTTAAGGCCTTCGGCTAACGATTCAGCGGAAGCTTGTAATGCCTTACGAATAGGAGTGAACCAGCGACCATCATAAACAACATAGGACATTTCTAAGCCAAGCTGTTCACGCCATTTGAAACTATCGCGGTCTAAAACAAGCTGCTCAACGGCACGTAATGCGTTGACCATAATAGTGCCACCCGGCGTTTCATAACAACCGCGTGATTTCATTCCCACTAAACGGTTTTCAACAATATCAATACGGCCAACACCATGTTTTGCGCCAAGAATATTCAATTTCTCTAACGCTTGGAATGGGCTTAATCTTTCACCATTCACCGCAACCACTTTACCTTTCTCAACCGTAATCGTTACTTCTTCAGGCTGATCAGGCGCATCGATAGGGTCAACAGTCCATACCCAGCAATCCTGATTTGCAGCATTAGCCGGGCTTTCTAATACGCCACCTTCGGTGGAGATGTGCCATGCATTCTCATCACGGCTATAGATTTTTTCTAAACTCGCAGTCGTCGGGATATCGCGTTGCTTGAGGTAATCTAATAACGCTTCACGCGAGCGTAAATCCCATTCACGCCAAGGTGCGACAACTTTTAATTGAGGTGCTAGCGCGGCATACGTACTTTCAAAACGAACTTGGTCATTACCCTTACCTGTCGCGCCGTGACATAGAGCATCTGCTCCCACTTTTAATGCCACTTCAACTTGCGCTTTAGCAATGATAGGACGAGCCATCGAAGTTCCTAACAAGTAGGTTCCTTCATAAAGAGCACCGGTTTGTAGAACTGGGTAAACATACTCACGGATAAATTCTTCACGCAGATCAACGACGTGACATTCAGTTGCCCCAGATTGTAATGCTTTTTTCTCTACGCCTTCCAGATCGGCAGGATCCTGTCCAACATTAGCGACAAAAGCAACAACCTCACAGCCATAATTCTCTTTCAACCAAGGAATAATCGCCGAGGTGTCTAAACCACCTGAATAGGCTAAAACGATTTTATTGATATTTTGAGTTTGCATTATAGATCCTTGAAAATATTCTTTAATTTACGCAACAATCCGCGTACCAATGGCAAGGCCATTAAATAAGTCTGGCAGTTTTTCAGCATGTCGCCAACTGGCAACATCGACGGGTCTGCCCAACGAGCGTGCCGCATCCAGTGCTGCATTAACTTTAACAATCATCCCATCAGTAATCACACCTTGATTGATGAGGGTCTCTGCCATTTGCGCCGACATCAGATCAATTTTTTGCCCTTTTCCATCAAGAATACCACTGACATCAGAAAGGAGAATTAAATCTGCGCCCAACGCTGACGCCAAGGCCGTAGCCGCTTGATCGGCATTGACGTTCATCAGAAGTCCCTCATCGGTAATACCGATAGAACTGATAATCGGCAAATAACCTGCGGCTAAAAGCGTGTGTAAAAGTGCAGGGTCGCCAGCACTTGCTTTGCCAACATGGCCTAATGACTCATCCAGCTGCGTGACTTGAGCTATATTGCCATCACCCAAGGATAATCCCACAGCGGAAATCGCATATTTCTTTGCCCAAGCTAATAGCGTTTTATTCGCCGTCCCTGCTAAAGCGCCAGTAATGATATCAATTTGGTCAGCCGGAGTAACACGTAATCCATTTTGTTTTTTAACAGGAAGATTAAGTTGACTCATTAACTCGTCGACTAAACACCCTCCGCCATGAACAATCACTAAAGGTCGCTGATGTTGATGACGATAAAGCTGTAATGCATCGAAGAGCCGAGCTAGCGCTTCTTCACTATCTAAAAGAACGCCACCTAATTTAATGATTAATGGATTTACCATAGTAATGGACTCTTCTTAAAGTAAAGAAAGGGTAGGCGAATAATTAAAACGGATATTCAAACATTGTATTGCCTGTGATGCCGCACCCTTTAACAGGTTATCTTCGACACTCACTAAAATCAGATGCTTACCTTCTACAGCAAAACCGATGTCGCAAAAAGGAAGACCAATTACGCCTTTCAAAGCAGGCACCCCCTCATCGTAGAATCTAACAAGAGGTTGGTTATCGTAAGCCTGATGAAAAATCGCAATAATTTCCTCACGGGAAACAGCAGTTTTTAACTGACAAGTAATCGTCTCAGAAATACCGCGAGGAAAATCGCCTAAATGCGGTGTAAAGATAACGGGAATACCCAAATGCGTCGCGATTTCAGGTTGATGGCGATGTGTAAAAATCCCATAAGGTTGTAAGCTAACTTCACATAAACTCGTCTTTAATGAAGCTTTACGCCCAGCCCCACTTACACCACTGGTCGCATTAATCACTGGCCAGAAATCAGTATTAAGTAATTGACGGTCTAATAAGGGTTTAAGTGCTAATTGTGCTGCCGTAGGATAACATCCAGGTACTGCAATAAGCTGCGCATCTTGGATCTTTTCCGCCTGCCATTCAGCCAAACCATAAACAGCTTTAGCTAACCAATCAGTATGCTGATGGGTAAAGCCATAATAGCGGGTATAGAATTCAGGATCGTTAACACGGTAAGCGCCTGAAAGGTCGAAGACCGTACAACCGGCCTTAAGAAAAATAGGTGCTAAATCATGACTCACTTCATGAGCGGTAGCTAAAAACACAACATCATGTTGCTCAGCCAATGCCTGTGGATCACTCATACCTTGTAAGACGAGATCAACGCGACCTTTGAGTTGAGGATAAAGATCTGATAATAATTTACCCGCATCTTCACTTTTTGCAGATACCGCTATCGTAGCAAGGTTAACTTCAGAGTGACGATTCAGGTAGGTTGCCAGTTCCGCACCGGCATAGCCGCTAGCGCCAACAATCAATGCATTCAACATTAGAAAAGACCTTTCTTAGCTCTCGTAAACAGGTGCGGGTTAAGTTGCTACTTTCCCTTGAATCGTGAATAAATCATTGTCATCACGACACTCAATAATGTATTTTTATTCACATAATTTGCATGAATATTTGTACATCCTAATTAAAGGAGCGTCAACCGTGAATAACAAATTACCACCATTTATTGAAATTTATCGCCAATTAATCGCAACACCATCAATCAGTGGTACAGAATCTGTACTGGATCAAAGTAACAGACCGCTGATTGAGCTATTAGCAAACTGGTTTGAACAACTAGGATTTGCTGTTGAACTTCAGCCTGTACCGCATACGCGAAATAAGTTTAATTTGCTGGCAACCTATGGCAAAGGAAGTGGGGGCTTATTACTGGCCGGTCATACTGATACCGTGCCCTACGATGAGGGACGCTGGACACAAGACCCTTTTACCCTAACCGAGCGTGATAATCGCCTATATGGATTAGGCACTGCCGATATGAAAGGCTTCTTTGCCTTTATCCTTACGGCACTCACTGAAATAGATTTAACTCAACTCACCAAACCTCTTTATATTTTAGCGACCGCTGATGAAGAAACCACGATGGCAGGCGCCAGTTATTTCGCACAATCCACCACTATTCGACCAGACTGTGCGATTATAGGTGAGCCTACATCACTGCAGCCGGTACGCGCGCACAAGGGCCACCTCTCTAAAGCAATTCGTATTGAAGGGCATTCCGGGCACTCAAGTGATCCAGAAAAAGGGATCAATGCGATCGAGCTTATGCATGATTCAATCACTGAACTTCAAGGACTACGCCGCCAGCTCAAGGATCGTTTTCATCATGAGGGATTTGTTATCCCCTACCCTACGATGAACTTTGGGAAAATTTCTGGAGGTGATGCACCGAATAGAATTTGTGCCTGTTGTGAACTGCATATGGATATTCGTCCGCTACCAGGTCTCTCACTGACAGATCTTCACGAACTCTTGGCACAAGCCCTCGCCCCAATCAGCGAGCAATGGCCAGGACGATTAACCATTACCGATTTACATCCACCTATTCCCGGGTATGAGTGCCCCGTTCACCACCCACTGGTAACGCTTATCGAAAAAGTCCTCGGTACTAAAACAGAAATTGTGAATTACTGCACTGAAGCCCCCTTCATCCAACAACTCTGCCCAACTCTAGTGTTAGGCCCGGGATCGATCGAACAAGCGCATCAGCCCGATGAATATTTGGAAACTAAATTTATCGATCCCACCGATAGATTACTGAAAAAATTAATCCATCATTTTTGCTAAGTCGGAGATCATGACAAGGTAGGAATAGATAGGTTAAAACGCTTTATAGGGAGTGGAAATTCAGCATAATTAGCCATAAAAATATGAAAACCAACTAATTCCCTATAAGGATAACTGACTGAATATTTTTCTCAAATTTGACGTTTATTCAGTAACATGGCTAGATAGGTATACAGAAAACCAATAACAAAAATTAATGGGCAGCTAACAGGTAAGGGGTAGAAGCGTCACATGAACGAACAATATTCAGCTATGCGTAGTAACGTCAGTATGCTTGGCAAACTGCTTGGCGAGACAATACAAAATGCCTTAGGCGATGACATCTTAGAACGTGTTGAATCGATAAGAAAACTCTCTAAAGGCTCCCGTTCCGGTAGCGAGGAAGACCGAGAAGCACTACTCACCACCTTACAAAATTTATCGAATGATGAACTGCTGCCCGTTGCCCGTGCATTTAGCCAGTTTCTCAATTTGACGAATGTTGCTGAACAATACCAAACAATTTCACACCAGTCGCCGGGTGAAAGCCCACCAGAAATCTTACAGACGACGTTTGAGCGACTGAAGAAGATCGAAAATATTACTGAAAAAGATATCTGTCAGGCAATTGAAGCGCTGTCTCTTGAATTAGTACTGACCGCGCACCCGACAGAAATTACTCGCCGGACGTTAATCCATAAATTAGTAGAAGTGAACAACTGTCTTGACCGACTGGATCATAATGATTTAACGGAATATGAAACATCAAAAATCATGCGCCGTCTTCGTCAGCTCGTTGAGCAAGCATGGTATACCGATGAGATCCGTAAACAGCGACCGACGCCGATTGATGAAGCGAAATGGGGATTTGCTGTCGTAGAAAATAGTCTGTGGGAAGGTGTCCCGGCTTTTCTACGTGAATTAAACGAGCAAGTTCAAGCGAATTTCGGGATCACACTGCCTGTAGATTTTGTGCCGGTAAAATTCACCTCTTGGATGGGAGGAGATCGTGATGGTAACCCAAACGTTACCGCTACGATTACCCGCCAAGCAATCCGGCTCAGCCGCTGGAAAGCGGCCGATCTTTTCATTAAAGATATGACGGTACTCATTTCTGAACTCTCAATGTCAAACTGTGATGAGACAGTCAGGTCGTTATGTCAGGATGCTGAGGTACAGGAGCCTTATCGTTTTATTCTAAAACGTCTTCGTTCACAGCTTATCTCGACACAAAATTACTTAGAGTCACGCCTAAAAGATAAAGAAGTCACTCCACCCAAAGATGTTATTGTGAGTAACGAACAGCTTTGGACTCCTTTATATGCTCTTTATCAGTCCTTACAAAAATGTGGCATGGGAACCATCGCGAATGGACATCTACTCGATACCTTGCGTCGCGTAAAATGCTTTGGCGTACCGCTAGTACGTATTGATTTACGCCAAGAAAGCACTCGTCATACTGAAGCCATCTCTGAAATTACCCGCTACTTGGGATTAGGTGATTACGAAAGTTGGTCTGAAGCCGATAAGCAAGCCTTCTTAATTCGAGAGCTCAACTCACCTCGCCCTCTCCTTCCTCGTCATTGGCAACCGAGTGATACGACACAAGAAGTGCTAGATACTTGTCAAGTGGCCGCAGAGGTACCTCAAGGTTCGATTGCTGCCTACGTGATCTCAATGGCTAAAACGCCTTCTGATGTTCTTGCCGTTCATCTATTACTCAAAGAGTCTGGTATTCGTTATGCTCTGCCGGTTGCGCCGCTCTTTGAAACGCTTGATGATTTAAATAATGCCGATAGCGTTATGACTCAGCTACTAAACATTGATTGGTATCGTGGCTTTATTCAAGGTAAGCAAATGGTCATGATTGGCTACTCTGACTCCGCGAAAGACGCGGGTGTCATGGCTGCCAGCTGGGCGCAGTACCAAGCTCAAGATGCACTGATTAAAACCTGTGAAAAGGCAGGTATCGCACTCACACTATTTCACGGACGGGGTGGTTCCATTGGTCGTGGTGGAGCACCGGCTCATGCGGCTTTGCTCTCTCAACCTCCTGGTAGCTTACGCGGTGGGCTTCGCGTGACTGAACAAGGTGAGATGATCCGTTTCAAATACGGCTTACCCGAAATCACTATTGCGAGCTTAACCCTCTATACCAGTGCCATTTTAGAAGCTAATTTGCTTCCCCCACCGGAGCCGAAACCAGAATGGCGTGAGGTAATGCAACAACTGTCTGCAGACTCTTGTGATATGTACCGCGGCTATATTCGTGAAAACAAAGATTTTGTTCCCTATTTCCGTTCAGCCACCCCAGAACAAGAGCTGGGTAAACTGCCCTTAGGGTCACGCCCTGCCAAACGACGTCCAACCGGTGGCGTTGAATCATTGCGTGCAATCCCTTGGATATTTGCTTGGACCCAGAACCGCTTAATGCTACCTGCTTGGTTAGGTGCGGGGGCTGCATTAACCAATGCTATCCGCCAAGGCCAACAAAAAAACCTCGAAGAAATGTGCCGCAACTGGCCTTTCTTTTCAACGCGTATCGGTATGCTAGAGATGGTCTTTGCAAAAGCTGATTTATGGTTAGCAGAATATTACGACCAACGATTAGTCGATCCAGCGCTATGGCCACTGGGCAAACAGCTACGTGAACAGTTGTCGGAAGATATCAAAACAGTATTAACTATCGCAAACGATGCACACCTGATGGCTGATCACCCATGGATTGCGGAGTCCATTGCACTACGCAATGTCTATACGGATCCACTGAATGTCTTACAAGCTGAATTATTACATCGTGCACGCCATGCGGAAGCGAATAATTTGCCTGCTGACCCTAATGTGGAACAAGCATTAATGGTCACCATTGCCGGTGTGGCTGCAGGAATGCGTAATACAGGCTAAAGTGTAGGCGACAGACAAAAGCACCCGCTATTTACACCGAGCGTAAAGGTTAACGATTTCCTTAGGCTCGGTGTAGAGAAGGTGCTTTTTTAATCTTAATTAAATGAGTTTGGCTAATCGATTAAGGTCGGAGAGTAAAGCGCCTGCGGTCACATCTCTACCAGCCCCTGGACCACGTATAATCAAAGGATTGTCCCGATACCAACGGCTCTCGATCGCAAAAACATTATCGCCCGGTAATAACACGGCTAATGGATGGTCAGGGCGCAGTGCCTCAAGACCGACTTTTGCTTTACCACGCGCCTCAAACCGGGCCACGTAACGTAATACCAACCCTAATTCTTGTGCCGCCTCAAAACGCTGTTGGATCTGATCATCTAAGGCATCACTATTCTCAAAGAAATAGTCCATGGTATTTTCTCGACAATTCTCAGGGACTAACGACTCAACCTTTACTTGGTGTGGTTCAATGTCCGATCCTGCTTCACGGGCTAAAATAACCAGCTTACGCATAACATCGGTACCCGATAAATCAATGCGTGGGTCCGGTTCTGTGAGACCTTGTTGCCAAGCCTGATCCACTAATTGACTGAACGGTGTGGTGCCATCGTATTGTAAGAAAAGCCAAGAGAGGGTTCCTGAGAAAATGCCACTAATCGAGAGAATTTTATCCCCCGAATTGTGTAAATCTCTCACAGTATAATTGATCGGCAGACCCGCTCCGACGGTTGCATTAGTTAACCAGTGCCCACCGGTTTTATCAAAGGCATCTCGAATCTGTCGCCAACGCTGATTAGGGGCAGCACCCGCCACTTTATTGGCACTGATCACATGAAAACCATAACTGGCAAAATCAAGATATTGCTCTGCTAAAGTCTCACTTGCAGTCACATCCATCACGACTAAATCATCGAAGGGATGATCTCGCATCCAAAGGAATAAAGACTCTTCATCCAACACTGTCGCGTCTCGATCAAAATCCGTCAAACTATGTACAGCGTCTAACCCTTCATAACTCAGTAGACTGCGACGACTATTGGCAATACCGGCCAGGACAAAATCAATAGCAGTACGGCCGGAAAGATTTTCTTGTTCACGGGCAAAGAGCTCTAACCAACGAGAACCGATGTTACCGTTACCAAACAAGACAATACCAACACGTTTCTCGGCTCGGAAAAGGGATTGGTGAAGATTTTGTACAACAGCTGCAAGCGGTGTTTTTCTAAGTACCGCGACTAAACTCAGTTTATCTTCTGATTGCCAAACAAATTCAACCGGAAGGTCTTTAATTTGCTGCCAAAAACGGTGGCAGTGTAAAGGATTACGCGTGACACCGGCCCCCACCATCGCGACTAATACACGTCCTTCCCGTAATCGCAATCCAATGGGTAACCCTGAAGCCTGCAATTGGAATAAGGCGCTCTCAACGAATTCTGAGGCATAACATAGTTGTAATAACTGACGATCACTGTGTACCCCACGCGCGAGGGGACGAAGTTGGGTACGGATCAAAAAGAGATCAATATCTTTTAATAACTGTTCAAAGTTATGACGAGGGCCGATTTGTACTTCAATTAAACAGACTTCCTCATGACTCGTGACAATCCGCGCTCCTGTACCAGAAGCTAATACTCGTTCTATTCGCGTTGAGCCGGCTTCAGGCTGATAACTGGAACGTAACTGCAAATCAATATCGCTGGTTGCTACCGGTTGCAAAGTTCGTGCATGTAATACCGGTGCGGCTAAGCGAGCCAGCTCGGCTGCCTCATCCAGGCGTAATAATGGCAGTAGACAAGCATCCGAAACTACGCGTGGATCAGCACTGTATACCCCAGCAACATCGCTCCAAATCGTAACGCGTTTTACCCCCGCCAACGCCCCGATTTGCGTTGCAGAATAATCAGAACCGTTGCGCCCTAAAAGTACCGTCTCTCCGGCACGATTAGCTGAAATAAAACCAGTAATCACAAGGCGTTTATGAGGGTATTGCGCCAAAATAGGTTGGAACAGCGGAAAAGACTCTGTTTCATCTACTTGAGGCTGCCCTGCTCGTTCTGCGCGTAAAAAAGTCCGAGCATCTATCCATTGAGCATCAATACCTGAGTAATTTAAGACCGCACTCATTAAACGTGCGGACCATAACTCCCCGTGGCCAACCACATTGGCATAAAGCGCATCGCTGCCTTCACCATCAAGCAAAATAGAGAGCTGCTCTAAGTCCGCAACAAATTGAGTCGCGACAGTTTCAGCTAACTCAGGAGGAAGCAGGCTTTCCACCAGTTCAAGTTGGTAGCGTCTGAGATGCTGCTGGACGTGGAAAGCGGAAAGTCGATCGGTTTGGCTTAAACGGTACCAATTAATCAGCTGATTAGTCGTGCTTCCAGCCGCAGAAACCACCATAAGGTCTCCAGCATGACTATACTCCGCCATAATTTCAGCGACATGCAAGTAACAACGCCGATCGGCAAGGCTACTACCACCAAATTTATGTAACTGCCGTCTATTTTCGCTTTGCAGATCGACACCATTGACCATAATTACTCCTTCGATAGACTTTGAAATGCTTGGTCAAGGTCTGCAATAAGATCATGATGATCTTCAATTCCCACTGAAACACGGAGTAATGTCTCCGAAATACCTGCCGCGGCTCTAGCCTCAGCAGACATCCCTGCATGCGTCATGGTCGCCGTATGGGAAATCAAACTTTCTACACCCCCTAGTGATTCAGCGAGGGTAAAAAGGTGAAGTGATTTCAGAAAATGGCGAACCATCGCTTCGTCACCGGCTAACTCAAAGCTCAACATCGCTCCATAGCCTCGCTGTTGACGACGCGCAAATTCATGACCTTGGTTTTCTGGCAATGAAGGATGGTACAGTTTACTTACCAAAGGTTGCTTTTTCAGATAATCCACAATCGCGAGTGCATTCTCTTGGGCCGCTTTTACCCGCAACGATAAGGTACGCATACCCCTTAATAAAAGATAACTATCAAATGCTGCACCAGTTACGCCAATATTATTCGCCCACCACGCTAAATCTTTGGCATGTTGTGGATCACGAGCAATAACGGTTCCTGCGACAATATCAGAATGCCCATTTAAATATTTGGTACAAGAGTGCACCACCAAATCAGCACCGAGCTGAAGAGGATTTTGTAACGCAGGGCTTAAGAACGTATTATCAACAACCGTTGTTGCCCCAACTTCGCGAGCCGCTTTACATAATCCTTCAATATCGACGACCCGTAACAGAGGATTACTCGGACTTTCAATCAAGAAGAGTTTAGGGTTTAACGCAAGTGCTTCACTGACCGCTCTAGGATCTCCTTGGTCAATAAATTTCACGTTGAAGGCACCGCGTTTTTGTAAGCTATCAAACAATCGATAACTTCCACCGTAGCAATCGTGCGGGGCAATTAACCATTCCCCCGGTTTAAGAAACACGGTCGTGACAAGCAGAATCGCTGACATCCCAGTATTAGTCATGACTGCACCAGCACCGCCTTCTAGCTCAGCTAAGGCTTGCTGAACAACATCCCGCGAAGGATTGCCACGACGAGAGTAGTCATGAGCACGAGGTTGGTTAAAATCAGTAAAATTATAGGTCGTCGAAAGATGGATAGGGGGTACGACGCAACCATATTGGTGATCTTCATTTAAACCGCTGCGTACCGCAATTGTCGCCTGCTTGAATTGTGTCATAGAAAATAAACCGAGAGTCAGAAAGTGGTCTCTAGCATAGCCTTGTGGAAAATAGACGTCAACACATCTAGACATCCAAATAGGTATGAGTGTAGATTGAGCAATACATCGATAAAGGGTAAAATCAGCACAGAAAGTCAGGTCTTAGAAGAGATTATTTGTTTTAGACGGTTATAGACCGATAAATCCAGTTTTATCTGCAATATCTGGCATAATACGCTGAATTCCCGTACTTAACATTTAAAATAAGGTACCCCATGGCCGAGTGGAATGCCGAATATATCAGCCCTTATGCTGAACATGGCAAAAAAAGTGAGCAAGTTAAGAAAATCACTGTATCAATCCCACTAAAAGTATTAAAAATACTGACGGATGAGCGGACTCGTCGGCAAGTGAATAACTTGCGTCATGCGACTAACAGTGAACTACTATGCGAAGCTTTTCTGCATGCCTTTACTGGTCAACCTCTGCCCGATGATAACGATTTACGTAAAGAAAGAAGCGATGAAATTCCTGAAACGGCAAAACTCATTATGCGTGAAATGGGAATTGATCCTGATACATGGGAATACTAACGCTAAAATTTTCCCATAAAAAAACCCGGCTTAGCCGGGTTTTTTCGTACTGCGGATCTGACACCCGCACGTAAAGAAACTTATTTAGAGCTTGGGATGCTGAAACGCTTGTTGAAGCGATCAACACGGCCACCAGTGTCTACAACACGTTGCTTGCCGGTGTAGAATGGGTGACAGTTACCACATACGTCCAAGTTTAATGGTTGACGCAGGGTTGAACGAGTCTCGATAACGTTACCGCAAGAACAAGAAATGGTAACTTTGTTATATTCTGGATGAATACCTTTTTTCATGGGATAACCTCAGTAGAAGGCCGTGTCGCTCTCCGTGCCAAGCCCAGCTTGCACAGCACCACACGCGATTAATAATATAATTAAGTGTATGTCTTCGCGCGAAATAAATCCGCTGTCTAACGAAGGCGACATATTATACAGAAAATAGACAACAACATGCAAATGACGATTTCAATCAGTTCGCGAGAAACGTTACACTTGTCGTTTAAGTTCACTGAAAATGAGTAATGCATGACCATCATTAAGGTAGCTTTACCGGTTCCTCTCCCAAAACTCTACGACTATACGGCCGATACCTCTTCGACTCCCCAAATAGGATGTCGAGTACGCGTCAGTTTTGGTCGCCGAAAAATGATAGGGATTGTGGTGGCTCATAGCGATAAAAGTGATCTGAGCCCAGCACAACTTAAACCGATTGATGAGATTATCGACACTGACAGCCTTTTCTCATCGTCTTTATGGGCATTACTCACTTGGGCAAATCGCTACTATCACTATCCTCTAGGTGAAATTCTGTTTCATGCAATTCCGATCCCTCTGCGTCAAGGTAAAGCGGCGCGCTCGCCGATCATCTACGAGTGGCGACTGACAGAGCTGGGGCGTACCGTTGATCCTAGTGGTATAAAACGCGCAGAGAAACAGCGCCAAGCCATAACGTTGCTACGACAACGGGGGCTATTACGATCTGCGGTCGCGACCGTCGATATTACCGAAAGCACCTTACAAGCCTTACGGAAAAAAGGATGGTGCGACCTCGTTGAACTCCCTGAAGAAACTAATGATTGGCGACCACACTTTCAAGTGTTAGGTGAACGATATAAGTTAACCACTGAACAAGCCACCGCGGTAGGGGCAATACACAGCACGGATCAACAGTTTAGTCCTTGGTTACTGGCTGGAATTACCGGTTCTGGTAAAACAGAAGTCTATCTCAGTGTCTTAGAAAACGTCTTAGCGCAAGGTAAACAAGCGCTAGTATTGGTTCCCGAGATCGGCTTAACCCCACAAACAATTGCCCGTTTTCGAGAACGCTTTCAGGCTCCAATTGAAGTTATTCATTCGGGCCTTAATGATACCGAACGCCTTAATGTCTGGCTGAAAAGTAAGAAGGGTCAAGTCGCCATCATCATCGGTACCCGATCAGCACTTTTTACGCCGCTCGCCAGACCGGGCATTATTATTGTCGATGAGGAACATGATAGTTCCTATAAACAACAGGAAGGTTGGCGCTATCACGCTCGTGACCTTGCAGTATTTCGAGCAAATAAAGAAAACATTCCTGTCATCCTTGGATCAGCGACTCCTGCATTAGAGACCTTGTACAATGTGCGAATCGGGAAATATCGACAGCTCAATCTAACCCGTCGTGCAGGCAATGCCACGACGGCACAACAACAGTTAATCGATCTAAAATCTGTCAGCTTACAATCTGGACTGTCGCCACCGCTTATTAGGAAGATCCATACCCATCTTCAGGCAGGCAATCAGGTACTATTATTTCTCAATCGTCGTGGCTACGCGCCCGCGTTGTTGTGTCACGATTGCGGGTGGTTGGCAGAGTGTCAACGCTGTGATCACTATTATACTTATCATCAGCAACAACGAAGCCTACGCTGCCACCACTGCGATAGCCAGCGACCGATTCCTTGGCAGTGCCCCGACTGCGGCTCTTCACATCTCATGCCCGCCGGTCTAGGAACAGAGCAGCTTGAAGAGCATTTACATGGGTTATTCCCTAGTACGCCTCTCACACGTATTGACCGGGATACAACACGTAAAAAAGGAATGCTTGAACAGCATCTAGAACAAATTCATCAAGGAGGATCCCGGATTCTCATCGGCACACAAATGCTCGCGAAAGGCCATCACTTTCCAGATGTAACCTTAGTGGCACTATTAGATGTTGATGGCGCGCTGTTTTCTGCTGATTTTCGTGCAACAGAACATTTTGCCCAGCTCTATGTACAGGTCGCCGGACGAGCCGGACGAGCCGGAAAACAAGGTGAGGTCGTGTTACAAACTCATCAGCCTGAGCATCCGTTACTTCAAACCTTGCTGGGAAAAGGCTATTTTCAATTTGCCTCTGAGACGTTGGCTCTACGCCAACAGCTACAACTTCCTCCCTATACAAGCCAGGCTATATTCCGTGCTGAACATCACGATAGCCTTCAAGTAGAGCGCTTTCTGCAACAACTGCGTAATTTAATCGAAGCAAGTCCATTAAAAGAGCAAGAGTGTTGGGTGATTGGCCCTGTTCCTGCATTACATGCCAAACGGCAAGGTCGTTGGCGCTGGCAATTGGTTATTCAACACCCCTCACGCGTTCGTCTTCAACAACTGCTCACACAAAGTCTATCGTTGATAGGAACCGTTATCGGTGAAAAAAAAGTGAAGTGGTCATTAGATATTGACCCTATAGAGAGCTGACAGGTAAAAATTTGTGAAGTAACTCTTAAAGTTAATCGATGAATAACAATTAGTTATTTCTGTTTGTTACGATCTACATGGTGTGAATTAACCACCATTGATGTGTATCACGTTAACTTAGCAGATCGTTCAACGAGGAGTTACGCATTGAAAAATATCCCTTATCTCTCCTCAACTACCATGAGAGATGTTGCATTGCAAGCCGGTGTTTCTGCTGCCACAGTCTCTCGCGTGTTCACCGCACCTGAAAAAGTATCGGCTAAAACACGGCAACGTGTTGAAATAGCGGCTCATGCATTAGGCTACCCACTTAGCCGAATCTTACCTCAGGGTGCAAATCTGCCTTGGCGTAAAGTCATGGTGATTATTTCAGATATTACAGATAGCTTTTATAGCGAAATGATCCGCGGTATTGAAATACAAGCGAAAAAACAACACTGTACCATCTACTTATTTGATTGTGCTTATCAATCTGTTGAGCGCGATTTCAAGCACGCTAAGGGAGTTCCTGAAGGGTATGATGGGCTAATCTGTATCGGCATATCCCCCGATCATCTCGCCAACAGTCGAACAGCTCCGATTGTTGTCATCAATCCTTATTCGTCAGAAACACTTTTTCCTACCGTTCATATTGATAATTTAACCGCGTCCTTCAATGCAGTGGATTATTTAATACAACGAGGCCATCAACGTATAGCGTGCTTAACTGGCCCCGAAGAGTTAACGTTGTGTCAATATCGACGCCAAGGTTATCTACAAGCCTTAAAACGTAATAACATAACCTTAAACCCTTACTATTTAGTACGTGGCGATTTTTCCTTTACGTCCGGTATTTCGGCTACCGACCATCTTATGCAACTAACCCCTCCACCTGACGCCATCTTTTGTCATAATGATAAAATGGCACTGGGCGTAATATATCGGGCTAAACAATTAGGTATCGCTATTCCAAAACAAATGTCAGTAATCGGTTTTGATGGTGTCGAAGAGTGTCAGTATGCCGATCCCCCTCTTTCGACTATTTCACAGCCTAGGATGGCTCAAGGGGAAATGGCGATTACATTATTAATGGATCTTATGGAAGGAAAACCTATAACCAATCGCTCTTACCTTCTGGAAACGGAGCTAGTTTTACGGCAGTCTACGCGCTAACCATAAATACTGAAAAATTATCCTCGAATAATCAAAATCTCAACTAGAGTTTACTGGTCAAACTTCATTCGGTTAAGTAACATAGTAGTAATTGTTATTAATCAATTCTTCAGGCAATCTTGCCTTTTAAGCTGGCTTAAATAATATCGGTACCGGTGTGGCACAAAAAGACTATGTAGGACGCGAACGTTCATCAACAACGCAGCGAAAAAGAAATAATAACCGACGTAAAAATTCCAAAGCAAACTCTGGTCTTTCTAAGATAATTGTTGGTATTGCGGCAGCGGCATTAGTCCTTTTCATTGGTGCATTGGCTGTGCTTGCCCACCACAAAAAGCAAGCGGAAAAAGAAATGGTGCCTCATAAAACGGTAACCAATGGATTACCCCCAAAACCGGAAGAGCGTTGGAAATATATTAAAGAGTTAGAAAATCGCCAAATTACGGTACCAAGCCCAGTTGAGCCGACAGCCGGTGGCGAAGTAAAATCGCCGACTCAGCTTACCGATGAGCAGCGTCAGCTATTAGCACAAATGGCTGAAGATATGCGCCAGCAACCGACGCAATTAAGTGAAGTACCTTGGAACCAACAAACTCCTGAGCAGCAAGAGCAGACATTACGTCAACAACAGCAAAATGCTGCCCTACAACGGAAATATCAACAACAAGAGCAGCAGTTTATTTCCCAACAGCAGCAGCTTAACCAATCACGACCCTCTCAGTCGGCAAATAGAGAACTGCAAGAGCAAAATCGTCAACTGCAATTACAACATGATCGCCAGCAACAAGCTTACGCAGAACAACAAAAACGCTTACAACTTGATCGCCAACAACAGCTCTATCGCGATCAACAAAAACAACGCCAACAATTAGAGCGTCAACTCCAGCAGCAACAGCAGCACGGCGCACCGATTACTGCGGCAAAACCGAGTTACTCACAATCTGAGAGATCAACGGCTTCTGCATCAGAAACTGTTCCTACAACGCCAGAATCGTCATCTAAACATTGGTTGATTCAATGTGGATCTTTCAAAGGTGCAGCACAGGCAGAATCGACTCGTGCAAAACTGGCTTTTGAAGGATTTGAAAGCCGAGTCACCACTGGGGGCGGGTGGAACCGCGTCGTTATCGGACCTTATAATCAGCGGGCTAAAGTTGATTCCGTTATTAAAGAGTTAAAAAATTCTGGACATACAAACTGTATAACTCTTTCTGTTGGGGGTTGAAAGTTTTTATCCCACCCCCATATGCTTCAATAAGTGACTCCGCGCTTCGTCGCGGAGTTTTTATTTCTAAAGATAAAGGGGCAGCCCGTGACAACGATAGTAAGCATACGACGTAACGGCAAAGTCGTCATTGGTGGTGACGGCCAAGCGACGCTCGGAAATACGGTAATGAAAGGTAACGTGAAAAAAGTACGTCGCCTTTATAACGATAAAGTCATTGCGGGCTTTGCCGGAGGCACTGCTGATGCCTTTACGCTATTTGAGCTTTTTGAGCGTAAATTAGAGATGCACCAAGGCCATTTGGTTAAAGCCGCTGTTGAATTAGCAAAAGATTGGCGAACTGATCGTATGCTACGTCGATTGGAAGCTCTGCTTGCGGTAGCCGATGAGAATGCCTCTCTCATTATTAGTGGTAATGGTGACGTTATTCAGCCAGAAAACGACCTGATCGCTATCGGCTCAGGCGGTCCTTATGCTCAAGCTGCCGCCCGCGCATTATTAGAAAACACACAATTAGATGCTCGTGAGATCACTGAAAAAGCACTCGAGATTGCTGGTGATATCTGTATTTATACTAATCACAATCTCACGATCGAAGAACTCAACTCAGGGGATAAGGAGTAAATTATGTCTGAAATGACTCCTCGCGAAATCGTTAGCGAACTTAATCGGTTCATCATTGGCCAAGACAATGCTAAGCGTGCAGTTTCTATCGCGCTACGTAACCGCTGGCGCCGTATGCAGCTTAACGATGAGCTGCGCCACGAAGTGACACCGAAAAATATCCTCATGATTGGCCCGACGGGGGTGGGTAAAACAGAAATTGCTCGCCGTCTTGCGAAACTGGCTAATGCGCCGTTCATTAAAGTGGAAGCCACTAAATTTACGGAAGTGGGCTATGTCGGTAAAGAAGTCGACTCTATCATCCGTGATTTAACTGAAGCCGCCGTGAAAATGGTACGTTCACAAGCGATCGAAAAAAATAAAGCGCGCGCAGTTGAACATGCTGAAGACCGCATTCTAGATGTACTGATTCCCCCAGCGAAAAATAATTGGGGGCAGTCTGAAGGGACTCAAGAAGAATCCTCGACTCGTCAATCTTTTCGTAAAAAGTTACGTGAAGGTCAATTAGACGATAAAGAAATCGAGATTGATTTAGCCGCGTCGCCTATGGACGTTGAGATTATGGCGCCTCCTGGCATGGAAGAGATGACCAATCAGCTACAATCCATGTTCCAAAATATGGGTAGCCAAAAACAAAAATCGCGTAAGCTGAAAATTAAAGAAGCCATGAAACTGCTGATTGAAGAAGAAGCAGCACGCTTGGTTAACCCTGAAGAGCTGAAGCAACAGGCCATTGAAGCCGTTGAGCAACACGGTATCGTCTTTATCGATGAAATCGATAAAATCTGTAAGCGTGGTGGCCAATCCTCTGGACCGGATGTCTCCCGTGAAGGAGTACAACGCGACCTATTACCGCTAGTGGAAGGCTGTACCGTCTCCACTAAGCATGGCACGGTAAAAACAGACCATATCCTATTTATTGCTTCTGGTGCTTTCCAAGTCGCAAGCCCTTCAGACCTTATTCCTGAATTACAAGGTCGCTTACCGATCCGCGTTGAGCTGCAAGCACTAACTGTTAATGATTTTGAGCGTATTCTTACCGAGCCGACAGCGTCCGTCACTGTGCAATATAAGGCTCTGATGAATACAGAAGGCGTTAATATCGACTTTACCGACGATGGTATTCGTCGTATTGCTGAAGCCGCATGGCAAGTCAACGAAACAACCGAAAATATCGGTGCTCGTCGTCTGTATACCGTACTTGAAAAGCTAGTAGAAGATATCTCTTTTGAAGCCAGCGACCGCGCTGGGGAAACGGTAACGATTGATGCTGATTATGTGAGTAAACATCTCGATGTATTAGTCGCGGACGAAGATTTAAGCCGCTTTATTCTCTAACACATCCTGTCTTTCACCCAAAGAGATAATCTTTGGGTGAATCCCCTCCCGCCAAAACGTACCCAAGGCCTTTGCCGCATCTCCTAGAAAGAGATATACTCACTCTACCTCTGGCAACCAGATGAAACGACGATGAAATATGATACTTCCGAGCTCTGTGATATTTATCACGAAGAAGTGAATGTGGTTGAACCACTGTTCTCTAACTTTGGTGGGCGTACCTCTTTTGGTGGTCAAATCACGACAGTAAAATGTTTCGAGGACAATGGGCTACTCTATGATCTGTTAGACGAGGATGGCTCAGGTAGAGTTCTACTTGTTGATGGCGGGGGCTCGGTAAGACGTGGCTTACTGGATGCTCAACTTGCTCAGCTTGCTGCAAATAACCATTGGGAAGGAATTGTTATTTACGGTTCAGTGCGTCAAGTCGACGAATTGGCTGAGCTGGATATCGGTATCCAAGCGGTTGCGGCCATTCCTGCGGGCGCTTCTGGTGACGGCTTGGGAGAAAGCGATATTCGCGTCAATTTTGGTGGCGTGACGTTTTTTTCTGGGGATTATATCTATGCTGACAATACCGGCATTATCCTTTCAGACACACCATTGGCTGAAGGCGCTGAAGACGAGTAAGCCTCGTTACGGCGGACAGCTGAGCTGCCCGCCATCTTTTCTCTATACTTCGTCCATTTTACCGAGTAAAGCACGCAGGCGCTCTTGCCACTGCGTTTGTTCCTCTTTCAACTGCTGATTTTCACGCGTTAACGACTCATGATTGCCAGCGGCTTGTTGTGCGTCTTGCTTAAGGGCACTGTTTTGCTCTTTTAATTCTTCAATTTCCATTTGTAGCAGGGTAATAGTGTCAATCGCCTGCTGCACTTTTGCTTCTAATTTTTCAAACATTTCAAATGACATTGTTACTCTCTCCAATTAACGCCAGGCGTTGATAACCGCATCCTTTCAATGTATCGCAGTGATGCACTGTAAAGCTACGCTGATAGTCTGATTGTATGGAGCCAGACGGTGCAAGTCCAGAGGGGAAACCATTTCAGGAGAAGTCTGGCCTATTTTTCTCAGTGAAAAAGTGTGAGAAAAATTAAAGCATTGCGAAAACGCACATTTTCATGAGCAACAACACACTTTTTACGTGCGGTATTTTGCGTTTTTTTTCGTTAACGATAAATTCACAAGAAAAATACAATAGAGATTTAACGAAGAGTAACTGTCGTCATGTCTCTCCCTACCAAGGAGTCCACTATGAGTAAAACACACCACCTACTCATCGGGCAGTGTATTGCAGAATTTATCGGAACGGGTCTAATTCTCTTTTTTGGCGTGGGTTGTGTCGCAGCATTAAAATTAGCGAACGCTAATTTTGGCCAATGGGAAATCAGTATTGTTTGGGGACTCGCTGTGACAATGGGGGCTTATGTCAGTGCTGGGGTCTCCGGCGCTCATCTCAACCCAGCGGTCAGTATTGCACTTTGTGTATTTGGAAATTTTGAAGCCCGTAAACTAGTTCCCTATATCTGCGCACAAACTGCCGGAGCATTCTGTTCTGTCGCCCTTGTCTATGCTTTATATCAAAACCTGTTTATCGACTATGAGCAAACCCATCATATAATACGCGGTACTATTGATAGCTTACCGATGGCAGGAATTTTTTCGACTTATCCCGATCCACGTCTTTCTTTAGCGCAGGCTTTCTTCATTGAAATGGTCATCACAGCGGTATTAATGGGCGTTATCATGGCGTTGACCGATGACGGCAACGGTATTCCCCGTGGCCCGTTAGCGCCATTATTAATTGGTCTATCAGTCGCTGCTATCGGTGCAGCCTTTGGTCCCCTTACGGGGTTTGCTTTAAATCCTGCTCGTGATTTTGGACCTAAAATTTTTGCAGAGTTAGCCGGATGGGGACATATTGCCTTAACGGGTGGAAAGGTCATGCCCTACTTCTTAATTCCGCTCTTTGCACCAATTGTGGGTGCGCTTATTGGTGCATTACTTTACCGCACAATGATTGGTCGCCATTTACCCTTAACGACAGGCATTACACAAGAACGCTCCCAAGCTCACCAAACCTCGGTTCAAGAACAGAAACGCTAATACTCAGGGCGAAGAGGAACTGACTATGTCTACAAAAGAAAAGAAATATATCGTCGCGTTAGATCAAGGCACCACAAGCTCTCGAGCGGTCATACTTGACCATGATGCAAATATTATTGCCGTTTCTCAGCGTGAATTTGCCCAACTCTATCCGAAAACCGGCTGGGTAGAACATGATCCCATGGATATTTGGGCTTCACAAAGCTCGACATTAATTGAAGTCTTAGCCCATGCTGGTATTCATTCAGATGAAGTTGCTGCTATCGGTATTACCAACCAACGCGAAACAACCATTATTTGGGATAAACAAAGTGGTAAGCCGATTTATAATGCCATCGTTTGGCAAGATCCACGTACCGCCGATTACTGTGGTGAACTCAAAGAAGAAGGCTATGAAGATGATATTCGCAATATAACAGGTTTAGTTATTAATCCTTACTTCTCAGGAACTAAAATTAAGTGGATTCTCGACCACGTTGAAGGCGCGCGTGAACGCGCAAAACGAGGCGAGCTTTTATTTGGAACTGTCGATACATGGCTTGTCTGGAAAATGACCCAAGGCCGAGTTCATATTACGGATTACACCAACGCATCACGTACCATGCTATTCAATATCCATACGCTTGAGTGGGATCAAAAGATGCTCGACCTGCTCGATATTCCACGAGAACTATTGCCCGAGGTCAAAGCGTCATCCGAGATCTACGGTCAGACCAATATCGGTGGTAAAGGCGGAACACGTATTCCTATTGCAGGCATTGCTGGCGATCAACAAGCGGCTCTTTATGGACAACTTTGTGTTAAGCCAGGGATGGCCAAAAATACCTATGGCACCGGCTGCTTTATGTTGATGAATACGGGTAGAAAAGCGATCACCTCGAAAAATGGGCTACTGACTACCATTGCGTGCGGTCCACGTGGAGAGGTCAACTACGCATTAGAAGGCGCCGTATTCATCGGTGGGGCCTCGATTCAATGGCTGAGAGATGAATTAAAGCTCTTCAATGATGCTGACGACTCAGAATACTTTGCTAATAAAGTAAAAAATTCTGATGGCGTTTATATGGTCCCCGCTTTCACCGGCTTAGGCGCCCCCTATTGGGACCCTTACGCCCGGGGCGCTATTTTTGGTCTTACTCGTGGGACCAACACCAATCATATTATTCGTGCTACGTTAGAATCTATCGCTTTCCAAACTCGAGATGTGCTCGAAGCCATGCAGCATGATGCCAACACTCGCCTACAAACTTTGCGAGTCGATGGCGGAGCCGTAGCAAATAACTTTCTAATGCAATTCCAAGCCGATATTTTGGGTACACATGTCGAGCGCCCACAAGTCAAAGAAGTGACCGCGCTGGGGGCTGCGTATTTAGCTGGTCTTGCAGTAGGTTTCTGGAATGATCTCGAGGAAGTTCGTGCTAAGTCTATTGTTGAAAAAACGTTCCGCCCCTCCATTGAGACTACCGAGCGTAATTATCGTTACGCCGGCTGGAAAAAAGCGGTCTCTCGCGTCAAAGGCTGGGAAAAAGAAGAATAGCACTCATGGCCTCCTGCTCGATGGCAGGAGATCACCGTCGCGCGGCTCACTATGTTACACTGGTGCTCTGTTTTCTCTGACTAACCCAATAATTCAGTATGAAACACACTCTCACACATCCCTTTTACCGCGTTACCGAAGCAGCAGCTATTGCTGGTTTCCAGTGGTTAGGTCGGGGCGATAAAAATCTCGCCGACGGTGCCGCTGTTGATGCGATGCGCCGACAGCTCAATACAATGTCTATCGACGGCACCATTGTTATTGGCGAAGGTGAAATCGACGAAGCTCCCATGCTCTACATTGGCGAGAAAGTGGGGCAATCCGACGGTGTACAGATCGATATCGCTGTTGACCCGATTGAAGGGACAAGAATGACCGCTTGCGGACAAACGAATGCCCTCTCTGTTATGGCAGTGGCCGAGGCTGGGACGCTCCTCCATGCACCAGACATGTATATGGAAAAGCTGATTGTTGGCCCTCAAGCAAAAGGCGTTATCGATCTGCATCTGTCCCTTGAAGAGAACCTTCATCTTATCAGTCAGGCATTACAAAAACCGCTCTCAGCGCTAACAGTTTCTATATTGGATAAACCGCGCCATGCGCCGATCATTTCCGACCTGTATAAACTTGGTGTACGTGTGTTTACCTTCCCTGATGGTGATGTCTCTGCCTCCTTATTGACATGCTTTCCGGCCCAACCGATTGATGTTATGTATGGTATTGGAGGGGCACCGGAAGGCGTAATTTCTGCCGCAGCCATTCGAGCATTGGGTGGCGATATGCAAGCTCGGTTACTGACGCGCGAACAAGTAAAAGGCGCTAGCCCAGAACACCAGCATGCCAGTATTGCAGAAATAGGGCGTTGCAAAGCAATGGGACTGACCCTAGGAAACGTACTGCAATTGGACGATCTCGCTAAAAACGATAATGTTCTATTTTGTGCAACCGGAATTACTGGGGGGGATTTACTGGAAGGTATCGAAGTCTCTGGATCATCAATAACCGTCCATAGTCTCGTCATTGATGGTCAACAACGGACCACGCAGTGGCTGAAAACAACGCATAGGTTGACCCCCTAACGACAGAAAAATTTATTGGAGATAATCATGGCTGTATGGTGTACAGGAAAAATTATTGAGGTTAAAGCCTGGACTGACACACTTTTTAGTTTAATTGTCGATGCACCTATCGCACCGTTTACGGCTGGACAATTTGCTAAACTCAGCCTAACTCTGGAAGGCGAGACAGTTCAACGGGCATACTCTTATGTGAACGCACCTTCGCAAACCCCCCTTGAATTTTACCTTGTTCATGTCCCTGATGGACATTTAAGCCCCGCACTACTGTCGTTACAACCAGGGGATGAAGTATTAGTGACTGAAGAAGCAGCCGGATATTTTGTTTTAGAAGAAATTCCTGAAGCAAAAGAGTTATGGATGATTGCCACGGGGACGGCAATTGGCCCCTACCTCTCTATTTTACAACAAGGTGAAGATCTCGAGAGATTTGAGACGATTATCCTCGTTCATGCTACCCGTTATGCCGCCGACTTAAGCTACCTCCCTCTCTTCGAGCAACTTAAGCTGCGCTATGGCAATAAGCTACGTGTACAAACCGTCGTCAGCCGTGAAGATGCAGAAGGTAGTTTGAGAGGTCGTGTGCCAGCATTACTGGATGATGGATCGTTAGAGGCTGCAGTGAATACACAGATCTCAGAAGAAAACAGTCATCTGATGATCTGCGGTAACCCTGAAATGGTACGAGAAACTCAAAAGTATTTGAAAGAAAAACGGGGTCTTCGTAAACACTTACGAAGAAAACCTGGTCACATCACTAGCGAGCATTATTGGTAAGGTCACGCATGAGATACGTCGCCCTCTTTCTCCTGATTATGGTAGTCGATGGACTTACTGATTCAGCCACGGCGCATCCCGTATCCGTGCCTTTACCTACGACAGCACCCTATTTATTACCGGATGCCCCAACATTTGAACTAACCATCACCCAATTTCGCCAACAATTTAGCCAGCAATTTCCCTCGACGCCACTGCAAGAATTTCGGGCACTAAAAAGTGGCCCGGTACAAAAAGTCGTCACCATCGCTGCGACAAAAATTAGCGAAACTCTTTATGCCTCTACGGCTCTTGAGATTGGCACAGGAAAAATTAAATCGATACAAATTACGTGGTTACCCGTTCCGGGAAATCAAGCTATGCCATCTCGCCAACAAGCCATGAACTACATCATCGATATGATTCAATTTTTTTCTCCCCAGTTGACGCTAAAACAGAGCCATGAGCATCTTGAGCAACTGTTGACGGTGGGCAAAGGAAAAGCCTATACGCTATCGAATGAAGGGGCTGTGCGATATATTTTATCCGATAAGGGTGAAGGGGGTATGACCTTTGCTGCAGAACCAGTTAAATTAGTGCTTAACGATATAAAATGATCCACTGGTTTGTGATCCTAAGCAAGCCAAGTGGTTTATCCCCCTTTATAGTAAACAGAGACGCTATTACACATACGTACTAGCATTTTACTTAAGCGCGTAATGCGGAGGAAAGCATGCGACATCCATTAGTAATGGGTAATTGGAAACTTAACGGCAGTCAGCAACTTACTGCGGACTTAATTAATGGCCTGCGTGACGCTCTCGCTGATGTACAAGGGTGTAAAGTCGTTATTGCTCCACCCGCCCTTTATCTTACCCAAGCGGTGGCCGCCGTCGAAGGCAGTGAAATCGGAGTTGGCGCGCAAAATATCGACGTCAATCTCTCAGGAGCGTTTACGGGTGAAACCTCAGCAGAAATGTTGAAAGATATCGGTGTGCGCTACGTCATTCTGGGTCACTCAGAACGTCGTACTTACCATCATGAAAGTGATGAGCTGGTTGCCAAAAAATTCGCGATTATGAAGCAACAAGGCTTGATCCCTGTGCTATGTATCGGTGAAACCGAAGCAGAAAATGAAGCGGGTAAAACCGAAGAAGTCTGCGCGCGCCAAATTGATGCCGTTATTACAGCTCAAGGCGTTGATGCCTTTAAAGATGCCGTCATCGCCTATGAGCCAGTGTGGGCGATTGGTACAGGTAAATCAGCAACCCCTGCACAAGCGCAGGCTGTCCATAAGTTTATTCGTGAACATATCGCTAAACAGAATAGTGACGTTGCTCAGCAAGTCATTATTCAGTACGGCGGGTCGGTCAATGACAAAAATGCAGCTGAACTCTTCGGCCAGCCAGATATCGATGGCGCCTTAGTGGGTGGTGCATCGCTAAAAGCAGATGCATTTAGTGTTATCGTCAAAGCAGCAGCAGCGGCCAAAGCCTAACCTTGTCAAATATCGCAGCCTAGCTGCGATATTTATCAAAGACCACTCGACACTGATGATCTTGCAGCTCTTCCGCTGAACCTAAAACGCCTTTTAGCCAATCCGTCCTCAAAACCATGACGACTAATCGCCCATCCGCCAATTGTGTTAAAGCAATACCGACTTGGCCACTCTTTGGATCGATATTTGGAAAATCAGCATAAATCTGCCGAAACAGTGATTCAGCCTGAAGCTGTTCCAGCGACAAAGAACGTACCCAATATTGATGATTTAGCAAAGGCAAGGTTTGCCACTTCGACGTGATAACTGTTTGATAGTCGTTTAACTGTTGCTGTACATCACCACGTAAGCAGGATAGGTGAATATGTAATTGGTTTTGACTTCTTCCCCATTTTCCATTGATCGCAAGCGCTAAGTCAGTAGGAGGTACGAGTCGACCCAGTCTCTCATTCAATTGAGGCAATTGCTGCCAAGCAAGATAAAAATAGTTAGGGGTCTGGGGTTGGAGAAGTGCCGGGCTTTCAACACCGGATATTTTATCGGTGGGGATGAGTAAATATTGGGCAATACCAACATTATCTTTTAATAGCGCATAACCTTGGGCAAGGTCGACATGCTGACAGGGTTCGGGCTGTTGGGATTGTCTCTGGTGAGGAATACACTGCTGTGAAACGATTCGCCACAGCACATCGCTATGCGCGTGGAAGCGGTAGGCAAAGAAAGCCACGACCAATACGGCAAGCAGACTGGTTGTTACGACTATTTTTTTTAAACATCCTGAACGCACGATAACAATTCCGCCGAGAAGAAATGTACCCAGTGTACGACTTCTCAGCGAAATGTCAGCGAAAAACTATGGCTTCATAATTTGATCGTATGTACCGCCATCGCTGAAGTGAATTTTTTGAGCGTTAGCCCAGCCACCAAATTTTTCATCGACCGTAAACAAATGTAGAGGTTTAAACACTGAGGCGTATTGTTTCTCTACGGCTGGATCCCGAGGACGATAATAATTTTGTGCAATAATCTGCTGTCCTTCTGGCGAATAAAGATATTTCAAATAGGCTTCCGCTACCGTGCGGGTTCCTCTTTCATCCACCACTTTATCAACTACCGCTACCGTCGGCTCAGCCAGAATAGACTCTTTGGGAGTAATAATTTCAAACTGATCTTTTTTCAGCTTATTCACCGCCAAGTAGGCTTCATTTTCCCAAGCGATCAGCACATCACCAATACCTCGTTCAACAAACGTATTAGTGGCCCCACGGGCACCAGAGTCTTGAACTTGAACATTTTTATATAGAGCCCTGACAAAGGCCTCTGCCTGCTTAGGATCACCGTGATGAGCATCAAGCGCATATCCCCATGCCGCGAGATAGTTCCAACGAGCACCACCCGACGTCTTTGGATTCGGCGTAATAACATTAACGCCCGGCTTAATGAGATCGCTCCAGTCGTGAATACCTTTCGGGTTTCCTTTACGCACGAGGAAGACGATAGTTGAGGTGTAAGGCGCGGAGTTATCCGGTAATCGAGCTTGCCACTGCTTATCAATACGACCGCGTTGCGCAATGGCATCAATATCGGATTGTAACGCTAAAGTCACTACATCCGCACGAATACCGTTGATGACTGACGTTGCTTGCTTACCGGAACCACCATGCGACTGCCTAACAACGACATTATCACCGGTTTGCTGCTTATAGTAAGCGGAGAAAGCTTTATCATATTGCTCGTAGAACTCTCTCGTTGGGTCATAAGATACATTCAACAACTGATAATCTTTCGCCAGCACACTAGCAGATACCATCAGCAGTCCAATTCCGATTTGCCATTTGTTCATAGTCACCCCTTGTCGTTAATGACAGCTAGAGTGACATGAGATGTTTCAGAACTTAAAGAATAAAAAGTGAATTTTTATATCTCAAAAGCATATAACATTTTACGGCTAATAAAGACGCTTAGCGGTTGCCATCAGATCCCCACGGAAAGGCCTACGCATATTCTCAATAGCATCAATGATGTCGTGATGTACCATTCGATCATTTTGTACACCAACACAACGTCCGCCAAACCCTTGCAGTAATAAATCGACCGCATACGCACCCATTCTTGAGGCAAGAATACGGTCAAACGCACAAGGTGCACCGCCACGTTGAATATGGCCCAAAACCGTGGCGCGCGTCTCTCTTCCCGTCTCTTTCTCGATATAGCGAGCAAGTTCTGCACAGTCACAAATCAATTCAGTGATTGCAACGATCGCGTGTTTTTTCCCTTTTTGAAGCCCAGCACGAATTTCACTGACGAGCTCTTCACGGGTATAAGGCGTTTCAGGGAGAACGACAAATTCACATCCACCTGCAATAGCAGCGGAGAGCGTTAAATCACCGCAATGCCGTCCCATAACTTCGACGATAGAAATACGTTGGTGTGAAGAGGAGGTGTCGCGTAAGCGATCTATCGCCTCGACAACCGTTTCAAGCGCAGTTTGATAACCAATCGTATAATCGGTACCCGCAACATCATTATCAATCGTGCCGGGAAGTCCGATACAAGGAAAGCCCATTTCAGTCAGGCGTTTTGCGCCCATGTAAGACCCATCTCCACCAATAACGACCAAGGCATCCAGACCACGCTTGCGCATATTCTCAATCGCAATTTGACGAATCGCCTCTTCTTTAAACTCAGGGAAGCGGGCTGATCCTAGGAAAGTTCCCCCCCGATTAATGACATCTGATACGCTGTAGCGATCTAAACTCACCATCCGGTCTTCATATAACCCCAAATAACCGTCGTAAATACCATACAATTCTAATCCTTCAGCAAGGCCTGCACGAACGACACCACGAATAGCTGCGTTCATACCTGGGGCATCTCCCCCACTGGTCAATACACCGATTTTTTTGATCATAGCAACCCCAGAATGATGGATAAAAGGAAGTAAGGCAATACGACAATTGACCTCAATGACTATATTGTGCATTGAGGTCGCGGACAATAATATACCATACACCATGACTAGAGTTGATATAGCTCATCGAAACTCACAGACACATGATAGGTAGTGGTAGTACTGAGTAATTAAAAGGTATAACGTAACCCAACACTACCCATTAACGAATAATTTTCAATCCCTGCGCTATTATACGCAGCATCTTGAATACCGACATCCCGATCATCATAGCGACTCCATCCCTTTTTATTCAGGTTACGACTCCATACTCCTTCGAGATACAGCTTCGCATTTTCCGTGAGGTAATAACCGGCACTTAATGAAAGAGAATAGAAGGTCTGCTTATCAATTTTAGAAACAAAGGTCGTATCCGTGAGATAGTGCTCATCAAGATCAGAGGCTTTACCCCAAGCACTGTATTTTAGGCTCCCTCCAACTTCCCAGCGTTGGTAACGATAGTTCGCCAATAGCCCTAAATAAGGTGTTTTGAACGTTTGTCGGTAGGTAATTGCAAGTAAATCACTCGGCAACTCCCCCACATATTGACCGTTATTATAATTGTAATCTCCCCCATAGGCGCTAAAACGATAACGGGTTTGCTGATAACCGAGCATTGCCCCTAGACGTGTGCCATCATCGTTGAGAAACCAATACTTCATATTAAGATCGAACTGATTCGCACGATTTAGCTCAGTGCTCGGATGGTAACTCTTTGACGTCCAACTCGATTGGTTTTCATCTTCCCAATCATAGTCGTTCATCACCCCTCCACGCTTACCGAGTGTTGCCCAACCTGAAGCGCCAAGAGAAATCTGAGGTAGCACTTGCCACTCTACCCCACCCTTGATTATTGCAGCATTTTTAAAACGCCAATTAAGTTGACTATCTTTATGCCCGCTACTGGGATCATAGACACGCTCTTTAGTCTGACCACTTAAGGTGCCGAGGCCAAGATCAACCGTGGTATTCCCCTCATTAAAAGCCCGACTGTCGCTGGCATACGCACCACAAAGAAAGCCGCTCCCTAATACACCTATAACTACCGATATTATTTTACGCATTATTATCTCATCCTTGTTGATATAATCTTTTATATTCATACATTTGGAGAGATTTTTCTCAAGATCTTTCATTGAAGTGTTTAATTAATATTTAGCTTGATTGATCACACCTCTCAACGCCCTCACTGGCAGCTTCCCCATACGTTATCCCCCTGTACTACCTGTATTACCGACAGAATAAACGTTTACTCTGTTTAAAATACGTACTTTTTCTGTGCTTTTTAGACAAAATACTGCTTCATTGGCAAAGGCTGTGTATAATGCCTTCGATATTGTCCCCGCTCTTTATCTAATCCAAGAAGACTATGGCCCAAGGTACATTATTTATTGTTTCCGCTCCCAGTGGTGCGGGTAAATCGAGTTTGATCCACGCGCTGCTGAAGACTCAGCCGCTGTACGATACTCAGGTTTCTATCTCACACACCACGCGCAACATTCGTCCCGGCGAAGTGCACGGTGAACATTATCATTTCGTGACAAAAGAAGAATTTATCGCGATGATCGCCGATAATGCTTTTTTTGAACATGCGGAAGTGTTTGGGAACTATTACGGCACCTCGCGCCATGCCATCGAACAAGTGCTTGCGACGGGCGTTGATGTTTTCTTAGATATTGACTGGCAGGGAGCTCAACAAGTTCGTCAACATATGCCGAGCGCGCGGAGTATCTTTATTCTGCCGCCTTCACAAGACGAACTTGATCGTCGATTGCGTGGGCGTGGTCAAGATGATAGTGACGTCATTGCGTCGAGAATGGCCAAAGCGGTTGATGAAATGAGCCATTATGCCGAATACGATTATTTGATCGTTAATGACGATTTTGATCTCGCGCTGTCGGATTTAAAAACGATTATCCGCGCAGAACGTTTGCGAATGCATCGTCAAAAATCTCGACATAGCGCTCTTATTAGCAAATTATTGGCAGACTGAATTCGCTTCAGTATCATGCCTTATTCATACCAGATCAGTGGAGTAATACCTATATGGCACGCGTAACCGTACAAGATGCAGTAGAACAAGTGGGCAACCGTTTTGACTTAGTATTAGTCGCTGCCCGTCGCGCACGTCAATTACAAGTCGGTGGTAAAGATGCGCTGGTTCCTGAAGAAAATGATAAGCCAACGGTAATCGCACTGCGCGAAATCGAAGAAGGTTTAATCACTAACTCTATTTTAGATGTGCGTGAGCGCCAAGACCAGCACGAGCAAGAAGCCGCTGAACTACAAGCTGTCAATGCTATCGCCGAAGGCCGTCGTTAATTCATATTGTGAAGGTAGCCCTTGTATCTGTTTGAAAGCCTTAACCAACTGATCGAAAAGTACCTGCCTGAAGAGCATATTCTGCGACTCAAGCAGGCTTACCTCATCGCGCGTGATGCTCACGAAGGACAAACACGTTCAAGTGGCGAGCCTTATATCACTCACCCAGTAGCGGTAGCCTGTATTCTTGCAAGAATGCAAATGGATCATGAGACCCTCATGGCTGCCCTGCTTCACGACGTGATAGAAGACACATCCGTTACCTATCAAGAGATAGAGCAGCTATTTGGTGAAAGCGTTGCCGAGTTAGTGGAAGGCGTCTCTAAACTGGATAAGTTAAAATTCCAGGATAAAAAAGAGGCCCAAGCAGAAAACTTTCGCAAAATGATCATGGCGATGGTGCAAGATATCCGCGTGATCCTGATAAAACTGGCTGACCGCACGCATAATATGCGTACCCTCGGCGCGTTACGTACCGATAAACGCCGACGTATTGCCTTAGAAACCCTCGAAATATATAGCCCCCTTGCCCACCGCTTAGGTATTCACCACCTAAAGACAGAGTTAGAAGAATTAGGCTTTGAAGCCCTGTATCCTAACCGTTACCGGGTCATCAAAGAGGTGGTCAAAGCGGCTAGAGGGAACCGCAAAGAGATGATCCAACGTATTTTGAGTGAAATCGAAGGGCGTCTACAAGAGGCAGGGATCCCTTGTCGGGTCAGCGGACGTGAAAAACACCTGTACTCGATTTATCGCAAAATGCATCTGAAAGAGCAGCGTTTCCATTCCATTATGGATATTTACGCATTTCGGGTCATCGTCAAGGATATTGACACTTGCTATCGTGTTTTAGGCCAGATGCATAGCTTATTCAAGCCACGTCCTGGACGGATGAAAGACTACATCGCTATCCCCAAGGCGAACGGCTATCAATCTCTACACACGTCGATGATTGGCCCGCATGGTGTGCCCGTCGAAGTTCAGATCCGTACCGAAGATATGGATCAGATGGCAGAAATGGGTGTGGCTGCACACTGGGCTTACAAGCAACAAGGTGAAAGTGTTACAACCGCGCAGCTTCGTGCCCAGCGTTGGTTACAGAGCTTAATCGAGCTCCAACAAAGTTCGGGTAACTCCTTTGAATTTATCGAAAGTGTAAAATCCGATCTATTCCCGGATGAAATCTATGTTTTCACCCCGGAAGGACGCATCGTCGAACTCCCGGCAGAAGCAACGCCTGTGGATTTTGCTTATGCCGTCCATACCGACATCGGACATGCCTGTGTTGGAGCAAGAGTCGACCGACAACCCTATCCGTTATCGCAGCCGTTGACCAGTGGACAAACCATCGAAATTATTACGGCTCCCGGTGCTCGTCCTAATGCGGCATGGCTAAATTTTGTTGTCAGTTCTAAAGCACGCGCGAAAATTCGCCAGCTGTTGAAAAACCTAAAACGTGAAGACTCCGTATTACTGGGCCGTCGATTACTCAGCCACGCGCTAGGTGGTAGTAAAAAATTAGCTGACGTTCCCCAAGAGAATATCCAGCACGAACTGGAAAGAATGAAACTCGCCAGTTTCGACGATCTACTGGCTGAAATTGGGTTAGGCAATGCGATGAGTGTTGTTGTGGCAAAAAACTTGCTACCACAACCTGAGGCTCAGGACACAACGCCAACCGGTACATCAAAACGCCATAAGCTACCAATCAAAGGGGCTGAAGGGGTATTACTTACCTTTGCGAAGTGTTGCCGTCCCATCCCTGGTGATCCGATCCTGGCACATATTAGTCCCGGAAAAGGATTGGTGATTCACCATGAATCATGTCGCAATATACGTGGCGTGAGTAAAGACGCCGAGAAATTTATGCCGGTCGAGTGGGACACCCACACGGAACAAGATTTTATTGCCGAATTGAAAGTGGATATGTTTAACCACCAAGGTGTATTGGCTAACTTAACGGCAGCGATCAATCAAGAACGCTCCAATATCCAGAGCCTAAATACCGAAGAACGCGATGGCCGTGTCTATACTGCTTATTTGCGACTCACCGTTCACGATCGTGTCCATTTAGCGAATATTATGCGTAAATTGCGCGTAATGTCAGATGTCATAAAAGTCCAACGTAATCGAAATTGACCTGATGAATACGCAACGCCTTACTCGAATACAGGAAATGCTGGCACGCCGCCAGCCTGACCTTACGGTTTGTCTTGAGCAAGTGCATAAGCCTCACAATATTTCAGCCATTATACGCACTGCCGATGCGGTGGGTATTCATCATATTCACGCGGTTTGGCCAGAAGACCGTATGCGTACAGCCGCATCCTCCTCGGCTGGCAGTAACAACTGGGTCAACGTTCATACTCACGACTCGATTGAGCGAGCCGTTGATCAGTTAAAATCGCTGAATATGCAAATTCTTGCTACTCACTTAAGCCCAAATGCTATTGATTTTCGCGATATAGACTATACCAAGCCAACGTGTATTCTTATGGGGCAAGAAAAAACAGGGATCAGTGATACAGCACTATCTCTTGCCGATCATCATATCGTTATCCCAATGTTAGGCATGGTGCAATCGCTAAATGTCTCGGTCGCCTCTGCGCTTATTCTTTATGAAGCCCAGCGTCAGCGGCACATCGCTGGTTTATATCAACGTTCCTACAGCGATATCGAGCATGCAGAGCAACAACGCCTCTTATTTGAAGGTGGCTTCCCGACGCTCGCGCGGGTAGCCAAACACAAAGGTTTACCTTACCCCCATATCGACCAAGATGGTAAGATTCATGCTGAACAAGCATGGTGGGACAGTATGCAAGCGACAAGAAAACGATGAAAGGTCGCCTGCTTGATGCTATTCCGCTTACTACGCTAACAGGTGTCGGTGCCAGCCAGGCAGAAAAATTAGCGAAAATCGGCTTGCATACACTCCAAGACCTCCTTCTTCACCTACCACTACGCTATGAAGATCGTACACATCTCACTGCTCTCAACGACCTACAAGCCGGTTCTCACACTACCGTTTGTGGCGAAGTGCTTCATAGCGAAATTACCTTTGGACGACGACGCATGCTCGTCTGCCAAATTAGCGATGGGTCAGGAACGCTCACCCTCCGTTTTTTCAATTTCAATGCGGGGATGAAGAATGGGCTCGCAGTGGGAAAAAAAATTGTGGCATGGGGCGAAATTCGTCGTGGAGCACGCGGTCCAGAAATTATTCACCCCGAATACCGTCAGCAAGATGAACAGCACCCTGTCGCTCTCCAAGAAACCCTGACACCAGTTTATCCGGCAACGGAAGGGATTCGCCAAGCGACACTGCGTAATTTAACGGACCAGGCGTTAGTCCTGTTACAGCAAAATCCGATTCAAGAACTATTACCTGCTGAATTATCGCGTGGAATGCTTTCTCTTCCCGATGCACTCCAGCTTCTCCACCGGCCGCCTCCCGAAATACAATTTGGTGATTTAGAACAGGGCCGCCATCCAGCTCAAGTCAGGCTGATCACGGAAGAGTTATTAGCTCACCAACTGAGTATGTTAGCGGCGCGCGCTGGGGCACAGCAATATCGCGCATTATCTTTTCAGCCCGACCATCGCTTAACCGATCAACTATTATCACAGTTACCGTTTAAACCAACGGGTGCGCAACAGCGTGTCGTAAAGGAAATTGAACAAGATTTGACCCAACCCTACCCCATGCTACGTCTAGTACAAGGTGATGTCGGCTCCGGGAAAACACTGGTCGCCGCGCTGGCTGCATTGCAAGTCATTGCGGCTGATCAGCAAGTGGTGATGATGGCTCCAACTGAATTATTAGCAGAACAACATGCCCATAATTTCCGGGTATGGTTTGAGCCTCTTGGTATTCAAGTCGGTTGGTTAGCAGGAAAGCAAAAAGGTAAAGCGCGGATTGCCGAGCAAGAAAAGATTGCGCGCGGTGAAGTGCAAATGGTGGTCGGCACTCATGCGCTCTTTCAAGAGCACATCCAGTTTCAGCATTTAGCCTTGGTAATTATTGACGAACAGCATCGCTTTGGTGTCCACCAACGATTAGCGTTATGGGAAAAAGGGCAGCAACAAGGCTTTCATCCCCATCAGTTAATTATGACAGCAACACCTATCCCGCGGACGCTTGCCATGACCGCTTATGCCGATTTAGACACTTCAACAATCGATGAGCTCCCCCCTGGGCGAACCCCGGTCACTACTGTCGCGATTCCCGATTCCCGACGTAGTGAAATTGTGGAACGTGTTGAGAAGGCCTGTGCACAGGGAAGGCAGGCCTATTGGGTCTGTACGTTAATTGAAGAATCAGAGCAACTTGAAGCACAAGCCGCAGAGAATACGTTAGTAGAACTACAACACGCGCTACCCACAATGCGGATAGGCTTAGTCCATGGCAGAATGAAGCCCGCAGAGAAACAGCTTGTCATGCAGCAATTTAAACAACACGAGTTACAATTGCTGATTGCCACGACGGTCATCGAAGTCGGTGTCGATGTACCGAATGCGAGTTTGATGATCATTGATAACGCTGAGCGCCTTGGTTTAGCACAACTACACCAATTACGAGGTCGCGTGGGGCGGGGAGCTGTTGCTTCTCATTGTGTGCTGCTTTATAAGCCGCCATTAAGTCAAACTGCGCAAAAACGCTTACAGGTTCTTCGTGATACCAATGATGGTTTTATCATTGCTCAACATGATCTTGAGATTCGTGGCCCTGGGGAATTGTTGGGAACTAAGCAAACTGGAAATGCTGAATTTAAGGTCGTTGATTTACTGCGTGACCAACGCCTAATCCCAGATATTCAACGTATTGCTAAACATGTTCACCAACATTATCCGCAACAAGCTCAAGCGCTGATTGAACGTTGGCTTCCTGCTAAAACACTGTTCAGTAACGTTTAACATCTAAATCCTCAACTTGGTATAAGCAATCGTTTGCAATCGTAACTATCTCCTTTAGAATTGCCCCTTTTTATCCCTCTGCCAGAGAAAAACCATGTCTGCCGAACGTATCGAATCGACTGAAAATACGCTACCTGATGCGCGTAGTGAGCTGATTTATAACTTGGAAGCCCGTCCTCCGTTGGGACAAGCGATTTTTGCGGCCTTACAACATTTACTCGCTATGTTTGTCGCCGTCATTACCCCCGCCCTACTCATTTGTAAAGGCCTGCATTTACCCGCAGAAGATACACGGCATATCCTTAGTATGTCGCTATTTGCCTCCGGTATCGCTTCCTTATTACAGATTAAAACTTGGGGACCTATCGGTTCGGGACTACTGTCGATTCAAGGAACCAGTTTTAACTTTGTTTCGCCCCTGATCATGGGGGGGCTCGCTTTACAAAATGGGGGGGCCGATACCTCAAACATGATGGCAGCACTCTTTGGTACTTTAATGCTCGCCTCCTGCACTGAAATGATCATCTCGCGAATACTCCCTTACGTACAACGAGTTATTACACCGCTCGTCTCAGGAATTGTCGTCATGATTATCGGCCTTTCCCTGATTCAAGTGGGGCTGACCTCCGTCGGCGGTGGATTCAGCGCCATGGAAAATCATAGTTTTGGTGCGCCGACTAATCTGCTGCTAGCCGGTATCGTATTAATCACCATCATCCTTTTAAATCGTCAAAAAAATCCCTACTTACGCATTGCGGCCCTATTTATAGCAATGTTAATCGGCTATTTGGTGGCATGGGTAATGGGTGTACTGCCCCATGCATTACCGGTGAGTGAGCATGCTTGGGTAATGTGGCCACAACCTTTACGCTATGGATTAGCTATCGATTGGAGCTTACTGCTGCCGTTAATGCTGGTATTCATGGTCACTTCCCTTGAAACCATCGGTGATATTACGGCCACATCCGATGTTTCTGAGCAGCCGGTAAAAGGGCCTCTCTATATGAAACGCTTGAAAGGCGGTGTACTGGCCAATGGCGTCAATAGCTGCGTTTCAGCCCTATTCAATACTTTCCCTAACTCCTGCTTTGGGCAAAATAATGGGGTCATTCAGCTGACCGGCGTAGCTAGCCGTTATGTCGGTTTTATTGTCGCCATCATGTTGATACTTTTAGGGCTATTTCCTGCTGTCAGTGATATCGTACAAAATATCCCTGAACCAGTGCTAGGAGGAGCAACCTTAGTTATGTTTGGTACAATTGCTGCGTCCGGGGTGCGGATTGTCGCACGTGAATCATTGAATCGTCGGGCGATTATGGTGATGGCTCTTTCACTGGGAATTGGGTTAGGTGTCTCGCAGCATCCAGAGATCCTTCAATTCGCCCCCGAATGGTTACGGACGCTATTCTCATCAGGGATTGCTGCCGGAGGCGTGACTGCGATTATCCTTAATCTTGTCTTACCACGTGAAGAATAAGCCATAATGATACGGCTGATTATTGATCCAGATAGTCAGTCGTTATTATGTCACTTGAGCTCACGACGGTTTTAAGGCATAACCAACAGTTCGTCCTTAACTAGGAAACGTCGATGAAGTTACTCCTCAAATTGCTGCTCTCATTAATATTACTTTTCCTCATCCTCATCAGTTTAGGTTATGGCATATTACGCAGCCAATGGGGAATCGCCGCAGCGTGTCGCTGGATAAGTGATGCAACGGCTTATCACCTCTCTATTGAGCGTTTTACACATAGTTGGTCGCACCCGTTAACCTTTGAACTGGATAACATGACGTTTGGTGAAGATGGTCAACCGGCACTACTGATTACGGATAAATTATCCTTTTCACTCACCGCCCGTCAGCTACTAACACCCTCTCATTTTGACCAAATTACCATCAAGCAAGGTAGCCTAGTACTTAGTAATTTAACCCCTGAAGCGACACTGCCATTTAGTGCAGATCGCTTAGAGCTTCAGGCGGTTAAACTATTAAACCCTTATCCCACAAACTGTTTATCAGCGAAGAAGATTGATGGTGTAGTAATCCCTTGGCAACCTAGCCAGCAAGCAGTACTAGGAAAAAAATTCACCTTTAATTTTTCTGCCGAGAACGTTCACGTCGGTGGCCGCCAATTTGATAAACTCATTGCTCAAGGGGATAAAGACCACCAGATTCTCACTATCCATCACCTATCTGGGGCCGTCGACCGAGGGACATTTGAAGGGCAGCTCGAACGTTCGGCAGAAGGCGTGTGGCAAATACCCTACCTAGCGCTGGATAATATACGCTTTCAAACTGAAAAGCCTTTAGTGGATATCATTACCCAACAATTATCCACTGATGTCACGATTAAACAACTACGCGTCAACCATCTCAGTATTGTCGGGCCAGACTGGGTAATTAATGACCTTTCAGCCGAAGGGATAAATCTCAGAAATAGTACACCGCCTGAAGGAAAACTATCATTAAATGCAGGAAGCCTTATTCTGGGTACCGAAGAGTGGTCACAGCCCCATCTCTCGCTTACGGGAAGCGGCGGGAATCTGCACATTGATCGCTTTACAGCCGGATGGGCAAAAGGAACAGTCTCTGCTGAAGGTGAATGGCAGGAAAAAGAGCGCCACTTACTGCTAAATCAACTTGTCTTTAGCAACATTCATTATGTCTTACCCTCGGCGTGGCAGGCATTTTTGCAAGAAAAATTACCCTCTTTTATCGATACGATTACTCTCAATACATTACGTGTAGATAATGGGTTACTGATTGATATCACACCAGACTTCCCTTTTCAGATGACGGCGACCCATATTACCGGCAATCATTTACAAATTGCCCAACATCACCAATGGGGTATCTGGCGCGGTGATGCTGAATACTACGCCGCAACCACAACCTTCAATCGCCAAGATGTTAGAGCGCTATGGTTTAAGATTAAGGCAAACAGTGATAGCCTCAAACTTCAAGAAATCAAGGCATTAATCGGTGATGGGCCAGTCATTGGCGATGTAGACATTGCCCAATCTTCGCCACGATCTTTCTCTCTCTCATTACGCGGTGAAAAAGTCCCCTACTCCGCATTCAATCATTGGTTTTGGCAACACCCTCTTCAAGGAACCGGCAATTTCGACCTTAAACTAGAAGGAAATTTCTCTTTGGCAGATGGCGTAAGATCGGCGCAAGGAACCTTTACTACCCCGTCTTTTACGCAAAAAAAAGTGCCTTAATACGGTAAGTCATGGCGCGAGATACAAATTCGCGCCATGCATCTTCGGGGGTTAACCTGAAGCTGAACCGCCCTCTTCTAACGGCTTTTCAGCTTGCGCAGGAAGAACAAGATAGACACCTTGGAAAACGGCGCCTTGGTGATGCTCATCGCTTAACGTCACATCAAGGCTGACACGCGCCTTACGGCCACATGCAAGGCGATCAAGATCCCCTTTTAATGACCCCAAATCTGCACTGGCAGTAGGTCGGCCTTGTAAGGGCTGGCTATAGCGAATATGGGCATCGGCAAGTACAATGGTTCCACCCAATTTGCGCTCTCTGAGCAGTAACCAAATCAGTCCCCAGCCGGTTAACGTGGCAAGGGAGAATTGGCTTCCTGCAAATAAGGTATGATGCGGATTTTGATTACCCGTTTCTGGCATAGTTGTCATAAACTTCTGACCCGTGTATTGCTGGATGCGCACACCCATTTTTTCACTTAACGGGATATGCTGATACCATGCCTGTTGCAGTTGCCCACACCAATCGGCACGATGCAAAATATCATCCATTGATGCCATCGGTTTAATCATCAAAAAATGGCGAATACGTGTAGAGCGGGATGTGGTGACTCGGCCTTGATTGACATACCCAAGCTGGGCAAAAAACTCGACGGCATCCTCCCGTGCGCTACAGGTCACTCGCTTAACCCCTTCTTGTCGCGCAACAGACTCTAATGTCATGATTAATAATCGGCCGAGCCCTTTTCCCCTTAGCTCTGGCGATACCGCAAGAAAACGAATAGAAGCCTCGTTATCGCCACTAATAGACAAACGGCCAACACCGACCACTCGATTATTATTATCAACCAACATTTGGTGATGTGCGGTAGTATCCCACGCATCCTGTTCGGAGCCGGGCGGCTGATTTAGCGGTTTACGTAACATCTCCCAACGGAACTGAAAATACTCGGCTAAATCTCTGGCAGTTTGTGGAACGCGTAACTGGTACATGCTTTACTTCTCCCTCAACATTGTAACCAAAAGGTCACTGGCCCATCATTGGTCAAGGTGACTTTCATATCCGCAGCAAATTGCCCATTTTCAGTTTTTATTCCGAGCTGACGACAATAGTCGCTAAAAAAGTAGTAAAGCTCGCGGGCAGTGTCAGGATCTGCGCCTTTTGAAAACGAAGGGCGCATTCCTTTTTGTGTCTCTGCAGCAAGGGTAAACTGCGATACCACCAGTAATTCGCCCGCTACTTGCTGAAGATTGAGGTTCATTTTCCCTTGTTCATCGCTAAATACCCGGTAGTTGACGACTTTTTCAGCCAACTTAATTGCCGTTGCCGTGTTGTCCTCTTTTTCTATACCGAGAAGCACCAATAACCCTGCGTCAATCTTACCGACTTGGTGGTTGTCCACCGTTACGTGAGCTGCCGAAACCCGTTGAATTAATGCAATCATGAAATATCCGCTTCTTGTTGACGCTGATGGCGAAGTTTACGGTAATGCTCCAAGGAGACAGTAATTTCCGCCCCTAATAACACAATACACCACGTCCAATAGACCCACAGAAAGAGCATAGGGATGACGGCAAGAACACCGTAAATAAGCTGATAGGCCGGGAACATCGTGACATAGAGCGTAAAAACTTTTTTACCCATCTCAAATAAAATGCCCGCGACCAATGCCCCGATTAGGGCATCTTTTCCCGCCACATTACAAGTAGGTACGACACTGAAAAGTAACCAAAATCCCAGCCACGATAGCAGCAATGGAAAGCTACGTAGAACGAGTTGGATCACTTCACTGATACCAGGCATGTTCAGCCATTGAGGAGAAAGCAGGTAGGAGCTCAACGCAATACTTGCACCGGCTAATAAAGGACCAAGAGTCAGAATCATCCAGTAAACCGCAAAAGAAAAAACTAATGGCCGCTTACGTGAACTGCGCCAAATACTATTGAGTGCGCTATCAATCGAGAACATCAATAATAATGACGTGACAATCAGGCCAATTGCCCCAAACACGGTCATTCTATGCACATTCACCACAAAATGGTCGATGTACTCTTCAATAACACTGCCCGTCGTTGGAACAAAGTTTTGAAAAATAAAATGGCGGATCTCGCTACTCACATCCTTAAAGACGGGAAATGCGGAGAAAATGGCAAAAATTACCGTCACAAACGGTACCAACCCCAATAGTGAAACAAAGGTAAGGTTACCCGCTTGTACTGTCATATTGTCATCGTTAATCCGCCGCCATAGCACTCCTAACCACCGAAAAAAGGAACGTGCCCTTAATTTAACCCGCATCACTGATCAGTTTCCCTACGCAAAATAACTCGCACCTTGGATGGCAGCCTCCAGACCTTCAACATCTTGGTACAGATAGGTATGAATACCTAGTTGAGCGGCTGCCTCAATATTTTCTAAAAGATCGTCGACAAAAAAAGCCTGTTCAGGCGCAACACCCTCTTCAGTCAAGACATGATGAAAAATCGCCGTGTCCGGTTTACGTAACCCAATACGGTGAGAAAAGTAACAATGGTCAGCGATAGCTAATAAATCCGGATATTGGTGTGCTAAAAACTCCGTATGGATCTGATTGGTGTTGGAAAGTAGTACAACACGGTGACCTTCAGCCCGTAACTGCTTAATCACGGTCAGTACAGGTTGATTGATACCGATAAAAATAGCCTGCCAGCCACTCACAAATTGAGGATAGCTGAGGTTGACCTCTAACTCCTCGCACAATGCTTCGGCAAATTGCTCATCCGAGATTTCCCCCCTTTCATGGCGCTCAACCTGCGGTCCAAACTGAAAGTGTTGTTGAACATGAGCAAGGGGAGACCCACTCAAATTACTCCAGACACCTAGCGCACGGGTGAAATCGAGATTGACGATAACGTTTCCTAAATCGAAAATATAAAGCATGGCGTTTCTCCCGTAAGTTCTACTTCCCTACACTATAAAGCTGACCCTCTAATTGTACCAATTGAGATTAAGAAAAATTACTTAGGTTTCTATTACCGTGTACCGTGGTAACCATGCTGTGCTTGAGGTAAAAAAAAACCTGAACCAAAAGGTTCAGGTTTAGCTTAATGCTCAGTGACTGAGAATTAAGACTCTTTACCACCACGCGATGCACGTTTACGGTCATTTTCAGTCAAATGACGCTTACGGATACGTACTGATGAAGGGGTTACTTCCACTAATTCGTCATCATCGATGAACTCAAGCGCTTGCTCAAGGGTCATTTTGATTGCTGGAACCAGCGTTGTCGCTTCATCAGTCCCTGACGCACGCATGTTAGTCAGTTTCTTACCGGTTAAGCAGTTTACAGTCAGGTCGTTAGAACGTGAGTGAATACCGATGATTTGGCCTTCATACACTTCCGCACCGTGACCGAGGAATAACTTACCGCGGTCTTGCAGGCTGTACAGTGCAAACGCAACCGCTTTACCTTGACCGTTAGAAATTAACACGCCATTTTGACGTTGGCCGACTTCACCTGGACGTACGTCGTCGTAGTGACTGAAGGTTGAGTACAGTAAGCCTGTACCTGAAGTCATGGTCATGAATTCGTTACGGAAACCGATTAATCCACGGCTTGGAATCACGTAGTCTAAACGTACGCGTCCTTTACCATCTGGATCCATGTTTTTCATGTCACCTTTACGCTCACCCATCGCTTGCATCACAGAACCTTGGTGCTGTTCTTCAATATCAAGGGTTACGTTCTCGAAAGGCTCTTGCTTACGGCCATCAATTTGACGGAAGATAACTTTAGGACGAGACACTGCCATCTCGAAACCTTCGCGACGCATATTTTCGATCAGGACAGATAGGTGAAGTTCACCACGTCCTGAAACGCGGAAAGCATCTGCATCTTCAGTTTCTTCAACGCGTAATGCAACGTTGTGTACCAGCTCTTTCTTCAGGCGGTCAAGGATTTGACGTGAAGTTACGTACTTACCTTCTTTACCACAGAAAGGAGAGGTGTTAACACAGAAGAACATGGTAACTGTTGGCTCATCGACGCTTAGTGCAGGGAGCGCTTCAACTTTCTGAGTATCACAGATTGTGTCAGAAATGTTTAGCTCACCTAAACCCGTGATCGCGATGATATCACCCGCTTCAGCCAGATCAGACTCGATACGTTCTAAACCTAAGTGGCCCAGTACTTTACCGACTTTACCGTTGCGTGTTTTACCTTCGCTATCGATAATCGTAACCTGTTGGTTAGGCTTGATTTTACCGCGTTTAATACGGCCGATACCGATGACACCTAAGTAGTTGTTGTAGTCCAGTTGCGAAATCTGCATTTGCAGCGCGCCATCTTGGTCAACTTGAGGTGCTTGAACATGTTTCACGATCGCTTCATACAGTGGCGTCATATCTTCAGCCATATCTGCATGGTCATTGCCCGCGATCCCTTGGATGGCAGAAGCATAAATGATCGGGAAATCTAATTGTTCGTCGCTAGCGTCTAAATTTACGAACAGGTCGAAGACTTGGTCAACAACCCAGTCAGGGCGCGCACCTGGACGGTCAATTTTGTTGATCACAACGATTGGCTTCAACCCGTGGGCGAATGCTTTTTTCGTTACGAAGCGAGTCTGTGGCATAGGACCATCGATCGCATCAACGACCAACAATACTGAATCGACCATAGACATAACACGTTCAACTTCACCACCGAAGTCGGCGTGTCCCGGGGTATCAACGATGTTGATACGGTAATCATTCCACTTAATAGCGGTGTTTTTTGCGAGGATAGTAATTCCACGCTCTTTCTCCAGGTCGTTGGAGTCCATCACGCGCTCAGTCGCTTCAGTACGCTCGTCAAAGGTACCGGACTGTTGTAAAAGTTTGTCGACTAGGGTGGTTTTTCCATGGTCAACGTGCGCGATGATGGCGATGTTACGCAATTTTTCGATCACAGCTTTGCCTCAGGCATTAGAAATAGCGCGCTATTGTACACGGATTAGGCGAAAGACTGAACACGATCACACGATTCACAGCCACTTTATACGGTTTTTTTTTCGTATCACTATTTTTACATTTATTTTGTGCATTTCTAGTGCAATATGAGCATGATTTCGCCGCAATGCACCAAATAAGATCATAAATATTGAATAGTACGCACATAAATAGTGCAATGCTACATTACGTCGCAGAAGCAATAATGAGCTGAAGACGCTACTGCTGTGCTTTCTCTCGTTTATTTAAAAGTTGGCACGCTTTTCGCTTTAAGATAAATAAGCGAAAACGATAGCTAAAAACGTTTTTAGGCGCTTGCCGGATAACGGGTCAGAGGGGAGAGCCCTCATAAGCATAGTGCTTCCCGCATCCCCCTACGACAATAGAGCTTTCAGGAGAGTAGATATGTCCGTTGAACACGTTCTTTCGTTGATGAACGAACATGAAGTCAAGTTTGTTGATCTACGCTTTACAGACAGTAAAGGTAAAGAACAGCACGTTACCATTCCTGCACATCAGGTAAATGAAGACTTCTTTGAAGAAGGCAAAATGTTCGATGGCTCATCCATCGGTGGCTGGAAAGGTATTAACGAATCCGACATGGTACTGATGCCTGACGTTACCACCGCCGTGCTTGATCCTTTCTTTGAAGACCCTACTCTAATTATTCGTTGTGATATTCTTGAGCCAGGTACACTGCAAGGCTATGATCGTGACCCACGTTCAATCGCTAAACGTGCAGAAGATTTCCTACGCAGCTCAGGTATTGCAGACACCGTTCTTTTTGGACCAGAACCAGAATTCTTCTTATTTGATGATATTCGTTTTGGCTCATCAACCTCAGGATCACACGTTGCTATTGATGATATTGAAGCGGCGTGGAACACAGGTAAAGAGTACGAAGGCGGCAACAAAGGCCACCGTCCAGGTTTAAAAGGTGGTTATTTCCCAGTTCCTCCTGTCGACTCAGCACAAGATATCCGTTCAGCCATGTGTTTAACCATGGAGCAAATGGGCTTAGTTGTTGAAGCTCATCACCATGAAGTCGCGACCGCAGGTCAAAACGAAGTGGCGACTCGCTTTAACACTATGGTGAAAAAAGCGGATGAAATTCAGATCTATAAATATGTCGTACATAACGTTGCACACGTTTTCGGTAAAACGGCGACCTTTATGCCAAAACCAATGTTTGGCGATAATGGTTCAGGTATGCACTGCCATATGTCGCTCTCTAAAGACGGCAATAACCTGTTCGCAGGCGATAAATACGGCGGCCTTTCAGATATTGCCCTGTACTACATCGGCGGTATCATCAAGCATGCTAAAGCGCTTAACGCATTAACTAACCCAACGACTAACTCCTACAAGCGTTTAGTCCCAGGTTATGAAGCACCTGTTATGTTGGCTTACTCAGCGCGTAACCGCTCTGCCTCAATCCGTATCCCAGTGGTAGCTAGCCCGAAAGCACGTCGTATCGAAGCGCGCTTCCCTGACCCAGCGGCTAACCCATACTTAGCTTTCGCCGCGCTACTCATGGCTGGCCTTGATGGTGTGATTAATAAAATCCATCCTGGCGATGCAATGGACAAAAACCTCTACGATCTGCCTCCAGAAGAAGATGCAGAGATTCCAAAAGTAGCAGGTTCTTTAGAAGAAGCGCTTAATGCACTGAACGAAGACCGCGAATTCTTAACCCGTGGTGGTGTATTTACCGACGATACTATCGACGCGTACATCGAATTACGTAAAGCAGAAAGTGAACGTGTTCGTATGACGCCACACCCGGTTGAATTTGAACTTTACTACAGCGTTTAATTTTCGCTTGTAGTCTGTTGCCGTGAAGTCTTAGCCCATCTTCGGATGGGCTTTTTTCTCAATACTAGTAAGCAATGGTTACGCGAATAACTCGGGGCCCCCTATTCTGGAGAGATGTAATGCTTAGCAATACCGCCTCAGATGCCGTGCAGATCCTTAATTCAATGATCAACTGTGTCTTAGTGGTCGACCATGAATTAGTGATTCATTATGCCAATCCCGCGGCGCAGCAATTACTTGCCCAAAGTTCTCGTAAACTCTTCGGAACCCCACTTCCAGAACTCACTGGTTATTTTTCCCTGAATGTCGACGTGATGCATGAAAGCCTAAGCGTTGGACAAGGCTTTACCGATAGCGAAGTCACCCTCGTTGTCGACGGACGTGCGCATACCCTCGCACTTACCGCCCAGCCCTTACCTGATCAACAGATCCTACTTGAGATGGCACCGATGGATAATCAACGCCGTCTCAGCCAAGAGCAGCTACAACACGCCCAACAGATTGCTGCACGCGACCTCGTTCGGGGACTCGCGCATGAAATTAAAAATCCCTTAGGCGGGTTACGCGGGGCTGCACAACTACTCTCTAAAGCCTTACCTGATCCTGCCTTGAAAGAATATACCAACGTCATTATCGAACAGGCAGATCGGCTTAGAAATCTCGTTGACCGCTTGTTGGGACCACAGCAACCGGGAATGCATGTTATGCAAAATATCCATCAGGTTGCTGAGCGTGTCGTAAAACTCGTGTCGATGGAGTTGCCCGATAATGTCACCTTAGTACGCGACTACGATCCAAGCCTACCCGAACTACAGCATGATCCAGACCAAATCGAGCAAGTATTGCTCAACATGGTAAACAATGCGTTGCAGGCGTTAGGAAGTGAAGGCGGAACCATCACTCTGCGTACCCGAACCGCCTTCCAACTGACACTGCACGGCAATCGGTATCGCCTCGTCGCACAAATCGATATTGAAGACGACGGCCCAGGTATCCCGACACATTTGCACGATACGCTCTTTTACCCGATGGTCAGTGGTCGCGAAAATGGAACGGGGTTGGGTCTTTCTATCGCGCGCAGCTTAATTGACCAACACTCCGGTAAAATCGACTTTAAGAGTTGGCCAGGTCATACCGAATTTTCAATTTTTCTCCCTATACGCCAGTGAGGTTTCTATGCAACAAGGGATAGTTTGGATCGTCGATGACGATAGTTCCATCCGCTGGGTGCTTGAACGCGCACTGACAGGAGCAGGCTTAGTCTGCACAGCCTTTGAAAGTAGTCATGATGTACTTGATGCGTTGGCAACGAAAACTCCAGACGTTTTACTGTCCGATATTCGTATGCCTGGTATGGATGGATTAGGGTTACTAAAACAAATTAAAAAACGCCACCCTATGCTTCCGGTCATCATTATGACCGCTCATTCCGATCTTGATGCGGCAGTCAGCGCTTATCAGCAAGGTGCCTTCGACTACCTGCCAAAACCTTTCGATATTGACGAAGCCGTCGCGCTTACTGAACGCGCGATTAGCCATTACCAAGAACAACAGCAACCGCGTCATCAACAAGAAGATGGCCCGACTACCGATATTATCGGTGAAGCACCTGCCATGCAGGATGTCTTTAGGATTATTGGTCGGCTATCACGCTCCTCTATCAGTGTCTTAATTAATGGTGAATCAGGTACCGGTAAAGAGCTGGTGGCCCATGCCTTACATCGCCATAGCCCGCGTGTGAAAGCGCCGTTTATCGCCCTAAATATGGCTGCGATTCCCAAAGATTTAATCGAGTCAGAACTCTTTGGTCATGAAAAAGGCGCTTTTACCGGTGCTGGACAAGTACGACAAGGCCGCTTTGAGCAAGCCGATGGCGGTACATTATTTCTAGATGAAATTGGTGATATGCCATTAGACGTACAGACCCGTCTACTGCGTGTATTAGCCGATGGTCAATTTTACCGTGTTGGGGGCTATGCGCCGGTAAAAGTGGATGTCAGAATTATTGCGGCAACTCACCAAAATCTTGAACTGCGCGTACAAGAAGGTAAATTTCGCGAAGACTTATTCCACCGGCTCAATGTAATTCGTATACATCTCCCGCCATTGCGTGAACGCCGCGAAGATATCCCGCGCTTAGCCAACTATTTTCTTCAAACCGCGGCGAGAGAATTAGGGGTGGAAACCAAAATTCTGCATAACGATACTATCGGTGCTTTAACACATATGGCTTGGCCCGGTAATGTGCGGCAATTAGAAAATACTTGCCGCTGGTTAACGGTCATGGCTGCCGGTCAAGAGGTATTACTGCAGGACTTACCTCCAGAACTTTTTGATATCACCGTACCTAATGAGGCACCCTCCACCAGCCATGTTCCCGATAGCTGGTCAGGACTATTAGCACAGTGGGCGGAACGCGCGCTACGATCGGGCCATCAAGATTTACTGTCTGAGGCTCAACCTGAAATGGAGCGTGTACTATTAACCACCGCGCTACAACATACTCGAGGCCATAAACAAGAGGCTGCACGCTTATTGGGCTGGGGACGTAACACACTGACCCGTAAACTCAAAGAACTTGGTATGGAGTAACCTCCTAATAGGGCCTAAATCCCTTAGGCCCTATTTTAAATAACACGGGAAAAAGCCTGCTGTACTGCACGCTTTCGAGAATAGTGATCAAAGCACAAACAGATATGTCGAACCAGTAAACGCCCTTTCGCTGTCACCTGCAAACGTTCGGCCGTGATGGTCACCAACCCATCCTGTACCATCGGTGAGAGTAAGCCGAGTTCTTGGGCAAAATAATCGGAAAAAGGCTGATCGATTAAAGCTTCTATCTCTGCTATCTCTAGCGAAAAGTGACACATTAAGTTTTTGATGATGTCACGCCGCAAAATATCTTCAGCGCTCAAGCGTAGCCCTCGAACTAATGCACTCCCCTTCTGGCGTAAGCCTGTTGACCAGCCGGTCAATGATTTCTCGTTTTGGCTATAAGTATCGCCGACCATACTGATCGCCGAGGCACCGACGCCTAATAGATCTGTATCACTTTGAGTGGTATAGCCCTGAAAATTACGATGTAAACGGCCCGCACGCTGTGCTTGAGCGAGTTCATCATCAGGTAAGGCAAAGTGATCCATACCGATAAATTGATAACCACTCGTCTGTAACTGGTCAATGGTCTGCTGCAGTATTCTCAGCTTTTGAGCCGCCGTCGGTAGCTCTTCTACTTTAATCTTACGCTGAGCAGCGAATAAATCAGGCATATGAGCATAATTAAACACACTCATCCTATCTGGGCGTAAAGCGGTTACCTGTTTGATCGTGTGCGCAAAACTCTCAACCGTTTGTAGCGGTAAACCATAAATTAAATCGACATTGATTGAGCGAAAACCGAGCTGCTTCATTGTTGAGAGTAACTGAATAATCTGTCCCTCATCTTGCTCACGATTTACCCGTTGCTGAACGGCGGGATTAAAATCTTGCACCCCCATACTTAAGCGATTAAATCCCATTGCACGTAATGCCGACAATCGCTCTACGGAAAATTGACGTGGGTCTAGCTCAAGAGAGATCTCTGCATCTTTATGTAATCTGAACACCTCACGTATTAATGTCATCAATTCAGCTAATTGCTCATCATTTAAGAACGTCGGTGTTCCGCCGCCAAAATGAATTTGCGTCAATAACCGCTGCTTAAAAAGCGTGGCACGTTGCCGAATTTCTGCTTTTAACTGCTGTAAATAGCGTTCCGCCTTCTCAGGGTGACGCGTAATCACCTTATGACACCCACAAAAGTAACAAAGCTGATGGCAAAAAGGGATATGCAGGTAAAGAGAAAGAGAACGATTCGGATAACGGCCTGTCGCGAGACGAAAATCTTCTTCAGAAAAATGCGGCGTGAACTCTACTGCGGTGGGGTAAGACGTATAGCGTGGACTCGAAGAATTATACTTTTCGATCAGGGCCTGATCCCATTCGACTGGTAACATGCTTACCTCTTACGTTGGTTTTACCACCGCGCTTACCTCGTCCGTGACGGGAGAATAAGCGTCGATGCAGCATAGATTTTCTATGCGACAAGCGTAAAAGTTTACTGACTATCCAAAAGAGATAACAGGCGAATAATCCGGCAGGAATTGATCCAAGCCAATGCATTATTAATTAATCCTTCTGATGAATGACAGGGAGTAAGCTCCCCGTCGCTACCATCATTGGCCTTTTAACAAACGATACATATCTTCTTCTGCTTCGTCGTCTTTTTCGTCATCATCAATTTCGATACCGAGTAAGACCATCAATTCTTCAATACGATCTAAGCGAGCTTCTAACCAGGTTTGATCTTCACTACTTAACGTTTCACCCGCTTCTAGGCGATCTAATAACTGGTCTAAACGCGGATCATTTTCCAACATACGGAGTTCTTGCTGGCGGCTCATTTTTTCCGGCTCAGCAGTGGCATGAATAACCGGAGCGGCGGCTACCTTACCTTCAGCAATCAATGGAACTGGAGTTTTGCTCCCTAAACGTGGGTCCGTTTTTTGCGGTGCGGTGCCCCCTTGATTCTGGGCCACTTTAGGATGGCTACGATTACCCGCCACATTGCCTTTAAGTTTACTTTTACGCTTGCGCTCTCTGCCTTCAAGATTAAGTTCAGCGCGGGTTTTACGGCGTTCCGTAGACTTGCTTTTGGTAGGTCTGGAAGGTTGCTTCATAGTGTCAGGTCTCAAGGAGGATTACATCGATAGGTTCTGAACGGGAATCTAGCAGAAACCTGGACAATAAAAAAGCGGTAACACTAAGGTTACCGCCCTTTCGTCCTTTTTTCGTCTTCCATTACGGTAATGTTCGCATCCCTATCCGTGAACAAGGTTCCTTGAGGCTTTCCTTAGCGGATTAACTGTAGTCGAAGAATCCAATAGCACAAGGAAACATTAACGATAAATTTTACTATTTATTCATCCTTTTGATTTTTATTATTTTTTACCGATTATCGGACGACTCACTAATAACTTTATGGATAAAAATAGGTAAGATTACGATAATAACGCCCATCGGACAGCCCACGTATGCTCGGCTATCGTATAACAATGCGCGAAATCTAGGCAAAAGGGAGGTATACTCGCGCATTATGCGATTAAAATTATCTGGAGTTTGCTGTGCCGAGCTGGAATTATCACGTCACTCATTTTGTAACTAGTGCACCGGATGTTCGTCATCTCCCTGACGACACTGGCGCGGAAGTCGCCTTTGCGGGCCGCTCTAATGCCGGAAAGTCGAGTGCGTTGAATGCCCTAACCCAACAAAAAAGCCTTGCACGAACCAGTAAGACTCCGGGCCGAACGCAACTCATTAACTTATTTGAAGTCACTGATGGAATTCGTTTAGTCGATCTACCCGGTTATGGTTATGCCGAAGTCCCCGAAGAAGTTAAACGCAAATGGCAAAAATCTCTCGGTGAGTATTTAGAAGTTCGCCAAGCACTCAAAGGGTTGGTGGTATTAATGGATATTCGCCATCCGATGAAAGAGCTCGATCAACAAATGGTAACTTGGGCTGTCGCCAGCGAAATTCCCGTTTTAGTACTCCTAACGAAAGCGGATAAACTCGCTTCGGGTGCACGTAAAAAACAATTAGCCACAGTACGTGAAGCAAGCCTAGCGTTTATGGGTGAAGTACAAGTCGAACTCTTTTCATCATTAAAAAAGATGGGAATTGATAAATTAAGTCAGAAGCTGGATGAGTGGTTTACTGAACATCTTGAAGAGATGAGTACGCTGGACGAATAAACACGATTTACCCCTCCTAAAACGAAAAAACGCCCCAGAGATAAACAAGATCGCTGGGGCGGCTAACGTGTAGCCCAATCCGATTACGTGAAGTAAAAGGTCTTAAAGATAGAACATCTTACCTCTGTACCCTACGTCTGAAAATGTACCCCAATTTTTATAAGCGGGGAAGCGCTTTTTTTGTCCAAAAACAGCGCTCTCAGACCAATAATGTCGAGTAGATCATATAAATAACGCTTAAGTCTCGCAACAATGTTAAAAATATGTTTCTCAATAATCAAAAAAGGCGTATGCTCTGCCCCCGATTTTGGAGACGTCAAAGTGATAAAAAAATAGCCTGAAAGGTGCATAAAGGCTGACTTTTTTGGGAAACTATTTTTTCGTGATCAGCGTCTTAAATTACAAAATTTTAATAAAATTAGTACTAATTTACACGTTATTCTGCAGTAACCTCTTAAAAAGAGTTAACACCTTTTTCGGGATAAAAATAATGAAAATAAAAAATAAATTTTTTTTAAATGCACCTTCTATTTTCGCTCTTTCATTAGTTGCAGCAAGCTGCGCTGCGGCCTTACCTGCAGCACAAGCTGCGGCTCCTTTTAGTTATGATTCGCCGTGGATGCTCGGTGACTGGGGGGGGACGCGTAGCCAACTCAAAGAAGACGGTGTCGATTTCCAGCTCAATTACACGATGGAAACAGCCTCAAACTTAGCGGGTGGGTATAACTCTTCGACCACCATGCGTTATGCTGACCAACTCGCATTTGGTATTGATCTTGACCTTGAAAAACTTCTAGGCTGGGATAACACCGAGTTTCAAATGACCATTACCGACCGTAACGGACGTAATCTTTCAGATGATGCGGTAAGCCGTAACGGTATGCTCTCCTCAGTACAAGAAGTCTATGGTCGTGGGCAAACTTGGCGTCTGACTCAATTTTGGGTACGCAAGCATCTATTCGATAACTTGGTAGATATTAAAGCCGGCCGTGTTACCGTTGGCGAAGACTTCGATACGATCGATAGTAAATTCCAAAACTTAGCCTTCGGTGGCGGTCAAGCCGGAAACTGGCGTGGCGATCACTGGTATAACTGGCCAATATCTCAATGGGGCGGTCGTGTTGCTATCAACGTAACCCCAGAGGTTTTCTTTCAAGTCGGTTTCTATAACCAAACCCCTTACAACTATGATCGGGGTGATGGTTTCCGCTTTGAAGTTAGCCAAACCGTTGGAAATCTAGTTCCCGCAGAATTAGTGTGGCACCCTACCTTTGGCCCAGACAACTTAAAAGGTAATTACCGTTTAGGTGGTTACTACTCCTCTGTTCAGGATGAGGTATACGGCTCATGGCGTAATGGTAATAGTGACACTGCCCATGCCTACGGTGGCTACTTACTGGCACAACAACAACTTTATGCACAGCCTGGTGGAAGTAATCGTGGCTTAACGCTCACCGCTCAAGCAGTGATGAATGACCATAAAACAGCGAAAATTGATAATTACCAATCGTTGACTTTAGTATGGAAAGGCTTGGCGGATGCACGCCCTGAAGATGAAATTGGAGTAGGTGCTTCACGTATTCACGTCAATTCTAGCTATTCAACGATGCAACGCCGTGAAAATAATGCTAATGGTGCTTATTATGAAAGCAACCCGGTCTGGATCCCTATCCAGCACGGTTCAGAATATGACTATGAGGTATATTACAATATTCACGCGACCAACTGGTTACAAGTCCGCCCTAACCTACAATATGTTGTCGCACCGGGTGCAGAAAGCGGTGTGAAAAATGCATTAGTCGGTGGTATTAGCGCCAACCTCAGCTTCTAATACGCTTAATAATCCGTACCGGAAATTATCTGGTACGGATATTCTTCCCTTGCTAGCCTTCGCCGCTACGGTTACTTTCTTGTTTCTACCAAGGAGAACCTATGTCTCAATCCCCACGTACAGCATCCATTATTGACGAACAAATCCTCTCTGAGGATTGGTATTCCCTGAAAAAATATACGGTTGACTATCGACGTGCAGATGGTACCCATCAGACTTACAGCCGTGAAGTCTATAATAAGGGTGATGGTGTCACCATATTTCTTTACAACCGCCCACTTCAATCCATTATCCTGACCCGACAGTTTCGCTTACCTCTCATGATCCAAGGAGAATCTGGTTTATTGATCGAAACAGCTGCAGGATTACTTGAGGGAGAGGATCCGATCACTCGGATCCGAGCAGAAGTAGAAGAAGAAACAGGTTATCGTATTAATCATGTGACTAAAATTTTTGATGCGTGGATGAGCCCTGGAGCAGTCACGGAAAAACTACATTTCTTCACTGCTGAATATTCCCATCAGGACAAAGTAAATTCAGGCGGCGGACTGATAACTGAAGGAGAGGATATTGAAGTGATTGAGATGCCTTTTCAGCAGGCCTTCACCATGATGACTCATGGGGATATTAAAGATGCCAAAACAATCATGTTGCTGCAGTATGCAATGATCAACAAGTTATTCGATGATAAAGAATAAAATCATACTTATAAGGCGGAGAGTGACCTACTGGATGATTCCGCCTATAACGCCAACGACGCAAAATAACTCTCACTGCTGATCAGCCCCTTCACCCATTTAATCCCTTACCCATCACTGTAAAATCATTCTGATTACACCACATACGGTCCTGAATAACCGGCTAAAACGCTGTTTCACACTTAACCAGATCAATCATCTATCCGACTGTTTTATAGGGTTATAGAATTTTTTACCCACCGCTGACTTAGCAAAAAAAGAGATATCCTTTGTTAATTTTCATAGTTTGTATGCCTGCTAAAAATTGCTATAGCTATTGGTATAACAATAATGGTCAACCGTTGGAGTACCCGTGAAAAAAATTCTACCTTTAACTTTGGTGATTAGCAGTTTACTGACCGCCTCCTTCGCGGCCACTGCCGAACAATCAGTGGTCACTATCGGCTTTCAGAAAGCGAGCCTATTTACTATCATCAAATCACGCCAATCCCTTGAAAAGCAGTTTTCACCACAAGGTGTGACCGTTCGTTGGGTTGAATTTCCTGCAGGTCCGCAGATGCTTGAGGGATTAAATATTGGCGCTATTGATCTGGCTGCAACAGGCGATGCCCCACCTATTTTTGCACAAGCAGCACAAGCTGATTTGATCTACCTCGCCCATTCGGTACCAAATCCAAACAGCGAGGCAATCGTTGTCCCTGAAAACTCATCGATTCATACCATTGCCGATCTTAAAGGTAAGCGGGTAGCACTTAATAAAGGCTCGGATGTGAACTATTTATTAGTTGCTGCACTGCAAAAGGCCGGGCTCAGCTATAAAGATATACAACCCGTTTATCTCCCCCCTGCAGATGCTCGGGCGGCCTTCCAGAAAGGTGCCGTCGATGCTTGGGCAATTTGGGATCCTTACCTCGCCGAAGTCAGCGCTACGACTCACGCCCGCACGATCACAACTGCAGAAGGATTAGTCCCACATTACTCATTTTATTTAGCGAGTCGTAAATTTGCTGAAGGCTCGCCTAAGCTCGCTTTACAAGTCGAAAAGGCCTTAGAAGAAAACGGCCAGTGGGCTAATAATCATAAACAGGAAACAGCACAACTTCTCTCCGCTGCAACCGGTCTCGGAATTAATTATTGGCATACAACCCTAGCGCGTATTGATTATACGACGCAACGTATGACACCGGATGTTTTTAAGCAACAACAAAATTTAGCTGATACTTTCAGCCAGATTCACCTTATTCCTAAGCAGGTTGATGTCAGCAACGCGACTTGGTCTTTGGATAAGAAGAACTAAGAAAATGACTCGATAAAAAACCCTTCGATAATTTGAAGGGCTAGATTACCGACAACGTCCTCGCCTCTTGGCCAGGACGTTGATCGACTAGAATGAGTTAACTCATACGTCAATACCCATAAATCATCCTCTTCTCGGCGCCCTAAAGAATCCTTTCTATCCCAAAATTTAAGTCAATATGACTTATCGCTCACGCCTAGCTATCAGGTTAGCCGATACAATTCACGATGCCTTAACGCGAATGCCAATCCAAGCAAAGTGGTAAAGGTGAAAACCCTCTGTAAAACCCAGCGCTGAGATTAACATGCTCAATACCACTGTGAATGACGTATTGAAAACAGCCGCTAACCGACTAGAAGCAGTAAAAAAATAGCGCAATCGCAGCCTTCGATGGTTCAAAAAAACCCCTCGTGAAAAGAGGGGTTCGTCAGCAATCTACTCGGCGAATAAGAGAAGGGTTTTTCGAGCTTAACTGGCACTGACTTGTCGTGGTAGCTCGGTATTACCAATTGTTTCGCCATGTGGCCCGTAACGATTACTCGCCGTATTTGTCGCGAATAACGGCATGACTCGTTCTGCAAAAGACCAGGCTTCTTCTAAGTGCGGATAACCTGATAGGATAAACTTACTGATGCCGATCGCTTGATATTCGCGGATCCTCTCAGCAACTTGTTGGGCATCCCCCACTAATGCCGTTCCGGCGCCGCCACGGACAAGACCAATCCCGGCCCAAAGATTAGGGGAAATCTCTAAATTATCCCGAGAGCCACTATGAAGCTCACGCATTCTGGCTTGGCCTGTGGAATCCATACGCGAAAAAATAGCTTGAGCACGGGCAATAATATCATCATCGAGATGTGAAATTAATTGCTCTGCAGCATCCCAGGCTTGCTGTGCAGTATCGCGAACGATCACATGTAAACGAATACCAAATTCTACATCTCTGCCGCGTTCTGCGGCCTTTGCTTTTACCTTGGCGACCTTTTCTGCTACCTGCTCAGGGGGCTCTCCCCACGTTAAATAAGTATCAACATGTTCTGCAGCAACATCGACGGCAGGGTCGGATGAACCTCCAAAATAGATCGGTGGCCCATTCTCTTGCTGGGTTGGGAAGAGGAGTTCTGCATTATCAACCTGCAACTGCTCTCCCTGAAAACTGACTTTTTCACCGGCTAATAAGCGGCGATATACATGTAAAAATTCGCGGGTAACTTGATACCGTTGTGCATGATCGAGGTAAATACCATCGCCTTTATTTTCTTCCGGATCTCCGCCAGTCACAACATTAATCAATAGACGGCCATTAGATATTCTATCCAATGTACTGGTCATTCTTGCGGCGAGTGAAGGCGGTTGTAAACCAGGGCGAACAGCCACAAGAAATTTTAGCTTTCGCGTTAAAGGCGCTAAGGCAGAAGCAACAAGCCAAGAATCTTCGCAACTCTTCCCCGTTGGTATTAAGACACCGGTATAACCTAAGTTATCAGCAGCTAATGCAATTTGTTGTAAATAGGGTAAATCTACCGTACGACCACCTTGTTGTGTGCCAAGATAATGGCCATCGCCGTGTGTGGGAAGAAACCAAAAAAATTCGGGAGCGTGCGTTATCTTCTTCATTACTTATCACCTTAATACATTAGTTCGGTTAAATCGCTCTACGCGCATACTCAGTAGGCAAGGCTTCAGGCTGCATAATTGCCTGTAAAATATGTTGTTCTAACTGAGCTATTGCAGGCTGAGTGGTTGTACGTGGGTAAGGCACTGCGACATCAACGTCCATCCCAACCACACCGCTATCTAGCATCAAAACACGTTGTGCAGTGGTCACGGCTTCACTCACATCATGCGTAACAAGTACAACGGTAAACTTCCAGGTTTGCCACAGATCGATTAACAATTGCTGCATTTCCAGACGTGTTAAAGCATCTAGCGCACCGAGAGGCTCGTCCAATAACAGTAAGCCCGGACGATGAATAAGCGCTCGCGCTAAGGCAACTCGCTGCTTTTGTCCTCCTGATAGTGTTTCAGGCCACTGTTCTGCTTTATCTGCCAATCCCACGGCGGCCAATACGGCTTGTGCCTCTTCACGCCATTTCCCTTTTAGTCCTAAACCGACATTTTCGATCACCGTTTTCCAAGGTAATAGACGAGGTTCTTGAAACATTAAACGAACTGCTGAACTCGACTGACTTAACGGTAGACGATTTGCCTGCAACTCCCCGGAAGATGCCGTCTCTAAGCCTGCTAAAAGCCTTAATAAGGTACTTTTTCCACAGCCACTGCGCCCGACAATAGCGACAAACTGTCCCGCAGGAATTGCTAAATCTAATGATTGAAGTACCGAATGAGAGCCAAATCGCTTGGTTACTCCCCTTAGAGAAAGTGCGAGTGACTCAGTACGTTTAATTAAACGAATATTTCTCATACAGAAACCTCTTCTTTACGCCATTGGGGATGCCACCGTAATAATCGTTTTTCTAACACAGTGGTTAGGAGATCAGAGAGTTTGCCGAGTAAGGCATAAAGGAGGATGGCAAATACCACGACATCCGTTTGTAAAAACTCCCGTGCATTCATTGCTAAGTAGCCAATTCCCGCATTGGCTGAAATTGTTTCAGCAACAATTAGGGTTAACCACATCAATCCAAGTGAAAAACGAACACCAACTAAAATCGATGACATCGCTCCGGGCAAAATCACTTGCCAAAATAGCGCAAATCCGCGTAAACCATAGCTACGCGACATTTCGATTAACTGTTTATCTATCTGACGTATACCGTGAGCCGTATTGAGGTAAAGAGGAAAAAAAGTCCCTAATGCGACTAAAAAGATTTTTGCCCGTTCATCAATACCAAACCACAAAATAACCAGTGGGATCAGCGCTAAGTGGGGGATATTCCGTAACATTTGCAATGTGCTGTCGAAAAAAAGCTCACCTAACCGCGACAATCCAGTAATTAGCCCCATGATTAACCCAGCACTGGCACCGATAGCAAAACCCACCACTGCACGCCAAGCGCTAATCGACAAGTTACTCCAGAGATCACCGCTTTTGATGAGTGCCCAAGCTGCGGTGATAATATGCAGAGGTGCAGGTAATACCCGATCTGAGATCCATCCACTCGCAGACCCCAATTGCCAAATAATCAGTAGAATAATCGGGAGAACCCAAGGTAAAACCGTTCGTACTGCCCGCGTTGGTTGTTTCATTCTCAACTCCAAATCGATCACAGGTATTCGTCCGGCTTAACGTTCTAAGCCAAAAACCTAGTAAAACGGATTTAGGGTGAGATGAAAAATAAGGATATGTACTTACTAAAGCAGAATTTTTGCTTTAGCCAGCACAAGAAGGCTGGCTAAAAAAAGACGCGGGTTAATTTACGCGTTTTAGCAGTTCAAACATCTGGGTAAAGGCGCGCTCACTCACCTGTGGATGGTATTCAGCCACGCCTGGTTTATTTGCTGTTTCATCGGTAAAGGAGTGCACGGCATCATGGTAACTAATGAGTTGCCAATCGACGTTAACCGTTGTCATTTCGCGGGCAAATTCTGCGAGTTGTTCACGTGGAACAAGTGGGTCTTTAGCACCATCTAACACTAATATTTCCGCTTTGATCTGTGTGGAGTCATAGTCACCACAGGTGTCTAACCCACCGTGGAAAGAGATAGCAGCACGAATATCCGCACCACTGCGAGCTAATTCTAATGCGCAGTGCCCACCGAAGCAGAAACCAAATACAGAGATCTTTTGAGCGTCTACCGCTGCCGAGGATTGGCTTTTCAACGCATCAATGGCCGCATTCATTCGTCCAACTTCTGCCGGCGTATTTTTTACGTCCATCATCGCCGCACCAGCCGCATCAGGATCTGCTGGGCAAACTGTTTCACCGTAGAGATCTGCGACCAACACAACGTATCCCTCAGCGGCCACTTTTTTCGCTAATTTTGCCGCATTTTCCGTTACGCCCAACCAGTTCGGCGCCATCACTAAACCGGGTAAGGGATGTGATACTTCAGCAGGAAAAACCAATATCCCCGCTAACGCGGTTTCACCCGCTTGATAAGTGATTGTTTGTGTCGTTATCTGGCTCATAATTCCTCAATATTTCCATTATCATCGTGACACTACTATAGCCAACATTTACGCCTATTGACCATCACTAGGCTGTAAGCCAGTATTTCCAGTAGGTTAAGTTATGATGGAATAACCCGAGCCTTTGTAGAGGCTGTTGATGGAGGGAAAGCTGATAGATAACGGTTGGCAAACACTCTGCATCTTGGCAAAACTGGGAACAATAGTTTTTGGCCTCTATCCGCTATATTTCGCAATCGCCCAAGCTACGTTAGCGTATACGCATCGCTTTTTTAACCGCTTTTATGCGGGTTTTGATGCGCTTATCACCGCAGGTTTTGGCTTTCTCTTTTACTAACCTTTATCCATAAAAAAAGCCCATGTTTTTAGCATGGGCTTTTTGCTATTTTCAGTGCTTACCAAGCGCGGATCACATCTCCGTGATACACCTCATTGGCTTTTGCTTCAACTTCAGGTGATTGGAATGCTTGCTTTAACTGCTGTAGCTTCGTGCTGTCTTGATCACCTTGACGGACAACTAAAACATTCAGGTAAGGAGAGGCTTTCCCTTCCATAAATAAACCGTCTCGCGCCGCCGAAAGTCCTGCTTGTGAAGCAAAGTTATTGTTAATAATTGATAACCAGACTTTGGGATCGTCCAAAGAACGCGTTAATTGTGGGGTATCAACTAAAACGAATTTTAAATTTTTCGGATTCGCTTTGATATCGAGCAATGTTGGCAGTAGCCCCTTACTCGGATCAACAGTGATAAGCCCTTGTGCTTGTAATAACAGAAGACTACGACCTAATGTGGTGGCTTCATTGGACAGCGTGACTGTCGCGCCATCCGGTAATTGGTCTATATGCTTAATTTTTGAGGAATATGCCGCAATCGGGAAGATAAAGCTATTGCCTAGTATGGCAAACTTATAGCCGCGCTCTTTGGCCTGCATTTCAAGATAAGGCACACTTTGAAATGCGTTAGCGTCAACATCTTTATTAGCCAAGGCTTCATTCGGCTGAACATAATCGTTGAAACTTACGACCTCAACGTTCAATTGATATTTATCTTTAGCGACTTGCTTCACTGTATCCCATACCGCTTGATCAGGACCCGTGTTGATGGCCACTTTTACTGTATGTGAATCTTCTTGCTTACAGCCTATTAAGCCAAATGCACAGATGGCTAATAGCGAAGAGACTAAAATTTTTTTCACCACATCTACCTCAACATGTCAGATTTTCAGAGATTATATTAGACATTTAGACGTCTGTACATCCACTAAATTAGGTTAATATGAGCACTTTCTCTATAATTACAGAAATAGTAAAATTTTATTGAGTGTTGTGATGATAAAACTAAAAGTAATTGTTCCAGTAGTGGCTGTAGTGTGTGCGGCTGTCTGGTGGTTTATGCCTCATTATAGTAACCAAGAAAAGGCATATTATGTTTCGCTTTACTGCTTACAACCTACCGGGTCTGATCAGCAAATCTTGGCTAGGATGCAACAAACGGTTGAAAATAATAATCAAGACTATGCATTGAAAAAGCGTCACTTTATTCCCGAGCTGGCACACTATGTAATAGAAACTTCGCATCATCTCACTCCGGTAGAGCAACAACGTGCACAACAGTCGGAAGCCTGTTCCCAACTCCTCTTAGAAAGACTCCATATTACAGCACAATAATGATGTGATGGCAGGCAGCACTGTAATAAGGAAATACAAACTAAAGAGCATTAAGCGATAAGAGCAACTGACGAAATTCTCCAATGTTGCTCTACTGACTACTTGATAAGACACGCGATGGGTATAGGGAAGAGTGAGCATCCTTGCCCATCATTGAATCTTGCACGGTTTTAGTCGTCCTTTTCCTGCACCCTTTTTAGCGCCCTTTCTTTTGACGACCAGGTTTAGTAAATTTCTGACGAGCGGCGGGTTTCTTTGTGGCTCGAACAGCCACGACTGGGGGCGCAATATCGGGCCTCTTCAGGGCTTTTTTTACCGGTTTTTTTTCAACGGGTTTGTCTTCTGAAGAAGAATCTTCGATTAAGTTAAACAGCTCAATCAGCTCATCATCAGTAAGATCACGCCACTCACCTAGAGGAATCCCCGTGAGTTTTACATTCATAATGCGAGTACGTTCGAGTTTCGTTACCTCAAAACCGAAATGCGTACACATCCGACGGATTTGACGATTTAATCCTTGAACAAGGATAATACGAAATACGTGGGTATCGAGTTTTTTGACTTTGCATTTTTTCGTTACCGTCCCGAGCATGGGTACACCTGCACCCATACCACGAATAAATTCGTCCGTAATCGGCTTATCGACCGTCACGATATACTCTTTTTCGTGATTATTCCCCGCACGTAGAATTTTATTAACCAAATCACCGTGGTTAGTTAAAAAAATTAACCCTTGAGAATCTTTATCGAGACGCCCAATCGGAAAAACACGCTTACTGTGATTCACAAAGTCGCCGATATTATCGCGTTCTGTCTCTTCCATCGTGGTGACGATGCCAACAGGTTTATTTAAGGCAATTAACACGAGATCGTCGTCATTACGTGGTTCAATCAACTGACCATTTACCATGACTTCATCGCCTGGATAAACCTGAGCCCCAACGGCTGCGCGGCGACCATTGATAAAAACATTACCTTGTTCAATGTAACGATCGGCATCGCGACGAGAACAGATACCGCTCTCGCTGATATATTTGTTGAGACGTACAGATGTATTAGTCAGCATGGTTCCTCCGAAAAAACGGACTATACCTGATTTTCTCGAAGGTTTGGAGAGAGAATGATGAAAGTCGAGGGGGCAATATCGCCCCCTGCTATCTACTAAGAAGAAATAGCCTGTAATGCGCGCGCGATACGGACACCCGCTTCATTTGCACGCTCTTGTGTAAGCATTGAGTAAGAAAGGCGCAACGAATTAAGCTCTGGGTTCTCAGCAAAAAACACTTCTCCTGGCACAAACACCACTTTTTCCATAACACAGGCTTCAAGCAAGCGACTCGCATTAATACCGGATTTAAGATGACACCATAAAAACATACCGCCTTCTGGACGATTAAAGGTTATCGCATCACCCAGATGACGCTGTAACGATTCAATTAACCAGTCACGGCGTTGCTCATACGTCTCTTTCAACAACGCAATACGTTCATCGATGCGACCTGAAGAAATATAGCGAGCAGCAATATGCTGATTGAGCGTTGAGGTGTGTAAATCTAAAGCCTGCTTCGCAACGATAATGGCCATCAAAAATTTTTCTGGCAGCGCTAACCAGCCTAAACGTAACCCTGGCGAGAAAATTTTCGAGAAACTCGACATGTAGCACACATTATGGTCATCCCCATAAAGTTTCTGTGCTAATGAGAAAAAGCTCTCGCGACGCTCTGTCGTAAAGGCTAAATGACCGTAGGGATCATCTTCAACAATCACAACCTGATAACGGTGAGCAAGTTTTACAATTTCAGCACGCTCTGCATTCTCTATGACTCGCCCAGTAGGATTACCAAACGTCGGGATAAGATAGAGCATCTTCACTCCGCCGGCAGCGAGGCGCGTTTCTAAAACAGCTAAATCGATATTCTCGTCTTGATAAACCAACTCTTCAACAATAGCTTCCGTATAATCGAAGAGCTGTAGTGCCGCTAAATAGGTGGGCCGCTCGACCAGTACCACATCGTCCTTTTCCAGAAAAACACGGTTTAAGAGATCAATACCCTGCTGTGAACCGTTAGTAATCAAAATTTGCTGGGGATCTAACGTTAATCCTGATTTTTTGCTCCATACGGCGATACTTTCACGTAACGGTTGCTCACCTTCTGTCACTGAGTATTGAAAGACATCGCGGTGATCTTCAGCAAGAATCTCTTTAATCACACTGTCAATTCCCTCAACATCGATCATATCGGTGGCAGGAATTCCCCCTGCTAAGGAGATAAAGCCTGGCTCTTTACTAAATTTAAGTAGTTCTCGAACCGGTGAAGAATGTATCGCTGCAGATTTCTTAGAAAGCATGGATTAACCTGTCGCCCTTACGTGATAAACGTTGATAAGATTTTCTCAACCTTAGCAAAATAACGCCGTAGAGTCATGAACATCTCGTGGCACGAATAACAGATAAATTACTCTTATCCCATCCGCAAACCCTTTTAAGAATACTTCAATTATATCGTTATTAAATTATATTTATAAAAATAGAATATATAATAATTAACATAATATTAAGTGGATTGTTTTTTATTAAAAAATAAAAGATAAAATCTAATTATTTAAAAAACAAATCAGTATCATCACTAGTTTTCTTTAAAATTTTTCGGATTTATGTTATAAATAAAATTCGTAATGGATTATTTACATAGAGATTTCTATGATTACCCACACTGTTATTTTTGCTCCAATTGGAGAAGCAAGTAGAACAGAACAAATCACCCAGAGACTTTCTAATGCTATTATTTCTGGTTTATTAGAAAAAGGAGAACAGCTCCCTAATGAATCAGAGCTAGCACGAATGATGGGGGTTTCCCATATAACTATTAGGGATGCATTAAATACATTGAGAAATAAATCGTTAATATATACTGTTCGCGGTCGTAACGGCGGAAGTTTCATTAGCGATAATATTGAGGATTACATCACATATTTTCACCCCTTTAATAATGTGAGTTCTGATTTTTTAGCTGACCTTGGTGAAATGCAAAGCGCTCTCATTATTCATAGTGCACGTCTTTCCGTTAGACGAATGACTGAAGAAGATCTCGCGCTACTCAATAACCTTGTTGAAACATTAGCAAAGTCTGACACTCCACAGCTAAAGACCCAGTCAGATATGCGCTGCCTGCTTACGCTGGCTGCAAACTCGCAATCATCAAGATTAGCAGGACAGGAATTAATTATACTGACCGAATGGGCACCTCTTATTTCTCTTCTTTATAAAGATGATAAGTTTCATCCGGCCAGCCTATTTCATTATAAACAGCTCATTAATGCATTAATGATGAGAGATGAATCGCTTGCAACTACTCAAGCTCATGCTTTAATTGAGTTTTTTATCTCTTCATTAATTGAATATAAAATGAGACTTAGTTAATCGATAACGTAAATTCAGGATGAAGTCAGAAAAATGCCGTTAAGGACAGTTAAAGAAAAGGCTGAAGAATCATTTTTATTAATTGAGGAAATCAGTAAGGAATTATCAATCACTATAAAAAAGATAATTTCAGACTCAAAAAAAACATCTATAGTAAATGTAAGATTAGAGAACAAAATAAAAGAAAAAATACTATTTTCCATAGAAAATTTATTAATTAGGAATGATTTTATTTCTGGTGCCGGATTCTATCACCATAATGATTTCTCAGATAATTTATGGAAAATGGTCTGGTTTTACCAACCTAAATATACGCATCGACCCGAAAAAAAATGTTTGAAGAAAGTCTCACAGCCGTTACTTGATGGTCAGATATTTTCGTGGTTGTCTCGCATCAGTGAGGATAATAAAGGGTATCTATATGGACCTTACGTCGACTATGTCTACGATTCGACATATATACTAACCTATATTTATCCGGTGCATCTCGGCAAACAATGCGTAGGCGTTACCACTATAGATATTGCTGTGGGCCGATTAGAACAAGAGATACGTCACACACTCGTCAATACTCTTGTACCGTTAGTGATGACGACCATCAGTGGCCGAATCCTATTTTCTAACCATCCTCATCATCGGGTAGCAGAGCTCGCCGCAGCTCACCTATCGCCACAATACCTCACGAGTGATTATTTTACGCTTTGGTTGATCAATGACAAAGATGGTGCAGTATTGCCGCATCCTCCCTAAATTAGCGCAATAATTTATCGTTCACGGGGATGCGATTGCAGACAATAGCTGTCGCGCCCTTATGTAACGTTTGGCCCAATAATTGCTTAACTGAAACATAAGTTTTTTCAGTTAGAGTGAAAAGGGCTACGGCTATGACACAGACTTTTACCCAGATACGCCATTCTATCTTTATCCAGGTGCTTATCGCCCTTGCGATAGGTACCGCATTAGGTTGTCTTTATCCCGCGATTGCTGATTCACTAAAACCTCTTGGCGATAGTTTTATTAAACTCATCAAAATGGTGACTGCCCCCTTGGTGTTCGTGATTATTGTTCAGGGCATCGCCTCGCACAGTGAACTCAAACACGTGGGTCGAATTGTGGGTAAAACCCTCCTCTATTTTGAGGTGATCACGTTATTTGCCTTAGTGTTGGGTATAGTTGGTGCACAGGTCACCCATATTGGGCAGGGTATTCATCTTTCCATGATGGATAATGGATCGAGCGATAAACTTAGCCACCTCTCTTCGCTGCAGAGTTTTGGTGATTTTTTCCTTAATTTGATCCCCGATACCTTTATCGGTGCATTTGCACGGGGTGATACCCTGCAAGTTCTACTTATTTCCATCTTATTTGGCGTCTCATTAAATATAAGTGGAGAAGCCGGAAAACCCGTGATCACCGTCATTAATAGCCTCAGCCATATCCTGTTTCGTCTGATGGCAATACTGGTTAAGGTTGCCCCGCTTGGCGTACTCGGCGCAGTAGCCTATATGGTCGGCCATTACGGCGTTCAATCTCTAAGTAGCCTTTTAGGCTTCCTTCTTCTTTACAGCGTTATTTGCGTTCTATTCGTGGCATTAGTCTTGGGTGGGATAACACGATTTACCGGTATCAGTTTTATCGCTCTGCTGCTCTATTTACGCGAAGAACTGACCATCGTCCTAGGCACAACAGCCTCTGATGTCGTCTTACCACAATTAATGAAAAAATTGGAATGGTTGGGGATCAGTAAATCCACAGTCGGATTAGTGATTCCAACGGGTTACTCCTTTAATCTGGATGGCTTTTCGATTTATCTGACACTTGCCGTCGTCTTTATTGCTAATGCAACCGGTGTTCATCTTAGTTGGGGGGAAATAGCTTTAATTCTGAGTGTTGCAATCTTCACATCGAAAGGCGCTCACGGTGTGCCGGGTGCAGCGATTGTTATTTTGGCGGCCACCCTTTCTGCCATTCCTTCATTACCGCTCTCAGCGTTGGCCTTCTTGCTGCCTATTGATTGGTTAATCGGTATACCACGAGCGTTAACTAACGTACTGGGTAACTGTGTGGCAACGTTAGTGATTGCAAAATGGGAAAAAGATTTAGATCTGACACGTGCCCGTCAAGTGCTTAACCAAGAAATCCCCTACCAAAGTGGACAAAAAGAGGCTTCTTTAGCCGCTAAATAGCGAAAATTCACTACACTTTCAAGACACATTTTATCGTCTAGGAGGGCTAGTGAAATTATTCTCCCTTATCACCGCGGTTATTATCGCGGCAATCACCCCGGAAATAAGCCAAGCCGCCTCCGAGGTGATTGCCAAAATCGAAGCTCCTTACCCTGATATATCTGGTATTGCGGTTAATCACGAAAACAGAGTATTCCTTGGCTTTCCTCGTCATTCAGATAATCATAATCAGCCAGCCCTAATGGAATTAGTGCAGGGTCGACTGAATCCCTACCCCAATAGCACTTTTGGGATCCCCCATAAGGGAAGTGATACCGATTGGCTAGTCTCACCGCATGGAATGTTTATCGATAAGCATGATGTGTTGTGGGTGTTGGATGATGGGAAAATTCAGGGCGAATCAGATATTCCTCTGGGAGCGGCTAAAGTTGTAGCAATAAACACGCAGACAAATTGTATTATAAAAACACTGCTGATCAAGCCCCCCATATTGAATAATAGTTCCCACTACAATGATTTACGCATCGATTTGTCTCATGGTAAGGAAGGAACACTTTATATTGCTAACTCTGGCTTCAAACAACGTTATTCATTAATTGTCATCGATGTGGCAAGTAATCAACAGCGCGAGGTACTGGTCAATCAGCCCTCTACCTCCCCTGATCCCGGTTTTATGGCTTTTATCGAAAATAAACCCGTCGTCTTCAATCCCAATAACCCAAAACTTCCTCAAGGAGGAGTCGATGGTGTTGCCCTTTCGCCCGATAGTCGGACTTTTTACTGGACGGTATTAAGTGGTCGTAATCTCTATAGTTTACCGACAGCACTCCTGAGCAACTTTTCTATTCCCGAAGCAACATTAGAAAAAGCAGTTAAATTCGAGGGTGAACACCCGGCTAACGACGGTATGGCAGAAGACGAGAAAGGCAACCTTTATTTCGGCGCTTACGAACAGCAATCTTTAGTTAAGCGTGATAAAAACGGTCAGTTTTATTTGCTTGATCACGATGTCCGCAATTTAGGCTGGCCAGATGGATTGGCTTATCGCAATGGTTATCTTTATACGACGTTGGGTCAATGGAACCGTACTGCGGATCTCAACAATAATCATGATCTGCGACAACGACCTTTTTTAGTCATTCGTACCGCCGTAGAATAATAGCGTTGAATCGCCGCGTATGCGGCGATTGTCTTTGCAGACTTACGACTGAGGCATTGATACACCGCGCGTCAGTGCGAGACGCTTTATAAATAGAACGATTAATAACAACCAGATGACTCCACTGAGTAAATTAATCAGTGAGAAACCGAACAAGCCATGACGAAAATAACCTTCACGTGCTAACTCAAGACCTATCGAGTACATTAAAATACTTAACATACCCATCATGGCTGCTACTTGCCCTTTTGCATCGCTGACTGAAAATAAAGTTAGCCGATAAAGGACCGCCGTGCTTAATCCTGCCCCAAACGCATAGATACTTAGTCCGGTCACTAGTAGTGCTACCTGATGAGCGTCGCTGAAAGTCGCCAATAAGGCGATTAACAGCCCACTGACCAATGGCCAAGCCCCCATTACCAAAGGGCGAGTTAGGGCGGAATGATGAGACAACCGGCTTAAGACGCTATTACCTAAGATCATTGAAACAAATACTGGAAGCTGTAATAGGGCATAACGCATTTCACTTAACTGATGATCGTGAATTAAATAAACCGGTGAAAGTGCAACCCAACTCAGCACAGGAACCGCTGAAAGCCCTAAGGCCAAACACCCTGCAATCAACGCTGGCTGCTTGAGCAATTGCCAGTATCCCCCAACCAAACGCTTTGGCGTTAAAATTAGCGTACGATTGCCTGCTGTTTCTGGCATACGCCAATAAAGACCAACTAGTGCTATCAGTGACAAGCCAGCAAAAATTATAAACAGCATTCGCCATCCCGTTACCAAAAGTAGCGCACTGCCGGCTAATGGACCGATCAATGGAGCAAGCAAAGCAACATTTGCCATCCATGCCATTAACCGAATACTCGCTCGCTCCTCAAAGGCTTCTTGTACCGCCGTATACCCCACCGCACCAATAAAACAGAGGCTTGTTCCTTGTAGAAAACGCAGTAACATAAATTGCTCAATCGATGTCACCCAAAACGTTAGGCCACTTGTCAGGGAAAAAAGTACCACACCTGATAATAATACCGGGCGCCGGCCCCATTTGTCAGAAAGTGGTCCAAGCAGCCACTGTAATACCAAACCACCCACTAGATACGCCGTCAATGAAAAAGGAACCCATTCTGGCCCCACCTGTAGATCGCGGGTGACAAGCAACATCCCTGGCTGCACCATATCGTGTGCAATATAAGTCGTGAACTCAAAAAGGACTAAAGAGAAAGGAAACAACCATGACCCTGTAGCTCGGTGACGGTAGCGAGGTATTGATCTCATAAATACAACCTAGAAAGAAGAGGGATAGTAAACCGATAACACTATTGTGGTTGGTTTTTGTTCATTATAGATTTTATAGCTCTATCTTACCCTATCGTCGACGACAAGTAAGCAGCCCCCCTATGCTTCGCCTTATCTGTTCAGCCATACCCATTCTTATCGTTAGCATAAAATTCAGACCGATAGCACTCTAACGTGATGGGTTTCTCGTCTACACTTAGGTCAGAGAATGATAATAGGAGTGATCATGAGACTACTTATCGCGTTACTGTTACCTTGGCTAACCTTTTTTACAATCAGTCGGCCGATTGCAGGAATAATTTGCCTAATTCTACAAATCACACTGATTGGTTGGTTACCGGCAACCATTTGGGCAGTTTATGCATTGAGCCAGTACAATACCGATAAAAAAATCGAAAACTCGTTACGCCCCTAATCACCCCATGGGCAAGATTATCGCTTGCCCATGTAGCCATTATACTATTTTAATTTGACGATACGTCCGATAAGAAGTGTGAGGCTAATGATGGTCACAACAGCAGCAACGTGCATTAATAAATCAAAACGATCTTGCTGTACCGAGTGACAGAGCGAAAGTAAGCTCATCGCCCAAGCTGAAGCGCCAATTCCTGCCATCAACAGACTATTCGTTGAGCGCAGCCCGCCACTTTTATGTAATGTCCACAATAACGTGACGATCATCGGCAGACTAACAACTAATAAAAAGAGATAGCAAAAAGTACCGTGCTCATGCACAACAGGCGTTGATGCTTGGGGAATACTGATAATATTGAGTAACAGCCACAGCCCTCCGCCGAGAATAAAGCGAACAATTGGAATCCCTTCACGGCCTGGAATAACAAGTATGAGCGCGTTCCATACCGCAGCGATCGCGATTGACACGGCAACGAGGAGTTGCAATAACGCTAAGCCTGCACCGGGCTGATGCCAATCAGTTAATCCTCGATGAACAAACACACTAAAGATAATGGCTAGGGGTAAAGCCATTACTAACCATTTAAAAAAACGCCGCCCTGTACTGGGTAATGGTCTTACGGGTAAAGCATCGTTTGCCAGTTTTTTAATCAATTGATGATGGTCAATCATGTTTCTCTCCGATGCGCCGTAAATTAGTCAGCGCACGATGTAAAAGAGACTTTACCGCCGAAAGAGATAATTGATGATGAGAAGCGGCTTCCGCTAGGCTGTTTTCGCCTAGATGAACGAACTCAACCATTTGCCGCTGTCGCTCGGGTAATTGCTGTAAATAGTGTGTAATGGGTGGATGTAAATGGAGACTTTCATCTTCCATGACCACATTATCGTAGCTATCTTCTTCGGTAATTTCATAGTGCCGATAGCCCTGTCGACGTAGGGCATCAATACTGCGTGCCCGAACGATCGCTAGTAACCAAGGCATAAAGGGGTAATGGCTGTCATAGGTATGCCTTACGCGATGAAGAGTCAGTAATACATCTTGAATAACATCCTCACTCAATCCGCGATCAAAAACATGTTTATTGACCTGTACCCGAATAACCGGCAGCAAGGCTCGCAGTAAACGCTCGTAAGCGTACTGGGAACCTTGCTGTGCTTGCAACATAAGTGATGGCCAATGCTGCTTATCACTATCACTATTGGGCATGCGTTGCTTTCTGTAAGGCTTGAGTCACAATCTGTGGAGTAAGAACCTGCGGTAAGACCGTCGGTTTACCCCCATCGGCAGGATAAACAAGATACATGGGTAGTCCCCCTTGACCAAACTCAGCTAACGCATCCTCAACATCCGGATTAAACTTGGTGGAATCGGCAACCATATAATGGGTACCTGTCGAAACTATAGCTTGCTTTACCGCTGCACGAGAAAGCGTCGTTCGCTGGTTAACTTGGCAGGTGATGCACCAAGAGGCGGTAAAATCGACAAAGATCGGTTTCCCCTTTCCACGCAATTGTGCCACGGCAGCTGGGGACCAGGTTTCCTCACTCACTGTACTGGCAGATGAGGCTTGGCTTTGTTTAGGAACCATTCCAACCACTGGCGCAATAACCCCGACGAAAAGTAATAAAGTGAATATCGCTAGGCCACGGTAAGAACGCGCCATCATCCGTCGCCGTTGTACAATGCCATACATCCATGCCGTAAAACCGAAAAGCACAGAAATGGCTAAGAGCAGACCTAAGGATTGACTCTCTGTCTGCTGCGAAAACACCCATAGCAACCAAGCATAAGCGCCTAACATAGGGAATGCCAAACAGTGTTTCAACGTTTGCATCCATGCACCAGGCTTAGGTAAACAACGGGAAAGCCTAGGAAACCAACAAATTAACGAAAATGGCGCCGCAAAGCCGAGCGCTAATGAGAAAAATACCCATAACGCGATAAGAGGGGGCTGCACTAGCGCATAGCCAATAGCACTGGCCATGAAGGGTGCCGCACAAGGGGTCGCAACAATAATCGCCAGTGCACCGGTAAGCGCAGAACGTGCAAAAACGCCGCGATCCATCTGTACTGCGCCGACATTTTGTACCGAAAGGCCAACTTCAAAAATACCGAATAAATTTAATGCTGCTGCCAACATAATTAACGCTAATAGCGCGATGACTAAAGGCGATTGAAGCTGAAAACCCCAGCCTACCGCTGCACCTCCTGCGCGAGCAGCCAATAATATTCCTGCCAGCAGTAACATCGTCGCCACAACACCCACTAAAAAACCGAGCCCTTCACGACGCGCTTGCCCCGGATCGGCTTGGTGCCTGATCAAGCCAAGCGCTTTTAACGAAATAACGGGAAACACACAAGGCATTAAATTGAGAATAATGCCGCCTAAAAAGGCGGCTAATAGTGCGGTTAGCATCGTCTCACCACTTAATGCGCTGAATGATATTTTTTAACAGCATCAAGGGCTTTTTGAATATGCTGATCAGGATTTCGATCCGTATAGCTCATCAAAATCTTTCCATCGGGTGCAATCACGAAAGAAGTACGCTCTGACATCGCTTTTCCCTGCATTTGTACTGCCGTATGGTATTCAGCAGCCACTTTTGCGCCAGGATCAGCAGCGACGGCGAATTTGTCACGGCATTCCACTTTAGAGAACTGACTAATTTGATCGGTGTTCCCTGCAGTAACACCAATAACCGTCGCGCCAAGTTGGTTGAAAGTATCCGTTGCTGCAGCAAAATCATGGGCTTCTAACGTACAACCCGCGGTAAAAGCAGCAGGGAAGAAATAAAGGACGACAGGCCCTTTCTTAAGCGCTTGCTGTAGAGAAAAATCGAGCGGTTTTCCCCCTAAGGCTGCATGCAGTTGAAAATCGGGTGCGGAGGCACCGACCGGTAATGCAGCTTGTGCAGAGAAGGCGGTAGCCGCTAACGCAAAGCCCATACCGACGATAACCTGAGAAACACGCTGTTTGAATAATTTCATAAACACTCTCCTGAATAATTGACGTTTTAAGTTTAGTTAAGCTTTATGATCAATTCGCTGCGCAAAGCAAAAAGTTGCGCTTAACAGAAAATATTTTTTAAATAATTCACAGACTCAAAATCGCGAGGATGAGTAACGGGCTATTTTTTTAATCTACTTGTTGCCCTACCCGGTTCTAATGTCATCATCCGCCATTGAAGATACGCCCATTTACATCCCTGCTTATACGACTTACTCGTCGTAAACTTATCTTCACAAAGGAGTCGGGGCGAGTAAAACAATGATGAAATGCACGCATGTTGTCGACATTCTCTCGACCTCTACACGACTGTTTTTAGATATTTGATTGGAGTATCATACCCCTTTTCAATAAAAGTAGAGTCTGGTATGAAAATTGTTACCGTTTTACGGTCGGGTGGAGATTATGATGAAAATCATGTCAGATGGATTCACCGTCAACTTCCTGATAACTATGAAAAAATATGTTTGACCGATCTCGATATCCCCGATATAAAAACCATAAAACTACGTACTAATTTCCCCGGCTGGTGGTCAAAAATAGAGCTTTTCAATCCCGATTTGATTGATGATGATATTTTTTATATCGATTTAGACGTTGTTGTCGTCGGAGATATCACTGAGTTAACTGAGCAGCGTGAATTGATGATGCTAGAGGATTTTTTCTCACAAGAAATGTATAACTCTGCCATGATGTTCATTCCTCATAATGAAAAAATGAAAGTATGGAAAACCTTTAATAAATACCCTGAACAGTTTATGACTCGGTATAAGAAAGGGGGTGACCAAGAATTTATTAGTCGAATTTTACCTCATGCAAAAAATTGGCAACATTTATTCCCGGGTAAAATTTGTAGCTATAAGAAACATGTAGTAAAAAAATCAAAAAAATACTCTTTATCAGTGGGGAATGGAAAACTACCAGATGATATAAGAATTGTATTTTTTCATGGAAAACCAAGACCTTGGAATAGCGGTGAAAAGTGGGTTCCCAGCTTACAACTTGAAAAAGAGAAAGGTAGCCATGACTTTTCTAAATAAAATCCCTTTTTCTCTCTTATCTTTACTATTACTTTGTTTTAGTTCATTTACTGCACTTTCAGATAGAATAATGGGTAGAAACGCTTTTTTCCTAGCCATATCACTGATGATTTTTATCAGTTTAATACAGAAGAAAAAAGTAACGATAAATAAAGAAAATAAACTCCTAACAATAGCCATAATATTGATGGGATTATCTCAGGGGATCTGGGCATTCTTTTATGGCCATGAGGGTGACAACATTTTCTTAGCCAACGAAAACTATGGCATAGTTTCGCGATATCTACTAGTCATAGGCTTATCCCTGCTATTTATTAATAACCTGAAGAAAAATAAAATAATCAATATTAACAAAGAGTTATTAACAGCATTCTTTTTCGCTGGTTTTTTGTACATGTGCGCAGTAGGGCTGGTTTACTGTTATGAAAACCCAGGAGAAAGACTTAGGATTAATAGTGCTGCAACCATAAGCGGATACATCATTACATTACAGGGCCTTTTCACCCTATACTTAGTCGATATATTAAACAGTAAATTAAAAAAACTATTCTTACCTATAATTATAGCTGTTAGCTTAATTACACTTGCATTGACTGAAACGCGTTCCGCAATCCTTGTTTTCCCCGCTCTCGTCGTTCTCTATTTTTTAACCACAAGAGCCTATGCGAGAAAGAAAATACTGACGGTAGCACTACTATTTATTATCGCTGCACCTTTTGCTATAAAGATTTTTTTCCCTTCAACCCTTGATAGGCTAAATAGTAGTTATACTGAAGTCGCAGATATTGGTGTTGATAACGATAGTTCGATTGGCGCACGTGTAAGTATGTGGAAAGCAGGCATCTACGCTTTCGAGCAACACCCTATAGGTCAAAGTGCAGCAACCAGATACAAAGAGGTGTCTTATTACATCGATAAAGCAGAATCGGGAAATCCTGAAGCAAAAAGAAATTCCATCTACCATTTACATAGTGATTTAATTGAAAGTCTATCACTGCGTGGAATATTAGGTGGTTTTATCTATATTCTACTCATTATTTCAATTATCTACTCAGCGTTTAAACAAGGTATGCTAGTCGATAGCTTAATTTTGTTTTTACTTCCCATACTGTTATATGGTTCTGTCGACACATTATTTATTGATAAACGATTTGTAATTGTTTTTGGTGCGCAATTACTGTTATATCAACTCTTTCCTCGTAAAGCATCCGGATTTCAAGAAGTTAAGACTGTAACAGTAGCAAAAAAAGTGTCCTAGATGTCAAAATCATTCTCTTGCCCCGTCGTGCGGGGCAAGGGTGCAGCACACAACAGTGAAAATATGGCTTTCGGTATCAATGAATATTTTCCATAGCGTCCCCTCTCTAAGGGTAAGATACACCATATTTGTTCAAGAGCTACCTTAAGCTGCCTGTATTGTGAAGGCATTTTTTAAGAGCTTTTCAGCCTGTTGAGCATAGTCATCCGTAGAGTGTTCCCGCAAGGCTTCCAGCAGATACGGCAGAGTAATACTTTGCTTACGCTCAAGGAGTTCTAACACTGTTTGACCAATAGCTCCTTCTATCTGCATGGTATTGATAAAGTCATTGTTCATGCCTCGCTGCAGAACACGAATAAAAATAATAAATTTTTGTAAAAAGAACCCGCAACCATTCATGGTATTACTTTATGAGGACAGACTCAGAGAGCTGTTGATAATTAACCTTTTCCTTCCCATTAAAAACCTTAATCTCGCTTGGACGTATATCAGCGATACGCAAAGGTATAATTTGACGCGAGGTGATACCGGCCAATGTTGCAAAGATATTTGGGAACTGATAAGCACTGACCGGGGTATCAATCGTTTTATGTACGGTCGCGGTATCCGTAATAATAAAGAACGGTACATGATAGTTCTGCTTCTCATCGCCACCATGTCTGACCGGACGACGGCCGCTATCTACAGTCATACCATGATCAGAAAAATAGGTTAAGACGAAAGGAGACTGTGCATCCTTGGCATAATCGTACACTTTATGAACAAACTCATCGAGTTTATTAATGGATGCTAGATAGCAATTTATCTCTTGTTTATCAGACACCGTAAAACGTTGTGGGTATCCAATCACTCGCTCACAAGTATCCGGATGAGAGCCGATCATATGAATAAAAATGACTTTTTTTTGCTCTTTACTCAAAATATCGGGTAAGAATTTTAGCATGGTAAAATCATCAATTAACGCCGAATTATAATCCCCCCTTTTTAAGAAAATTCTATGCTTGGCGCGCATAGCAATCACCGTTGCAGGAGTATCATACTCTCCGACAAATCCCTGATTAGAAATCCAATAAGTGTCGTAACCAGCTCTGTTGGCCAGAGTGACGACATTATTATTAAAGGTTACTTGATCACCATCACTCAGCGCTAACGTACGAGGTAGGGAGAGAAAGGTATTAGGGGCGGTTGAAATATAATTCTCTAAAAAAAATCCCGGTGCTGTTTTCAACCACGGTGTATTGTTATGGGGGTAATTATAAAGCGATAGATAATTTGCGGCGACACTCTCACCAATAATAATAATAATGTTTTTATAGCGAGGATGACTGGAAACATCAGTAAACGTATCAGGAATCAATGCCTCATCCTTAAGTAACGTTAAATCTTTTTTTGACTGAATAATATAGCCCACGAAATTTTTTATCATGCGCTTAGGATAAGAATTAATAGCTAAAGAAAAAAATAAAACACCAAGAACTAATAAAATTTTTCTTCTTAGTTTATACACGGGAAGCGTAATGTAATAGTATAATGCTGCCCAACTTATGAATAATAATAGTAATGGTAGCCCCAAAATCCCCTTTAAAAATTCTTTAGTTTCATGGTAGTCAGTTTCAATCGCCGAAATCACGAAGCCATAGTTCATACGGCCGAATTGAATGCCTATTGGTATATAAAAAGATAATAAAAACAGAATAATAGCAAGAACACATTGTAATAACCTAGAAATCCTTGCTAGCTGTAAAAGTGTTAGCGTCAAAAAACAGTTCCAGACATTATTGTAGCCTAGAGAAACAGGTATCATTACGCTAATAAATAATAAGACAAATAGCGTAACATACGTGCCATTAATTAACTTATTTTTAATAAATTCAAGCATAGAATAGCTCTAAATTGCTAACTCTATAATATAAGCGGAACGCCATCAACCTCTAAAACCTTATATTAAATATAATCAACTATTTTATTCATTAAGATTAATTAACACCATTAACTTATTAATATTAATGACCTTATTAAATCATAAATAAAAATTATAGGTTTCATTCTGGTAGAATATCGAATAGAGTCAGTGAGATAACAATGCAATAAAAGATAAAGTGGTTATTATGCAATACTTGTTAGATGGCGTAACAAAAATCACTGATTTACATAGAAATTATTTCAATAACTATAATGTCTATTTGTGCACGTTATTGTAATAAAGAAAGTACACGTAACGGTTCGTTTTCAAAAATCAATAATAATTAAATCATGTTTCTTATATTTTATATCCTTAGCGATACAGCATCCATAATAAGAAGTTAACATTGAAGAAATAAAAAAAGTCGTCAAGAGTAAATTGCAGAAACAACGCTATACAAGATTAAACAATTATTGTCGAAAATTGCTGGATATACTGTGAGCGCTTTAGCCGTATGATTCGTACTCAGAACCATCATTACAACCGTAATACCTGATGCCAATCATTAATAAAATTATTTAATATCAGTTAGATGCATTACAAAACACACGACTTAGCGCGTTAAACAATAGGAGTTTGTGCCATGAAAAAAAAGTCTTACTCTGCGTTGCTACTGTTATTCATCTCCTTTGCCTCATTAGCTCAACCCAACGCATCAGGATTTCGTCATGCGGATCACTCAACACATCAATATCAGAGTAACTATGCCGATACGGCGGAATCCCCTGACGAGTTTTTCCGCAGTGCTGTACGTGAATTGAAACCTTAATTTTCGAGATAACGAGGCTTTTTATCTACTCGCCTCGTTATTCCCTGCCTAGTAGTGCTCCGGGATTATCATATGTGGCGGAACTTGGGTGCGGATATAATCCGGTTTATGTTCACGAGCAGGGAGAGTAACCGTCGGTAACTCAACACTTTCATAGGGGATCTGCGTCAATAAATGACGAATACAATTTAATCGAGCTTTCTTTTTATCGACACCTTGTACCACCCACCAAGGGGCTTCTGGAAAATGAGTACGCTCTAACATGTCTTCTTTCGCCTGCGTATAATCTTCCCACAGACGCCGGCTCTCTAAATCCATTGGACTCAACTTCCATTGTTTCAGCGGATCATTAATTCTGCTAAGAAAGCGAATTTCTTGTTCCTCATCAGTAATTGAGAACCAATATTTAATAATCTTTATGCCGCTACGACTGAGCATTTTTTCAAACTCGGGGACGCTGCGATAGAACTCTTCCAGCTCTTTGTCGGTACAAAAGCCCATGACCCGCTCAACCCCCGCTCGGTTATACCAACTCCGATCAAATAGTACCATTTCACCGGCGGCGGGTAGATGAGAAATATAGCGCTGGAAATACCACTGAGTCTTCTCACGGTCACTCGGTGCCGGAAGGGCAGCCACCCGACAGACCCGTGGATTTAAGCGTTGGGTTATACGCTTAATTACACCACCTTTCCCCGCAGCATCACGTCCTTCAAAAAGAATAATCAGTCGATAACCGGTACGTTGAACCCATTCTTGTAACTTTACCAACTCGCCTTGTAGACGCAAAAGTTCCCGAAAATATTCACGGCGCCACTGTTTTTCAGCCGTCGTCGCGGGGGATGCCCCAGCCTCTAACCGGAGATCATCAAGCTCTATCTCTAGCTCTTCGTCATAACTATCGTAAAATTCTTGTAGTAAACGCGCATTGAATTTTACCGATGTATTAAAATGGTCATGTAATGACATAGTGCCCCTTAACAATGGGAAAAGAGAGTAAAAAGAAGTGCAGAAAGTAAGATCGAGGCAGGAAGGGTTAATACCCAAGCCATGATCATATTGCGTAGCGTTGTTTTTTGAAGCCCACCCCCATTCGCTGCCATCGTTCCTGCTACACCCGATGAGAGGACGTGTGTGGTTGAGACAGGAAGGCCAAATAGATCCGCCGCGCCAATCGTCGCCATCGCAATAGCTTCAGCGCTCGCTCCCTGTGCATAGGTAAGGTGAGTTTTACCGATCCGCTCACCGACGGTGACTACAATGCGTTTCCATCCAACCATAGTGCCTAAACCGAGGGCAAGGGCGACGACGATTTTGACCCACATAGGAATAAAACGAGTGGCGTGATCTAACTCCGTTTTCATGGCGGCAAGATTAGGCTTTATGCTGGCCGATAAATCGCTATGTGTGCGTTTAAATGCACTGATCGCCTCGGATGCCAAATACATGTCATTCCTAACGTTAGGCACTAAATGGGCGGGGATTTTATCCATCGTGCCATACAGTGTGAGTTCACGACTAATCTCCATCAATACTGTACCGAGTGCCGGTAAGACTTGTTGTGTATGTGCTGCAGAGGGTATACGGATAAAGGTTTTTAACTGATCTCTTGCTAAAGCAGGCGCTAAAATAGGAGCATTGCTTGGAATAAGTTGCTGTCCGGTCACTTGTGCTAATGCCGCTACCCGTGGAACTTCGTTAATAGGCATAGATCGATTCAGGGAGTAGGCAATCGGCATCGTACCGACCAGAATTAACATAATTAAGCCCATCCCTTTTTGTCCATCGTTAGAACCGTGGGCAAAAGAGACACCTGAACAAGTTATAATCAATAAACTACGGACCCACAAAGGTGGGGCGCTATTTGCAGATGGGGCACGGAACAGTTTTGGATTTTGTACTGTGCGTTTAAGTAATAACAGAAGAAACGCCGACAGGAAAAATCCCACCAGCGGTGAGACAAGTAATGCGGTAAATACACTTGAAACCTGTACCCAATTTACGCCACTCCAGCCATTCTGTCCTGCTTGAATAGCATACGCGACACCAACACCAATGATTGAGCCAATCATGGTATGGGACGATGAAGAGGGTAATCCGAAATACCATGTTCCTAAGTTCCAAATAATTGCCGAACAAAGTAAAGCGAATATCATCGCAAATCCATGACCGGAACTGGCTTGTAAAATAAGATCGACGGGCAACAAAGAGATAATCCCAAAAGCCACCATCCCACTAGAAAGCAGTACTCCGGCAAAGTTACATAACCCCGACCACACTACCGCAATAGTCGGTGACATAGAACGGGTATAAATAACGGTCGCCACCGCGTTCGCGGTATCGTGAAAACCATTAACGAATTCAAAACCAAGTGCAATAACCAATGCTAAACCGAGCAAACTAAAAGAGAGAAAACTGGTAAAACGATCGCCAGAAAGCGCCACATCTTGGAAAACATTAATCCCGGCAAAAATAACGCCGCCAATAGCCAATAAACAGACAATGAGTAGTGTGCGAGGACTTTTCGAGGTATTTGTAATCGGTGAAGCGGTAGGCGATGAGACTACGCTGGCAGTATGTTGACTCATAGGTCATTTCTCAGTAATAAACTTACCCCCATCGTAAAAAAAAATGGTGAAGTAAATATGACAACCCTGAATATTCTGTCATCACGGTGTCATGTTTTATCGCTAGGTTAATCGCCATTCGACAACATTAAGAGCCTGTCTGTGTGCCGTTAACTCATTTCTCACACCCCATTAATTTTTTTAACGAAGTTTCAGGTTTGATTCACGGCTACCTTTTTCTCCCTAAGCAGAGCCCTATTCGTTTATCGGCAGAGCAGTTGGTGGCTTACTATCAAGGCAAGCGGTGTGAAGATGGGTTTATTTGGTTACACACTAATTTGCATCACGCTGCGGCTGGCCGTTGGCTACGCCAGTACTTCCTACCTGATGATTATTTTTTAGATGAAATTGCCGCCACCTCACCGCGTACTCGCCTATCTTTGCAAGGTAATGCTCTTTTTGCGGTACTTAATGAAGTGACTACCACCGAGGCAGTAAGCCGTAATACTACCTTATGGGCCTGGTGTTGCTCGGATATGATTATTACTGCGCGTTTTACGCCCATTAAGATGGTCGAAGAGTTAGTGGCTGGACTCACGCCGTTAGCGTTGTCGCAACCTGAACATCTCCTCTTATGGCTTCTTTCAAATCAAGAAGATAATGTCGAAATGATTATTCGCGATACTAGTCGACAAGTGCTCGATATTGAAGAACGGCTCTTTGACCGCTCCTTGCGACATAACCGAACCGTTCTGAGTAAAATTCGCCGAAAACTATTAAGAATTCAAAGTCTATTAGTGCCTGAACCCGCGGCGTTGTTCCGACTGCTTAATCGTCCACCTCAATGGCTCGCCCCTGAGAGCGTCCGTGAACTTCGAGAATTTACTGAGGAATTCATTTTGGGGCTCAACGATATGGGAAACTTATTGGAACGTATTAGGCTACTACAAGAAGAAGCCAGCATGCAGGCAGTCGAAGAAAATAACCGTACTCTCTATTGGTTAACCGTCGTCACCGTAATGGCTCTCCCCATTAATATCATTGCAGGGTTATTTGGTATGAATGTTGGGGGATTACCTTTTTCTAACGATCCGCATGGATTTTGGCATCTGCTTGCCTGCGTTATCTTTTTTACTCTATTACTGATCGTGCTCATTTACCGACGTACCCGGTAATCTACTCGCACTTTTTCTCTATAAATAGCTTAGCGATAAAGCGACTTCCTCATAATCATTGGCCAAACTTTGTTTCTCTCCTAACACACAGGCCGCTGAATCAAGCGGTAAACGATTCTATACTGAGTGTTCACATCATTATTATGAGCATTATTGATGGCCTTTAAGGGGGTTTGATTAGAAAATAGTAATTATTTACCTTCTAAAGAGATGCCTATGTCCCGTAAAAAACCAATAACGCCTTATAAGGCGATGTTTGCCGCGGTGAGTGGTTACGCGATGGATGGATTCGATTTATTGATCCTAGGATTCATGTTACCGGCCATAAGCCTGAGCTTATCTCTCACTCCAGCCCAAAGTGGTGCGCTGGTAACTTGGACACTAATAGGAGCAGTGATAGGGGGTATCCTTTTTGGTTATCTTAGTGATCGCTATGGGCGCGTCAAAATGTTGACCGTCACCATTCTTGTATTTGCCATATTTACTGGACTGTGTGCCCTCGCACAAGGCTATTGGGATTTATTGACTTACCGAACCTTGGCAGGCGTTGGCTTAGGGGGAGAGTTTGGGATAGGTATGGCCTTGATTGCGGAAACATGGCCGACACATAAACGGAATCGTGCCTCAGCGTGGGTCGGCTTGGGTTGGCAGCTAGGGGTACTCCTCGCGGCTGTCATCACTCCCCTCCTTCTTCCTATAATTGGTTGGCGTGGCGTCTTCTTGGTCGGTTTACTGCCAGCACTCCTCTCGTTTTTTATCCGGCATGGGTTGGATGAATCACAGACCTATCAACTGGCACAGAAAAAAAAGGCTCAGCGCGGGCTACGAAAAAGTCTTGCTATGCTCTGTCAGAATAAAGCGATGACTAAAGCAAGTTTAGGGATTTTTATTCTTTGTTCAGTACAAAATTTTGGTTATTACGGGCTGATGATCTGGATGCCAACCTATTTATCGCAACAGTTTGGATTCTCGTTAACAAAATCGGGATTATGGACAGGTGTTACGGTTCTCGGCATGATGATAGGAATCACCTTATTTGGGGTACTTGCTGATCGTTTCGCTCGGTGGAAAGTTTTTATTGTTTATCAAGTCGGCGCATTACTCATGGTGATTATCTATGCCCAATTAAAAGATCCTGTTTGGATGTTAGTTGGTGGCGCCATCATGGGGATGTTTGTGAATGGAATGGTTGGTGGCTATGGCGCCCTTATTTCAGATACCTATCCCTTAGAGGTCCGTGCTATTGCTCAAAATGTCCTGTTTAATTTAGGCCGAGGTGTAGGCGGTTTTGGCCCCGTAGTCATCGGATTTTTAGCCAGTCAAGGGTCGTTTGTCATCGCAATTAGTTTGCTGGCCATCCTCTACTTATTAGATGTGGTTGCAACTATTTTTTTATTACCAAAAAACACAGATCGTGAAGGTGACAATTTAGGTGCAATAGGCTAATGACCCATACCAGGGAATACATTGCGCTATTCCCTCACTGATTATGGCTATCTGCTTACAATTAAGAATCGTTCGATTAATTAAATAACGTGGCAAATGGGCCTAAGACCTTGGCCTGGCGGGTCGGCTGGTCGATTCCACAGCTCAGTCAGCTGACCAAGCAGGCCGCAGCGACAAGTGATGCCACCAAACGGCGCGAACTGTACCGAGAGATCCAAGCCACGGTTATGCAGGACTCACCCTTCGTTGTCGCATTGCAAGGAGCTCAGCAAGTGGGGTTACGGGATAATGTGAAGGGGGCACAACAGAGCTTAGGCGTAAGCATGCTCTATTTCGATCAAATAACGAAGTAGATCTCTCTAAGATCCCGCTGACCAAATCGTCAGCGGGGATAATCGCTAGCCGTTACCTCTAAACTCCGGATACAAGGTCATCCCGCCATCAATAAACAGCGTGGTACCATGTACATAATCAGAGAGGTCACTCGCCAACCAGACCACTGCATTGGCGACATCCTCTGCAGCACCAATACGGCCATAGGGGATCAACTCAAGGAGTTTTTTCGCCGCGTCGCCTTCCGTATTTTCAGCATTAATCGCCGTCGCAATCGCACCAGGTGCAATCGAGTTTACGCGAATCTGCTCTTCACCAACTTCTTGCGCGATACTGCGCATCAATAGGTCGACACCCCCTTTCGAGGCGGCATAATTGACGTGTCCGGCCCACGGGATGACTTGGTGGACAGAGCTGACATGAATAATTTTACCGGTTGCTCGGCTAACCTGACGCTGGCCCTTCTGTTTTCTGAATTGCAGCAATGCGGCTTGGGCTGTTAAAAATTGACCGGTTAAGTTTACATCAATAACTTTTTGCCACTCTTGCAGTGTCATCTCACCAATCGGTGCATCTTTTTGTAGGCCGGAGTTAGCGACCAAGATATCTAAGCCACCGAAGTTCTCCACAGCTTGAGCAATTAGATGATTAACATCGTCTTGAGAGGAGACATCGCCTTGCACCGCAATGGCCTGCCCCCCCTGCTGACGAATCTCTGCAGCCAGCTTTTCGGCAGGTTCCGCTTGGCTATTATAATTAATGACCACACTGGCTCCAGCCGCAGCGAGACCTTTGGCGCAAGCATACCCTAATCCTGAACTGGCGCCAGTGACGAGGGCGACTTGCTTATCTAACGAAATATGCATGATGACTCCTGAGCGAATCTTAACAAATGGAAAGCGTGCTAATGAGTATAGGACAGGATAGGAAATTTGATCATGCTCGCAAAAAGTCGTGTTGCCACGCGGAACATCAAGCGCTACTGACTAACCGCTTTCAGAGTATCTTGTAACGATGCCCCGAACATGGCCCCGTGACTTAATCCTGGATAGTTAACGATCGAGATTGCCAAACGCTGTTGCGCCCATTTCGCCTTCTGCTGGCGGATATCAATGGTTGGTGAGCGATTCGAGGTCTGCCCGAGCATAATGGTTAAGGAGGCAGGATTAGCCGTTTGCCCCACAATATCATTCAATAACCATTGGTACCCTTGGTCTAGCGAGGGGCTTGCCGCAAAATAATGACGAAACTGATGGGAGTGGAGATAAGTATCTAAGACAAACAATCCACCGTACGAGTGACCCCATAACGAACGCTGGGCGGGGTTTATCGGTAAGGAGGCCTCACTGAGAGGAATAATTTCTTTCTCTAACAATGAGCGAAAAATCGAGCTTCCCCCTCCAACCCTACCCCGCCCCAGCATATGGTTCTGTGTCTGAGGATCATTTAAGGGAGGGGTGTAGTCAAAAGCTCGCGCAGCGAGGTCGAACGGTAACGGGGTATCATAGCCAACAAAGACCAGCACAGCGGGATGTTTCTCACTCATCGCCTGCAGCGGTGATTCACCGAGACGGTTTAGGCTCGAATTACCGTCAAGCATATAGAGAATCGGGTAGCCCTGCTGAGGAGCCGATTTCTTCGGTACCGCCACCCACACTTTATAATGACGCTGCTTATCGACCGACGCTATCTGATAAGACCTAAAACGGTAGTAGTGCGATCCGCTATCGGCGATAGACGGGCCAAGCGGCGCCATGTTTGGCCTAGAAAAAACACTCGGTGAGCTCAACACAAACAGTGCGATAACGACTGATTTCTTAAAAAGACCTAGCATGGCATCCTCTGAAAGTTATTGATTTATAGAGATTATCGAACTAGGGTAAAACTAAGACAAGCCGCGCCAATTACCCTCTAACACTATGTCATTAACTCAGCCGAATTGCTGTTGATGCTTTTTTTTACGCTGCAGATAGTCGCTATCGGCTCTCAGCTGATCCCAAGACTGTTTAAAAATCTTGGCCGCTGCGGCTTTCTCTTCGTTAAGTTGATAGGGCAATATCTCGCGATTTTCATCATATTTTTTACCACCGGGGTGATTCGCATAGCGCCGAGCACGGGTATAGCCCATCTGGATAAATTTACGCGCCATATCCATGCCCACGAAATCGTCTTTTTTCCGATACTCTTCAAACAGTTGCATAATTTTTTTGGCCGAGGCCGTCGCGCTTGCGACATCTTTAAAGCGCCAATACGGGAGAATTTCACTTTTATAAGGCTCTACCATCAAGACGCCCTGTTCTCCACGCCCGACCTGATAACGCTCTGGCTCTTTGCGAAAATCGATAGTTGAAAAATCTTGCTGATAATTGAATTTTTTCATCCCCAGACGTCCTACCGCGCAAAATGGTTCCTTGAGTATAGCGGTTGATTGTCATCGCTAGCTCAAGCTGCATACCCCGGTCAATGATGGTGCTGTAACCCGTGGATGGTTAGTAAGAATTAACGCTATGCGGTTTTATCCCGCTTATTTCCTTCAACTCGTTGACTTATCGCCGTCATTTCATGCTAGGTTACAGATTAACATCACATTAACCTTAGGTCGGCGACAGGGCAATAATCGAAGAGGGGCAAGAAAAAAAATCTTCCCCCATTTTGACTGGGTGGATAAACGGATTTATTGGCGTACTTATTTTCAGCGGCTCATTACCGGCGACGAAACTCGCTATCGCCGGTTTCAATCAAGATATTCTGGGTCGAGCAGGAAGAGAGGTGATAGACGCTAGCGTTCTGCGTAATAAGGTCACGGCACTCATCGCACTGATTAAAGCCGAAGGCTTTGCCGCCCCGTCAGTCATTCAGTTATGGCGTGAGTGACTGACCACGATTAGCGCAATGCAAAGTCCCCATGTTGTCATCGCTTGCACCGATCAGCGTTTATGTTCAAGCAAAGACGAACCGTAGAGGGATGCGTAATGTCACAATGTGAAGTATGGAAAAAGAAACACGCACCAGGGCTTTTGGCACCGAGTAAAATGGCAATACCATTTATACCACTCACCATAGTGCTCCCGTGCTCACGTTATTGATCCTATTAAATCGGCTGATAGCCCTGCCATGCCGGAAGATCCGGAGTTCCATTTGCATCCGGGGTGAGCTGTAAATAATAGTCGCCCACTTTATCCAGTAAGAGGCAATTATCCACATCCTTTAGATTATCTTTATGTTGCTGAGCAGCCCCCTTTAGAAGACGGGCCAAGGCTTGTTTTTTTGCTTGTTGTGGGGTCTCAGCGACAAAAAGATCGAACTCGTGAAGTTCTGCTAAGGAGTCTGCTCGGTAGGCACCGACATTAACAAAAAATAGCTTCAGTGTTGAGCTGCTCGGCTTATCACTAAGCGTGATCCGATAACCATCAACCCAGGTAATTCGGGTATAGCCATCGATATGAATTTTATTTTTATCTCCGTACCAAACCGCTTTCAGCGCCGGCCAAGCCTCCTCGGGGGTACTTGCCGCAACGAATTGGATATCATGGACCTCAATATTTGATTTACCCGCGTTACCACCAACGTAAAACATAAATAAGTGCATAATTACTCCACTGCGTAAATAAATAATCATAACAGCGTATTACTAAAATGGAACTTATAGATACTAACTTTTTCTGGTGACTCACTGATATGAAACAACATACCCTTAGCGTTACTCTTTTAACATTATAATTATCACTATTTCTTATGATAGATATATTTTAAGGCTATTATTGGGTAAATAAATTTATTTAAATGGATGCGGGGAGTAATAATGGAGACTAGCATAACCGCGGCACTGATGGTGCGGTCATGCTAGTGTTAAAGTCCGAGCTTAAAGAATATTTATAATATGACCCTAGCTATCGCTTATTCGTAGGCGACTAAGAGATAGTAATGCAATTATCAGTGCTTAAGTAACCTTGGTAGCTGATTCTCGAGTTGTAGCAAGCAAAAATCCATATATTTTCGCGTAGTTTCCTGAACAAGCATATAATTATTAGCTCGCCAGTCAGTCAGTGTTGCCACCTCAGGTTTTGGTGTGCAGTCAGAGATAATATATGACGAGAATATATTACTATTTTCCGGTTTTTTATAGAATTTAACTGTATAACGTAATTCATAATTAGAGTTGTTACTACTTAAATCTTGATACACTAATAACCACTTGGCTGCGCCAATATTTAGAACATTTTTATATTGATAACCTTGAGTATTTTTCTCTAACCAGTCCGAAATGATAGGCTTAGCTTTTGGTGTTAAGTAGAACTTTGTCGGTTCAGGTAGTGAGGAAATTTGGTTACCTCTCAAATTTTCTTTAGTAAAGGTAGTCACTGATAATCCTTTGGATAACACAGAGGCTAATATATTAATACCTAACCCTACACCAGTATGGGTCGGGGTTACTTCACGCAATACATTATCAGCGTAGCGATCATTATTTAAATCCTCATCAATAAAACCAATAAATATTGGAACGCTACTACCATTCTGTGCAGAGACTTCGTCTGTTTTCTGTGTAGAAGCACATGCCGACAATAATAAAACACATGAAATAGTTATTCCTTTAACTTTTTTCAATTAGATAATTCCTTATATCTACTTTTAAAAAACCTACTATACATTATCTTGATTTAAATAAAAACAATATTGCCAACTTATTGGCTTACTATAAAAACCCTAATAGGCTAATCATTAATAAATCAATCAAACCAAAACAATATAAAAAGGAAAAATTAATTTATAAAAAGCCACCTTTAAAATTTCAGGTGGTTTTTTTTATAGTTAATCTACTCTTTAACTGATGAAGTTTCGGCAATGAGATCAAGCTGAGCTTTGATAGGATCTTGTACTACCTGGATATGATGATCACCAAAATCTAACAGCTTATCGCTAGTGGGTGAATAAACCGGCCATTCAGCAAGATTACTGGCTGTCGGGTGGCCAGTCTTCGCAAAGTCGACCCAATAATCATGTAAGGCATTCGAGGTTGCGAAATCACTTTGCGTGACGTTATTACCAAACCGTGCCGGCAATGTTTTAAACATATAAGGTAATTCTGAAGCATGAGGAGCGCCCGGCCACTCTTTTCTCATAGTCTCAGCGACGTAAGAAAAACGATAAGCATAAACAGGAATATTCGTAGCACTCACTAACCGTGCGATATTACGTGCAGGTTCAATCATCATTCTTTCACGGGCGATAGTTGCTGCTAATTCCTGTCCACTAAGGTGACCATTAGGATCGAAAATCGCTCTTGCTTTCTCTTTCTCTGCACCGAATGAATTAAAGATTTCGTCTTTATTTTTAGTGGTCGGAAAACCTAAATCAGCATTCGTCGCACCGATGATCAGTGGGATTTTAGCTTGCTTTCCTTCAGCAAATCGTTGACTTGCGGGGTTAATGACAATTTTACCATCGCGAATTGGGCCACCGACATAGGTGTTACTCCCGGCCATTGATCCCATGTTTAGGCCGTCAACGATTTTGCTCGCAGGCAGTGCGCGAAGTTTTTCTAATCCTTGCGCACCCGTATCCGTAATACCCATCGATTTCGCAAAATCGATACCGACCGTTTCAGCCGAGGCTAACCCATTGTGAGACGAGGATAAGTCACGCATCGGTAAAAGACTTCCACGTCCGCCCCCTGACATGACGATAGCTTTATTGAATAGTCCTTGAGCAGCAGGCGACGCCATGAGATCTAACACTGAAGCTCCGCCCGCAGATTCGCCAAATACCGTGATGTTGTTATCATCACCGCCAAACTGATGGATATTCTCTTTTACCCATTTTAGTGCAGCAATTTGGTCCATATACCCATAATTACCTAAGGGTTCATCTTTTCCTGCCTCAGCGGTTAGTGCGGGGTGGGCAAAGAAACCAAAACGTCCGACACGGTAATTAAAACTGACCATCACCACGCCAGATTTAGCAAAACTCTCACCATTATAAATCGCTGTTGAAGAGCCGCCATTGACATAGCCCCCACCATAGATCCAAACCATAACTGGACGTTTTTGATCACTTTTTGCTGCCGGCTTCCAAACATTAAGATAGAGACAGTCTTCAGAAGGCTGAGTACCCATCGGCGCTGCATCGCCCTCAAAAGGTTTTTGCATGCAATCAGAAGCAAAACTATCTACTTTTTTAACCCCTGTCCACGCCGTGAGTGGCTGCGGAGCACGCCATCTGAGCGAACCAATGGGTGGTTTTGCATAAGGAATACCAAGAAATGCTACGACCCCGTCCTGTTCAGTACCTTGAACGTCACCAGTGCTAATCGGGACTACCGGGCTGTCTACCTTGCCACTACCCCATGCAGTTGATGATAACGACGTACCGAGTAATAAACACAGCCCTACTTTTTGATATGTATGCACAACGCCCCCTTAAAAATTTAAAATGATTTTTAAAATCATAGTGATAAATTAAAAACAAGACTAAAATTTCATACTACTTAATTCGGTAATACTCTACTTAAGCATAGCGGACTGGGTAGGCATAGGAGGATAGGTAAGATTTATCTGGCCTATATCGCCAGCCTACGACTCGCTTTAGGATGAGTTTCAGCTAATACTGCATGATAAATAATACTACGACTGTAGTATTATTTATGGTGAAATGAATCAAATTTCTATGCTCATCTTATAACCCTATTTTACGTGTATTAAGTCATTCATAATTAATTATTCAATAATGTTTATCTACTTACACTCTATCAGGTTATTTATTATCGAAATAGTTACCGGGTAATTGACCAGGCGCTTTATTGATAACCTCATCATTATTAGCACCTTCGTTTTTCATATAAGTGACTTTTGCAAACTCAGGAATAATGACATAAGGGTATGCTGGCCCTTCATCACGAAATTTTCTCATATCATCAATAAATTCGTTTTGATAACAAATCGTTTTTTCAGGGTGCTGGCCTTCTCCTGCAATCCATTGAGGAAAGAATATCGTGCCGTGAACAAGCTCACGGTTCATATCGAACAGTAAACTGACACAAGTACCGGTGGGTTCATGCCAATCGACTTTATAAATACCAGGTGCGAACTGTACCGCATTCATTTGCTGATGAGTGACCCATCTTCCACCCACTAGACCTTGATGGATCCGGTAGTCGCAGCTATTTTCGTTACGGGCATACCATTCATATTTCCAGCCATTATCATAGGTATACACAAAATGCGTGCCGATAAACGCTGATAAATCTTTCGATGACTCCATAAGATGGACCTCTTGAATGTTGAAGGAGAGTTAAATCAGTCTTCACACCTTAAGTGTGAGCCAAACTCGGTTCCTCAGCAAATCCAGAAGGTTAAAAATATCGTAAAAGGAGTAACGATTTCTTCCCTATTTTAGCCATACGCGGAGGTATCTGTAGTGGTCAAGAAAAACTGGCCACGGATTTAGCGTTTTTCCAGAAAAATCATTCTGATTTATTCGGCGCCAAAGGAACATATTGATGACTCAGATCTTGAAAAATCTACCACATTATCTGATTTCCGGTTGTAGCCAAATCTCCCGACAAACGAAATGAGTTAATCACTCCAACTATGCCTATAAAGCGTAATTATAATATTAAAAAAATATTTATAATTAATATTATTAATATTAAAAAAAATCGGCGATTAAAGTACACCATTTTAATTTATAAGAAATAATACACAATGATATTAACCGATGGGATAATTTCCACGCTAACTAAACGCACCCCAATAATAAAAAGAGCCTGCAAAACTTGATTCACATCAACAAAACAATAAAGAACTATGATTAATGGAAATAATAGTATAAAAAACCAATTTAAACCAAAAAACTAGAGATAAACACCAGTTTTTCTGTAATAATCTTAACATTATTCATACAAAGCTCCGAAGTAGTTAATAACGTAAATTAACTATTGCCTAATCTATTGGCTAACATTATATTTCCGCCCCCAAGCCGACCCATCGACTTAATAATTAAAAAAACTGTAAGTACGATGAGTTAATTATTTACGTATTTTTACCAAGGCAAAATTAAATGAATTTTAAGCTAACACTGGGTGCTGTAATTATGGCATTAACTTTTTCGCATGCTGCATTAGCGGATGGTGAAACCCCGACTGATAATACAAATGTTCCGACTACCGGGAAAATTCATTTCTCCGGTGAATTGGTCGCTTCAACTTGTGGTTTAAAACCGGGACAAGACCCTATCGAGGTTGAATTTGGACAAATTCCTATCGGCTCTCTTACACCAGATACACATGTTGGGTTAACGGAGAAAAATATCGAACTGCAAGGCTGTGACACAACAACGCTGAAACATGCCACGGTGACCTATACCCCTGCGCAAAATGAAGAGGCGAACTCAAGTTTGGCCGCTTTCACTACCGGTGATGCATCCGGTGCGGGTATTGGCTTGATCGCCCATGATGGAAAAACGGTGACTTGGGGTGAGGCAACGTCGGTAACTAACCTAGTTAACGGTGATAATAGTATTCCATTCAAAGCTTACGTCCAACGTGTAGCAAAAGAAATCATCCCGACACCAGGTCAGTTTGAATCGACTATCAATTTCCAAATTGATTATAACTAATTAGAAAATAGGCCAAGTGAGAAGACCACTTGGTCTATCTCTTGGCCGACTATGAAAATTAACGATTATCATTTATCTCTCGTATTATTACTGTCATTAATGCACTCGCTCGCCGATGCTGCCGAAGCAGGCCTTGAGTTCAATACTGACATGATTGATATGAGCGATCGAAGCACGTTACATCCGGAACGATTTACGGTCAGAAACTATATTGCGCCGGGTCAGTATCATCTAACCGTTGTGGTCAATAGCCGAGAAATTGGAGAGTCTTCTATCTATTACAGTGAGGAGGGAGAGAGTAATAAAAGTACGCCGTTGATTAAGTCATCCTTCTTACCAAAATTAACCTTAAATAAAAAAGCGCTGTCCTATGTAATGGCAGTTAAAAATGGTCGCGTTGATATATCGAAAATCCCAGGCGTTAGTATAAAAAATAAAAATGGCCAGCTAATTATTAATATCCCCCAAATATGGCTAAAATACACTAACAGTGACTGGACACTCCCTGAAAACTGGGATGATGGAATCAATGGCTTTATCGTTGACTATAATGCCAATGCAGAAGTCACTCATTCACTTGATTCTCAGCATGACCGCCAGAATATTTCTGCCTATGGACAAGTCGGCGCTAATGTTCAAAGCTGGCGATTGCGCGCAGCTTATCAAAGTAGTACGCAAGAGCAACAGCATCATTTTAGCTGGCAACAACTCTACGCTTTTACACCGGTACGTGCATTAAATGCAAAAATGAATGTTGGCGAGATCACCTTAGATTCTGATCTCTTCGATAATATTCGTTTGACCGGAATGAGTCTAACGTCTGACGAACGTATGTTACCTCCCGATCTGCAGGGATATGCACCAGAGGTTAGAGGGGTTGCACAAACGAATGCTTTGGTCACCATCATGCACCAAGGACAAGTGTTATATCAAACACATGTTGCTGCAGGACCATTTAATATTACGACGTTACCCTCAAGCCTGCGTGGAGTGCTAGACGTAAAAATTACTGAGCAAACCGGTGAAGTCAGGACATTTCAAGTCGCAACGTCGAGTCTACCGTACTTAACTCGCCCCGGTCAGGTGCGATACCACGTCTATACTGGTCGTGCGTCCGGCCTCGCGGATAAAGTGCATAAAACCTATGGCGGTAACCTTTATTCCGGGGATTTTTCTTACGGTATTAGCAATGGTTTTTCACTTTATGGTGGCGGGCAACTGGCGGGCAGCGAGTATTACGCAGCAGCAATAGGTATCGGTCGAGATTTTAAGCAATGGGGTGCATTATCTTTTGATGTCATCCATTCTAATAGCAGCTTACCTAAAGAAAACCAGTCCTTAAAAGGTCACTCTTTTCATATTAACTACTCACGAAGGATAGAGTGGATAAATAGCTCAGTAACCTTGGCGGGTTACCGCTTTAGCGATGGTAATTTCCGTAGCTTAAGTTATTACATCAATGAAAAGTATTTACCTGGACAGCATGATCATCGTGATAAACAACAAATTAGGCTGATTACGAATACCACCCTCTGGGAAGACTCTCAGCAATGGCGTACATCTCTCTATCTGAATTATCAGCGTAATTATTATTGGGATCAGAAACGCCAATCAAACTATGGTGTGTCCCTTGGACATACTTTTATGTTGTGGACTTATTATCCAGTGACAACTGGGCTTTCTTTTTATCACTCAAGTTTTGAAAAACAGTCCGAGAACAGCCTATCTCTGACGCTTAGCGTGCCATTCGGCGAGACGGGAAGAGTTGGCTATGATATGCAGCATAACGGTAAAAGCACTACGCTTGCGACCAGTTATAGCAGCTATATCAATGAACAGGATTTTTGGCGAATTCGGACTGGCCGTTCATCGGTAGGAAGAGTACAAGCTGATGGGATCTATCATCATCATTCGTCATTAGCCGATGTCGAGTCCAGCCTTAATTACCAAGAACAACAAGGTATTTATGGTGCCGTCTCCTTGAGAGGCAATGCCATTCTGACTCGCTATGGTATTGGCACTAATGGTGGCAGCTATACCGGCAATGATACGCGTATCTTGGCGGATACCAATCATATAAGTGGAATTACCTTTAATCATCATCAAGCACGTAGTAACGGCATGGGGTTAGCCGTATTGCCTGGCGTGATGAGCTATCAAACGATTGATACTCATATTGATAGCGATTCATTAACCGCTAAGCGCCATAGCCAGCACACGGTGCGCAGTATTACGTTAACGGAAGGCGCTATCGGTTATGAACATTTTGATGTCCGTGGCGGTTCTAATTTCTATTTAGCGCTTACCGATGAAAATAATCAGCCGCTGACCTTAGGAACGGAATTGGTCAATATGGCAGGTCAAACCGTCGGTATCAGTGACGATAACGGTATGGTCTGGTTAACCGGCGTTCACCCAGGTGAAAAGCTCATCAGTACCGACGAAAACCATAAAAAACACTCTATTACAGTCCCGACTGGCAGCGTCAGTCCACTCTCATAATATTAGGATTTAAAGATGAAATTAACTCTATGTAGACGCCTAATGGGTAGCGTCGTTTTAACCCTATGTACCCTCAATGCCTATGCGGGTATTTCTATTGATCGTACTCGTATAATTATCGATGCCGCAGAGGGATCGGCGAGTGCTGAATTAGTGAATAACAATAAAGAGCTTCCCTTCTTAGCACAAAGCTGGATGGAAAATAGCGATCACCAAAAAATCACCACACCTTTAATTGTGACACCACCGATCCAACGTATTGATCCTGGAGAGAAGGAGAGTGTTCAAATAAATGTGCTACCCGGTGCCAAGCAGTTACCACAGGATCGTGAGACGATGTTTTATCTCAATGTTCGTGAAATCCCACCGAAACCTAAACATACTAATACCTTGCAGATGACATTACAGTCGAGAATTAAAGTGTTTTACCGCCCTGAGTCGTTAAAAACCCAGATACACACTAAACCTTGGCAGGAAAAATTACAGTTTACCCGGCTCTCTGATAAGAAATGGCAAGTCTCCAACCCTACACCGTATTACGTGATACTGCTTGGGCTATCAAAAGACAAATCCATTGATAATAATAAAATGCTCACCGATTTTACCGGCTTAACATTAGCGCCTTTCGGGAAAGCTGAATTCGGTACCCATCAGTCAATGGTCAGCGATTTTTATCTTTTTTATGTAAACGATTTTGGCGGCCATCCGATGATCCCTTTTCATTGCCAAGGTCAACAGTGCCTCGCAGTGAAATAAGGGTATTTCCATGAATTTTCTAACTAAGGCAGTTGTTTTAAGCCTATATTGTTTTGGCCTATATTCTGCCAGTGCGTATGCTTATATAGATGGTGAAGTTATCCCTGATGGTGGGGCATATAGCCCCAGTTTACCAAACTTAGAAAATATTTTTTCGCCTGGTACAACGCAGGGCGGCCAGTCTTCGCCGAAAGAATATAATCTCGGCAGTCAGTATTCGGCAAAACGCTACTGTTCAACCGAGATGGCAGGCATTCAGCACACATATTTTCGTGCGGATATAGCGCCAGGACTAACCGAAGTACCCGGCTATAAAGATTTTTATCGTATTAATGAATTTTTGGCCGTTAAAATTGAAATCTTTATTTCTGGCAAAGGATTAGTCACCGTTCCGTTTAATAATGTCGAGAATAGCGCAAGTGTTGCTCAGCAATGCCATCCTAGCGATAACGGTACCGTCACGACGGTATCCACAGGGTCACGAGGCCGACTCACTTTTTTAATGCTCGATAATTTCGTGAATGGCGCGTCAGTCGACCGGACAGTATTAACGAAACTGTATGCCCGCACGGGAAAGACCTCTTCGGCATTTGGCCCTCAACCGATTTCTGAACTTGTCTTACCTGCAGGGAAAATATCGATACAAGATCGTTGTGTTATTAACGACGGACTACCCATCGAAGTTAATTTAGGGGATATCCCCGCAAACAGTAAACGTTTAGATGGGAACGCTTATGCCCAGCCCTTTAATGTAAAAATTCGCTGTGCCGGCGGTAGCTTTATGTCGGGGAATTTACTTTTACAAGCTTCGATTAAACCTGGCGCAGCCGGTACAGCCGCTTTTAATCACCAATATTTTGCCACCCAAGGTTCGGGGGATCACAGTGCTTTAGGGGTAGTTCTTCGCCAGCCTGCAGGGGTTGTCGTTCCCGAGCAACGTTATCAGCTCACCCACGAGGGAAATCAATATAGCGAGCATACCGCTCTATGGCAGTTATCCGCAGCGCCGATTGCTGATCCTGCTAGCAACGCGGTTCCTGAAGGTGAGTTTGAAACAAGCGCCTCCATTATTATCGACTTTAATTAATCAGAGTATATCGATGAAGTTACTCACACTCACCCTATGGGGTTTTTGTTGCCTATTTTCTTTCATGGCTAAAGGCAAAACGGTCACTACCGAAGGGGGAGATCTGACCATTAAGGGCAGAGTGATTGCTCAAGCCTGTGAAATTGATAATGCGGATCGCGATATTGATCTCAAGCGATTTTTTGTTCAAGAGTTGGCCTCAGGCTCGCGTCGCACCGTTCCTTTTTCGATTCATTTAAAAAATTGTGATAACAGTATTTATCAGCATTTAACGGTGGTTTTTTCAGGAAACGAAGTGCCTAATCAAGCGGATCACATCATCACTGAATCCGATGACGGAGAGAGTGATCCAGGACTCGGATTAACATTTACCGAAGGTGACGATACCCCGATCCGCCTGAATCAGCCCACGAAGGCCCATAAGATCAACCAAGATACAATGGCGCTAAAATATAAGGCGACTGTCGTTCCTATCGCAGGAAAAACAATGATGCCAGGTAAATTTCATGCCACGCTAAATTATATGATTGAGTATCTTTGACCGTTCAAGAAAAAGAGTCGGTATGAGTACGGCCTTTTCTGCTTCTGCGGACAGTATTCAAAAAGCCCAGCTTAATTTTCTGGGCTTTTTTCTTTAAAGCGGTGGAATGATAAAATGGTTCTAAAGTAGATTTACGTACTATTTTTCCTTTTTGCCAACGACTAGAGGTCTTCTGACAAGAATATTACTCGAGTCAGGTTTCCCGCAGAGACTATTTGGACATCATGGAGTGTTTGGTCGCCATACTTAGTCATTATAATTTCAGAGGAATTGACCATTTCTTCAAATATAACGATATCGAGGCCCAACACCTGACTAAGAACTTCAGGTATTGGAAGGATGTTATTAACGCTAACCTAAACTCGATAATTCATTGTGAAACCATAATCATTCACAATTTTTAAGTAATAATAGAGAAAAAATTCTATATATCAGCCACACTGATACAGTAAATAGAACTAATGGACAGTGACATTATAGTTTAATAAAAAACATTGAAGTTTCATATTTTATCAAGCAACATAATATTACTGATTAGGTTTATTACTTTACCGTTTTAAAGCAGTGAACTGACAGAATCTCGTGGATTCGGTCATTAAATAAACCTGAAATAATCCGTCAGTCACTTGGATGAATAACGATTCATAGGATCAGGATTTATTTAACCGATTCTAAGGCGTTTGAGCGGTATGCGTAAGAAGGCCTTGTGTTAAATAGGTCATGCAAAGAACTAACCGAACTATCATTCATAACGATCGTTCGGTTATTAATCACTAAGTTTAGCTATTGATAAAATCTAGGAGATCTTTATTTACCTTCTCAGCATGAGTGGTAGGGATACCATGCGGAGCACCTTGGTAAGTATGCAGTTTTCCGTTTTTGACTAATGACGCGGATAACTTGCCAGAGTCATCATAAGGAACCACTTGATCATCATCTCCGTGGATAACGAGCACAGGAATGGAAATACCTTTCAGGTCGTCAGTAAAATCCGTCTGAGAGAACGCTACAATGCCGTCATAGTGTGCTTTTGCACATCCCATCATTCCTTGACGCCACCAGTTATAGATAACGGCTTGGGAAGGTTGCGCTCCATCTCTATTGAACCCATAAAATGGTCCTGCTGGTACATCATAATAGAACTGACTACGGTTTGCGGCTAACTGAGCTTGCATGCCATCAAATACCGATTTGTCTAAACCTTGAGGGTTTGTTTCAGTCTTGACCATGATCGGAGGTACTGCACTAATTAAAACAGCCTTTGATACTTTATCTTCGCCATGTCTAGCAATGTAACGGACGACTTCTCCGCCACCAGTTGAGTGACCAACATGCATTGCACCTTCGACCCCAAGGTGTTTTACGACCGCAGCAACATCGTCGGCATAATGATCCATGTCATGGCCATCAGAAACTTGACTAGAGCGGCCATGCCCGCGTCTATCGTGCGCGACAACACGGAAACCCTTATTCACGAAGAATAGCATTTGTGCATCCCAATCATCGCTACTTAGAGGCCATCCGTGGTGAAAATAAATCACTTTCCCGTCCTTCGGACCCCAGTCTTTATAGTAAATTTCCACGCCATCGTTAGTTGTTACGTAACTCATCTGTTACCCCTTCATCTTAGTATGTTTATTATAAACGTAGTAAGTATAGAAAAGATTGCAACATGAGATACCCATTTATAGCTACGGCTGTAAGCGTCCACTTTAATGGGTTATGTTAAATCATTCGGCAACATACTGATCACGATATTGCCATTTTTTAGATACGGTCATCCAAACTAGATAAAATAAATTCAGCTCGTTCCTCTACTCGAGTACGTGGTAATTCTATAAGCTCGTATTTGTATCGATTGTAGCATTCAACCATTGCATCAAATGTTTTGACTGACTCCCTATAGGACTGTTTCCTTTCCGCGTCCTGTACGAATATACCTTTCCAAGGAGGGGCTATAAATACAGTTCTGGCATAACGAAATAGACTGATGGCTTTTTCTATATGCTTAGGGATAGGGATGTCACAGGTTGTGAGATAGCCAGCAATATCAGGAATCCGCCTATCGAAGAAATAAGGGTGCTTACTATCTACGGCTAGATGCCAAGAGCGCAATTCCCAGCTGAGCATTAATTCTGAAAAAGCCACCTTGTCTCGCCATGGCAAAGCGTTTCCGGCGATGATTGTCTGATCTCTGATTATTGATTATTGATTATTGATTATTGATTATTGATTATTGATTATTGATTATTGATTATTGATTATTGATTATTGATTGCGCAGCTTGATAAAAATATTGAGCTCTAATGAGTTTCATCAAACTTTAATTTTTTATAAAACTATAATTTCACCGTACATAGCCTTCTTTAATGCAGCGCACAATTTAATGTTCGGAAAGGGACTGCTAAGATCTATCTATAAAAAAAGCCCAGTATGCTTTTCAACCAGCAAAACTGAGCTTTTTTCATTTTATAACTCTTCTGTCATCCCATCTTTAAAGCTGCATTTGTCCTTACCGCTACTCCACCGTCACCGATTTCGCTAAATTACGCGGTTGATCGACATCCGTCCCTTTAATTAGTGCAATATAGTAAGAAAGTAATTGCAGCGGGATAGTATAAATAATGGGTGCAAGAACATCTTCGACATGCGGTAGAGGAATGATTTTCATATTCGGGCTATCGTTGAACCCAGCATCTTGATCGGCGAAAACATAGAGTAAACCACCCCGTGCACGCACTTCTTCAATGTTTGACTTCAGCTTTTCCAGTAGCTCGTTATTCGGCGCAACGATAATCACCGGCATATCGGCATCGACTAGCGCCAGCGGGCCGTGTTTTAACTCGCCTGCGGCATAAGCCTCCGCATGGATATAGGAGATCTCTTTAAGCTTCAATGCTCCTTCCATCGCGATAGGATATTGATCACCACGGCCTAAAAACAGCGCATGGTGTTTATCTGAGAAGTCTTCCGCCAGGCTTTCGATATTTTTATCTTTTGATAAAAACTGTTCAATACGTCCGGGTAAGGCTTGAAGTGCATGGATAATCTCATGCTCGACCGTTTCTGGCTTGCCGTTTAGACGTGCCATTTGTGCCACCAGCATCAACAGCACGGTTAATTGCGTAGTAAAAGCTTTGGTCGAGGCAACACCAATCTCAGTACCCGCTTTGGTCATTAACGCCATATCCGATTCGCGAACTAATGAAGAACCGTTAACGTTACAAATAGCCAATGACCCTAAGTAACCAATCTCTTTAGATAAGCGCAGTGCTGCAAGGGTGTCCGCCGTTTCGCCAGACTGCGATAATGTGATCAGTAGGCTGTCTGGGCGGACGACCGATTTGCGATAACGAAATTCTGACGCAATCTCGACGTCACAAGGCACGCAGGCGATCGCTTCAAACCAATAACGCGACACTAATCCTGAATTATAAGAGGTCCCACAGGCAACAATTTGAATATGCTTGGCACGCGCAAGTAAGGCTAGGCCGGCTTCACCTAATTCGCTAAGATCGATCTGCCCATCGTGAAAACGCCCTTGTAAGGTATTTTTAATGGCAATCGGCTGCTCGTAGATCTCTTTTTGCATATAGTGACGATAAAGGCCTTTATCTCCCGCATCATATTGCGCAGAAGACTCAATCACCGCACGGGTAACCGGCGTTTCATCACGTTGAAATAGAGAGACGGTACGGCGAGTGACCTCAGCCACATCACCTTCTTCTAAAAAGATAAAGCGACGCGTGACCGGTAGTAACGCCAGCTGGTCGGATGCCACAAAATTCTCACCAACCCCCAAACCAATCACTAACGGGCTACCTGAACGGGCAGCTACTAGTACTGAGGGGTCGTTGCTATCCATAATGACCATGCCATACGCACCGCGCAGGAGTTTTATCACACGCTGAACCACTTCCCGTAACGAACCACCATGAAGTTTCTGCTGCTGGTGGACTAAGTGAGCAACCACTTCGGTATCTGTTTGGGAGGTAAAGGTATAACCTTCAGCGAGAAGCTGCGGGCGTAGCTCATCGTGGTTTTCAATGATACCGTTATGGACCAATACAATATTATGGGATACATGAGGGTGAGCATTTACTTCGGAGGGAACCCCATGTGTCGCCCAACGCGTATGGGCAATTCCTGTGCCACCTGCCACCGGTTGTTGCTCAAGAGCATCCACCAGCGCTTGTACCTTACCTAAACGACGCACTCGGGTTAAATGGCCCTGTTGGTCAGCCACTGCCAAGCCAGAAGAATCATAACCGCGATATTCGAGACGACGCAGACCTTCTACTAAAATTTCAGCAATATCACGTTGTGCTACCGCACCCACTATTCCACACATAGCATTATCCTAAACTGTTTGAATATAAGCCGTTTTCACGAATGGCTTTTCTTTCTTGAGGGCTGCCAACCGGCTTTGCTTAACTGCTCTTTAGCGTTATAGGCTAACGATGCTGGGGCAATATCACGCATCACCGTAGTTCCCGCAGCAATAGTCACGCCGTCACCGACCGTAACCGGTGCAATAAGTTGAGTATCTGATCCCACAAACACCTGGTCACCAATTACCGTTTGGTACTTATATTTACCATCATAATTACAGGTGATAGTCCCTGCGCCGATATTCACATCACTGCCAATCGTCGCATCGCCGAGATAGCTTAAATGGCCCGCTTTTGTGCCTTTGCCTAACTTCGACTTTTTAACTTCAACGAAATTTCCAACATGAACCTGCTCCGCGAGTTCAGACCCTGGACGTAAGCGAGCAAAAGGCCCGACAGTACATTGCGCTGATAACTCAGCGCCATCAATCACGCTGTAAGGGCTAATTTCACAGTTATCACCGATCACGCTGTTACGGATGATACAGCCAGCACCAATCTTGACGTTGTTGCCCAGCACGACATCACCTTCGATAATTACATTACAATCGATATCGATATCGCGGCCATGAGTCAAATTACCGCGCAGGTCGAACCGCGCGGCGTCGCGTAGCATCACCCCGGCTAATAATAACTGTTCCGCACGATCTCGTTGATAGATACGCTCCAATTGTGAAAGCTGTAAACGATTATTCACACCTTCCGTTTCACTCTGTTTAGTCGGGTGTACTGCACAAATGTCTCGGCCTTCACGGTAAGCAAGCTCAATAATATCGGTAATATAGTATTCACCTTGGGCATTGTTATTGTTCAGCTGGCTTAACCATCGTTTAAGATCGGCGCCGTTGGCAAGTAATATACCGGTATTCACTTCTTTGATTGTGAGCTGTTGCGATGAGGCATCTTTCTGTTCAACAATGCCGGTGATCGTCGTATTGTCACGCAGAATGCGGCCATAGCCGGTAGGATTATCGGTAATAACCGTAAGTAGGGCAATGCCGCCTTGCGGTTTAGCTTCCCGTAACCGACGTAAGGTCTCTTCGGCAATTAGGGGAACATCTCCATACAGCATAAGGATATCTTCATCATCCCCAAAAGCTGGAGCGGCCTGCTGCATGGCATGCCCTGTTCCTAGCTGTTCTGCTTGCAATACCCAGTGCAGTGCCGGATCGGTTAAGCGCGCTTTAAGTAACTCCCCACCATGACCATAAACAAGATGGATATTTTTCGCCTCAAGAACTTTGGCTGTATCAATGACGTGTTGCACCATCGGCTTTCCTGCCAAGCTATGTAACACTTTGGGTAGGTCGGAGTACATCCGGGTCCCCTTGCCAGCAGCAAGGATCACGACACTCATCGCTTCATTAAACATACAGATCCTAATTCTTTTGTTCACTTGAAAGGTTATTCGCTTTGCGGGACAGAATACACCATATGACGCTGACTAAAATTAGATATTGTTAAGAAAAACGACAAAAAAAATGCCAGCCGGTAAGGGCTGGCATGATTCAGAGCACTAGGCCTGATTACATCGCTTTTTTGGTCAGTTCAATGACCCGCAGCTTGGCAATCGCTTTCGCCAGTTCCGCAGACGCTAGAGCATAATCAACATCGGTGTTGTTTTTGCTCATTGACTCTTCAGCGTGACGCTTCGCTTCAAGCGCTTGCGCTTCATCTAAATCTTCACCACGGATAGCGGTATCCGCCATCACGTTAACGTCATTAGGCTGAACTTCCAAGATGCCGCCGGAGAGATAAATGATCTCTTCGCTGTTATCTTGTTTAACGATACGAACCAAACCAGGCTTAATGGCGGTCAGTAACGGAGTATGGCCGTGAAAAATACCCAGCTCACCTTCGCTACCTGACACCTGGATATGTTGTACAGCACCCGAGAACATCTCTTTCTCTGCGCTAACAACAGTCAGGTGATAACTTTTAGCCATAACTATTCTCCTGGAAACTGTGATTACAGTTTCTTCGCACGCTCAACAGCTTCTTCAATGGCACCGACCATATAGAAAGCTTGTTCTGGCAGGTGATCGAATTCACCTTCCATGATGCCTTTAAAGCCACGGATAGTATCTTTCAGAGAAACATACTTACCTGGTGCGCCAGTAAAGACTTCCGCAACGAAGAACGGCTGAGACAGGAAGCGCTGAATCTTACGAGCACGAGAAACTAGCAGTTTGTCGTCTTCAGACAGCTCGTCCATCCCAAGGATAGCAATGATATCTTTCAGCTCTTGGTAACGTTGCAGTAATGACTGAACACCACGTGCCGTATCATAGTGATCTTGACCCACGATTAATGGATCCAGCTGACGACTGGTAGAATCCAGTGGGTCAACCGCTGGGTAGATACCCAGAGATGCGATTTGACGGCTCAGTGTCACTGTTGAATCTAAGTGAGCAAAGGTGGTCGCAGGTGATGGGTCAGTCAAGTCATCCGCAGGAACGTAGACCGCTTGAACAGAGGTGATTGAACCCGCTTTAGTCGAAGTGATACGTTCTTGAAGAACACCCATCTCTTCTGCCAAGGTTGGCTGGTAACCTACTGCTGAAGGCATACGACCTAACAGTGCTGAAACTTCGGTACCGGCTAGGGTGTAACGGTAGATGTTGTCAACAAACAACAGCACGTCACGACCTTCGTCACGGAACTTCTCAGCCATAGTCAGTCCGGTCAGCGCAACGCGCAGACGGTTTCCTGGTGGCTCATTCATCTGACCGTATACTAGCGCTACTTTATCGATAACGTTAGAGTCAGTCATTTCGTGATAGAAGTCGTTACCTTCACGAGTACGCTCACCCACACCGGCAAACACTGAGTAACCTGAGTGCTCGATCGCGATGTTACGGATCAGTTCCATCATGTTTACGGTTTTACCTACACCCGCACCACCGAACAGACCAACTTTACCCCCCTTCGCAAACGGACAGATCAAGTCAATAACCTTGATACCCGTTTCCAGAAGCTCAGTGGAGTTCGCCAGCTCTTCGTAGCTTGGTGCAGCGCGGTGGATAGCGTTAACTTCCACAGTGCTACCGTCTTCGTTCTTGATGTCACCTTTCATATCGATAGGTTCGCCAAGAACGTTCATGATACGTCCGAGAGTTGCTTTACCGACTGGAACCTGAATAGGTTTAGCCAAGTCAGTCACCTGAAGACCACGCTTCAGGCCATCAGAAGTACCCATTGCAATGGTACGAACGACACCACCACCCAGCTGCTGTTGAACTTCCAGCACTAAGCGAGCGTCACCATTTTTAACCTCAAGAGCATTATATACCTTCGGTACTGCATCTTGAGGGAACTCGACGTCAACGACCGCGCCGATAATCTGGACAATCTTTCCAGTTGCCATCTTGAATCCTCTACCTAATTCGTTACCTGGTTAAACCGCGGAGGCCCCCGAGACGATCTCGGTAAGTTCCTGGGTGATGCTGGCCTGACGAGCTTTGTTGTAAACCAACTGGAGCTCTTTGATCAGCTCTCCGCCGTTATCGGTTGCAGCTTTCATCGCCACCATACGTGCGGCCTGCTCGCTGGCCAGGTTTTCCACGACACCCTGATAAACCTGAGATTCGACATAACGGCGCAGCAAAGTATCCAGCAACGCTTTCGGATCGGGTTCGTACAGGTAGTCCCACGTTTTCGCCTTCAACTCTGCTTCGCCTTCAGCTGGCGGTAACGGCAGCATCTGGGTAACGGTTGGGGTCTGGGACATCGTGTTGTTAAATTTATTGCTAACGACATAAAGCTTATCGATACGACCTTCGTCGAAGGCCTGCAACATGACCTGTACTGGACCAATGATATCGGCCAATGCAGGTTTATCACCTAAACCACTCGCTTGAGCGACGATATTACCGCCGACAGCTTTAAAAAATGACAGCCCTTTCGATCCGATAATCGCCAGATCACTCTGAACACCTTTATCAGACCATGCTTTCATTTCAGTCATTAACTTTTTGAACAAGTTAATGTTCAAGCCACCACAAAGCCCGCGGTCAGTAGAAACGACCAAATAGCCGACGCGCTTAACGTCACGCTCATCCAGGTAAGGGTGCTTGTATTCCAGATTTCCTAACGCTAAGTGACCGATCACTTTGCGAATAGTCTCTGCATACGGACGGCTGGCAGCCATGCGTTCCTGCGATTTACGCATTTTGGAGGCGGCTACCATTTCCATCGCTTTGGTGATTTTCTGCGTATTTTTTACGCTTCCAATCTTACTACGTATCTCTTTTGCGCCGGCCATGAGCTTCTCCTCAAAGTCAGGCGGCCTGCTTTATCAGCAAGCCGCAAGACATTACCAGGACTGGGTTTTCTTGAACGTTTCGAGGAGAGCTTTAAACTTCTCTTCGATTTCGCCGTTGTAATTACCAGATTGGTTGATTTCCTGCATCAGTTCCGCATGCTCACGAGCGGCATAGGCTAACAGAGCAGATTCAAAACTGCCGATCTTAGACAGTTCAACATCACCCAAGAAGCCACGCTCAGCCGCAAACAGAACCAGACCCTGTTGAGAAACAGACATTGGCTCGTATTGCTTTTGCTTCAGCAATTCAGTCACTTTCTGACCGTGATCTAATTGCTTGCGTGTCGCTTCATCAAGATCTGAGGCGAATTGGGAGAATGCTGCCAATTCACGATACTGTGCTAGTGCGGTACGAATACCACCAGACAGTTTCTTGATGATTTTGGTCTGCGCTGCACCACCCACACGAGATACAGAGATCCCTGGGTTAACGGCAGGACGGATACCGGAGTTGAACAAGTTCGATTCTAAGAAGATCTGACCATCGGTAATAGAAATTACGTTAGTCGGAACGAACGCAGAAACGTCACCCGCTTGAGTCTCGATGATTGGCAGCGCGGTTAATGAACCGGTCTTACCTTTCACTGCACCTTTAGTGAAGTTTTCAACATACTCAGCGCTAACACGTGAAGCACGCTCTAGCAGACGAGAGTGGAGATAGAAAACATCACCAGGGAATGCTTCACGTCCTGGTGGACGACGTAGCAACAGTGAAATTTGACGGTAAGCAACAGCTTGCTTAGACAGATCATCATAAACGATCAGTGCGTCTTCACCACGGTCACGGAAGTATTCACCCATCGCACATCCTGCATAAGGCGCAAGATATTGCAGTGCTGCTGATTCTGAAGCAGAAGCGACAACAACGATAGTGTTAGACAGCGCACCGTGCTCTTCTAATTTACGAACAACGTTCGAGATAGTAGAGGCTTTTTGACCGATAGCGACATACACACATTTGATGCCTGAGTCACGTTGGTTGATGATTGCATCGATCGCCATTGCCGTTTTACCGGTTTGACGGTCACCGATGATCAGCTCACGCTGGCCACGGCCGATTGGAATCATCGCATCAACTGCTTTGTAACCTGTTTGTACAGGCTCATCAACAGATTGACGGTCGATAACGCCTGGTGCAATCATTTCAACTGGAGAGAAACCGTCGTTTTCAACAGGTCCTTTACCATCGATAGGTGCGCCTAGGGTGTTAACAACACGGCCTAGCAGGCCACGTCCAACAGGAACTTCTAAAATACGGCCAGTACACTTCACTTTCATGCCTTCGGCAAGATCAGCGTAAGGACCCATTACTACTGCACCAACAGAGTCGCGCTCTAAGTTCAGTGCGATAGCATAACGGTTACCCGGTAGGGCAATCATCTCACCCTGCATGACATCAGTAATGCCATGAACACGGATAATCCCGTCACTTACAGAAACAATAGTACCTTCATTGTGAGCTTCGCTCACTACATCGAACTGAGCAATACGCTGCTTGATCAGTTCGCTGATTTCGGTGGAATTCAGTTGCATATGCTCCAGTCCCCTTAAGACTGCAAGACGTCTGTCAGACGATCTAGACGGCCACGGATACTTCCGTCAATGACCGTATCACCCGCACGGATGATGACGCCTGCCATTACAGACTTATCGATTTTGCAATTCAGCTTAACTTTGCGTGATAAACGTTTTTCCATCGCAGCACTGATTTTAGCCAGTTGCGCTTCATTCAATGCGCTTGCAGAGATAACGTCGACTTCCGCCGTTGCTTCATACGCATCACGTAATTGAATAAAGCTTTCCAAAACTGCAGGAAGCGCGGTCAAACGACCATTTGTAGCCATTACCTTCACCAGGTTCTGACCATGGGCATCAAGCTGATCACCACACACAGCGTTCACCGTAGCAGCTGCTTTTTCAGGAGCGGTTGCACCTGAAAGTAAGTCAGCGAGCTGCGGCGTACGAACGACTTCTGCGGCAAATGCTAGCATGCTCTGCCAGCGATCAATAGCTTGGTGCTCAACAGCAAAGTCAAAAGCTGCTTTGGCGTAGGGGCGAGCTACAGTAATAAGTTCAGACATCAGCCCCTTCCTCCTTACAGTTCAGCGACCAGTTTATCAACGATGTCGCTATTAGCAGCTTCATCTACGGAACGCTCGATGATTTTCTCAGCTCCCGCGATAGCCAGTAACGCAACTTGCTTACGTAGCTCTTCACGGGCACGTTTACGCTCAGCATCAATTTCTGCCTGCGCTTGTGCGACGATCATAGTACGTTCAGCATCCGCTTCAGCTTTCGCATCTTCCAGAATCTGTGTACGACGTTTGTTCGCCTGCTCAATAATAACCTGAGCATCTTCTTTGGCTTTTTTCAGCTGGTCGGTCGCATTAGCTTGCGCGATATCCAGATCTTTTTTCGCTTGTTCTGCAGAAGATAAACTATCAGCAACTTCTTTCTGACGTTTTTCGATAGCAGCCATAATTGGCGGCCATACATACTTCATACAAAATAAGACGAACAGGATAAATGCGATGGCCTGGCCGAGGATTGTTGCATTAATATTCACAGCACAATGCCTCTCAATAAGTTAACTTGCTCTGCCGCTTATCGAAAATAAGCGGCAGACTCTGTTCTTTGGTTGTTGGTCACTAAAATACTTAACCAACAATGCTACTAGGCGACGGCAAACATCACGTAGAGACCCAGACCTACAGCAATCATAGGAATAGCATCCACCAGACCCATAACAACAAAGAATTGAGTACGCAGCAGAGGAATCAGGTCAGGCTGACGAGCAGCGCCTTCCAAGAATTTTCCTCCAAGGATGCCGATACCGATCGCAGCACCAATAGCAGCCAGACCCATCATCACAGCGGCAGCCATGTACAGCAGATCCATATTCACGTTTTCCATGACAGTCTCCAGTTTGTTTCAATCAAATCAATAATGTTGGTGTAAAAATCAATGCTCTTCAGATGCCATCGACAGATAGACGATCGTGAGGACCATGAAAATGAAAGCCTGTAACGAAATAATCAGGATGTGGAAAATGGCCCAAGGCACATTTAGAACCCACTGTGACCACCACGGTAACAGACCTGCAATCAGGATAAAGATCAACTCACCCGCATACATGTTACCAAACAGACGCAGACCCAGTGAAACAGGTTTCGACAGTAAGCTAACACCTTCAAGAATCAGGTTGATAGGGATGAAGATCGGGTGATTGAAAGGTTGCAAAGTGAGTTCTTTAGCGAAACCACCTACCCCTTTCATTTTGATGCTGTAGAACAGAATCAAAATAAATACGCCCAGAGCCATCGACAATGTTACGTTCACGTCAGCTGATGGAACGACACGCAGTGCTGGCAGACCTAGTACATGCTCACCAATATATGGCAGCAGATCGATAGGTAGCAGATCCATGAAGTTCATCAAGAAGACCCAGACGAAAATTGTCAGTGCCAATGGAGCGATGAGTTTGCTTTTGCCATGGTACATATCACGTACGTTGGCATCGACAAAACCTACAACAAGCTCAATTGCTGCCTGAAGCTTACCTGGTACACCGCTGGTCACATGTTTAGCAACTTTGCGGAATATAACCAGAAAGATCAGTCCCAGGACAACGGAAAAGAACATAGAGTCCAGATTCAGTATCCAGAATGTTGCCGGAGCGTCGTGCGCATTCACCAACTGGAAAGTACGGAGGTCAATCTGTAAATGCGTCAGATGGTGACCAATGTATTCCTGTGGGGTTGAGATTTCTCCTGCGGACATGATGCTTCTTACCCTTTTTTGTTAATTACAACCGGTGCGATAACTTGAACAACACACACCGATAACCAGCTTATTGCAAGGGGCCAAAATGCAGCCCCACACACACCTAACGCCACAATAAGCATGATGATGGTTAAAATAACCTTCATCGCTTCACCGAATGCAAAGCTCCAGGCCACACGCCCTTTTGCTGGTGATTGCCCTTGCAGGCGCCAGGCCAGAAACGTAAATAGGATATTTGGCAACCAAGCCGCAATCCCTCCTGCTAGAGCAGAAAATCCATCGTGAGTGCTTTTTAAGGTAAAAAGGACACCAAGAACAATGATTGTTCCAAGCTGGATTATCAGTACAGCCTTAGCCAATCGCATACTGTAAAAGGCTAGTGACATAACGTGATAATTCCCCTTTAACCCGGAATGGTATTTCGTGTGCTTAAAAAGCTGCTGTGGCCACTTAAAGAGTGAACAGCAAAAGCCGTGCAAATTATACGGGGAGCACCTACGATTTCAATCTGTAACTTGCGAAAAGATGAACAATTATTTAAATTTCTTTCAGAAAACCGTAATTACGGCGATTATCTTAAAAAAAATCACATAAATTAGGACGTAAGCTGCGTTAAGCCCACATTATAATTAACCAAAAAAATACAAAATTGAAACATAAAGGATTGACAAACGGTTAAACCCTTATAGTGAATAAGGTTATCGGTCATGCAGTGATGGGCGGATTGATGATGAGAAAAGCTTTCTATACGTTAAGTTGAAAAGCAGAGATGTTTTAGGTCTACACCTTTGCTTTTCATCCTATCAATTAACTTGCTTGTGCTGCTTTTTGTGCTGCAATACTGTTTTTATTATTAACGATACTGACCACACCAAATCCAATTCCGAGTGCAGCGGTAATCGGTGCAATTCCAACTGCAGCCCCAATTCCTGCTCCCAATTGTAAACCTGACCATTTAAATGAGGTGTTCAGGTTACTTGCTTTACACCCTGCATCGACAATTGAACCAATTGCCAAGCCCATTACGGCGCCAATGGGTGCGCTAATAAAACCAAAAATTCCGCCCGCTACTTGTTGCGTTTGATCTAAATTTAATTCTTTCATTTCGATTCCTTTCGTTCCTATACAAGATAGGATTAATATTTAAATTTATCTACACATGTCAAAGTGCAAAGGAAGGGTACTTAAAAATTAACCCTTTGTAAACAGGTGGTTAAGTAGGATTTTTAAAGGATTAAATGAAAAAAAGGAACCCTTTGGGTTCCTTTGGTTAGATTTTCTTAAGTATAACTAAATGTCGCTCTTCATCTAGCTCAGGTACCACTAACCGATGTGTTGCATCAATTTCAATCGTTTCAGGTAGTAATTGACATTCATCTGTCGGGTATTGCCCCTTTAATGCATAAAAACGTCCGTGCCCTTCTGCCGGCAAATGATCGCACCAATGCAACATATCATTGATTGAGGCAAAAGCGCGGCTTATCACCCCATCGAAATGAGGATCGGCAGGAAAGTCTTCTACTCGGGATTGTACAGGCAAAATATTGTCTAATTTAAGCTCATGTTGCACCTGTTTGAGAAATCTAACACGCTTTCCTAAGCTATCGAGTAATGTGAATTCAGCATTAGGCATAACAATCGAGAGTGGAATGCCTGGCAACCCAGGTCCGGTACCGACGTCAATAAAGCGGCTTCCCTTCAAATAAGGGGCCACAACAATACTGTCCATAATATGACGTACGATCATCTGTTGTGGATTACGTACGGAGGTAAGGTTATAAGCCTTATTCCACTTATCCAACAACGAAACATAGGCAATTAGTTTCTGTTTTTGTTGATCGGTAAGCGAAATTCCTGACTGATTGAGTAGTTTTGAGAGTTGTGTAATCACTGAACCTATTCCGACAAGGAGAGGGAGTTAACACTCCCTCTCAAAAACCTAAGCACTCTTACGAAGTAATCCCTGTTTTTTTAGCCATATTAGTAGGATTGAAATGGCCGCAGGGGTTATACCAGAAATACGCGATGCCTGGCCAATTGAAGATGGCTTATGATCATTAAGTTTAGCAACAACTTCATTGGAAAGCCCATTAACATTCTTGTAGTCAAGATCAATGGGCAGTACAGTGTTTTCATTACGTAAATGCCGGGTGATCTCTTCTTTTTGTCGAGCGATATATCCTTCGTATTTGACTTGAATCTCAACCTGCTCAGCCGCTAATGGATCGGAAACAGAGGGGGTAAATAAGGATAGTCCAGTTAAGGCTTGATAAGTCATTTCTGGACGGCGGAGTAGATCCTCACCATTTGCTTCTTTGGTTAATGGCGCACTTAGTACGTTATTGAGTGCATCGAGATCACCCGATTTTGGATGAACCCAGATATCACGTAAACGCTGACGCTCCAGCTCGATTGTTTCTAATTTTAGATTAAAGGCAGCCCAACGAGCGTCATCCACTAATCCTAATTCTCGTCCAATGGCTGTTAAGCGTAGATCCGCATTATCTTCACGGAGCATTAGGCGATACTCAGCACGTGAGGTAAACATACGGTAAGGTTCTTTTGTTCCTAATGTACACAGATCATCGACCAGAACCCCAATGTAAGCTTCATCGCGTCTTGGTGTCCACGACTCTTGTTCAGATGAGTAACGAGCCGCATTTAAACCAGCAAGAAGTCCTTGTGCTGCCGCTTCTTCATATCCAGTAGTACCGTTAATTTGACCTGCAAAGAATAAACCTTGGATATGTTTACTCTCTAGTGACGGTTTTAGATCTCTCGGATCAAAGAAGTCGTACTCAATGGCGTAACCAGGACGAATAATTCGTGCATTTTCGAGTCCTTTCATTGAGTGAACTATTTGCATTTGAACATCAAAAGGTAAACTCGTTGAAATACCGTTAGGGTAGATTTCGTTACTGGTTAGGCCTTCAGGCTCTAAAAAAATCTGGTGTGCGTTACGATCGGCAAAGCGCATTACTTTATCTTCGATCGATGGACAGTAACGCGGACCAATACCCTCAATAATACCTGCGTACATTGGACTGCGATCCAAATTATTACGGATCACATCATGAGTCTGTTCATTTGTGTAGGTGATATAACACGCCATTTGTTCTGGATGTTGTGCAGCATTCCCCATAAATGAAAATACAGGAATCGGGTTATCACCGTGTTGTGGCGCTAATTGACTAAAGTCGATAGTACGGGCATCAATACGCGGTGGAGTGCCTGTTTTTAGACGATCAACACGTAGAGGAAGTTCACGTAACCGGCGGGCCAACGGGATGGATGGCGGATCACCTGCACGACCACCACTGAAGTTATCGAGGCCAATATGAATTTTACCATCCAAGAACGTGCCAACAGTCAATACTACTGAACGAGCTTTGAATTTTAAGCCCATTTGCGTAACAGCCCCTACAACTTGATCGTTTTCTACGATCAGATCATCAACGGCTTGTTGGAATATCATTAGGTTAGGTTGATTTTCGAGAGCGGTTCTAACGGCTTGACGATAAAGCGCTCTGTCTGCTTGCGCCCGCGTTGCACGTACAGCTGGGCCTTTACTGCTGTTTAGTATCCTAAACTGTATACCTGCATGATCGATTGCTGTTGCCATCAATCCACCCAAGGCGTCCACTTCCTTAACCAGATGGCCTTTACCAATACCGCCGATCGCCGGATTACAAGACATTTGTCCTAGTGTATCGATATTGTGAGTCAACAATAGCGTTTTTTGGCCCATACGAGCCGCAGCCATTGCCGCTTCCGTGCCAGCATGACCCCCACCAATGACAATAACGTCAAAAGGATCTGGATAAAACATGAAGTGTACCTCGGTTGATGAAATCTGTCGGACTGAATGTCCAGGTGATGAATTCTACTTAAATTCTTGAATTGGTGAAAGTGGCACGATCCTTAAGGTTTAAAAGAATGATCTTTATTTTGTATATGATCTTTCTGTTAGATCTCTTATTAGGATCGTCTATTTCTGTGGATAACCATTACTTCTTCAACAATATCAGCTTGTTCAATAGGATCAGTTCTTGTGAATGATCGGTGATCGTTCTTAGTATAAGCTGGGATCAAGATCGGTACTTATACACAGCTCAAACAATGACCTAAAGTTATAAGGTGGATAACCACGGGTTTCCAGCATGATAATAGCATAGTTATCCACAGAACTTTAGTTGGATCGGCAGTAAAAACAGAGTAAAAAACTAGGGATCAAGACAAAAAAACGATCTAACACGGGGTTAAATAGCCTTGATCCACTCAGCGAGCCACTCTTCGGCCGGATCTTCGGGAATTTCATGTTCAAGGACGTCAATTTCTAAACGATCGCCGATACGTGTTGCACCCAGTGTCGTTAATTGTTCATCTAATGTCTTTATTGCCCCGCAAAACAGATCATACTCTCTATTACCAAGTCCAATTGCCCCGTAACGTATTGCACTCAAATCTGGTTTTTGTTCAGTAAGTGCTTCACTGAAATCGAGTAGATTATCGGGGAGCTCTCCAGCACCATGTGTTGAGGTGATAATAAGCCAAATGCCTTCTAACGGGACTTCGTCGAGCTCTGCACCGTGTAATAATTCACTGGTATGGCCTGCTTCGCTTAGTTTATCTGCGAGATGCTCTGCGACATACTCGGCGCTCCCGAGTGTGCTACCCGTAATAAAAGTGATTTCAGCCATATACCCTCCTCAATAAAGGCCGCTATTGTACTCGGTGATCAAGCAGTGATCCACCTGTGGATAATAGGGGGATTATTTTTTTTCATTGATTAAAAGGGATTCAGCACTGTGGATCACAGCTATGATAACCTTATCCACAGTGTGATTTTTTATTTAGGCTTTGATCGGACGATCAATCGGATTTTGTAAAGAGATCAATGTTTCGGTTGACTGTATCTCATCGATAGTTTGTATTTTATTGACGAGAACATGTTGTAGTGCATCGATGGAACGACACATGACTTTAATAAACACACTATAGTGGCCAGTGGTATACCAGGCTTCGACGACTTCATCTAGCGCCTCAAGTTTTTGTAACGCAGCGGGATAATCTCGTGCACTTTTTAAAATAATGCCAATAAAGCAGCATACATCGAAACCGAGCCTACGATGATCAACGGCAATATGGGTGCCCGTTATAACACCGCTTTGTCGCATTTTTTCCACACGAACATGAATAGTACCAGCGCTTACACCAAACATTTTCGCCATTTCAGCGTAGGGCGTTTTAGCTTGTTTGAGTAAAACATTGAGAATGTCTCGATCGAGATTATCGAGTTGAAAGGTATCTGACATAGCGTAATCCTTGAAAAAACAAACGCCCTATTGGGCGTTTGTGAGATAGCATTCTATTTACGGCGCCAATAGCTTGCTTGTGCCAAAGTATATTGATGTTTACGAGCGGTTTCGCGGATCACGAAGGGGACGTCTTCAGGGGATTGGATTTCCTCGAAGTTCTCGCGTAGTAACCGTTGTAATGCTTGGTAGGTAGTAACCGCTTCGCCATTTTCACGGATCCCCCCTAACCAATTTTCTTTCGGTGTATACTCTTCTAGCCACGTATAGGGTGAGGAGAGCATCAGCACACCGCCACTCTTTAGGAGAGAGCTTAGGCTGTTTAAAAAGCGTGTCGGTTCACGCAAGCGATCAATGAGATTTGAAGCAAAAATCAAATCATACTCGCCGTGAGTCATCTTCAAGTTACAGGCATCGCCTTGTTGGAAGTTCACCTTTTGCCACTGTTCGGCCGTTATTCCAATATCGGTAAGGCGGATTTGACGGTAATCGACGAGTTCGCCTTCTGTAGGAAGGGCGTAACGAAACCCTTCTCCCGTCATAAGTTGTAATGCTACATCAATAAAGCGAGCGGAATAATCAATACCGGTCACCTGATCAAAATAGCGACTCAATTCAAAACTAGCGCGTCCTGTTGCACACCCGAGATCTAACGCGTGTGTAGTAGAGCGACAAAGAGGGATCACCTTCTCGACTAAAGCCTTGGCATAGTTCTCTACGGAAAATAGGCGTTCGCCGTATTGAAAATCAAGGTATTGAGCCACCATTGTATCTGTTTCGTAAGGGTTATTAATCATAGTTTCCTGATGAACCGATTCTACGTAGCGAAAGCCAGCATGTTGGAAAAAATGGCGTCGGAAAGCATAGCGGGAGGCTTTTAACGCTTCATTACCGGTAGAGATCCAGCTCCCACCTTTTATCAAGTTATGTTTACCATCAAAGGTGGGTGTGGAGAAGTCATCGTAAAGGGGATGAACGTTAAAACCAGGATAGCCGTTAATGGGTGTTGTCGTCCATTGCCAGACATTACCAACGATATCAAAGAACTCCCCTTGCTTAAAATAGTCGACTGGGCAGGATGAAGCCCAGCCTTGTAAATTGATATTACCGATAGGGATCTGCCAATCTGGATGGTCTCCCGTAACTTGCTCACGTAACCAGGCCCATTCACCTTCGCTGGGTAGCTGAATTGAACGTCCTGTTTTGGCCGATTTCCATCGACAAAACGCGGAGGCTTCGAGTTGGTTAACCTCTACCGGCCAATCCCAAGGCAGTGGAATCTCTTCTGCGAGCACGCGAAGTTTAAGCTGTTCAGGATGCGCAATATCCCCGACCCAAAAAGTCGGTTTATCGGCATTGGTATAGGTTTTCCAGCCCCATCCTTCATCATCCCACCATTGAGAATTTTGGTAGCCTCCCTCTTGAACAAATTCATAGAATTCGGCCTGACTGACAAGCATTTTACTGGCAGAGAAAGGTGCGATATTACAAGTCTGGCGGCCATATTCATTATCCCATCCATAGTAATCATCACGTTTACCGAGGATCAGTTGACCGCCGTCCTGATGTAAAAGGGTGTTTTTTGGCACATGTTGACGAATACGCTCTCCATGTGGGCAAATTGTCCATGCAGATGACGCGGTGACCCAATTGATCGGCAGTTGACGGATAAGCACGCTGGAGGTTTCTAGGTGAATACGTTCATGTTCAATTCCCATCAATATTGCCCAAGCTGGATCGTCCCAACCGATGGGTAGGGTAAGCGGAATATGAGCAATAACATCAATAACTGTCTCACGAACACGATCACGATAGTGTTGTACCGCTTCGGGAGTTGGCCAGTGATAATGATCATCGTTGAGATCATCCCAACTCATTTCATCGACACCAATTGCCATCATGGCTTCCATGCGTTCATCAATACGCTCAGTCATATAGCCACCAGCCATTAACTTATTGATAAAAAATGTGGCGGTGTGAGCATAGTAGAAAATGAGGGGGTGGCGTAGAGGAATTGCTTTGGTTGTCCACGCGTTATCTTGCGTTAAACAAGTAAATAATTGTTCGTAGGTTTGCCAGGTCGTCTGAAAATAGTCGAGAAGTTGCTGGCGCTTTTGTTCAGGATCACTACCTGATAATGAAGGGGTAAACGCTGGTGTCAAAGTCGTAGTTTTCACGATACTCTTTTTCCTTATTGATTATGCTCAAACTATAGCAGTCCCTTAATATTTAGCGCCGTATATAGCGTTTTAATCGACTTTTTAGTCCGGTATCAAATGGCCAAATAAAGTCAAAAATAGATAATAAACGTGGTTTCCCATGTTGGGATAATGTCACAGCGTGAAAACGTTGTTGATGGTCTTGTTGTTGAGTGCGAATGCGTCGCTGGGTATCGTCGGACAGGCGTTGAGCGATAAAGTCTGAAATAACCACGATATCTGCCTCTTGCCAAGTTTCTGTCTGTAGCAGTTTTACTGCTTCCTCCAAGCAATACTCAATATCCGTTCCGCCTCGAAAGCGCTGAGAGAGGAAACGCAGTAATTGTGGCATCCCACTCTCTGCCGTCAATTCATACTGAATAATTTCTTGAGTAAACATCATAACAAAACAGCGACGATTCTCTTGAAAGGCAATTTTCAATAGCGCCAAACAAAAGGCTTTCGCACAGCGTTCGTTAAAGCCACCCATTGAGCCTGATGTATCGATACAAACAATAAAAGGACCTTTCGGTTGTTGTTCTTTTTGCTGATAAATGACGGGGCGTTCTTTGATCTTTGGCTGGTGGTCTTGCCCGCGTAATTGGTAAGTCAGTAATCGTTTTTCAATTAACTTACGGTAAAATTCGACTTCTAATTCATTTAAGCTGAGTGTTGCGAGCTCCGCCGGAAGTAAACGTAATACGTCATCACTCTGGTAAACGCCTTGAACTTCTTCGGGAAAAGAGTGGCGGACAGTTTCGGTAGTGAGTACGGGGCCGAGTTGAGTATTTTCTGCTGCGATAGCTTTTGATTCCCGGCTACGCCCTAGTTTTTGGGCGAGTTCGTTAAGCTGAGGTTGCGAACGGAGAAAGTGGCTATATTCAGTTAGACGATCGCTGTCTGTAGTATGTAAGGATGATTTACTCAGGTCCCAAAGTTTACCATGACTGATTTCTTCATCATCGGCTAATAAAGGGGAAAGAAATCCACTCATCGCCAGCTGTTTTTTTAATTCTTCAATGAGTCTTTGTTTATGTTGTTCTAACAGATCGTCATTAAGCGTTAGCGCTTGAAGCGTCAGGTTCATCCGCCAACGTTGCATAAATAAACTCTGTTGGGCTGGTGTTAGCTGCTGTGACTCCGTCTGTTTTAATAGGCTTTGTGCTTCTGCGTGGAACGGCGAGTTTAGCGCCTCAAGCTGTTGACAAGTTTGTTGCAGCTGTTGGGTAAATGGGTAATAGGTAAGGCTTTGGATTTGGGTATAAAAAGCAAACTCTTGTGCAAGATTTTCAGGGACCGGAGTATTTTTAAGCTGCTCGGTGAGGGCGGCTTTGATCTGTGGCAGCTCACGTTGCAGCATTTTCTTTAATTTAGGGCTTTTCTCAAAAAGCAGCACCAGTTGTGGTGCGGTGAGTAGCGTTGCGAGAAAATCATTAAGATTGATACTGTCGTTCAAGGTTAAAAGGTTTAGCAATGTATCTAAAGAGATCATTGTTCAGCCTGTTCTATATGCGTTGCGACATTTTGTAAACTGGCTTCAATATCAGCCAACCATTCATTATTGATAAACAAGCATTGCTGTTGCTGGCGGAACAATAGGCGCTGCTGTTGGAGCCGGTCATGTAAGTGTGAAAATTGCTTCATGATCTCTTCAGGCAACTGACCGGTTGCATTATTATCCTCATAATTTAACCGAGTCGCTTGTAAACTTATATCTCTGACGACTAGACAGTCGTATTCATCGACAGAAAGATCAAGGGACTGTGGAAAGCCTATTGCGTTTAACTTACCTCGAATGTCGCCACCTTTTTGTAGCCAATGTTGTAGTGCCTCTTTTTCTATAACGATATGCGTTACCCGCAAATGATGTAGTGTTAATGGTTGTTGTAGAAACAGGGTAAAAGAGCTACCCGTTAGCGATACGGGTAACTGATAATGTGGCTTACGGCTAAACATTGCGCTCTGTTTCGATAACTTGAGTGCCTGAGTTAAACTTTGTTCTTGATGCATGGTTTGCTTACGAGCAGTGATTTGTTGTAATTCCAGTAGCATCGGTTGTTGTTGCCAAGCAAAGTGTAGTAATAGCGTTCGGATTTCTTGTTCAATCAATGTACGGGATGCTGCGTTATGCCACAGACACTCTTTCAGTAAAATAAGGTCGATTGGTGCAATAGCATGCCGTCCGCTAAAAAAGGCACTAGCTTGTAATAAATGAATCGCTTTTTTCCACCGCCGATCTGAAATATAAGGGGCATCAGGAAGTTGCTGGAGTTGTTGACGCAGCCTGTAGATAAGCTCGAATACCTCTTCGGGCAGGGATATTTTGGGTATGGCCTGCTGCCATTGGAAATATTCTTCATCGCTCACGGCTAAATGTTCATCATCAAGTGAAAAATTGGAATCTTCAGCTTGTAATAGCATCCCATGAAAATGACGTTTTTCGTTGACGTTTGTTAGCCATAAACGAATCAGCATACGATCATAGAGCGCATCTAGTCCGCTATCATCATCAGGTAATTCATTGGAGGCGCTGATGAGTAAACGCATAGGGATTTTTTGTTCATCTTTACCATTGCGAAAGCGGCGTTCATTAATGGCTGTGAGCAAGGTATTTAAAATGGCGGGGCCCGCTTTCCAAATCTCATCTAGAAAAACGATCTCTGCATCGGGTAGATAGCCTTCTGTAATGCGTTGGTAGCGACCTTCGTCTTTTAATGCCTGAATAGACAGTGGGCCAAATACCTCTTCCGGTGTTGAGAAACGAGTCATGAGATATTCAAATGCGGTCGCATTTTTAAACGCGCACTTAATACGCCGGGCAATTAAACTTTTTGCAATTCCTGGAGGCCCCATTAAAAAAACGCTTTCGCCACTTAGTGCGGCTAAGAGACAAAGTCGTATAACATCATGGCGTTCATACAGACCTTTTTCTAAACTATTACTGAGGCGGACGATTCTATCGGCGAGGAGTTGTGCGGGTATCATCAGGCATCCTTTAATCGCATCTAAGGTCGCTATCGAGCGATGCGAGCGTAATTTTTTCTCTCTGCACTGTAAATGATTTTTATCATTAAGTAATAGCATATGTGAATGCACAGTAGGTTTTTTACTAAAACTATGCATACTGTGCGGATAAAATTAATTACGAAGGTTGTTTAAGACTAATCGATCTAAACAGAAGATTTATATGAACTCAGAGAATAAACAGTCTACCGCGGCGTTAACACTGGCAGCAATTGGTGTCGTGTATGGGGATATTGGTACAAGTCCTCTCTATACCCTACGAGAATGCCTTTCTGGCGAATTTGGTTTTGGTATCGAACAACAGTCTGTTTTTGGTTTTCTTTCCTTAATTTTTTGGTTATTGGTATTAGTGGTTTCGCTAAAGTACATCAGCTATGTAATGCGCGCTGATAACTCTGGTGAAGGTGGAATTCTAACGCTTATGTCGCTGGCGGGACGCAATACTCATGCCACGGCAACTGCAGTCGTACTGATATTGGGTCTAATTGGGGGGAGCTTCTTCTTTGGTGAGGTCGTTATCACACCAGCAATGTCTGTGCTCTCTGCGATTGAAGGGTTGGAAATTGCAGCGCCTTCACTGGACGTCTTTATCGTACCGATTTCCATCGTGGTACTCACACTTTTATTTGTTATTCAAAAACACGGTACGGGATTAGTCGGTAAAATATTCGCGCCGGTTATGTTGCTATGGTTTATTCTATTAGCAATATTCGGCCTAAACGGGATTATTAATAATCCCGTTGTTTTACAGGCAGTTAATCCTTGGTATGCACTACAGTTTTTCCTTCATTATAAGACAATATCATTCTTTGCTTTGGGATCAGTAGTATTAGCAATTACGGGGGTGGAGGCACTATATGCAGATATGGGGCATTTCGGTAAGCTGCCTATTCGTATTGCGTGGATAATGGTGGTTCTTCCTTCCTTAGTATTAAATTACTTTGGCCAGGGGGCGCTATTACTTAAGCATCCTGAAGCCATTAAAAATCCTTTTTTCCTTTTAGCTCCTGATTGGGCGCTAATTCCCATGTTGATTATCGCGACGTTGGCAACCGTCATTGCGTCTCAAGCTGTCATCTCGGGGGTTTTCTCTCTGACCAGACAAGCTGTACGTTTGGGGTATCTACCGCCAATGCGTATTATTCATACATCTGAAAATGAGTCAGGTCAGATTTACATTCCGGTCGTGAATTGGCTGCTCTATACTGCTGTTGTCTTGGTGATTGTAAGCTTTAAACATTCGAGTAATTTAGCAGCGGCTTACGGTATTGCGGTAACAGGGACAATGGTATTAACCACCCTATTGTCGTGTACCGTTGCACGAAAAAACTGGCATTGGAGCCTTTTTTCCGTTGTTCCTCTTTGTCTTTTCCTCCTCTGTATTGATGTGCCGTTGTTCACGGCAAACTTAGTCAAGATTTTATCAGGCGGATGGTTACCGCTAACACTCGCACTCGTCATGTTTATTATAATGACAACATGGAAAAGTGAACGGTTCAGAGCGTTAAGGAAAATGCATGAGCATGGTAATTCACTAGAAGCGATGATCTCCTCACTAGAGAAACATCCTCCTGTTCGGGTGTCGGGAACTGCGGTATATATGACCAGAGTGAAAAATATCATCCCTTTCGCGTTATTACATAATCTCAAACATAACAAAGTGCTGCACGAACGCGTGGTTTTACTAACATTACGTACTGAGGATGCACCTTACGTTCATAATGTTCGGCGTGTCAGTATCGAACAGCTGTCACCAACGTTTTGGCGGGTCGTAGCAAGTTACGGATGGCGCGAAATTCCGAATATGGAAGATATTTTTCATCGCTGCGGTCTTGAAGGCTTGAACTGCCGAATGATGGAGACATCGTTCTTTATGTCTAATGAGTCGTTAATACTAGGTAAACGTCCGTGGTATTTAAGATTACGCGGTAAGTTATTTTTACTCTTGCAGCGCAATGCCCTGCGGGCGCCGGATCAGTTTGAAATACCCCCCAATCGAGTTATTCAACTTGGAACTCAAGTAGAAATTTAATAAAAACTAAAGGCGCTTAAGGCGCCTTTTTTTATCGCACAGAGAGTCGTCTCCGTGGAGTCCTGAACTCATCATTGTAAGGCAGTATTTTATTCGTGATGACCGATCTCAATATCGCAAAGTAGGGGGAATCACGACTTATCGACGGTAGTTTGTATATCCCCCTGTCTTATACCCGCAGGGGGGATTTTTACAGTAATCTTAGGTATAACTTCCAATAGTATCAGTAATGATCGGGAGATAGTGTCACCACGTTACCTATACCCGCTGACTAATACCAACCTATCTTTTTCTAGCTGGTCTTTTAATAAGATTCTCACCGTCTTTTTTCATTAAGAGTAAGAAAATACAGCCAGCAATAATGGTTACAATGCCCATTGTGGTAAAAGTCGCTTGAAATTGCCATTGTGTTGAGGAGCTATAACCTTGCCAAAACCTTAATACAGCGGCGCTAACACTAACACCGAGGCTAATCGCTAATTGCTGTGTGACAGCGAGAACACTATTCCCTCCGCTAGCATACTCATCGGTGAGATCGGCTAACGTAATGGTATTCATTGAGGTAAATTGTGTCGACATAGCCATACCTATTAAGAATAAAGGCGGAAGTAACCACAGGATGCTGCGCTGATTAGACTGTAAAGCAAAACTCATGATCAATAGACCAATAATCATACTTATCCCAACCAGTGTACGGCGATAACCTTGGCGACGAAGTAATGGCGTAACCGTCGATTTTGCTAATACAGCCCCAACGGCGGTGGCAATCATTATAAAACCTGCAAAGATTGCTGAATAACCAAAAGCGACTTGTAAAAGTAAGGGGATTAAAAAAGGAATACAGCCTGTCCCCAAACGTGAGGCAACGTTCCCTGCAATTCCGACTGAAAAGGTACGGATACGAAACATAGAAAGATTGATAAGAGGTGTTGCGTAACGAAAAGCATGCTTTATATAGAAGGCGAGTAATAGTAATCCCAATACTATGGTAACCAATGCGGTACCAAGAGAAATCTGTTCTTCACCGAGTAACTCAACACCAGTCGATATTGCAACAATTGAACCACTGAACAAGAGAAAGCCTAGTAGGTCAAACTTGCGTTTGGGAACAGTAAAGTCTGGCATGTATTTCCGTGCGAAAAAGATCCCCACTAAGGCAATAGGTATATTGATAAGAAAAATCCAATGCCATGTTGCGTAGGTGACGAAGAATCCACCCAGCACCGGCCCTAACACCGGGCCTAACAATCCAGGCATAGTGACAAAGTTTAAGATGGGGAGAAGTTCATTTCTTGGATAGGCTTTTAACAGCGTTAACCGTGCAACAGGCATCATCATCGCGCCACCAATTCCTTGAACCACCCGCGATATAACTAATAAGCAAAGTGATTGAGAGAGTGCACAGGCAAGAGAGCCGAGAGCAAATAGGGTTACTGCACTAATAAAGACCTTTCGTGTTCCGCAACGATCGGCCAGCCATCCGCTGACAGGAATTAGCATCGCGACAGTCAATGAATAGCTAATAATGGTTGATTGCATGGCAAGCGGCGAGCGATGGAGACTTTGTGCTATGGCGGGTAAAGCAGTGTTCAGTATCGTGGCATCCAAGGCTTGCATAAAGAAAGCCATTGCGGCAATCCAAGGTAGGCCAGTGAGATTACCTGTTGAACGAACCATTGAAGGGTCCTTTATTAGTTAGTGAGTCCGCTAAGTATACCTCTGATTTGTAGCGCTTAAGAGGATAAATTGACCTAAGAGTGAGATTTCAACGTACTCTATTCACCGTGGTGATGTAAAAGTAAGCGCTTTTTTGCCTGTTTAGTTTGTAAAATAAACGCATAGTTTGAATTATCACCACTTGGTAAAAAAGTTTAAATAATCCCTTGCGCTCTCAGCGGAACTCCCTATAATGCGCATCCACTGACACGGCAAAGCACGATGCGCAGCGCGGTGACAGGGACTAAAGCGATTTAGTCCGGGAGAAAAAATCAAAATAATGATTGACTCCTGAGGTGAAGCGAGTAATATACGCCACCTCGCGACAACGAGT